>CAWGJM010000051.1:0-79167 GCA_963822795.1 uncultured Alphaproteobacteria bacterium
GCCTCCGCGGGGCCCGCGTTCCACGTTCTTTCGTCGGCCGAGGCAGCGCTTGGCGCTGGCTTCGATCTCGAGCGCATCGGCTTGCGCGCGGTGCGCGGCAAACGCTGGACGTGGAAAATCAATGGGTTAGAGTTTGCGAATATCATTTGTGAAACAGGGGAAGTGATGAAGAGGCTGTTCAAGAGGGGAGCGCTCGTGGTCTTGGCGCTGGTAGCAATCGTGTTGTTCTGTCGGGGGCAGGGGTACGAGTGGGCAATGGGCACTGAGGACGCGATAAGGTTTTCCAGCGAAACGTCCTCGGCGCACTTTGGCTGCTTCAGGCGCTACAACGAGGCAACCGAATACGACCGCGTTCTCCGCTGTCAGGCAGACGCTGACAAACTCATCCGCGACAAGTTCAAATGGTGGTAGGGCAAATGACCATTTACGGATACGCGCGAGTATCGACGCAGGACCAGCACCTCACCGGCCAGCTCGAGGCCCTGAAGGCCGCCGGCGCCGAGACGATCTACCGCGAGAAGATCAGCGGCGCCCGGGCCGATCGGCCGCAGCTGGCGAAGCTGATGGCCGCCCTGCAGCCGGGCGATATCGTCCAGGTGACGAAACTGGATCGGCTTGGCCGCTCGACGCGGGAATTGCTCGACCTGATCGAGCGTATCAGCAAGGCCGGCGCGTCGTTCCGGTCGCTCGGGGATCCGCTCTGGGACACGTCGTCGTCGCAGGGCCGCTTGCTCTCGACGCTGCTTGCCGCGATCGCGGAGTTTGAGCGCGATCTGATCAAGGAACGCACTGGCGACGGCCGGAAGCGCGCCATGGCCGCAGGCAAGAAGTTTGGGCGCAAGCCGAAGCTGTCAGACTTCCAGCGCCAAGAGGCGATGCGGCGCCGCGCCGCGGGCGAGACGCTCGCCGAGATCGCCAAGAGCTATGCCGTCGACGTCAGCATGATCTCGCGGCTTAGCTGATCGCTACATTGCCGAGCCAGCGCGGGCGCTCCAGCGCGCCGCCGGCATCGGCCGCTACCCTTTTCCACCCCTCGCGATGAACGCGCATCAGCGGCCGCCGCAGCCAGCGCGCAAGCAAGGCGCCAGGGGTGCTGATAGTATCCATACCCTTCTCGTCATCGTCCTTCGATAACAGGTTTTCTGTCGAGTGGACGACGCGCGGCGCAATGTTGCGTTAACCCTTCGCGCGCGCTTCTCTGCTATGCGTGCAACGATCTTACAACGCTACGCAACTGATGAGTCGCGGGAACTATGCAACAGGCTGCTAACAGCGGGCAACTCGACGAGACGGCGGCATCAGCGAAGGATGGTGGCCGTCGGCCGTTCAATTGGCGGCAGCGCAAGAAGTTGGTTGCGCGCCGGAGGGAGCTTCTCGACAGCTATGTGCAGGCATTGGGCGGGCCTGGTCGCGTGGGGCCGATCTTGATGGCGGAAGTTCAGCGCGCCGTCGACATGACGCAGATGGCCGAACGGATGCGGAAGCGGGCATTGCAGGGCGAGGCGATCGACGTTGGCGAGCTTGTGCGGCTTGAAGGCGCGGTTTCGCGCGTCATTCGATCGCTCAACCTGCCGGCGGCGAATGCTGCCGCGCCACCGGCGCAGACGTGGCAAGACTTCCTGGCCGGACACGCCGCATCTGACGGGGCGGAGGGATAGCCCATGGCCATCCGCCGACAAGCCCAGGCGGCCCCGACGTTCAACATCGTCAACGCCATGGAGAAGCCGCAGCTTTTTGAGCGCTGGTATTCGGGCGCGAGCTGGGATGGTTGGAAAGCGGTTCTCCGAGGCGCCTACAACTTGCCGATGTCCGATCAGGACCGGGAGTTCTTGCGGACCGTTGCCGATCGCGAACCGCCGAAGCAACGCGTGAAGGAATTGTGGGTTGCCGCCGGCCGGCGAAGCGGCAAAGACTCGGTTGCCTCTCTATGCGCCGCTTTTGCCGCTGCCACTTTCGACCAGGCGCATCTCTTGCGACCAGGCGAACGGGCACTGATCCTTTGTCTCGCGACCGATCGATCGCAAGCGACGATCTGCCTCAACTATTGCCGGTCGCTGTTCACCACGACGCCGATGTTGCGCGCACTGGTGACGCGCGAGACTGCGAACGGCTTCGAACTTTCCAACGGCTGCGACGTCGAGATCGGCACTGCCAGTTATCGTGCTGTCCGCGGCAGGGCGATCGCGTTAGTCGTGCTGGACGAGATCGCTTTTTTCCAAAGCGAGAACTCCGCGAGCCCCGATCTGGAAATCTATCGCGCGTTGCTCCCCGGCCTGGCGACATTGCCTGGCTCGATGCTGGTCGCGATCTCGAGCCCTTACAAGAAGGGCGGCATTCTCTATTCGAAGTTCAAGGGCGATTACGGCAAGGACAGTGACAACGTCCTTTTCATCCGCAGCGCAACGCGAACTTTGAACCCGCTGATTGATCAGAGCGTCATCGATGCGGCGCTTGCCGAGGATCCGGCGGCGGCATCTGCGGAATGGATGGGCCTGTTTCGCGACGATGTTGGCAATTGGCTTTCCGCCGAAGTGATCGAGGCCGCGGTTGATCAGGGCATCATCGTGAGGCCGCCGATGCGCGGCATTCAATATTTTGGGGCGTGTGATCCAGCCGGCGGAAGCGGTCAGGATAGCTTCGCCGCAGCCGTTGCCCATGTCGAAGTCAACGGCGATGTAGCGCTGGACAATCTTCTTGAAATTCGGCCGAAGTATTCGCCGACCGCGGCGGTTGAACAAGTGGCGGGGATGCTCAAAAGCTACGGGTTGGATTCCTGCGTAGGCGATCGCTACTCGGCACTTTGGTGTGTAGAGGGCTTCGCGAAAGTCGGCATCCGATACGAGCACTCCGAGCGCGATCGCAGCGCGATCTATTCGGACTGCTTGCCGTTGTTCACATCCGGGCGCGCACGCATATTGGATAGCAAGCGCTTAATTAACCAATTCGCAACGCTCGAGCGCAAGACGAGCAGCGTTGGCAGGGACCGAGTAAATCATCCTGTCGGCGGGCACGATGATTGCGCGAACGCCGCGGCTCTCGCGATGGTTCTGGCGGAAACGCCGGCAAAACGGAGCGTGATGTTCTTCGGCTCGATCGAGAATGGCTTTAGATGCGTCGATGCCGACGGGGCGACGACGTATCTCGGCGATGAGGAGATGGACGAGTGCTAGATTTTCTGAGGCGCCTCTTTGCAGGCTCTGCCGCAAGTTCGAGTGTGCCGCGGACCAACCCTGCAAGGTTGTTTGACAGGAACCTAGCGGCGACCCTGATGCGGCGCGGCGCGCGGCGGTTCAAGCGGGAGAGCCGCTGGCTGGACGATACTTATCCCCACGATGAGGTGATGCTCGACCCGAGCAACTCGGCCGAGATGGCTGAAGCGATGCGTGGACACTATGGCCACTCCGATGCGCCGGCCAGCAACCCGATGCAGTCCGACAATCCCGGCCGCGCGATCGTCGAGAATATGCTGCGAAGGCGGCGCGATTAACCCAATGGGACGAAGGAGACCGACGGACATGAGCACGAATTTCAAACAACCACCCACCCGCGAGCAGGCGCGATGGGCTTTCCGAGAGTTCGCGATCTGGCGCGGCGCCAATCGACAACGGCCGGCCCCAGGGCGGCCAAGTGCCGCGCCGTGACTACGAAGACCGAACGCCGAGGCCGCCGGGCACGCCAAACACATCACTTCCATTTAGGCATCGGAACGATCGGAGCTGAGCCGCGGCCCAACTGACGGCGCTGAACGCTCTGCTGGCCGAATTGTTGTAACCGAACCGAAGCACAAACCGAAAAGGACCGCATCAATGACCAAAATTATCCCCCGAATGCTTGGCGCCATCGTGCAAGCCAACGCCGTGACCCGCGAGATGGTCGAGCCGCACGCCGCGGCGCTTGAGGCCTGCGCCGCTTCGATGGAAGCCTCCGGCGTCGGCACGCATCCGAGCAACGGCCACGTCCACGTTCTCCGCCGCATGGCGAGCTCAATGCGCGCCGAGGCGGCGAACGGCAAGGTGCCGAGCATCTGGCGTGATCACGATTACCCGGTTTACGCAAGCGGCGACGACAAGACTATCCGGCTTCGCCAGTAGCGAACTTTCGCCGTCACAGCCGGGTGACATCGGCATGGCGGTTTGACTAACCACCCGTCCTACACCGGGCACGATGCGAGCCAAAGATCAGCGGTCAGCCCATCGTCGGCAACTGCAATCGGAAGGCGTCGTTCACAGCCCAAACCTGCAAGGGCAAACAACCCACTGCATCGCTCGCGGCTTCCGCGACGACCTCACCGAAAGGAAAATGAAAAATGTCCTATCAAGAAAGCAATTGGATCGAATCCTCAACACCGCAAAAACCGGCGCTTCCGATCCGAACGGGCCGCCAGGGCATCCTGAAAACACTCGATCACTTGGGGTTTGCAATCCCGTCGGAGATCGTGGCGCTCGCGGCTTCGGGAACGGCGCCGCTCGGCTCGCTCGGCTTCACGCTCGACGTCTACACGCTCGACCAGGCGTTTAAGAAATTCGACGTGAAAGTAAGCGATCGCATAATGATCAAGGCCGATTTGAGCAGGCAAGGCTTGCTGAAGTAAGCGAGACGCGGACGACCGACAGCCCAAGGCGCCGCGGCCGCGCGCCGGGCACCGGTCGTTCTCGTGCGGTCGGCGCCGGTATCTTCGGGCCCGATGTCGATCGGCGGCCGCGGACGGCCTAGTCAACCGTCGAAGCGGCCTACACTCCGCGCCGGGCGTTTTCCTTGTGGCGCCCGGCGCGGGTCTCTTCTCCCGAACCGAAACGGAAAATGACAAATGAAGAAACCTTCTTTGGTAAATTCGATCGAGGAGATCGACACACCGCTTGCCGCCGAGCCCGCGCCGCTCACGCTGGCTGGTGCGCTCGTGGAGCTCGAGCGCCAGGCGCGTCAGGTTGTGGGGTTGATCGCGGTCGATCCGGTGCGCAGGCAATCGACGCACGATTATTACGCGGACCTGAGCGCGATCGAGATCCGCGGCGCCGAGCTGCTCGCCGTGCTTGCGCGGCGGAGGATGTAATTTTGCGAACAGATCGGCAGCCGAGCGACGTCCGCTTTCCAACCGTTAGCGACCGAATAGCGGAGTTCGCTGGAGGTCCGTTTGGTGCCAGAAGGCGTCATTGCAACCGGCCCTAAATTTTGGAGCGACGCTAACCATCAACCGACACGCCATACTTCTTCACCCGCAGTGCGTTCAACCGCGACCCGCGCCCGACCATTTTGAGCGCTTCTTCCATCAATCCGATGACTTGACGCATGTCATCACTCGCGTTCGAAATGCGTCTAAATTCCAAGGCGGACAAGACAATTGAACGTAACTGGTCACCGCGCGAGCCCATGATCAAGTCGCGATATCTCACCACAGGCACTCCAGCGAGCCGTCTGATGGTCTCGGAGTCGTAGTCCGTTCCTGCTTTTATCAGCGCCGCCGCAAGATCAAATTCCTGAGGCTCAGGGGGCCTCTTTTGCTCAATAGTCGCGCTAACGTCAGGAGCAAATGGGCCCCGCGCAAAGGGGTCGTCTAAGGTCCAATAGTTAGGATTGTTCTGATTGTCGGCAAAGAATTTCAGGACGTCGCTCGCCTCGGCATTCCGACCAAGGCCTTTCAGAAGCAACACCATCTCGCTCAGGTTCGGAAGTGAAACGACCTCGAAGCTCTTTTTAGCGCCGTCAACCATCTCCCGCACAACCTTGTCCTCATCGTCATCGAAGCTGTCATGGAACGCGCGCCACGCAGCCTCGAAGGTGCCATGAAGCTCACTGATCCGCTGCTGCTCTTGCAGCTTTCGGGCCTCGCCCTGAATCTCCTCAATATCCAGGATCATTGTGTCGACGTATTTCATCAAGGCCAGGTCAAAGTCGTCGGAGCGCCTAAATTTATATTTTTCCAAGAGGCTCTCCCACGCGGCCTCTTCCGGTGGCTGCGGCGCATTTTGATGGCGCTGGACCAGATATCGCTCCAGCGAGTTCACCTTAAGAAAATCCATCTTAATCGAGTTTTCTTTGTCGTACTTTGACCAGCCAAAGAGCGTGATCGAATGGGTCGCCTGATCGCGGACGGGTTGGGTAAATTTGATCAGGAGCTCATCGACGCGTCGAACGAGCCGCTCGATCTGCTTGATGACGCGGATGTTGCGGATGCCGAGTGTTTCGGAATGGACCTTAAGCTTGGATGTGAGCGAATCGTTCTTTCCTTCGAGGGCGATTGTCGCTGACTCAGTCGCTGTCGGCGCAAGGATGACCTTTTCCTCAATGACCTTCTCCAACAAGGTGTCGAAATCGTCCCTGTGGTCACCAAGCTTCTCCGCGTTAAGGATTAGAGCGACCTTACAACCGCGCTGCTCACGGAGAAATGAGATCAAGCCCAGCACGTCTTTGAGATCGAGGTTTTTCGAGCGCCGCTCAAGGTCGTCGATGCAAACAACTTGGTCTTGTATGAGTGAGAAGTAGAGTGATCGCGCTTTCGCAAACGCCTGTCCGACCCACGGCAGCGCTCCAGCTAGTTCGGATAGTTTCTTGGCCCGGGCGGCCAACGCTTTCGCACCGGCCTTACCGCGTTGAGTGAAGCTGGTCGCGTCCTGATCAAGCCACTCCATATTTTCGAACAAGGCCGACTTGACGTCGTCGAGTGAGTTCAATCCGAAGAGTGAGACATAGGAATACCTGGTGAAACTTAGTTCGTTCATCTTGCGCAGATTGTCGAGAACCTGCCGCCAGAGAAAAGTCTTTCCAACGCCCCACTCACCTGTGATGCAGAGCACTCCGGGCTCGCTTCCCTCGAGGAAGCGAACTATCTCAGCCTTCGTCGTCTCCGCAGATGTCGTCATTAAGTCCTCGCGCCACCTTCTTGGTACAAACTTAGCTGGCCATTTTTGAGGGGGGGGCTGGCTGATGCTGAAGGGGAAGGGTTAGCCAAAGCTCCAAGACGCCCAATCGAAAATTCGGGATGCGACCAACCAGGCATCAGCCTCAATTTGGCCGGTGTGTGAAGACCATTCGAGTGTCTGCGGCGTCAGCCCGGGACACCTCGGCAGACAAGGGCGTATTCGGTCCGATGTCTGCCTCGACGACGAGACGTCGCCAACCAGGTTTCGGCAGATAGCGCGGCCTATGATCGTAGGCGTAAACAGCGAAATCAAACTCTCCGTGTTGGCTATGGATCTGCGGGCTCACATAGAGCCGCGTGGATGGCTCCTCGGGAGGATGTGAGTTCGGCTCCAGGAAATCCACCGACGTATGCTCTCGTTGCGCAACTTTTGCGACTAAGGTCAGAGCCTTGAACATCAGCCGCTCCGTTGTAGAGCGGCCGGGCATTTCGTCGATCTGATCCAACTCATCAAGGACAGTGTCGAACGCAGCAATCAGTGCCCGATCGCGCAATGTCTTAATCGCCTCATCCATGTTGACGGGTTCCTCGTGATGCTGCGAAGCGGGTGTGATGGTCTCGCGGCACTCGACGGTGCGCGCCTGCATCGGGATCGATAAGCTCGATTATCACGGGGCAACAATCATCCTTGCTACTGCGGCTTAGCTTTCGGCTTGCGCGGCGGGATCTTTTGCAATTTGGTTTGGTGAGGATGAACGTAGACCGTCTCGATCAGGCTCTCAGTAATGTCGAGCAAAGCGCTGATGTCAGACGGTTTTGGGAAGTAGGCCCGGTGCATCGCCGCATGGCCGGATTCGATGAGGTGCTCGCGAAATAGCGCCTCCGATTTTGGCGCGATGTATCCCTCTGCAACAAACCGATCTACGTTGCTGCCAATCCCGCCGCTGTCGCCGATCTGCTCGATCATGATGTGCTCGATCAGCGCACGTATGCCCATCGCGGCAAGGGCACGAGAATCGTTGTGAAGTGCCGAGTAGATTTCCTTGAGGAACTTACGGATGGTGCTGTCGAACTCCAGAAAGAACGGTCCGTCTGCGGAGTCTAGCCACTCCGGCTCCTTTCTAGAGATCGCCGGGGGATAATAGACAACGCTGACGATCGCGTGGCCTTGTTCATCTGTCTCGTAGGAGTTCCAGGAATCGTGGCGGAGAGTGATGCGCTCGCAACCGGCGCACTCCAACAGGTAATATCGGTCGGTTCCGTCGATGGCATCATCGTCCCAGCGACGCTCAACCCTGGAAAGGATCTTGTGTGTCCGGTGCGGCCCGCAACCGTTACAGTGAGCCTTTATCGAACCGTCTTCCGTCGTCATCATGTAGTTTTGTACACCATTTTGGCCGCACCGCATGCTGGATCTCGGTCGCGTGCTCTGATTGGCTCGATCATTTTTTCGCCTTCAGCCCAATTTCGACGAGCCGGCGGACGTGCCCATCGGCGAACATCATCCGCCGCCGGCTCACAGACCGCGACGGAGTTCGAGCATTGCAGCATTGATTCCGAGCAGCTCGAAGCGAGGATTGAAAACCCCCTGCAATATCTCGAGCGAGCATAGTCCGCACTGTGCGGTCGCCTTGAGGATCGCATCGAGCTGCAGTCCGTCGCCGTGTTGCATGATGGCAAGCATGATTCTGACGGCCAGCCTGCCCTTGCATCTTCATGCTCCCGGTCACCGACCGCTCGTTGGGGTGGCCGCCAAAATCAATCGTCTGCTGGTAGAACTTTTTAAAACGCTCCCCGGCCTGGCGATTGACAGCGGTAACGGTCTTCTGAACCTTGCGATAAGAAAGCGCGTTGGAACTGGCTTCGAGCGACACCAAATCGACGTGCCGATCGAGCCAAACTTTCCTCAATTCCTTGTTTCGATTGAGGTGCAGCGCGTAGGCTGCATTCTCGAGCACAGACCGATTTAAAACGTATGCTTCCGTTACCTGACCCGCGCACGCCAAACCGGCAGCCACTCGAAACGCGGAGTGTGTGCGAAGGAGAAGCAGCGCAGCGATTTCGTCCGAAGGATTTCAGCCAATCTCTGCTGACGACGCAAAACAATTCGTCGATCGCAGCAAGGCGAGCATACGCCGGGTTTTTATGTACGAATGTTCCGAGCTGATTATGGCGAGCCGCGTCCCAGAATTTGCTGAGCTCGTCATGGCCCCAGCCGGGCGGGACGTCATATTTCTTTTGCTGAGGCCGATCCGCCGCAATTTTTTGCGTTTCGCTCGGCTTGATCAGCTGCGCTGGCTTCAGCCCGAGCTCGACCAGGCGGCGGATGGCGTCGGAGCGAGTGGGCGCATCGTCCTGGCGAGCGCACCACGCATCAAGGGCGGCGATGAATTCGTCGGAAAGGCGAAACGTGCGCGAAGGGTCTGTCCCCGTCGCTGGACGACCGGCGCCCGGCCGCTTTCCGCCTACCTTTTTTCGCATTGCATTTTTCATATTTAAGCAATACGCTATTCAGGCTTGAACATCAAGCGGCCCGCCGTAGGTGCTACCAACACCCCGACGGGCCTGACCCTGACCATGGAGAGAGCCATGCCCAAGGCTGGACCTAGCCTAACACCGCTTGACGTTTTGATCGACCTGCTCGGCGGCGGCGATTTTGACCACGAAATCCTTGACGCGCGGGCGGCAGCCCGGCTGATCATCCAGAGACTTGCCGACGCTGGCTTCCAGATCGTGCCGGCGCCGTGGCCCGGGATGCCGACGCTATGACCAAGAAAGCACCAGCACTCCCGGACTGCCGGGCCGTGATCGCCGACCTGGTCGGCATGGCCACGGTGCCGATCGTCGGCGACTCGATGGCGGACGTTTTCCGGAGCGGGGATTTCGCGGTCATCAACCCGGACGATACCGACATCAGCCGGCCCGGCGTTTTCGCATTCATCGACGAGAACGGGACTACCCTTCAGATCCTACAGGTGGAGTTGATCCGCGGCTCACACAGCCGTCGCCTCCGTTGCAGCTACGCCAACCCGCGCTACAAGCCGTTCGAACTTGACCTTATCGATCCCGTCAGGATCATCGGGCGCGTGGTCCACAAGGTGACGCGTCACCTCTGATGCCGCGCCAATCGCCGACCTAGGGCCCGCCGGTTCACGCCGGCGGGTTTTTCATTTGCGACGGGCGAACAAGGCCGAGGCCCTTCATCGAGCGTCCGAACGCACGATGCCGGGGTCGGCATTCTCGGCGTCGCGGATGATGCGGGCCTCGTGCAACTCTTTCGGCGGAACAACCTCCGAGCCGCTAGCTTTTCCACTCCGGAAAAAGCTTGGTTATCGCGCTGCGTTCTGATCTCGCCCCGCTCCCTGCGCCGCGTCGTATTCGTCGGCGAGGCGGCGCGGGTTGATTATTTTCACCATGGCGGTGGTGTGGTGGCCGCCGGATCAGAGGCGCATGGGCGAGGCCCTGAGACTTGCGGCGGCGGTGCAACGGTGACACAAGACGGGGCGCCGCCATGTGGAGTCCCCGCTTTGTCGCATGCGTTGCTCGTCGAAACTTACATCAGCGCGCTGAACTTGACCGCTTCAGCCAAGAAGAAGGAAGAGTAACAAAAGGAGCAATCCGATTCCGCAAGCGATGATGTTGGTTTGGACCGTTTCGTAGTCGACATTACGTCCTGTTGCGCGGGAAAGAAAATTCAAAATGGCATCCATTCTGCGACCTCCAATGCCCGTTGCACACCGGCGCTTGGTAGATCAACCCTCGCTCGGCGTAGGTGAAGCAGTTCACAAAAGGTGCCGTCGAATGGCTACGCTTGTAATCTGAGCAAATAGATCAAGAGTCGCGAAGGGATCCCGCCGGTGTCGCCGGCGGGTTTGCTTTTGGGGCTATGGAAATCGGCCGGCGGCATGGCGCCCGTCGATTTTTTCACCACGAGTTAGTTGGGTGGCCGCCGCGCCACAGGCGCATAGGCGGGCGCCCGGAAGCCCCCCGCGGCGTGCGTCATTCTGATCGAGTTTTGCGAAACTGCTCGACCTGCTTGTGCACCACCTCATTGACCAGCTCGACGAGAGCGCTTCCCAGCCTGGCGCGAACGAGGCTCTTCAGGCGCTCGTCCGTCGTCATGCCTTCCCCCGCAAAGTAGATCGCCAGCGCGTGAATGATCTCAGCATTCATCGACCGGCCGTTGCGCGCAGCCAGTTCGGCCAAGGCAGCCCGCATTCCGTCTGGAAAGCGAACCATGAACTGGTCGGAATCTCGTCCGGGGCGCTTTACGGTCGTTTTTTTTGCCATCTCTGCCACCCGTCGCACGGTGCGACTATTCGCCTTGAACGTATCGTCGCACGGTGGTACTAGTCCAGAACCCCAGCCGAGTTGAGTATTGTCTGATGGCAAAACGATCTGACGTCGCAGAAATGCAAGTTCGCCTCCCTCCGGACGTGAAGGGATGGCTCAAGCAAGAGGCTGCGCGAAACGGCGCCAGCCAAAACTCCGAGATCATCCGCTCGATCCGCGCCCGCATGGATTCAGAGAATTCGACGGGCCGCTGCGCTCTCCGTTCTGGCTGAGACGGCCGGCTAATGGCCCGTCAAACCGCTCTGCCGCCAACGCTCGCACCCCGCCTGATCGGGCGGGAGGCGGCTGCCGCCTATGTGTCCTTATCGCCCCACACTTTTGACGACATGGTCGACCGCAAGCTGATGCCGCGGCCCCGGGTCCTTGGTGACAAGCGCCGCGCCTGGGACGTCCGCGAGCTTGACGCGGCCGCCGATGCGTTGCCCCATGATGGCGAGATCGCCACCAGTGATGAGGGGTGGACCTGATGCCACGCAAGCTGCCGCCGAACGTCGAACGCAACCTCGTCAAGGGGCACACGTACCTGTCGTTCCGGCTCGGCAAGGGGCCGCGCATTCGGCTTCCTGAAGATCCGACGTCGCAAGAGTTCAGAGATGCCTACACCGCGGCGATGGCGGTGGCGACGGCCACCAAGCCCAAGCAGGATCCGGCTAACTCAATTGGCGCGCTGATCGCGAGCTACATCACAAGCGGTGCATTCAAGGCGCTCGGCGAGATCTCGAAGGCCGGCTACATGTCGCGTCTCGAGGCCATCCGCGTTGAGCATGGCCATCGTGCCGTTGCGGGCCTGACCAGGGAACGGATTCAGACTTTCATTCTCGATCCCCTGGCCGATCGGCCGGGCGCCGGGCTCGACACGCTGAAGAAGCTTCGCATCCTGATCAAGTACGCCATGGGCCTGAATCCGCCATGGCTGAAGAGCGATCCGTCAGCAGGCATCAAGAGGCCGAAGGGCAAGGAGATCAGAGCCTGGACCGATGCCGAGCTTGCGGCCTATGAGCGGCGCTGGCCGATCGGCACCAAGCATCGCACCGCCTATGCCTTGATGCTCAACATGGGTACCGCTCGCGTCGACACCCATCTCCTGACATGGAATCAGGTCGACGACGGCGCCTGCTACAAGCGACACAAGACCGGCGTCGCCGTCGACATGGCCGTGAGTGAGGACCTGCAGAAGGCGCTGGCGGCCACGCCGCGCAACCACGTCTGCGTCATCACCACGGCCTACGGCAAGCCCTTCACGGTCGACGGCTTCAGCGGGTTCATGCGCGACGCGATCCGCGCCGCCGGCCTGCCGCTCAACTGCCAACCGCACGGCTTGCGCAAGACGCTCGGGCGGTTGCTCGCGGATGCCGGCGCGACCGCTCACGACATCATGGCGGCGCTCGGTCACACGACGCTGACTGAGGCCGAGCGGTACACGCGCGAGGCCGATCGTCGACGCGGCGGCAACCGTGCGGTGGTGAAGCTAAACGAACATCGGGAGAACAAATCTCCCCAAACCCACTCCGCAAAACTCCCCAAACTTTCGAAAAAGAAAGGGAAACCAACATGATGGCTCCCCCGCTGGCGCTCCCTAGGGGAATCGAACCCCTGTTTCAGCCTTGAGAGCGATGATACTCGAGGTTGCGACCGAACTCATGCCGATCCTACAATTCAAGGTCGACGACATCGAATGTCGCCGCGCCCCGGGAAGATAGAAAAATGGCAGCAGAAACCCACGTGAAAACCTATCGAGTTGCTGTTCCCGGCGATGAACCCGCCATTCTCAACATTTTCGCGGAGGTAGCTCCTGAAGTTCCAACCGCTGTCCGCCCCCAAACCGAGGGAATCATCAAAGAATTGGTAGCAACGGGCGATTCGTGGGTTGCGATCGATGCCGACGACAAAATCGTCGGATACGCGCTCGCCGCAATGGACGCTAATACGCTATCGCTAGTCTATCTGGGCGTTTGCAAAACAGCGCGGAATCAGCGCGTCTCCTCCTCCCTCATATCGAAGTTGAAAGAAGGCGGCGCGCCAATAATCACGGACGTCCGTTCTAATAACACCAGTTCGATGGTTGAGCGCTTCGAACATTTTGGGTTTGTTAAGGGCGACGTTAACGCGGACCGCACGAAGTTGCGCTGGGAGAAAAAGGGCCACGCCTGCGAGGCGTGAAATCTGACGAAACACAACGTGAGCAAAGGTCCGCCGATAGCGGCGAACACCACGCCGATGCCTCACGACGGCGCCGGACGCGATCGTCGAGCCGATCCATCCGGAGGCCATACCGGTGACCCCAACAACCGACGAAGAGCGAGACGTTTGGATGCGGGCACCGTGGGACGAGGCAAAGGTGCTGCAGCGGCCCCTGCCTAAACGCCCCCCGATCACAATTGAGTCATTACATCGTAGCCAACCCTGCCGGCTTTACGCTGCGACTTTCCTCCTGCCGCTTCCACGACGCTTCCACGAACGACATTTCAGGCTCTAATTCGGGCAGCAAAAAGCCCTCGAAAACGGCTTGTTTTCAAGGGCTTGATGTCTGGTTGCGGGGACAGGATTTGAACTTGCGACCTTCAGGTTATGAGTTTGAGTGGCGCTGGTGCACCCAAAGTTGCCCAACGTGGCCAAGTGAGCGCGCGGACGCCAGGCTACGAGCGCTACCAACAGCGCTTCCGGTCCGTCCGATTCGCACCCTACGGCGCGCGGGAGTTAGCGGCGGGCAGGCGAAGCGACTTTTGCGCCGGAAATGGACCAGTAAACCTAAGCGGCGCGCCACGCGGAGAAGGCGCTTTCTGCTCTTTCAGGAGTTCGTCGTACTAAGAACGGCCTATCCTTTGCGCGCGAAAACCTACGACAAGCTTCGATCTCGCAGGTTCATCTCTAACGTCGGACGTATGGCGAGGATAAAGTGAGTCGCCTGTTTCTGAGCAAAGCCAACCGATTCTTCGCTGGAGCGATGCGACGGGCGCGACCTGTTGATAGTGGGGCCGTTCGTAATGTCGAACAGAAGAGTTGGCGTGCCGACTCCTGAGACGATAGACCCGTCTGCACTGCTTCGTTTGGATGTTGCCGCAAAGATTGCTTTTCCCGACGGGTCCATGACCGCGTCCGGCTTTCGCTCTTTCAGTGGGACCATTATCCAATCCGCGCCGAGGCCGACGGCCCCGCCTGCCATGGAATCTCGTGCCGCGCCTCGTCCACGCCCATCGGCGCAAGACTGCGAAACGGGATCTGCCCGAGGTCGCGAAGATCAGGCGGGTCACGGCGGCGGAAGCGGAATTGCGGGCCCGCCTTCTCGCCAAGGATCTCGGCGAGCCGCGCCGCAAGAGCCGCTGGCCCAAGAGATCATTTGCAAAGCGGAGGACCAAAAATGAATTGCACCAACGCCGGGAGACATCATGACAGCGGTCAGAATTTGCCCAAGCTTCCGGCAGCAAAAGCCCGAGACAGATTTCTATCTGCAGGTCAGGGACGGCTACAAGCCGACCCGAATGGGCATCTGCAAGGCTTGCCACAAGGCCAGGGTGCGGCGACGCACGGTAAATCGGCAAGAACAAAAGAAGCGGGAGCGGCTGCCATGATCAGCCGCCGCGCGAATGCAACTACGATGATTGCCGCGCCACCTTTGGCGGTACCTCGCAAGGAAGCGGCGCGCGAGCTGGGATTGTCGATCACTACGGTTGATCGCGCCATCAAGCGCGGCGATCTGGTTGCCAAGAAATACGGCTCGCGGGTCCTGGTGCCTAGGGCCGAGATCGAGCGCTATCTGGCGAACTTGAAAAGTGCATCCGAAAAGCAGCCCGAGGCGCGATGACGCGATCAGGTGCTCCGCGCCGCTTCGTCCCCGAGCCACACGTAGCCACGATCGTTGTTGTCCCGCTCGATCGGATGGTCGGCATGGTCTGCAATGATCAGCATGTAGTCCGCCACGAGGTCCGGCGGCTTCTCGCCGTTTGCTTCCGTCTGCCTTGCCTCAGCCTCGAAATCCGAGAGTGCTCAGGCGCGTACTCGTATGCATACTTGCGCCGCGCCTTTTCGTCGGACACCTCAAACAGCTTCGTAGTTTCTACTCTTTTTGTCGTGGTCATTGGTTTTCCTTCTTACGCTGTGCGGTGATCCGCGACCGCCACCGCGTTGTTGTCCTTGGTCGCGGCAGGTTTTAGAGGCAGGCAGTGATCTGCCCAATCGCGCATAATGGCGACGCGCGCCTTGAACATCATCGCGCGACGATAGGACTTCTTCGTCTTGCCGCCGGGGGCGACGTGGGCGAGCACAAACTCGACCGCATGCGGATGATATTTCGGAGTGACGTCACTTCCATCGGCGAACTGGTCGTCGGCCCATGTGTCGAACGAAGCGCGGAAGCCATGCACGGTCGCATCGCGCTCCATGCTTTCCTTCAGATACTTGAGCATGGTGTTGCTGGAGATCACCGGCTTTGCGCCGTCGCCCCGCGTGCCACTGGTCGAGCCGGGCCAGATGTAGTCGACATTGTCCGGCCCATAGATTTCATCCAACTCTGCGATCTGCTCACGGAGGATGGCAACGAGCTGCGGCGCCAGCGGCACCACGTAGTCTTGCTTGTGCGGATCGACCTTGAAGCGCTGATAGGGAACGGTCCAACTTGGCTGCTCGGCGTCAAGATCGAGTTCGCATCGGCGCATCTCCACGAACTCCTGACTGCGCAGGCAGGACAGGATGATCGCGCTCAATGCTCGCGCCGTCTGGCAATTGCGCTCGGCAAGCTCGACCATCAGCGTCGGAATTTCGTCGAACGGTACCGCGGCGTGTGAGCCCCGAGTCTCGCCCGAGGCGGGAGGCGTCCCACCGAGCGAGTGCATCAGCGCCTTGGTCCAGAGCGCCGGATTGTCTCCGTTGCGCAAATCGTGGTTGGCGGCATCATCCAGGATCGCTTCCATCCGTGCACGCACTTCGGATGCCATCACCGGGATCGTTTTCCAGATCGGCTTGAGCACAGCGATCACGTCGGCCTTGTAAATCTGATCGATTGGCTTGTTCCAGATCGACTTGCAGTGGTTGGTCACGGAGGAGCGCCATTTGTCCCGGTGGCTCTTGTTTTTCAGGGTCGGCACGTATTGATCCATGAATGCGGTGGCATGCTCGCCGAAGGTCGAGACGGCCTTTTTGCCGTCTGGTGCGTCGGGATAGTTGCCGGCCCTCGCCTTCTCGCAGATTTGCGCAGCTTCCGCGCGCAGGGTGTGCAGCTCGCCCTGCCGCTCTTCGACGGTCCCAAGCGGGTGACGCACTTTCTTGCCGCCATCCTGCTTTCGCCGACGATAGACCGCAAACCAGCGGGCCGCGCCGCCCTGCATTCTCAGATACAGACCACCGCCAAAGGCGATGTCATCGTCATAGGCGGCCAGCAGCGCGTGAATGTCGGCCTCGGTCCGTCTATGGAAGTCCTTCTGTTTCGCATTGACTTTGGGCACTTCATCTTCCTTTCTGCCTCGGGACGCAGGGGTCGAGGTTCGAATCTTGGGTCACCTTCGCCACTCCGCCCCACCGGACCAGATTCTTTAAGTTCGGATTCAAACCTCGATGTAGGGACCCCTGCTAGGGCAGATAAGGTGCAAAATGATGTGAAAACGGTAGGTAACTACAGGCGAGCTAAGGCGAGGCCAGGCGAGCCAAAAATGAAAGAAGCCCTTGCGATACAAGGGCTTCGTGACAAGCGGGGACGACAACTGGTGATGTCTGGGAAGGGTTCATGGTCGGAGTGGCAGGATAGGATTCGAACCTGCGACCCCTGCGTCCCGAACGCAGTGCTCTACCGGGCTGAGCCACACTCCGACTGAGAGGCGGCTTATAGCCTCGGGTTCGCTACACCGCAAGAAGCCGAATTGAGGATTTAAATCCCAGTGAAAACGGGCCTGACCACCGAGATTCTGCCGGCTTCCGAGGCCGCAACGGCCCTGGCCGCGCGGTACCTGAAAGAAGGCGGCTTGGTCGCGTTCCCGACCGAGACGGTCTATGGGCTCGGGGCGGATGCCGCCAACGCCGCTGCAATCGCCCGACTTTACCAGGCCAAGGGCCGGCCCGCCTTCAATCCGCTGATCGCCACTGTCGGCGATCTCGACGCGGCAATGCGGATCGGGCGCTTCGATGCCCGAGCGAGCGTGCTTGCCAAGGCGTTTTGGCCGGGCCCGTTGACGCTGGTGGTGCCCAAGACGAACGATTGCCCGGTCGCCGAGCTTGCAACCGCTGGTCTTGAGACGGTCGCGATCCGCGTTCCCGCCCACCCCGTGGCGCGGGCCATCCTGCACGCCTTCGAAGGCGCAGTGGTGGCGCCATCGGCGAACCTGTCGGGCCACGTCTCGCCGACCACTGCAGCCCACGTCCGCAGCGATCTCGAAGGCCGCATCGATCTGATCATCGACGGCGGGCAGGTCGAGGTCGGCGTCGAATCCACGATCGTCGGATGTTTCGAGGCGCCGATGCTGTTGCGGCCCGGCGGCCTGCCGCGCGAAGAAATCGAGCGCGTGCTGGCCTGCAAGCTCAAGCGGCCACCGGCCGACGCCGAGAGCGACAGCGGGCAGCCCTTGGCGCCGGGCATGCTGGCCTCGCATTATGCGCCGCGCACGAAGGTACGGCTCAATGTTAGCGAGGTTGAGGCGGGCGAGGCGCTGCTCGCATTCGGCGAGGCCGCACTCCCCGGCGCGGAGCAGGCTGCCGCGGTCATGAATTTGTCACCGCACCGCGATCTCGCTGAAGCCGCCGCCAACCTTTTCGGCTATCTTCGCGCCCTCGACGCGCGCGGTGCGCGCGTGATCGCCGTGATGCCCATCCCCGATGAGGGACTGGGCGAAGCCATCAACGACCGGCTGCGCCGCGCGGCCGTGGAAAGGGAATGACCGGAAAGAACAATGAACATCGTCCAGCCTCTCGCGCCGCCGCTTTCGCCCGAATTGATCGCGAAATTTCGCAAGATCGTCGGCGACAAATACGCCCTCACCGATGCCGCCGATATCGCGCCCTACGTCACCGAGGAGCGCGACCTGTTCCATGGCCGCTCGCCGCTGGTGTTGCGGCCGGGCTCGACCGCGGAAGTCGCTGCCATCTGCAAGCTCGCGAGCGAGCATAAAATCGCGCTGGTGCCGCAGGGCGGCAACACCGGCCTTGTCGGCGGGCAGACCCCGCACAATGGCGAGGTCGTGATCTCGATGCGGCGGATGGACAAGATCCGCGAGGTCGATACCGCCTCCAACACCATGACCTGCGAGGCCGGCGTGGTGCTGCAGGTCGCGCAGCAGCGCGCCAGCGAGGTCGACCGGCTGTTTCCGCTGTCACTGGGAGCTGAAGGAAGCTGCACCATCGGCGGCAATCTCTCCACCAATGCTGGCGGCACCACGGCGCTGGCTTACGGCGTGGCGCGGGAGATGGCGCTCGGGCTCGAAGTGGTCTTGGCCGACGGCCGCATCGTCAATCTGTTGTCCAAGCTGAAGAAGGACAATACCGGCTACGACCTGCGCAACCTCTTCATCGGCGCCGAGGGGACGCTCGGCATCATCACGGCGGCGACGCTAAAACTGTTTCCGAAGCCGCGCGCGGTCGAAACCGCCTTCGTCGGCCTCACCTCGCCCGCGCAGGCGCTGAAACTATTGGCGATCGCGCAGAACGAAGCCGCAGGCACGCTGACCAGTTTCGAGCTGCTTTCCGAGATCGCGGTCGATTTCTCGATCCGCCACGGCATCGACATCCGCGATCCCCTCGAAAACAAGCATCCGTGGTATGTGCTGATAGAATTATCGTCGCCGCGCGACGACGCCCGCGCTACGCTGGAGGCGATCCTCGCCAAGGGTTTTGAAGACGGCATCGTCGATGACGCGGTGATGGCGGCGAATTTGAGCCAGCGCCAGGCGTTCTGGAAGTTGCGCGACGAGATGTCGGCGGCGCAGAAGCCGGAAGGCGGCTCGATCAAGCACGACATTTCGGTGCCGGTGGTCGCAGTCCCCGACTTCATCGCGGAGGCCGACGACGCCGTCTCAAAACTCATCCCGGGCGCGCGGCCGGTGCCGTTCGGCCATCTCGGCGACGGCAATATCCACTACAACGTGAGCCAGCCGTTCGGCGCCGATGCCGCCGATTTCCTGAGCCGCTGGCACGAGGTCAACGCGGTCGTGTTCGAGATCGTGCTGCGGATGGGCGGATCGATCTCCGCCGAGCACGGCATCGGCGTGCTCAAGCGCGACGAATTGCCCGACGTCAAGGACAAGGTCGCGATCGAGCTGATGCGGGGGATCAAGGCGATGCTCGACCCGCTCGGCATCATGAACCCGGGGAAAGTGTTGTGAATGAAGGTGTCGTGAACGAACCTACCGGCCCCGCGCTCAGTATCACGCCCATCGAAGATCATGACATCCCTGAAGTCATCGCGCTCTGGCAGCGGTGCGGCTCGACGCGGCCCTGGAACGATCCGGCCGGCGACATTGCGCAGGCGCGCCGCGGCGAACACTCGACGGTGCTGTTAGCCCGGCATGCCGGTGCTCTCGTCGCGTCGGTCATGGTCGGCCATGATGGCCATCGCGGCTGGGTCTACTATGTCACGGTCGATCCGGATCGGCGCCATGAAGGCTTTGGTCGAACCATCATGAACGCGGCCGAAGACTGGCTTCGCGCGCGCGGCATCCTGAAACTTCAACTGCTGGTTCGCAAGGACAATCCGAAGGTCCACGCGTTCTACCAGTCGATCGGCTATTACAACCAGGAAACCGTGACCTTCGCCAAATGGCTGGACGGCCGCGCGCCGACGCCGTAGGTCAAGCCGCAGGAAGCAGAAATGAGCGTCTCCGACCGCATCCGCGTCAACAACGTCCGCATGCTTTCGGATCGTTACGGCAAGCTGACCGAAACCACCTTCGAATGGCGCCGCGCCAACGGCGAATGGCAGGCGCAAGCTCGCGTGACCTTCGACCGCGGCAATGCCGCCACGCTGCTGCCCTACAATCCAAAGCAGCGCACCGTGGTGCTGGTGTGCCAATTCCGCTACCCGGCCTACATCAACGGCTACGATGATCTGCTGATCGAGGCCCCCGCTGGTCTTCTCGACAACGAATCGCCGGAAATTCGCATTCGCTCCGAAATGGAGGAGGAAACCGGCTATCGGCTCGGCGAAATCAAGAAAATCTTCGAAGCCTTCATGAGTCCCGGCGCGGTCACCGAGAAACTGCACTTCTTCGTCGCCGAATATGAGCCCTCGATGCGGATCGGTAGCGGCGGCGGCCTCGCTTCCGAAGGCGAAGACATCGAGGTCTTGGAACTGTCGATCGACGAGGCGCTCGCCATGATCGGCGACGGCCGCATTGTCGACGCCAAGACCATCATGCTGTTGCAATATGTGGCGCTGAATATCTTTCGCTAGAGCGCAATGAGATGAGCCGCCATCGTGCGCTAGCTCTTTGTTTGCGCATGATCGTTTCGGAAAACCGGTACCCACTTTTCCGGATCATGCCTAGATCGCCTTGGCCGCCGCATTTGCCGCGGCGAGGATTTCCTGCCTAATCCGATCATCCTTCACCGCGCGCGCCATCGCAACCGCGCCCGACAGCACCGACAGCAAAGACAGCGCCCGCGCCCGCGCCTGCGCGCCACGGAATCCAGCCGCCAGCGCATCCACCAGAAGCTCGAGTTCGGCCTGATAGATCGCGCGCGTCGCGTTGTCGGCGCGAGCGACGTCGGCGGAGAAGGTCGGCACGCCGCACGCTTCATCGAGGGCAACCTGCATGCGTTCGCCGAGATAGAAGTCGATGAAGGGATCGCGCCAGTTGCGGCCAATGACGTTCCTGGAATGCGATCACCCCGTTGCGCAGCAGCGCCAGACTATCGGCAACGACGAGCCTGAAAGCCTCTGCCTTGGAATCGAAATGTGCGTAGAACGCGCCCGAGGTGAGCCCCGCCCCTTTTCGCCAGCGCGTCCACGCCGGCCCCGCCAAATCCGCCGGCCCGGAAGCCGCGTCCGGCCGCTTCCACCAGCCGGTCCCGCGCATCGCCTTCATCCTTCTTCGCCCGCGCCATTGGCCTCTCTCACGTCTACTTGATAACGATCGTTATCTATTGATCGTGGCGCCTGCCGACAACGGCGGGCCTGCCATCGGAAATCCATTGATGGAGACTTCAAAATGCCGATCCAGATCATCGTTCCCGAAGGTGCGCTGACGCCTACCGCGGAAGCGGTAGCGTTTCGCAAACTGACCGATCTCCTGCTCCGCCTGCATGGCCTCACCGGCAACCGCTTCATGACGCCGAACGTCATCGGCGAGGTAAGTGTCGTGCCGAAGGGCCGCAGCTTTTCGGGCGGCGAGCCGACGGACATCGCGGTCTTCGAATTGAAGGTACCGGAGCTGAAGGACGCCTGGCTATCGGAGGGCACCACGATCATCGAAGCGGCGGCTGCGGGCCGTATCAAGGCGAGTATATCTTCGCGACGTCACCTACGCGTCGAAGGCGCCTGGGGCATCGGAGGTATCGCCTACAACAACGTGGATTTTGGATCGGCGGTTGCCGCCGAAGCCGCGGCATAGTTCAACGCCGGCGTTCGCACTCAAAACAACGACCCCTGCCCGTCATCGGTCGCCGTCGGGGCCCGTTTGCCCGCCGCCCTCTTCGCGGGCTTCGGCGCCTCGGCGGCGCGCTCCTCATCCGTGATCGGCAGGATCAGTTGCGCGTCGTCGTTGGCGACGTGGTTGACCCGGATCGAGACCTCGTGCCAGACGAACTCGCCTTCACGCGGCGGCATCAGTAGCGTCATCGCCGCTTCCGCGTCGTCTTCACGGCAATCGAGCCAGCGTTCGAAATCGCTCGCCGCAATCGTCACCGGCACGCGGTGATGCAGTACCGTGAGATCGGCGCTCGCGGGCGCGGTCACGATCGCGACCGTATCGAGCTCTTCGCCGTTCGGGCCGATCCAGGTTTCCGCCAACCCCGCAAGCCCGAACGGATCACTGTCGCGGCGATGGATGAAGTAGGGCCGCTTTCGCCCGTCGGTGACGTGCCACTCATAATAGCCGTCGGCCGGAACGAGGCAGCGCCGCCGCCTTATCGCGTTCTTGAAGGCCGGCTTTTCCGTCACCGATTCCGACCGTGCGTTGATGAGGAGGGTAAATTTGCGAGGATCCTTGATCCATGTGGGGATCAACCCCCAGCGCATCAGCCGGAAATGCCTGGCGCCGTTTTCGACGATCACGACGGGAATAGGCTGCGTCGGCGCGATGTTGTGCCTAGGCGGGAAATTCGGCTGCTCGAGGTAGCCGAAAATCTGGCGCAAGGCCTCCGGGGGCGAGGTGATCACGAAGCGTCCGCACATTCCATGGCCCAAATAGGCATCCGTTCAGCACCTTTTAACCCCCCAAAAGCTAACACTGCGACCGATGACCACGGCCCCTCCATCCGCACGCCCCGATGGCGCGAACCCGCGACCGATCGGCCCCGAAGCAACGGCACGGGCGGCCGAGCTCAAGGCTGCCAACATCAATCCCCGTACCGGGCTCGCCACCGACTATCTCAATCACTTCAACGAAGCCATCATGCTTCTGGAGATGATCCCGGACATCCCGGAATGCGCCGAGGATTTCCTGCAGTGGCGCCCGCTGTCCTATGCCGAGCACTTCACCGCCTCGAATTTCAAGGCGCGCGACCTCGCGATTTCGGCCTACGAATCCGCCGACCCCGGCATCCGCGGCGAATTCGAGCATATCACCTGCAGCATGACCTCGATTTTGACCGCGGTCGGCGCCGCCATGCGCGAAGCCCAGCAGGACAAAACCCGCGCCAGGCTCGCCGAGCAGGCCACGAGCTGGGTCAAGCCGCTGGTGGCTGCGGCCGGCGGCATCATCAATGGCGGCTCTGAGACCGACGTCGACTACATCATGAGCCATTGATGGTGGGGGCAATGATCTTCTCCGAAAACCGGTCCCCACTTTTCGGGATCATGCCCCGTTGACGCGGGCATGATCTTCTCCGAAAAACGGCTCCGATCCCGCGACAATCGCGGGACAGGCTTTTCGGGATCCAGCCTTGACGCCCACTCAACCCACCCATCCGCAGCTAGCGGTCAGCGCGGCGATCTTCCGCGAGGACCAGGTGTTGCTGGTGCGCCGCGCGCGTTCGCCGGCCATGGGTTTTTACTCGCTGCCGGGCGGCCGGGTCGAATTCGGTGAATCCCTGCATGCCGCCCTGCACCGCGAGGTCGACGAGGAAACCGGGCTTAGAATAGAGATCGCGGGATTGGCCGGTTGGCGCGAGGTGCTGCCGGCGGACGCGGGCGGCGGCCACTATCTCATCTTGTCGTTCGCGGCCCGCTGGATCGCCAAAGAGCCGGTTCTGAACGAGGAACTCGACGACTTCAAATGGCTCTCCGCGGGCGTATTCGGCGATCTCAAGCTCACGGGTGGCCTTACCGGGGTCGTCGAGGCGGCAAGGCGCCTCATCCGCAGCTCCGGTTAACCCCTCTGAGCCTTGCTTCCAGCGCATTTAAGAGGCTATCAGGCGGGGCCTGTTGGACCCATTCAATGTCGAAGCGCGCTGTCGCCGCCCTTATCCTGATCTCGGTCTGCCTTTCCTGCCCACTACGGGCCCAGGATGCGGCCGCGCCGTTCGACGGCGACCTGCAGCGGCTGGCCGAAATCCTCGGCACCCTGCACTACCTCAGGGGCATTTGCGGCAGCAATGAAGGCGGCAAATGGCGCAACCAGATGCAGGCGCTGATCGACGCCGAAACTCCCTCCGGCGACCGCCGCGCCCGCATGATCGCGGGATTCAACCGCGGTTATAACGGCTTCCAGCAGACCTACCGCACCTGCACGCCAGCGGCGATGGTCGCGATCCGCCGCTATATCGAGGAAGGCTCGAAAATCTCCCGCGACCTGACCGCGCGCTACGCGAATTAGGGCGGCGCGAAGCTGATTTGGAACACGGATCGATCTTTCACCGGCGCCGTTAACCCTTCCTTAAGAACTGGTCTAGGCGCCTGCGCACCGCGTGCTACACCTCCGTCCTCCGACGCGTTCCGCCCTGGTTCGCGCAGTTCCCTCGTTCATTTCCATGCGCCCTCCCATGTCCTTCCGCCCAGCGCGCGACCCGCTGCCCGATCACGAGCAGAAGCAGACGGCGCTCGGCTATCTCAATGAGGCCTGGGCGGAAGCACGCCACGACGGCGTCGACGGCGACTGCCTGGCCCAGGCGAGCCTGTTTGCGGCACTCGCCGAGCTGGTCGGAACCTATGGCGAGGACGCGGTGGCGAAATTCGCCGAGGGCCTGCCGGGCCGGATTCGCAACGGCGAGTTTTCGGTCGGGCTGGCAAGGCAGTAATCCGCCAAAAAAAACCGATCGTCGTCACCCGCGGAAGCGAGTGACTCAGTACTCCAGAGACGTAAGCGATAGCAACGATAGGCCGCGGCATACTTGGTCGCCCGGTCAAGCCGGGCGATGACGGCTGGTGTTTATTGCTTCAACGTCTCAAGGAACCGCACTGGCTCGCCTAGCGCCGGCGTCACCAGTTCGCCCTGCCACATCACCCGGCGTCCCCGCACAAGAGTGCCGACCGGCCAGCCCCTGACGCGCACGCCGTCATAGGGCGTCCAGCCGGCGCGCGAGGCGATCCATTGGTTGGTGATGGTCTCGCTGCGCTTGAGATCGACCACCGTGAAATCCGCGTCATAGCCCGCGGCGATGCGGCCCTTGCAGGCGATGTTGTAGAGCCGCGCGGGACCGGCGCTGGTGAGATCGACGAAACGGGCCAGCGACAAGCGCCCGGCGTTGACGTGATCGAGCATCACGGGCACCAGCGTCTGCACGCCGGTCATGCCAGAGGGCGAGGATGGATAGGTCTTGGCCTTCTCTTCCAGCGTGTGCGGCGCGTGATCGGAGCCGAGCACGTCGATGATGCCCTGTTCGATGCCGCGCCAGATGCCCTGGCGGTGATCGGCGGAGCGCACCGGTGGATTCATCTGCGCGCGGGTGCCTAGCCGCTCGTAGCATTCGGGCGCGGTGAGCGTTAGATGGTGCGGGGTCGCCTCGCAGGAGGCGACGTCCTTGTGGTCGCGCAGAAACTCGATCTCCTCTTTGGTCGAGATGTGCAGCACGTGAATGCGTTTTCCGGTCTCGTGCGCGAGCTTGACCAGGCGCTCGGTTGCCATCAGCGCCGCGATCTCGTCGCGCCATACCGGATGCGACCGCGGATCGCCCTCGACGCGCAAGCCCTTGCGATCGTTGAGGCGATATTCGTCCTCGGCATGGAACGCGGCGCGGCGGCGGATCACCTGAAAAATCCGGCGCAGGCTCTCGTCGTCCTCGACCAGGAGCGCGCCAGTGGAGGAACCGATGAATATTTTCACGCCGGCGCAGCCGGGCGCGCGTTCCAGTTCAGGTAGATCCTGAACATTGTCGCGGGTGCCGCCGATGAAGAAGGCAAAATCGCAATGCATGTGGTGACGGCCGCGCTTCACCTTATCTGTGAAGGCCGCCTCGGTGACGGTTAGCGGGTCGGTGTTCGGCATCTCGAATACCGCGGTCACGCCGCCCATCACGGCGCTGCGCGACCCGGTCTCCAGGTCCTCCTTGTGGGTGAGGCCGGGCTCGCGGAAATGCACCTGCGTGTCGATGACGCCGGGCAGGATGTGCAGGCCCTTGCAATCGACCACCTCGGCCGCGGAGGCCTCGCCGAGGTTACCGAGCTCGGCGATACGGCCACCGATGATGCCGATGTCGCGGACACCCGCGCCGTCCTGATTGACCACGGCGCCGGATTTTAGAATGGTGTCAAATCGCTGATTCATCGGTCCTCGGATGCCCGCTTCGCAGGGGACTGAATGGCGCGCGGGCCTTGTGAGCCGGACCATAGCGCCTTACGTTGCCATGGAATATCCGCTAGTTGCATTTCAACAAGAACTTCAAGAGAAACTTCCAGATGAAGGCAGCGTTTCTTCCCGACCGGGGCGTGGTCAAGGTCTTTGGCGAGGACGCGCGCAACTTCCTCAACGGCCTCGTCACCACTGACGTGACGCAGCTCGGCCCGGGGCTCGGCCGCTTCGGGGCGCTATTGACGCCGCAGGGCAAGATCATCGTCGATTTCCTGATCACCGAGGCTCCCAGCGGCCATGGCGGCGGTTTCCTGATCGACTGCCCGCGCGCACTCGCACAATCGCTCGCCACCAAGCTCGGCTTCTACAAGCTACGGGCCAAGGTCACCGTGGAGAATCTTTCGGATAGGCTCGGTGTAATCGCCGCCTGGGACGGCGATTTTGCGATGAAACCCGATCTCGCCTTTGCCGATCCGAGGGCCGACGCGCTGGGCTGGCGCATCCTCGCACCATTGGAACTTACGCAAAAGGTCGCCGATCTCGTCGGCGCCGACCTCATCGACGCCACCGCCTATGAGGCGCATCGCATCGCCTTTAGCACGCCCCGTGGCGGGCTCGACTTCATCTACGGCGACGCGTTCCCGCACGAAACCAACATGGATCGCCTGCACGGCGTCGATTTCGACAAGGGTTGTTACGTCGGGCAGGAGGTTGTTTCGCGGATGCAGCATCGCGGCACCGCGCGTACCCGCACCGTGCGCGTCGTGCTCGACGGCCCCTCGCCGGAAGCGGGCGCAACCATCCTCGCCGGCGACAAGCCGGTCGGGACCCTGGGCTCGACCGCGGACGGTAACGGCCTGGCGCTGATCCGGACCGACAGGGTTGCCGACGCGCTTGCCGCCGGCGTTCCGCTCACCGCCGGCGGCCTTGGCCTTCGTCTCGCCGAGCCGGATGCGTTTAAAACCGTAAGCGGACAGACCGTCGCATGAGCCGTACCGCGCGCCTGCACGCCGACGGCAAGATGCGCTGCCCCTGGCCGGGAGACGACGCGTTCTACGTCGCCTATCACGACACCGAATGGGGCGTGCCGGAATATGACGACCTCGCGCTGTACGAAAAGCTGATCCTCGACGGGTTCCAGGCCGGGCTGTCCTGGATCACGATCCTGCGCAAGCGCGAGAATTTTCGCCGCGCCTTCGACGATTTCAAGCCGGAGAAGATCGCGCGCTACAACGAAAAGAAAATCCACGCGCTGATGAACGATGTCGGCATCGTGCGCAACCGCGCCAAGATCGAGGGCACGATCGCAAGCGCCAAATCCTATCTGAAGATCATGGAAGAAGGCCCCGGCTTCTCGAAATTGCTGTGGGACTTCGTCGACGGCAAGCCGAAGGTGAACAGCTTCAAGACAACCGCCAGCGTGCCGGCGTCGACGCCGCTTTCGGTCAAGATATCCAAGGACCTTGCCGCGCGCGGCTTCAAGTTCGTGGGTCCCACCATCGTCTACGCCTTCATGCAGGCGACCGGCATGGTCAACGACCATCTCGTCACCTGCTTTTGTCACGAAGCCTGCGGCAAGACGCATCGCGCGCCGCGCTTCAAAGTCAAATGACGGCAACCAAACCGGCCGCGGCCCAGCCGCGCGTTTGGCAGCGGATGCTGTCGGGGCGCAGGCTCGATCTGCTCGACCCCTCGCCGCTCGACATCGAGATCGCCGATATCGCCCATGGGCTGGCGCGGGTCGCGCGCTGGAACGGCCAGACCAGCGGCGCGCACATCTTCTCGGTCGCCCAGCACACGCTCCTGGTCGAAGCCGTGATGCGCGCGCAATCGCCGCGCGTCGATGCGCGGGTGCGGCTCGCAACGCTTTTGCACGATGCGCCGGAATATGTCATCGGCGACATGATCTCACCGTTCAAGGCGGTACTCGGCGAGGATTACAAAGCGGTGGAAAAGCGGCTGCTCGCCGCGATCCATATCCGCTTCGGATTACCGCCGGTGCTGCCGGATGACGTCACGCGCCAGATCAAGAACGCCGACCGCGGCGCGGCCTATCTCGAGGCGAGCACATTGGCGGGTTTTGCGGAGGCCGAGGCGAAACGCCTGTTCGGCCGCGATCCCGGCCTAACCGAGACGACGCGGCAGGATTATCTGACCCCCTGGAGCGCGGCAAAGGCCGAGAAGCGGTTCCTGGCCAGGTTCAAGACGCTGCACACTTGAACGCAGGCCCCGAACCTGCTTTCACCGCTTCATACGCAGGCCTATAATTACGGAATAAAGGATCGCCATGATTCACGTTTGCTCGCTTGCCGCATTGCCGGAAACCGTGAGACTGACCGGGGCCAGTCATGTGCTGACCGTCATGGCCAAGGTCGATCAGGTCGAGCGGCCGGCATCGGTGCTTCCCGCCAACCATCTGAAGATCGCATTCGACGACATCACCGAAGCGATGGACGGATATGTTGCGCCGTCGGCGCATCACATCGAGCAGGTCTTGAACTTCGTGCGCGGCTGGGAGCGTAACGCGCCGCTCGTGATCCACTGCTATGCCGGCGTCAGCCGCTCGACCGCGAGCGCCTTCGCCGCCGCCTGCGCACTCAATCCGCACCGCGAGGAAATCTCGTTCGCGCGGCAGATCCGCAACGCCTCGCCGATGGCCTCGCCGAACCGGCTCATCGTCAGCCTCGCCGACCAGGCGCTGGGGCGCGAGGGACGGATGTTGCGCGCGCTGGACGAAATTGGCCCCGCGTCGATGATGGTCGAGGGCCGGCCGTTCCGCATCGACCTCGACTGATTTCGATGAATCCCGTGCGATGAGCGACAAGCTGTTGACGCCGATCGAAATCGGCCTGACGGCCGCGATCGTCGCAGTCGAGGCCAACGAGCCCTTGATCCTCATCGCTTCCGGCCGCGACTGCGACAAACTCACCGGCCTGCCCTTCGGGCCGTTCGACGCGGTCGCGCACCGCACCTTCGAGATCGGCCTACGAGCCTGGGTTGAAGAGCAGACGGGACTGCGGCTCGGCTATGTGGAACAGCTCTATACCTTCGGCGATCGCGGCCGACACACCCAGCCCGGCGACACAGACGTGCATGTCGCCTCCGTCGGCTACCTCGCGCTGACGCGCGTCACCGACAATTATGGCGCGCGTTCTCGCGGCGCAGGATTCGAAGTCATGGTATAGCTTCTTCCCGTGGGAGGACTGGCGGCAGGCGCGACCCGAGATCATCGAGCACACCATCCTGCCCGAACTGACCAGATGGGCCGAACAAGGCGAGGCGCCGGACGTGGCGCGCGCGCTGCCGCGCAAGGATCGCGTGCGATTCTATTTCGGCACGGAGGGCGCGCATTGGGACGAAGAGCGCGTGCTCGACCGCTATGAGCTGCTCTACGAAGCGGGGTTGGTCGAGGAAGCGCGGCGCGACGGACGGCCAGCGGCATTAGAGCGCAAGTCGCTTCCCTATCTCGGCATCTCGATGCGCTTCGACCACCGGCGGATTCTCGCCACCGCCATCGCGCGGCTGCGCGCGAAATTGAAATATCGCCCCGTCGTCTTTGAACTTTTGCCGAGCGAATTTACACTCACCGAATTGCAGCGCACGGTGGAAGCGATCTCGGGCAGGCATCTGCACAAGCAGAATTTCCGCCGGCTGGTGGAATCGGGCGCGCTCGTCGAACCAACCGGCGTGATGTCGACACAAACCGGCGGGCGTCCCGCCGCGCTGTTTCGCTTTCGCCGCGAGGTGCTGCAGGAACGGCCGGCGCCGGGCCTGCGCGTTCGCGGGCGGCGCTGAAGGCCTTAAAGCCGGGCGAACAGGAAAGCGGCATTGAATGTTCGATTCACCGTTGGATTTTCTCTCGCTGGTGATCGCGATCGCCGCGCTGATCTTCGCGCGCAAGGCTTACAATCAGGCAGATCAGTTGCGGGCGCGGCTGGATGCGATGCAGGCTCTCGCGTCCTCGGCTGCGGCGCGCCCAACGCCGCCGCCCGTCCCGGCGGTTGAGACCCTCGAGCAACCGCAGGAAACCCCATCTCCCGGCATCGCCGCCGAACAAGCGGCAATTGCGCCCGAACCCCCGTCGCCCGAACCGGCGACAACGGCTACTATACCCGCAGTGCCACCGCCGCTTGCGCCGGCGGAAGCCGGCTTCGAGGAACGCATCGGCACGCGCTGGGTGGTATGGATCGGCGGCCTGACGCTCGCGCTCGGCGGCTTCTTTTTGGTGCGCTATTCGATCGAGGCGGGGTTGCTCGGTCCCCGCATACGCACCTTGCTCGGCGGCGCGTTCGCGCTGGCGCTACTAGCCGCCGGCGAATGGACCCGACGCAAGGAAAGCATCTCGGATATCGCAGCCCTTCCGATCGCCAACATTCCGGCGATCCTGACCGCGGCCGGCACGGCAGTCGCGTTCGCGACCGTCTATGCGGCTTACGCGCTCTACGGCTTTCTTGCACCCGCGACCGCCTTCATCCTGCTCGGGCTGGTGGCGCTCGGCACGCTTGCCGCAGCAACCCTGCACGGGCCGGCGCTGGCCGGCCTCGGCGTCGCGGCAGCCTTCGTCACACCCATCCTGGTGTCTTCCGAGCGGCCCGATTTCTGGGCGCTCTATGTCTATCTCGCCGTCGTCACCGCGGCTTCCTTCGGACTGGCACGGGCAAGAACTCTGGCGCTGGCTGGTGGTGACGACGATCGTCTTCGCGCTGCTCTGGACCCTGCCCTGCCTGCAATGCGGCCCATCGATGGTCGCCCCGCATGCCTTCGACGTCATCGCGGGCTTCGTCCTCGCCTGCTTGCTCGTGGTATGCGGATTCTTGTTCGGCCCACCCATCGGCAAGGGCCGTATCGAGCCGATCTCTTCCGCCTCGCTCACGGCCTATCTCTTGGGCGCTGCTCTGATCGTGCTGACGAGCTTCCATGCCGAAGGCGCGCTCGTTACTTTCGCCGTCCTGGTGGCCGGCACCCTGTTCGTGGCGTGGCGCGCGCCGGCCGCGACGGGTGCCGTCGGCGGCGCCGCCGCGCTGGTCTTCGTGGTATTCGCTGAATGGGCGGTGCTGGGCAATCCGGACATGCTGGTGCTGCCGGGCGGCCCGTTGCCCGGCATCGGCCCCGGCGCCATCGGGGAGTCCATCACGCTGCACCTCGTCGCTGCTGCGATTTTTGCGATTGGGTTCGGCGCGGGAGGGTTTCTCGCCCAGGGCCGTTCGACCAACGCTATGATCCCCGTCGTGTGGTCGGGCGCCGCGGTATTCACGCCGCTCACGCTTCTGATCGCGCTTTATGCCCGCATCGCACATCTCGACCGCTCGATCCCGTTCGCGATCCTAGCCGTGCTGCTGGCGGCGGCATTCGGCGCGGCGACTGAAATCCTCACCCGCCGCGACAGCCGGCCGGGGCTGGCGATTTCGACTGCGCTGTTTGCGACCGGCACGCTCGGCGCGCTGGCGCTGGCGCTGACCTTTGCGCTGGAAAAAGGCTGGCTCACGATCGCGCTGGCGCTGATGTCGATGGGCACCGCCTGGATTTCGATGCAGCGGCCGATCCCGTTCCTGCGCACGCTTGCCGCGATCCTCGCGGCCATCGTGGTGGCGCGGATCGGCTACGAACCGCGCATCGCCGGCGATGCAGTTGGCACCACGCCGATCTTCAACTGGCTGTTGTGGGGCTACGGCGTTCCCGCGCTGTCGTTCTGGATCGCGAGCCACTCCCTGCGCCGCCGCGGCGACGACGCGCCGCTGCGCGTGGTGGAATCGGCGGCGATCCTGTTCACGGTGCTGCTGGCCTTCATGGAAATCCGCCATGCCGTCTATGGCGGTGACATCTATCGGGCGATTCCCTCGCTTTCGGAATTCGCGCTCGAGGTCTGCGTCGCGCTGGCGATGGCGATTGGGCTCGAGCGGTTGCGGTTGCGCACCGGCAGCGTCGTCCACAATATCGGCGCGGTGCTGCTCACGGCGTTTTCCGGACTGGTCGGCGTGTTCGGATTGCTGCTGCTGGAGAATCCGATGATCACGCCGATCGAGATCGGCGGCGGTTTCATCAATCTCCTCCTGCTTGGCTATGCGCTGCCTGCGGTGCTGATGCTGCTGTTGTCCTACACCGTCGCCGGCCGGCGCACGACCTCCTATGCCAACAGCATCGCGGCCGGCGCACTGATCTTCGCGCTCACTTACGTGGCGCTGGAAATCCGCAGGCTTTATCACGGGCCTGATCTGATGACAGGTGACACCAGCGACGCCGAGCAATACACCTATTCGATCGCCTGCCTTATGTTCGGCGTGGCGTTGCTCGGTATCGGGATTGCGGTCAATTCGCAGCGCGCGCGGCTCGCCTCGGCCGCCGTGATCGCGCTGACGATCGTCAAGGCATTCCTGATCGACATGTCGACACTGACCGCGGTCTACCGCGCGCTGTCGTTCATTTGCCTCGGACTGGTGCTGGTGGCGATCGGCTGGCTGTACCAGCACATCCTGTTCCGCCGGCAAGCTGCAGCGCCATCGGCGATCCGCGACGTAAGCGTGCAGCCGGAGAGATAAGCGCGTTTCGCGCCGTGTCCAATCGGTCGTGGGCCTTCCGCGACGCGAATACTTCTATCGAACCGCGGCCTTAGCCTTGGACCGACGCAGACATTTTCTGAACACAGTTTGAAATTCAAACCGGTGGTGCCGCGCTGATGATTTTTCCGATCGGCCGAGGGGCTATTGCCTGGAATTCGGATCGCACGACCCGGAGAATTCGCCCCTGAAGAGTTGCGCGTGCGTATGCACGGAGACACCGCTATGAGAAAGCTCGCTCAAATAATTTACCTAGCTATCCTTTGCGCATTTGTTGACGTAACTACAGTGGCTGCCCAGCAGATGGCGGCAGGGTGCTCCTCAGAGCATCCGGCGAACGCAGCGCAAACCCTGCGCTGCCGCGGCGGCGTGATCATCGTCGCTGAGGATGGCGCAAAGTTCACGCTGCAAGACCGCGCCAACATTGGCGTGGTGGATTCCGTCGATCTCCAAAGCAGGGCCTTGCTGCTCGAAGTGCCCAAACAACGCGGCAAGGATCGCTTCAAGGTCACGACGCCACAAGCTATTGCCGCCGTGCGCGGAACGAAATGGGCTGTCGACGTCCAGGAAACAAGGACGTCTGTTCTGGTCCTAAGAGGCGAGGTCGCGGTGCAGAGGCCGAGCGGTGCCGGCCAGGTCACGCTGGGTCCTGGCCAGGGTGTCGACGTCGATCAGGGACCCACCCCTCTGGTCGTCAAGCGTTGGCCCAAAGCGCGCGTTGCCGCATTGCTCGCGCGTCTTGGACAATGACCGCTTGTGACCGGCCGGACTGTCCAGACGTTGGTTGCGCTCGTCCTCTCGGCACTCTGGGCAATCGCCCTGGGTTTCGGCTACTGGCGCGGCGATATTCAATTTCTTGATCGCGCCGAGGGCACGCTGGCCGATCTTCGCATGCTCGCACGCGGGGAAAGAACTGCGCCGGACGTGGTCACCATCGTCGCTATCGACGATGACGCGGCGGGAAAAGCGGGCGGCTACCCGCTGCCCCGCGCCGATCTCGCCGCGCTTGTCGACGCGATCGCCCGATTCGAACCCCGCGTCATCGCCATCGATTTGTTGCTGCTTGATCGCGGCAGCGATCTCGGCGACGCAGCTTTGGTGCAGGCATTAGGTAAACGACCAACCGCCATTGCCGCAGCGGCGATATTCCCCGAAACGACCCAGTTGATCGCCACCGGTGAGGGTGGTCCCCTCGCCCGCCTGCCACAGGCAGAAAAATTTCTGCTGCCTCTCAAGGCATTCGCTGATCGCGCCGCGGTCGGGGTGGTGAATTTTACCACGGACCTTTCCGGCACGCCTCGTAGCTTTCCGATGCTGTTCAAAACCCGCGACCGAGTTGAGTTGTCCTTCCCACTGCGCGTCGCCGCACTGGCGACCGGCGCCGAGCCGGCAATCGAGGCCGATAGCCTCACGCTGGCAGGACGGCATATCCCGATGGACATCGATCATGTTCTACCGTTGGCGTTCTACGGCCATCATGGCACGATACGGACAATCAGCGCGGCCTCCGTATTGAGCGGCGAAATCGATCGAGAAGCCGTTCAAGGCAAGATTGTTGTGATCGGAGCAACGGTCACCGCTGCTGGCGAAGTTTTCTCCACGGCGTTTGATCCGGTGATGCCGGGCCTCGAAATCGTTGCCACCGCCATTGCACACTTGATGACCGGAGACGGAATCCTGCGTGATCGGTCCACGCGCGGCGCCGATGCCATTCTTGCGGTCGTGTTGACGCTGTTGCTCGTGGGTTTGCTGGCGTGGCGGCGCAGCGCTATCGGGCTTATCTCGATCGCGGTGGTGTTTCTGATTTGGACGGCCGGCAATTTCGACGCATTTTCGCATGGCATCTGGCTTAGTGCGGCCTTGCCGGTCGCCGCGGCTGCTCCGCCGGTCATTCTGTTCGGTGCTGTGCAAATCTGGCTGAACCGGCGCCAGGCGCAGCACTTTGCCACGATGAACGAATTGCTTCAGCAATTCCAGGCGCCGGCGCTTCGAAAGTGGCTGACCCGGAATCCGGAATTTCTCCTCGAACCGGTCCATCAGGATGCGGCGATCGTCTTCATCGACCTCTCGGGCTTTACGTCACTCAGCGAAACCCTTGGAATGGACGCGGTTCTCGAGATGTTGAAAGACTTCCACGCCCTGGTTGATCGCGAGGTCGTCGCGCGCGGCGGAGTCATTACGAGCTTTCTGGGGGACGGCGCCATGATCCTGTTTGGCCTGCCGGAGAGCACCGCGGACGATGCCTGCAATGCCGCTCTATGCTGCGTCGACCTTTGCAACCGCGCCGAGCGATGGATCGAATCTCTTCCGCCATCAATCGCGTCATTGACCGGCTTCAAGATCGGCGCGCATTTCGGCCCCATCATTGCATCCCGCCTTGGCGGCAGCAGCTATCAGCACATTACGGCGACGGGTGACACCGTGAACGTGGCCAACCGCTTGATGGAAGTCGCAGCAACGCACGGCGCGGAGCTGGCTCTGAGCGACGACCTGCTTCGTCAAGCTGGTCCCAAATGCGCGTTGCTCGAATTTGGAGTTCTCACCGGTCCCGAAGAGACGCAGATCAGGGGCCGATCGCGCGCACTTTCCGTCTGGTTTTGGCGGAACGATTCAAGCGGTCACTAAAGGGCGATAGCGATTCCTGCTCGAGCTATCGCGCTTCACCGCAACTTGGCGGTTCATCGGACCGACGCGGACAATAACCGACCTTTGCTGTCATGCTGCCCTTACCGACTCAAGGAAGTTGCCGACCTCGAGCTTGAGGCGGTTGCTGTCTCTCGACAGCGACTGCGCCGCCGCTGCGAAGAGGCCGTCTCGGTTTCGGTCGCTCAGCGCTGCACGTCGCTGATGTTGGCGGAGACCTGCTGCGTGCCGTTGGCCGCCTGTTGCACGTTCCGGGAGATTTCCTGCGTTGTCGCGCCCTGCTCCTCCACGGCGGCTGCGATCACCGTCGAGATTTCGGACAGTTTCTCGATCGTGCCGGAGATCTCCTGGACGGCGCCGACCGAGTCCTGCGTCGCCGCCTCGATGCCCGAGACCTGCTGACCGATTTCGCCGGTGGCCTTCGCGGTTGCTCAGCGAGCGCCTTCACTTGCGCGACCGATTGCACGTTGGTGGAAGCTTCCTCCGAAGCCGAAGAAAGCGACGTTGCGCGTGCGACTTGCTCGCTGCCTCGACACGGACCCCGAATCCGGGATCCGTGTTCACTCGCGCCCGCGATCCGCGGGACGTTGCGACCTCAGGCCGCCCTGACCGTGTTCAGGAACTTGCCGACCTCGAGCTTGAGGCGATTGGAGTCCGACGACAACGACCGCGCGGCTGAGAGCACCTGGGAGGAAGCCGAGCCGGTCTCGCTGGCGCCGCGCCGCACATCGGTGATGTTGGACGACACCTGCTGGGTGCCTTGGGCCGCCTGCTGCACGTTGCGGGAAATTTCCTGGGTTGCTGCACCCTGCTCTTCCACCGCAGCTGCAATCGTCGACGAAATCTCCGACAGTTTTTCAATCGTGCCGCTGATTTCCTTGATCGCGTTCACCGAATCCTGGGTCGCGGCCTGGATGCCGGTGATCTGGTGGCCGATCTCGCCGGTCGCCTTCGCCGTCTGCTCAGCCAACGCCTTCACCTCGGATGCCACAACCGCAAATCCGCGGCCGGCTTCGCCCGCGCGCGCCGCCTCGATGGTGGCGTTGAGCGCCAGCAGGTTGGTCTGGCCGGCGATGGTGTTGATCAATTCGACCACGTCACCGATCCGGGTTGCCGCCTTCGACAATTCGCTGACGCGCTCGGTCGTGGTGCGCGCTTGATTGACCGCTTCGCTGGCCATCCGCGCCAATTCCTGCACCTGACGGCTGATCTCGTTGACGGAAGACGCCATCTCCTCGGTCGCCGAGGCCACCGACTGCACGTTGGTGGAGGCCTCTTCGGAAGCTGCCGCGACCGCGGTGGTCACTTCCTGTGCCCGCTCGGCGGTCTTGGTCAGCGTTCCGGCGGATGCCTCGAGCTCGGTCGAAGCCGAGGACACGGTCTCGATGATTTCGCCGACCGTACCCTCGAAACTATCGGCCATCTTGACCATGTCCGCCCGGCGTTGTTCGGCGGCGCGCTTCTCGGCCGCCTGTTGCTCCCCTTTGAGGCGTTCGACTTCGAGACTGTTTTTCTTGAACACTTCCACGGTGCGGGCCATCTCGCCGAGTTCGTCGCGGCGCTCGGTGCCGGGAATGTCGGCCCTCAAATCGTTGCGGGCAAGCACCTCCATCACGGACTTCAATCGCGCGATCGGCTGCGACAAGCCCTTGATTCCAATCCACAGCGCGGCGGCGAGGCCCAGAAACAGACCAATACCCGAGCAGATCCAGACCATGCGGATCGCAAAGTCGGCCCGTTCGGTCAGTTCGTCGGATACCTTCTGGGAACCGGCGATGAGATCGTCAACCATTTTCGCCTGCGTCTTGATCGACAGTTCGGAGAGCGGGACACATTCGGCCTTGAGCCGCTGCGCGGCTTTGAGATTCTCCTCGGGCGTGTTTGTCGTCGCCGCGTACTTGATGCCAGGATCGCACGCCGCAAACGCCTTATGGAAATCGGCGATGGCCGGCTCGATCAAAGCTCTCTTTTCGGGCAAATCCTTCAGCACGGTCGCCATCAGGGATTCGTATGCTCTCCGGCTCGTATCGGTCTGCGCGAGGTACTTGGCGTTGCCCTCGTCCGTGGTTTCCGCCGCCAGTTGGAATGCGGAAGAAACATAGTTTTCGGCGAAGCGAGCGGCCCGGACAGCCAGCGTGGTGGATTTGTCCACGCGCGTGACGATATCGGTATTGGCGTCATCCGCCGCTCTCATCCGCTGCGTTGCAAAGATGACAGTCCCGACCGTAACAGTCGCCATCAGCACGACAATCAGGCTGACCTTCAAGGCAATCTTGAAATTGTTGAGCCACGACATCGGGGAATCCTTCAAATAACTGGCGTGCCGTTAGGAATACCGGTCGGCCCCCCAATTTATATTAATTTTTAACGCCGTATTACTACGGCCCGATGCAGACGATCGAGTGATCGGGCGCGCCGATTGCGCTGACGATCGTCAGGGCTTTTCTGATCGAAATGTTGATGCCGCCGCGGCTGCGATGCAGCCGGACGCGTGAATTTTTTTAAATCGACAGCAATTCTGGTGAGAGCCGGCTCCGCTGGCGCCGGCCCCATCCGGTCAGGCAGCGCGAACCGTGTCGAGGAACTTGCCGACCTCGAGCTTGAGGCGGCTGGAGTCCGACGACAGCGACTGCGCGGCGGAGAGCACCTGGGAGGAGGCCGAGCCGGTCTCGCTAGCACCGCGCTGCACGTCGGTGATGTTGGATGACACCTGCTGGGTGCCTTGAGCGGCCTGCTGCACGTTGCGGGAAATTTCCTGGGTTGCCGCACCCTGCTCTTCCACCGCAGCCGCAATCGTCGAGGATATCTCCGACAGCCTCTCGATGGTGCCGGAGATCTCCTTGATCGCGCCGACCGAGTCCTGGGTTGCGGCCTGGATGCCGGTGATCTGCTGGCCGATTTCGCCGGTCGCCTTCGCCGTCTGCTCGGCGAGCGCCTTCACCTCGGATGCCACAACCGCAAATCCGCGGCCGGCTTCGCCCGCGCGCGCCGCCTCGATGGTGGCGTTGAGCGCCAGAAGATTAGTCTGGCCGGCGATGGTGTTGATCAGTTCGACCACATCGCCGATCCGCGTTGCCGCCTTCGACAATTCGCTGACGCGCTCGGTCGTGCTACGCGCCTGATCGACCGCTTCGCTCGCCATCCGTGCCAATTCCTGCACCTGGCGGCTGATCTCGTTGACGGAGGAAACCATCTCCTCGGTCGCCGAGGCGACTGACTGCACGTTGGTTGAGGCCCTTTGCGAAGCCGACGCGACCATCGTGGTGACTTCCTGCGTCCGCTCCGCGGTTGCGGTAAGGGAGCTGGCGGACGCCTCGAGTTCGGTCGAGGTCGACGATACGGTCTCGACGATTTGGCCGATGGCGGCTTCGAAACCGTCGGCAAGCTTCTGCATCTCCGCCTTGCGTCGCTCCGACTGCCCCTGCTCGGCTTCCAATTGCTCGGCGCGCAGACGCTCGGTCTCGATCATCTTTTCCTTGAATATTTGGATGGCCCCCGCCACCTTTCCGATCTCGTCGTGTCGCTCCAATCCGCTCACCTGCGTGGCGATATTTCCCGCGGCCAGTTCGCCGAGCGCATCCACGGCTCTGGTCAAGGGTCGAGAAATGCTCCTTTGCACTGCGGAAAAAAAGGCGCCGGCGCCGCCAGCCGTCGCCAGGCCAAAAAGCAAGATCGTCATCCAAACGGTGCGACGCGCGTCCGCTCTCGCCTCGCTCGCCTTGACCTGCGCAAGCGAAAGCAGGCGCTCTTTCGCTTTGTTCAACAATTCAGTCGGAGCGCGATCTATCCCTGCCACGGCCTTGTCGCCGACGGCGCTATCGAAACTATGGTCTTTGAATTCCTGGAGCCCGTGCCGATAGGCATCACCCATGGCTTTGTGGGCCGCCTGGAATTGAGCCAAAAACTGGGCAACTTCCGGGTCGGGAACGCTCTGGCTTAACCGGTCCGTCACGTTGCGGACCTCGTTTTCTCGCGCTTGAAAAGCTGTCCAGTACTTATCCAACGCCTCCGGCTTGCTGCCTCTCAGCAACGTGTCTTTCCATTCCTGGACCTGCTTTTTGAAATTGATTTCGATGGCTTCGACGTCGATGGCGTTCGTTTGGCGAGACATGATATCTTCGTTGAATATCCGAAGGCTGTCGGAGAGTCGCCAAAAGCCGAACGCTGCAGTGGCGATCAGAAGAAATGTGCAGGCTCCGAAGAGAATCAGAATGCGCCCTCGCACCATAAGGTGCAGCCCGCTTTTAGCTTGCCCGAGCATTTGAGTGTTCTCCCGACAGTCTTTTTGGCGAGTTGAATGCAACCCGAAGCGCCGGCAGAAAAGGATAAATTAGCAACCTTACCGGCCGCTTAAGTCGCATAGCGACAGCGAGTTCTCGAACTTGCCGCCCCGCCTGGAAGGAGACTTCTCGATCTCAAATCCATGCAGGCGCGCAAGGAGTCCATTCGCTCTCGGCGAAACCCCAGTCAATCGTTCGGGGCGCTGGAAGCCCCGAACGCCGGCCAAGTGGTCGAAGCCGCGATCGATTTAGTGGCTTCGAATCGATTGCGACTCCTTGATGACTGCGTCAGGCGGCACGTACCGAGTTCAAGAACTTGCCGACCTCGAGCTTGAGGCGGTTGGAGTCCGACGACAGCGACTGTGCGGCGGAGAGCACCTGGGAGGAGGCCGAGCCGGTCTCGCTGGCCCCGCGCTGCACGTCGGTGATGTTGGACGACACCTGCTGGGTGCCTTGAGCGGCCTGCTGCACGTTGCGGGAAATTTCCTGGGTTGCCGCACCCTGCTCTTCCACCGCAGCCGCAATCGTCGAGGATATCTCCGACAGCCTCTCGATGGTGCCGGAGATCTCCTTGATCGCGCCGACCGAGTCCTGGGTCGCGGCCTGGATGCCGGTGATCTGCTGGCCGATTTCGCCGGTCGCCTTCGCGGTCTGCTCGGCGAGCGCCTTCACCTCGGATGCCACGACCGCAAATCCGCGGCCGGCTTCGCCCGCGCGCGCGGCTTCAATGGTCGCGTTCAGCGCCAGCAGATTGGTCTGGCCTGCGATGGTGTTGATCAGTTCGACCACGTCGCCGATGCGGGCGGCAGCTTTCGACAGCTCGCTGACGCGATCATTGGTCTTGCGCGCCTGATCGACCGCTTCGCTCGCCATCCGCGCCAATTCCTGCACCTGGCGGCTGATCTCATTGACGGAGGATGCCATCTCCTCGGTCGCGGACGCCACCGACTGCACGTTGGTGGAGGCCTCTTCGGAGGCCGCCGCGACCATGGTGGTGACTTCCTGCGCCCGCTCGGCGGTTGCGGTAAGGGTGCTGGCGGAAGCCTCGAGTTCGGTCGAGGCCGACGAAACGGTCTCGACGATCTCGCCGACGGCGGCTTCGAAACTGTCGGCGAGCTTCTGCATCTCCGCCTTGCGCTGGCGGACGACGACCTCGTCCTGCCTGATCTTGGCCTCGGCCTCGTCGCGGGCTTTTTCTTCGGCCTTGACCTTGAAGCCCTCGACCGCCTGCGCCATGTCGCCGACCTCGTCCTTGCGCTCGAGCCCGGGTAGCACCACGCCGAAATTGCCGCCGGCGAGTTCCTTCATTCCCGAGGTAAGGCCCGCGAGCGGGAGAATGATGCCGCGCGCGATCAGGAACGCGATCAGGAGGCCGAGCATGATGGCGGCGCCGGCCACGGCTTCCTGCATGGTGATCGTGGTGGCGATACGGTCGTTCGTTTCCACGGTCGTAGTTTCAAACGCGACACCGATCGCAGCCGCGGCCTTCTCCATTTTTTCGATGGCACTGTTGATCACCGGCGTGACGCCCTTGTAGTAGAGTTCGTCGCCGAGCACGAGATTGGGTCCGGTCTTGTCGAAGGCCTCGGCATATTTGGCCACACCCGTCTTCACCGTCGCGAGCTGCGCCGCGAGATCAGATGGCAGGTCGGCCTTCGCGAGTTCGGCGACCTGCTGCTGCGCCTTTCCGACGTTGGTCTTGAAGGTTGCAAACCCCTTGGCGTCGCGGGTCGCCAGCATCCGCCAGTTGGCCACGCGCACCAAGAGAACCTTCGACTCGAGAGCAGCGGCGGCCGGTTCGAACGGCGTCTTTGCCGCCGCGTCCACGAACTTCTGCACCTCGGCCGCCATCTTGTCGCCGTCGGAGAACAACAACGCGCGGCCCGCCTGCATCTGCTTGACGGCATCGCCGAGCGCGGCGCGTTTGGCCCTCAGTTCTGCAATGTCTTTGCCGGCCTCGCTGAACGCGGCCCGTCGCTCTTCACTCTTCGTCGTCCGCTCGGCTTCGTCGAGCAGGCCGATTACCCGAGTCAGACGCTGGTCGGATTCCGCGAAGGATGCTTCGTCCTGATCGAATGCGTAGCGCAGGATGCCGCGGCGGATCGCCTGCAGGTCGGTCGCGATCTCGCCGACGCGGATCGTGTTCTTCGATTGTAGGGTAAGCACCGCTACCTGATCGCGAATGGCCGATAGCTGCCATACGCCGAACCCCGCGAGCGCCGCGCAAAACAGCAGCAATGTGCCAAAGCCGCCGTATAGCCGGCCGCGAATTCGAAGATTGAGAAGCGACATGGTGAGGGAAACCTTGCAATTGCAGCGAGTTTGGAAGACCGGCGTTAAGAAGAAATAGCGCGGCGGTTACGATGCATTGTTAATTTCGGGAGCCGTAGAAATACGGCAAATCGCACGTGAGGCAGCTTCCGGTTGTCATTTCCGCCAGCTTCGGATACCGGCCGCGACATGTTCTGGCCGGCTCTGCTGGAGCCGGCCTTGTCCGGTCAGGCGGCCCGCACCGTGTTGAGGAACTTGCCGACCTCGAGCTTGAGGCGGTTCGAGTCGCGGGACAGCGATTGCGCCGCAGAGAGCACTTGCGATGACGCCGAGCCGGTCTCGCCCGCGCCGCGCTGCACGTCGGTGATGTTGGACGATACCTGTTCGGTACCTAGCGCCGCCTGCTGCACGTTACGGGAAATTTCCTGCGTCGCCGCGCCCTGTTCTTCCACCGCAGCCGCAATCGTCGAGGAGATCTCCGACAGCTTCTCGATGGTGCCGGAGATTTCCTTGATCGCGGTCACCGAGTCCTGGGTCGCTGCCTGGATGCCGGTGATCTGCTGGCCGATTTCGCCGGTCGCCTTCGCGGTTTGCTCGGCGAGCGCCTTGACCTCCGATGCAACGACCGCAAAACCGCGGCCGGCTTCGCCGGCGCGTGCCGCCTCGATCGTGGCGTTGAGCGCCAGCAGGTTGGTCTGGCCGGCAATGGTGTTAATCAATTCGACCACGTCGCCGATGCGGGCGGCGGCTTTCGAAAGTTCGCCGACGCGATCGTTGGTCTTGCGCGCCTGATCGACCGCCTCATTGGCCATTCGCGCCAATTCCTGCACCTGGCGGCTGATCTCGTTGACCGAAGACGACAGCTCCTCGGTCGCGGACGCCACCGACTGCACATTGGTAGAGGCCTCTTCCGAAGCCGCCGCGACCGTGGTGGTCACATGCTGCGCCCGCTCAGCGGTCTTGGTCAGCGATTCGGCGGAGGCTTCCAGCTCGGTCGAAGCCGAGGACACGGTTTCGATGATTTCGCCGACAGCGCCTTCGAAGCTGTCGGCCATTTTAATGATGTCCGCCTTGCGTTGTTCGGCAACGCGCTTCTCGTTCTCTTTCTGCTCCTGCTCCATTCGGACCTTGGCCAGGCCATTGTCTTTGAACACCACTGCGGCCTTGGCGATGTCGCCGATCTCGTCCTCGCGATCGGTACCCTGGACCTCGACGGCGAACTCGCCATTGGCGAGCTTGCGCAGCAATTCGACGATGGAGCGGATCGGTTTCGCGACCCCATATTGACCGATCATGAAGCCCGCGGACATGCCGAAGAGAACGCCGACCACCGCGATGATGATCATCAGGCGCGATGCCGTCTCATATTCCACGGTCGCCGCCGCCGAGAGATTCGCGACGCGTTCGTTCAAACGATCCGCAACGCCTTTGACAGTGGCTCGCAGCTTCTCCGCTGAGGCGCGGCTCTTCATCGCCGAATCGCGCAATTTCGCGGCGTCAGCGGCCAGCTGCGCGTCCTTCACTTCGTCGGCGATGCGAAGCGTATTCTCCATGTTGCGCTTGTAGTCGGCCATCGCCTCATTCAGGGCGGGCAACATCGACCGGGCCTGGTCGTCCCGGGTCGTGCTGACCTCATTGATCCCAGCCTCGTACAACTTCATCTGCTCGTCGATGACCTTGTGGACTTCGGCGCGGTTCTCGGCAGTTGGGTCAAGTGCAACACGGAACTCAGCGCGGTTGAGCGCGATCACGTTTTGATTGGCGCGCGCCGCGTCGAGCGCCCGCTGGGCGGCGAACTTCATGTTGTCGGCGCCATCGTTCAGCGAGGCCAGCGCGTGTATGCCGAGGAAACTGATCCCGGCGGCGACAGCGGCCATTACCACGACGATGGCGAGGATCTTGGTGAGGATACGGAAGCGGGCAAGAAAGGACATTCAAACCTCTCGACAAAATCGCTTAAGAGAAATCGCGAAAGACCGGCCGATAGAAAACTCACCATGGCCGGGACGAGCGCAGCAGCCGTTCGCGCTGGCGCTCGAAGAACGGCGCTCGCGTTTCAGTTGTGAGTTGTATTTTTTGCGCTCGGTCGCAATTTAACGTTATATAAGCTCCCGTAGGAATGCGGAATTCGCGCGGAAAACAGCTTCCGATTGTATGCCTTCCGCCAAGTTCCGACATCAACCGGCGCAGCGGTAGCGTGCGCGCAGCGGAGCCTAGCCCAACGCTTCCCCGACGAGACGGATTCTGAACACCGGCTTCTTGGCCTCGTCTAGAAGCTCCATCTGCCATTCGGCGCCCTGCTTCAGGCTGCGCGAGATGCCGCCGATCAGGTTGGCGCAAACCGCGGTCATCTCGGACCAGGCGGCCTCGCGGCTCTCGAATTCGTACGGCTGGTCGGCGGCGCCGGAATAGCGGCCGTGGCTGATCCGGAAGAAATACAGCGACATCTTCTAACCCATGCGTTGGGCCCGTACCCTATCCGCAAACTGGGTCGGGATTGCTACCAACGCATAAAATTACGGGGCCGTAAGACTACGGCGCGCGGCGGTGCACGCCGATACCACCGGTTGCTAGACCGAGGATTGTCCTCACTCCGTCGAGCGGCGCAACTCGGGGGCGCCTTGCGACTTCGCCGGCTCAGGCGTCACTGGTTCGATCTTGCTGCTTTCGACATGCGGCGTCTCTACGCGCGTAGCGAACTCGGCCCGCAACGCCCCGATCGAGCCCGCCTGCTCGGCTGCACGCAGCGAGCGCGGCCGGGCGACGGCGCGCGCCATCAGCATCTGCGACGCGCCCTGGTGATGGAAATCGCAATAGGCGAAGCTCATGCCGGAGACCGAGCCACGGAAGCTGACTTCGTCTTTCTTGTCGAGATTGAAGCAGGGCTCGAACGGCATGCCATGGAGCGCGGCACACACGGCCTGGCCGCGGATCTGAAGCGTATTGCCGGGCAAGCGGATGTGGCGGACCGGACCCGAACCGTTGAATTGCACCGCGCCCAGCGCGCCCATGTCTTCGAGCACTCGGCCGGCGCCACGGGTGCCGTCGAAGCAGGTAAATGTGAACACCTTGCCGATGACGAATTTGCGCGCCTCATCGGCGTCCATCATTCCAGCAAACGCCGGCGCGATCAGCGCCCCGGCTGCGACGGTACCCAGTACAAAACGCGCAAGCATGCTGTAACTCCAACCTTAACTCAGCCGCGGGCAACGCATCATTCCTTTACCCGTTGCTTACCATACCAACCGTGGCAAGATTGGAGCAGCTTGGTTGGTAAAGTCTGAACACCACTAGAGAATTTTTACCACGATCCGACCGCGGACCTGGCCCTTGAGGATTTCGGCGCCCATCCCGATGACCTGGTCGAGGCCGATTTCTTGAGTAATTTCAGTAAGTTTCGCCCGATCCAGATCGGCGGCCAGGCGAGTCCACGCGACTTTGCGCGTATTAATCGGGCACATCACGGAATCGATGCCGAGAAGGCACACCCCTCGCAAAATAAATGGCGCGACCGAGGTCGGCAGGTCCATGCCGGCGGCAAGGCCGCACGCCGCCACCGCCCCGCCGTATTTCGTCATCGACAACAGATTGGCGAGCGTGGTCGAGCCGACGCTGTCGACACCGCCGGCCCAGCGCTCCTTGGCGAGCGGCTTGGCCGGTCCCGACAGCTCGTTGCGGTCGATCACCTCGGCGGCGCCGAGGCCCTTCAGATAGGGAGCTTCCGACATCCGGCCGGTCGAGGCGATGACGTGGTAGCCGAGCTTCGCCAGCACTGAGATGGCGACCGAACCGACGCCGCCGGCGGCGCCGGTGACGACCATCGGGCCGCTGTTCGGCGCCAGCCCCTGCTTTTCCAACGCCAGCACCGCAAGCATGGCGGTTAAGCCGGCGGTGCCGATCGCCATCGCCTCGCGCGGCGACATCCCCTCCGGCAGCCGGACCAGCCAGTCGCCCTTGACGCGCGCCTTCTCGGCATAGGCGCCGAGGTGGGTTTCGCCCAGCCCCCAGCCGGTGCAGACGACCTTGTCGCCCGCCTTCCACCCAGGATGGGCGGACTGCTCGACAGTGCCGGCGAAATCGATGCCGGCGATCATCGGGAAACGCCGCACCACCGGCGCCTTGCCGGTGACGGCAAGGCCGTCCTTGTAGTTCAACGTCGACCACTCGACGGCAACGGTGACGTCGCCCTCCATCAAATCGGCTTCGTCGAACTGCGTGAGCGCGGCGGTGGTGCCTTTGTCCGCCTTGTCGATCCTGATCGCCTTGAACGTTGCCACGTTAATACTCCCTGAACTTTGCGTCAGGGGATGATTACCGGATCACGCCGGTTGCGCAACCGCCCTCGGGACCGGCTTCTCGACGATCGGCAGGTTGATCAGCGCCGACAGGACGCCGAACAGCACCGAAAGCCACCAGATCGGCGTGTAGGAACCGAATTTCTCGAACACGACGCCGCCGAGCCAGACGCCGAGAAAACCGCCGGCCTGATGGCTGACGAAGGCAAATCCATAGAGGGTTGCGAACCAGCGCGTCCCGAACATCACGGCGACCAGCGCTGTGGTCGGCGGCACCGTCGAGAGCCAGGTCAGGCCGGTGGCGGCGCCGAACGCGATCGCGGAGACCGGCGTGATCGGGAATGAGATGAACAGCACGATCGAGATCGCGCGCATGAAATAGATGGCCGACAGGATGTAGCGCTTCGGCAACCTGGTCTGCAGCCAGCCGACGCTCAATGAGCCGATGATGTTGAACAGCCCGATCGCGGCGACCACCCAGCCACCGATATGCGCCGGGATGCCGCGATCAACCAGGTAGGCCGGCAGGTGCACCGTGATGAAGGCCAGTTGAAAGCCGCAAGTGAAGAAGCCGAGCACCAAGAGCACATAGGATCGATGGCCGAAGGCTTCGGCGAGCGCGGTCCGAAACGATTGGTCGTCGGCTGCGGGCACATTGGTCGACGTCGCAGGCGGTGTTGCGAGCGCAAGCGACAGCGGCACGATCAGGAGCATCAGGCAAGCGAACACCATCAGCGCCGACTGCCAGCCGAAATTGTCGATCATGGCGACGCCGAACGGCGCGAACAGGAACTGCCCGAACGATCCGGCAGCGGTGCCGGCTCCGAGGGCTGTGCTGCGCCGCTCGGGTGGCAACAGCTTGCTGAACGCCGACAGCACCAGGTTGAACGAACAGCCGGACAGTCCGAAGCCGATGAGAACGCCCGCGCCAAGATCGAGCGACAACGGCGTCGTCGCATAGCGCATCATCAACAAGCCGCCGGCATAGAGCAGCGCACCGACGCACATTACCCGCAGAACGCCGAACCTATCGGCAATAGCGCCCGCCAGCGGCTGGCCCAGCCCCCACAACAGGTTCTGCATTGCAAGCGCGAGGCCGAATACGTCACGGCCCCACGAAAAATCGCGGCCCATCGGCTGAATGAAGAAGCCGAGGCTCGACCGCGGCCCAAAACTCAACAAGGCGATGGCGCAGCCGCAGAGAATGATGATCAGGGGTGTGCGCCAGGTGCCGACACGCGAAGCTGAATTGAGGTCGCCTTCCGTCGTCGACATCCAAATTTCCCCCTGTCGTCTCGGCGGGTCCGAAAAGCACGGCCTGCGCGGCTCGGACGAGTTAATGCATTCGCATGAAAATCCCAACGGGCGCGCTGGGGAAATTTCGCGTTGCATTGCAGCGTTGCAAATCGGGACGGGCAGCTGTGACGAATTAACGAAGGAGGTATCTGGCAGAGCGTCGGGGGTCGTGCTATGTTTCTTTTGCTCCACTTGAGTATAAGATAACTGTCTCAGGGAGCGCTGGACCTCTTGCAAGGCTGCGGGGTTGATCCGGCGAGTGCGACAATCAACGCCGGCCCATTTCAGGCCGGATTTCTCGGAACCACAATATGCTCAATTTGAGTATATTGTTTTTTGAGAAGCTCAGCCGAAGGAGGCTAGCATGCCGATCACTGCAATCTACGGCCCCGACGATTTCGCTCAGAGCGGCCACGGGCAGGCCGCGCCGACGCCGCGCGGTCGCGCGGGCTCGGCCGAACGTGCGCTGCCGATGCCGTCGCTGGAATGGACAAGCGAGGTCGAGCGCTCCACCGCGCACCTCTATGAGCGGGTCAAAGGCGTGATCTCGCCGATCGAGTGGCCGTTCATGGCGCCCTATATCAAGGCGATCAACGAATTGAAGGTGACGCGTGACGCCGTCATCCTGGCGCATAACTACCAGACGCCGGACATCTTCCACTGCGTCGCCGACATCACCGGCAACTCGCTGCAGCTTGCGATCGAAGCCACCAAGGTGAAGGCCGGCACCATCGTTCAGTGCGGCGTGCATTTCATGGCCGAGACCTCGAAGATTCTGAACCCGCACAAGCGGGTTCTGATTCCGGATTCGCTCGCCGGCTGCTCGCTTGCGGCGAGCATCACCGGCGCCGACGTGCGATTGTTGCGCGAACGTTTCCCCGGCGTTCCGGTGGTGGCCTATGTCAATACCTCGGCCGACGTGAAGGCCGAGGTCGATATCTGCTGCACCTCGTCGAACGCGGTCGAGGTGGTCGAGAGCCTCAATGCGCCGACCGTGATCTTGCTGCCCGACCAATATCTGGCGAAATATGTCGCCTCGCAAACCGACGTGAAGATCATCGCCTGGAAGGGCGCGTGCGAGGTGCATGAGCGCTTCACCGGCGACGAGCTGCGCGCCTATCGCGAGGCCGATCCATCGGTGCAGATCATCGCGCATCCGGAGTGCCCGCCGGATGTGCTGGCGGAGGCCGACTTCACCGGCTCGACCGCGCATATGATCAACTGGGTGCGCAACAAGCATCCCAAGCGCGTGGTGATGATCACCGAATGCTCGATGGCCGATAACGTCCAGGCGGAGCTGCCCGATGTCGAAATGGTGCGGCCGTGCAATCTCTGCCCGCACATGAAGCGGATCACGCTGCCGAAGATTCTCGATAGCCTGATCCGGCTCCGCGAGGAAGTCGTGATCGATCCCATGATCGCCGACAAGGCGCGGCGTTCGGTCGAGCGGATGATCAACCTGAGGAACTAACCTCATCGTCGTCCCGGCGAAGGCCGGCCCATACTCCGCGGCAGCTGTTTGGAAAAGAAAGAAAACTGCCAGCGCAGCGAAAGAAATTCCGCCTGTGGTTATGGGTCCCGGCCTTCGCCGGGACGACGAAATTAAGAGGCGGGGACGACGAAGTGCGAAGTGGAAGCAGATATGAGTGACAATATTTACGACCTCACCCGAAAGACCGACAACATCGTCATCGTCGGCGGCGGCCTAGCCGGCCTGTTTTGCGCGCTAAAACTCTCGCCGCGTCCGGTCACCGTGATTTCGGCCGCGCCGCTCGGCCAGGGCGCGTCGACGGCCTGGGCGCAGGGCGGCATCGCCGCCGCGATCGCCGACGGCGACAGCGCCCAAGCGCATGCCGCCGACACGGTTGCGGTCGGCGCCGGCCTCGTCGATGAAGAAATCGCGCTCGGCCTTGCACGCGAAGCGGGTAACCGCATTCACGACCTGCTTCGTTACGGCGTGCCATTCGACCGCGACCTCGAAGGCAAGCTCGCGGTCGGCCGCGAAGCCGCGCATTCGGCGCGGCGCATCGTGCATGTGCGCGGCGATATGGCGGGCCAGGCGATCATCGCGGCGCTCACGGACGCGGTCCGCAACACATCCTCGATCCGCGTGATCGAGGGTTTTTCCGCCGAGGCGCTGTTGACCGAGGACGGCGCGGTCACCGGACTGCAATTGCGAAGCGTGAACGACGCCACCGCCAGGCCCGTCACCATTGCCGCGCGCGCGATCGTGCTGGCGACCGGCGGCATCGGGCATCTTTATGCCGTGACCACCAATCCGCACGAGGCGAGCGGCCTTGGGCTCGCGATCGCCGCGCGCGCCGGCGCGGCAATCGCCGATCCGGAATTCGTGCAGTTTCATCCGACCGCGATCATGGTCGGCCGCGATCCGGCGCCGCTTGCGACCGAAGCGCTACGCGGTGAAGGCGCGACGCTGATCAACGGTCGCGGCGAGCGCTTCATGCTCTCGCGTCATCCTTTGGCGGAGCTCGCGCCGCGCGACATTGTCGCCCGCGGCGTGTTCGCCGAAATCGCCGCCGGCCGCGGCGCGTTGCTTGACGCGAGAGACGCGCTTGGTGCGCGCTTTGCTGAGAAATTCCCGACCGTCCATGCGAGCTGCCTCGCGGCCGGCATCGATCCGGCTAGAGAGCCGATACCGGTCGCGCCCGCCGCGCATTATCACATGGGCGGCGTCGCCGTGGACGTGCACGGTCGCACCTCGTTGAAGGGACTTTGGGCCGGCGGCGAAGTGTCGTCGACCGGCGCGCACGGCGCCAACCGGCTGGCGTCGAACTCGCTGCTGGAAGCCGTGGTCTATGCCGCGCGCATTGCGGAAGATGTCGCAGGGACCACGCCTGCCTCGCCTGCCCGCTTGCCGGCCGAACCGCCGGCGCCGCGCAACTGCGCCATGCCAGCGCCATCGGAGAAGAAGCTGCGCGCGATGATGTCCTCGCATGTCGGCGTCATCAGGGACGGCGACCGCCTCGCAGACGCCGTGCGCGCGTTCGCTTCGCTCGAGCGCGATGCCGGCAACATCGCGCTGCGCAACATGGCAACCTCGGCGCTGTTGGTCGCGGCATCCGCCTGGACGCGGCGCGAAAGCCGCGGCGCGCATTACCGCATCGACCATCCGGCCGCGAAAGCAGCTTTGGCCCACCGCACCATGACGACGCTGGCTGCAGCGAGGGACGTCGCCGACAAGTTCGGCGAGCGCGAACCAGCACGAACCGCGCAGCCGATGATCGCCTGAGATGAGGAATACCATGACGACGCCCGCCTCGCTGTTGAACCCGGAAGCTTTCCTGTCGCCGCTCGCGATCGAGGAGGCGGTCGCTCGCGCGCTCGATGAAGATCTCGGCCGCGCCGGCGACGTCACCTCGATTGCGACCATTCCGGAGACAACGCCAGCCCGCGCGATGCTGGTCGCGCGGCAGGCCGGGGTGATCGCTGGCCTGCCGCTCGCGGTCGCGACATTCCAAAAGCTCTCGCCCGATATCGATATCCAGGCGCATGTTCGCGACGGCGCAGCCGTTGCGAAAGGCGTGCAATTGCTGACGATTTCAGGCCCTGCGCGCGCGATGCTCGCCGGCGAACGCACGGCACTCAACTTCGTCGGTCGGTTGTCCGGGATCGCGACGCTGACCGCTGACTATGTGCGCCGTACCGCCGGCACCAAATTGCGCATCTGTTGCACCCGCAAGACTACGCCCGGCCTGCGCGCGCTGGAAAAATATGCGGTGCGCTGCGGCGGCGGCTTCAATCACCGCTTCGGGCTCGATGACGCGATCCTGATCAAGGACAACCACGTCGCGGTCGCCGGCGGCGTCCGCCCCGTGCTGGAGCGCGCTCGTAGCCGTGTCGGCCATCTCGTCAAGGTCGAGATCGAGGTCGATACGCTTGCGCAACTGCGCGAGGTGCTGGACACGGGAATGGCCGACGTGGTGCTGCTGGACAACATGGATGACGCTGATCTGACCAAAGCCGCGAAGCTTGCACAAGGCCGCGTGGTGCTGGAGGCGTCCGGCGGCGTCACGGTGGATTCGATTGCGCAGATCGCCATGACCGGCGTGGACTACGTCTCCTCCGGCGCGCTGACGCATTCTGCGCCGAATTTCGATGTGGCGATCGATATTGAGGCGTGAGGTGAGGCTCCACAATGGTCGTCATACCCCGCGAAAGCGGGGTATCCAGTACGCCGCAGCGTCTCAATTGTCGCAGGTACTTTGGAATACTGGATCACCCGCCTTCGCGGGTGATGACAGACGTAAAACTACCGCCGCATCGAATTCGGATTTATCTCCGCTTCGCTCTTGGCTTCTTCCGCAAGTTCCGCCGACAACGCAGCCGTTTGCGCGGGCGTGCCCCAGCTCGGCGCGTCGCTGCCGTCGCCCCAGGCTTTCGGCCGGTAGAAGGTGTGCACGCCGAAACGATACATCTTCTTCATTTCGCTCACCCAGGACGGGTGCACATAGTAAGCATGGTAGTGCGTCGACTTGCCGACTTCCGGCAGCCAGATCTGGCCGTCGAGCATCGCCTTCGCGATCTTCTTGGCGCGGTCCCACATGTCGGGCTCGCGGACGACGTCAGGATTGTTGTCGCAGGCGAAGGTGAACTGGCAGGCGTAGTGCCGCGCCTTGTTCTGGTAGACCACGCCGCACACGGTGGTCGGATAGTAACCGGAGAAGGTGCGGTTCATCACCACTTGCGCCACTGCGATCTGGCCGCGCACGGCTTCGCCGCGAGCCTCGAAATAGATGGCTTCGGTCAAGCATTTTTCCGACTTGGCGCGCGCCTTCTGATCGAGCAGGCCGAGCCGTTCGGCCGGCGTCTTGGCCTGCTGGTTGTCGGTGTTGACTTCGCCTTTCGGTGCGACGCTCTCGCCGCTCTCACTTATCTTCGCCGCCTCACCGGCGGTCGCCTTCATCTCGGGATCCGTTAGCGCATCCGGCGTCACGATCAGCGGCTCCTCGCCGGGCTGCCAGCTTTGGATGCCGCCCGCTGATCCGCCGAGCGAGGAGCTGCCGAAATAGAGGCTCGCGGTCTTGACGTTGAAGCCGCCGTCCCGCGACGGCGGACGACCGAGCGCGATGGCGTCCGGCGCGGTCTTAAGATCGTCAAGCGGCCGGGCTTCGAGGGACATCGCTATGTCGTATTGCGGCAGCGGCGGCTCATCCATCGCCGCCTGCAATTCCGGATCGAGCGGCGCGCTCGTGGCGGAAGGCACTTGCGCGGTCTTTGCGCCTTTGACCCACGTGTTGGAATTTGCGGGATCGTCAAGCTTGGGGGCGTTCTCTGCCGGCGTCGTGGCTTCCGGCTGTGCGCCGGGCGCTGGAACCAGGCGATCTCCCTTCAGCGTGCGATCGACTGTGGGAAAATCGGAAGCCTGGTAGCGCGGCGGCGCTTTCGGAAGCGGATTATGCGTCACCGAGCCGGTAATATCGATGCCCTGGTTGTCGAGGCTCGCGAGCCGATGGGTCGCGCTCTCAGGCGTCGAGGTTCCGATCGGACGGCCGAAACTGTAGGTGGCGAGCTGGATCGAGGCGGCCGGTGAAAATACCCGCTTCTGCCAGCGCTCGGCGACGCCGGGCTGGCGCGCCAGCAACGAGGCGATGTCCTGATAGCCGATTTCATTCGGCATCAGCGCGAACACGCAAAGACCAAGACCGAAGGACGCACGACGCGCGCCCTTCGGCCGGTTACGCATGACAGACATCGATACGCTCACGCAACGCTTACACACCTTGAAGAAATCGAACCGCAGTAAATCCGTGCAATTCGATCTTCTCTGTTGGTATCTAATTTAGGTTGCTGCGGCGTTAATCGGCGTTGCCGGCGCGCCACAGGCAAGCCACGGCGTCGATTTCCACGATTACGTCGAAAACGTTGGTAAATACGCGCTCGATGAAATTGGTAAAAATCCGGTCAACGAAAATGATGAAGGAACCCTTGCGCGGGTCGTATCATTACGGGACGGATTTATTGAACACGTCATTTCCGGGGACGCGAAGTATCGAACTGCGATGTGCAATTGCAGATCGTAGAATCTCGAGATTCCGGGTTCGTCGCTGACGCGACGCCCCGGAACGACCGAACTTAGGCGCGCAAGCCCCTAGTTTCAACTATGGGGTGAGCGCCTCTTTGCTATTAGACATCAGCCAGGTACATAATAGGCTATGGCGGACTTCAGATCGAACAGGAACGTTCTCTTCTCGTGCAAATACCACGTGGTGTTTTGCCCGAAATACCGTAAGCCAGTTCTTAATCCGCTTATCGACGCCAAACTTAAGAAACTAATTCAGCAAGTATGCGACGAGACGCAATCGGCGCTGATTGAAATGGAAGTCATGCCAGACCACGTCCATCTGCTTGTCGGCTGCGATCCGCAATACGGCATCCACCGGCTGGTGAAGGGCATCAAGGGCCGGTCTTCGCGTGTTCTCCGTCAGCAGTTCCGGGTGCTGCGCACGCGCATTCCAACATTATGGACGAACAGTTATATTGTGTCTTCGGTCGGCGGCACTCCCCTCGCGCTCATCAAGCAATACATTGAAAATCAGAAGAGGGTCTGATGGAAATGCCTCAAATGATTTCAATTGCCGGTCTTAAGGCGCGAGGATGGACACAAGCCCTCATCACGCTCCTTGGGGAACCGGATGTGGTAAGGCGCAATTCTCATTATGCGAAATTAGCGCCTATGCGCCTCCGGCGATTGAAGCGTATAGCGAATGGCACTGGGATGGAGACGGGACGGCGGAAGATGCACCCGCCGAGTTTCTCGAACGCATCACCGTAAACTTCATCCGGCATAATCTAACAGCGTACGACAGGGCATTAGAGGAAGTCGCTGGTCGGGTTGGCATCGCCTCTGCGGTACAAGCTATTCGAGCAAGGATTTACTCAGCCATAGGAGAGAGCTATCCGGCTTTAGCAGATGAATGCAGTCGGCAATTGATGCGTAGAGGACTGTGATGCCGCGCGTTAAAACCCTGTCCTTCGTCGCCGAGTTCCCGCTTCAGACGACTGCGGCGGATGAGAAGACATTGGATACGCGGCTGAACGCGGCCCGGCACCTCTATAATGCCTGTTTGCAGGAGTGCCTTCGCCGCCTCGATCTGATGAAGCAATCGAAGGCATGGCAAGCCGCACGCGCCATGCCTGCGACAGTGGACAAGCGTCACAACAAAGCGCGCTCGCAAGCGTTCGGGGCCGAACTGGAGCGGTTCGGCTTCACCTCGCGCGAGATTGAAAAGCATGCGCTCTCCTGCCGCAATGCCTGCTGGATCGGCGATCACCTCGGCAGCCACGACATGCAAACCACGAGTTTGCGCGCGTTCCGGGCAGCCGAGCAGTATGCGTTTGGCAAGCGCGGCCGCCCACGGTTCAAATCGTTAAACCGGCTGAACAGCATCGAGGGCAAAGCGGACGCTGTGATCCGCTACCGCGCCGAGCCTGTTCCCGCCGTGCACTACAGCGGCCTAGTGCTGCCGCTTATGCTCGATCCAAAGGACAAACGCGATTGGCAAAGAGAAGCGCTCGCGGCCAGGACCAAGTATGTCCGCATTATCCGGCGCGAGATCAAGGGCCGCGTCCGCTGGTTTTGCCAGTTGGTGCAAGAGGGCTTGCCGCCCGCTACGCACACCACCAAGGACGGTACTGTCGGACTCGACATCGGGCCGTCCAGCATCGCGGCGGTATCAAGCGACGACGCTATTTTGGAGCAGTTATGCCCGAGCGTTGTCGAACCGTGGAACGACTGCCGGCGGATCCAGCGCGCGATGGACCGCTCGCGACGTGCAACCAACCTGGACAACTTCGATGCCAAAGGGCGCGCGATCAAGGGTAAGAGAAGGTGGAACAGGTCGCAGCGCTATCAGGCGCTTGCCGCTTCGAAACGCGAGCGCGATCGAGTATTGGCTGCCGAGCGCAAGCGATCGCATGGCGAGTTGGCGAACCGCATTCTCGGTCAAGGGACAACCATCAAAACAGAGGAGTTGAGCTACAAGTCATTTCAGAAGAACTACGGTCGCAGCGTGAAAGTGCGTGCGCCAGGAATGTTGATCTCGATGCTTCAGCGCAAGGCTGCAAGTGCTGGCGGTGGAGTGATTGAGATCAAAACCCGGCATACACGGTTGAGCCAGTTCGATCATACCACGGGCGAATACATCAAGAAGCCGCTCTCGCAGCGGGTTCATGTGTTCGGCGATGGCAGGACAGAGCCGGTTCAACGTGATCTCTACAGCGCGTTTCTTGCGACATGCTGCGATACGAATTTGCTCGACATTCCCCAAGTCAAGATCGCTTGGGCCAGTGCGGAACCGCTCCTGAGGACGGCGATGTCGAGTGTACTTCAACCTGCAAGCGGGAAGGGCTTTGCCCAACCCCACGTCCGTAATGGCGTTAGAGCGGGTCGCCGGATCAAGAGAGTTGGGCCGGCCGTCGAGGCCGGGGATGATGTAGCGCCTCTGCAAACAGAGACCGCGAGAGCCCCGGAAAGACTGCCTTCTGCCTCTCTCAGAACCCCCTGGCTTTAGCCATGGGGAGGTTCAGGACGGAGGGCGCCCTTATGCCTGGCTTGCGACAGCCTTGCCAATCGCCGCCTGCGCGCCGGCGAGGCGGGCGATCGGCACGCGGTAGGGCGAGCACGAGACGTAGTCGAGACCGACCTCGTGGCAGAATGCGACGGACGCGGGATCGCCGCCATGCTCGCCGCAGATGCCGACCTTGATGTTCGGCCGCGCCTTGCGCCCGCGTGCCACGCCAATCTTCACCAGCTCGCCGACGCCGTCGCGATCGATCGAGATGAAGGGATCGATCTCGAGGATTCCCTTGGCGATGTAGGTGGAGAGGAATCCGGCGGCGTCGTCGCGGCTGATGCCGTAGGTCGTCTGCGTCAGGTCGTTGGTGCCGAAGGAGAAGAACTCCGCGGTCTTGGCGATGTCACCGGCCATCAGGCACGCGCGCGGTAGTTCGATCATGGTGCCGACCTGATAGGCGAGCTTGGTATTGGTCTCGCGCATCACCGACTGTGCGGTTGAATCGATCCTTGCCTTGACCAGGTCGAACTCGGCCTTGGTCGCGATCAGCGGCACCATCACCTCGAGCCCGACCGCCTTGCCGGTGCGCTTGCCGGCTTCGACCGCGGCCTCGAAGATGGCGCGCGCCTGCATCTCGGCGATTTCAGGATAAGCGACGGCAAGACGGCAGCCGCGGAAGCCCAGCATCGGATTGAACTCGGCAAGCTCGCGCGCACGATCGGCGAGCCTTCTCGGATCGGTGTTCATCGCGCGCGCGACTTCCTCGATCTCGGCATGGGTGTGCGGCAGGAACTCGTGCAGCGGCGGATCGAGCAGCCGGATCGTCACCGGCAGGCCCTTCATGATCTCGAACAGCTCGACGAAATCCGCGCGTTGCATCGGCAGCAGTTTTGACAGCGCGGCGCGACGCGCCTGCTCGTCCTCGGCGAGAATCATCTCGCGCACGGTGCGGATCCGCGTTTCCTCGAAGAACATATGCTCGGTGCGGCACAGCCCGATGCCATGCGCGCCGAACTTGATCGCGGTGCGCGCGTCCTCGGGCGTATCGGCATTGACGCGCACGCCGATCTTGCGGACCTGGTCGGCCCAGCCCATCAGCGTGCCGAATTCGCCTGACAGTTCCGGCTCGATCATCGGCATGCGCCCGGCGAGCACCTGGCCCAGCGAGCCGTCGATGGTGATGACATCGCCGGTCTTGAAGGTGCGATTGCCCACGCTCATCGTGCCGCGGCCGTAGTCGACGCGGATATGGCCGCAGCCGGAAACGCAGGGCTTGCCCATGCCGCGCGCGACCACGGCGGCGTGCGAAGTCATGCCGCCACGGGTGGTCAGAATGCCTTCGGCGGCGTGCATGCCGTGAATGTCTTCCGGCGAGGTCTCGATCCGCACCAGAATGACCTTACGGCCATCGGCCTGCAGCTTGGCCGCTTCGTCCGAGGAGAACACGATCTCGCCGGATGCCGCGCCCGGCGAGGCCGGCAGGCCGGTTGTGATCACGTCGCGCTGGGCGGAAGGATCGATGGTCGGGTGCAGCAACTGATCAAGCGAGGCCGGATCGATCCGCATCACCGCCTCCTTCTTGCTGATCAGCCCTTCATTGGCGAGCTCGACCGCGATGCGCAGGCCCGCCTTGGCGGTGCGCTTGCCGCCGCGGGTCTGCAGCATCCACAATTTGCCGCGCTCGACCGTGAACTCCATGTCCTGCATGTCGCGGTAGTGCTTCTCCAAGAGCGTGTAAATCCGCGTCAGCTCCTGGAAGGCGTCCGGCATCGCGGTTTCCATCGACGGCTTGTCGGAGCCGGATTCTTTCCGCGCGTCGTCGGTGATGTCCTGCGGAGTGCGGATGCCCGCAACCACGTCCTCGCCCTGCGCGTTGATCAGGAATTCGCCGTAGAGCTTGCTCTCGCCGGTCGAGGGATTGCGCGTGAAGGCAACGCCGGTCGCCGACGTCTCGCCCATGTTGCCGAACACCATGGCCTGCACGTTGACCGCGGTGCCCCAGGACTCCGGAATGTCATGCAGCCGCCGGTAGGTCACCGCGCGCGCGTTCATCCAGGATGAAAACACAGCTCCAATCGCTCCCCACAGCTGGTCGTGCGGATCCTGCGGGAAATCCTTGCCTGTCTCGCTCGCAACCGCGTCCTTGTAGCGGCCGACCAGGTCGACCCAGTCCTCGGCGGTCAGATCAGTATCGAGCGAATAGCCCTGGCCGTCCTTGAAGGTGTCGAGGATGTCCTCGAAATGATGATGCTCGAAGCCGAGCACCACGTCGGAATACATGGTGATGAAGCGGCGATAGCTGTCATAGGCGAAGCGGCGATCGCCGGACATCTCCGCCAGCGCCTCGACCGTCTGGTCGTTGAGGCCGAGATTGAGCACGGTATCCATCATGCCCGGCATCGAGGCGCGGGCGCCCGAGCGCACCGAGACCAGCAGCGGCTTGTTGGCATCACCGAACACCTTGCCGGTGATCTTGCCGACATGGTCCAGCGCCTTTTCGACCTGCGCCTTCAACTCCTTCGGATAGGTTTTGTCGTGCGAGTAGAAATAGGTGCAGACCGAGGTGGGAATGGTGAAGCCGGGCGGTACCGGAAGCCCGAGATTGGCCATTTCGGCGAGGTTGGCGCCCTTGCCCCCCAACAGGTCGCGCAGGCCCGCTTTGCCCTCGGCCTTGCCGTCGCCGAAGGTGAAGACCCACTTATCGGATTTCGGAGCTGCCGTGACCGCCGGCTTGGCCACCGCCTTGGTGGCCTGCTTCGCCACCGGCTTTGTCACCGGTTTGGCTGCGCTCTTCGGCAGCGGCTTTCGCGCCATGGCGACGGGCGCGGGCTTTGCCCGTGCTGGCGCGGATGCTTTTGATTTCGCTGCGATTTTCTTCGGTCTAGCGACGGCTTTGGCCATGACTTCAATAATCCGCGAGAGTGGAGGAAGTTGCGCGCCTTACACCATTTTGGGCGGGCCGGCGCAAGGTGAGGGTTCCGGGTTTTGCACTTTACCCTTTTACATGTGGAGCCAGTGGAGCAGGCCGAGCCCGATCAGCCCAACGACGATCAGATAGATCGCTACAATGAAATTGAGCAGCCGCGGCATGATCAGGATCAAGATGCCGGCGATCAAGGCAACGATGGCAGGCACGTGCGCAGCGGTGATGACCATTTGTTTTTCTCTCCGGAATGCCATTGGGGGAGCCGAGGGGAAGGTTCGATTCGAGGTGGGCATCCTACATGCGCCGGTTCCGAAATAGGAGACGCCGCAGGCGCCCTCGGGTTCCCATTACTGCCCAAAATTGGCGCGGGTACGAACGGCTGTTCCGGGGAACGATGCGGCGCATGAGGCATTGGCAGGGCATGCGTGGGCCACGACCCGGCCTGCATCATGTCAACAGGAGTTGCTCCCATGCGGAACAGAATACTTGCCATCGCAACGATCGCTGCGGCCATCGCCGCCCCGGTGGCGGCGCAGGCCCAGACCACGGGCCTCGTGCGCGCGCCGGGCGTGATCGTGGATGAGGACGCCCCTGGCATCGCCGTCGAACAGCGGCCGGCGTTCCGCGAATACGTCATCCGCGAGCACGTTCCGACCTACACCATTCCCGATCGCGTGGTGGTCGGCGGCGTGCTGCCGGAGGCCGGCGTGACCTATTACGACGTGCCGCAGACGTTCGGCGTCACGCCCTATCGCTACACGGTCGTGAACGGCCGCACCGTGCTGATCGAACCGCGCACGCGCCGCATTGTCGAGGTCCTGGAATAATCTGCTCGAACGACGGTTCAAGGTAATGCCCGGGCGCTTGTCGACGCGCGACCGGACATGAAGGCCCTGCCCGGTCCCCCGCCCGGGCGGGGCTACTTTTTTGTCCCGAGTTGCCTCCACACTGTCTATTGCGAGCGAAGCGAAGCAATCCATGGCGCGGCAAAGCAAGACTGGATTGCTTCGTCGCTTCGCTCTTCGCAATGACGGCTACCACTTCAATTCTTCCTCACCACCAGCCTATAAATCTTCTTCCCCGAGGAAGCGCTCATCACTTCTTCGTCGAGCAACAGCGTGGCCGGCGCCAATTCCGCGCGCACCAGCGACGCATCGAACGCCGCATAGAGCCGGCCGTGGGCATCGCGAAGATCGGCGCCGTCGGTGACGCGCCAGCTCAAGTAAAAAATCCCGCTTGGCTTTGAGATATCGAGCATGCGGCGGACCGAGGGCGCGATCTGTGGTCGCTCCAGATGCATGATCACGGTTTCGCACAGCACGTTGTCGAACGTGTCGGCGGCGATACCGGCAAGGTCGGGCAGCTCGGCATGCGCGAATTTCAGATGCGGGTAGCGCGAGCGTGCCTCCGCGAGCAACCCATCGGAAGCATCAAATCCCTGCGCGGAAAATCCATTCGCGTTCAGCCAGGCGACCTCGCGCCCGCTGCCGCAGCCGATATCCGCGGCCAGGCCGCCCTTGATGAAGAACCGCGTCACGACGGCTTGCAGATCGGAAGGCGCCGGCTGCTCGTGCCAATCCCTGGCAAACGCCGCCGCGTCATGGTCGTAGGTGGCGAGCGTCCTGCGATCCATCGATCAGCCTTCGATCTTGGAGAAATCCGCGACCGCCCGCGTCGCGCTGCGGATTTCGTTGAGCAGTTTCAGGCGGTTCTCGCGCACCTTTGGGTCGTCGTCATTGACCTTGACCTTGTCGAAGAAGGCATCCACCGCCGGACGCAGCTTTGCCGATGCGCTCATGGCGCCGGCAAAATCTTCTTTCGCGACGGTAGCGCTTGCTTCCGTCTTCAGCTGATCGATCGCTTTCGCCAGCGCCTTTTCCTCGGCGAGGCTATAGAGCGCGGGATTGGGCGCGCCGTCAAAGGTCCGCTTGTCCTTCTTCTCCTCGATCGCGAGAATATTGTTGGCGCGCTTGGTGCCGGCGAGCAGGTTCTTGCCGTCGTCGGTGTCGAGGAATTTTCCGAGCGCCTCGACGCGACGGACGATCATCAGGAGATCGTCCTGGCCTTCGAGCGCGAACACGGCGTCCACGAGATCGTGCCGCGCGCCTTGGTCGCGGAGTTGGACTTTCAGGCGGTCGGCGAAGAAGGAGAGGAGATCACTCGAAACTTTCAGGCCGATCCTTAGACCGCTTTCGGCAACTGCATTTGAAAGGGCGTTCTTTACCGATTCCACATCCACAACAGTAGCGGGTAGTTCGAGCAACTCATCCAACAAATCCGAGTCTTCGAATCCTTGCTGCTGAATGCGAATTGCTTCATCGCGCAGAAGCCGGGACCAATGTATTCGCAATCTGTTTTCAACGATCAGTCTAATCACCCCCAGCGCCGCCCTCCGCAGCGCATATGGGTCTTTACTTCCCGTCGGCTTCTCGTCGATCGCCCAGAATCCAACCAGCGTATCGATCTTGTCCGCCAACGCCACCGCCACACTCACCGGATCGGCCGGTACGCGATCGTTCGGTCCCTGTGGCTTGTAGTGCTCCTCGCTCGCCGCGGCGACGGAAGCGTCCTCGCCCTGGGCCAGCGCGTAGTATTTGCCCATCAGACCCTGCAATTCAGGGAATTCGCCGACCACTTCGGTGAGCAGATCGGCCTTCGCGAGCTTCGCGGCGCGTTTGGCCTTCTCGACATCGGCGCCGACCAGCGGCGCAATTTCGGCCGCCAGTCGCTCGATGCGCGCGATGCGTTCGGCCTGCGTGCCCAGCTTCTCGTGAAACACGATGCCGTCGAATTTCGGCAGGCGATCTTCGAGCCTGATCTTCAGGTCGGTCTCATAGAAGAATTTTGCGTCCGACAGCCGCGGCCGGATCACGCGTTCGTTGCCGGCGACGATGGTCTTGCCGCCGTCACTCGTTTCGATGTTCGCGGTCAGGACGAATTTGTTGGTGAGCTTGCCGGTTTTGGGATCGTTGACGACAAAACACTTCTGATTGTTGCGGATGGTGGCGCGGATCACCTCGCCGGGGATCGACAAATATTCCTTCTCGAACGATCCCATCATCACGACAGGCCATTCGACGAGACCAGCGACCTCATCCAGCAACGCCTGGTCCTCGACCAGTTCAAAGCCTTGCGCGAACGCAAGCTGCTTGGCGTCGGTCAGGATCGTGTCCTTGCGCCGCTCGGGATCGAGCACGACCTTTGCGTCCAAGAGCTTCGCCTCGTAGTCCTCGAAGCGGCGCACGCGGATAGCAGCCGGCGCCATGAAGCGGTGGCCGAACGTAGTCTGGCCGGCCTCGATGCCGTCGACGGAAAAATTCACGACGTCGGGCTCTTCGGTCTCGAGCCCGAAGGTCGCGGTGATCGCGTGCAGCGGCCGCACCCAGGAGAGCGAGTTGGACTTGGCCGAGCGCTCGCCCCAACGCATCGATTTCGGCCACGGGAAGGTGCGGATGATCACCGGCAATATCTCCGCCAGCACCTCGATGGTGGCGCGGCCGGGCTTTTCGATCAGCGCGACATAGAAGTCGCCCTTCTTGGGGTCGCGCTGGATCTTTGCTTCCTCGATCGAGGCCAAACCGGTCGTTTTCAGAAAGCCCGCAATCGCGGCGTCCGGTCCGCCGACGCGCGGTCCGCGGCGCTCTTCCTTCAAATCCGATTGACGCGCCGGAAGCCCGTGCAGCGTCAGCGCCAGCCGCCGCGGCGTCGCAAACGCTTTCGCGCCTTCATAGACCAGGCCCTCGGCAACCAGTCTGTCGGTCACCAAGCGGCGCAGATCGTCCGCCGCCTTCGCCTGCATGCGCGCGGGAATTTCTTCGGAGAACAATTCGAAAAGCAGGTCGGGCATCAGCTCTACTCCCCTCCCCCCGCTTGCGGCGGGGAGGGGTCGAGGGTGGGGGGTCTATCCGCGTTTACCGCTGCATCAATCCTTGAGAGAACGCCCGACATGTTTTCCAAAATGTCGTTATTCCAGAACCGCAGCACGCGATAGCCATTCGCTTCGAGATATCGCGTACGCACCTCATCGGACGCACTGCCGGAAATGTTGACCGCCATCGACCTCGATGACAATTTTAGCCCGATGACTGGCGAAGTCGGCGAAATACGGGCCGATCGTTGCCTGACGCGAAAGTGGCGTTCCTTAAATGGAGGTTGCCGCAAAGAGTTTTTTTCAGCTTCGGTCGCCTCACGACGCAGCGCGCGGGCGCGCGGCACGCGGTGGTCAACAGCACGCTGCGCGTTATGTGGCGTCCACCCCCGGCCCCCTCCCCGCCATCCGCCTTCGCCTAAGGGCTTCGGCGGACGGACGGAGCGGAGCAGGTCCGTACTCGCTGAAATGCTCAATTCCACATTCACTTTTCTCACCTCGCCCCGCCGGCTTCAGTATGAATCCAGGCTTCGCCGCAGGCTTTGGCGAGTTCGCGCACGCGCAGGATGTAGCTCTGCCGCTCCGTCACCGAGATCACACCACGCGCGTCCAGCAGGTTGAAGACGTGGCTGGCCTTGATGCATTGGTCATAGGCCGGCAGCGCCATCAGGTGTTTCTTGTGGTTGTGGCCGCCGACCCATCCGGCCACGAGATATTTCCTGCAGGCCTCTTCCGCCATCTTGAACTGCTCGAACAGCATGGCGGTATCGGCGTATTCGAAATTGTGCCGCGAATATTCCTGCTCGGCCTGCAGGAACACGTCGCCATAGGTGACGCGCTCGGCGCCGTCGCGGCCGTTGAAGTTGAGGTCGTAGACGCGGTCGACGCCCTGCACATACATCGCAAGCCGCTCCAGCCCGTAGGTGAGCTCGCCCGCGACCGGCGCGCATTCGACGCCCGCGACCTGCTGAAAGTAGGTGAACTGCGACACTTCCATGCCGTCGCACCAGCATTCCCATCCCAGCCCCCAGGCCCCGAGCGTCGGGCTCTCCCAATCGTCCTCGACAAAGCGAATGTCGTGCAGATGCGAATCGATACCGATCGCGGCCAGCGAATTGAGATAGAGATCCTGAAGATTCGGCGGCGACGGCTTCATGATGACCTGAAGCTGGTAATAATACTGCATCCGGTTGGGGTTTTCACCGTAGCGGCCGTCCTTCGGCCGCCGCGACGGCTGCACATAGGCCGCGTTCCAGCGCTTCGGCCCGAGCGCGCGCAACGTCGTTGCCGGATGGAAAGTGCCCGCGCCCATTTCCATGTCGTACGGCTGCAGGATCACGCAGCCTTGATCGGCCCAGTACCGCTGCAAGGCAAGGATGAAGCCCTGGAACGAGCGTTCCGGGCGCATATGGGCGGGCAAGGAATCCATCGGCGGATCAGGTCTCGCGAAGGTGCGAAAGCGCGCGGGACCGTATCGGCGGCAGCAATGGGAATCAAGACGAGCGGGGGCGCTCGGCGCCGCCAAAATCGCGCAAAAATCAGCTCGACTTAGCCCGGCCTGTAGGCGCCGGTCACGGGGTCACGGCGCAAGGTCGGAATTTCGTTCGATCGGGCGGCTTCGGCGAGCCGGGCAAGGCGCGCCTCCTCCAGCTCCCGATTGATCCTGACGGCCGTCTTATAGGCCCATCGGACCACGGCGAGCCCACCCAGGGCACCCGCAAATGCGACGAACGGCGGCATCGGTCGATCCTTGTTCATAATCTACGCCCCCGCTCATATTGTCGCCCAACAGGCGCACCTCCGCAATCGCCGTCTCGCGGCAAAAAGGCGCGGGCTGTGACCACGATTATTTGAGCATGATCTCCACATCAACGCGGCGGCGGCTCCGGATCGTGCTCTAAAGAGCGAACCATCGCGCTTTAGTCTCTTGATTGCGCATGATCTTTTCGGAAAACCGCTGCGCACTTCCGGGTCACGCGCTAGCTATGGCTAGAACCCGAATCTGGCCCAAATCGCTCGGCTTTCCAGCGCCGAGATCACTTCTTCCGGAAGTCCCGCGATGCCGTCCAGCGGGACAAGCGTGCCCGCGCCGGCCGAACGGCGGCCGAACAGCCCCGAGAGCATCCCGCTTGCGGGCGCGATCACGGGCGTGAGCACCTTCTCGCCGTAGCGGGCGCGCAAGGTCGAGCGCAGGTCGCCGATGCCATCCGCGAGCCCCAGCGAGACGGAGGTCTCGCCCGCCCAATATTCGCCGGTGAACAGCACCCCGTCGGCGCCCTTCAGCCGCGCGCCGCGACTTTGTTTCACCAGCAAGATAAAGAGTGCATGGATCTCGCGCTGGATTGACTTCAGCCGGGCGACGTCGTCGGGGTCTTCCGGGAGGAACGGATCGAGCATCGCCTTGTGCTCGCCCGCGGTATAGAGCCTGCGCTCAACGCCGACCTTCTTGATCAGCTCCGTGAGCCCGAACGAGCCGCCGACCACGCCGATCGAGCCGAGGATCGAGGACGGATCGCAGAAAATCTCATCGCCCGCGCACGCGATCATGTAGCCGCCGGAGGCCGCGACATCCTCGACGAACACCAGCACCGGCACCCCCTTCTCCGCGGCGAGCTGCCGGATGCGAAGATAGATCTGGCGCGACTGCACCGGCGAGCCGCCGGGCGAATTGATCAGGAGCGCCACCGCCTTCGCGTTCCTGACCGAGAAAGCGCGTTCGAGCGTCCTGGCGAGCCCGGCCAACGTCATGCCGGGTCGCAGCGGCGTCACCGCGCCGATCGTTCCGGACAGCCTGACCACCGGCACCACCGGGGTTCCACGAAACCGAGCCGGAAGCCATTCCATGCACCTGTCGACCAGGCCCGGCCATCCGCCGCGATCGTTCGTCTGCTCGCTCATAAAGATACCTCGAATTGACCATTTTTCATCACAGGACTGTCATTCCTTTGAATGCAACGCGCTTTGCAATGCAAGCGTTGCAAGGCTGCAAGGTGCTGCGGAGAGGGACATGAAAATCTACTTATTGATGCTGCTGATCGGCACTCTTTTGGCGGCAATCCACTTCACTTCCGCGCCGAAACAGCCGTCGGAGACGCTTCCGCAATAACCCCTAGCCAAGCGCCAGGGGCAACACTCCCTTCCCGTCTAGGATTTCCGCGACCCGCTGGTTGGCAGGCGTTAGTACACCGTTAAGCATCAGCGCCGGCTCAATACGTATAGGCGCCCTGCCGCCCTTCACCGCGCGGACCAGCACGCGGATCGCGGGCTTTGTCGCCTCGCCGTGAACCGGCAGCACGGCGAGGCTGCCGAAGCCGCGGTCGAGCGCAGAAAACACTTCGGCAAGCCCGTCCGCGCGCCAGATGAGGGTGAGGACGCCGCCGGATTTGAGGATCCGCCGCGCGGCGCGAACCCAGTTTTCAAGCATTGCGGGCTCTGCCACATGCGCGACGTTGCGCGCCTGGTCCGGCGAAGCGCGATGGCGTCCGGCATCGTTGAACGGTGGATTCATCAAGACGACATCGACGCTGTCGGGTGCAAGACCATGTGCGGCGAAGGCATCGGCAGGCGTCGTCACATCGAGCACAATTACATCGGCCGCAATGGCGTTGCGGGCCGCATTCTCGCGCGCGAGCGCAGCAAGCTGCGGATCGATCTCGACCAGCACGAGGCCGATGCCGCCAACGCGCCTTGCTAGCGCAAGGCCGGCGGCCCCGACGCCAGCGCCGAACTCCACCACGCGATTGCCCAAACGCGCATGTGTTGCGGCTGCGAGCAGCATGGCGTCGTGGCCGGCACGATGCCCCGACTTCGGCTGGCGCAGCCGCAATTGCCCGCCGAGGAAACTGTCCTCGGTGGTGTCGGTGGCGGCCTCACTCATCGGGCCGCAATTCATGCGACAGGCCGGCGTCCGCGAGCAGCCGCCGCGCGGCGCGGTTGTCGTCCTCATGCACCAAAATCCGCCGCGGCAGGATGCCGAGCGAGCCTTCGATGATGCTCATATTCTGGTCGAGCACCAGGTGATGGATATTGGCGCCGTCGAGCAGCGCGCCGACCGCCGAAACCAGCACGATATCGTTGGTTCGAACCAATTCCCGCAAAGCTCATTCTCCATTCCCGGCCGGACACGAAACGTTGCCGCATCCCGCTCTTGCCGCCTCACGCCGCACTACCTATTGTCGCTCTGCACAATAGCAAATGTGGAGACCGGCGTGGCGGTTATTGTACCCTTCGAGAGCCCCTCGGGCGCTTCCATTGATGCGCTGGTCGCGCTGGTCGCGGCCGACATGGAGCGCGTCAACACCACGATCCTGTCGCGGACCGGCTCGGAAGTGACCATGATCCCCGAGGTCGCCAACCACCTGATTTCCTCGGGGGAAAAAGGCTGCGCCCGATGCTGACATTGGCGATGGCCGGCCTCGCCGGCTATTCCGGCGACGGCCATGTCAAGCTCGCCGCCGCGGTCGAATTCATGCATACCGCGACGCTGTTGCATGATGACGTGGTCGACGAGAGCGAATTGCGCCGCGGCAAGCTATCGGCGCGGATGCTGTGGGGCAACGAGGCAAGCGTCCTGGTCGGCGACTTCCTGCTCGGCCAGGCGTTCCGGATGATGGTCGAGGTCGGCTCGCTGCGCGCGCTCGATATTCTCTCCGCCGCGGCCGCGACAATCGCCGAAGGCGAGGTGATGCAACTTGCCGCGGCAAAGAACACCGCGACCACCGAGGACGAATACCTCGCGGTGATCCGCGGCAAGACCGCGGAATTGTTCGCGGCCGCCTGCGAGGTGGGGCCGACAATCGCCAACCGGCCGAAGGCGGAACAGACCGCGTGCCGCTCGGTCGGCATGAATCTCGGCATCGCATTCCAGCTGGTGGACGACGTGTTGGATTACGGCGGCAAGGCCGCGAAACTCGGCAAGAACGTCGGTGACGATTTCCGCGAAGGCAAGATCACGCTGCCGGTGGTGCTCGCCTTCCGCCGCGGCAACGACACCGAGCGCGCGTTCTGGATCCGCGCGCTGGAGCGCGGCGAGATCGGCGACAACGATCTCGATCACGCCATCGGGTTGATGACCAAGCACCGCGCGCTCGAGGACACCATCAGCCGCGCTCAGCATTACGGCGCGATGGCGGTCGACGCGCTGGCGCTGTTCCCGGCATCTGCAATGAAGAGCGCGCTGGAGCAGGTGGTGGCGTTCTGCCTGGCGCGGTCGTATTGAGCCGTGAGTGGCGCCAACCTTTCGCTGTTTCTGCTGGCCGCGCTGGCCATTGCCGCGATCCCCGGCCCCGGCATGTTCTATGTGGCGGCAAGGACGCTGTCGGGAGGCAGGCAAGCCGGCATCGCATCCACCTTCGGGACGGCGTTGGGCGGACTTGTGCACGTTGTCGCAGGCGCGCTTGGTGTCTCCGCGATCATCCTTGCCAGCGCGCAGCTGTTTACGCTCCTCAAGCTGATCGGCGCGCTCTATCTGGTCTGGCTCGGCATCAGAACCTTCCGCGAAGCGACCAAATGGGTGCCCGAGCCGGTCGGCGCGGTCGGAACGGAGCGGGCATTTCGGGAAGGCATCGTGGTGGAGGCATTGAATCCCAAGACCGCTGCGTTCTTTCTGGCGTTCATTCCGCAATTCCTGGATCCAGCGGCGGGTTATCCAGCGCTTCAGTTCATCGCGCTCGGCTTGATCTCGGTGACGCTGAACACATCCGCTGACGTCATCGTGGTCATGGTGGCCGCAAGCGCCCGCGCTACCCTGATGCGCAGGCCGGTTTTCATTCAGCGTTTGCGGCAGGGCTCTGGGCTTTTCATTGCCGGGCTCGGACTTTCACTCGCCCTCGCGCGGCGGCCGGCCTCAGGCACTATCGCGCCTTAGAGCGTAGGGCGGGCAAAGGCACACTTGCACGGTGCCCACCAACTTTATTAGTTGCGAGCCAGATGATGGGCAGGCTTTCGCTTTGCCCACTCTACGATCTGGGTTCACCCGCCCTTCGCGGGTGACGACAGCATAGTGGGTCTAGCTCAATTCCCCCGCATGCACCCACCAGGCGGGATGATCGTGCAAAATCTTCTGCGCGGCGCGCTGGGCTGCCGCACCGTTCGCGAAAATCGCAAAACAGGTCGCGCCCGAGCCCGACATCCGCGCTAGCATGGCGCCGTCGGCCGAACGTAACGCGGAGAGCACTTCGGCGATCGCTGGCTGGATGCGCATCGCGGGAGTCTCGAGGTCGTTGACAACGGCCGACAGCGCTTCGACCCAGTCGGCGATCGATGCCCCCGCTTCCGGCCAGGCCGGAGCCTCGATCACGTCGCTGGCACCGACCAGAAGTTCGCCGTTGCGCAGACCCAGCGCCTTGAAGACGTCCTTGGTCGCGACCGGAACGCGCGGGTTGATCATCACGCAGGGCAGTTTCGGCAAACTCAGGGGCATCAGGGTCTCGCCGACGCCGGCCATGTCGCAGGCGCGCGAGGCAAGACATACCGGCACGTCGGCGCCCGTCGACAGCGCGACGTCCTTGAGGCGCGGATCATCGAGCGCCATTCCGTTGAGCCGCGCGAGCAGCCGCAGCGCCGCGGCGGCATCCGCGGAACCGCCACCAATGCCGGCCGCGACCGGCAGGACCTTGTCGAGGATGAATTCACCAAGCTTGAGATCCGGCACGCGCTCGGCGAGAAGGCGGGCCGCCTTCAGCACCAGATTGTCCGCGGTCTCGCCGCAGGCCTCCGCCAGCGGCCCGGTGGTCTTCAAGGAAAGTTCGGGCCCGGACGTCAGCGTGAGACGATCGGCGCAATCGGCGAACGCCACCACGCTTTCAAGGTCGTGATAGCCGTCGACGCGCCGCCCGACCACCCGAAGGGTCAGGTTCACCTTGGCGCGCCCGTCCTCGATCAGCGCCGGCATAAACGCAAAGCCCCCAGCCTGACGCCTCAGCCGCCCTTGTCGTCTTCCTTCTTGACGTCGTCCTTCTTGTCGGCTGGCTTGTCGGCGGAAGCTGCGGCGGTCCCAGGCGGTTCGTCCGGCAGGCCGTTTGCGATCTTCTCCTCGATCTTCGGCAGATCGTCCGGCTCCGGCTTCAAGTCGCGGGCGTGGGCCCACTGGAATTTCGCCTCCAGCTTGCGGCCGACCCGCCAATAGGCGTCACCCAGGTGATCGTTGATGGTCGGATCCTCGGGCCTGAGCTCGACCGCGCGCTCGAGATTTTTCATTGCCTCGTCGTAGTTGCCGATGCGGAAAAAGGCCCAGCCGAGCGAGTCAACGATGTAGCCGTCGTCGGGACGCTGCTCGACGGCGCGTTTGATCATCTTCATGCCGTCGTCGAGATTGACGCCCTGGTCGATCCACGAATAGCCGAGATAGTTCAGCACATTTGGCTGGTCAGGCTGCAGCTCGAGCGCCTTCTTCATGTCGGCCTCGGCCTTGGGCCACTGGTGGGAACGTTCCTCGCAGATGCCGCGGTAATAGTAGTAGACGCTGTTGGCCTTGTCGGCGGCGTCCGGCAGTACATCGATGCCTTGCGAATAGGTCTGCGCGCAATCGGCAAACTTCTTGCGGCCGCGCTCGATATTGCCCAGCGCCATGATGGCTTCGAGGTCCTTCGGATCCTCCGCGATCACGCTCTTCAGGATCTTGATCGCCTCGTCGCTGCGATCAGCGGTATCGAGATCGGTCGCAAGCTGAATTTGGGCGTTGCGCTTGAGCGGCGAGCTCGTCGGCACCCGCTCATAGACCTTGATCGCCATCTGCGGCTTCTTCACCGATTCATAGAGATCGGCGAGCGACAGCAGCGCCAGCGGATGGTTGGGCTGGAGATAAAGCGCAAGCTGCAGATAGACCAGCGCTAGGTCCTCGCCGCCGCGGCGGGTCAGCGTGGCGCCGATGCCGTAGAGCGCTTCGGCCGCACCGGCTTGCGCCGAATCGACGAGCGGCGGCAGCTTCTTGCCGGCCTTGGTGTCCCGCATGCCCTCCTCCACCAGCGGATGGCGCGCAAGCTTCTTGTTGAAGTCCTCGTAGATGACCTCCGCCGCCTTGTCGTCCTTGTTGCGCGACAGCCAATGCGCATAGGCTTCCGCCACCCGCAGCATAGAATCGTCGAGCTTGTAGGCGCGCTCGAAGCGCGTGCCGGCGTCCTTTTCTTTGCTCGCGAGCTCGAGGATCATGCCGGCATGCAGATCCTTGAAAATCGGATACCATTCGGGACCGGTCAGCTTGTCGATGGTGGCTACCGCGCTCTTGGCATCGCCGGCGCCGTAACTTGCCCAGGCCGACAACAGGGTCGCAACCAGATCGGTGATCGGCCCGCGGATCGACTGGTTGATGTTCAACTGCGCGGCGGCGTATTTCTTCAGCTTCAGATCCTGCACGCCGACCACGAGGCGGGCGACGCGGTTGGACTTGTCGACGGCAAGGATGCGGTCGGCGAGCTTGACGGCCTCGTCGACGTCGCCGTCCGCGACCGATGAAATGAACGCGCGATCCAACAGCTCGTTGTTCTTCGGATCGGTACGTAGTGCCGAGCGGTAAAATGCCGCAGCGGAAGCCGCATCGCGCTCCACGCTGGCGTGGCGGGCGGCAAGGTAGCTGCCCGAGGTGGTCAGTGCTTTCAGATCGTGGCTGGTCGGAAACTGCGCCGAGTTGTCGGCGAGACGTTCCTGTGCCCGCGCCCAGGTCGCGCCGGGCAGGACCAACGCGGCAATGGCAATGGCGGCAAGGGTCCGGCGATTGTAACGAATGGAAAGCATCACGGCTCGCTCTGGCTGATAGGAATTTATGGATCGTGTGGATGCATACCCAACCGGCGGCATCGACAAGTGGGACAATGCCGCGTTTGGCGGTCAACCGCAAGGATACGCGTTGGCGATTCCGTTGGCAGAACCGCCGGTTCGTTCACCCCGACCCCACCTGACAACGCTGGCAGTGTGGCCTAATCGTGGCCGGGCGGCCGCCGGCGACCCGCCGCCAGCTCACGCAATCGTGCACTACATCGCCTCATAGTTGGGTCCGCCGCCGCCTTCCGGCGGAACCCAGGTGATGTTGCCGTTCGGGTCCTTCACGTCGCAGGTTTTGCAGTGGACGCAATTCTGGGCGTTGATGACGAAGCGCGGACCTGAGGCTTCCTCGACCCATTCATAGACGCCGGCCGGGCAATAGCGGTTCGACGGACCGGCGAACACATCATGCTCGGAGGTCTTCTGCAGATTCATGTCGGCGACCTTGAGGTGCACCGGTTGGTCTTCCTCGTGGTTGGTATTGGAGAGGAATACCGACGACAGCCGGTCGAAGGTGAGCTTGCCGTCCGGCTTCGGCGAAGGGATCGGCGCATGCGCTTTCGCAGGATCCAGTGTCTTGCGGTCGGGCTTGGCGTGCGACTGGGTTCCGAACAGCGAGAAGCCGAGCGTGTTGCACCACATGTCGAACCCGCCGAGCGCGACGCCGATCACGGTGCCGAATTTCGACCACAGCGGCTTGACGTTGCGGACCGGGTACAGATCCTTGCCGACCTGCGAGGTGCGCCAGGCATTTTCATATTCGAGCAGTTCGTCATTGGCGCGGCCCGCGCCAAGCGCGGTGGCGACGTGTTCCGCGGCAAGCATGCCGCTGCCGATCGCGTTGTGCACGCCCTTGATGCGCGGCACATTGACAAAACCCGCCGCGCAACCGATCAGCGCGCCGCCTTTGAAGGTGAGCCGCGGCACCGACTGATAGCCGCCCTCGGTAATGGCGCGCGCACCATAGGCTAGCCGCTTGCCGCCTTCGAACAGCGGACTGATCGACGGATGGGTCTTGAAGCGCTGGAATTCGTCGAACGGCGACAGATAGGGATCGTCGTAATTGAGATGCACGACGAAGCCGACCGCGACCATGTTGTCGTCGTAGTGATAGAGGAACGAGCCGCCGCCGGTGTTGTTGTTCAGCGGCCAGCCGAAGGAGTGCTGGATCAGGCCCTTCTGATGCTTGGCCGGATCGACCTGCCAGACTTCCTTCAGGCCGATGCCGAATTTCGGCGGCTCGCTGTTGGCATCGAGCGCAAATTTCGAAATCAGCTGCTTGGTCAGGCTGCCGCGCGCCCCTTCCGCGAACAGCGTGTATTTGCCGCAGAGCTCCATGCCGCGCGTATAGGAGGCTTTGTGCGAGCCGTCCTTGGCGATGCCCATGTCGCCGGTGGCGATGCCGCGCACCGCGCCGTGCTCGTGGTAGATCACCTCGACCGCGGCAAAGCCCGGGTAGATCTCGACCCCGAGCGCCTCGGCCTTGCGCGCGAGCCAGCGGCAGACGTTGCCGAGCGAGCCGATAAAGCAATGATGATTGTTCATCAGCGGCGGCATCATGATCGCTGGCAGCGGAATAGCGCTTCCCCCGGTCATCCAGTAGAACTTGTCGGTCTTGACCCGGGTCTTGAGCGGACAATCGGCGTCCTCGCGCCAGTCGGGAACGAGCTTGTCGAGCGCGACCGGATCGATCACCGCGCCCGACAGTACATGGGCGCCGACCTCGGATCCCTTCTCCACCACGACGATGTTGAGGTCCGCGTTGAGCTGCTTCAGCCGGATCGCGGCGGCCAGGCCCGACGGCCCGGCGCCGACGATCACGATGTCGAATTCCATGGATTCGCGCGGGGGTAATTCTTCGCTACTCATGACCTGATCTCAGCCCGGTTGAGATTTATCGAATTGTGGCGTCCCCTTGTTTCCGATTTTTAGGGGCAGGACAACCATGGAAATGCGTTTCGCCGCAGCACAATGCGGCGTAAATTGACGCAGATCTTCCCGCAAAGCCCATGATGACACCTGATCCATCGCCCACCGTCCTAGAGTTGCTGGCCTTCTACTTGGAAGCAGGCGTCGACTGCGCGCTTTCGGATGCGCCGGTCAACCGGCTTGCCGACCCTGACATCGTCTCCGCCGAGGTCGAGGCAACGCCGGCGGTGGCCCAACCGGTTCGGGCGGCGCCCGCCATCATCTCCCCTGCCCGCGCCGAGCCGCCACCGGCGCCGGAAGCGGCGATCGCCTCCGCACGGGAAGCCGCGCGCACCGCGCCGACCCTTGAGGTACTACGCGAGCTGTTGGAAAAATTCGACGGCTGCGCGCTGAAATCGACCGCGACGCGGCTGGTGTTTGCCGACGGCAACCCGCGCGCGCGGGTGATGTTCGTGGGCGAGGCGCCCGGGCGGGAGGAAGACATCGAAGGCCTGCCATTCGTCGGGCGATCGGGCAAGCTCCTGGACCGCATGATCGCTACGATCGGGCTTGATCGCACCAGCGTCTATATCGCCAACGTCATTCCGTGGCGGCCGCCCGGCAACCGCACGCCGACGCCGCAGGAAACGCAGATCTGCCTGCCGTTCATCCAGCGCCAGATCGAACTGGTCGATCCCGACGTGCTGGTGACACTCGGCAATCCCTCGACCCAGACGTTGCTGGGGACGCGCGAGGGCATCATGCGCACACGCGGCCGATGGTTCGACTACGATACCGGCACGCGCGCGATCCGCGCGCTTGCAACCTTCCACCCGGCCTATCTGTTGCGTTCGCCGTCCTATAAGCGCCTGTCCTGGCAGGATCTGCGCGCGATTGCTAAAGCGCTGGCGCAAGCGCCGGCATCGTGATGGTTCGCCGGGCTCGGCGCGGCCACGTTAGCGGCCGGGCGGCCACTCTGGAAAGCGTGGCAAATCTTCACCCTCGACGAGCCACGGCACATCATGCGAGGTCCAAATGTGCACGGCCGGCCTGACCGTCGGATCATCATCGAGCGTTGCGACGCGAAGCACGATATGCGGCTGATCCGCACGTTCGGCCACGATGTGAGTGCCGCAACCAGAGCAGAATCGCCGCATTTTGCCGGGCGACGATTCGAAGGCAGAAAGCTTTTCCTCACCCGCGATCAGACGGAAATGATCTCGCATGACGCGCGCGGTCGGCGCATATGGAGCCCCATGAGCTTTGCGGCAGGTCGTGCAGTGACAATGACCGATCGGAGTATCGAGGCGGTCGACCTCATAACGTACCGCTCCGCACAGGCAACGTCCTTTCAGCGCCACGCATTCCTCCTTGGGGGATGAGTGACTACGGCCCCTTCGGCCGCACGATGGCCCAGCCGATCCGCAGCAGCGGCTGCCTGCCATTGACCAGCCAGTCGAACGCGCGCGGCACCTCAGGGACGAGACCCGGAAAGCGCTGCGCGAGTTCGGGAGGCGGCGTGCCTTCGGTATCGGCCGCGCGCCACACCACCACGCCGCCGGTTTCGTTGAATCTTGCGAACGACAGCCACGGCGTCCGCTGCGGCGCGGCGTCGATAAAGAGATGCGGCCGTGCCGTGTCGAGCGCGATCAGGCTGGCGATCTGCAGATCGCCGGCGACCGCGCGCAGCGGCTGATTGGTGCGCCGTTCAAAGCTGTCGCCAAAAAACTGCCCGATCGCCCGCGCCGGCAGCGACGTCGCCACCTCGCCGCCGCCGGTCCAGGGCAGGAACAGCGTGCCGGCGATCACGGCGAACGCGGGTAGTGCGATCGCGGCCGCCCAGACCGAGCGCAGCAGGCGTTGGCGCCGCAATTGGACGAGATCGCCGGTCGCGACGATCACGGTCAGTCCCGACATCAAAAGTGCGACGCCGGAGCCGACGAAGACGCGATCAAGATCGAATATTCCCGAGATCACGCTTCCCGCGAGCGCGGGCGCGATCGCGAAGAAATAGACGAAGTTGCGCGCCAAAGAGGCGACCGGCGGCCGATAGATGATCGGCACTTCCTCCGGAATGCGGCTAAACCATCCGGTGTTCAACGCCACAAGGATCACGATCCCCGACATCGCCAGAAGCAGGCCGCCGACGAGCCACGCCCAATGCAGGGCCCGCCCGCTCAACTCCGCGATCCCAGGCAAGGACGACAGTGTCAGGGTGTCGGCGCGGATCAGAAAGATCAGATAGGGCAGCGCCAGCGCGACGATCACCAACAGCGCGTACAACGGATCGAACGACAACAACAGGCGCCGCCCCCGTTCGGTTGCAAGCGCAAAGCCCGCGACCAGGATCAGCAGCAGAATCGCGGCCGACGTGGTCAACAGCAACAATCCGGCGTCGATCGACCAGGCGAACCAGGCGTTGCGCCGGTCCAGCCCGATCAAGAGCCAGGAGTGCAAAAGCAGCATCGCCCAGAGCGGCCGGGCCAACACCAGGGGGCCGAATTCGAGGCCGGGCGAGCTGAAGGCCGTGACCGTCATGGTCAGCAGCACCGCAAGCACCGCCTGTTGGCCCCCGACGACGATGCGCGCGAGCTGGTAGAGGAACCAGAAGCTCGCGATCGAGCAAAGCTCGGCCAGCAGATAGACCCCGAACATGTGATCGCCGGCGGCGCGAAACGCGATGTCGGCGAGCCAGAACGCCAGCGGCGGGCCGAGTTCGGTCCCGACCTGGTATTCCCGTCCATAGGCGAGCACCATTGCAAGGTCGCTGGGAGGGCTGCGATAAAATAACAGCGACACGATCAGCCACAGCGCGGCCTGCGCGAGCACCACGATCCAGACCACCAGCCGCGGCCGGGTTCGGATCAGTTCGACTACCAGGGAGGTAAAACGCATGAAACGTCCGAAAACCCCAGCCGGATTTTCCTGCCGGCCTTATTCGATCCCGGACGTGTGATAGAGCGCGCAGACGTCTGAGGCAACAGCGTCAGATCGTGGCGGAGATTTCGCCCGCGGCGGGATCCTCCACCACGAAAACGTCCACTTCGCGCGTGCTCGTCCACGGCTGATGTTTTTGCCGCGCGGCGACGACGGGTGCAAAGAAACTGCGGTGATGTACCGAGGGACCCAGCCGGTCCAGCGCCTGAAGATGTTCCGGCACGCTGTAACCCTTGTGGGACTCGAAGCCGTAGCCGGGGCAATCCTGCGCCAGCGCGCACATCAGCCGGTCGCGCGTCACCTTGGCGATGATCGAGGCCGCCGCAATCGACATCACGATCCCGTCGCCGCCAATCACCGCGTCGCAATCACAAGCTGTATCGATAAGGTCGCGGCCGTCGACGAATACATGCTTTGGCATTTCGGGCAGCGCCTGCACGGCGCGCGAGAGCGCCCACAGCGAGGCACGCAGGATGTTGTCGCGATCGATCCGCGCCGGAGACGCAAAGGCGACGGCGAAGGAAGACGTCGCGCAGATTTTCTCGAACAATTCCTCGCGCTGCTCAGGCGTCAGCCGCTTGGAATCGTCGATGCCTTTGGGTATCCGCTTGGGGTCGAGCACGACGGCGGCGGCCACCACCGGTCCCGCCAACGGCCCGCGGCCGGCTTCGTCGCAGCCGGCCACCGGCCAGACGCCGCGCTTGATCAGCGCGCGCTCGCGCCGAAAGCTCGGCGGCGTCGCCGCGATCACGCCCTTCGATGGACCGCTTGAATTTTTCCCGGACTTGTCCCGAATCATGGGCGGGATCGTGCGCAAGCGCGCTCCGCGACGCAACCGGGAACTAGGCGCAATTCCCGTTATTCAACCTCGATGCTTACCCCGGCAGGTGAACGCGCCGGTCCTCGCCAACTTCGATGTTGGGAGCGACCACAACCTCCCAGGGGTGACCGTCCGGATCGGCAAAATAGCCGGAATAGCCGCCGTAATCGGTCAGGTGCGCCGGTTTCAACAGCGATGCGCCCTGCGCGACCGCAAAATCCAGCACCGTATCGACTTCCGCCGCCGAGCGGCAATTCCAGGCCAGCGTCACCCCCCGGAACGCCTCGGGCCGCGGACGTTCAGGCAGCGTGACATCCTGCGCAAGCTGATCCCACGGGAAAAGTCCGATTGCGGTACCGCCGGTGTCGAAGAACGCAACGACCTCGCCGGTTGCCCGGAATTTCCGCGTAAAGCCCAGGGCTTGGTAGAACGCGATGCTGGCGCGCATGTTGCTCACGCCGAGCGTGATCATGGTCAGTCGCGCGACGGGTCGGAGCGGGTTACTCATGCCGGATTTTCTCCACGCCTAACACGAAACTGAGCTGCTCAGGCCATGCCACAAACTCCTCTTGTTGGCGATGCCGCAGACAGGCTCAGGCAGCGAGCGGCTTGATCGTGACTGCATAGCCGAGGTCGGTCAAACGTTTGATCAAGCGCTTTTTCTGTCGATCAGTGGAACGTCGATCGAAGTGGTCGCGGCCGAGGTCCTTGTACATCGTGCCGTCTTTGAGCATGTGGTAGATCGCGGTAAGGATCGAGGCCGCGACGGCCATGATCGCCTTTTTGGGGCCACGACGGGCTTTGATGCGGTAGAATTGGGCCTGCAGATAACTGTCTTTCTTTTTTACCGCCGCCCAGGCGCACTGCACTAGCGTGGTTTTGAGCCAAGTGCCGCCCTTGCGCATCCGATTGGATCGTCGTTTGCCGGCACTCTCGTCGTTGCGCGGGCAAATGCAGGCCCACGAGAGGAGATGTTCGGCCGAAGGGAACCGGCTCATGTCGATCCCGACTTCGGAGACGATGACGTGAGCGCCGAGGTTCTTGACGCCAGGAACCGACGTTACGAGCTCGACTGCGGTGCGAAAGGGGCCAAGGTTCGCCTCCACTTGCGCGTCGAGCGTGGCCATGGCGGCATCAAGAGCGTCGATCTGATTGAGATGAAGACGAAGCAGGAAGCGATGGTGCTTCGTGACCCGGCCGCGAAGGGCCTCGCGCAGTTCCTCCGGTGATGCCTTCACCCGCCGATCGGCAAGGCCGGCCAGTTTGACCGGGTTGGTTTCCCCGGCAATCAGTGCCTCGAGCATGGCGCGGCCGCTCTTGCCCATCAAATCGGTAAGCACCGAGTCCAATTTGATGTTGGCGTCCTCGAGTGTCTTCTGGACCCGCAGCACATGGCTCGACTGTTCGCGAACCAATTGCTTGCGCGTGCGCAGCAGGCTGCGCATCTCCTGGGTCTGCGTATCCGGCACGAAGCTCGCTCGGATCAGACCGTGCGCCAACAGTTCGGCCAACCACATCGCATCGTTGACGTCGGTCTTGCGGCCGGGCACGTTCTTCACATGCGCGGCGTTTGCCAACACCAACACGAACTCCCCGTCATCCAAGATATGCCACACCGGCTTCCAATAGACGCCGGTCGCCTCCATTGCCACATGCGTGCAATCGTTTTCTGCCAGCCACTTCGACAAGCGCAGAAGATCCGCCGTGGTCGTTTGGAACGTACGAACTTCGGTCGTGACCTTGCCGTCAGCTACAAGGCGCAGGCAGGCCACCACCGTCTCTTTGTGAACGTCGAGACCGCAACAGCGTCGATGCAACAGTTCCATGTCTTCCTCCTGGGTTGCGTCGTCGGCGTGGGGCTCCCGTAAATAAGAACTCTAACACGCGTGCTCCGGGGCCGGTGACGGCCCGTGGCAACAGTCTGAGGTGCTCCAGGAACCCCGGGTCCAACTTAGAAGCGGGCTTATTCGCACCAAGGGAATACCGACCTCGGTGCCGACGACGCGGCCGCAGAATAGCAGAAGTTTCATGCGCTGAAGGTCCGGCAAGGCCCGGTGGGGAACTTAGA
>CAWGJM010000052.1:0-84420 GCA_963822795.1 uncultured Alphaproteobacteria bacterium
CTGAGGTGGGGCCGATGACGTCGCCTTCACAACCCAAGCGCGATCAATCTTCGCGTTCCGTATTATGCGTCCATCGGCGTCATGCGCCGTCGGGTTCTGCGGTAAGATTAGATCTTCGAATTTGGATCACCAATCCTGCGCCGTGAAACCGCCAATAGTCCCGCTGCGAAAAATGCCAGCAAAGCTGCAAGCTGAAAGGTCTTTTGGAAGCCCGCAAGGAAGCCATATTGGATATTCAGCATTTCGAACGTCACCAGGACCACCGAAGCCGCAGCGACAGTGCCAAGCGTTCGCGTCAGCAGCACAAGGCTGCCCGCAACGCCGCGATCCTTGAGTGGAAGCGCTGCAATGACGATATCCGAATAGGCCAGCTGGAATAGGCCGAGGCCGACGCCCTGCACGGCGAGTCCAACAATCCGTAGGATCATCGGAGTCTGCTCCGTCCACGCCCCGAGCAGCAGCAGACCACAGCCAATTGCTGCGGCGCCAGCAATCGCCAATCGTTCAGTGGAAAGATGTTGCCCGGTGATGCGCCCGCCGATCGGGGCGGCCAGCACGGCTCCTGCCGCGGCCATAGCCAGAATGATGCCGCTTTCGGTCAGCGTATAATCGGGCACCCGCGCCAAGAAATAAGGCACCAGCAGCCAGACTGAAAACGCTGCGAGATTGGCCAGCACGCTGACAAGATTGAGCAGTGCGAAACCCGGCTGCCTAAGGATTTCGAGAGCGATGATCGGACGTGCAGCGCGTGACTCGCGGGATATGAAAGCCGCAAACGCAACTGCGGACAGTATTCCGAACCAGATGGCGGACAATTCGCGAAGGCGATTGAGCGCCAGCAGCATCGTTACCAAGCCCAATACCAGAGAAACGCCACCCAAAATGTCAAAGCGATCGGCCGCCTGGCGCTGTGACGATGCCGGCATGCCGCGCAACATGAGCAGCGCCCCAACGGCAAGCGGAACTCGGAACCAAAAAACCGCTGGCCAACTCCAAGCCGCCGTCAGCGCACCGCCAAGAAGGGGACCGAGCATCAAACCAACCGAAAGCATCATGGTGTAGATGCCAAGCGCCCGACTACGTCGTTCCTCGCCATAAAGACTTACGACCAGCGCTGCGCTGCAGCTCAGCACCAGTGCAGCGCCGACACCCTGCAGGAAGCGAAAGAACAGCATCGCGCCAAAGCTTGGCGAATAACTGACAAGGAGTAGTGCAGCTGTACTCCAGATTAGACCAATCCGGAAAATGATTGCATGACCAACCGTGTCGCCAATGCGTCCCAGTGCCAGAAGTAAACTGGCATAGGTCAGTACGTAGCAGATCACGACCCACTGGATGTCGCTGATCGAGATATCAAATCCCTTGGTAATGGCGGGGAAGGCGATATTTACTGACGTGTCGAGTTGCGTCGTGGCCGTGCCGAGCCCGATCATGGCGACCTGCCAAGGCTTTGCGTGGAGCAGCCTCAACAATGAAGGGGGACGGGCGCGTTTGGGAATCGAAGTCACGCTAAAATCTTTTCGGGCTATTCCAACACGAGTAGACGAGCCGCCGCGGCTATTCCACACCGGGCCATTGCGTAGAACCTATCGAGATTATTACTGCGGACGGCTTTCGAAAACACGGGACCCTATTGAGCAAACATGAAATAGTTCAAAATGCCCTTGACCTATTGACCGATGGGCAACGCTGACCCCGACGGTTCATAGGTTAGTCCTGCCGGGGAGGGGCGGATTTGTGCCCCTTCAACCATTGAGGTCGGCGCGACTTGGTGACAGAGTCGAACAGGGGACATGGGAGCGACAATGCCGAACCTAACGGCGAAGCTTGCCCGTCATATCGTTGGCTATCGTAGCGCCGAGCTCGATCGGGCGGCGCTGACGGTGGCTAAACAGTGCGTTTTGGATTGGTATGGTGTTACGCTCGCAGGTTCGAACGAGCCAGTAGCGCGCATTCTGCGTGAGGAGATGGCGACCTCTGAGCAAGGACCAGCGTCGATCGTGGGCTTCAATCTCCGCTGCTCGCCGGTCGATGCTGCATTGATTAATGGCGCGACCTCCCACGCGCTCGACTACGACGACGTTCATCCGTTGATCGGTCATCCCACCGCTGCAGTGCTGCCGGCCGTGCTGTCGATCGCCGAAGCGAAGGGACGTTCGGGAATGGACGTGCTGCGTGCTTTCGTCGCAGGCTATGAGGCGGCCGGTTTTGTCGGTTCCTTGGTGATGCGCTCGCACTATGAGCGTGGCTTTCACTCTACCGCTACGGTTGGCTCGTTCGGTGCTGCCGCGGCGGCTGGGCTCCTGCTCGATCTCGACGAGGCGCAGATGGCGGTTGCGCTGGGTCTTGCCGGTACCCAGGCAGCTGGGCTTAAATCGATGTTTGGCACCATGGCAAAGCCGTTCCACGCCGGTCGCGCCGCGGCCAACGGCGTGCTGGCCGCACGCCTTGCGGTTCGCGGATTCACAGCCAATCCTGGCGTGCTCGAGGTGGCGCAGGGCTTCGTCGCGACCCAGAGCGATGGCGATCCGTCGGTTGATGCGCCATTGCCGCGTCCGGGCAGCCTGGTCGTGGAAACGCTCTTCAAATATCACGCCGCCTGCTATCTAACCCATTCCAGCATCGAGGCGATCAAGTTATTGCGCCGGCAGTTGTCTTTCAGCGGCCCTGATGTGGCAAGCATCGACGCCCATGTCGCGCCAGGACATCTGTCGGTTTGCAACATTGCCTCACCGCGGAGCGGGCTCGAAACCAAGTTCAGCCTGCGCCACACCGCGGCACTTGCGGCTTGCGGCAAAGATACTGCCGCGATCCAGACTTATTCAGATGAGAACGCTCTTGATGCGACGCTCGCCATGGTTCGCGAACGAGTAACTGTGCACGGCGATCGCAGTGCAGGCCGAGATGCCCACGTCGTGATCAAGACTACCGGCGGTCAAACTGCTGAGGCAACCTTCGACGTGGCGATTCCGGATCGAGATTTGGACCGCCAAGGCGGGCGCCTCGTGACCAAGTTTCATAGCCTCGCCGACCCAGTAATTGGAGCCGAAAGAGCCGGCATGCTCCAGCGCCAAATTGCTGAATTGGACGAGGACCACGACATCCGCGTGCTGATGGCCGCATAGTCGGACAGTCTTCGCTTCGATAAAATACCAATGGCGGGAGCTGTCTGCTTTGAGTACCAACCGGAACACATTTGCTCGCTCTAGAAACGTAAGCCGCAATCGCAAAGTCCAACCGAAGGTCCGTATTGGTCGCGGACGGAGCTTTCGAGCTTTCGTACCATTTTGCGAAGGTCGTCTTCTGTGAGGCCTCCCTCCGCCATCCTCAAGGTGTCCGCGGTGGGCCTGCAGTCAAGCGAGGGCAGAAAGGAAAATCAGAGGAAACCGCCATGGAAATCTCGCTTCACGGCCGTTCGGCGATTGTGACCGGCGGCAGCAAGGGGCTTGGCCTTGCAATCGCTACCCAGTTCGTGACGTCCGGTGCCAACGTCGTGATCGCAGCCCGCGGCCCGGAAGCGCTGGAGTCCGCGGCCAAAGCCATTTCGGATGGCGCAGCGACCGCGTTCGGCGGTAATGCGCGCGGCCGCATCATTACGGTCGCCGGCGATGTGGCCAAGGCCGCCGACATCAAACGCATCCATGCTGAAGCGACGAAGGCATTCGGGCAGGTCGACATTCTCGTCAACAACGCCGGTGTGTCGCGCTCTGGCGCGTTCGAGACGTTGACCGACGAGCGGATGCAGGAAGATCTCGATCAGAAACTTTTCGCCGCGATCCGGTTGACCCGGTTGGCATGGCCGCAGATGAAGGAGCGGCGCTGGGGTCGTGTGATCAACGTCCTCAACATCGGCGCCAAGGCGCCGCGCGCCGCCAGCGCGCCAACCTCGATCTCGCGCACCGCCGGCATGGCACTGACCAAGGTGCTGGCCGGCGAGGGCGCAGCGTTCAACATCCTTGTCAATGCGCTGCTGGTGGGCCTGATCGACTCCGACCAGCACGGCCAAGGCCAATATACCCTATGCGGATTTCATGGCTCAGCGCGCTAAGACCATTCCGTTGGGGCGCATGGGAAAGGCCGAGGAATTCGCCAAGGTTGCCTGCTTTCTGGCCTCCGACGCCGGCTCCTATGTCACCGGAACGGCCCTCAATGTCGACGGCGGAAGCTCATCCGTCGTCTGAAGGGCACTTTCGCGGTAAGCGGTCTCGGCTTGGCCCGCGTAGCGGTCCAGAGAGGGGTAAACAGTCCCCCTTTAGACGCGCTTTTTTGCACGGCAGCAGTGACGCTAGCAGTCTCAGTCCGAGGGGGTGTGCTAGAGGAGACTGGAGAGGCTAAGCTTTATCCTGGAGCAGGGTTCTCTCGACATTGGGAGAGCACCTGAGAGAGTGCCAACGAGCAAATTTCTTTCTGGTTTCTCTCCCTCCGCCAACTCATATTGATTTTAATAACGTTTTTAGATTTTACCCCCCGGATTGGCCCGCAAAATATGTGCGCCATTTCACCGCATGAGATACAGCGCGCACATCGATCGGCACAGTTCGATCCGATGCGCATCGTAAAATAGGATATCAGGGCGAGCAAAACGGACTCTCTGAGAGTGGAGCCGCATCAATCTCAAATCATCGTCCGACGAGGAGCGCTTGGCAATCTGCTGCGGGTCTATTGCGGAGAGGCCGCCGCGGTGGTTCGTGCGTCAGTTTGTTGGCGGGCCAGCTAAGCATAGACACGCGCGGCGTTAGCTTGCTGCAGAATGTTCGGATCGGGGCGAGCCGCTCGCCCCGTTACGCCTTGTGCGGCTCTTGATCGACGCGTGCCATGTCACGAGCGGTCTTCGAGCAGCACGCGAGGCAGGATCAGCCCGAAGGTCATCGCCAGTATGACCAGAAGTGCCGTGACGCCATTTGCGCCGATGTTCGTCAGCAGAGTTGCTGGCGCAGGCGGCCCATCGAGCGAGTTCGACGATCGCACTTGCTGCTTGGAAAAGAAAGAAGCCCGGAATCATCGAGACGGCGGTGGAAAAGGCGAGCGTAGCGAACGGCAGGATGTAGGCGGTCGACGACTGGCGTGACCATGACGCTCACCAGTATACAGGCGATTAGCGCTCCGGTCGCGACGTTCACGCCCGCGAGCGAGATCAGGACCCAGCGTACCCCATGTGCGAACATATCGGCTGTGATGGGGAACGGCAGTATGCGGCGAGGTTCCGGAGGAACTTCACGCTGGCTTATTGACCTCGAGGCCAGCAGTCGTTGCCAAGCGCCCGAGCAGGGTCGCCTCGGCCTTGGGGGTCAGGCGGTAGCCTTCCGCCATCTCGACGATGTCGCCGCCGGCGACCCACGCGTTCCACCAGTCCCTCAGAAAGCCCTCGGCATACCCGCGGGTGCTGAAGCTGTAGGGGGCGGCGACAAGGCTGAAAGGGATCATCAGCTGGTAACAGGGCGAGTCGTAGGAGGGACCGGTCTCGGGATAGTTCACGAACGCCTCGTAGGACCTGGCGGTACAGAGGCTCGAATAGAGCCAGAACATCAGCCCGTACATCAGGTGCGAGCGTTCGTCGGCGTGCAAGGCGAAGAAGCCCTTCTGGTCCACGATCTGCCGGCCCAAGGCGCGCAATATCCGCTCGCCGTCCGGCAGACGGTTGCCGACGGCTGCCAGGGCCCGCACCACGATCGGTGATAACGTTCCTCGCTCGACGGTTGCGATCGCCGCAGCCCGGCGTTCCTGTCTAGATGGACCAATCAGCAGTCTGTTTGTCGGGGTAGAGCGGAAACGACAAGCCTCGCGTCTCGGCGGCGATGGGAGCGACCGAGCGGGTCACCTAGATCATTCCGCGAACCGTCTCAGATCGAAGTCTTCGAGGGTCCCCGGGGCTTGGAGGCGTTTGCTTTTGAAGGCACACGGGCGCGTTCTCGAAACAAGAACGGCAAGAACGTTCTAGACGCGACAACAGCCTTCAAGACGGTGTCCTGTTTGAACGTCACATTGGCCCACGCTAAAATTGGTTGCGCAGTTCTAGTGGTTGGCAGTTGCGCCGATTGTCGTCGTCGTGTGAGCCTTGAGGGCCGTACCATGGAGGCAGGGATGCGGAGCGAACAGGTGTACTGGGTGTTCGCCGTCACTGTCGATCAGAGGTTCACGCCGCTGATACCAAAGCTTGTGGCCGCGACAGAGAAGGAGCCGGGCGCGCTGCAGTTTGAGTGCAACATCGGGGACGACCGGAAGACGGTTGACTTCTTCGAACGCTACACGGATTCGAAGGCGGCCCTGTTCCATCAAACGGAAAGCTTCGCGCCATTCTCGAAGGAGTTCTTCGCTGTGGCCAAGCTCACTCGCTGGGTGATCTATGGCACGCCCTCGGACGAGTTCAAGAAGGCGAACGAGGACTTCGACCCGATTTATATGACACCATTCGATGGTTTTGTCAGGTGACGGGCTTCTGGGCTTAAGGTCGCGAGCTTGGTAGCGGACATTGTTGAACGGCTGCCAGATGCCGCGCTTGACCCGGCAATCCTCTCTGAACAATCATAAATGCCCGGATCAGGTCCGGCATGACGACGCCGTGTGTTGAGAGATCATGGACGATAAATCCGGCAAGCAGGCTATCGAATACGGCATCGTACCCATCGACGTGATGGTATCGATGTCGGGGCTCGATTTTGTCCGCGCGATCTTCGCGAGACGATTGCCGGAGCCGCCGATCATGCAGACGGTCGAGCCGTTCGACTGCACGGTCGAACCCGGCGCCGTCGTGATTCACAGCGTGCCTGGTCTGCGCCATTACAATCCGATCGGCTCGGTGCATGGCGGCTATGCCGCGATCCTCTTGGATTCCGCGATGGGGCTCGCGGTGCAGAGCACGCTGCCCGCGGGCACTGGCTACGCCACGCTGGAATTCAAGATATCATTCGTGCGCGGCATGAGCGAGACGAGCGGCGTGATCCGCACCGAGGGCCGCGTGCTCAACGCCGGCCGCCGCGTCGCTACCTCCGAGGCGCGCATCACTGATGCAAAGGATCGGCTGCTTGCGCATGCGACGACGACGTGCCTTGTGTTCGAATTTCCGAAGGGGAGCGCGAAAGGCTGACGTTGAATTGGAGGGTAGGCAAAGCGACTCTCATGGCGCTGGCGCCAAGAACGTCAGAGTTTGCGTAGCCGAGCAGCGGCCGATTGCATTTCGCTACAAATTCCAGCGCCTGCGATCAGGCTGTCCTTGCCTTCATGAAGAAGCATTAGCGGACGTTTGCTAAGGCTGACACGTCAGCTTCTGACCCAAGGCAGACATTCGGCCGCTTGGATCTCCTCCTTAAACGTTCTAAGCTGTAGTGATACCCAGCAGAGGTACGGACCGATGCGCTGGCGACGCTTCATTGCGATAATTGCCGGCATCGCAGCTTTGCCACTCGCGGCGCACGCGCAGCAGGCTGTTCGCTCGACCGCGCAGGCGGCCTCGACCGACATTTCCGGGTGTGTGCCAAATTCGGCCGGTTTTCCCCAGCGGCTGGATGGGCCGCGCTGGAATGGCTGGGGAGCGGATCTTGGCAATAGCCGGTTTCAGCCGACAGCGATGGCCGGGTTGACGCGAGACCAAGTGCCATCGTTGCGGCTGAAATGGGCGTTCGGATTTTCGGGCAGATCTTCCGCAGTGGCCCAGCCAACCATTGTCGGCGGCCTGCTGTTTGTGGGAGGCGGTGATCGCGAGGTCTACGCGCTTGACGCAAAAACCGGATGCGCCCGCTGGGCGTTCAAGACGCAGGCGGTCGTTCGAACCGCGATCAGTTTTGCCCCGATCTCCGGTACCGACCAGTTTGCCGTGTTCTTCGGCGATCTGCTTGCCAATGCCTACGCCGTGAACGCGATCACCGGTGCGTTGATCTGGAAGACGAGGGTGGAGGATCATCTGGCGGCCGTGATCACCGGTGCGCCAACCCTGTATTCCGGCGTCCTGTATGTGCCGGTTTCGTCGATGGAGGAAGCCACCGGCACACCGTCCGTCTACCAATGCTGCACCTTTCGCGGCAGTGTCGTCGCGCTGGATAGTGCGACGGGCAAGCAGATCTGGAAGGGCTTCACCGTTCCCGAGGCGCCGCGTCCGACAAAGCGCAATGCCATGGGGACCCAACTTTATGGCCCGTCCGGCGCGGCGGTGTGGTCGGCGCCCACCATCGACGCGCAGCGCCAGGTGCTCTATGTCGCGACAGGGGACAATTATTCCGACCCGGCCTCGGAAACCAGCGATGCGATTCTTGCGTTCGAGCTCGCGACCGGCCGGTTGCTCTGGCATCGGCAGGTTACCGCAAACGACGCCTACATTACGTCTTGCCTCGTTGGCGACAGCACCAACTGTCCGGAAAGCAACGGTCCGGACCACGACTTTGGTCAATCGCCGATCCTGGTGACGATGCGCAGCGGACAGCGTGTCCTGGTTGCCGGGCAGAAATCCGGCGTCGTCCACGCGCTGGATCCTGACCAGGAGGGCAAAATCCTCTGGCAGACACGGGTCGGCAAGGGTGGGCCGCTGGGAGGGATCATGTGGGGCTCAGCCGCGGATCAGGACCATGTCTATGTCGCGAACTCCGACGTGCGGTTTACCGACGGATACCAGGCGCTGGATCCGAATGCAGGCGGTGGCCTGTTCGCGCTCGAGCTTGCCACCGGGAAAATTTCCATGCAGGTGCCGCCGGTCCCGTGTGGTGACCGCAAGCGTTGCAGCCCGGCACTCGCCGCAGCGGTCACCGCCATTCCCGGCGTTGTCTTTTCGGGCGGCATGAGCGGATATCTGCGCGCTTATTCGACCGAGGACGCGCGGCTGCTGTGGGAGGTCGACACGGCACGCGACTATTCCGTCGTCAATGGCGGTTCGGCCAGTGGCGGCGCCATGGACGGGCCGGGCCCGACCATCGTCGATGGCATGCTCTACGTGAATTCAGGCTACGCTCAATGGGGCGGTCTGCCCGGCAACGTCTTGTTGGCCTTCGAAGTTGGGAATCCCTGACAGGCAGTGAGTTGGCAGGATGGGTGGAGCTTCCTCCTTGGTTCGTCGAGCGAAGGAGGGAACCATGCCCATCGCGGTCGTTTGGCGAATGTCCGCTATTGGCAGATAGTGTTGCAAAAGTCGAAAACTGTAAGACGCCGAAAATCTTGCAAAAGCTGATTTTAGCCGGCTCCACCACTGCAATACTCCGTAGCGCTCATACGAAGCTCAGTGGTCGTTTTTGTGTGAAACGATGTGGTCCCTGATACCGCCGCGTGCGAAGCGCATCAGCAGCCCTGAAAACTTTTGGTCGTCACCCCAAAAAGACTTTTTCAACACTATCGGCACAAAGCAGACACCGTAACCGCCAAAGCTGATGTCCGTTCTTGAGCCAACTCGGACATGTACTCTCTGTGGGGGCCCGGTTTCTGCCGATGCGCCCTCCATGTACCTGACGCCGCCTTTGGGCTAGGCTTTCGCTACAGGTCAAGAGAGGGCTCCTCTGTGCCTCCCGAGCGGATCGAACGCAAGCTCGCCGCCATCCTGGCCGCCGATGTGGCTGGCTATAGCCAACTCATGGGAGCTGACGAGGAAGGCACTCTCGCACGCCTGAAGGCCTGCCGTCGCGAATTGATGGACCCGGTGATTGCGGAGCACCGTGGGCGCGTCGTCAAGACCACCGGAGACGGCATCCTCATCGAGTTTCCGAGCGTGGTGGACGCCGTGCGCTGCGCGATGGACGTGCAGCGCGGCATGGCCGAGCGCAACGCGGACGTTACAGATGAGCAACGGATCGAGTTTCGCGTCGGGATCAACCTCGGCGACATCATGATCGACGCCGAGGACATTCATGGCGACGGCGTGAATATCGCGGCGCGGTTAGAAAGTATAGCGGAGCCCGGCGGCATCTGCATTTCGGACTCGTCCTATCAGCAAGTGCGCGACAAGCTCACCATCCACTTCGAGGATATGGGCGTGCAGCAGCTCAAGAACATCACGCGTCCGGTGCGCGTCTATCGCGTACCGATTGGCCGGAGCGCGCCAAGGGAAAGGCCGGCGCTCGCCTTGCCGGACAAGCCCTCGATCGCGGTGCTGCCATTCCAGAACATGAGTGGTGATCCCGAGCAGGAATATTTCGCCGATGGCATGGTTGAGGATATTATCACCGAATTGAGCCGCATTCGCTGGCTGTTTGTGATCGCTCGCAACTCGACCTTCACCTACAAGGGCCAAGCAGTCGCCGTGAAGCAGGTGGCGCGCGAACTGGGTGTGCGCTATGTGCTCGAAGGATCGGTGCGCAAGGGCGGCAATCGGGTGCGCGTCACCGCGCAAATGATCGATGCGACCTCCGGCGCCCATATCTGGGCCGAGCGATACGACCGCGACCTCAGCGATATCTTTGCCGTGCAGGACGAGATCACGGCGAGTGTTGCGGGAGTCATCGAGCCGGCGCTGGCCGAGGCCGAGCAGCAGCGAGTGTTGCGCAAGCCGCCGGAGCGGCTCGATGCTTGGGAAACCTACCAGCGAGGACTTTGGCACTTCAACAAATACGGACCGGAGGAAAACCAGACCGCACAGACCTTTTTTCGCCAAGCCATCGCGCTCGATCCGAATTTCGCTCCCGGCCATTACGGATACGCGCTGGCTCTCCAATGGGAGATCTGGCACTTCTCGACGCGCCCCTTCTCGGAGGTTCAAGGAATACCGCTCGAAGAAGCGCGCATTGCGGTTTCGCTCGACGACAAGGATGCGACGGCGCACGCCGTCCTGGCGCATATGAGGATGTGGGATGGCGAATGGGAGGCGGCGATCGCCGAAGCCCGTACCGCGCTCGTGCTCAATCCAAACAGCTCTTTCGTGATCAGCATGCTCGGTTGTGTCTTGGGGTTTGGCGGATATCGCGAAGAAGCACTCGATCGGCTGCGGCAGGCGATGCGCGCCAGCCCGCACGATCCTCTGACTTGGCTTTGGACCGTCTGGACCGGGGTCATCCAATTTAACTCACGAAAATTCGATGCCGCTTTGGAGACCCTGCACCAGGTTGTTCGCCTGCGTCCGGGATTTACCCAGGCCCAAGTGTTGATCGCCGCGTCCCTGGCCCATCTAGGGCGTCTCGACGAAGCACGCGACGTTCTATCTCGCGTGCAGGTTCGGGACCCTCGTTATCAGCAGATGCCCTGGACCCGGCCGGAGGATAACGCGCTCCGCGTCGAGGGCGTCCGCCTCGCGGCCGGCGAGATGAAATGACTGCGAACCGCCACTTCACTACAATCCCTTCGGCAGACGTCCCGCAGCGAAAAGGGCCGCGGAAAGCAAACCTAGATGAGCGATCGCAGCACTTGATTTAATCCGTCATGTCTCCTTTTGGCAGATTTTGTTGCGAAAGTCGGTTGAGACAGGCCACGAACCGTGATTCCGTTGTGCTGACGCGATCTCGGCGAAGTCGATCCATGATGGGCCGTGTGAAGAGTGACCAAGGTCAACTGTTCTACGAGTTTCATCTTGGCGACGCGGTTCCCGAAGATCATTTGGTGCGGAAGATCGACGCTGCTCTCGATCTGTCCTGGCTTCGCAGTGAACTAGCGCCTCATTATTCGTCCATGGGTCGCCCGTCGATCGATCCAGAGCTGATGATCCGGATGCTGGTCGTGGGGTATGTCTTTGCAATCCGTTCGGAGCGGCTGATCTGCCGTGAAGTGCAGGTGAACCTCGCCTATCCTGGTTCTGCAAACTCGGCATCGAGGACCATTCAGCGTTCTCGCGGGCCCGCAACGAGCGCTTCCGCGAGGGAGATGTTTTTCGTCGCGTTTTCGAACGTGTCGTCGAGGCGTGCATTGCGGCCGGTCTGGTTGGTGGTGAAGGCTTTGCCGTTGATGCGAGCTTGATTGCGGCCGACGCCAACAAGCAGCGCTCGATCGCAGGTCAGGATTGGCGCAGGGATTGCGATCCGGCGAGGTCCAGCCGCGCGGTGAAGGAGTATCTGGCGACCCTTGACGATACAGCGTGGGGCGCTGCCGAAGCGGAATCGGCGGCTGCTCACCGAGCCCAGAACCAGCCACTTCCAGCGCTGGGCTAAACTGACTACGATGCGCTTCTCTGAGCATCGGGTGAGGGCATGACACGGCGCTCCAAAGCAGGATCGACCAAACCGCGCCGCCGCAAGGCCCCGGCAGCAAGGCGCCGCCGCAGAGCCGAGACAATCCGAGGTGTTACCTCATCCGCGTCCAAGGAGGAGTTACGGTTTGCGCTGCTTAGGCGCACACTCTCAAAAGCGCGCAGGCATCATCGGCGTGCCGAGGAAGCATTGCGGGAAAGCGAATACAAACTCCGCCAAATCATCGAATCGGCCGTCCCCGGCATGCTCTGGGTAACTGGACCGGATGGCGAAGTGACACGTGTCAATCAGCGCACCCTGGACTTCACCGGCGCCCGCTCTGTTGAGGACCTCCTTAATCTTGGCTGGAAGAAATTCCTGCATCCGGAGGACTTTCCAAAAACTGCAAATGCCTTCTTTCACGCGATCCAAACCGGAGAATTGTACGAGAATCTGCAGCGCGTGCGTCGGGTGGACGGCGAATATCGTTGGCACCATGTCCGCGCTGAGCCATTGCGTGATCGAGAGGGACGCATCATCGAGTGGTACGGTCTGTCTGTTGATATCGATGAAGGCAAGAAGATCGAAGAGCGGCTGCGCCGCAGCGAAGCCTATCTGGCGGAAGCACAGAGGCTGACCCGTACCGCTACCGCGGCCTACGACGCGACGAAAATCCTCTATTTTTCTGACGAGGCTTTTCGCCTGTTCGGGTTTGATCCGCTGCAGGGCAACCCAAGCCGAGAAGCGGTGTGGCAACGGATTCATCCAGACGATGTAGACACGATGAACGAAAAGATCGAGCGCGCATTGCGCGAAAGGAGCAGCTTCCAGAACGAGTTCAGACTCAAACTGCCAGATGGGACGGTCAAACACGTCGATGCAGACATCTTGCCCGTGTTATCTGCAACCGGAGAGCTCGTAGAGATTATCGCCACGGCGGTCGACGTGACAGAACGCAAGCGCGCCGAGGATACGTTGCGCCGTGGCGAAGCCTGGCTCGCACAAGCACAGAGGCTAAGCCACACCGGTACTTGGGTTTTGGACGGGACAACGATGCGTTTTCTGTATTGGTCGAACGAGAGTTACCGGATCTGGGGGTTTGATCCGCTCAAAGGTCTTCCAACCCGGGACGATATGTGGGAACGCATTCACCCAGACGATCGAGAAAGGCTGTGGAACGAAGTCCAGGAGGCATTGCGCGAAAAAAGAGATTTCTTTGAGGAGTTCAGAATCTTACTGCCTGATGGAACAGTCAAATACCTGGAAGCAAACACCCATCATGAATTTTCCCCACTCGGCGCGCTACTCGAGGTCGTTTGCACAAACGTCGACGTGACGGATCGGAAGCGCGCACAAGACGAGCGTGAGCGGCTACGTCAGCTTGAGGCAGACCTCGCCCACATAAATCGTGTGAGCATGATGGGAGAAATGGCCGCCTCGCTATCACACGAAATTCTGCATCCGATTGCGACTGCCCGCAACAACGCCCGTGCAGGGATGCGGTTCTTGGAGATGAGTCCGCCGAATCTGAGCGAGGTAAAGGAAGCGCTTGGTTGTGTTGTCAGGGATGCGGACCGAGCCAAGGATATCGTCGGACGGATTCGTAGTCAGATCAAGAGAGCGCCTCCGCAAAAAGAGCGTTTTGACCTCCATGAAGCGATCAACGAGGTGATTGTGATGGTGCGAAGCGCAATCGCCAAGGATGCGATCTCGGTCAATACTCGCCTGATGGATGGGCTGGTTCCTGTTCAGGGTGATCGCGTTCAACTGCAGCAAGTGCTCGTGAATCTGATCCTGAATGCGGTCGAAGCGATGAGCTCTGTTGAGGACGGGGCGCGAGAATTGTCGATCAGAACTGAGCAAAGCCAAACTGGCGGCGTCCTCGTTGCAGTGCACGATTCAGGGCCCGGCATCGATCCGGTAAACCTCGATCGGGTTTTCGAACCCTTTTACACCACCAAGACCAGCGGAGTCGGGATGGGGCTGTCGATCTGCCAGACCATCATCAACGGTCATGGAGGCCGATTGTGGATGAGTGCCAATGAGCCGCGAGGGGCCGTATTTCAGTTCACCCTGCCCGCGGCCCAGCAGGACCCTTGAGTTGTCTTCAAATCGGCGTACCGGGCTGCAAAGCCGAACGCAGGCACCGTTCGAGATCTTCGTCGTCTACTGGCTTGCTGAGGTAGCAAACGACTCCGTCCTTTAGGGCCTGATCCCTGACGACTTCATCGGGGTATGCAGTCACGAGGATCGTAGGAATCGCGTGCCCTGTGTCGACCAAATGCCTGTGCAGCTCGACTCCGGTCATTCCGGGCATGTGAACGTCGGCGACCAAGCAGTCGGTTTCAGGCACGAGACGTGATGCCAGGAAATCGGCTGCTGACGGAAAAGATTCGACAGTGTAGCCGAACAACATTACGAGCTTTCGCAATGATTCTCGAAAGGGCTGATTATCGTCGACGATAGATACGAGCGTATGGTTCAACATTGCGGCTTCCGGGAAACTTAGTGGCTCCGCCACCCGCAGGGGCGATACCTCGCGCCAGCATGCAACTTTGTAATGTCAGTGACATTCCCAATAATGCAATGCCGGCGCCCCTAAGCGATGGCTTAGGCCTTGGGCTATCCGCTTAGGGAGCAGATGCTGTTCAAATCGACCGATTGTACGTACTATGGCAGGAAGAACGTGCTGCCTTTCGGATACCGGGGATGGGTGACGCAAATCCCAGTGTCTTGGTCATCGATGACGATCCCGAGTTTCGCGACTCGGTTGAGCGTCTCTTGCGGACGGTTGGCCTGGTGACCCGGCAATTTTCGTCTGTTTCGGATTTTCTCAAGGCCGATCCGCCGGAGGGCCCAACTTGCCTTGTACTCGACGTGAGGATGCCGGGGCGAAGCGGTCTTGAGCTTCAGCGCGACCTTGTCGCTGCGAGCAGGCAAGTGCCGATCATCTTCATTACAGCGCATGCCGACGTGCCGATGACCGTGCAAGCGATGAAGGGCGGCGCCATAGAGTTCCTCACAAAGCCATTCCGTGATCAGGACCTGCTTGACGCTGTTGAGGCCGGCCTCGCTCGCGACCGTGCCCGACAGGAGAGTGAACGGGCATTGGCTATGCTCAGGGAGCGTTTCGACACCCTTAGCTCCCGCGAGCGTGAGATCATGCTCCATGTGGTGGCGGGTCGCCTCAACAAACAGATTGCGAACGATGTCGGCATCGCCGAATCCACGGTGAAAGTGCATCGCACCCACCTGATGCGGAAGATGAAGGCGCGTTCGCTTCCTGAGCTCAGCCGGATGGCGGACACCCTCAACGTGAGACTACAGCAGCCGCAGAACTCCTGAGTGAGCCTAAGGGTACCGCCTCAATCGTTTCCGCGTGAGGACACTATCCCTGCGAACAAATTACATCCACCGCATTTGTCACAACGCTGATCGTCGGGCCATACGTGCTCATCCGGCCAACGGATGCATAAGCACGAAGTTAGAGATCCCGCGCCCGCGTCATTCCTAAGCGATCGCTTAGCACAAGCAACCACAAGCGAACCTCGCACGACCACCGCGCAATCGACGTCGGCGCGCTAAGCCGTCAAAACGCACCTCACTGATTTTGTCGGGGAATAGCTCTCCCGCACGGACGCGAGGTTACAATGTGCGCATCAGGAACAACCGCAGCTTTCGGACTTTTGGAACCACTCGAACAGGCCAGCTTCACGCTGCAAATGGAAGACTCTCAAAGCACCGCAAGAGATTCTTCTCCAGCCTGCCTTGGGTTCGGCTATCTGGCAAATAGCCTCGCCCAAGTTCTTGAGACAGCGCTACGTGAGTTCGAGCGTGATCGCGACGTGGCGAAAGCAGCGCTGGTCACCGCTTCAACTCTCCTGCAAGCGGAGGTCGAGCGCTATTCGAGTGCTAACGGCTCTGCAAGGGGTGGTCTGGCGCCCTGGCAGATGCTGCGTGTGCGCGCTTTTATCGATAGCAACTTGCACCGCCCTATTTACATTCGGCATCTAAGCGCGGTTGCGCAGCGTAGCCCGGCGCACTTCTGTCGAAAATTCAAACTCGCCGTTGGCGAGCCGCCGCATGCCTACGTGGTGAGGAGGCGTTTGGAGAGAGCGTGCCACCTCATGGTGACCAGCGCGTCATCCCTGAGTGAGATAGCGTTGAGTGTGGGTTTTTCGGATCAAGCGCATCTGTGCAGGCTGTTCCGGGCGGCCTTTGGTCAAAGTCCGGCCAGCTGGCGCCGCGAGCACGGAAATCTCGGGCGCGATAACCCCGGCACGAATTGAGAATATCACATGGGCGGCGGGGCCTGCGCTTCACGATGGAGAAGAGGCGCTGGTAGCTATGGCTGCTCGACGCCACCTCGCCACTCGGCCGCGACCGTGTGAGGTGAGCCAGACTCTTCCGGTTCCGGCGTGAACCGCGGCGCGTAGCCGCGAACGATGCCCTAGCCTGGCGACGGAACAATCCATTCTCTCCGTTCCACCGAACACGGATTGCGTCCCACCCCACAATTCAACCTTTTGCGTTCCCCTTTGGAATCTCGAAGACAAGGCATGTTGTCGTCGCATGCGCGATCAGCCGATCTCTTGCATCGGTGATGCGCGCCTCCGCGGTGGCGACGCGTCGGCCGGCATTGAGCACGCGGCCCTCGGTGCGGACGACGCCGCTCGTCTCGCTCATGCCGCGCACGAATCAGATCTTGAATTCCAGCGTGGTGTAGCCGGGGCCCGCGGGCAGCGTGCTCTGCACGGCGAGCCCCATCGCGGAATCCAGGAGGATCGCGGCATCGCCGCCGTGCACCGAGCCGATCGGATTATAGTGGCGCAGAGCCGGCACGCTATGGATCACGACGACGCCGGGTTTGGCCGTGCAGTCGAATGGCTCGACGGTCTGCATGATCGGTGGCTCCGGCAATCGTCTCGCGAAGATCGCGCGGACAAAATCGAGTCCCGACATCGATGCCATCACGTCCACCGGTGTGACGCCGTACTTGATTGTCTGCTCGCCCGATTTATCCATGATCGCACGACCCTTTTGTCTCGAAGAAACCACCGTACCGGCGGGGAGATCGCGATCCTGCGTTGCATGGTCAAGACCACGCGCGCGATTCCTTGGAGTTCACTAGCGCCGTAGAAAGCCGTGCAATCGTCTGCAGGCGCGCAGTCAGACTATGGCGTCGATTTCATCCCGCCGTCCCGAGGACGGGTAGCAGGCCCTCGATCTCCTTGCGACGCAATTCGAGAAACTCGGGCAACTTCAAGTGCTGACCAAGAGCTTCGACCGGTTCGTCGACGGCAAATCCGGGAATATCGGTCGCGATCTCGAACAGCACGCCTCCGGGTTCGCGGAAATAGATTGAGCGGAAGTACTTGCGATCCTTCTGTTCGGTCGGGTCCCGGGCGTGGTCGCGGATCAGCTTCTCGGTCATCTGCGCCTGCTGTGCGTCGTCCGCAGCACGGAAGGCGATGTGATGCACCGAACCGCCTCCCTGGTGGTGTCGCGGAAGCCCCGCAGCCTCGTGGATGTCGACTACGCTGCCCTTCGTGTCACCCGCCGCGGCGAAGCGGATCATCGATCCTTCGCGGGCCACCTCGCGGAAGCCAAAAACATCGGTCAGGATCGCCGCTGTCTTCGGCGCGCGGTCGAGCAGCAGGGTAACGCCCTGAAGGCCGCGGATCGCATGTTCGGAGGGGACGTCGCCGTTGCTCCAGCCCGGCTCATTCTCCGCATCGGCGATGCCGACGAGCGCGAGCGCCATCCCGTCCTGGTCCTCGAAAGGCAGGACGGTTTCGCCAAAACGCTTCTCCGGCGTCTGATGCGAAATTCTCTTCTCGATGAAGCGGTTCGTCCAGTAGCCGATCGAGCGCAGGGCGACGCGGAACGCGGTCTGGCTGGCTTGGCCAACACCGCGCTGGCCTGCGGCTGCGTTGATCCAGGGGAAGAAGGTCAAGATGGTGCCGGGACGACCGGTCTCGTCGCCAAAGTAGAAGTGATAGGTCGACGGATCGTCGAAGTTGACGGTCTTCTTGACAAAACGCAGCCCGAGGTCGCGCGTATAAAACCTCAAGTTCTTGACTGGATCACCGCTGATTGCGGTCACATGATGGATGCCTGGCATGTTTGCCTCCTTATAACGAACACCTGGGGTGATATCCGAAACACCTTTCGACTTCTGAGAACTCGCCGACAATGGTGCCGTCGGCGAGGGAAGCACACTTGGCTGTGCTCATGATTGGATATTCTGATCCTCTCACTCGGCGGCTTGCGTCCTTGGCAAGGCCGTCTCAATTTCGGAAGTGATCCGCCCATTCAATCACCTCGTCAGCACCGGATAGTGGCGACGGTAGGTTGGTCGCACTTTGGATGTGTGCTCTGGTCGGTCTCCCACACGCCCTGCTGGTGTCAGGGGTGCGAAGCCGTCCCTCTCCGCCACCCTATTTCGACTGCGGAGAAGTCCTTCAGAAATAGGTGTTTCTCAAACCTCGGTTTTTGACGGTGGAGCACTGTGGTAGCCCAAATTGCCATCATTCCCCCGACCTTGGAAGACGATTTCGAGCACGCCTAGCTGACCTAATGCGAAGTCTAGATGGACCAATCAGCAGTCTGTTTGTCGGGGTAGAGCGGAAACGACAAGCCTCGCGTCTCGGCGGCGATGGGAGCGACCGAGCGGGTCACCTAGATCATTCCGCGAACCGTCTCAGATCGAAGTCTTCGAGGGTCCCCGGGGCTTGGAGGCGTTTGCTTTTGAAGGCACACGGGCGCGTTCTCGAAACAAGAACGGCAAGAACGTTCTAGACGCGACAACAGCCTTCAAGACGGTGTCCTGTTTGAACGTCACATTGGCCCATGCTAAAATTGGTTGCGCAGTTCTAGTGGTTGGCAGTTGCGCCGATTGTCGTCGTCGTGTGAGCCTTGAGGGCCGTACCATGGAGGCAGGGATGCGGAGCGAACAGGTGTACTGGGTGTTCGCCGTCACTGTCGATCAGATCGACAAGTTCACGCCGCTGATACCAAAGCTTGTGGCCGCGACAGAGAAGGAGCCGGGCGCGCTGCAGTTTGAGTGCAACATCGGGGACGACCGGAAGACGGTTGACTTCTTCGAACGCTACACGGATTCGAAGGCGGCCCTGTTCCATCAAACGGAAAGCTTCGCGCCATTCTCGAAGGAGTTCTTCGCTGTGGCCAAGCTCACTCGCTGGGTGATCTACGGCACGCCCTCGGACGAGTTCAAGAAGGCGAACGAGGACTTCGACCCGATTTATATGACACCATTCGATGGTTTTGTCAGGTGACGGGCTTCTGGGCTTAAGGTCGCGAGCTTGGTAGCGGACATTGTTGAACGGCTGCCGGATGCCGCGCTTGACCCGGCAATCCTCTCTGAACAATCATAAATGCCCGGATCAGGTCCGGCATGACGACGCCGTGTGTTGAGAGATCATGGACGATAAATCCGGCAAGCAGGCTATCGAATACGGCATCGTACCCATCGAGGTGATGGTATCGATGTCGGGGCTCGATTTTGTCCGCGCGATCTTCGCGAGACGATTGCCGGAGCCGCCGATCATGCAGACGGTCGAGCCGTTCGACTGCACGGTCGAACCCGGCGCCGTCGTGATTCACAGCGTGCCGGGTCTGCGCCATTACAATCCGATCGGCTCGGTGCATGGCGGCTATGCCGCGATCCTCTTGGATTCCGCGATGGGGCTCGCGGTGCAGAGCACGCTGCCCGCGGGCACTGGCTACACCACGCTGGAATTCAAGATCTCATTCGTGCGCGGCATGAGCGAGACGAGCGGCGTGATCCGCACCGAGGGCCGCGTGCTCAACGCCGGCCGCCGCGTCGCTACCGCCGAGGCGCGCATCACTGATGCAAAGGATCGGCTGCTCGCGCATGCGACGACGACGTGCCTTGTGTTCGAATTTCCGAAGGGGAGCGCGAAAGGCTGACGTTGAATTGGAGGGTACCCGCGCGCCGTCGACTGGATCGACGACACGCGCCATCGCCGTGGCGTCGACCGGAGCTATCTGCTCTTTTGAGCCCGGCCGGTAGCGGGGTTCTGGACGCGGCAGCCGTAGCTCGAATGGTAGGTTTTGGTTCAAAAAGGTCGAAAATGCCTTATCTTTCAATGGGGATTGTCTGACACTCTCTCCGCCATGTCCTATTGAAATATAACGTAAACTTTGTTTTTCGATGGTTGACCCCGGGACTACCTCTGGGTGGGACAGGGTTTGGAGAGCCGGCGTGATCCGTTCTGAAATCCGGTCGAGAGCCGAGCTTAACTGCGCTTTGCCCTTGTTTCTGCACCCTTCACACCAACGAGATACCGCGCACAGACCCATTGGTACAGGTCGACTACCTGGCGTCGTAGATTTGGATATTGGGGCGAGCAAATCGGACAATCTGCGCGATCAAAGTGGTCACCATTTCGGAGCGCGCCGGCAGAACTCGAGCCTGCAACCGCGGGTTAAAAAGATCAACAGACTTCGTCTCCCGGTCTTCGAGCACCCGATGTTTCCTCGCAATAGCGCGGGGCTTGAGGGATTTGAATTGCCGTTGCGGCTCGGACTCATCTTCGACACCACGCTCGTTGCCACCCGGCTCATCTACTCAGGGGTATTCGAACGATACCCGGACTTTCCTTACATCATGGCGCATACGGGTGGCGCATTACTGATGGCGTTGGAGCGTCTGGACAACGGCTACAGGCTCTTTCCTGACTGCCGGCGCTACATTTCCAAACCGCCGAGCGACTATGCGAAGCGGCTCTACTACGACGAAAAGGCGCTGATCTTCGCGCGCAGCGCAGTCGGGTCTCGGCAACTTCTGTTCGGCACCGATGATCCCTTCATCAACGCCGATACTTCTCGCGTCACGAAACTGCCGGTCGGCGTCGCCGACAAGGAGCTTATTCTTGGCGCGAATGCCGTTCGCATATTTGGCTTGTAGGCGGGAGCGTTCGAGTGCGCGCCAACTACCCGAAACACTCAATCAGTAGTTCGGTGAGAACTCGGACTTTCCTAGTGGAGTGCTGGCCGGGAGGCCGAACGACGAACATGCCGCCCGTCGGGACGGGATAGCGCGTCATCACCTGGACAAGGCTGCCCGAATCTAAACAGTCCTTGATGAGATGATCCGGAAGCCAGGCGATGCCGAGCCCCGCCACCGCAGCAGCGGCGAGAGCGGTGCCGTTGTCCGCTTTGAACCGCCCCTGCGGATGAATGGAGATTGTCTTGTCGCCATCAATAAATTGCCAGGTTTCCGTTCCCTGCATGAGCGCCTGATGGGTAAGGAGTTCGTCCGGCGTCTCGGGAGCCCCGTGCTTCCTAATATAGTCCGGGCTTGCGACGAGCTTTCCAATGACCGGTCCGACACGGCGTGCGATCAGGTTCGAGTCGTTCAGATAGCCGACGCGTATCGCACAATCGAAACCCTCCCCAATGATATCCACGAAGCGATCGCTGTAGCTCGCCTGTACGTGGAGCAGCGGGTGGCGTCGCGCCATTTCTGCAAACACCGGCGCCAAATGCGTCGGTCCCAAGGATAGCGGCGCTGCGATCCGGAGGCGACCGCGCAGTTCGCCAGCAGGCATGATCGTTTCAAGCGCGATGTCGATTTCGGCGCAGACGCGAGCGGCGTGCTCGCGAAACGTGACGCCGGCCTCGGTCAGCGCGGCACCGCGTGTTGTCCGCGCGAGAAGCTGAACGCCGAGTTCGGCTTCCAGCCGGAATAACCGTCGACTGACGATCGACTTCGAGACGCCGAGGCGCCGGGCAGCCGACGATACCCCGCCAGCATCGGCCACATCGACAAAAGTCCGAAGATCTTCGAGATCCATCACCAGCGTTCCACTTACGGCGACACAGATGAGCGAATTGCGGGGCTATCACATCGATTTTGGCGACAATAGCTTGGCTGGCAGTTGAAACCAATGGAGATTCTTATGTCATCGACAAACCGACATTCCGGCCGCTCAGCGGCAGTTACCGGCGCCGGCGGAGGGCTCGGCCGCGATATCGCGCTCGGACTCGCAGCTAAAGGCTACGTCGTTTTCGGCACGGCCATGTCAGCCGTGGAAGTCCAGCACCTGAAAGACGCTTCCGGAGGACGTGTCAGCCTGACGGTCTGCGACATGACCAAAGAAGAGTCTGTGAAAGCCTGGGCGGCCGGCGTGTCCGACGCCCTCGGCGATTCCGGCCTCGATATCCTGATCAACAATGCCGGCATTCTGACCCCAGGACCGATCGAGGTTCTTCCGCTCGAGGCTATCCGGCATGAATTCGACGTCAATGTGTTCGGGGCTCTGTCAGTCATCAACGCGTTCCTGCCGGCGTTGAGGAAGGCGCGCGGTCGCATCGTTCAGGTCAGCACTTGGACCGCCAGCGTGCCGCTCCCGTTCAATGGACCGTCGGGCGCATCGAAGGCCGCGATGGAGGTATTTGCGACGGTCTACCGCGCCGAGTTGAAGCGGTTCGGAATCGACGTCGTGGTAGCAGCGGCAGGCAACATGAAAACCGGCGGCCCCGCAAAAACGGCTGCAGCCCTCAAGCGGGTGGCCGACGGAATGACGCGCCAACAACGCGAGCTATATGGAAAAACCTTCGGATCGTTCGCAGCCGCTCTTAACGGCATGCAGAACAGCGGGCTCGACTCGGCCGCCGCCGCCCGGAGGGTGATCGAACTGGCTGAGCAAGTCCCCGCACCGAGCCGAGCGCCGGTGGGAGCAGACGCCGAAGAGATGCTCCGAGTCGTTCGAGAGAAATCAGACGCCGAGCAGGATGCCTTGCGCCTCCAGCTCGTCGGCCTGGGTTAAGTCCACCTGATAATCACCCACCTTACAAAAGGAGCTAGCCATGATCGAAATCATTGACACCAACGATAGCCGCGCCGTTCGCAACAAGAACAACGTCCTCGCTCTCTACGATCTGATGATCAACACGAAGAAATCGGAAGAGGGTACGGCCAAATACGTGAGCCCCGCCTACATCCAGCACAACCCGCTGATCGCAGACGGTTCGGTCGCGCTAGGGAAGTTCTTCGCCCAGGTCACGCGGGAACGCGCCCGGGCCCGCGTCGTTGTCCACCGCATCATCGCCGTCGGCGACTATGTATGGGCGCACGTGAACTTTCTGAATCTTTTCAATGATGACTCGAATGATACGGGAATCGCCGGCGTCGATATCTACAAGATGGACGCCGACGGTAAGGCAATCGAACATTGGGACACCTTGCAGGTCGTTGGCGACCCGAAAAACTCGGCACCGTTGATCGCGCCGAACATTCCGCGCGCCAACCCGAACGGAATGTTCTGAACAGGTGCGCCTCGCAAGTCGGAGTTTGTTCCGGCCTAGCCGTTTGTGTGAGAGATCCTGCCAGCGCGTACTGGCAGGGAGACCTCTCCCTTCAGCTATCGGCAGTGCAATGAAATCGTACGTTGGACTGAAGAAGACAGAGCCTCGAAACCAGGCCAAAATCACCCACTCGATTCCACGAAGAGGCTATTTCGTAGACCTTTGCCGACCGCGAGAAAGCACAATGAGAGTGAGTTGCGATGGAGACGCCGAATGCGCCTGTAGCGGGTAGGACATGCCATCCCGCCGGAACTCTCTCGTCCGAAAAAATGATTTGGCTAAGCCTATGGAGTTCGCGGCCAAGCCAGCGAGCAAGTCAGCCCAGACACCACCCCTGAAGGTTGCTAAAAGACGCTGCTTGAACAGGGCGGCTGAGGCGTGCTCGTTCGTCTGAATTGTGTGTAGACGCGCCCTGTTCGAATAGCTTGTTACGGTTACCCAAAATCCCATGAAGGATAGGCAGTCGGCTAAACGCCGGCGAATTGAAGCCGCCTAGTTCGGCCGCTCGGCGGCGAACTGCGATGCTGGTGAAGTCCGCTCTAGGTCAGGGGTGTTCGCTCCACCACTCCGGCCATTTAACCTTGTGAGGTGGGTCGGACACTCCTACGGCGGTGTCGTCGTACGCCACGTCGCCGACCGGATGCCGGACCGGATTCGCTCGCTCATCTATTTCGACGCCTTCGTTCCCGAGAACGGCAAAACCCTTTTCGACTACCTGCCCGACAACGGCGAGGGCGACCGGAAACTGGCTGTGGCCCATGCCGATGGCTGGAGAGTTCCGCCGAGACCGGCGTCGTTCTTCGCGGTCAATGCGGCGGACGCCGCTTGGGTGGACCGTCAGTGCACGATGCACCCGCTGTCCAGCTTTGAAGCGCCGGCGCAAATCAGGAGCGCCTGCGACGGCATCGCAAGCATCGGGTACTTTCTGGCGCGGGGCTATGACGGTCCTTTTGGCCAGTTTTACGCCAAGGCAGGAGAGCGCCGCTGGTGGCGGGAGGAGCTTGCATGCGGGCATGATGTGATGCTCGACATGCCCAATGAGCTCACGGCCCCTGCTGCAGCGGTCGTAGAGAGCTGTCGCCGCCATCGTTCGCTCAAGCCCCGGCGGTGTCTGCAGGTCTCGCTTACGGGCACCGACCCCATCTCTATTTCAACGGTAACCAAACAGTTCGATTGTGAAATGTAGATGAAACCCAATTGCATGATGATAGTCATATGAAAACGACATTCGACAGTGCTCAGTGAGCTGCCGAAGATCCCGATGCCGAAAATGATCAGCATTCAATCTGGTTGGAGAAAACATTATGCCCCTGCGGGCGTCGGCGATCACGCGCCGGCCCGCGCCGCGAGAACGTATCCCAAACTGGCGAGATCGAATCATGCGAAACTTGATCAGAATAATTGTGTTGCTGGCTCAGCTCGGCAATCGCGCAGCAATTGCGCAGACCGTCGGAAGCGCGACATCCTCTGCTGGGCTCGCAAGCACGACCGCGCCTCCGTCGCTGATACAAAACACGCGATCGATCGGCGGCGCGCCGGTTGGCCACCGTCAACCGCATGCACGTGACGTTCCATCGGAAAACGCCGGCGATCTCGAGCATATCAGCGAGGAGGACGCCGCAGTTGATCGCAAGCTCAAAATTTGCCGCGGCTGCTGATCGATTGGCACAAATGACGAAACAACCTGGGAGATATCGCATGAGCCGATCCATCGCCCCGCTCTTCCGCCCGTTCGCCTTGAGCAAGCTCAGCCTCGCCAACCGCGTCGTGATGGCACCGATGACCCGGCAGATGTCGCCAGGCGGCATTCCCGGCCCGGAGGTCGCGGCCTATTACCGGCGGCGCGCCGAAAGCGGCACCGGCCTGATCATCACCGAAGGCACGGTAGTCGACGACCCCGTCTCGACCATGAGCGTCGACATACCGAACTTCTACGGTCCGGCGCTCGATGGCTGGCTGCGTGTCGTCGACGCGGTGCATGAAGTCGGCGGCAAGATCATGCCGCAGCTCTGGCATGTCGGCATGGCGCGCAACCCGGCCAAGGCGCCCCATCCGGAGCTGCCGAGCGCCGGCCCGTCTGGCCTGACCATGCGCGGCTTCCCGGGCCTGACCCAGCCCGGCCTCCAGCATTCGGAGCCGATGACGCGCGAGCATATCCGCCGCGTCGTCGAGGCCTTCGGTCAAGCCGCCGCGGACGCGCAGCGCCTGGGACTCGACGGCGTCGAGATCCACGGCGCGCATGGCTACCTGATCGACCAGTTCTTCTGGGCCGGCACCAATCAGCGCGCCGACGAATATGGCGGCGACCTGGTCAGCCGCACCCGCTTCGCAGTCGAGATCATCGAGGCGGTGCGCCGCGCGACCGGGCCGGATTTTCCGATCATCCTGCGCTTCTCGCAATGGAAGCAGCAGGATTATGCGGCGCGGCTCGCGACGACCCCGGAGGAGCTCGCCCGTTTCCTGGCGCCGCTATCGACCGCCGGCGTCGATATCTTCCACTGCTCCCAGCGTCGCTTCTGGGAGCCGGAATTCGAGGGCTCCGACCTGAACCTCGCCGGCTGGACCAAGAAGCTTACCGGCAAACCCACCGTCACCGTCGGCAGCGTCGCGCTGTCCGGCGACGCCATCGGCTCGTTGCACGGCGAATCTTCCAAGGCCACCGGGATCGACGACCTGCTCGACCGGCTGGAGCGCGACGAGTTCGATCTGGTCGCGGTCGGTCGCGCGCTGCTGGTCGACCCGGCCTGGGCGCGCAAGGTGCAGGAGGCCCGCTACGACGAGCTGCTGCCCTTCGAGCCCGCGGCGCTCGCGACACTGTCCTGACTCCCCGGGCCCCTGAGTCCAGGCGAAAGCGTGGATCGGGCCAATAGGAGCAATACACCTTTACCCCGTCTGGGATCAGCAGAGGCGGACATAGTTCGGGCGTCCCAGCTCCGCCTGACATCGCGTCTATCGGGAGACCTACGCATGCCAAATCCGATTCTGAAGCAAGCCGTCGTTGTCGGCGCGGGGATGGGAGGTCTCACCGCGGCGAAAGCCGTCGCGCCCCATTTCGAAAGGGTCATCGTGTTCGACCGCGACGCGCTGCCGGACGCGCCCGCGCCGCGCCCCGGCACGCCGCAGGCGCGGCATACGCACGGACTCCTTGCGGGCGGACACCGTGCGCTCGAATGTCTGTTTCCCGGCATCGAGCTCGATCTCGTCGAGGCGGCCGCCGTTCGGATGCGCGTTCGGCGCGACCTGCGCCTCGAGGCGCCGGGCTTCGATCCTTTCCCGCAACGCGACCTCGGCTTCGATCAATTCGGCCTGTCGCGCCCCGCGCTCGAGCGCATCTGCCGTCGCCGAGTCGAACGGGAGCGGAATATCGAGTTCAGACCGCGAACGTGCGTGACGGAGCTGACCGCCTCGCCGGACAATGGCGCGGTTGCGGGGGTGCGCTTCGAGGACGCGCGTGGAATGCGGGGAAGTCTCGCGGCGGATCTGGTCGTCGACGCCTCGGGGCGAGCGTCCCCAACGCTTCGCTTCCTCGAAGCGATCGGCTCGGCGAAGCCGGCGGCTATCGAGATCGGCATCGATCAGGCCTATGCGACGGCGGTCTTCGAGAAGCCCGACGACGCTCCGACGGATTGGCTCGGCGTGGTGCACGCGCCGACGCCGCCGGGTAGCAGCCGCTTCGGGATCCTCCTGCCCATCGAGGGGCGACGATGGAGCGTCTCGCTTGGCGTAAACCACGGCGAAGCGCCGCCCGCCGACATCGATGGGTTCATGGCATTTGCCGAGTTGTTCCGCCTGCCGACGATCTACAACGCGATCCGCGGCGCGAAGCGCGTCGGCGACATCGCTCGGTTCGGGATGGCCTGCAGCGTGCTGCGCGCTTTCGACAAGCTCGGCCGCTTTCCTCGCGGGTTGGTCCCGCTCGGGGACTCGGTCTGCCGCTTCCCGCCGGTCGGCGGCCAGGGGATGTCCGTGGTGGCGCAGGAGTGCTGCGTTCTCGCGAGCCTCCTCGAGTCGCGGCGGGGACGCACCGATCCGCTCGATGGCCTCGCGGAAGCCTTCTTCAGTGAAATACGGCCGCTTCTCGAAGCCCCGTGGGCCGTCGCAATGAACGATCTCGTCTATTCGCAGACGCGCGGCCAGCGGCCGCCGGATTTCGAAACGAGAATTCAGTACGCGCGCGCCCTCATGCGCCTCGCGGCCGAGGACTACGAGACGGACAGGATCGTCTTCGAGGTGCGGGCGCTCCTGAAGCCACAGAGCGCGCTGCGCGAGCCCGAGCTTGCGAGCCGGGTCATGTCCATGATGGCGGTGGCGTAGGCCTTCCCCATGTTTGTCGGCAGCGGGCCTTGAGGGCGCGTTACGACTGCCAAGGCCTCGGGCTCGATGTGTTGCCGACGCTCTATGCTCGCGCAGACGACGTGATCGAATAACCGAGATTGCCTCTGGGCGGAGCCTGACAGATGGTTTGCGAGGAGACCAAGATGATTTCGAAGCTTGATGTGAGGGTTCCCGCAGAAGGCGGAATTGGGCTCGGCGCCTGGCTATTCCTGCCCAAAGGGGATGGTGCCCACCCCGCGATAACCATGGCCCATGGCTTTGCTGGGACCAGGGAACACGGTCTTGAGCGTTTCGCCCGAGCATTCGCCACGGCGGGTTTCGTCGTGCTTGTTCACGATCATCGCAATTTCGGGACGAGCGGTGGCGGTCTCCGCGGAGACGTCGATCCGTGGGTGCAAATCAGAGATTGGCGCCGCGCGATCTCCTATCTTGAGGCCCGGCCGGAAGTTGATCTGGCGCGAATTGGCCTATGGGGCACGAGCTATGCCGGCGGACATGCTCTCGTGCTCGGCGCCACCGATCGACGCCTGCGCTGTATCGTTTCACAGGTTCCCACAATCAGCGGTTACGAGCAGGGATTGCGGCGGGTTTCACCTGACGCCTTGCCCGCCTTGGAGCATGCTTTCAACGAGGATGAGAGAGCGCAGTCGCATGGAGAGCCGCCGCACCGACAGGCGGTTGTAAGCGGCGACCTCTCTGTTCCTGCCGCCTACCGCTCCCGGGACGCCATCAATTTCTATCTCCAGCCTATTCGGGCGGGCGTCTGGGAAAACGACATCACTATTCGCTCGACGCGGGCCGCGCGCATGTACGAACCCGGTAACTGGATTACGCGCGTTTCGCCAACACCGTTGCTGCTGGTTGTCGCGCGCGACGACAGGCTGACGGCCGCCGACCTGGCACTTGCAGCTTATGAGCGTGCGCTGGAGCCGAAACGGCTCGCCCTGATACCGGGTGGCCACTTCGATCCCTATCTCGGCCAGTTTCCGCTGGCGGAAGCGGCCGCAACCGAATGGTTTCACGAGCACCTGCTCAATCCGAACGCGAGCCGTCCGTGACGCCTAATGGGGCCCGCGACGCTTTCGCCGCGGTCAATTGCGACATTGCGAATCTTCCACAACACCAAAGGGGATGATGATGACTGGACTGGATACTCCGAACGCCGATCTTCAATGGGATGTGCTTACGATAAGGCGCAAGGGCTTAGCGCGCGATTTGCCGCCCGGCAAGGAAGAGCTGCAGTGGGTGGCGAATTCGGTGACGCTCATCTATGGCAAACGTGACGCGGTCCTCGTGGACACTTTTCTGACGATCGAGCAATCCCAGACGCTGCTGAATTGGATCGTCGAGAGCGGCAAGAATCCGACTGCGATCTATATCACCCACGGTCACGGCGACCATTTCTTCGGCCTTTCATCGCTCCTGGAGCGCTTCCCGCACGCCAAGGCGGTCGCGACACCAGAAATCGTCAAGGCCATGCATGAGCATATATCGCCCGACAAGATCGAGAACTTCTGGCGTCGGCTTTTCCCTGGCGAGATTGCAGACCGCCTGCCGGTCGCCGAGCCGCTGGAAAACAATGAGCTGGAGCTGGAAGGGCACAAACTTGTCGCGGTAAATGCCGGGCGGACCGATACGGCTCATTCAACATGCTTGCACGTCCCGTCGATCGGACTGATCGTCGCCGGGGATGCGGTCTACAACGGCATCCATCCCTATCTTGGCGAGACCGATGCGCAGAGCCGGCTTGAGTGGATTTCCACGCTCGACAAGCTTGAGGCTCTGAAACCGAAGGCCGTGATCGCCGGGCATAAGGTGCCGGAAAACGACGACGATCCCCGCAACATTGCCGAGACGCGGCAATACCTCCACGACTTCAACCGCCTGAATACAGCAACATCGACCGCTCGCGAGCTCTACGATGCGATGCTGGAAATCTATCCAGATCGCGTCAACCCAGGCTCCCTTTGGAGCGCAGCGAACATTTTGAAGAAGAACACATAGAGTCCACCCCAGGCTGAGACCGGTAAATCAGAGGGTATTCTGGACGACCAGGACTGCGGGCGGCGATATCGCCGCCCGCAGTCCTGGCATAATCGCACCGTACGAATAGCCGGGGCGAACTCAAAGCCACTCGCGCCGCCGACCGACCGGCGTTCTATAACGAAGAGTGGCATGACGAGGGAGGATCATCCGTGGCAAGACTTGGCTCGGGCGGCTGGCGGTGGTCGTCGAACGATATTGCCAGAGAGGACTTAACGGACGCCTGGAGGCAGGGTCACGCACGACAGCGGTTGAATTCGGTCGCGCAGGCGAAAATCTCATTTCATGAGATGGAAAGGACAGGGTATGAGCGCGTATCTCGTCATTGAAGCGACGGTGCGCGACCGAGAAGCTCTCGATCGGTACGCCTCGCAAGCCATCCCATTAATTCGGCAGCTCGGCGGCGAGGTGATTGTATTCGGGCCGTGGGAATCGCTCTTTGGCGAGCGCGCCTATGACAATGGCATGATTGTCCGTTTTCCGGACAAGGACACCGCTTTGGCATGGTACAATTCGCCGGCCTATCAAGCTCTTCTGGATATTCGCGCCGCGGCCTTCGACTGCCGCTTCCGCCTCGTCGGCTAGCAAAGCCATGTCCTGCTAATCACCGTCTGCGGTAACGATTCGAGGAGCAAACGTTGGGCGTGTCGAGAGAACAGACAGCGGAAAACCGCCGCGCGATTATCGCCGCGGCGACGCAGCTATTCAGAGAGCGCGGCGTGGACGCCGTCGGGCTGAGCGAGCTGATGAAGCATGCCGGCTTTACGCAAGGCGGCTTCTACAACCACTTTGAGTTGAAGGCCGCACTGGTTTCCGACGTGCTTGCTTCCGCAATTGCTGAGGGGAATACTGAGTTCGTCAAAATCGCAAGGGCACCACCCGTCGACGAGTCCACCACCGCTCTTCGGCGCTACATAAACTGGTACCTGTCTCGAGCCCACCGCGACGACATCGATCATGGTTGCCCTGTCGCCGGATTTGCAGGCGATGCTCCTCGCCTGGGCGCTGGAGCCCAGTCGCATTTCGCCGGTGGTTTGGACGATCAAATAACGATCCTGGCTGGGCTGATCGCGGAAAGTGGATCGCCAGCTGCGATCGGCGAGCGTAAGACGTTGCGCGAACGGGCTATCAGCTTGCATTGCCAAATGGTGGGTGCACTCGTCCTGTCACGGTCCGTAGCGCAGATTGCGCCGGCACTTTCGAACGAGATCCTGGAGAACGTGCAGCGAGACATACTCGCATCTATCGACGGGCGTTCGAACCAAGCCCTCAAACCAAAAGAGAAGCACTAAGGTCACGACCCGTTGCGCGAGCGCGACCGCGGCATCGAACAGTTCTTCGGCGACCAAGGGGGCGTTAGTTTCGCCTCGGCGTCAGCGCTTGGTTGTAGCGGTCGCCAGCTCAAGGGCCAGTATCGATCCGCAATGGCTCAAGGATCTGGTCCCTGGCTTCGCCGACCCAGAGGTCGGACTGATCCAGGCGCCGCAGGATCATCGTGACGGCTGCCGTCGCTCTAGCCTACCAATCGCGGAACTACCCTGCTGTCCACCGCCGACGGAAATTGAAGGGTTGGGCCAGTCCTTGGATGAGCCACGATCTGCTTCGCTAATCCACGATCTTCTGCGATTTCCTACTCTTGGGCGCCGATTGCAGGTCAAGCCACGGCCTATTCACATAGTTGGCCCATTACCAGCCGGTTACTCTCCTGGGGCTATGGCTGCAAACTAACCGACGGACGCATCCCATTCGTCGAACTCTCGTACCAGCTTGATCAGCTGCTGTAGCAGCGTGGACGTGTCGTTTTTGCGGTGGCTCATAATGATCGGTGAGGCCATCTTTGGCTCGTCGAGGTCGATGAAACGCACGTCATCGCGACCCAAGCGTTTGACCGAGGCAGGCACGATGCAGACGCCGCCGCCTGAGGCTACCAGCCCCAGCGCGGTCTGCAATTCCTTGGCCTCAGTACCGACTATCGGTTCGATGCCTGCATCCCGGTAGAACGAGAGAACTTGATCGGCGTAGCTCGGCCGCGGAGATTTGGGATAAACGATCAGGCGCTCATCTGCGGCTGCGCGCAACCGGAGTTTTCCTTTCCTGGCCGCCAGCTTGTGCCCCCGAGGCACCACGATGCAGAGACGCTCTTCGCGGATAACGCGGCGGACGATCGCCTCGTCGTCGAAGCGGAGGCGACCGAAACCTACATCGATGCGGCCATCCTTCAGCGCCGCGACCTGTTCCAGTGTAGTCATCTCCAGAAGATTTATTTCTGCGCCGGGTGCGATGATGCGGAAACGGCGGATCAACTCCGGCAGCGCGTCGTACAGGGTAGAAGCGACGAAGCCGATGTTGAATTGCAGCACCATGCCCTTGGCGATTCGCTTGGTCATCGCACCCATTTCGTCAATGCGCTGCAATATCTGGCGTCCCTGTTCGAACAGATATCGGCCTGGTTCTGTCAGCGTGAGTGGCCGACCCCGGTCGAGCAGCCGTACCCCGAGTTCGTCCTCAAGCTGCTGCACCTGGCGGCTTAGTGGTGGCTGTGCAATGTGGAGCTTTTCCGCGGCGCGACTGAATGAGCCTTCCGCGGCGACCGTGGTGAAGTAACGCAGGTGGCGGAGCTCCACGGGATCGTACCTCCAAAGCCTCCATACCTTCCAGGTATAAAGATAGACACAATCGATCCTGTGCATCAAGCGGGTCCCGGCCTACAGATTCACCAACCGAGGACAACGCCGTGCCAATTGCAACTACCAGAATCGAAGACGTCGAGACCGTTATCGTCGACCTTCCGACGGTCCGCCCGCATCAACTATCGATGACGACGGTGAAGGGGCAAACGCTGATGATTGTCCGCATCCGAATGTCGGACGGGATTGTCGGCATCGGCGAAGGAACGACAATCGGCGGACTAGCCTACGGGCCGGAGAGCCCCGAGGGCATGAAGGTCGCGATAGACACCTACATCACCCCGATCCTGCTGCAGAGCGACCCAAACCGGATCGGCCCGACGATGGGAGCGATCAACAAGGCCGCGCAGGGAAACAACTTCGCGAAATGTGCAGTCGAGACAGCGCTAGTCGATGCGCTCGGAAAGCGGAATCGGCTCACCGCGTCCGAACTGCTGGGAGGGCGCTTTCACGATCGGCTGCCCGTCGCCTGGACTCTCGCAAGCGGCGACACCGGTTCCGACATTGACGAAGCGGAGGAGATGCTCGCAAAGCGAAGGCACAATATCTTCAAGCTGAAGATCGGACGAGGCGATCCGCAACAGAACATTACCCACGTCGCCGCGATCAAGCGGGCGCTGGGCGATCGGGCAAGCGTCCGCGTCGACGTGAACCAGGCCTGGAGCGAGACCGTCGCGTCAAGGTGCCTGCCGCTGCTCCGCGACGCCGGCGTCGACCTGATCGAGCAGCCGGTCGCGCTCAGAAACACCAAGGGCCTGGCGAGGCTCGCGCGCGAAACCAGCGTGGCGATAATGGCCGACGAAGCGCTGAGCGGTCCCGAAACGGCATTCCAGCTTGCGCAATCGGCCGCAGCCGATGTGTTCTCACTGAAGATCGCGCAATCGGGCGGCCTGTTCGCTACCGTCAAGGTGGCCGCGATCGCCGAGGCTGCGGGCATCGATCTCTACGGTGGCACCATGCTCGAAGGCGGCATTGGCACTGTCGCATCTGCGCAGCTCTTCTCGACATTCCCCAGGCTCGAATGGGGCACCGAACTGTTCGGGCCGCTGCTTCTGACCGAGGAGATCCTCGAAGAGCCGCTCGAATACGGCGAGTTCAGCCTCAAGGTGCCGACGGGCCCCGGCCTCGGGATCTCGATCGATGAGGATCGCCTCAATCGATTTCGCCGCGACCGCGCGGAGCGCAGCTTTCACGTATTTGCCAATCGCAAGACAGGTTCATAGCCATGCTGTTTAAGGTCGATATGGATGTGCGAATTCCACACGATGTCCCGGCCGAAAGGGCCGACGCGCTGAAGCAGGCGGAACGTGCGCGCGCACAGGATCTGCAGCGCACGGGCGTCTGGCGTCATCTGTGGCGAGTAGCGGGGCGCTACGCCAACGTCAGCATATTCGACGTGTCCGGCCCGCAGGAGCTGCACGATATCCTGTCTACTCTGCCGCTCTTTCCGTTCATGGAAGTTCAGGTCACCCCGCTCTGCCGTCATCCGTCGTCGATCCGCGACGATGATCGATAGATCCTGGATCACTTCAATATTGTCAAAAGGGAGAAAACAAATGCCTGCCAATCTGATCAACAAAGCTGCTATCAAGGAACTCGCCGCAAAGGCCGCCGGCCTCGACAATGACCGGGGCGACGCGCGCTTCAAGGAAGTGCTTAACCGGTTGCTCTACGACGTTATGGTCGCAATCGACGATCTCGACGTCTCCATGAACGAGTTCTGGGCCGCAGTCGGCTATATCGGCGAAGCCGCCAAGGCGAATGAGCTTGGTCTCGTGGTGCCCGGCACCGGCCTCGAACACTTCCTCGATCTGCGCCTGGACGAAGCCGAACGCCGTGCGGGTCTCGCCGGCGGCACGACCCGCACGATCGAGGGGCCGCTTTACGTCGCCGGCGCGCCGCTGACGAAAGGCGAGGCGCGCCTCGACGACGGAACCGACGAGGGCGAGATCCTGTTCATGGAGGGCCAGGTGTTCGACATCGCTGGTAGTCCGGTCGCTGGCGCGATCGTCGACGTCTGGCATGCTAACTCATTCGGCTTCTACTCGTTTTTCGGCCCGCCGCAGTCACCCTACAACCTGCGTCGTCGGATCGAAGCCGATCGCGAGGGGCGCTATCGTTTCCGCTCGATCATGCCGTCAGGTTACGGCTGCCCGCCCGGCTCGAATACCGAGCAGTTGCTGACCAGGGTCGGCCGACACGGGCAACGCCCGGCACACATCCACTTCTTCGTCACGGCACCGGGTCACCGTCAGCTCACCACGCAGATCAATATCGATGGCGACAAATACCTGCACGATGATTTCGCGTTCGGAACACGGGACGATCTGATCCCGCCGGTCGAGCGTGTATCCAATGCCGAGGAGATCCACAAGGCAGGCCTCAACAAGCCGTTCGCCCGCATTCGCTTCGATTTCAAGCTGACCCGGGAAGCCGCCGGTGCGCCGAACACGATCGTGCATCGCGAGCATGCCGCAGCGGCCTGATGCCAGGCGCGAAGGGTTGAGAACACCGGCCCTTCGACGCCACAACACTAGCGGAGTGACACCCATGTTGGACAAGCTTGTTGAACGCCTGGAAGCCTCCGTCGAGGACAATTCCGAGACGGGCACCTTCCGTTGCCGCCGCGACATCTTCACTGATCCGGAATTGTTTGAGCTGGAGATGACGCACATCTGGGAGGGGAACTGGATCTATCTCGCCCACGAGAGTCAAATTCCAAGCAACAACGATTACATCACCGGCTATATCGGTCGCCAGCCGATCGTCATCTCGCGGGACCGCAAAGGCGAGCTCCACGCGTTCCTCAACGCATGCTCACACCGTGGCGCGATGATCTGCCGTCACAAGCGTGGCAACAAGTCGACCTATACCTGCCCGTTCCACGGCTGGACCTTCAACAACACCGGCAAGCTGCTCAAGGCGAAGGACCCGGAAGGCGCGGGATATCCCGAGAGCTTCAATAAGAACAGCTCGCATGACCTGACGAAGATTCCACGATTTGAGAGTTTTCGCGGCTTCCTGTTCGGTAGCCTAAATGCCGATGTGCTGCCGCTCGAGGAGCACCTGGGTGAAGCAAGGAAAATCATCGACCTGATCGTCGACCAGTCGCCTCAGGGCCTAGAGGTGCTGCGCGGCAATTCATCCTATGTCTATGACGGCAATTGGAAGCTGCAGACCGAGAACGGTGCGGATGGCTATCACGTCTCGTCCGTCCACTGGAATTACGCCGCAACGACCAACCAGCGGAAGTCCGCCGTCGAGGTGGCCGAGGCCAAGGACGACATCCGAGCCATGGATGCCGGCGGCTGGGCGAAGCAGGGAGGTGGATTCTACTCTTTCGAGCACGGTCATCTGCTGCTGTGGACCAACTGGGCCAATCCGCAGGATCGCCCGCTGTATGAAAAGCGCGGCGAGCTGGCAGCTCAATTTGGCGAAGCGCGCGCGGATTGGATGATTGAGAAGTCGCGAAATCTCTGCCTGTATCCGAACGTCTATCTGATGGACCAGTTCTCGTCGCAGATCCGCGTGTATCGGCCGATCTCCGTTGACAAGACGGAGGTGACGATCTTCTGCATCGCACCGAAGGACGAGAGTGCCGAGGCTCGTGCACACCGTATTCGCCAATACGAGGATTTCTTCAACGCTTCGGGCATGGCGACCCCGGACGATCTCGAAGAGTTTCGTTCCTGCCAGATCGGATATGGGGCGCGAAACGCCCCATGGAACGATCTCTCGCGTGGCGCAGTGCACTGGATCAACGGCCCTGACAAGGATGCCGACACTATCGGACTCAAGCCACTGCTCAGCGGCGCGAAGACCGAGGACGAAGGCCTGTTTGTGGTCCAGCATCGCTACTGGAAGAACACCTTGGTCAAGGCGGTCGCCAGTTGACGCGCCGCTTCCGCTGAAATCGCGCCCATAGGCGCGATTACCTCAGGATCAATTCACCGACATCCATGACCGCGAGCATGGGAGGATAATCATGTCTGCCGTTCTGAAGCCCGTCCCGAAGGGCCGGCCTGTCACCGCCGAGGAAGTCCAGACGTTCCTATATTCGGAAGCCCGCTGCCTCGACGACCGAGACTGGGATGGTTGGCTCGCGCATTACGCACCGACTGCCACCTTCTGGATGCCGGCGTGGGATGACGACGACACCCTGACCGAGGACCCGCAGCGCGAGATCTCGCTGATCTGGTACGGCTCGAAGCAAGGTCTCGAGGATCGGGTCTTCCGGATCCGCACCGAGCGATCGAGTGCTACCAGCCTGCCGGAGCCGCGGACCTCGCACAACATCACCAATGTGGAATTGCTCGAAGTGGGTGACGGCTTCGTCGAGGTCCGCTTCAACTGGTTTTCGTTGAGCTTCCGTTACAGGACGACCGACACCTATTTCGGCACCTCCTTCTACACGATCGATACCTCGGGCGAGAACTTCGCAATCGCCAGGAAAAAAGTGGTGCTGAAGAACGACTACATCCACCACGTGGTCGACATCTATCACATCTGACCTGGCAAATTGGGAGGAACTAGAACATGTCATTCCGTGTTGCGCTCAATTTCGAAGACGGGGTCACACGCTTCATCGAGGCGCAAGCCGACGAACTGGTTGCCGACGCCGCGTATCGCGCCGGTCTCAACATTCCCCTCGATTGCCGCGATGGTGCTTGCGGAACGTGCAAGTGCCACTGCGAATCCGGCGACTACACTTTGGGGAGTTACATTGACGATGCGCTGACAGAGGAGGAGGCCGCCGGACGGCAGGTTCTGCCCTGCCAGATGAAAGCGAAGTCGGATTGCGTGCTTCGCATCCCGGTCTCTTCCGCCGTCTGCAAGGTCAAGATTGGCTCTATGTCCGCCGAAATCGAGTTGGTGCGCCCGCTCTCGCCGTCGTCGATCGGATTTTCGCTCAAATTGAAGGATCCGGACGGGATGCGCTATCTGCCGGGGCAATATGTCAATGTCTCGGTTCCTGGCACGCCCGAGACGCGCTCTTACTCCTTCTCGTCGATGCCGCGCGATGGCGTGGTGCAATTCTTGGTGCGCAACATACCCGGCGGGTTGATGTCGTCATACCTGTCGGAGCGGGCCAAGGCCGGCGATATCGTCACCATCGCCGGTCCGATGGGGAGCTTCTATCTGCGCGAGGTCACCCGGCCATTGTTGTTTCTCGCTGGCGGCACCGGGCTCGCGCCGTTCCTGGCGATGCTCGAGGAACTGGAGCGGACAACGCCGACCCAGCCCATTCATATGGTCTATGGCGTCACTAACGACGCTGATCTCGTCGAGGTCGGCACGCTGGAAGCCTGTGCGGCCAGAATTCCGGGCTTCACCTTCACGACGGTGGTCGCCGCGGCCGACAGCGCGCATCCCCAGAAGGGATACGTGACGCACCATCTGCCGGACGCGGCGTTGAACGGCGGCGATGTGGACGTCTATCTGTGTGGCCCGCCGCCGATGGTCGACGCCGTCCGCGCTTACCTTAAAGACAAGCATATCGTTCCCACGTGCTTCCACTACGAGAAGTTCTCGCCATCCGAGGCGCACAAATGAGCCGCGCACCACGCTTCGCTCGCAAGAGCATGGTCGTAACCGGGGCCGCCCAGGGCATCGGCAAGCAGGTCGCAATCGATGCGGCCGGCGAGGGCGCACGCGTCACGCTGGTCGATCGATCTCCGCTGGTGCAGACGGTCGCTGCCGAGATTGCCGCATCCGGGGGGCAGGCGGTCTCCTTTGTCGCGGACCTCGAGACATGGAAAAGCAATCTCGGGGCGATGAAGACGGCGCATGAGGCGTACGGAGCCGTCGACGTTCTCGTCACGAATGTCGGGGGCGCGATCTGGATGAAGCCGTTCCAGCATTTCGACGAGATGCAGATCGCAGCTGAAGTACAGCGCTCGCTATTTCCCACCCTCTGGGGCTGCCGTGCAGCCCTGCCCTACATGCTGGAGCAAGGCCGGGGCGCTATCGTCAATGTCTCCTCTGTTGCAACCAAGGGTGTCAACCGCGTTCCATATTCGGCTGCGAAAGGCGCCATCAACGGTTTAACCTCCGCGCTCGCATTTGAACTTGGTACAAAGAACATCCGGGTTAACGCGGTCGCCCCGGGAGGAACGACCGCGCCCCCTCGTGCCGTACCCCGCAACGCCTTTGCGCCGAACGAAGAGGAGCGGGCCTGGGGCAAGGAGGTCGTGGCCCAGACGATCGAGTCGAGCCATATGAAGCGATACGGAGTGCTGCGCGAAATGTCCGCTGCAATCCTGTTTCTCGCATCCGACGCCGCTTCCTACATCACTGGGACCGTGCTCCCGGTCGGCGGCGGCGATCAAGGTTGAGGAATAGTCACCATGCGTCCTGTCACGATAGCGGTTGCAATCACGGGCTCGGTTCCGCGCAAGAAAGACAATCCGGCGTTGCCGGTGTTGCCTGCAGAACAGATTGAGGCGACTCACGCGGCTTATGAGGCGGGCGCCGCTTTGGTCCATATCCACGTCCGCAATGATGACGAGTCCACTTCCTCCGATCCCGATCGGTTCGCCGAGGTGCAGGCGGGCGTGCGCAAGCATTGCCCTGGCATGATCGTACAATTCTCCACAGGAGGCCGGGGACGCGACCCGGCTGGGCGCGGTCTCTCGCTCGCCCACAAACCGGACATGGCTTCGCTCTCGACCGGTTCCACCAATTTTCCCACGATTGTGTACGAGAACCCAGCGGGGTTGGTGCTCGACCTTGCCACCCGAATGAAACAGTTCGAGATCGCTCCGGAGGTGGAGGTCTTCGACCTGTCGCATATTCACGGTGCCAAGCGATTGATCGATGCCGGCTTGATGTCACAGAGGCCGCACATCCAATTCGTCATGGGGGTCCAGAACGCACTTCCCGCGGATGAGCATCTGCTCAACATTCTGCTAGGGGAGACCAGGCGCATCATTCCCGGTGCGACATGGACGGCGGCCGGCATTGGCCGCCATCAATCGCAGGTGATGCAATGGGCGCTGGCGCGCGGAGCGGATGCTGTGCGCACTGGCATGGAGGACAACATTCGGACGAGCAGAGATCGGCTCGCATCCGGTAATGATGAGCTCGTGCGCATCGCAGTGGGTTTGCTCGAAAGGTTCGGCTGCAGGCCGGCGACACCAGCCGAGGCACGGAGTTCTCTTGGTCTTCGATCGGCCTAGCGAAACTCCGGCCAGTCGGACCGCGGACGCGCTTGGGAACGTAGCGTACGGTTGCTCGTAGTTCGGTCGCGATACCAGTCCGATGCTGCAATCATATGGGGTTATTGCAGCCTTTCTTCGGCGAGCGCCCTCTTCCTCGTGCGAGAGTTCCCGACGCGCTTGACGACAACGATTTCCAATCACAAGTCAATTCGTAGAACTGCCAAGGCGTTGAGCGGCGCCGCAATTTCGCCGACGGCTGACACGAACGTGTGGCTCTCGATGAACAAGCGTCCAGTGGCGCAATCGAGCCTCTGTCGGCGTCATACTCAACGAGTATAAAGATAGACACAAACGGTCCTATGTCGAGCCCGTCCCGCTCGGTATGTTACTTCCAAACGCGAGGGACCTCATCTATGCGACGGCTCGCGCGATATTCGGGAGCACGCCGTGATCGTCTGTAGTTGCAACGTCCTCAGCGATAGTCAGGTAAGGTCAACGATCGCGAACGCAAGGCCTTGCGAGCGCGTAAAACATGTCTACGCCTCGCTCTGCTGCACGGCCAAATGTGGTCGCTGCGCGCGCACGATCAAAGCGATACTTGAGGCCGGAAGTGTCGCAACCGAAGCCGCAAACGTTGGCTGAAAGGTTGCGTCGAGGGCGGCGCCTGGGCATTCGTACCGTTGCGCTTGCCCGCCGATAGGAAACAAGGCATGTGAAATACTGGGTTTCGCGATGTAGCGGACCCCCGCGAGAGGAGGGCGAAAAGGAGCGCTGCTTAGCAGCTAGGTGCGGCGCCATTTAAGACAGACTGCCCACGATCGAGGTTCGGCGATCCGCGCCACGTTTCCAAGTGTTACCGGTGCAAGACCCTCGCGGACGCCCTTGTTTCGCAGATCATTATGGATGGTGTCGATATCGGCGATCTGCAGGGTGATGTAGCGCCAGCCGAGTGCCTGACGAACTGGGGCGACGGTTGCGGCATGGTCCTCCTCCAAAAGAAGCAGGCTGTCTCCCAGGCAAAAGGCCGGTCCACCCGACCAGGCCTGTTCGGCGAAGCCGAGGATGTCGCCATAGAACCTGCGGTGTTCGCTGACACTCCGGACGCCCATCGTGAGGGCGAGTTGGGTGATGCCATCATGTCCCGGCGGCACGAGGCGCATGCGATTGCCATCGGGATCGACCATGGTGCGTGGTGTCGTGACGCCCTCTCTCGCAATGATCAGCTCGCGATAGCCGCTCGGCGCTGCGGCCGGTAGTGCTTCGACGTGATGGTTGAGTTTTATGACCGAGCCCAGCGCATCGTGCCTGTATTGTTTCTGGCCGCGGCGAACTGGCAGGACATGGTCGAAGCGAAGGCCGACATCCTGCTGCCAGAACCGCAACATCGGCTCCGGATTGTTCGTCGAAAGTCCGACATCGATGACGTCTTTTGCGAGCTGCATCTGCCACACCTTAATCGAACGACATATCGCAAGCGTCTCGTAGACCTCCCAAAGTCTCGCAGCCGCTGCCGCTTCGCGAGCCTGGCCTATTTGGTATCGTCGATGCCTGAACGGATCATTGAAAGTATCTGTTTCGCTATCGTTGCGGGACTGTCGCGTTCCTTCTTGAACCAGAATAGCGACCAGGAGACTGCTCCGATGTAGAAGGGCCGCGCTTGAGAAGCGAGTGCCCGCGCCCGCTAGCGCGGTCACCGAACGGTTAGATGGTCGCCAGCGGATGCGCTGCGTTGCGAAGGGCTTGGGGCGTGGCACCGAAGGTACGAAGGAAACCGCGCCGCATTCGCTCTCGATCGCCGAATCCCGTCTCGCGAGCAATTTCCTCGATTGGCAGCCGGCCTTGCTCGAGCATGAACCTGGCGGCCTCGATGCGCAGGTTTTCAATTGCCTTTGCCTGCGAAAGGCCGGTCTCTGCCCGGAACACTCGACTAAATTGTCGAGGGCTTAGTCGGGCAGCGTCGGCCAACAGCTCAACCGTCAGCGGTTCGCGAAGGTTCTGCCTTGCGAAGGCCAGCGCAATTTGAGCGCGATCGGATTTGGCATCGCGCGAGTGCTGCTCCTGCGAGGGTGTCGGATCCTTGGCGTTCATATACACCACGAAATGCGTGTCTGCGGCAAAGAGCGACATCTGACCTTTCGCGTCGCGCCGATCGGCGCAGTGTGCGTAGGCCTCGACCAGTTCCCGGATCGCGAGGCGATCGGCGGCTTCGCCAGGGGAGATGGTAACGCGTTTGCTCATGAGCGGGTCTCCGCGTCTTGGCCGGACAGGGTGTCCTCATACGGAAGCGTGGTCTTGAACAAGACTGCTCTTTGCGGACCGGGTGGAAGCTGGAGCTTGTCTATGCTCTACACATACGCTCTCGGCCGATCATCTGGATGATCGGAGAAATCGCGGTCCGGTCCAACCTGCTTGTGCCCGCGGCAGGGCACGAGCGCCGGGCAACCGAGCTCCTGCACTCCAACCTCGTTCTCACTATCTCCAGCTTGCTTGCAATCAAACTGATTACTATACTATACGATCGTAAAGATTAGTCAAGGTCCGGCGACCTGGGCAGGGGGAAGCTGAAACTGATCCGAAAGGCCGATTACGGACCATGATGCGCGACTTCAATGATCTCCAGTTCTTCGCGGCCGTCGTTGCCCATCACGGGTTCTCGGCCGCCGCCCGTGCGCTGGGCCTACCCAAATCACGTGTCAGCCGGCGCGTCGCCTTGCTGGAGGAACGGCTCGGGGTGCGGCTGCTCGATCGGACGACACGAGGACTCGGTCTGACCCAAGTCGGCCAACAAGTCTTCGAGCACGCGCGGGCCGCGGTCATCGAGGCCGAAGCTGCCGAGGAGGCCGCGCTTCGAATGCAGACCGAGCCTCGCGGGCTTGTTCGACTGAGCTGCCCGCTCGGACTTCAGGGCACGATTGCCGGCCCCTTACCGGGTTTCCTTGCCGCCCACCCCCAACTGCGCGTTCAATGCATCGCCACCAATCGCCGGGTCGACTTGATTCACGAAGGGGTCGACGTCGCGATCCGCGTTCGGGAACGTCTCGACACCGACGCCGACCTGCAGGTGAAGCGGATCGGCGTCAGCCGACGCATCCTTGTTGCGAGCCCGGGCCTGCTGGCGACGGTGGGTGTTCCGATGTCGCCATCGGACCTTGCCAACTTCCCCGTCCTGCACCAGGAAGAACAGAGCGGCGGCACTTGGCAACTGACGGCCGAAAACGGTGATATCAGCAGCGTTTCCGTAGAGCCTCGCCTTGCGAGCGGGAGCTTCGACATTTTGATGGCGGCGGCATGCCAAGGCGCTGGAATTACGCTGCTGCCAGCTACTTATTGCAAAGATGCGCTCGCAGCCCGAGCGCTCGTTCGAGTGCTGCCGAAATGGAGCGGCACCGACGGCATCCTGCACCTCGTCTTTGCCTCGCGACGCGGCATGTTGCCAAGTGTCCGGGCGGTGATCGACTTCGCTGCGGTAGCCTTGAGATCGTCAGCCGTCTCATAGAGCGAGCAGTCGGCCGCTCGTTCACCAGATAGAACGACGTGTCCGTAATCTGCTGACTAATCAGGACATCGGTTCGGCGCCATAACCATTCCTGAAACAGACATCCATCGAGTCTAAAGTCGAGGAACGGTTATGTTGCAACTTCGATCCAAGGAAACGCTCGATCACGGCGATCTCGGCTGGCTGAAGGCGCACCATCACTTCGTCGTTTCAGCCGACGGTAATAAGGCGAATAGCGCCCTTGGCGCCCTTGTGGTCTGGAACGACGACGAGATCGCGCCCGGCACCGGCTTCGGCCGTCACTCCCATGCCGACATGGAAATCGTCACCTATGTGCGCCACGGCGCCGTGACGCACGAAGACAGCACCGGCAATGTCGGCCGGACCGTGGCCGGCGACGTCCAGGTCATGAGCGCTGGAACGGGAATCAGTCATTCCGAACACAATCGCGACGAAGACCCTCTCAAGCTCTTCCAGATCTGGTTGCTGCCGCGCCACCGCGGCGGGAAGCCGCGCTGGGACAGCCGAAAATTCCCCAAGGCGGATCGCGCCGGACGCCTCATCGAGCTGGCAAGCGGAGATCCGAAGAGTGCTGATACCCTTCTGATCCGCGCCGACGCACGGGTCCTGGGCGCCACGCTTCTTGCCGGAACCACCCTCACTCACGCGCCGGCTCGCTTCCGACACGCCTATGTCGCCCCCGCTGAGGGCGTGATCCTTGTCAACGGGCAGCGGGTTGCGGTCGGTGACGGCATCGCCGCCATCGACGAGCCCGAACTCACCATCACGGCCGAGGAGAATGCTGAATTCATCCTCGTCGATGTCGTCTGAACTCACACCAGCAGAAGGAATAACGCTATGGACGCTACCCGCTATCTTCCATTCTTGGGTCGCCTGTTGATCGGCCTTCCATTCGCCATGAGCGGTTTTGGCAAGCTTGCCGCTTACGGCAAGACGACCGCAATGATTGCCGCGGTCGGCCTACCAGTCCCGCCGTTGGCCTACGCCGTGGCGGTTGCCGTCGAGCTCGGTGGCGGACTTCTACTCGTCGCAGGTTATCAGGCTCGCTTCGTCGCAATGGCGCTGGCATTGTTCTCGATTGCGACGGCGGTTTCGTTCCATAGCAACTTCGCCGACCAGAACCAGATGATCCACTTCCTCAAGAACGTCATGATGGCCGGGGGCTTGCTTCAGATCGCGTCCTTCGGAGCGGGGGCAATCAGCCTCGACAATCGTCTTTCGAAGGGCCGCGGGACTACCGCGAGCGCCGTACCGGCTCGCTGATCCGCGCGGCCTTCACTGCCATGGGGAAGCAGCTATATCGCGTCGATCTCGAACGTCACGAAACGTTCACCACGGTGACTCCGGGATCGATTGGGCAGGGGAAGTATGAGAATCCAATCGAGCCTTGACGTTTCGTCGACCGATTTCGCGCGCAATGCGGAAGCCATGCGCGCCCTCGTCGCCGAGCTGCGCGACAGGCTGAACGAGGTTTCGGGCGGCGGCGGCAAGGCCTCGCGGGCGCGGCATACTTCCCGCGGCAAGATGCTGGCGCGCCAGCGCGTCGATCTCCTCGTCGATCCCGGCACCGCCTTCCTCGAACTGTCGCCGCTGGCCGCCCACGGGCTCTACGGCGGCGATGTGCATTCGGCGAGCATCATCACGGGCGTTGGGCGGATCTCGGGGCGCGAATGCGTGGTGGTCGCCAACGACGCCACCATCAAGGGCGGCACCTACTATCCGATGACGGTGAAGAAGCATCTGCGTGCGCAGGACATCGCACGTCAGAACAATCTGCCCTGCGTCTACATGGTGGATTCCGGCGGCGCCTTCCTGCCGATGCAGGACGAGATCTTTCCGGACGAACGTCACTTCGGCCGCATTTTCTATAACCAGGCACAGATGTCCGCGCAGGGCATTCCCCAGATCGCCGTCGTCATGGGCTCCTGCACCGCGGGCGGCGCTTACGTGCCGGCGATGTCGGACGAGAGCATCATCGTGCGCAATCAGGGCACGATCTTTCTGGGTGGTCCGCCGCTGGTGAAGGCTGCGACCGGCGAGGTCGTTACCGCCGAAGAGCTCGGCGGCGCCGACGTTCATTCGCGCCAATCCGGCGTCACCGATCACTATGCGCAGAATGACGCGCATGCGATCGGTATTGCCCGCCGCATCGTCGCCACGCTGAAACCGCCGACGCGCCCTGTGCTCAACATGCGCGACGTGCGCGAGCCGCTTTATGCAGCGGAGGAAATCTACGGCGTGGTGCCGGTCGATGGCCGAAAACCGTTCGACGTGCGCGATATCATCGCGCGCCTGGTCGATGGATCGGAATTCGACGAATTCAAGAAGCTCTACGGCCAGACCCTGATTTGTGGCTTCGCCCATATCTGGGGCTATCCCGTCGGCATCATCGCCAACAACGGCATTCTCTTCAGCGAAAGCGCGCTGAAGGGCGCGCATTTCATCGAGCTGTGCTGCCAGCGCCAGATTCCGCTGGTGTTCCTGCAGAACATCACGGGCTTCATGGTTGGCAAGAAATACGAGGCCGGCGGCATCGCCCGCGATGGCGCCAAGCTCGTGACCGCGGTCGCAACCGCCGGCGTGCCGAAATTCACCGTTGTGATCGGCGGTTCTTACGGCGCCGGCAATTACGGTATGTGCGGCCGCGCCTATAGCCCGCGCTTTCTCTGGATGTGGCCGAATGCGCGCATCTCGGTCATGGGCGGCGAGCAGGCGTCGATGGTGCTGAGCCAGGTCCGCCGCGACAATATTGAGGCCAAGGGCGAGAGCTGGTCGACCGAGCAGGAAGACAAGTTCCGCGCGCCCATCCGCGCGCAATATGAGAGCCAGGGCAATCCCTATTACGCCACGGCGCGGCTCTGGGACGATGGCGTGATCGACCCCGCCGATACGCGGCTGGTGCTCGGGCTCGGGCTGTCGGCGGCGTCGAACGCACCGATCGATCCGACGAAATTCGGCCTGTTCAGGATGTGATCATGGACCGGGCCAGAATGTATCGCCGCTTCCGCACGCTGCTGATCGCCAATCGCGGCGAGATCGCCTGTCGCGTGATCCGCACCGCGCGCGCCATGGGCCTGCGCACGGTCGCGGTCTATTCGGAAGCTGATCGCGGCGCGACGCATGTGGCCATGGCCGACGATGCCGTGCTGCTTGGACCGGCGCGGGCGCATGACAGCTATCTCAACATCGAGCGCGTGCTCGAGGCCGCGCGCCAGACCGGCGCGGAGGCGATTCACCCCGGCTACGGCTTTCTCTCCGAGAATGCCGGGTTCGCGGAAGCCTGCGCCAAGGCCGGCCTCGTCTTCGTTGGCCCGACGGCCGAGATGATGACGGCGATGGGATCCAAATCCGGTTCAAAGGCCCTGATGGAAAGGGCCGGGGTGCCGCTGGTGCCCGGCTATCACGGCGAAGACCAGGACGAGGCCGTGCTTGCGAAAGCCGCCGACAGGATCGGTTTCCCGGTGCTGGTGAAGGCGTCTGCAGGCGGCGGCGGGCGCGGCATGCGCGTGGTCCGTTCGGCCGCCGAGCTCAGTGCGGCGATCGTCAGCGCCAAGCGCGAGGCCAAGGCCGCGTTCGGCGACGACCGCATGCTGATCGAGAAATATGTCGACAATCCCCGGCATATCGAAGTGCAGGTGATCGGCGACAGCCACGGTAATCTGCTTTCGCTGTTCGAGCGCGAATGCACGCTGCAACGGCGGCACCAGAAGGTGATCGAGGAAGCTCCGTCCCCGACGCTCAACGCGAAGCACCGCGAGGCCGTTTGCGGAGCGGCGCGCAAGGCGGCCGGCGCGGTCAACTATGTCGGCGCCGGCACCATCGAGTTCGTCTCCGACGGCAAGGATGTGTTCTTTATCGAAATGAACACGCGGTTGCAGGTCGAGCATCCCGTCACCGAGCTGATCACGGGCATCGACCTCGTCGAATGGCAGATCCGCGTGGCGTTCGGCGAGAAGCTGCCGCTGACGCAGGACCAGATCAGGATGAACGGCCACGCCATCGAGGCGCGGGTCTATGCCGAGAACCCGCAGAAGAATTTCATGCCGTCGGTCGGAAAAATCCGGACATGGCGCCTGCCGCCACAAGCCGACGGCCTGCGTATCGATGCCGGCTATCGTGAAGGCGATGCGGTCTCACCCTACTATGACGCGATGCTGGCCAAGGTGATCGCCTGGGCGCCGACGCGTGAGGCGGCGATCGACCGGCTCAACCGCGGGTTGGAAGAGACGGATGTGCGTGGCATCGTCACCAATACGCCGTTCCTCGCGGCGCTGATTACGCATCCCAAGGTGCGCGCCAACAAGATCGATACCGGCTTCATCGAGCGCGAATTGAAAGCGCTGACGGTTTCAACCGGCGCGCCCGGCGATCTCGAAATGGCCGCGGCCGTCGCCGCCATTCTCGGCGAAGAGGCAAAGGCTGCCGGGCAGCACGCGCATTCGCCGTGGAACACGTTCGGCTGGATGCCGGTGGGCCGGCGTGAACGCGTGTTCGTGCTCCGCGCCGGGCAGGACGCCGAGAAGGTAACGCTGCATTACGGCAGCGGGCCTTCGACGCTCACCGTGGAAAATCGCGAGATCGTCTTCGCGTCGACGCCATCGGAAGCCGGCGGCTACGACGTGACGCTGGATGGGGTGAAATCCCATATTGTCGCTTTCATCGAGGGCCACGAGCTTTATCTGCGCACCCGCCACGGTCGCTTCGAGCTGCATTGGGTCGATCCATTCGGGGGCGAGACCGAGGAGCAGACCGGCGAGGACAAGATCGTGGCGCCGTTGCCCGGCACCGTCGTGGCGCTGCTGGCCGAGGTGGGCGCGACACTGGAAAAAGGCGCACCGATCCTGACCCTCGAGGTCATGAAGATGGAGCAGACGCTACGTGCGCCGTTCGCCGGCGTGCTCAAGAAGATCAAGTGCAAGGTGGGCGACATCGTGCAGGAGGGCGTCGAGCTCGCCGAAGTCGAGCCGGCGTGAGGCCAACATGAGCGACACCGAGCCCAAAGTGCTTTCGATCGTTCACGTCATGAGACACGCTGTTCCAGCTTCACGCACTAGTGGCCGGCCATGACAGGGCTAACTTGGCGGCAATGTCCAAATAGTTGGCCGGCGGGTGAAGGATGTCGCATCGAATTGCGGTGAACGGTGAACTGCATCTGGTGGACGCCGCACCCGATACCCCGCTGCTGTATGTGCTGCGGAACGATCTGGGATTAAATGGCCCCAAGTTCGGCTGCGGTCTCGGGCAGTGTGGTGCCTGCGCCGCCATCGTGGGCGGAAAACTCACAAGGACATGCTCGATTGCCCTGCGAGACGTCGGTGAAGATCAGGTCACCACGCTCGAGGGGTTGGGTACCGTCCAGAAGCCTCACCCTTTGCAGCGATCGGTCATCGATGAGCAAGCCGCTCAATGCGGGTACTGCTCCAACGGCATGATCATGGCCGCAAAGGTTTTGTTGGACCGCAATTCGAATCCCAGCGAGGAAGAAATCAAGAACGCCCTGGAGGACCAGCTCTGTCGATGCGGTGTCCACAATCGGGTGGTGCACGCGGTTCGCCGTGCTGCAGCGGAGCTCGCGAAATGACGGGCAAAGGTCTATCGCGCAGACGCTTCACGCAGTCGCTTGGTATCGTCGTGGCTTCGTTCGCCTTGGCGCCTGGTGCGGCGTTTGGCCAGGCGCCTGGAGCATTGCCATTCAGTCTGCGCAACAACCGAAGGTTGGAGGGGTGGATTCGGTTGGAGGCAGATGAATCAGTGACCGTGTTCACCGGAAAGGCCGAGCTTGGTCAGGGGATTCTCACGGCATTGGCGCAGATCGCGGCGGAGGAGCTCGACGTCGGGTTCGACAAGATCCGCATGGTCTCGGCCGATACCTCACGGGGCCCCGACGAGCAGTACACCTTCGGCAGTCAATCGGTCGAGCAAGGTGGAAGCGCTCTTCGAGCGGCAAGCGCGCAGGCGCGCGGCATTCTTCTTGCGGCCGCGGCGCGGCGGTTCGGCGCCCGCCCGGAAGATCTGCAGATCAAGCTCGGCATCATCGCTTCTCCGGACGGGAAAAGTGCGACCTTCTGGGAAGTCGCAAGCGCAGATCCCGAGCTGTTGAAGGGAGACATCACAGCCGCCGCAGCGCCGAAGCAGCCGAGCGACTATTCCATCGTCGGCAAATCGATCAATCGTATCGACCTGCCGGGAAAACTGACAGGTGTGCCGTCCTACGTACAGGATATGAGGCTGCCGGGGATGGTCTTTGCGCGAGTCGTCCGTCCGCCGCGCTACGGAGCGAAGCTGGTCTCGCTCGACGAAGCCGCGGTTCGATCCCTTCCCGGGGTGGTCGCGGTCGTTCGCGACGGCAATTTTCTTGCGGTTGCCGCAAAGCGCGAGGAGCAGGCGATCGCAGCCCACAATGCCCTGGCGTCGGCAGCGCGATGGAGCGACGACGCGGTGCCACTTCCCGACATCACCAATTTGCGCGGGGAGCTGCAGAAGCTTCGCGCGGAGACCATCGTGGTGGGTGCCGCCGGTCAGTCCGAGCCGGTGCCGGACCAGGTCAAGCGAGTGAGTGGGGAGTATGGCCGCTCGTACTTGTCCCACGCATCAATTGGTCCCTCTTGCGCGGTCGCGTGGCTGAAAGACGGTCGCATGACGGTTTGGTCCCACACGCAAGGCGTGTTTCCCCTAAGGGGAGATCTGGCCAAAGTGTTGGGAATGCCGAACGCTCAGGTCGATGTCGTTCACATGCCCGGATCCGGATGCTACGGGCACAACGGTGCCGACGACGTGGCGCTCGACGCGGCTCTGGTGGCCCGTGCCGTCGCGGGCGCGCCCGTCAAGCTTCAGTGGATGCGGGACGACGAGTTCGCCTGGGCGCCTTTCGGACCGGGAATGGCGATGAGGGTCGAGGCGGCGCTCGCATCCGACGGAAAAATTGTGGATTGGTCGTACGATGTCTGGAGCAACAGTCACGCGATGCGGCCTGGTCAAGCCGGCGGCGTGAATCTTCTCGCCGCTTGGGACCTAAGCACGCCCTTCGCCAAGTCTCCCGCTCCGCACATTCCTCAGCCGTTCGGCGACGGCGACCGCAATGCGGTACCGTCCTACGAACTGCCGAGGAAGGAGATCCGAAACCACCTGCTCCTCGACGCGCCGGTACGAAACGGATCTTTCCGAACACTGGGAGCTCACGGAAACATTTTCGCGATCGAGTCCTTCATGGACGAGCTCGCCGACGCCGCTGGCATCGACCCGTTGGCGTTCCGTCTTGCTCATCTCAGGGATCCACGAGCGCAGGCTGTGCTTCAAGCTGCTGCAGACAAAGCGGGCTGGATTCCAGGGGAGAAGGGCGATGGCCGCAATGGACGCGGCCTGGCCTTTTGCCGATACAAGAGCATCGGGATGTATGCTGCCGTAGTGGTGGACGTGGAGGTCGACCGCAAGACCGGCGTCATCAAGGTCCCCCGAGTTGTGATAGCGGCCGATATCGGACTCGTCGTCAATCCGGACGGAGCGAGGAATCAGCTCGAGGGAGGTATCGTCCAGGCGGTCAGTCTCACTTTGAAGGAGCAGGTTGCCTTCGACAGAAGGGAGATCACGAGCCGGGACTGGTCGGGGTATCCCATACTTGGGTTTCCTGAGGTCCCGAGTGTCGAAATCGTTCTGATGGATCGGAGCGATCCGTCGTTGGGAGCCGGTGAAGGTTCTCTTCCTCCCACTTCAGCAGCGCTGGCCAACGCCTTCGCTCATGCGACCGGCCGCCGTCTGCGCGAGCTTCCCATGACGCCTGAACGCGTGAAGGCGTCACTTTCCTAGGATTCCTACGGTTTCAGGGACCGCTCGGCCGACCGGCCAGTGAAGCCGGGGTAAGCTTCCCGTGCCGCACGAGGCTGCGCATCGATCAAGCCCTGCCAGCACCAATTGTCCCACCAGTAGGACGCGCCGTCCCATCAGCAGCTCAGAGTGGCAGGAGATTATACTTTACGATCGTAAAGGAAAATGACATAGTCGTCTTGGTCGAGGGAAGATGCTTGGTCGTCACCGCCTCGACATCGTCAAACGTCGACCGAAAGCGTCGCGAAAAGCCGGGTGAAACGATGATCGAGGAACGGGACATCAGCGTCGCCATGAGGGACGGCACCAGGCTTGCCGTCGACGTCTATCGCCCGGACGCGGCTGGCAAATACCCCGTGCTGTATGCGTCCGCGTTGCACAACAAGGACATCCAGGGGCCCGACATCGCGGACATATTGCCGCCGCAACCGGCGCACGCGCCGCTCTGGTTCGGTCCTATCGAGGCGGGCGACACGCGGCGCTTCATCGCCAATGGCTATGTTCATGTGATCGCGCAGCCGAGGGGCTCTGCCAAGTCGGAAGGACACTACGGTCACGAGGACACCGACCACTACGACCTGATCGAATGGATCACGCAGCAGCCATGGTCAAACGGCAAGGTCGGGATGGTCGGCATCTCCGGTTATGCCGGCGAGCAATGGCGCGCTGCCGCGCAGGGGCATCCCGCACTGAAAGCTATCTTTCCCTACGACGCGTGCAGCGCGTATGGCGGCATGTTCGGATTCCGTGACTTCAATCCCGGCGGGGTTCTGCACAGCTTTCCGTATCTGCTCGATGTCTTCAGCACAGTTCACGAGTCTCGCAACAGGCCCGGCGAGCTTCCGGCTGCAGAGCAAGAGCTCTGGCGCCTCGCCATGCGCAATCCGGACTACAAGCAGTACATCAACCTCTACAACATCCTCACCCAGAAGGGGCAACGCACGTTCATCATGTATCTCATGATGACGCATCCCTGGGAGTTCGACGGCACTGTCGAGCGTGCGGAAGAGACCTTCAGGAAAATCAAAATACCATTCTATACCGGCTCAGGAGCCTACGCTTACACTTACAAGCTCCATTGGCTGGGCGCACAACACCACTTTCAGAATGTCGATGCGCCAAAGAAGCTGCTGTTTACCGGACCGGCTCACCTGGAGCGGCCGTTCCATCAATATCATGACGAGATCATCCGGTGGTATGACCATTGGCTGAAAGGGCAGAACACCGGTATCATGGACGAGCCGCCGGTGCGTTACTGGCTCATGGGCGCCAACGAGTGGCGGACCGGAACGGATTGGCCGCTGCCGGAGACGCAGTGGACAAAATATTATCTCTCCCATTGGGAGACACTGTCGACCGAAGCGCCGCGACCTGCCTTGGAGCTTGGCGCTACGGCGCGCGAGCCTGACGTCTTCACCCAGATGCCCCTGACGCGGACGACGAAGGTCGAGCGCCTGCGCTACATGACCGATCCCTTGCCGCATGACGTCACGGTCGCCGGCCCGATCACGCTGACGCTCCATGCGGCGATCGATCAGGACGACACCAATTGGATCATCGTGCTCAAGGACGTTGGGCCTGACGTTTCGGTTCGCACCGCGCGCGAGGGCGAACGGGATGTCCCGTCCGCGTTGCCTGAGCGTGAACTGACGCGAGGCTGGCTGAAGGCGTCGTATCGTGCGCTCGATGAGAAGCGTTCAAAGCCTTGGGAGCCGTTCCACAAGCTCACGCGGGACGCAATCGCTTCCGTGAAACCGGGAGAAGTGGTCGAGTACCAGATACAGATCCTCGCCACGGCGAATCAATTCAAGGCGGGGCACCGAATCTGCCTCGACATCACGTCCATGGATGTTCCCACCGGCACCGGCGCGATGACCAACGTCGAGTACATTCCCTACCATGTCTGCAGCAGCAAGACCGTCACCCACAAGATCTATCGGGACGCGGAGCGGCCGTCGCATTTGCTGCTGCCAATCATACCTGAACCCACTGCCCAGCGTCCCGCCTGACGTCGGCACAAAGGAGGAAGAGTTACAATGACGACAGTACGATTTGAACGAGACGGCGCCATAGGAAATATTGTACTGGCCGATCCCCCTTTCAACCGGGTCGACTTGCGCTTCGCGGAAACCTTGCGAACCGCCGTGCATCAGGCCAGCGAAAGCGACATCCGCGTGCTTGTGGTTCGCTCCGAGGGGCCGCACTTCAGCTTTGGCGGCGAGGTGCGTGAATGGCCGGGAAAGGACGTCAACTGGTTTAGGACGTTCGTCGCAGACGTGAACATCTCCTATCGCGCCATCGAAATGTTGAAGATACCGACGGTGGCTGTGGTGCAGGGAATCGCCTTCGGCGGCGGTTTCGAACTGGCGTTGGCTTGCGATTTTCTCGTCGCGGCCGAAAATGCGACCCTTCGCTGCGTCGAAGTCACGACCGCGATGCTGCCGATCGCGGGCGCCCTGCAGCGGATCGCCGAGCGCGCCGGGCGCGCTCGCGCATCGCGATTGGCCATGCTCGGTGAACCGATTTCCGGACGCGAAGCAGGCGCGCTCGGAATTGCGACGCATGTGGTGCCCGAGAACGAGCTTTCGGCAACCGCGGCTGCATTGACCAGGCAGCTCGCGACAGGGCCGACCAGGTCGTACGCCGCGACGCGCACCCTGCTCAAGACGTGGTCAAGCGGAGGTGTAGCCGCCGCGGATCTTGTGATGCTCGACGTCGCGATGGAGCTCTACGACGGTGCCGACGCGCAGCGCGGCTTTGCGAGCACGGCGGACGCCTTCAACAAGGACATCGAACCGCCAACACTGGTCTTCGAAGGAAAATGAGCCGGCCGCGAAAAGATTGGCGAGCGCTGGCGATTGTCCAGGATTTCGTAATCGACAGGAGGTATTCGTGCAGCGCGAAAGCTACATGCATGGCAACAGTGGACCGCCTCTGATCGGGAAAACCATCGGCGCCCTCCTGGACGAAGTGAGCGCGACCGCTGGGTCTCACGAAGCGCTGGTTGTTGCGCACCAGAAGATTCGCTGGACCTACGCCGAGCTTAAATCGCGGTCCGACGCATTCGCGTCGGGGCTTCTGGCTCTCGGCCTGGAGCCCGGCGATCGGGTCGGGATCTGGTCACCGAACTGCGCGGAATGGACCATCGCTCAGTTCGCGACGGCGAAAGCCGGTCTGATCCTTGTCAACATCAATCCTGCCTATCGCTTGAGCGAGCTCGAACACGTCTTGCGCGCCGTCGGATGTCGCGCGTTGATAACCGCCGCTCGCTTCAAGACCAGCGACTATATCGCAATGATCCGCGAGCTTGTCCCGGAGCTCGGAAGCGCAAGCGGCGAGCTGCATAGTTCGCGCCTGCCGGACCTGCGACACGTGATTTCGATTGCGGGGAAGCACGAAGGCTGCCTGTCATTCGACTGGATTGTGGAGAGGGGCCAACAGGCCGGCAACAAGCGACTTAAATCCGTGGCGGCTACGATCCAGATCGACGACGCCGTGAATATCCAGTTCACCAGCGGCACCACCGGATTACCGAAGGGAGCCACACTGTCGCATCACAATCTGATCAACAATGCCTTCTTCGTGGGCGAAGCGACCGGGATCGGGCCCGGTTCTCGCGTGTGCATCCCGGTGCCGCTGTACCACTGCTTTGGCATGGTAATGGGCAATCTCGGCTGCGTCACCCATGGGGCGACGATGATCTATCCATCGGAGTCGTTTGATCCGCTGATGACCTTGCAAGCGGTCGAGGCAGAGCGTTGCGACGTGCTCTACGGGGTACCCACAATGTTCATCGCTCAACTGAACCACCCCGAATTCTCGCGCTTCGATCTGAGCTCGCTTCGGCGAGGGATCATGGCAGGCGCGCCGTGCCCGATCGAGGTCATGAAGGAAGTGGCTTCGACCATGCACATGAGCGAGATAACCATCGCCTACGGGATGACCGAAACCAGTCCCGTGAGCTTCCAGAGCAGCCGCGAGGATCCGCTCGAATTGCGTGTCTCGACCGTTGGAAGGATACAGCCGCACCTCGAGGTCAAGATTGTGGACCGTCACGGTCGGATCGTGCCGCGTGGAGAGGCTGGTGAGCTGTGCACGAGGGGGTATTCCGTCATGCTCGGCTATTGGAATGACGAGGCACGGACAAAGGAAGCGGTCAATTCGGCCGGCTGGATGCATACGGGTGACCTGGCGACGATCGATAACGATGGCTATTGCCGCATTGTCGGACGGATCAAGGATATGGTCATCCGCGGCGGCGAGAACATCTATCCTCGTGAAGTCGAAGAGTATCTGTATCGGCACCCCGATATTCAGGATGTCCAGGTTTTTGGCGTGCCGGACGCAAAGTATGGCGAAGAACTCTGTGCCTGGATCATTTCGAAGTCCGGTGCCGCGCTCGATGAGGAGAGTCTCCGCAGGTTCTGTCAGGATCGGATCTCGCACTACAAGATCCCGCGCCATATTCGGTTCGTGGAGAGCTTCCCATCCACTGTGACCGGCAAGGTCCAGAAGTTTGCGATGCGTGAGGCGATGATTGAGGAATTCGCCCGCGCGACCAAAGTCCGCGCATGAGCCTCGGCGGAAACGGCATGGAGGCGTTCCAATACACGGCGTTGCCGGCGCGTGTCCTTTTCGGATCCGGCACCATTGCGAAGGTGGCCGACGAGTTGGTTTCCTTGGGTCGCAAGAGGGCTTTCGTTCTTTCCGATCCGCATCATGCAACGGCGGCCGCAGCGCGTTTCATGCGCGTCCTCGGCGACCTTGGTGTCCAGCTTTCGACGGATGCCGTCATGCATACGCCGGCGGAGGTCACCGAGCGCGTCATGGGGAAGCTCGCCGCGTGCAATGCCGATTGTATCGTCGCTCTCGGTGGCGGCTCGACGATAGGCCTCGCCAAGGCATTGGCGCTCCGAACCGATCTCCCGCAGATCGTGTTTCCGACCACCTACGCCGGCTCGGAGGCAACGCCGGTGCTTGGCGAGACGCGCGAGGAACAAAAGTCGACCATCCGCTCGATGCAAGTCCTCCCCGAGGTGATCGTATACGACGTGGAGCTTACATACGGCCTGCCGCCCGCGATATCGCTGGTTTCAGGGATAAACGAACGCCGTAGAGTCGCTCTACGCAAAGGATGCCAACCCCGTCACGTCAAGCCTTGCGGAGCAGGGCATCGCAGCCCTCGGGCGTGCGCTGCCCCGGATTGTTTCAGACCCGACCGACCGCGGCGCCCGCACCGATGCTCTGTTCGGAGCCTGGGTCTGTGGATCCTGCCTCGGAGCGGTAGGGATGTCGCTCCATCACAAGCTATGCCACGTGCTGGGCGGCGCTTTCGGTCTTCCGCACGCCGAGACGCACACCGTGATCTTGCCGCATGCGGTAGCCTATAACGCCGCCGGTGCGCCGGTTGCCATCGGTCGAGTGGCTCGCGCGCTTGGTGCAGACCATGCTGCGCAGGCCCTGTTCGATCTTGCCGTAACCAATGGAGGTCCCAGGTCGCTTTATCCAGATCGGCATGTCCTATTCCGATCTGGATAAAGCCGCCGACGCTGCGGTCAAATCTGCTTATTGGAATCCGCGCCCCGTCGAGCGCAATGCGATTCGGAAACTTCTGGACGACGCCTATGACGGACGCCGGCCTTCTTGAAGGGAAAACAAGAATGACATCGGTCATCGCAGTGAATGACAGCTCGAGGGAAGAGATTTTCCCCGAGCTGACGCGCGACGTCATCGATCGCATCAAGGACGCCGAGAGCAAGAGGCTGCGTGAGATCCTGACGCTGGTTGTCAGCCATGTGCATGCGATCGCGCGGGAGGCGAAGATCACGCATGACGAATGGTGGCAGGCGATAGACTTTCTGACCCGTGCCGGCAAGATGTGTTCGGACAGCCGACCGGAGTTCATCCTCTTGTCGGATATTCTGGGGATTTCGATGCTGGTCGACGCCATTGATCACGTTGGGGGACCGGGACTGTGCGAATCGACGGTTCTAGGCCCGTTCTACGCTGGACAGCAGCGAGAGCTTGCGGCAGGCGAGAGCATTCTTCTGCGGGAAGAGGCGAGCGACCCGCTGGAGATGCGTGGCCGCGTTAAGGACTCCCAGGGACGGTCGATCGCGAACGCTTGTCGAGGTCTGGCAGACCGCGCCCAATCAACTCTACGACGTTCAGGACAAAGATCAGCCCAGCGGTCACCTGAGAGCCAGCTTTCGTACTGACGCGGCCGAACCATCATGCCTGTGAGCTATCCCATTCCCAATGACGGTCCCGCCGGCCAGTTGCTCGCGGCGATGGGCCGCCATCCGTTCCGGCCGGCACATATTCGCTTCATGATCAGCGCGCCCGGATATCGTACCCTTGTCACGCATCTCTTCCTGGATGGGGACGAGTATCTGGCGAGCGATGCAGTTTTCGGGGTCAAGCCGTCTCTCATCGTCCGTCCCAGGCTGATAGAGGGTATCAACACGGTCGAATATGGCTTCGGACTTGCTGATGAGCGAGGGTCGACGCGAACGCAAGTCGAGGAGCTCCGTCGTCAGCGTTGATAGCTTTGAGCAATCGAGTACGCGGCAGCTTCTGGAAGACCCAGAGCCATTTAATACTTCGCTTGGAGTTCGGTTGGGAACTATGTTAATCGATGACCAAATGGCGAAGAAAACGAGGCTAGCTACCGGCCGCCGCGAGCGACCGCGCAAGAGAGCCGAACAACAGCGCTCGATTGAGACGCGCGCCTCGATCCTCAATGCCGCGATTGCGGAATTTGCCGAAAGGGGATTCGAAGGAGCGAGCATTCGCGCGATCGCCGATCGGCTTGGCCTGCAACATCCGCTGATCACCTATCACTATCGCAGCAAGGACATTCTGTGGCGGGCGGCAGCGGAGCATGCCTTCGCACAGATACGCTCCGAGTGGGATATTTCGGCGCCTGAAGGATCCGATTTGTCGCCGTTGACGCGGCTACGCCAGGAATACTCAACTCTCTTCCGGTATACCGTCGCGTTTCCTGAATTTCATCGGTTCATGCGCCAGGAAACCTTGACGAATAATCCACGGCTGAAATGGGTGGCGGAAACGATACTGGCTCCGCTTCTGGGGCGATTGCTGCCTCAGATCATTGAGGCTCAGAAACAGGGTCTCCTTCCCGCCGTCGATCCCATTCTCTTTCACTATATGATGGTAAGCCTTACCGCCACGCTCTCGGAGTTCGGGCCGGAAATGCAGGTTACAAACGGACTGTCCTCCGAAAACCCGAAGGTTGTCGAAGCGTATTGGCGGCTTGTAGAGGAAACGGTCTTTGGAAAGGAGTCGAGCCGCGAGCGCGGCGGAAAGGTACCCAAGCGCTGAAGGTGGGCCCTTCAGGAAAGACCGAACAGCCGGCGCGCGTTGTCTCGGCCGATCTTCGCTCGATCGGCCTCGCTGATCTCGCAATTATCAAACCAGCGGGAGGTATCTTCAAAGCTTTCGAAGGGATAATCGACGGCGTACAAGATGCGGTCGCTGCCAACCTCCAGCATGGTCGAAAGCAGCGATGGCGTGCGGAAATTTCCGCTTGTCGTTACATACACGTTCTCGCGAAAATAAGTTCCGAGCGTACGCTTGCATGGGATGCCGCGGGGCGCCTTTGCGACGATGTTATCTATTCGCCAAATGTTGAACGGAATGCATTCGCCGAGGTGACCCAGGATCATTTGCAAATTCGGGTTTTGATCGAACAGTCCCGATGACATCAAACGCAGCGCGTGGGTACTGGTCTCCATCGTGAAAGCCCAGGTGGCCGCGGTCAGCCAGGGAAAGCCGTCGAAGATGGGCTCGCGCGAGGGCAGCGGATCCCGCGGATGCATGTAAAATGGCTTACCGAGCGTATTAGCGCTGCTCCAGAAGTCGGCGAACTGCGGCGCGTCATAATACACGACCGATTCTGCGCTGCCGACTTGCGAGAAGCCATTCACCATAAAACCGTGAAATCGAAGCGTTCTGATACAGCGTTCGAGCTCCCGCGCCGCCGCCTCGGGATCCTGCATCGGCAAGGCTGCAAACCCGCCCGTGGGGAGGCTGGCGATCGGTCTTCCTCGTCGGGGGCGTGCTGCCACTGCGAATCGGCGCAGTGATGTATTGGCGAGTGCCAGAGTTGCTTTTGTTCTTGTCGTCGCAACAGGGAGCGCATGACGAGCTCGGACAATTGCTGCGGCGGATAGCCCCGGAAGTTGATCCGAGTCGCGACTTGCATCTGGCGAGGCCCCAGCAAGTCAACGGACGTGGCTCGTTGACGAAGCTTTTCCGCGATGGCCGGGCCTTGATGACCTTGCTGCTCTGGCTGGTCAGCTTCGCCAATCCGCTCAACCTGTTCTTCCTTGCGAACTGCTACCGCTGCTCTCGACGCGCCTGGGATTCAGTTCATCGACTGCGGTATTGCTAGGCACGACGCTGCAACTCGGCGGCCTGATTGGCGCGGTCTTCATGGGACCGCTCATTGATCGGCTTGGCTTTCATCGCGTTCTCGTCCCGGTGTTTCTGATCGCAGGACTCGCGGTTGCAGCTATCGGCGAGCCAGTCTTGTCGCTGCCTTTGCTGTATCTGGTCATCTTTGTCGCGGGTATCTGCATCGTAGGCGCTCAACCGGCGATCAATGCTCTCGCCTCGACGCTCTATCCGACCGAAATCCGCGCAACGGGTGTCGGCTGGAGCCTCGGTGTTGGGCGGGCGGGGGCCATTGTATGGCCCGTCGTTGCAGCCCGGCTCGTTGCTCTCGATTGGTCGAGCCAGTCCCTGTTTCTGGCGGCGTCGGTCCCGACATCATTCTCGTGCATCGTTGTCATCGGCCTCGCGATCGTGACGCGCCGCAAGCTAGCAGAGTAAGGCGCATGAAAGCGCGATGATGGAAGCGTGCTGACTGAGAACGGGTCTAACACCGGCTCAGAGTTCTTTCTGAAGACCTCGTTCAAGCTCTGGTCTCCGGAAGAGGCTCCGAAGAAGGCGTTGATCACCAGGTAACCGGAAGACCAGGTCGCGCCACCGGCCTGGCTCCGTTTTCACACGGCACTCCGTCGAGTGTTGCATTGCGACAGAAGCCGGATTGCGACGTGGATTTTGTCGCAGCCTTATGCACGTTCGGTTGCTGGGATATCGACGGCTCGCTCGCCGTTTGCGCTACTCTTGTCTTCGACCGGATAGCGATAGGGACCGAGACAAAGAATCACGGCGCTTGCGAGCAGCATGAGCACCCCAAATAGCCAAAGGGCAGGCTCGTAGGAATGCAGCCGCTCAAAAGCCAGGCCCATCAAGTACGGTCCGAAGGCCGAGCCAACGACGAAGCTGGCGAACAGGTAGCCGTACAACTGACCGAAACGCTTCATTCCGAAATACCGCGACGTGAGGAAACCGATCATCTGAACCTCCCCATGGCTAAAGCCAGGGGGTTCTGAGAGAGGCAGAAGGCAGTCTTTCCGAGGCTCTCGCGGTCTCTGTTTGCAGAGGCGCTACATCATCCCCGGCCTCGACGGCCGGCCCAACTCTCTTGATCCGGCGACCCGCTCTAACGCCATTACGGACGTGGGGTTGGGCAAAGCCCTTCCCGCTTGCAGGTTGAAGTACACTCGACATCGCCGTCCTCAGGAGCGGTTCCGCACTGGCCCAAGCGATCTTGACTTGGGGAATGTCGAGCAAATTCGTATCGCAGCATGTCGCAAGAAACGCGCTGTAGAGATCACGTTGAACCGGCTCTGTCCTGCCATCGCCGAACACATGAACCCGCTGCGAGAGCGGCTTCTTGATGTATTCGCCCGTGGTATGATCGAACTGGCTCAACCGTGTATGCCGGGTTTTGATCTCAATCACTCCACCGCCAGCACTTGCAGCCTTGCGCTGAAGCATCGAGATCAACATTCCTGGCGCACGCACTTTCACGCTGCGACCGTAGTTCTTCTGAAATGACTTGTAGCTCAACTCCTCTGTTTTGATGGTTGTCCCTTGACCGAGAATGCGGTTCGCCAACTCGCCATGCGATCGCTTGCGCTCGGCAGCCAATACTCGATCGCGCTCGCGTTTCGAAGCGGCAAGCGCCTGATAGCGCTGCGACCTGTTCCACCTTCTCTTACCCTTGATCGCGCGCCCTTTGGCATCGAAGTTGTCCAGGTTGGTTGCACGTCGCGAGCGGTCCATCGCGCGCTGGATCCGCCGGCAGTCGTTCCACGGTTCGACGACGCTCGGGCATAACTGCTCCAAAATAGCGTCGTCGCTTGATACCGCCGCGATGCTGGACGGCCCGATGTCGAGTCCGACAGTACCGTCCTTGGTGGTGTGCGTAGCGGGCGGCAAGCCCTCTTGCACCAACTGGCAAAACCAGCGAACGCGGCCCTTGATCTCGCGCCGGATAATGCGGACATACTTGGTCCTGGCCGCGAGCGCTTCTCTTTGCCAATCGCGTTTGTCCTTTGGATCGAGCATAAGCGGCAGCACAAGGCCGCTGTAGTGCACGGCCGGAACAGGCTCGGCGCGGTAGCGGATCACAGCGTCCGCTTTGCCCTCGATGCTGTTCAGCCGGTTTAACGATTTGAACCGTGGGCGGCCGCGCTTGCCAAACGCATACTGCTCGGCTGCCCGGAACGCGCGCAAACTCGTGGTTTGCGTGTCGTGGCTGCCGAGGTGATCGCCGATCCAGCAGGCATTGCGGCAGGAGAGCGCATGCTTTTCAATCTCGCGCGAGGTGAAGCCGAACCGCTCAAGTTCGGCCCGGAACGCTTGCGAGCGCGCTTTGTTGTGACGCTTGTCCACTGTCGCAGGCATGGCGCGTGCGGCTTGCCATGCCTTCGATTGCTTCATCAGATCGAGGCGGCGAAGGCACTCCTGCAAACAGGCATTATAGAGGTGCCGGGCCGCGTTCAGCCGCGTATCCAATGTCTTCTCATCCGCCGCAGTCGTCTGAAGCGGGAACTCGGCGACGAAGGACAGGGTTTTAACGCGCGGCATCACAGTCCTCTACGCATCAATTGCCGACTGCATTCATCTGCTAAAGCCGGATAGCTCTCTCCTATGGCTCTCCTATGGCTGAGTAAATCTTTGCTCTGTACCGCAGAGGCGATGCCAACCCGACCAGCGACTTCCTCTAATGCCCTGTCGTACTTATGCCGGATGAAGTTTACGGTGATGCGTTCGAGAAACTCGGCGGGTGCATCTTCCGCCGTCCCGTCTCCATCCCCGTGCCGTTCGTTATACGCTTCAATCGCCGCACGTCTCACCCAATGTTCCGGGCGCGTTTCAACAGAAACCTGCATTTCCAGAACCTGCTGCATCAGTGCCGCGCGCTTGTCTCCACGGCAGTCTTTGCTCCGCACTGACGCCGAGCAGCTTTCGCTTTTGCAGCAAGAAACTCTGACGACACCTCGAAGGAAGCGGTGTCGTAGAGCGCATAATGAGAATTGCGCCCTACCACATCCGGTTCCCCAAGGAACGTGATGAGGGCTTGTGTCCATCCTCGCGCCTTAAGACCGGCAATTGAAATCATTTGAGGCTTTTCCATCAGACCCTCTTCTGATTTTCAATGTATTGCTTGATGAGCGCGAGGGGAGTGCCGCCGACCGAAGACACAAAATAACTGTTCGTCCATAATGTTGGAATGCGCGTGCGCAGCACCCGGAACTGCTGACGGAGAACACACGAAGATCGGCCCTTGATGCCCTTCACCAGCCGGTGGATGCCGTATTGCGGATCGCAGCCGACAAGCAGATGGACGTGGTCTGGCATGACTTCCATTTCAATCAGCTCCGATTGCGTCTGGTCGCATACTTGCTGAATTAGTTTCTTAAGTTTGGCGTCGATAGGCGGATTAAGAACTGGCTTACGGTATTTCGGGCAAAACACCACGTGGTATTTGCACGAGAAGAGAACGTTCCTGTTCGATCTGAAGTCCGCTACAGCCTATTATATACCTGGCTGATGTCTAATAGCAAAGAGGCGCTCACCCCATAGTTGAAACTAGGGGCTTGCGCGCCGAAGTTCGGTCAATGTTCGAAGCCGAAACACATGAGTTGTCGCGGTGTCAATCGATTGTGCTGTGCACACACCGTAATCCGCATTGGAGGCTTGGTGCACTGGTAGTCCGAATTCTAGCACTGCATCCCCTTTTTTGAGGAGCAAGTTCATTTTCGCATAAACGGCAGAGATTGAGGAAGGCGACAAGCTCGACGACCCGTCGCAGCGCATCGGAGCTAAGTATGCACTCGGTCAAACGACGTGAACCGGCGCAACGCAAAGTAAATCGCGATCGGCGGCAGAGAATAAACCAGAGCGACCGCCATCATATAGTTCCATGGCGCCTCGTCGCTGTCGAAGAACTGATCGATGGCCGCCGCCACGGTCATGTTGCGCGTCGATGAAAGCAGCATGAACTGGTAGAGGTAGTCGTTCCACGCCAGCAACAATGCATATACGCCCACCGCCACGAGCGCCGGTGTCATCAGTGGCAGGTAAATGCGCAGATAGATCTGGACAGGTGAAGCACCGTCTATCTTGGCGCACTCATCGAGCTCCATCGGCAGTAGCTTGCCGTATTGGTGCAGGATTAAGACGGCGTACGGCGTGGCGAACGCGACATAAGCAGCAATCACCGCCCAGAGGCTGTCGGAGAGCCCGTAAGCATGCATGATATGGACGAACGGTATGATCAGGATGGCCGTCGGCAGGATGTAGGTCAGTAGCGCGGCGTCACCAATGAGCTGACCACGGCGAAGCTGCATCCGTCCGATCGCAAAGCTGGCGAGCGAGCCGATGGCCACGGTGAGCACCATGGTGGCTACGCCGAGAAATATGCTGTTGCCGAACTGATGCCAGAAATGTTCCAGATACCAATGACCTTGGGTCCAGATCACACGAAAGCTGTCGAACGACGGATCTGGCGGCCAGAGGCTGCCAGTGAACTCCTGACCCTCGTCATCGAGCGCAATGAGCACCATGTTGTAGACCGGTAGCAGCGTCCAGATCAGCAGTGCGACGCCCAGGGCCGCACCGGCGATGCCGCCGGCAAGTCGCCGTCCGTGGCGGTAACGACGGCGCGCAGTGCGATCTGCGGCGGCCACGCGGCTCATTGCGGGTTCATTGGCGGGTCGGCCGGTCATAGTTGCACGCCGGTCCTGTGCAGGCGCCGCATCAAGAGGATAACGACAGGGATGACGAGCGGCAAAGCCGACATCATCGCTGCCGCCCCCAGGTACGGATGGCCAAAGTCGAACGCCTGGTGGAAGCCGTAGGTTGCCAGCACGTCCGTGGTGCGCGCGGGCGCACCCGAAGACACGAAATAGACGGTCGAAAAGTCACCGAGCGTCCAGACCGTAGAGAGCAGCGTCGCCACCAAATAGACATTAGCCATCAATGGGAATGTTACATAAACGGTCTGCTGGATGCCGGTGGCGCCGTCGATCGCAGCCGCTTCATAGATTTCCTGCGGGATCGCCATCCGCGCGCCCAGGAATATCAGTGTCCAGAACGGCAGCCACTTCCAGATATAGGCGAGAATGTTGGCGGCCATTGCCGTGCCTCGTGACACCAGGAACAGAGGACCGTCTGTGCCGGTCACGACGGACCACAAGCTGTCCAGGAGTCCCCATTGGGACACCAGCATGTAATGGATCGACACGAACACGGACAGCGCGGGCAGCGCCCAGGGCAGCAAGAACACGACCAGGAGCGCCCGGACCCACCAGCGTCGCTGCATAAAGAAGCCAGAGACCAGAAAGGCAAGAAACATCTTCACGTTCACGCCGATGCAAACGAACAGCAGCGTGTTGACGAGTGTGTCGATGTAGCGCGGGTCGGAGAACAACAAGGTGTAAAGTGTCGGCCGGCTGCCCATCCACAGGCCGAACGCGACGGGGTAAGCGACGAAGGCCACGAATACGGACGCATAGGGAACAACGAAAGCGATAGCCCAGGCGGTGTCCGAACCTTGCAGCCGGAAGTGCCGGCGGGGACGGCGCGTCCGGCCGGCAGGTATGGGAGTCTGGAGCGGCAGAACCTGCCGCGCGCTGCTCATCGTGCCCCGCAGAGCATCGGACCCAAGTCTATCCCTTCACGCCGCCCATGGTCAGGCCGGCCGCCATATTCCGGCGGAACATGTAGTAGATCATCATCGGCGGTAGCGCATACAGGATCGCCGTCGCCATCATGAGGTTCCAAGGCGATTCGTCGCTGTTCAGGAACTGCGCCAGGGCGACTGCGACTGTCATGCTGTCTGGCGTGGAGAGCAACAGGAAATTGTACAGATATTCGTTCCAGGCGAGCAGCAAGGCATAGGTGCCGACTGCGACCAGCGCGGGCGCCATGAGCGGCAGGTAGACGTACAGATAGATCTGGAGCGGGTTCGCCCCGTCGATCCGCGCCAACTCATCAAGCTCCATCGGGATCGATTTGCCATACTGCGAGAAGATGAAGATCGCGTACGGCGTGGCGAACGTGGTGATGGCCGCGATTACTGCCCACAGGTGGTTGGTTAGCCCATAAATTTGCATGATCCGATAGAACGGAATCGCCAGGAATGACGCCGGAATGACATAGGTCATCAGCGCTGCATTCGTCAGCAGCCAGCCGTTGCGAAGGCGCATCCGTCCGACGGTGAAGCTGGCGAGCGAGCCGATCAGCAATGTGAGGAACATCGTCATCAGTCCCACGCAAAAGCTGTTGCCGAACTGATGCCAGAAATGATCGAGGTACCAGAAGCCTTCGGTGACGACGACATAGAAGCTGTTCAGAGTCGGACTGGCCGGCCAGATAGTGCCCGCAAAGATGTCGTCGTGGGCTGAAAGCGCAATGACTGCCATGTTGTAGATCGGCGCCAGCGACCAAACGATCAGCAGGATGCCCAGCAATATGGAGGCGGCTTCCCCCACGCGGCGATGCGCGCGGTAGCGCCATGGCGAAAGACGCCGGGTGCGAGCGACTCTCACAACTGCCCCTCCGACATGCGCAGCTTGCGCATCAGGACGAAGATCAAGGGGATCAACACCGGCAAGGCGGTCATTACCTCCGCCACCCCGAGACGGGGGAGGGATACCGTATAGGCATAGCGGATGCCGAGCGTGGCGAGCACCTCGGTCGACATCGCCGGGCCCCCGCCGGAAACAAAGTAGGTGGCATTGAAGTCGCCAAGCGCGAAGACGGTATCGAGTAGCACGCAGACGATGTATAAGTTCGTCATCAGCGGCAGAGTCACATGGGTCAGGCGACGCAGGCCATTCGCGCCGTCGACCGCAGCGGCTTCGTAGAGTTCCTGCGGGATCGCCATGCGACCGGCCAGCAGGATCAAGGTCCAGAACGGCAGGTTCTTCCAGATATATGCGCCGATGTTGGCGGCCAGCCCCAGCCAGCGCGAGTTCAAATAAACGGGCCCGTCGATGCCGGTCAGCAACCACAGCACATTGTTCAGCATCCCCCACTGCCCGTTCAGGAACCAGTGTATCGACATATAGGCAGGAAGCGCTGGCGTCGCCCAGGGCAGGATGAAAATGACCAGAACCGCTTTGACCCACCATCCCTTGCGCATGAAGAAACCGGACAGCAGGAAGGCCAACGCCATCTTCACGTTCACGCCGATGCCAACGTACAACAGCGTATTGATGACCGCCGTCAGATAGCGCGGATCGTCAAAGAGCTGGCGATACAGCGCCGGATCGCTGCCCATCCACAGCCCGTAGACAATCGGATAGAGGACAAAGGCAAGGAAGATGACGACGTAGGGCAGCGCAAGCGCGACGGCCCAGACACGGTCTGAGCCATAGAGGCTGCCGCGCCGAGCGCGCCGCCTGATCGCAACGGTCGTCAGGCGCGATCCCGCCGGAAGCGCCTGTTGGGTTACACTCATGGGCCCCTCGTGAGGCTGTCAGAACGTGACCTGCGAAAAGATCTGCTCCGCCCGCTTGAATGCCTTGTCGATCGCCTGTTCCGGCGTCATGCCGTTCTTGATGACGTCGGCATGCGCCTGGCCCCAGAGCTGCTCGGCACTCACCTGGCCCCAGGCGGGGTTGAACCCTTCGTAGTTCGAAGTCGTCGGCCCGAGGACGGCCTCGCGCACATAGGGGGCGCGATGCGGGTCTGCAGGATCGAGCCACCACAGGTCATCCTTGACGATCTGCGGTATGGCCGGCACCCACCGTCCAAGGCCAGCCTTCAGGTTTGCGTTCATGACGTCAGGTTGCATCCAATACTTCATAAGATCCTTGGCGGCCTCGACGTTCTTCGCTCCTTTCGGAATGAAGCCGCCCCCGGCATTCACCTGGGCTGCCATCGGCTGGCCATCGTTGCCGTTGGGCAGGCCCGTGGTGACCACGTCATGCATATACGCCTGCGTGTCCTTGATCATCGCCAGCTCAGTCGAGATCGTGCCGTCGAAGTCGACGACGAACACCTTTTCGTGGAAGCTGTTGTTGTCGTCCGCATCGTTCCAGCTCAACGCCTCGGGCGGTATGTAGCCCTGCTTGTAGGCGTCGGTCAGATAGGCGACGGACTTGATCGCCGCCTCGCGCACCTTCGGGTCGTCGGTGTGCAGCCGACCATCCGGCGTGACCATATTGCCCCCGTTGGCGATCACGAAGGCCTGGAACAGGCCGTTGCCGTCGTTTGGCCCGACCGTTGTGATTTGCAGGCCAAGCGCGTAAATCTTGCGCATGCCCTTGCCCCGGAGTTCCTTCTGCGCCGGCTTGAAGAAATCCCAGAACGCATCCCACGTCTTCGGCGCATCGGACAGTTTCAGGCCGGCCTTCTCGACCAGGCTGCCCCAAATGTGGAACGGGATGCAGGCCTGCTTGATCGGCGCGAGATAGTAGCTGTGGGCCTTTGCAGTCTTGTTATAGAACGTCGAGCATTCCCTGGCTGTCTTCGAAAGCTGCGTTTCGTAGGGCTTAACGATGTCACTGACATCGACCAGCTTATCTTCAAACGCATTCTGCGGAATGATGGACTGGGGCGCGTCCATGAAAATCAGATCGGGGACATCGCCACTGGTCAGCGCAGACACTGTCTTTTGGTTCTGCGCCAGGAACGGCATGATGCTGTAGTCGAGCGTATTGCCGCTTGCCTTCATGTAGTCCGCGGCCAATTGCTTGAACGCATTGTCCTCCGCGGGCACAAACCCCTGATTGACCCAGACGGTCGCCGTCGTAGCGGCAGCATTGGCAATGTACGGTTTACTCAGTGCGGCCCCAGCAGCGAATCCAAGGGAGCCGCGCAGCACCGATCTCCGGCTATATTTGTCCATTGTCCATCACCCTCCCGTGCGGGCGCCTTTCGAAGGCGCTCCAAATTTTGTTGGTATGATGTAGGCAAACAGCCAGCGTTCATGTTCGCAAACGGCCTATGTGATGTCAATGACTGTAGTCCCGATCGAAATTCAACCGAGCAGAAATCGGCCGCAGGTTTTGGGCTACTCGGAAGTCCGGTTTTTGCCCCTAATGCGAAGTGCGGGTGAGCTTGTAAAATGGTCCGCTTTTCGGGGTAGACCGGAAGTGACTGGCCGACTTCCCAAACGGCGCTTTTGACCCGTTGTGGAAGTCGGCTGGCTAGATTTGCTGTGGGGTACCACGCTGCCTCTCGGTGAAGGTGGCGTGATAGGGTGGGCGGCAAATCAGCCGCTTGCCGGCCGCCTGTCGCGATCGGCGGAATCAAAAAATCAAATGAGATCACCGCACCAGCGGACGTGTTTAACTTAACTTAGGTCGAGTTCTTCCGATTCTGATCGGCAACCGACATCGCTTCCGGCCCGCATCCCTGCGTTCAAATGACGCACCGTGTTATGCGTTGGTTTCGCGCCAGGTGCGGGCGGACGTTCGTCAGGCCAGCGCGGCAACGCCCATGGCCCGCCCGTAGCGGCGACCGCATTCAAGAAAATCGCCGTACTTCCTATGCACGGCGGTATGCTGTACGCACGCAAGCAGCAACCGGTCGCGGTCGAAACTGCGGTTCTTCGCGTAGTCCTCAAGTAGGCACTGAGCGATCTCCTGGTTGTGCGGGTCGTTACCGAGCCGGCAGGCGGTCAGCGCCAACTGCTGCACTAACGTTTGGCGGTCGCCGCTGCTCGCGAGATACGCCTTGGCCCAAGCGACGGCCTGGGGCCCATCGAGTGCAATGATGGCGGCCAAGGTGCGCTCCAGTAGTTGCAGCTCGCTCATTCGCTCGGCGCCGGCAGGAAGCTCAGCCACATAGGCCTTTCCATCGCCAATATTCTTCTGATGCCAGGCGTTGCGGTTGAGGAATGAGGCGGCCGAGTACAGCAGCTTCAGGCGTTGCGGATGCTCGAAGGAATCGTAGAACCAGCCAAGCGTATTGCAGTATTCGTAGCAGTGTTGCGAAATGGAGAAGTTGAGGCTGTCCTGCGTCTCGAGCAACACCTGTGCGGCGCCGATCTGCAAAACGTCGAGGATTTGGCGCGGCCCTTTGCCCGCGAGCAGCAGCCGGCTCAACTGCTCAAGATAGGCCGGCTCGTGCTGACGCAACACGACTTCGAGGAATGCCTCCGCCTCGGTCGCGGTCAGCGGCTCGGAATTTGCCAGCAATGCCAATTCCCTGGCCGTGGTGCCCGCGTAGGGGACTGCAGAGATTTTCTGCTGCTCGAGGTAGTGGGTAACGCAGTTGCACGCCATCTCGTAGGTCGAATACCAGCGCGGACCGACGGCGATATCCAGCGCCCCGGCATAGAGCACCGCATGTGCGTCGTCCCAGCCGATGACCGTTCCCAGCTCGACCGTGGCGCGCGCCCGATAGGACTTGTGGCCGGTGGTATAGGAACGGTTGAGGAAGGCACGGTCCTGCAAATCGATAAGGCCGGCGAACACCAGCTCGGCGAGTACCGCTTTGCGCTCCGGCTTGTTCTGCATGAGTCCGAGAAAGACGCGATAAGCTTCGAGCACGCGGCCGCGATGCACCAGCGTCATCCATTGGTCGAGGCGATCGCGCAACGGCCCGTCGAGACGCTCCGGCTCTTGGTCCGGCCAGTGTACGACCGGCTTCGGCGGTGCGCTTTCCTGGGGTGCCATGCCACGGGCGTAGTGGCCGGGTGCCTTGTTGATCTTTTGGTTCCAGATGTCGAGACCGGTCGGAATGTACCAAATGGTCTGCGCCATCGGTAGTCCGGCCATCTCTGCAGGCAGCCACTTCGACAGGTGCAACGTGGCACGGGCACTTAAAAGGCAATGGTCGTTGTTGACAAAGTTGACGAAGCCGTCGTCGATCCGCTCGTGGTAGGGAACGTGCGTGTAGGGCCCATGGATGCGCACAGCCTCGCGCAACATCTCGGGGAGCGGCCGACCGTCACGCACCAGATCGTAGTAGCATTCACTGGCCCCGACTTGATCGCGAGCAAGGACGCGATCCTCAAGCTTTTCGTAGAGAGCACGCGCTGACGCGCCCTGGTCATTCACAGCTTCGGCAAACGACATCGCAATGACTCCCTGCTCGAGAATCCGTTACATCCGGTTCGCCAGAAGACAGACTACGCCAAACTCTATGATGTCACATTGGGAAAGGAAATGGGATAGCGCTCAAGCATATCTGTCGTTGCCCGTATGCCGGGGCTTTGACCCTCAGACTTGGCGATGGCGTGCGCCGATGTCCGAAAGCAGAGATCCAAGATCGATTGGGTCGTATATGCGAAGAGGCCGTTCGCTGGGCCGAAGCAAGTCTTAGGCTATTTGTCACGTTACACCCACCGGCCGCCAACGGCCTGCAGTTACAAATCTGGCGACGATACACTATGATTTGCTTGTTCCGCGTGAGTGGTTTGGGAAGGTGTCCATGCAGAGGATCAACGTCCTGAGTATTCAGCGCATCGGCGCCGAAGATCGAGCGAAGATTGAGGCAGTCGATCCGGCGATCGAATTGACCGACGCCGGCGGCTGGTATGACGGGGAAATTCGCGAAACGTGGCCTGCCTTCACCACGGCACGCTACTTGGCACCAGGCGCCACCGGCTCGGGGACCCGCGAGGAACGCGATCGCCTCCTCGCCGAAGCTGAAGTAATCCTTGGTGGCTGGCCATTTCCGCTCGATCTGCGCGCTAGGGCACCGAGGTTGAAATGGTTTCATCAGCGCCCTGCGGGCGCCAGCAATCTGCTCGTGGGCGATCTATGGGGCAGCCGCGTGGTGGTGACAACCTCACGAGGTTCGGGCAATACGCTGGCGATGGCTGAATACGCGGTGGCCGGTATTTTGCACTTTGCCAAGGGCCTCCACCGCGCCGCGGTCGATCGGGGCGCGGGCGGGTTCGACCATCGCGCATATCGACCGCTTCTATTGGAAGGTAAGACTGCGTGCGTCGTGGGCGCCGGCGGAATCGGGCTCGATGTCGGTAAACTCTGCGCCGCCCTCGGCATGCGGGTCGTCGGCACCCGCCGCCACCCGCACCCAGACCGGCCCCTGCCACCGGGATTCAGCGAGCTTGGCGGCGCCGGGGATCTCGATCGGTTCCTGCCGGAGAGCGACTTCGTGGTGATCTGCTGCCAATGGACACCGGAGACGACCCGTCTCTTCGATAAGGACCGCTTTGCAGCGATGAAGGCGGGGGGCGTGCTAATCAACGTCGCCCGGGGTGAGATCGTCGACGAGGAGGCCCTCGCCGACGCGCTCCAGCGCGATCATTTGCGCGGCGCAGCGCTCGATGTTTATGTCGGCGAATTCGAGCACACGCCGACGTCAAGGCTCTGGTCCGATCCCAGGGTACTGATCACGCCGCATATCTCGTCTGCCAGTGATCAGGACCGTCATGGCGCCATCAATCTCTTCTGCGACAATCTGCGCGCCTATCTCGAGGGCGGGCCGCTCCGGAATGTCATCGATTGGGAACGGGGCTATTAGAAGCTAGCCGGCGCCCCCTCGGCCCGGGGCCGGAATCGCCGCGCCGTGATCGGCAACCCCCGGCCCTTGCTCGTTCGGCTGGCGTGTGGCTCAGCTTCAGCGCGCGACCGTCATGTGGCTGCGCGCCCGAGCTAGGTCCGTTCACCTCCCGATATTGTTGCAAAAGTCTTTTTGCGAGGTGGGACTTAGATTCTCTGACCCGTAGATGCAGCGATTGAGTAATGATGTGGGGGACACGTCGTGAAGCGCTAAACTCACGGACGATTCTGGTAGCGCGTTTGAAGCCCTATTGATCGGCGATTTTCGCTTGTTTCGTTCTTTGGCGGGAAATTAGCCGCTGCGCCTTTTGGGACTTTTGCAACAATATCTGCTACGAGCAGACATCGGCACCTGATCGATCACCTCATTAGCGCGCAGTAGGAACGATCCGAGGCGCCTCGTTGACGACGTAAAGTGCACCCGCGCGACCACTGAGCGATGAGCGCCACCACGTGCCGCAGCGGCGGTGAGGCCCCCGCTCGGCCCGCGGGTGCGGCAACTCCTGCCAACCACTCAACGGAAATTTACTGGTTCGCCCGTTCGGCGGCGGCGGTCGCCATGTATTTCGAATAGAAATGCGCAACCCGCTCGCGCCACATTCCGACGAACGCCCCCGATGTCAGCTTATCCACCGATTTCCACGCGTCTTTGACGGCCGGAAGGGTATTCCGCCAGATCGCGCGTTTGCACCATTTTTCGCCTTTCTCCCTGCCTTCGCTGGTGGCACACATGGATTTCCAAGCGATGCGATCAGGTTGGCTGATGTGCTCGGCGGCGCCTTCCCAGCCTTGTTGATGGATCAAGTAAAGATCACTCAAGGTCGGCTTCTTCTGCGTCACCCACTCGAACAGAATGCCTTCGGTAATGACCTTGTAGGCTGCCGCAATGGCATTGTCGCGGGAATCGAGAATCTGCCCAGAGCCGAATTTGTTGAACTCGTATTTGCTCAGTTGGAACAGGCCGATATACGACCCGGTCTGTTGCTTGGGGTCGAAACCGGACTCGATCCTGGCAACTGCTTTCATGAAATTGAAATCCAGACCGAAAGCGTCGGAAGCGCGCTTGATCTCCTCGACCGGCGTTCCGACCGGGGTGTCCTTGAGTGACCTTAAGACGATATCCGCCGGTTTCTCGGCAGGCGGCAGTTCGGACCAGACGTAATAGATGAGATACCGAAAATCCTGCGTCACCGGCGCCGGGTTGGAGGCATTGCGCGTTGTCGGCACCGGTCGGGCGACATCATGGTGGCCCAAGTCCACCGATTCTGTCTCGATAGAATCGTCGCCGATTTCGGCTTGGGCCATCAACGACGGTCCGGAACCCGCCCCGGGCACCGAGCCAAGCTCTGCTCCAAGCACTGTTCCAGGTCCGGCAGATGCCTCCGGCACGGCGGCGGAGAGCGCAGGCGCACCGGGCGTCTCGGCGCTCACAGCCGCTTCCGGCATTGCGTCCGGCACGGTCGCGCCTAGCGTGTTTCCGCCAACCTGATGGATCATCCCCGTGAATGTTATGGCACCCACGATGCAGGTAGCCTGCAAGGCTTTCATTGCCCCCAACTCCGCGGCACGGTCCCCGAAAAAACGCTACACGCATGTTCCCCATAGTCCAAGACGACACGCTAGATGTTTTTTAGTGGAATGTCCCACGCGAGGCGACGGACAAGATTGGGATGGGTCACATTTACTGGAGCTGTTGCTAAATGCGACATCCTTATCGCCGCTCGCGACTGCCAAGGCTCTTGGCCTCGACATCCCGCCCACGATGCTCGCACTCGCGGATGAAGTCATCGAGTAACCCGCTACCTTCGCCTTTGGGTCAAAGTGGGAAGAACTCAGTCTGAGCAAACGCCTTCTGGGTTACCCCTGAGAGCGGACATGGCGCGGTGCGGTCGGCATGTCGCAAACGTGCTATTAACGGACCCAGCAGCAATAACAGGCCTTTCCGATCATCTCATCACCGTGCCGCGTAAAGTGCACTGGTCCTTCAGTGCGCAGCCTTGGCAGGCGGTGGTTCCAATAGCGCCGCAGCGTCTTGTTGTCCTCTTCATTGGTGTAATGATAGGTTAGCTGGTCGCCGGCCGGGCAAAGGTGACGTCGTCCGTGGCGACATAAACGAAGTCCTGCTTGCCGAAGCGTCCTTTGGCATTGACGCCCGAGGTCATCGGCTTCGGCAGATAAACCCGTAGTGCGGATTTCCTAAATCTGCGGATCGCCTCCGGTCAGCACGATGACACGAACTTCCTCGTCATCATGGGCTTCACGATAGCCGCTGGCGATGCCGGCGATAACCTCGGCGTTCAGCGCGTAAGGCTTCTCCGGCCGGTTGATGGTGATCCAGAACACCTGCCCGCGCTTTTCGCGTATCACGCTGTTGTCGTTCATCGCAGTACAACGGCGCCGGCAAGCCGGTCGAAAAGACGAAGCACTTCCGCGGGTCGCTCGAAAATTTTGACGTTGAGGAGGTGCCGGGTGTTTCACATATCTTCATTGACAAGAACCAGATCATCCAGCGGAAGGTGATCGCGGCGATCGACGCCGTTGTGTTCAATGGCGGAAGCCGGGTATCCGCCGCAGATCGGCAGAAGCCGGAGACTGCGGCCGTGGCCCCCGGCGCTGCGCGCGCAGGTGCTGCGGCCGCCAATTGATGGCTGGCGCGTCGCCTAAGAACGCCGCAGGAACGGCACGATCATCGGCACGCGACGGCAATAGGGCCCGTAAGCCTCAGGACCAAGCTCTGCGGTAAGGAAACCTTCCTCCATACGCGCCTTCCGCCATTGACCGAACGAAATCAGGAGTGCGCCGGTCAACGAGCTCCAGGTTGCAACCGCGGCGCCCGTGGCCAGGATTGCGAGGATCAGGCCGGCATAGATCGGGTGGCGCACCAGCCCGTAGGGCCCGGTATCCACGATACGGTGGTCTTCCTTTTGGGTGATAGCGTTGGACCAGAACTGCCCGAGATGGATGCGCGCCCACCAGGTGAATGAGATACCCAGCAAAACCACGATGGCCAGCGCATAGGTGCCGAAATTGCCGGGATCGTAGATCCGGGTTTCCCCCAGCGCTCGCGCCGTCCAGGGAGAAAACAGGATCGCCCCGAGCAGAATGGGCACGCGATAGACGAACGAATCCCACGTTCGTACATGCCTCTTGGTCCGCCCCGACCAGAACGACGCCACGACCCAACTGACAATCCACGCAAGCCAGATCAGCGCCAACAATCTAGTGGGCCAGGTCACGATCCAGCCGCTGAAAACCGCATCGCCGATTTCGCCAAGACGGCTAGCCATGCTTGAGGACCTCGCCGGCGGATGCACTCACCATGTGCGCGATGATTTCCTGCAGCAAGGGCTCGACCGGTCGGGGCACATAGCCGAGCTCGCGCCTAGCCTTCTCGCTCGATAGCGCGACCGCACGCCGCGCGATCCGGACCCCCTCGACCGTGGCCGAGGGCTGGCGGCAGGTCACATAGTCGGCCGTCAACTCCATGATCGAAGCCGCCAGTTCCGCAAGTGGTCCGGGAAGCGGAACGAGAACCTTGCGGCGGCCGCTGATGGAGGCCATCAGCGCCAGTATCTGCCTGAGCGGCAAGCTATCGCCGCCAAGCACGTAACGGTGCCCAACCCGGCCTTTTTCCATCGCCAGGACAAGTCCTGCCGCCACATCGCGCACATCGACCATGTTCACGATGAAATCGAGATAGAACTGAAAGATTCCCGTGCGGAGAAAATATTGAAGCATTGCGGTCGGCGGGGTGACGTTGTGATCGTATGGGCCGATCGGCATCGTGGGGCAGCCGACGATCACCGACATACCTCGGGCAGCCTCCTGCAACGCCAATTCATCCGCGAGCATCTTGGAGCGCGTATACGGCCCCGGCATATCGTCGACGGACAGCGAGGCTTCTTCGGCGGAAAGATCGCCCGGCCGCGAGCCGTGGAAAAGAATGGACTCGGTTGAGCAGTGCAGAAACCGCGCCGCGCCGCTTCGGCGTGCCGCGGTTAGAACATTGCCGGTGCCGATGAAATTGACCGCATGGAATTCCGCTCTATCCGGCTTCCACATGCCGGGCAGGCCGGCCAGGTGATAAACCTCGTCAACGCCCGCCGTGGCGTCGTGCACTAGACGCGTGTCGAGTACTGAACCTTCAATATATTCCACCACGGGTAAGGTCCGACTGGGCGCGCGGATATCGAGAACGCGCACTTGTCGGCCCCGAGCGACAAGTTTGGACACTAGATGCTGGCCGATAAAGCCACTACCGCCCGTAACCAGCACATATGTCATAATCGAAGATTCTGCCCGTTTCCGCAATCGCGCGGGTAAGACGAAACCCGGTGTGACGCAGCCCCAGCGATCGGCCCAATGATGGCGGCTAGATCGCGCCGGAATCCGAGCGAGATGAACAGTTTGGCCATCACGAACATCGGTCCGAGCAGCAAATGAGAGGGATTGTCCACCAGCGCTGGCTGGCGACGTTCGAATACCCGATGTCCGACAATCTGGGAAGTGACGCCCATCACAATCAGGACCGCGGTCAATATCCACACGCCGGGGACGCTTGCGTTATTCACAATTATTGCTGCAGTCGACAGTAAAAGTGCGGCCGCGGCAACGATCGCCAACCCGAGCGCTGCATCCAAGGCGAGCCAGTAGATCAGGACAGGCAGCACCATCAGCGTGGCAAGACTGGCATGGCCGCCAGATCCCGGAAGCGGCAACATCGTCACGGGAAGAATGGCCGCCAGAAACAGGGAAATGATACCGAAGATATGCGCGGCGCAGTTCCGAGGGTCACGGTGATATTCGACGTAATCGGCCAACTGGCGCCGGAAGAGGGTATTCATACGAGGCAGGCTCCGGATATGGTCGCCGAAATCATACTCAGAATAGTGGTCACGACAATACCGGGCGCTCGTGTCATCATGGTTCTCCGGGGCATACGTGTTGGGGCATCTCATGTGGGTTCCCGCTGAAACGGGAGCGAGTTACGGCGATCTCGACGTCGGGTACTTAACTGCGACGGCCGATGCCGCCGTTCCAACCTCGCACGACGGTTTTGGTCACACGCTCAAAGCCTTCTCTTCATCAGGCATCAGACCAAGACCGTGCGCAATGACGAAATCGGTCACGCGTTTCGGCGCAAGCCTTGGCAGCGCCTGCTCCAGCAGCGCGTGCTGCAAACGTGGACGCAGGCTGTGCCGACGTCCGGCTTTGACGATGGTTCGCACCCCTTTGTCGAAGGCCTCACCATAATCGGTCACGGCGTAGCGTCCGATAGCGCCTTCCGGTTGGTCCCAGATCGGTGTATCGACGGTCCCCGGCGCGACTATCACGACGTCAATTCCGTAGAGTTTGAATTCGCGTCGCATCACCTCGGATAGCCCTTCGACGGCGAATTTCGAGGCGATGTAGGCACCAGCAAACGGCGCTCCGATCTTGCCAGCGATAGAGGTGATATTGACAATGCGACCTTTCCTGCCCGAAAACGTCTGATCGGCGCCGAGCAGAGGCGCAAATGCACGGCTCGCCAATAGCGTCCCGAGGACATTTGTATCGAGCACGGCCGGAATTCGTCGAGCGGCTGATGAAGAACCGGTCCCCCGAGGCCAATTCCGGCGTTGTTGACTAGTCCATTCAAAGTTGCTGAGCCGAGCGAGGCATGGACCGTCTTCGCCGCTGCGACAAGCGCCAACTCATCGCGCACATCAAATACCAGCGGCGTGAGCGAGTCGCCGAACTCCGCGGTCAACCGCGCCGCGTCGGTCTCTTTTCTCACGCTTCCGAAGACGCGCCAGCCTTGCGCGATGGCCAATGTGGCAACCGCGTAACCTATGCCGCTTGAAGCGCCGGTGACGACGAGCGACGGCGGAGCGGGTGCCATTTTTTTCGAGTTCGTTCAGTCATTCCTTCGCTTCTCCCGGCCTAGGTATCGCTCGACCAACAGGATCGGCCGCCCAAATTGAAGTTATCGCCGGCACGAGATAGCGCTGGTAAAGTTTGGGCGCGCTACCATCGAGTTGCCAATGCTCATGATCCGCCATGGGTGTGGTCCTTCAGCTCCGAACGAGCACCGTATCGGCTTAACCTAGGGGATTTGGAAGGGCGGAGCGACCGAGGAAGATTGTTGCGCACACAGGTCGATGTCCGAAAAGGGGTCCAGGCTGTGTGAAAACCTGCACGCGTGGAGAGCGAACAGAATTGTGTTCTCTCTTTTCCTATTTTGACGGTGCCGGCCAGAGCAGTTCTTTTCCAATTCAACGTATCCGAGACAAACATTCTCCGCGAAAGTTTGACTTCGGAGTTTTCACACAGCCTGGATCATCAACGGACCTGGCAGCCCCCGAAATCCAACTTCCGCTCTGGCGCCTTGCGCAGATGTGGTTTGAATCCCCGGATCCCAAGACGGGCGAGCGCACTCTTCATGCGGTTGGTGATGCGTGAGCGCTCGTTGACAAGGCTCTCGCGTTCGCGGCTCGGGCGCCTCGCAGCCTCCTCCTCCATCGTCGGGATCACCACCATCCCGCAGTGCCCCCGCTCACCGCGCAACCAGCCCAGGAATACGCGCATCAACATCGCCGCATCCAGACGATCCGTCTTCGCCCGCTTGCGTTCGCGTGACACCGCAACGCTTGCCGAATGGATGACATGCGCCTCGATCCCGCGAGCAATGAGCCAGCGCGCCAGCCAGAAGCCGTCGCGGCCAGCCTCATGGGCCAGCGCGATCCGACTGATCGGCCGGCCAGAACGCATCGCCTCGTTCCGCCACCGCTCGATCAATCGCAACAGTGCCGTCGCATCCGGCTCCAGTTTCTTCAACGGCTGGCGCTCGACGCCAGGAACAGCTCCGCTCACCAGCCAGCTCGCCTTGCTCATCTCGACGACCACTACCAAGGTCGAGATCGGATCAAACGCGGTCAGGCTTCGACTGAGATCATTGACTTGGGCCATGGGGCAACCTCCATCAGTTCGTGTGGACGATGAAGGTGCCATGACCTCCGCCGCCCGCCCCATAGCTTCTCCCGCCTCGGGTGTGTAACGGCGCGCCGTGATATTCTCACGAAATTCCGTATGCGCTTCAGCGCCTGTGACACGGTTCCCCGGTACTGTGCCCGGCCCGTGCTTTGCTGACTCACATCCCCTCGGCCCCCGCCCTTGGCTCGACCAACTCCGCAGCCGGTTGCCCGGCTTTGTTCGTCGGCTTCACAGCTACTATGGCGGGGTCAGACTTCTCATGCTCATCGTCCGGCGGGTGCTCCGTGAACAGATCGTCATCCCTGCACCGCCGCTTGCTGGCGATCGTCCGGGAGGATGAGGTCTGCCGGCGCCTGATGACGACCCCCGGTGTCGGCCCCGTGGTGGCGCTGACCTATCGCGCTACCGTCGATGTGCCTGCCCGGTTCCGCAAATCCAAGTCAGTCGGGGCGGTGTTTGGGCTGACGTGCTCCAGGTATCAATCAGGCGAGGTCGATTGGAGCGGCAAAATATCGCGCTGTGGCGATGAGATGATGCGGACCATGCTCTACGAAGCAGCTCAGAGCATGATGCATTCAAAAAAATGGTCCTGGCTCAAGGCGTGGGCCATGCAGATCGCTAGGCGCCGCGGGATGAAAAAGGCGATCGTGGCTCTGGCACGCCGGCTGGCCGTGATTATGCACCGCATCTGGGTTGACGGCACCGAGTTCCGGTGGACCCGGGAGAAAGCCGCGGCAGCAGCAGCATGAAAACAGTTCAGGATCAAACCCGATAGCAGAAAACTAGAGCTCCACCGAGCGGTGGAAAGATGTCCCTCGCGGGACGATGGATGAGGTGAGTTCGTATGTCTGCTTGGTCCTGCCGTTCGATTGACAGCACGGTCGCCCAAAAGATTGTTCCGCCTCGTCCTCGGATCCCATAATGGAAGGGCCCAGGTGCCGATTCCGAAGAGAAGCACGAGCCCGCGACTGACATCGACACCGCATAGGTGGATAGTCTGAAAGCGCTTGACCCCAACCGGCCGATTAGAGAAGCAGACATCGACCGTCGCGACCGCGACGTCCCGGCCAGCTGGTATGGGCTAAACAAACGTCCGGCTGGAGGCAAGTTCTTGGTAGCGGAGAAGATCGATAGACGTATGTTATCGAATTTCCGATCGAGCGCGATCCTCGACGCGCAGCCGCGCCGTTATATCATTGCTCTCAGAGCTGGGACGCTTTGCCTTACCGCGCTTCGCTTTCCGCAATTTCGGATCGAGCGCCTCCAAAACAGTCTGCCTCACACGAATGCGGGCAGGTGCTTCGCGCACTACTCGAAGCCATCTTTCCACACTCACGCGCAGCATGGGGCGCCGAACGTGTGCCGTGACAAGTCTGTCCGAGGCCTGAACGACCGGCAAGGTATGTAGCTTTAGCAAGATCGGATGATGGTCGGAAGACCCGCGCGCCAGCACCCGAGCATAAGAACAACGCAAACCTCGCGCCATGCAGCGATCGAGGCGGAAGGAAATTATGTCATTCGGACTGTGTGTGGATTGGCGCGGCCCGACATCCTTGAAGCCGGCAAGCTTGATCGGCCCGACTGCGTTGTAATCGCCGACAATGGCCGCCGGACCGTCGAGGGCATTTGCGATGTGCATTAGTTGCCACCGGTTCAGGAACTGGCCGTGCGAAAGATGCACGTTGGCGAAAGTCACCTCACCCAGCTGCACGATTTGTGCGACGCGAGGCGGCACGCGACCCGGCACCTGCGAAACCGGCAGGCGTAGCGCATAGGGCCGCGGCAATGGATGCGGGCTCCACACAGCCAGACCGTAAATGCGGCCTTCCAGTGGTTGGCGAAAAAAATATCCGCCTACCAGGGCCGGTAGATCCGCCATTTCCTCGATCGCTTCCTGCAAGAAGAGAAGGTCGGGATGATGTCGTTCGACCAGACCGGCTACATCCTCTACCCCCGCGCCAGTCAAGCGCAACAAGTTCCAGCTTATGGCTTTCAAGCTTCTATCCCCGCCCGGCGCTCTTCAGTTCCCAAGTATCCCTGTCTCCCGAATGACACTCGCGGTGTCGCGGCGCCCCACTGACGCTAAGGCTGTAGTCGCTCGAAAAAGGGAAAACTGGGCGACATTTAGTGAGACGGACGAGCGATACACCGTCAGAGACGAAAGAATCTAATCGCATACGCGACACCTGCCAAGGTCGTCGCTAGAATATTATACGTTGCCCATCTCAAGCAAGGGCTTGGGCAAGCTGCACGCCGAGCTGGAATACTGCCGAGTGGCCATCGAACGGGCATCCCAGTGATGCAGTTTCTGCTTATAGTGATCTATGTGCTCCTCGCGGGCACCGTCACGGTCCACGTGCTGCTGACGAAGAGCGACGTCCGCGCCGCGCTGGGCTGGGTCGCGGTCGCATGGTTGTCTCCAGTTTTCGGCGCGCTACTCTATTTCGTCTTTGGCATCAATCGCGTGACGCGCCGGGCCTTGCACTTTGCGAAGCTCGAGCACGAGCGTGGAAGCGCTACCGGCCCCGATGCGTGGCCGCCGGTGCCGCCGAACATCGCCGCCCTTTCCGCCATCGCCCAGCGCGTGACAGGAAGCCCGCTCATCGCCGGTAATGCCGTTTCGGTCTTGCGGGGCGGCGATGAAGCATATCCGTCGATGCTGGCCGCCATCCGCGATGCCCGCCACAGCGTCGCACTCGGTTCTTATATTTTCCGCGATGACTCGGTCGGGCGCTCCTTCATCGCTGCACTGATCGACGCACACAAGCGCGGCGTTGAGGTACGTGTACTAATCGACGGCATCGGCAGCGGCTATATTCTGTCATCACCGCTGCGCGATCTGGAAGCCGCCGGGATCCCCACCGCTCGTTTCCTTCACACTTTGGTGCCCTGGCGCATGCCCTTCCTCAATATGCGCAACCATAAGAAGCTCCTGATCGTCGACGGGACGGCGGGATTCACCGGCGGATTGAACATTGGCGCGGACCACTCACGCCAGCGCGCACCGAAAGACTATGTCGACGGTGTGCAAGTCCGGGTGGAGGGTCCGGTTACTCGGCAGCTCATGGACACCTTTGCGCGAGACTGGTCGTTTACGACGGATGAGGTGCTGGACAAGGATGCCTGGTGGCCCCCTATCAACTCCGCGGGATCGGTCGCCGCCCGCGGCATCCATTCGGGACCGGATGCGGATATGTATAAGCTGGAGACGATCCTCGGCGCGGCACTGGTCCAGGCACAAAATAGGGTTCGTATCGTCACACCCTATTTTCTTCCCGACCAGCGTCTCCAGTTCGCCATCGCACAGGCAGGTCTGCGCGGGGTTTCCGTCGAGATTCTGATTCCGCAGCGATGCGACCACTTCTTCATGGATTGGGCGATGCTAGCGCATCTGCGCTTTTTCAAGGATGTGCTCGCCACTGTCTATTTCACACCATCGCCATTTGACCACGCCAAGCTTATGACGGTGGACGGGCAATGGTGCCTAATCGGAAGCTCGAACTGGGACACGCGGAGCTTACGGCTCAATTTCGAGTTCGACCTCGAATGTTACGATAGCGCGGTGACCGCGAATGTCGATGCTCTGATCGAGCAGAAAATTTCACAAGGCCGCAAGCTCAGCCCGGACGAACTCACCTCCCGGCCTCGATGGACCCAATTGCGCGACGCGGCCACGCGGCTTCTGCTGCCGTATCTTTGACTGATGTCGCTCGCTATCCGTCTTGCTGACGCGCAGCTGTTCCGCGGCCATCCGGAAGTCGTTGACGCCGACCTCGCGGACTACTTCGGGAGCATTCCGCATGCCGAACTTCTAAAGTCGGTAGCGCGCCGGATTGTTGATCGGCGCGTGCTGCATCTGATCAAGATGTGGCTGGAATGCCCCGTAGAAGAAACCGATGATCGAGGAAGGAAGACACGCACGACCGAAGCCCGGGACAACCGGCGCGGCATTCCGCAAGGTTCACCCATCTCCCCATTGCTGGCGAATCTCTACATGCGCCGGTTCGTGTTGGGATGGAAGATGCTCGGGCTGGAGCAAAGCCTCGGCTCTCGCATCGTGACCTACGCCGACGATCTCGTGATCCTGTGTCGGAGAGGCAAAGCTGAAGAAGCCTTGCAGCACCTGCGCAAGATCATGAGCAAGCTGAAGCTCACGGTCAACGAGGAGAAGACACGAATCTGCAAGGTCCCGGAAGGAGAGTTCGATTTTCTGGGCTACACGTTCGGACGAATGTATTCTGCGAGAACCGGCCAGGCGCGCCTGGGTTATCGGCCATCGAAGAAGGGCATCAAGCGCATGGTTGAGAAAATCCACGCACTGACGGACCGAACGGGGACATGGCAAGAAACCACAAGGCTGGTGGGTGAGGTGAACCGCACGCTGCGCGGATGGGCGAACTACTTCAAGGTAGGCACCGTCAGCAAGGCGTATCGGGCACTCGACAGCTACACAGCGATGCGGTTGCGCCGGTGGTTGCAGTTCAAGCACAAAACCAGGCGTCGCAAGGGCGGGACCTATCCACTCTCGCATCTTTACGGGCACTTTGAGCAGGCTTGGGCACGACGTGCCGTGGGTGAAGGCGTGAGGTCTTGCCCGAGAGCCGGATGCGGGGAATCTGCACGTCCGGTTCGATGAGCGAGGTGTGAAAACGGGGCCATGGTCGAACCAGTAAGGCACCGCCGAACGAAAGGGCCGGAAACGGATAAGTTCGAACCTAAAGCTACCGCGTCACACCTCGACTCTACACGTTTGCGACATGCCAACTGTATCGAGCGATGTCCGCTTTCAAGGGTAACCCGGAAGACAGTTACTCAGACTGAGTTCTTCCGACTTTGACCCGAACGGACATCTCGCAACTTAAAATGGACAGCAAGAAGGTAGGCATACTGTTCGGGTGGAAGGTCGGCTTCGAAGATCGGTTCCAGCACCAGCATCGCTGCCGTCATGCAGACCCGATCTCGCACGGTCGAGATGCCCAGCGGCCTGAGCTTGCCGTTGGCCTTCGGGATAAACACTCTTCTGATAGGATCCGGTTGGTAGCTTTCTTCCCGGAGCGCAAGCGCCAGTTCGCCAAGCCACCGCTCGACGCCATACGCCTCAATGTCCGCGAAGTCCTGACCGTCTACCCCGGTGCGCCCTTGTTGGAGCGGCACTGGGCAAACGCATGGGCCAGAATGTCGTCACGGCTGATCTTGTCGTACAGCGCGTAGAAGCGATAGCCGGCTTCTGCCTTCGCTTTCGCGTGCAACGCCTTCTGCAGTTTCTGAACAGTTTTCGGAGTTGATAGGTTGCCCAATCTCCCAAATCCCTCACTACTTGTTGCGTCTGTCTTGAACTGAGGTCCACTGGGATAGAAATCGGGCGCGCCCCGCTGGAGGTGAGGGGTTTCCGCTCCTGCTCTTTCGATTGCAAGACGGGTTCACAGTCCCACCGTGGCTTACGTTTCCCGAAGCCCCCCTATAATCCCGGACGGCCAGATTTCCCGGGTCCGGTTTGAAACCTTGGCTTTCTTCCGAAGGCCTTCCCAAGTTTGGAGAGGTTTAAACGCTGGTCCGTGTACACCCCCGCCATTCTGGTTTGCCTTCAGCCTCGCCTCC
>CAWGJM010000053.1:0-751218 GCA_963822795.1 uncultured Alphaproteobacteria bacterium
TTCTTGAAAACCTTGGCTCCGCTTTTCGCGCGCAGGGAGACGATGGCATCATCGACCAGTTGGTTGAAGGGCTTCTTCAGTTCGACCGCAGAAAGCCGCTCGAAATACTCTCGGTCTGTGATGGCGTAACGTTCGTAATACTTTTTCTGCTCTTCCTGATAGTTGTGCCAGGCTTCCTTGGTTTTGCGTACCTGCTCGGCCAGATCGTCTGTCGCCCTTTCGGCTGCCGATTTTTCTCCCTTCTCAACCGCAGACTCGATTGCCTTCTCAACCGGGTGTTCAAGCTGGGCGAGCGCAATCGGAGCTGCGACCAGCAAGTACAGCACAACCGAAAGCGCTTTGCGGAGGAGCGGGTTCATTGGATGGTGATTTTAGGTTCGAGTTACTGAAAATATGCCTAATGGGGGGTGATTGCAAGGGGCGACTATCGGCCCAGATCGAGCGTTCTGCAGGATAGGCGCGCTGCGTTTCCTCATGGCCACTAACCACTTCGCGCCAGTAGATTGGTTACAATCAAAACTACGGTGTCTGCCGAGCAACGTCCGAAGGAATTTCACTTTGACCTCTCAGGAGGCCATCTCGCACTCGACTTCGCCAACTCCATGAGCCGGCGAGACTCGCCCGACAAGACCGTCGAACATCTCAACAGCTACCACGATTTGATCTCGTTCGCGCAACAGACGAAGAGCCTTGTGCCCGAGGAGGCGGAAAGTCTGCAGCGCAAGGCCGAGTCGCAACCGAAGCCCGCGGTTCAGGTTCTGCGGGCGGCGATTTTGTTGCGCGAGGCGCTGTTCCGCACCTTTATGGCGCTGGCCCATGGCAGACCGGGTCCGGCTAACGATCTTGAGTTCCTCGACAAAGTGGCGTCGGAGGCCCTGACGCATCGTCATATCGTCCGCGTGAACCATGGCTACAAATGGCATTGGGAGGACGGGCTACAGTTGGAGAGCGTCTTGTGGCAGATTGCCATGTCCGCGGCTGATCTACTGGTATCGGCAAACGTGGCTAAGGTGCGGGAATGCGAAGCAGCGGATTGCTACTGGCTCTTCCTGGATAACAGCCGCAACCACAGCCGGCGCTGGTGCACGATGAATGCCTGCGGCAACCGCGAGAAGGCCCGACGACACTATCAGCGGCATCGCGGCTAGTCTCTTGCTCCATACGAGATTGCGACTGCCTCTGCGTTTTAATGTCGATTGACAGAGCAGTTATCCAGTGTCACAGTTCTGTTGACTGGAGGTTCCGATGTCCATCTGGCAGGGCATAGTGGGAAAAGGCTTTACTGCGCCGGCTTTCCGTGAGTATGTAAGCACGGTCTCATTTCCGCTATGGCGGCCGCAGTTTGTGGTCCTTCACAACACCGCAGCCCCTAAGCTTTCGCAATGGCATTCCGTATCTGGCCAACAGCGAATGGCTAATCTCGAGAACTTCTACAAGAATCAACAGCACTGGTCGGCTGGACCACACCTGTTCGTGGCCGACGATCTGATCTGGGTGTTTACACCGCTCAATACTCCAGGCGTACATTCGCCTTCGTGGAATGCAATTTCCTGGGGTGTAGAGATGGTGGGAGACTATGACGCCGAACCATTCAGCCCGCAGGTCAGGCAAAACGCAATCAGCGCGATAGCATCGATGTATTCCGCCCTGGGACGTGATCCCGCAACCCTACGCATGCACAAGGAAGATCCCGGGACAACCCACAAGAACTGCCCGGGTAAGCACGTCAGCAAAGCGGACATAGTGCACGCTGTCGCAGCCGAGATGGCAAGCATGCACCCCGGGGAGCATGCGGTAGGGGCGGGCGGGTAGCTACCATACCGGGTGGAGCACCGCTTCAGCGCTGCATTGGGTCCACACTAGTTGCTAATTGCCAGCTGCTAGTTGCTGCCTTTACGCAAAGGCTCTCTCTTCGTAGGTGCCGTACACCTCGCGCAGCGCATCGCAGATCTCGCCCACCGTCGCGTACGCCTTCACCGCATCGATGATGAACGGCATGGTGTTCGCCGGAGAAATCTGCCCGTTTTCGCCAGCCTTCGGCTCCTGAGCTGCAGCTTTCTTCAGCGCATCGAGGCGTGCGGCGGACTTCGTCGTTCGAACGCCGCGCACGCAGCACGTTCAGCTTCTTCGTCTGCGCTTGCGCCACCTCTTCGCCGATATACAGAATGTTTGGCGAACCCTCTTCGACCACGAACTCGTTGGCGCCGACCGTGATTTTCGCTTTGGCTTCGGTCGCACGCTGGAACTGGTAGCTGGCCTCGGCGATTTCCTTCTGCGGATAGCCCTTCTCGATCGCCTTCACCATGCCGCCCATGGCGTCGAGCTTGTCGAAGTAGTCGAACGCGCCGTTCTCCATGTCGAGCGTCATGCGCTCGACGAAGTACGAACCGCCCAGCGGATCGACCGTCTGCGCCACTCCCGATTCGTAGGCGATGATCTGCTGCGTGCGCAGCGCGATGCGAACGGCTTCTTCCGTCGGCAGCGCCAGCGCCTCGTCGTAGCTATCGGTGTGCAGCGACTGCGTTCCGCCCAGCACCGCCGCCAGCGCCTGGATGGCCACGCGCGCGATGTTGTTCATCGGCTGCTGCGCCGTCAGCGAGACGCCGGCGGTCTGGGTGTGGAAGCGCATCAGCCAGGTGCGCTGGTTCTTCGCGCCCCAGCGCTCCGTCATCAGCCGATACCAGATTTTGCGCGCGGCGCGATACTTGCCGATCTCCTCGAAGAAATCGTTATGCGCGTTGAAGAAGAAGCTCAGGCGCGGACCAAACTCGTCCACGTCCAGCCCGCGGCGCAGCGCCCACTCGACGTACTCGACGCCGTCGTAGACGGTGAACGCCAGCTCCTGCAGCGCGGTCGAGCCGGCCTCGCGGATGTGATAGCCGCTGATCGAAATGGTGTTGAACTTGGGCGTGAACTTCGAGCCGAACTCGAAGGTATCGATCACCAGCCGCATCGAGGGCGCCGGCGGATAGATGTATTCCTTCTGCGCGATGTATTCCTTCAGGATGTCGTTCTGGATGGTGCCGGAAATCTTCTTCCAGTCGGCGCCCTGCTTCTCCGCCACCGCGAGATACATCGCCCACAGCACCGACGCGGGAGAGTTAATGGTCATCGAAACTGTGGTTTTCTCCAGGTCGATGCCGTCGAACAGGATCTCCATGTCTTCCAGCGAATCGATGGCGACGCCGCACTTGCCGACCTCGCCTTCGCTCATCATGTGGTCGCTGTCGTAGCCCATCAGCGTCGGCAGATCGAAGGCGACCGACAGCCCGTGTCCGCCATGCGCCAGCAGATACTTGTAGCGCTCGTTCGTCTCCTCAGGCGAGGCGAAGCCCGAGAACTGACGCATGGTCCACATCTTGCCGCGATAGCCCGAAGCGTGAATGCCGCGCGTGTACGGCGGCTGGCCCGGATAGTTCAGGTACTTGTCGTAGCTCCAGTCCTCGGGGAGATCGGCCGGCGTGTACAGCCGCCGAATCGGCATGCCTGAGATGGTGGTGTAGCGCGCATTGCCGTGCTCGTCGAGATTGGTGCCGGTGGGCTCGCCGATCGGCTTCTCGGGAGATTTCTCCAGCGTCGGCGCCAGTGTCTTCTCGGCCCACTGCTTCTCGGAGTCGGAAGGATGGCGGCCGTTTTCAAAAACGTCGGCGATGGGCGATTCAGCTACACTTTTCCCGCTATTTTTCAGATCAGGCATGAAAACTCCAAACCGAAGGCAAACCTTGCAGTTTAGTAGATGCCTGCGGGGCGAGCAAGGCGCAGCGCGGAAAATGCAAGGAATTCAACAACATCGCCATCCTCACACGCGTACAATCAGGCTCGAACCTTCGGATTGATTCACGCCAATTCCTTCTGTGGAGGAGACATGCAGTCCAGGCAGTATCTCGTGCGAATTTGTGTTCTGCTGACCGCGCTCTTCGCGCTGTCAAGCGTTGCCCTGGCCGGGTCATTTGACGGAGTGGTGGTTTACGGCGACAGCCTCTCCGATAACGGCAACCTGTATGGCGCCATCGGATTTCCGCCGCCGCCGTATTACATGGGACGGTTTTCCAACGGACCGGTCGCTGCTGAATACCTGGCGCAAGGCCTGAACGTCCCGCTTACCGACTGGGCCTGGGGCGGCGCGACTACCGGGATCGGCAATATTGCCGACGGGGGCGACCAGACTCACCTCGGTCTTCTCGGGACTGCCGGGAATGACAACGAGTTTTCTGGCGACCAAAGGCAGCATCACCCAGCAGATGGCGCAGAACTCGCTGTTCATGGTGTGGGGAGGTCCTGACGACTTTCACCGCCAACGGCCTGTCAACCCAGACGGCTGATGTTGCGGTGAACGATTTGCTCGGAATTGTGGACGGTTTGAAGTCAATTGGCGTGCAGCACATCCTGGTGCCGGGCATGCCTGACCTTGGAGTTACGCCCGAATTTATTAAGAACGGATTGGGACAGCAGGGTTCGCAGCTCTCGGCTTACTTCAACGCCAAGCTGGTGGCTGGACTGCAAGGCTCTGGCGTGACCTACTTCGATACCTACGCCCTGCTGGATGCCATCGTGGCCGATCCACAGAAGTATGGATTCCGAATGTGACCGATCCGTGTTTCGACGGCCTCAACGTTTGCAGCGATCCAGACAGCTATCTATTCTGGGATGACATTCATCCAACAACTCACGCCCACCAGCTTCTGGGCGCGGACTTCGAGCAAGCGGTTGTGCCGGAACCAGCCAGCCTCGTGATGCTCGGCACGGGAATGGTTGGCGTTTTCGCTTTCGCGCGCAGAAGACTGTCGTAGTTCGAAGCCATGCTGCAAAAAAAAGGCCGCTCGGGTGGGCGGCCTTCACTTTTTATCCCTCGTAATAAAATTTCTCGTTATCGATTCACAAAGGCCATCATGTGCGGCACGTAGCGCTCGCCGGCCACCGCGTCGGGTGGGAAGATGCTATCTAACTCTTCGACCTGCGCGGCCGAAAGCTGAATGTCCACTGCAGCCGCATTCTCTTCCAAATATTTGCGACGCTTCGTTCCCGGTATGGGGACCAGGTCCTCCCCTTGCGCCAACACCCATGCCAGCGCCAACTGGCTCGGAGTGGCGCCAATCTGCTTCGCCAATTCTCTAACCTCGTCCACCAACGCCAGGTTGCGTTTGAAGTTCTCTCCCTGAAACCTCGGACTGCTGCGACGATAATCATCCTCCTCGAAGTCATCGGGACTCTTGAGCGCGCCGGTCAGAAATCCGCGCCCCAGCGGGCTGTAAGGCACCAACCCTATGCCTAGCTTGCGGCACATGGGTAGCACCTCTCCCTCCGGATCGCGCGTCCACAGCGAGTACTCCGACTGCACGGCGGTGATGGGGTGCACCGAATGCGCCCGCTCGATCGTTCTGGCCGAAGCCTCCGATAGACCGATGAAGCGTATCTTGCCCGCGTTGACCAGGTCGGACATGGCGCCGACAGTGTCTTCAATCGGAATATCTGGGTCGACGCGATGCTGATAGTAAAGATCGACGTGATCGACTCCCAGCCGCTTAAGGCTGCCGTCGATCGCCTTGCCGATGTACGCCGGACTGCCATTCACACCACGAGCACTGGCGTTCGCCGGATCGCGCACGATACCAAACTTGGTCGCGAGAAACACCTGGTCGCTCTTGCCTTTGATGGCGCGGCCCACCAACTCTTCGTTGGTATGCGGACCGTAAACGTCGGCGGTATCGAGAAAATTGATCTCAAGCTCGAGCGCGCGATGGATGGTGGCAATCGATTCGTTGTCATTGCGCCCCGAATAGAATTCGCTCATGCCCATGCATCCCAGGCCAATGGCTGACACCTTTGGTCCGTTTTTACCAAGATTGCGCGTTTTCATTTGTACTCCTGACTATTTGAATACGACTGAAGTAAAACCTGGATTCCCATTGGATGCCGCAGGAGAGCTGGTAGAACCGCAGATCGACAGGGTTAAGCCAAAGCAGAGAAGGCGGGAGTAGCATTTCCCAACCAACGACGATTGTTCGCTTTCGATTTGTCACACCAACGGGCAATTCTATTTTTGATTTGTCATCCTGAGCGCAGCGAAGGACCTGCTTTCGGTCGCTTGCCGACAATTGGCAAGCGTTGTTCGCACACAAGTGAATGGGTTCGCGTCAAGAAACTTGCCTTGATCGAGCGCGACAACCCGACTTGGGATGATCTAGCCGAAGACTGCGGCAAGCCGTTGACACCACTGACTCAGCCGCCCTGCCATCGAAAGCAGGTCCTTCGCTGCGCTCAGGATGACAACCAAAACAGGATTGACCCATGGAGCAAACCATCAGCACCCATAGCGCCTAGTACCCGATCGCCCTGCCGTCATTCCGTCCGTCGCTCGCTCCCAGTCGTTCGCCGGTCTTCGGATCAACCGCTATGCACTCAGCATCGCCCCAAAAGCCGGATTTATCGACATTGATCTTGTGGCCCATCCCTTGCAGAATTCCAAGCGTGTCGGGCGAAAAGCCCCTATGCTCGATTGCGATCTCATCCGGCAGCCACTGGTGGTGAAAGCGTGGCGCGTTGACCGCCTCCTGAATGTTCAGCCCATAGTCGACCACGCCCATCAGAATATTGGCTACGGTTGTCGTGATCGTTGGCCCGCCCGGCGAGCCAAGCACCAGGAAGAGCTTGCCGTCTTTCAAAACAATGGTAGGTGTCATCGCCGACAGCGGTCGCTTGCCCGGACCGACGGCATTCGCAGGCCCTTGAATCAGGCCGTACATGTTGGGCTCGCCCTGCTTGGACGCGAAGTCGTCCATCTCATTGTTCATCAGGAAGCCCAAACCTTCGGCAGTGACCTTCGATCCGAAGCTGTCGTTCAGCGTAGTCGTAACCGAGACGGCGTTGCCTTCCGCATCGACGACCGAGTAGTGCGTCGTGTTCACCGGCTCATTAATGTATTTCGGCTGAGGATGCTGCCTTGCGTACTGATCGAGTTGGGTAAACACCGCGGGACGTTTCAGGTCTCCGCTGGGCGTGGCGCGGCGAATCGGAATGGTCTCGCGCCAGGCACTCGGCGTAACGTTTATCGATGAGTTGCGAAACCGGTATCTTCGAAAAGTCGGGATCGCCCATGAACTCGGCACGATCGAAGTAAGCCCGCTCGAAAGCTTCAGCTGTCAGGTGGATACTCTCGGCGGAGCGGTTCCCTTCTTTCGCAAGATCGTAGCCTTCCAGTATGTTGAGGCTTTCGACCAACGCCACACCGCCTGCAGACGGCGGAGGCGCGCTGATGATCTCGTATCCGCGATAGCGTGCCGCGAATCGGCTGCCGCTCTTTGACCTCGTAGGCGGCCAGGTCTTCCGTCGGTGATCAGGCCACCGCCCTTCTGCATGGCGGTCGCAAGCTCGCGCGCGAGCGAGCCGCGATAAAAGTCGTCAGGATTTTCAGCGATGCGCTCCAGCGTCTTGGCCAGCTCGGGCTGGCGGAAGACTTCACCGGCCTGGTAGTAGTCGCCGTCGCGTTCGAAGATGCGTCGCGACTCTGGAAATTTCTCCAGTCCTGAATGCTTCAGTGCCTCGGCTTCGGCGTAGTCGAGGGTGAATCCATCGCGCGCCAGGCGAATTGCCGGCTGCATCACCTGCGAAAGCGTCAGCTTGCCCCAGTGTTTCTGCGCGTATACCATGCCGGCTACCGAGCCGGGGACACCAATCGCCTTGTACCCCAGCGTGCTCATGTCCTTGATCACGTTACCGTTCTTGTCGAGATACATGTCGGCGGTCGCCTTAGCCGGGGGCCTTCTCGCGATAGTCGACAAAATGCACCTCGCCGTCGGATTGGCGCAACAGCATGAATCCGCCGCCTCCAATGTTGCCAGCCTCGGGATACACCACGGCCAGCACAAAGCCAACGGCCACCGCTGCATCAACTGCATTTCCGCCCTGCTTCATGATGTCAACGCCGGCCTGCGAGGCTTCACGATGCACGCTGGCCACCATGGCCTTGGGTGCGTGCGTCGGCTCGACCATGGTGCCGGCGGAGACATCTGCGCAGACAAGGTTTAGAAACAGAGCGAGGGAGAGAACAGATCGGTAGAGAGTCTTCATGGCGATCACGTCCAAGGCCTTATCACCACGCACGGAGAGGTCACGGAATGGTTGAAGCACAAGCCTCCGTGCCCTCGGTGTTCTCCGTGGTGAATAAAATAATAGGTTACGCCTGCGCCCCTTGGCTTTGCCCCAGACACTGCTTTACCATGAGCGCAATGGGTTCCCGTTTCCCCAACGACATCGTGAATGCCTTCTGTATCGATCTGGAGGAGTGGTTTCACATTTGCGAAGTGAGTACGCCCTACGACGATCCCAAGACCTGGGAGACGGCGCAAACCTGCATCGTCAAGGACACGGAAGTCATTCTTCGCCTGCTCGACGAGGCCAAAACCAAGGCCACGTTTCTTGCCGTCGGATGGCTGGCCGAACATCGTCGCGACCTGATCAAGCGCATCAGCGATGCCGGACACGAGATCGGCTGTCACACTCATTTTCATCGCCTGGTCTATGACCTGACTCCGGAGGAGTACGAAGCCGACCTCACGCGCGCCTTGGGTGCTTTACGCGAGGTGAGCGGTCAGCCGGTGGCTGTTTTTCGTGCCCCGGGATTTTCCATCAAGCCATCCTGCTTCTGGGCTTACCCGATCATGCGCCGCCATGGAGTGACGGTGGATGTATCGATCGTGCCCGCTCCGCGCGCCCACGGCGGGATCGACGAGTTCGCGCGCGATCCGTTCATCCTGCACACCAGCGAAGGAACGATGAAAGTCTTCCCCATGTCGATCATGACGGCTCTCGGGCAGCGCGTTCAGTTTTCAGGCGGCGGATACCTTCGGCTCTTCAACATGCCTGTCGATCCACTACGGATTCCGGCAGAACCACCGCGCCGGGCGTCCGGTGATGACCTACATCCATCCGCGCGAGGTCAATCCGCAGCAGCCGCGCCTGCAACTGCCACGGATGAAGAGCTTCAAGTATTACGTGAACATGGACACCACCGAAGACAAGCTGCGCAACATGCTGAAGAGCTATCGCTTCGGCACCGTGGCCGACGCTCTGGCACACGTCAACTCGTACGACGAGTACGAGATGGTGGACGGCGACATCGTGCCGATGCGGGAAGCTGTTCCGCATCGTTCCGCCGACGTAGCGCAAGGCGCTCGCTAAGCGCGAATCCGTAACTCTGCTGTGGTACATTCAACTTGAAATGTCCTGGGGCGTCATTGCATTCGTTGCCAGCTCGGCCTTTGTTTTCTATGTCATGGCCGGCTATCCGCTTCTAGTGGCGCTGCTGGCGTTCTTCCCCGCCCCGGAAGTGCAAATCCGCAAAAATGTTCGTAGCGTCAGCATTCTGATTCCCGTCCACAACGGCGAGCTCTGGATTCGGCGCAAGCTGCAATCGCTGTTCGCATGGATTATCCAAAGGAGCTGCTGGAGATCATCATCATCTCCGATGGCTCGACCGACGGTACCGAGGCCATCGTCTCGGAGTATGCCGACCAGAACGTCGATCCTGGTAAAGGTTCCGAAGGGCGGCAAGCCCGCCGCGCTGAATGCCGGCATGGCGCGCGCCACCGGCGACGTTATCTTCTTTACCGATGTGCGTCAGGATGTCGACCCGATATGCCTGCGCTGCCTGGTGGAGTGCCTGGAAGATCCGAAGGTCGGCGCCGTCTCAGGCCAGCACGTGATTCTCGATGGCGAGACCAACGAGGAAGCCAGTGTCGGCCTGTACTGGCGCTTTGAGTGGTGGGTGCGCGGCAAGCTGAATCGCGCGACCTCAATGCTGGTGGTTACCGGTTGCGTTTATGCCATGCGCCGCAACATGGTGAAGCCCATCCCCACCGACTTGCTGATCGACGATTGCTATCTGCCGGTGGGAGCGCTGTTGCAGGGCTACCGCATTTTCTGGGACGAGCGCGCGAAGGTTTACGACTTTCCCACCGCGCTGGATGCCGAATTCAGCCGCAAAGCACGCAGCCTCGCCGGGCTGATTCAGCTGGTCGGCTACTACCCGCGCCTGCTGCTACCGGTCTACAAGCAATGGGGGCACTTCCTTTCGTATAAGCTTTCGCGGCTGTTGCTGCCCTACGCGCTGATAGTGGTGTTTGCGTCGAGCTTCGCATTGCCGAGCCCGCTGAACTGGATCACGCTGGGTCCGCAGGTTCTGTTCTACGGACTGGCCGCACTTGATCCGCTGGTGCCTGAGCGCTTTCCTTTGAAGCGAGCCTCTGCCTTGGCGCGAACCTTCGTGGTGCTCATGCTGGCCACGATTGCTGCCGCGCGCATCTTCTTTGTTCCTGCTGACCAAGATTTGGAAACCGACGACCAAGGTACGCCGAGCTGTTTCCTCTCCAAGGAAAATGTCCGCTTGATCAAATACGTCTTCATTCAGGATGAGCCTTATTTTCTGCCGAAGGTACTGGACAAGTACCTGCGCGAATTTCACGACTCCACTGCCGGCATCAACATTCAGTCGGTTGCGCAAGGCAAGCGCACCGTCTTCGAGACCGCGAAGGACCTCTACAAGCTGTACGGCTTCCGGTATTTCCAGTGGAAGCTGCGGCAGGTCGCAAGCTACAAGATCAAGGCGAAACTCTTCAACGATCTCTTAGGCTCGACGCGCACCTGCTATTCGGTGAAGGCGGTCGCGCGCAAGTATGGCGTGTCCGTCACTGAGCAGGTGAACGTCAACACCGAAGAATTCCGCAAATATCTGCGCGATGCCGGAGTGGAGTTCATCGTGTCGATCTCAGGCACGCAGATGTATCGCAAGGACCTGCTGGCGCAAACGCCGAAGGGCATCGTGAACTGCCACGGCGCGCTGCTGCCGAAGTATCGCGGACTGATGCCCAGCTTCTGGACGCTGGCCAATGGCGAGACCGAGGGCGGCGTCAGCGTTCACTTCGTCGATGCCAAGCTCGACAATGGCCCCATCCTGGTTCAGAAGAAGTACCGCATTAATCCGCAGGACACGCTGGAAGACATCATGGCGCGCTCGAAAGATCTGGCTGCCGAAGCCATCGTCGAAGCGGTGCGTCTAGTGGAAGCCGGCAATTACGAACTCATTCCCAACGACGCCTCACAGGCCACGCATTTCAGCATGCCGACCCAGGACGACTTCAAGAAGTTTGTGGCGCAGGGAAGAAGGTTACGCTAGGCGTTTATCGCTTCTGCTCGGAAATGTCCTGCTGAAGGTGCGAAAGCACCCGCCTGCATGAAGGGGTGGAAGCACCAGCCTTTAGGCTGGTGAATAGGCAGCGGAGTTGAGCACGGCTTCAGCCGCGGCAGTATCGTCCCCAGGACTAAAGCCCGCCATGATTGGGTGAAAGCGTTCACCAGCCTGAAGGCTGGTGCTTCCACCCGCGCATTGTGCAAATAGTTCCGCCTCTGCTAGTCCTTCCGCTCCGTCCATTCCTTGTTGAGCTTCTTCTCGGCGGCGAGCTTGTTTTGCTCCTCGAGCGTTTCGCGCGTGCTTTGCGCGCTATCGTTGACTGCTTCTTTGGCGTTGGTCAATACGAACGAATACTGCTGCAGCTCTTCGGGCGGCGATTGCTCCTTCAACTGGCGAAGCTGGAGCTGCCATTCGCTGTCGGCCTCAATCAGCAGCTTCAGCCCCTTGCGCATGTCGGTCTTGTGCGCGCCGTACATGTCGATGTTGTCGTCCATCTCATCGAGCAGGGCAAGAAAATCCTGCAGCAGATCGTGAATCTTCGTCGGCCTTTCAGGCGGAATCTTGCTTGCCGTGCGCAGGTCAGCAATGCTCTTCATGCGAGCGCGCGCAAACCCGATCATGAGTTCCAGCCGCTTACTGGGAAAGTCGGCGGTCTCGCGCATCTGATCCACTTCCTGCTCGGTCAGCGGATCGCGATTTTTTACCTGCGCACTAACGAGGGAGGTGAGGCTCACGAGAAGCACACCAGCCCAGCAACGCACATTTCAGCGTTCTCATGACTTGCCTTTCGGTTCGGCTTGCGGCCCAAACATCGCGGCCAACAGCCCCGCACGCAGTTGCTCGATCTCATCCACCGACTTGAGCACCGGTGGGCGATCATCGAGGTTCAGGCTCTCGCCAATGTCTTTCATGCGCTTCTGCAGTTTGCGCAACTCGATTTCGGTTTGCTTCAGCCGCTTGCCCGAGGACTTGGCCGCGCTGGTTCCCTTACGCACATATTCCATCACGCTGTTTACCGCGGATTGCGCCTGATCCACATCGCCCTTGGTGAACAGACTCGTTGGCGTGCTCCAGTTCAGCCTGGGCGTACTCGATGCAAAGCTTGGCCTCTTCCCCTCCGTGAGCGTTATCGGCGCGGGCTCTTCAGGTCGGCAAGGCTCTCTGTCTTCGACAGCGCAAAGCAGCAGAGCAGCAACACCAACGCCGGAATTTGCCACCAGATTCGCATATCACTTTGGAGACTCGTACTTCTTCGCGTTGGCGGGATCGAGCGCGATCAGGCGATGCCGCGCCTGCCATTCCATGTCGGGCTGCTGGCCCGCGTCGGCCTGGAGAAAGTGCTTATAGGAATCCACTGCCTGCTTCGTCAGCCTTCAGATTGTCGATACGAGGTTGCCCGCAGGAAATAGGTCGCTGGAGTTTCGGGCAGCAGCTTGGCGCGAGCATCCAGCGCCCGAATCGCAAGCTGATAGTCCTTGTTCTCCGACAGCCACGACCGCCAGGTTACCATAAGCTTCGCCGAGATCGGGCTTGAGCTTCACCGTCATCAGCAGCTCCTGCTGTGCCTCAGGATACTTCTTTTCCTGCATCAGCACCGAGCCCAGGGCGTAATGAGCTTCAGCATCCCGCGGCAGCTTCTGGACGGCGCTGCGGAACAACTGCTCGGCCTCGGCATACTTCCCGGCTTTGACATACAGCGTGCCCAACTCGAGCGCAGCATGCGGATCGTCGGGAATCTTACCGTCACCCGCTCCGCCCAACTCTTTCGCCGCTTCGTCGTTCTTGCCCTCGGCAGCCAGAATGCGTCCCAATTGCGTACGCACCGCTTGATTCTGCGGATCGGCCGCGAGCAGCTTTCGCAGCATCGCTTCAGCCTGCGCATACTTCTGTTGTTTCGTGTACACCACCGACAGCGCAACCACCGGCTCGATCGACTTGGGATCGAGCACCGCGGCGGTCTCGTATTCCTTCGCAGCAGCATCGAGTTGGTTCTGCTTCTCCAAAACCTGCCCGGCCGCGAAGTGGACTTCAAAATTGTTGGGCTGAAGCTTCTCTGCCTCCGCAAAGGCGGCCAGCGCCTGCTGCGGATCGGTAGTCCTGCAGCACGATGCCCAGCGACTGCCATGCACGCGCCAGTCCCTCGTCGGACGTGCGCAGTCGGCTTCAGTTGCGTGGCGGCCTGCAAGTACTTTGGCAGCCTCTGTGTTGTTGCCTTGCCGCGCCAGCAGAATGCCGAGATTGAGATTCGACTCGAACACATCCGCCTTGGCTGCGATCGACTTGCGATACGCGTCGATCGCCTTGTCGGGCTGGTTCGTCGCCTTGTACACATATCCCAGGTCGAACCAGGCAAGATAGTCATCGGGATTGGTGGCGACGTACTTTCTCCAGCAATGCCTGCGCAGTCGCGTAGTCGCCTTTCTGAATCGCCGCTTCCGCCTGCTCAACTTCCGGGGAAGTGTCGGTCGTCGATTCCTGCACGGTGTGGTGGCGGACGGTCGGCTTGCTCTCCTGGGAAGGGACGGGAGCGTTGCGATGAGCAGCAAGCAAGCCAGAGCAGCGTTTGATGGCCCGACCTGCTTTCTCGCCATTCGCTCATTCGCTCATTCGCCCTTCGCCAGAGGAATATTTAGAGACGCGAAACAAGAGGAAACGGCGATCTGGCATCTCTTGCAGCCTCGTGATCGTCTGCGAAACCGTAGCGAAGGAGTCTGGCGAATGGCGAATCTGGGATGATTCCCATTCCTGTGCAGTGAATGCTGTTACGCCGCATCATCACTTTGCGAGTTCCCATCGCGCGATAGGATGCGCGCCAGCCATTGACCGGTGTAGGAATTCGCGGCTTCGGCGATCGTCTCCGGCGGACCAACGGCGACCACATGCCCGCCACGCGCGCCGCCTTCCGGACCAAGATCGATGACCCAGTCGGCCGTCTTGATGACGTCGAGATTGTGCTCGATGACCACGATCGAGCCACCCGCTTCGATCAATCGGCGGAAAGCCGCCAGCAGCTTGCTGACGTCGTCGAAGTGCAGCCCGGTGGTCGGCTCGTCGAAGATGTAGAGCATTCGCGGCTGCCGCTTGATCGCGCTCCTTGCGCGGCTTGCCCAGGTCGCGCAGCCTGGGCTGCAGGTGCGCCGCCAGCTTCATGCGCTGCGCTTCGCCACCGGAGAGCGTGGTCGCCGACTGGCCCAGCCGCAGATATCCCAGGCCAACTTCCTCCAGCACCCGCAGCTTCTCCACAATCTTCGGTACGCCGGAGAAAAAGTGCAGCGCCTCCTTCACCGTCAGGTCGAGCACTTCGTGGATGTTCTTGCCGTGATAGCGAATCTCCAGCACCTCCGGCTTGTAGCGCGTGCCCTTGCACTCTTCGCAGATCAGTTCGACATCGGCCAGGAACTGCATTTCGACGGTGACCGTGCCGTCGCCCTGGCAGGTTTCGCAGCGTCCACCGGGAATGTTGAAGGAGAAATGTCCGGCGGTGTAGCCGCGCTTCTGGCTTTCGGGCAGGCAGGCGAAGAGTTCGCGAATCGCATCGAAGGCCTTGATGTAGGTCACCGGATTCGACCGCGGCGTGCGGCCGATCGGCGACTGATCGACCAGCACGACCTCGTCAATCCACTCCGCGCCTTCCACGCGATCCACCTCGGCCTTCGGCCCGCCGGTGACCTGTCCCTTCGCGGCCGCCAGCGCGTTGTAGAGCACATCGTGCACCAGCGTCGACTTGCCCGAACCGGAAACGCCGGTAATGCCACCAGCATGCCCAGCGGAATGGAGACGTCCACCTTCTTCAGATTGTGCGCCCGCGCGCCGATGAGCTGGATCTTTCTGCCGCTTCCGCTGCGATGCGCGTGTGGCGCCTGAATGCGCAACTCGCCGCTCAAGATAGCGTCCGGTAAGCGAGGCCGGGTTGTGCACGATCTCGTCGTAGGTGCCCGCGGCAATCAGGCGGCCGCCGTTCTCGCCCGCTCCCGGCCCAAGGTCGAGCATGTGATCGGCCGAGCGCATGATCTCGGCATCGTGCTCGACCACCAGGATGGTGTTCCCCAGGTCGCGCAGGTCGTGCAGGATCTTGATCAGCCGGTCGGTATCGCGGCTGTGCAGTCCGATCGACGGCTCATCCAGCACGTACAGCGTTCCCACCAGCCGCGAGCCCAGCGATGTCGCCAGCTGAATGCGCTGCGCCTCGCCGCCCGACAAGCGTCGACGACAGGCGATCGAGCGTGAGGTATTCCAGCCCGACATCGTTCAGAAAGCGCAGCCGGTCGCTGAATCTCCTCCAGCAGCTTGTCGGCAATGTCCGCCTCTTCCCGCGTCAGTTGCAGCTCGGCGAAGAAGCGCGTCGCCTCCTCGACCGTCATCGCCGAGACCTGGCAGATGTCCTTGCCGCCGATCTTCACCTGCCGCGCCTCGGGCCGCAGGCGCAAGCCCGCCGCAGTCGGAACACACGGCGTAGCCGCGATACCGGCTGAGGAAGACGCGCACGTGCAGCTTGTATTTCTTGCGCTCCAGATGCTCGAAGAAGCCGCGCACGCCCCAGAACTTGTCGTCGCCCTGAATGATGCAGCTCTGCTGCTCGGGCGTGAGGTCGTCCCAGGGCACGTCGAGCGGAACGCCCGCCGCGCGCGCGTAGCGCCGCATCTCCGTCGCCAGCGGTTTGTACTTCGGCTTGGTCCAGGGCTCGATCGCGCCTTCGGCCAGCGTAAGGCTCTTGTTCGGGATGACCAGGTTCAGATCGAAATCGATGGTGTTGCCGAAGCCCTGGCAGCGCGGACACGCGCCGAACGGATTGTTGAACGAGAACAGCCGCGGCTCAGGCTCTTCGTAGCGGATGTCGCAGTTCTTGCACTCGAAGCGCTGCGAGAAGCGCAGGCGCTGCGCGCTGCCTCGCCGCTCGTCGCCCCCTGCGGGAGCGCGTCTTCGAATCAAGATCACTTCGCCGGCTTCGCGATAGCCCTGCTCGACCGCATCGACGATTCGCGCGCGCACGTCGGGCGAGACCGCGATGCGATCGATCAGCAGATACACCGGCTCGGCGAAATTCACGTCGAGCAGCGACTCCGGCGTGGAGAACTCGAAGACCTGTCCGTTCTGATAGAGCCGATTGAAGCCGCGCTTGCGCAGCTCGAACAGCCGCTCTTTCAGCAGCGTATCTTCGGCAGCCTTGGCCGCTTTCTTCTTCGCTTCGCCGGGCCGCGCGGCCCTTCACCTTCTCCGGCTCGGCGGCTTGGCGGCGGCTGCACCGGAAAGAACACCTGCACGCGCGTGCCTTCGCCGAGCGCGAGAATGCGGTCCGCAACTTCGTCGACCGTGTCCTTCTTCACTTCCTGCCCGCAGTTCAGGCAGAACGTACGGCCCACGCGCGCGTACAGCAGGCGCAGGTAGTCGTAGATCTCGGTGGCGGTGGCGACGGTCGAGCGCGGATTGCGGGTGGTGTTCTTCTGCCTGATGGCGACGGCCGGAGCGATGCCGTCGATCACATCGACGTCCGGCTTCTCGATGCGCTCCAGAAATTGCCGCGCGTAGGCCGACAGCGACTCGACGTAGCGGCGCTGTCCCTCGGCGTAGATGGTGTCGAACGCGAGCGACGACTTGCCCGATCCCGACACCCCGGTCACCACCGTGAGCTGGTTGTGCGGAATCTCGAAGTCGATGTTCTTCAGATTGTGGACGCGCGCGCCGCGTACAACAATGCTGTCGTTCGACATTGATTCAATACTTCAGCGCCTACGGCCAGGTTAGCCCAAAATAAGGGCGAACCTGGGGCACCCGCCCGGGGCACACGTACGCGAACACCCCTACAGAATGGCCCGAAAGCGACTGCTGAAACTTCTGATTATAAATGGGTCGAGCCGGGTATGGGAAGGGGTTCGCAGTAAACCCGTCCCGCCGTGACGGGACAGCATATCTAGCCCACCGTTTCAACGGTGGGTAGCAGATCGAGTACGGCGCGAGTCCCGCCAGGGACGACAAATGTACTGGCGAGAGATTTTCGGAGGTCATCGGTTGGATGTGCCAGCGGAGTTCCGCAATGCAAGCAATCTCGGTTCGCGCAAGCGAAACCCGTCCTGCGGTACGGTCTGTGCCGTAGCTGCGTCGCAGGCTCCGCCGGCACAGCGTTCTGCCCCACTTCAACCGATCCTCGTCAAGAGAGAGTCCTTCGCGGTTTCCAGCGCTTCGATGGCCATTTGGCGACTAACGGTGGGGAATTGCTCCAGGAACTGGTCCAGGGTGTCACCCGCCTCGAGGTAATCCAGTAGGCTCTGAAAGGGAACACGCGTTCCGCGAAAACAAGGAGTCCCACCTAGGATTTCGGGATCGCGCACAATGATGGTCCCACCCATGACAAACTCCTCCATCGACATAGTAAAGTAACCGGCTATCATTCGCCATTGATTCCAACTGTTTAGAGAGCCTAGGGACACACGTTTGCGCATCTCATTATCCAATTTCCAGCGACAGCAGCCAGATCCTAGTTGACCGTTCGTTCCATTGGCGGGCACTATCGCGCGAAGTACAGCAGCCCAAACACGTACACCCACAGCAGCGCCATGAAGTGCCAGTACCACGCGGTCACGTCGATCACGATGCGGCGGGTTTCCGGCGGGCGATGCAGCCAGGTGGTGGCTCCGGCATAGAGCAGGGCCAGGATGCCTCCCAGCAGGTGAACCGCGTGCACGCCGGTCAGGACGAAGAAGAATCCGCTGCTGATACTGCTGCTGAGGTGCGAATTGGTGGCCGCGATCCTCTCCCAGGCATAGTACTGGCCGCCAAGAAAAGCCAGGCCGAGTAAGACCGTCACATAAACCCAGGGCAACGAAGCCCGGGTGCTTACGCGAATGCCGGGCATGTCGGCGATGGGCGCCAGGGCGACATCGGCCTGCGCGCGACGGCGGGCGAGTTCCAGAGTGAAGCCGCTGAGCAGCAGGACGAATGTGTTCAGCAGCAGAACATTCACCGGCAGCGTGATCGGAACCCAATTGCTGGTGTAGTTGTTGCTGGCCGGATCCCAGACGGCGCCGGCTTTGCGCACCACGTAGGCCGTGGTGAACGAGACGAACAGCATGACGACCGAGGTCAGGCCCAGCAGCACGCCCATGCGATAGCGCCGCAAGCGTTCGCGGTAAGGAACGTCGTCTCCGCCGCCACGGCCGCCCGGGCCTCCACCGCCTCCCGGCCAGGAATCGACTGGCGGACGCCCGCCTCCACCGTTGGAGGTTTTCGGATCGCGAATGGCACTTCTTGGGCTCAAGAATTCAGTCCCTGCAAAGTTGGATGCGACGATTCGGCGGGCTTCAGGTCCCGTTCGCTACGGGTCCCCGATCCCCCACATCACATTCCCTTGTGACATATGATGCCCCGGGAATGGCTAGAACTCAACCGTTGGTTTAAGGCAGCTTTTTTGAGGAAGGACCGGAGAAGCAAGGTCGAATCGGTTCCCGAGGCGTTATCGTCTTCCCAACGAAGAAGCAGGTCCTTCACTTCGTTCAGGATGACAAATCATAGGCGCATTTGCCCGTTTGCCACTTGTGCCAGTACTCTCGGTCGAGACGATGAAACGTGGCCTCATTGCCGTGGTGTTGCTGCTCGCCCTGATTTATCTCGGCGACTATGGCTGGCTGGCCTTGCGCGCGCGGCGAAACCAGAACGCGTTTGGCAGCGTCACCCTGGACACCTACTACACGGTCAAGCTGAAGAACGGCAAGACGGAATTCGATTACGCCGGCCCGCAAACTCTGGAGTGTGTCCATTCCCTGCTGCCGCACATGGGCGACAAGCCCTGCTGGTACGCCAGCCGCAAGAAGGAGCAGCAAATCAACATTGATTCCGGCGACCCCAACAACCCTAAGGTCTTCTGAGCAGCGGTTGAAAAGGCATGGCTTCAGCCGTGCGTATGCGACCAAGGGCACGGCTTCAGCGCTGCCGAATCTACACGCGCGACAACCGTTCTCTAGTACTTCAGCCCCAGCGCCTTGGTCGTGAACTCCACCAGCGGCGCCATCTTCCGGCATTCGGCAGCGAATTCGCGTAGAAACTTGCCGCCGCAAATCTGCTTGTCGTCCAGCTCCACAGACGAGATGTAGCTCTTCAGCTTGAGGTCTTCGATAAAGGGATGCGTCGGATCGAAGCCCCGCGGAGGCTTCTTCAGCTTGTCGCCCTCAAGCGACAGCTTGCCGCGCGCCCGTTTCCACTCTTCAGGTTGGCTCACGATCGCGGTGCGAATCTGGGTCAGCGCGCGATTGTCAGGATGCCAGATTCCCGCAGCAACGAAGCATCCGCCCGGTTCAAGGTGCAGATAAAACACCGGAGCGTGAGCGTCTTTGCCCTTGGAATGAGAGAAGTGAATCCCAACATGAGTCTTGAACGGCTTCTTGTCGTGCGAGAAGCGGGTGTCGCGATAAATGCGAAACAGCGAGCCGCGCGTGGGCCGGGCATCAGCCAGAAAGTGCGGACTGATGTCGTGCAAGTGCGGTGCGAAGGCGTCGATGAACGCGAGCGCCGGCTTGACCGCGCATTCCTGAAAGCGCTCTTTGTTCTTGGCAAACCACTCGCGATCGTTGTTGCGCTTTAGCTGCTTCAGGAAGACGAAGATTTCGGGCGTAAAGAAAGCTGTATCGGGCACGATGGGGACCTCGGAAATTCGGGTGGAAGCACCCGCATTTATGCGGGGGATGAAACGGTATTTCTGATTCGCGCTTTAGCGCCGGGCCGCGAACGAACCTCGACACTCCTCGGTCAGCCGACCTCCGCGGTTAAAGCCTTCGATCAAGAAGCAGCGTTTCCCTCACCCGAAGGCGAGGGCTTCCACCCTATTTCCCATGAGCGCTGACGGCGAGGGCGCCACTAAACAACCGCTTTATTGCGTCGGTGCCGGCTGCGGCGAAGCGGTCGTCGGGTTGGCGGAACAACCGGCGGCGGCGATGGCGGCAATTGCGCCCGAATAGCTTCGTCGAGCTGAATGCCGGAATCTTCCAGCAGCGTGCCCAGCGCGCGCTGCAGCGCAACCTTCGACTTGACATAGGTACTGCGCGCCACCACTTCCGTCGAACGCGCCTGTGCCAGCGTGCTTTCGTCCTGCACGATGAAGAAGTTGGTCGAAGCGCCCACCGAGTACTTCTCTTTCTCGGCCTGCAGCAACTGTTCCTGGTAGACGCGGCTGCGCACCGCGGCTCCGTAAGCAGTGCGCGCTACGTCGACGGCAATGGCGGCATTCTCGATTTCGTCGCGAATCTGGTTTTCGAGCTGCTGCACCCGCGCCTGCATCTGCCGCAGTTGCATTTCATCGCGAGCGGCATCGGCCTGAGCGATGCGATTGCGGAAAGGCAGACTGAGTTGCACGCCCGCTTCGTAGACGCTGGCCTGGCTGATGCCGGTCGTAGTCGGCGGCAGGGGCACGCCGCCAATGGGAGTGAATCCGGTGTAGCCAATCGCGCCATGCGACTGGACGGCTCCCACCGCATCGATCTCCGGCCGAACATTGTTGCGCGAAGCCTTAACTGTGATCGCACCGTTTTCCACCTGCAGGCCAGCCTGCGCCAGGTCGGCGCGGTTCGACAGTCCTTGTTCGATGAGCTGCGGTGTACTCGGTGCCTCCTCGCGTTCCGGGACGACAATCGTATCGGTGGGAAAAACTCTCGTCGCTTGCAGCAGAGCGTCGGCGCTGCCGGTGCGCGAGATCATGCTCTTGACCACGGCTTCCTGCTGCCGCACCAGGCCCTGTGAGCGCGTTAGATCGAGCTCTGCCGACGCGACCAGCGCTTCCACACGCGTCAGCTCCAGCGGAGCCAGCGTGCCGACTTCAACCTGCGCCTTATCGTCGTTGTAGAGCTGCTGCGCGGCGGTCAGCGTTTCCTTGCGGACGCCCACGTCTTCATTCAGGCTGACCAGGTCGTAGTACAGTCGGCTGACGCCGTAGATCAGGTCGACCAGTTGCTGCCGGAAGACCAGGCGCGAGACCTTCTGATTGTTCTCCGAAATCTTGATGTAGCGGCGGTTGACATTGAACCCTGCACCGCGCAGCAGCGGCTGCGTCGCCTGAAACACCAGGTTGGGATGGCGGAATGGATCGGCATAACTCAGGTTCGACAGGTTGATGTCGTTGGTGTCCGACACGCCGGCCTGCGCCTGCAACCCGGTGGAGAATCCCTGGTAAAGAAAGAGGTTGGCCAAGGTGTTGTCGGTGGCAACGAGCGCGCCATTGTCGATGCCGCCTTCGCGCCCGCCGACGGTTCGCGCCGCACCCACGCCACGGTACCGATGAGCAGTCGGATCATAGCCGGGTATCGCCGGCCCGGTGCTGAAGGGAATGGTTCCCTGCACCGACAGGTTCGTCTGCGCCTCCGCCAGTTGATTTACATCGAAGACGTTGCTCACCGTGGAGGGTGTCGGGCTGACCGCTCCACTGGCGGCCGCCTGGTTCAGCAATGTCCCACCCGGCCCGCCGATGCCGACCGGCGTCTGCTGAATCGTAAGCGGCAGCCCTCGGGTTACTCCTCCACCTTTCGCCCTGAGCACATCCGTGCCCGCGATCGACAGTTGATAGCGCTGCACCTCGACGTCGAGGTTGTTCTCGACGGCTAGCTGAATCATGTCGTGAAGAGACAGATACAGCGTGCCATTGACGATCAGCGAGCGCAGCCGCTCGCTGTTTTGCAGGCTTAGCGGTTCAACGTTGTGCGCGGCCCAGGTATGCCAGAACGTCGGCTCGCCCAGTCCTTGCGCCCGCTCGGTGGTCGGAAGCGTCTTCGTCTGCTCCGCGTTCTGCAGATTTAGCGAAAGGTTCTGGGGCAAGTAGCCCTGATCGTTGGCGGATTGCGCCGCCGGTGGAGCAGGCGGCACGTTCGTTTGCTGAGCTACGACGTTGAACGGAAGTAGCAGCACACCGGCGATTGCGGCCGTAATGCGTCGGGCGGCGAATTTCATCAAGTTCGTCGAAGTTCCTCTGCGGTGCGAAGACGTCATTAGTGGGGCGGATTGCTTTGGACGTTACCTGCATTCCCGCTCGCAGCCCCGCTGCTTCCGGGCACTGCATTCTTCCCCGCGGAAGTGCCGGTGCCAGCCGCAGGCTTACCCGAGCGCACAGACTGTCCCTGTCCCGGCATGTCATACGCACCGTAATCAGGCTGTGGATGGATGATTGGCCCCGGCCCCTGTAATTCTCCCGGGCGCCCCAGGCTCAGGGCCTTTGCTCAGCGGCACGTTCTTCTCGGGATTCAACGGTTGCTGATTTTGTTGATTGTTATGCTGGCCTTTCGGCTGGGCCTGCTGTCCTTGGCCGCCAGAGCTCTGCTGTGGTGGCGTAGCACCGCCTGCCGGCGGACCCTGCTTTAACTCGTGGGCTTTTACTTTGGCGCCGTCCTGCGCGGCGTCAGTCGGGTTGATGATGACGAGGTCTCCCGGATTGACTCCGCTGAGCACTTCGGTCTGAGCTCCGTAGTCGCGCCCGATGCTGATTTTGCGAATGTGCACGACTCCGTCCTCGACGACGGCGATGCTGAGGCCGTTCGCGCGCGCAATCACGGCATCCGACGGCACGATCACCGGAGGCTCAGCCCGGACATGCGCAAACACGGCGCGGGTAAACATTCCCGGCAGCAGTGTGCCGTCCGAATTGGACACCTGTATTTCTGTGAGCAGCGTTCGCGTCGTCGGGATCGACAGTATTCGCCGTGCGGGTAACTTTGCCTTCGAATGGCTTCTGGCTCACCGAGTCGAAATAGCAGTTCACGCTTTCGCCCACCGTGACGTAGGGGGCATAGACCTCGGGCACGGTGACAAACAAGCGCAGGCGATCGATCTGCGCAACCCGGAACATCTCGCCGCCCTGCGAGTTTCCAGTTGAAGGTAATGCCGCACCCGTCAAGCCCGACCCCTGGCCCCCGCCGGTCGCGGAGATCAGCGAGCCAACGTCAACGTTGCGGGCAGTCACGATGCCGTTGAACGGCGCAGTGACCCGTTCATAATTCTGCAGGTGTAAAAGACGATCGAGGTTGGCCTTGTTCGCCGTGATGGTATTCTGCGCTGCCTTAACGTTGGCCTGCGCAACTTCGTAGTTCGCGAACTGGGTATCGCCATCCTGCTTCGACAGCACGCCACGCTGCACCAGCACATTCCAGCGGTCCCAGGTTACCTTTGCAAGATTAAGCTGGGCTTGGGTCTGTCCCAACACAGACTCGCTCTGAAGCAGGGTTCCGCGGGCCTGGTCCACCTGCTGATCGAGATCGGGAGCATCAATCGTCGCCAGAAGTTGACCAGCGCGGACCCGGTCACCGATATCGACGTTTCGTTTGGAAACGTATCCGCTGGCGCGAGCAAAGATCGGAGCTTCCACCAGTCCGGTGGTCGTGCCCGGAAGCTCCAGGTCCGATTGGCTCGTGGACCGCCGCGCAGTCACAACATCGACTTCCGGCTAAAGCGGTTTCTTCCCGCTGCGCGTGGGCTTGCGTGATGCGCTTGTCGCGCAGCCGCGGCAGGAAACCAAGAACGAAGATGATCCCGAAGACGACGAGGAGAATAACTCCCAGCAATGCGACCTTGCGAGGCGAGAGTTGTACATGAGGCGCTTCATGCGAACCGCGCTCCGCCTCCTGAGCGTCCGTGGTGGCAACGCCGTTCACGTCGGCGACGGCCACCCCGCCATCGTCGTAGCGCTCACGCCGGCGAAGTTCGCCGCGCTTTTCCTCGTCTTTCAATTCCTGTTCTTCAGTTTCTCTCACGCGGGCTGAGCCCCTTCTTCGGGAAGTTCTTCTTCATACTCGAGCTGAATTTCCTTGTCATAGTCCACTGGCGGCGTCTTGCGGAAAATCGTGTAGAAGATCGGCACAATGAACAGCGTTCCAAAGGTTGCGAACAGCAGTCCGCCAATGACGGCGCGGCCCAGAGGCGCATTCTGTTCGCCACCTTCGCCCAGCGCCAACGACATGGGCAGCATGCCAATGATCATGGCCAGTGCGGTCATGCAGACCGGGCGCAGCCGGGTGTAGCCCGCCGAGAGCGCCGCCTCAAACGAACCTTTGCCTTCGGCGCGCTCGTCATTGGCAAACGTCACCACCAGGATGCTGTTCGCGGTCGCCACGCCAATCGCCATGATGATACCCATCAGCGACGGCACGTTGAAGGTTGTGCGCGTAATGTAGAGCATCCAGAGAATGCCGCTGGCTCCCAGCGGCAGCGCCATCAGGATGATGAACGGGTCGAGCCACGACTGGAAGTTCACAACCATCAAAAGATAGACGAAGATGACGGCGAAGGCGATTCCGATTCCGAGCCGCAAAAACGAGTTCTGCATGGTCGTGACCTGGCCGCGCATGATCGACCATGAGCCCTTGGGCAAGCCCTTGCTTTCCTCGTCAATTACCTTCTGAATGGCGCGAGCCACGCTGCCCAGGTCGCGCAGGTCGGCGTCGCAGAAGATGTCGTACACCGGCTGCACATTGTAGTGATCAACGTGCATCCCGTCAGGCGCTTGCCGCGGGCGAGCAACTGATCGAGCAGGTACCAACCATCGCCCCGATCGGTGCGGACGGCGCTTCTGTGATTGTAGATTTCGACGGCGTGCGCACACCCAATGCTGTCGGCGTCGGCGATTGCAAGTCCGGACCACGCCGGATGAGCGAGTGCGACAAAGGCGCCGGCGTCGGCGCAACGCTGCGCCAATCCCGCGGCCAGCTCGCCCTCCGCAGTCGGCGCGAAGTCAAGCGGAAGGCCGATCGACAGAATGTGCCAGAGCTCGCCAAGGCCGGTCTCCGGCGCGTGCACCTCGGCGCCGAGAAGGGTTGTGAACGATCTTGTCCGATAGCTACGCGTATCGACGACGGGAAATTGGTATCTGGCCAGAAAGTGATCGGTAAGCGCGAGAAAATCGTAACCGGCGTCGCGGTAGACGGCGCACACGCTCGCAGCGTCCCGCGCGCCATCCGATCGGTTCGAATGTGTGTGCATATTGCCCTTGAAGAAGCGGCCGGGCGTCGAGAAGGCGCTCATACGATTGGGTTCCTTTCCATTAACATGTGCTTTCATAAATATGGTTTGCCCTGGGGATATTTCAGACCATGCCGTTCGACCATCTCAGTTTTGCCTGTGAGGATCAGACCGAGATGGGATCATTATCTGCAAGCTATGATGCGTGCATGCAGCGTCCGATTTTCATCGCCTCGTGTCGCTACCACCGGCTGAGGCGCGCGCCGCCGACAACGGGACCAAGGAAGTGGTTGGCCTCGTCGCCGAACCGGGCTGCAAAGTCGCCCTGCCGACGACAACTGCACCAGCCGCGATCAGCTATTGAATTCACCGAGGATTTGACCGATCAAACAGGTCCTGCTGCTCTTTCCTCTCTCCCTTCCTGTTCGGAGTCCCCCGAATGGCCTTCCCGCGTGCCTCGCAAGCCCTGTCCCGTTTTACCGTGCTCGATCTTACCCGCGTCCGCGCCGGGCCCGACTTGCGTGCGGCAGCTTGCGGACTGGGGCGCCAATGTCATCAAGATCGACGCGCTGCTGGAAGACGCCGGCGGCGAGCAGTTGGGCGGGCCGCGCCACGGCTCCGACTTTCAGAACTTGCACCGCAACAAGCGGGCGATGACGCTCAACCTGAAGGACCCGAAGGGGCTTGAGGTCTTCAAGCGTCTCGTCGCCAAGGCCGATGTGGTGGTCGAGAACTTCCGGCCCGACGTCAAGGCCAAGCTCGGCATCGATTATGACAGCCTGCGCAAGGTCAATCCGCGCCTCGTCTATGGCAGCATCTCCGGCTTCGGCGAGGACGGCCCCTATCACAAGCGTCCCGGCTTCGATCAGATCGCGCAAGGCATGGGCGGGCTGATGTCGATCACCGGGGCGCCAGGCGAAGGCCCGATGCGGGTCGGCATCCCCGTCGCCGACCTGACGGCCGGGCTGTTCTGCGCCATGGGCATCCTCACCGCGCTATTGGAACGCGAGGTCTCCGGCGAAGGCCAGTGGGTCAAGACCTCGCTGTTGCAGGCGCAGATCTTCATGCTGGATTTCCAAGCGGCGCGCTGGCTGATGGAAAAGGATGTAGCCAAACAGGCGGGCAACAACCATCCGACCAGCATCCCGACCGGCGTGTTCAAGACTTCCGACGGTTACATCAATATCGCCACCACGGGCGGGCGAATCTGGGAACGCTTCGCGCAGACGGTTGGCGCGCCGGAGTTTTTGACCAATCCCGATTATGCGACGGCGCCTTCGCGCTCGAAGAACCGCGACGCGCTGAATGCCGCGATCGGCAAGCTCACCGAGAAGAAGTCGACCGAGACCTGGGTCAACGAGCTCAACGCCGCCGGCGTGCCCTGTGGCCCGATCTACGCGATCGATCAGATGTTCGAGGACGCGCAGGTCAAGCATCTCGGCATCGCGCAGGACGTGCCGAACGAGGAAGGCCGCCACATCCGCCTGGTCGGCCAGCCGGTCACGCTGTCGCGCACGCCGAGCAGGATGGCGGCGCGGCCGCCGGAGTTCGGCGAGCAGACCGAGGAGGTGCTCGCCGAGTTCGGCTTCGGCGCCGACGAGATCGCGGACTTGCGGCAGCGCAAGGTGGTATGAGCGAATCGCAGGGCTTCGCAGGAAATATGAAAAAGCCCCGGAAAACCGGGGCTTTTCGCTTTCACCGCTAGCTTTCAGTATCAGTACTTCGCGACCACCGGACCGCCGAACCGGTAGTTCACGCCGACCCGGACCAGGTTGTCGGTAAAGCGCGTGTTGAAGGCCGCGGTTGTCGTCGTCGTAACCGTATTGAGACCCGTCGACGGCGTGTTCAGCGCGTTCGTGACCGTGGTCGCTGTTGCCAACGCACCACCGATATTGCCGAGATCCATGTAGAGGTACTCGACCTTGAACGACCAGTTGTGGTCGAGCGCGACCTCGGCGCCGGCGCCGAAGGTCCAGCCGGCGCGGGTCGATCCCCAGCTCAACGGGATCAGCGGCGCGGTCGCGGACAGTTGGCCGTAAGCCAGACCGCCGGTCGCGTAAAGCAGGACGCGGTCGGTTGGAAGGAACCCGACGCGGCCGCGCGCGGTACCAAACCAGTCGAGCTTGTGGTTCGCCGTCAGGACGCCGGTGCGGAGCGCACATCCGGCGACGATACAGACGTCGGCACTGCCGCGTTCATCGCTGCCCTGAATGTCAGCTTCCAGACCGAACAGCCATGTTCCGCGCTGCCAGTTTTAACCGGCCTGGCCGATGAAGCCGTTGACGTTGGCGTGCCCTGTCCTTGGACAATCGACCCAAGGCTGCCCCAGCGCCGCGCGAAAAACACGCCGCAAGCCATTGGAATAACTTTTGAATTACGCGTCTACCGAGTGTGGCAAAAACACTGCGATATTATGCCCGCGCCGGGCGCCAAAGCCGTCCCAGGCCTGCGAAGGCCTTGTCGATCAAGGGCCAGAACAGCAGGAGAATCGCCAGCGTCGTGATCGAGCCGACCAGGCCGTTCGACCAGAACACCTTCATGTCGCCGCCGGCGCCGATCATCGACAGGCGGAACGCATCCTCGGCGCGGCTGCCGAGCACCAGCGCCAGCGTGAACGGCGCCAGGGGAATGCTGATCTTCTTGAAGACATAACCGACCACGCCGAAGACGAGCATCAGCCAGATGTCGAACATCGCGTTCTGGATCGCATAGGCGCCGATCGCGCAGGACACCACGATCATGGGTGCCACGGCTGCGAACGGCACCCGCAGGATGGAAGCGAAGATCGGCACGGTGGTCAGCACCAGCACGAGGCCGACGATGTTGCCGAGATACATCGAGGCGATCAGGCCCCAGACGAAATCCTTGTGCTCGACGAACAATAGCGGGCCAGGATTGAGGCCCCAGACCATCAGACCACCGAGCAGGATCGCCGCGGTGCCGGAGCCGGGAATGCCGAGCGCCAGCATCGGCAGCAGCGCGGCGGTGCCGGACGCATGGGCTGCAGTTTCCGGCGCGAACACGCCCTCGATGCGGCCCTTGCCAAAACTGTCCGGATCCTTGGCAAAGCGCTTGGCGAGATTGTAGCCCATGAAGGAAGCGGCGATCGCGCCGCCCGGCGTGATGCCGAGCCAGCAGCCGATGACCGAGGAGCGCAACAGCGTCACCCAGTATTTCGGCAGGTCTTTCCAGACCGAAAGCACGACCCGGAGCGAGATGCTCGCGGCGTGCCCGCGCAGCGCCAGGCGTTCTTCCATCGTCAAGAGGATTTCGCTGATGCCGAACAGGCCGATCACCGCGACCAGGAAATTGATGCCGCGCAACAATTCCCCAGAACCGAAGGTCATGCGCAATTGCCCGGATACGGTGTCCATGCCGACGCCCGCGAGCAAAAGGCCAAGCGACATCGAAATCACCGTCTTGTGCTTGGCTTCGCGCCCGAGGCCGACGAATGAACAGAAGGTCAGGAGATAGACCGCAAAAAACTCCGGCGGACCGAATTTGAGCGCGAAAGAAGAAATCAACGGCGCTAGGAACGTGATCAGGAGCACGGCGACCAGCGAGCCGATGAACGAGGAGGTAAACGCGGCGGTCAGGGCCTCGGCCGCCCGGCCCTGCTGCGCCATCGGGTAGCCGTCGAAGGTGGTGGCGACCGACCACGCTTCGCCGGGGATATTGAACAGGATCGAGGTGATCGCGCCGCCGAACAACGCGCCCCAATAGATGCAGGACAGCATCACGATCGCCGACGTCGGGTCCATGGTGAAGGTCAGGGGAAGAAGAATCGCGACCCCGTTCGGGCCGCCGAGCCCCGGCAGCACGCCGACGAAAACGCCGAGCACGAGCCCGACCATCATCAGCGCCAGCGTCTTCCACGTCATCAGGACGGCAAAGCCGTGCAGGAGTAGACCGAAGGCTTCCATCAACTCAATCCATGCATTCTATCATTGCGAGGTGCCAACCGGTCGCGCGAATGCGCGCCCCATGACAGGCTCCGCGACCAAGCAATCCAGTTTTTGTTCAACTCGATTCTGGATTGCTTCGTTTCGCTCGTCATGACGGGGACAGCTAATAGCCGAAGGCCGCTTCGAGCGGCCCCTTGGGCATGATGACGTCGAAGGCGATATCGAAGGTCACGAACATGATCGCGGTGAACAGGAAGGCCGTCAAAAGCGATTTCCACAGCGCGATCTTGCCGACGAAGCGCATGAAGCCCGCGATCAGGAAAAAACTCGCGACATAGAGCCCCAAGAACTGCGTCACCAGGCAGAACAGCAGCGTCGGCACGAACACCGCCATGACGCGCCTTAGCTGCGCACGGGTGACGAAGGTCTCAGTAGCTTCCTGGCGCGACAGGTAGGCGGCGCCGAGGCCATAGAGGCTGGCACCGGCGAGGATCACCGAGAGGTAAAACGGGAAATAGCCCGGCTGCGGCCCGGTCGAATCCCAGGAGATGCCGGTGCGCCAGTTATCGTAGCCAAGCGTTGCGGCCAGCGCCAGCAGCAGGAGCGACACGATGACGTCGACCGAGCGGGTGTTGGCCACGGCAGGAGAGTCAGCTTCGGGCGCGGTCGGATCGTCGACGACAATTTCTATTTCGGAATCGGACATCAGTGGCACACAAGGTCGGAGTTCTTAACCCCTCCCCGCTTGCGGCGAGAGGTCGAAATTTGCGATAGCGAATTTCGGGTGAGCGGGACTCTCCACGGACTGAATTCGCGGATGAGAGCCCCCTCACCCCAACCCTCTCCCCGCGAAAAAGAGCGGGGAGAGGAAGAAGATATCTACTTCGCGACAAACCCGGCTTGTGTCATCAGCGTCATGTTCAGCTCATCGTCTTCCTCGAGGAACTGCAGCATGTCCTTGCCGGTCAAGAAAATCGGTTTCAGCGCCTGCTTTTCCATATAGTCCTTGTATTCAGCCGTTTGCGTCACTTTCTGGAACAGATTGACGTAGAATGCCTGTTGTTCCGGTGTCACCTTGCCGGGCAGGAAGATCGCGCGCAGCATCAGATACTGGACGTCGAGGCCCTGTTCCTTGCAGGTCGGGATGTCGTGCCACGACTGGGTGTCGGTCACCTTGGTTTTATAGGAAATCCGTTCCTTGTCGAACACGCAGAGCGCGTTGACCTGGCCCGCGCGCCACACTTCGAGGTTTTCGCTGGGATTGTTTACGTTGGAATCGATATGGCCGCCGACCAGTTGGGTGGCGGCTTCGCCGCCCGACTTGTACGGCAGATAGGAGAAATTCGCGCCGGTCTTCTGTTCGATGAACACGGTGAGCACGTGATCCTCGCGCTTCGATCCGGTGCCGCCCATCTTGAACGGCGAACTTGCGGCTTTTGCCGCTTCGATGTAGCCCTTCACGTTCTTCGGGGCGGTGGCATTGTCCCACAGCACGAACTGGTCGAGCGCAATCACCGACACCGGGGTCAGCTCGTGCCAGCTGAACGGAATCTTGGCCGACAGCGGCAGCATGTAGATCAGCGAATAGGCGATCAGGATCTTGTTGGGGTCGCCCTCGCTCGATTTCATGTACATCAGCGCTTCGGCGCCCGACGCCCCACCTTTCAGCGAGACCACCATCGGCTGTTTCATCAGGTTGTTCTTCTGGATCGCGGCTTGCATCATCCGCGCCATCTGGTCGGAGGCACCTCCCGCCCCTGCCGCGACCACGATTTCAACCGGCTTGGTAGGTTCCCATCCGGCGCTCGCCGGCCCGCTCGCCAGCACAGCCGTCACCGCCGCCGCGGCTATCAGTATATGTCGCACGTTTTTCGTCCCCTTGATGTTTCTTATGAAGTCGACCGATGTCGGTAATATTTGTGACCCCATTGTGCCGGACTTATGACACCGATTTCAAGCCGGACTGCAGCGACCCGGCCGCGACTTTCGCACGAGATCGCAGGCGGTTAGGGCTTGATCTGGAGAAGAGGGCTCACGCGCGCCTCGGCACGGTCGAAGGATATCGCCCGTTCAGGTCAAGCTTGAACATAAACAAGCTCCCGCAAATGACTTGCTGCCTCTGGTTGGCAACCCGGTGACGACGGATATTTCCCACCGACCCATTTGAGATCGACCACGACCTGCGCCTGCGCCTTGAATGCCATCACCAAGAGCCGCGCCAAAAACCCACTTCGTGCACGCCTAACGTGTGCAATATGGTTTGCGGGCCGAACGTGTCGCAGCGCCTGAGGCCGGCTATCAAGTGTCGACGCCGCCGACGGAAGACCGCAACGTCAAGCCAATCCTGGGGCGCCCATGGTTCGACATTCCGCTGGTCTACACCGACCAGCGGTGGACCATCTTGGCGATCGAAAAGGTGAAACCGGTAGGTGGGTATTAAAGACCGTATTCACGGCGTGGGGACAATATCGAGGTGCGGCGCAGCCCGCGAGCCCCCATCCCCGCGCGCGACAGCGGCAATGGGGGCTCGCGATCACTGACGTTCACGGAAATCGGGTGCACCGCCACCGTAATCACGCAATCATAGCTCAGGCTGCGGCTAACTGCGCGAGCGGACGAATTGGGGTCAAGATATGTGGCTGAGGTCTCACCTAAACCAACACGGCCTCCTCGTCCTCGTTATGTTCGAGGCATTTGGATTGAATTCGGTCGCGAACGCAGATCCGATGGCGACCACCAAAATCCGAACGATTACGATACGGCCGCAGTCGGCTTCAGATCACGGCGATCCGTTGGCCTCGCCCACCAATGCACCGAATGTCCGTTCCTCAACAATATTGAATGTTCGGCCCCGATCGCCCGAGGAAAACCGCGATGCATCCGGCCGCCTGCTATCGACTACACAGGACCTGGGCCAAGCCACGCCCGGCGCCGATCCCCATGCCGTTCGCTCGATAACGATCAGGCCGGACCACGACGCGTATCCGGCCTATGCGCCTCTCGCGTTGCCCGGTCCGAACAGTGACCTCGATCGCCATTTCAATCAAACGATACGCGACCCCTCCCAATTCGTGCCGGAATAAGGCGCTTCGGACTGTCGTTCGGCAGTTTCGGCATCACTGAATCGCTCCCCCGGACTTGAACGAGCCGCCGGTGCAGGCGCAGGCCAATCGCCGCAATGAGAAACGCAATCGAGGTAGGCCATACGTGACGAAATTGAGTGCACTAAAACTAAATGGAAATGCAGCAACTGGGCAACGATTGTCGCGCGTCAATTAGGTGCACTATTACGGTAACGTGTTGAATCCGCCCGTCCGCGCGGTTGCGAGTCTGGTCCCACAGGTTGTCGCTGGCGGCTACCGATGTTATTTTGACGGCTATGCAGCTGTCGACCACAACGAGAATTACGCCGGAACAGTTCTTCGCCTGGATTTCCGGGCAGGAGGAGCGGTATGAATTGGTCGACGGCGAGGTGGTCATGACGGCCGGCGCTGGCCGGGGAGGCCCGACCGGATTGTCGTGAACCTGACAACCGCCATCCATTCGCAGATCAGAGGAGGTCCGTGTCAGACCTTCACCGGCGAGACTTACGTCGCGACAAACGTCTCGACCCGCCGGATGCCGGACCTGGGCGTCGATTGCGGAAAGCCTGACGACGATTCCCTGATGGCCGACAAGCCGTCGCTGGTGGTGGAGGTCCTGTCCCCAACGACGGGCGGATTCGACGTCACGGTCAAGCTTGCGGAATATCAGTCTCTGCCGTCACTCAACTACATTCTGTTCGTCGACACCGATAGCCCGAATGTGCATCTCTATTGGCGCGACGACGATGGGCTTTGGAAGGACGTCGTACTTAAGGGACTAGAAGCCTTAGTCGATCTGGGAAAACTGAACGCCCGACTCGAGCTACAGGAAATCTACAGCGGATTGGAATTTGGACCGAAACCCAGGCTTGTCGACCTTCCCTCCGAGACCGACGAACCGACCGGTGGCCTCCGCCCAAAATGAATTTGCCCTGTGCAGCGCGTATGGCGGATTAGCCATAGGCGTAACCCGCCCTACTCGCTTTCGCATGGATTAACAGGCAGTTAAGCTCGCTACTTCCCCTTGAAGTTCGGCGTGCGCTTGTTGAGAAACGCGTCCATGCCCTCGCGGAAATCCTCGCTCATATAGGCCTTTAGGATCAGATCCTCGCCCTCTTCGCGCGACAGCGTCCGTCGGATGCGGCGGACCGCCTCCTTGGTGACTTCGAGCGTGATCGGCGCGTGCGAAGCCAGGAGTTTCGCGGTCTCTTCGGCCCGGCGCTGCAAGGTCGCCACATCAGGCACCACCTCGTTGAGCAGGCCGAGCGCGAGCGCTTCAGGCGCTTCCACCAGACGCGCCTTGAAGATCAGGTCCTTGGTGCGCGCCGGCCCGATCAGGGCAACGACCCGGGAGATGTTGGACATCGACAGGCAATTGGCGAGCGTGCGGGCGATCGGAAAGCCTATTCTGGCTGATTCGGTGCCGATCCTGATATCGCAGCAGGTCGCGATCCCCGCGCCGCCGCCGGTGCAGGCGCCGGCAATCGCGGCGATGACAGGCACCCGGCACTGCTCCAGCGTGCCGAGCACGCGGTCGATCCGTGCCTCGTAGTCGAGCGCGTCCTGCGCAGTCTTGAAAGCGCGGAATTGCGAGATATCGGTGCCCGAGGCGAACGCCTTGTCGCCGGCACCGGTCAGGATCAAGGCCTTGATCGAACGGTCGGCGTTGATGCTCTCGCAGATCGAGGCCAACTGCTCGTACATCGCAAAGGTCAGCGCATTGCGCGCCTGCGGGCGGTTGAAGGTGATCCGCGCGATGCCGTCATCGACGGTGTAGATCAGGTCTTCAGTCGGAGTGACGGGAGCGTTCATCGCGCGTTCTTTCTGTTCTTGTTTTCAGTTCTTGCGTTCAACCGAATTCAGGCAACCGCGGCTTTCGGTTTCGTCATTGGCGCCGTTTCGGGTTTTTTCAGCACGTCCATCGCAGACACGACGCCGCCGCTGCGATGCGGCACCTTGGCGAGATCGAGACCCATCTCGATACCGGACAGCGTCCCCATCAGCATCAGATCGTTGAAGTGGCCGAGATGGCCGACACGGAACACCTTGCCTTTGACCTTATTGAGGCCGGTGCCGAGCGACATGTCGAACCTCTCCAGCACGATTTTGCGGAAATGGTCGGCGTCGTGGCCCTCGGGCATTCGCACTCCCGTGAGCGCCGGCGAATGCGCGCCCTGCTCCTGGCACTGGGTCTCCAATCCCCACGCTTTCACGGCCGCGCGGGTGGCGGCGCTATGGCGCTTGTGCCGCTCAAAGACGTTATCGAGGCCTTCTTCCTCGAGCATCGCCACCGCTTCCCTCAGGCCATACAGAAGGTTGATCGCCGGCGTATAGGGCCAGGTGCCCAATTTGTTGAAGGCGATGACTTCCTGCCAGTCCCAATACGAGCGCATCGACGGATTGGCCTTGGCGACCGCGAGCGCCTTTTCCGACACCGCGTTGAAGCCGAGGCCCGGCGGCAGCATCAGCCCTTTTTGCGAGCCGGCAACGGAGATGTCGATGCCCCAGGCATCGTGCTCATATTCCATTGCGGCGAGACCGGAAATGGTATCGACCATCAACAGCGCCGGATGCTTGGTCCGGTCCATCGCCTTGCGCACTTCGAGCGGCGAGGTGACGCAGCCGGTCGAGGTCTCGTTGTGCACGATCATGACCGCCTTGATCTTGTGCGCGCGATCGGCCGCAAGCCGCGCCTCGATCTGCTCGAGGTCGGCGCCATGGCGCCAGTCGCCCGGCAGGAAGTCGACATCGAGCTTGAACTTATCGGCGATGCCGTGCCAGAGCACGGCGAATTGCCCGGTCTCGGCCATCAGCACCCTGTCGCCGGGCAGGAGCGTATTGACGATCGCGGCTTCCCACGCGCCGGTCCCCGAGGAGGGAAAGAAGATCACCGGCTGCTTGGTGCGGAACATGCGCTGCATCGCATTAAGTACGGCAAAACCAAGCTCGGCGAATTCGGCGCCGCGATGATCCATGCCGGGCATGTCCATGGCCCGGAGCACGCGGTCGGGGATGTTTGTCGGTCCTGGAATCTGAAGAAAATGCCTTCCAGTATGCACGGTCATGTGGCGTCCTTCCCGGGGATTCGCTGCCCTTGAGCGGGTCCGAATATCACTATTTGCCGGGCTTGTCCCCCAACCGGGGGACTTCGTCAACGCCCAAGAAGGCGTGGTTAAGACGGGCTTAGACCCCCCTTTTTTCATTCCGCAGCCACCTGGCGGGCCCCCATCGGGACGGCGTGGTCTTCCTCGAACGGCGTTTCCGGATGCATCAGAAACGCGCAAAAACCTCCGACCACGAGCAGCCCCATCGACATCAGGAACGGCAGATACCAGTTGCCGGTCACATCGATCACGTAGCCCGCCACCAACGGCGAAACGATTGCCGCCAGCGCCGAGCCGGTATTCATCAAGCCCGCGGCGGTGCCGGAATATTTCGGCGCAATGTCCATCGGCACCGACCAGATCGGGCCGATCACCAGTTCGGCAAAGAAGAAGCCTCCCGACAGGCTCAGGGCCACGACCGTGATATCGCGCGTGAACAGGATCGGAAACAGCGAGGCCAGCGCGCCGACGAAGCCCAAGACGATGACGCTGAGCCGCGCCAAACGGACGTTGCCGGTGCTTTTGAAGATGCGATCGGAGATAATTCCTCCGAGGCTGTCGCCGACGACGCCGGCAAAGAAAACGCCCGAGGCGAACAGCGCCGAGTTCTTGATATCCAGGCTGTAGCTGTTCTTGAAGAACAGCGGCAGCCAGTTCAGATAGAGCCACAAGGTCCAGCCGTAACAGAAATAGGTCAGCGTCACCGGCCACATCCGGCGCAACAGCGGCCCCCAGGGTATTTCCGGGCGGGTCTGATTGACGGGCCGCGGCGGCAGCGAGGCCAGTTCGGCCTCGGTGATGCCAGGATGATCCTTGGGCTCGTTGCGGAAATAACAGGCCCAGACCACGCCCCACAACAGGCTGACCACGCCGAGCGCAACGAACGAGCCGCGCCAGGTCAGCCAGGCCATCAACACCGCGATCATCGGCGGCGTCGCCGCATTGCCAAGCCGCGCGAAGGCGTGGGTGAGTCCCTGGGCGAAGCCACGCTTGCTGGCGGGCGTCCAATATTGCATCGCGCGCGTCGCCGTCGGGAAGGTCGCGCCCTCACCGAAACCGAGCGCGACGCGGGCAACGAACAGCGTGAACAGGCTGGTCACGAAGCCGGTCGCGATGGTTGCGGCGGCCCAGATCAGGCCGCACCAGAACAGGGTCTTGCGCGGCCCGAAGCGGTCGCCGACCCAGCCGCCGATCACCTGGAACAACAGATACGGATAGGCAAAGGCCGAGAATACCAAGCCAAGCTGCGTGTTGCTGAGATTAAGTTCCCTCTGGATCTCGCTCGCCGCCGTGCTGATGTTCACGCGGTCGACATAGGTGATGAAGTACATGATGCAGAGCATCGCCAGCACGACTTGAGTGGGCTTGAAAAGCCGCATTCTTCTTCTCCCGAATAACCTTGTTTATTTGCGCTGTTTGTCGCGGCCGGACCGGGCCGATCGGTCGTCGGTTTTCGCTAGGGCGCGATGAGTTCAGGATTAATCGTCATCGCGCTCCAGCTTATTGTTTGAGTATGATCTTTTCGGAAAACCGGTACCCACTTTTCCGGATCATGCTCTAGCTCACCACCTTCAGATGCCCGGAAGAATTCAACATGGTGCGCTCTTCCAGCGATCGCATCGCGGCTTCCACACCGCCCGCGCGGTGCGGCACGCCGGCGGCGGCGAGCCCCATCTCGACGCCGGACAAGGCGCCAAGCAAAGTGAGTTCGTTGCATTCACCGAGATGGCCGATGCGAAACACTTTTCCAGCGAGCTTGGTGAGGCCCGAGCCGAGCGACATGTTGTAATTGTCGAGCACGGTCTTGCGGAAGCTGTCGGCATCGTGTCCCGGCGGCATCAGCACCGCCGTCAGTACCGGCGAGTATTCTGATGGTTCGAGGCACAGCACCTCGAGCCCCCAATGCGCGACCGCGGCGCGGGTCGCAGCCGCCAGGCGCTTGTGGCGGGCGAACACATTGTCGAGCCCCTCCTCGAGCAGCATCGCGATCGCCTCGCGTAGGCCGTACAGCAGGTTGGTGGCCGGTGTGTAGGGGAAGAAACCGGCGGCGTTGGGCTTGAGCATCTCTTCCCAGTCCCAATAGGACCGCGGCATCTTGTTGGTCTTCGCGGCGGCGCGGGCTTTTTCGGAGATGGCGTTGAAGCCGAGCCCCGGCGGCAGCATGAATCCCTTCTGCGAGCAGGAGACGGTGACGTCGACCTTCCACTCGTCATGCCGGTAATCGACCGAACCCAGCGAGGAGATGGTATCCACCAACAACAGCGCCGGATGACCGACCTTGTCGATCGCGGTGCGAATCTCGCCGATCCGGCTGGTGACCCCGGTGGAGGTCTCGTTGTGCACCACCATTACCGCCTTGATAGCGTGCTGGGTATCCTGCGCCAGCCTGGCCTCGATCGCCGCGGGGTCGGCGCCGTGGCGCCAATCGCCCGGCATGAAGTCGACCTCGATGCCCCAGCGTGCCGCCATGTTTCGCCACAGCGTGGCGAAATGGCCGGTCTCGACCATCAACACCTTGTCGCCCGGCGATAACGTGTTGACGATCGCCGCCTCCCAGGCGCCGGTGCCCGAGGAAGGGAAAATGATGACCGGACCTGATGTCTTGAAGATTTTCTGGCAGCCGTCGAACATCGCTTTCGCAAGCTCGGCAAACTGCGCGCTGCGATGGTCGATGACCGGCATGTCCATGGCGCGGAGCACTCGGTCCGGCACGGGGCTAGGACCTGGAATCTGCAGGAAATGGCGTCCCTGGTGCTGCATCCTGGCCTCCTCGACAAAGAAGTGCTAATATTGCATTCAATTTATATCTAGGCAATCGCCATATTGTGCACAATCAGCTGATCGACGGCATTTTCCGCGGAGCATAAGGTCGTTGCATGAAACCCTTGATTCCCAGCGATGCGACCTCGAGCACGGTGACCGCCGACGCGGTTCCCGAGCGCGAAGACCAGTCCCTGCATGACGAGATCCTGACGCGGCTGCGGGACCACATCGTCGAAGGCAACATTCCGGACGGCGGCCGCATCCCGGAGCGGCAGCTGTGCGAGATGCTGGGCATCTCGCGCACGCCCCTGCGGGAAGCCTTGAAGGTGCTGGCGGCCGAAGGATTGATCGAGCTGTTGCCGAACCGCGGCGCCCGCGTCCGGCAATTGAGCGAGCATGACCTCGGCGAATTGTTCGACGTGATGGGCGGACTAGAGGCCCTGGCCGGCCGCCTCGCCTGCGAAAACATTACAGATGCCGAGATCGCCGAGATCGAACGGCTGCATTACGAGATGTACGGCTTCTACCTGCGCCGCGACATGCACGGCTATTTCCGTGCCAACCAGTCGATCCACCGGAAGATCGTCGAAGCCTCGCGCAACGCCGCGCTGCGCACCATTTACGCCAACTTTGCGGGGCGGATCCGCCGCATCCGCTACTCCGCCAACTTTGCCCGCAAGCGCGAGCGCTGGGGCGAGGCGATGCGCGAACACGAGAGCATCCTCGACGCGCTCCGTCGTCGCGCCGGCAGTGAGCTCGGCGACATCCTGTTCGCGCATCTGCGCAACAAGCGGTCCGCGGCGATCGAACACCTGCAAGAGACCGGGCCGGGCGCGCCTGAAGCGGTTTGACCTTCGGTCGAGCCACTTTTGCATTCAAAATCGAGAAGCCACTTAAAAGGATTGAATTTCGTGCGCATCCGATTACAGACAAGCGATGCGCGATAAGGGACCGATAGCTTCAGAGGCGGCTAGCCCGCGAAATTACCGGCGAGGTTCTGTTCGACCCGTTCAGCCGCGGCCGCTATGCGACCGACGCGTCGTTTTACCAGATCATGCCGGCCGGCGTGGTGGTGCCTCGCACCATCGACGAGGCGCTGCGGACGCTCGCCATCGTCAGGGACAACGGACGGATCGTCACCCCGCGCGGCGGCGGCACTTCGCAATGCGGCCAGACCGTCAATGACGGCATCGTCGTCGACTTCTCCAAGCACCTGAACCGCATCGTCTCGCTCGACGTCGAGAACCGCACCTGCGTGGTCGAACCCGGGATCGTGCTCGACGACCTCAACCGCCAGCTTAGGAAGCACGGCCTGTGGTTTCCGGTCGATGTGTCTACGGCCTCGCGCGCCACCATCGGCGGCATGGCCGGCAACAATTCCTGCGGCGGGCGTTCGCTGCGCTACGGCACCATGCGCGACAACACGCGCTCGATGGATGCGGTGCTCGCCGACGGCACGGCGCTGCATTTCGGCGAGGTGCCGCGCGATCTGACGCATGTCAATGCACCCGACAGCGGGCTGGCACTGTTTCGCGACATGCTGGCGCTGGGGCAGCGCGAGGCCGAAGAAATATCCGACAAATTTCCGAAAGTGCAGCGCCGCGTCGGCGGCTATAATCTCGATGCGCTGGTGCCGCGCAACGCGCCCAACAACATGGCGCATCTGTTGGTCGGCTCCGAAGGCACGCTGGCCTTCACCACCCAGGTCGAACTAAAACTCTGGCCGGTGATCCGCAACAAGGTTTTGGGTGTCTGCCACTTTGGAAGTTTCTACGAAGCGATGGATGCCGCTCAGCATCTTGTAAAACTTCGCCCGATCGCGGTGGAACTGGTCGACCGCACCATGATCGCGCTAGGGCGCGAGATCGCGATGTTCTTACCCGTCATCGCCGCCGCCGTCCGCGGCGATCCCGATGCCGTGCTGGTCGTCGAATTCGCGGAAGAGGACCAGGACGAGAACCTGCGCCGCCTCAAGCAGCTCAGCGAATTGATGGCCGATCTCGGCTTTGGCTGGAACAACCCGCCGCGCAAATGGGGCGGCGTGGTCGAGATATCAGAACCAGCTCTGCAGGCGGCCATCGCCGATTTTCGCGCCGCCGGCCTCAACGTCATGATGTCGATGAAGGAGGCAGGCAAGCCGGTTTCCTTTGTCGAGGATTGCGCGGTGCCGCTTCAGCATCTCGCCGACTATACCGAGCGCCTCAACGCAATCTTCGCCAGGCATGGCACCAGCGGCACCATGTACGCGCATGCTTCCGAAGGCTGCCTGCATGTACGCCCCGTACTGAACTTGCGGCTCGAGAAGGACGTGAAAGCGATGCGCGCCATCGCCGAAGAGACCTTTGCGATGGTGCGCGAGTACAAGGGCTCGCATTCCGGCGAGCATGGCGACGGCATCGTGCGCTCGGAATTTCATGAGGCGATGTTCGGCTCGCGCATCGTCGCCGACTTCGTCGAGGTCAAGCATCGCTTCGATCCGGATAATGTGCTCAATCCGGGCAAGATCGTCGACCCGCCCAAAATGGACGACCGCACGCTGTTCCGCTATCCGCCGGACTATAGTGTCCGCGAATTGAAGACGGTGCTCGACTGGTCGGCCTATCCCGGCGCCGGCGGCGGCTTTCAGGGTGCGGTCGAGATGTGCAACAACAACGGCGCCTGCCGAAAGCTCGAAGGCGACGTGATGTGTCCGTCCTATCGCGCCACCCGCGACGAGAAGGATGTGACGCGGGGCCGCGCCAATACGCTGCGGCTTGCGATTTCAGGACAATTGGGCCCGGACGCGCTTTCTTCCGACGAGATGATGGAAACGCTAAAGCTCTGCGTGTCCTGCAAGGCCTGCCGCCGCGAATGCCCCACAGGCGTCGACATGGCCAAGATGAAGATCGAGGTTTTGGCCGCGCGGGTCAGCAAGCACGGGCTCAGCTTAAGCGACCGGCTGGTCGGTTATCTCCCGCGCTACGCCGGTTTGGCCTCGCATTTGGCACCGCTCGTCAATTGGCGCAACAACAGCCCTCAGCTCCGCGCATGGTTCGAAAAGGTCGCCGGTATCAGCGCGAAGCGCGCCCTACCCGCATTCCGGCGCGACGTGTTCTGCCCCGACGCCGAAACCATTGGCGGCGAAAATGGCCGCGAGGTCGTGCTGTTCACGGACACCTTCAACCGCATCTACGAGCGCGAAAATCTGGACGCCGCGGTGAAGGTGCTGGTCGAAGGCGGTTATCGCGTGCATATCCCAAAGCCTGCCGGCGGCGGCCGGCCGTTGTGCTGTGGCCGGACCTTTCTTTCGGCCGGCCTGGTCGATCAGGCGCGCGCCGAACTCGACCGGCTGGTTGAGACCTACGCGCCGTTCGCCGCGCGCGGCGTGCCGATCGTAGGCCTTGAGCCGAGTTGCCTACTCACGCTGCGCGATGAGCTATTGTCGCTGCGATCGGACGCAACCGCCAAGACCATCGGCGCGCATGCGCTGTTGTTCGAGGAATTCCTGGTGCGCGAGGCAGCGGCCGGCCGCCTGCGGCTGCCGCTCGGCCCTGTTGCCGCGAAGGCGGTGGTGCACGGTCACTGTCACCAGAAGTCGTTCGACGCGTTCAAGCCGGTCGAGCAGGTGTTACGGCTGGTGCCTGACCTGAACGTCGAGATCATCGAGTCCAGTTGCTGCGGCATGGCCGGCGCATTCGGCTATGGTGCCGACACTTATCAAACCTCGATGGAGATGGCCGAGCTCTCGTTGCTTCCTGCTATTCGCCGCGCCGACCAGGCAACGCTTGTGGTCGCCGACGGCACCTCGTGCCGGCATCAGATCAAGGACGGCACCGGACGAACTGCCCTTCACGTCGCGCGCGTGCTGGCGATGAGCCTCGATCGCGCCAAACTCAATTCAAGCCCCTCCCCCGTCGCAAAGGAACCTGTCCATGGCTGAACTGACCCTCGATGTCGCCCGCAAAATCCTCGATGCCGCGCTCGCAAAGGCTGTCGAGAAGAAGCTGAAGCCGCTCGTGATCACCGTTCTCGACGCCCGTGGCTGCGTCAAAATCGCCGCGGCGCAGGACGGCACCAGCCTGCTGCGCAACGAGATCGCGCATGGCAAGGCATTCGGCGCGCTCGCGCTCGGCATGGGATCGCGCGCTTTGTTCCAGCGCGCCCAGGAGCAGGCCTATTTCATCAACGCGGTGAATACGCTGGCGCAGGGACGGCTGGTGCCGGTGCCGGGCGGCGTCCTGATCCAGGATGGCACCACTCTGCTCGGCGCCATCGGCGTCAGCGGCGACACCTCCGACAATGACGAAGCCTGCGCGGTTGCCGGCATCGAGGCCGCCGGATTGAAGGCGAATGCGGGATAGGCCGATGCGAACGGAATATTGAGGTGGAGATGCGGCGAGTGCGTTAGGTATATCTTATCCATCACCGTGAGGGAGTTTGTGCGTGTCAGCAGAGATCCCGAACATGCGGCAGGTCCACGGATACTGCAGTCTTTGCATCGCCCGCTGCGGAACCGTCGCGACAGTGACGGATGGCATCTTTACACGTCTCGACCCCGATCCCACTCACCCGACCGGCGCAGCCATCTGCGCCAAGGGCCGAGCGGCTCCCGAGTTGGTCTATCACAGGGATCGACTGAAGCGGCCACTGCGCCGAACACGGCCGAAGGGCGACGCAGATCCGGGATGGGAAGAAATTTCATGGGATGCGGCACTCGACCAGACGGCCGCCGCCATGCGCCGCATCGCGCAACAACATGGACCTGAAGCTGTCGCCTTCAGCCAATCATCGCCCTCGACCACGGCGATCGCGGATTCCGCTCCTTTTATTCGTCGACTGATGAACGCGTTCGGCACGCCGAATTTCGTATCGGGGCTGGACCTGTGCGGCTGGGGACGCGGTTTTGCGACGCGCTATGTCTTCGGCGTCGGCAGCGTTGCCACCGGAAGCGCCGGCGGCGCGATGGCGGATATCGACGAATCCGGCTGTCTGATCTTATGGGGCTATAATCCATCGTTTTCGCGCATTACCCACGCAACCGCGACGGTTGCGGGCGTAAAGCGCGGAATGAAGCTGATCGTGATCGATCCGCGCCATGTCGGGCTCGCCAACAAGGCCGATGTCTGGCTGCGTGTGCGCCCGGGAACAGACGGCGCGCTCGCGCTCGGTCTCGCCAACATCATGATCGAGCGGGGGTGGTACGATCAGGAGTTCGTCCGGACGTGGAGCAACGGACCTCTTCTGGTACGCTCCGATACCGACAGATTGCTGAAGGCAGAAGATCTGGCTTCCGGCGGCGACCGAGGACAATTTGTTGCTTGGGATTCTCTCACTAACAGCGTCGTCAGCTATGATCCGGCCGCCGGCCGCTACGCGGCACCAGACCAGAACCTCGCCTTGCGAGGCGAATACACGCTGGCAACCATAGACGGTACAATCAACTGCCGCCCCGTGTTCGATCGCTACGCGGCGCTATGCAAAAAATATTCGCCGGAAGCGATTGAAGCGACATGCTGGATTCCGCCCGGCCAACTGGAGGACGCCGCACGCACGATGTGGCATGCCCGGCCGGTCTCCTACTATGCCTGGAGCGGACACGAGCATCATGCCAATGCCACGGAAACCGCGCGGGCGATGGCCATGCTCTATGCATTGACCGGCAGTTTCGATGCGGTCGGCGGCAATGTGCTGCTGCCTTCCGTACCGGCCGGGTCAATCACCGGAGAGGACTTGGCCGCGGCCAAGCGGCTTGCGCCCGCAATCGGTGTTGCCGAACGTCCGCTCGGACCCGCGCGCTGGAACCACGTCTCCACGCTTGACTTCTACCGAGCTGTTCTGGAGGGCATCCCCTATCCCGTCCGCGGGCTGATCGGGTTCGGCGCCAATCTCTTGCTCGCTCAAGGCGATCCTGTTCGCGGACGCGCCGCGCTGGCCGAGCTCGATTTCTACGCCCATGCCGATCTGTTCATGACGCCCACGGCCGCGCTTGCCGATATCGTTCTGCCGGTGGCGTCCTGCTTCGAACGCGAAGCGCTCAAGATCGGATTTGAGATCAACCAAGAAGCACAATCGCACGTTCAGTTCCGGCAATCGATCGTTGCCCCGCCCGACCAGGCACGGCCCGACACCGACTTGATCTTCGACCTCGCCACGCGCCTTGGCCTTGGCGAGAATTTCTGGAATGGCGATATCGATGCCGCCTACCGCCATCAACTCGCTCCGAGCGGCATCACCTTGGATCAGCTTCGCGCGCAACCTGCCGGATTGCGGAAACCGCTGACGACGCATCACATCAAGCATGCCGCGAGCGACGACAAGGGAAACCCGCGCGGCTTTGCCACCCCGTCGCGGAAAATCGAGTTCTGGTCCGAGACCTTCCTCGATCACGGCCATTCGGCGCTGCCGGATTTTGTCGAGCCGCCAATCGGCCCGTTTGGTCGTCCTGACCTGGTCGCTTCCTTTCCTTTGATCCTGACCTGCGCCAAACCCAGTCTGTTTTGTCAGAGCCAGCATCGCGCGCTGCCGACCTTGCGCAAGCGCGCCTTGCATCCGGAGATCGAGCTCAATCCTGCGACCGCCGCAATACGTGGAATCAAGAACGGCGATTGGGTCGACGTGCGCACGCCAGCCGGCGGAATGCGAGCCCGGGCGCGTTTTTCCGAAGAACTCGATCCACGCGTCGTCGTCGGCGAGCATGGCTGGTGGCAAGGATGCGATGAATTGGGAGTTGGCGATACCGATCCGTTCAGTCCGAACGGCACGAACTTCAACCTGACGGTTGATGCCGCCGTGCGCGATCCCGTCAGCGGCACCCCATCCCATCGATCCAATCTTTGTGACGTTCTGCTGGTGGGGCGGTCGTGACCGGCAGTGTCGGTTCGCATTTGCGCGCCGCCTACTGCACACCGCAATGATCGTCAAGGCGATGCAGGGCGAGAGTCGGTCGGCTAGTGAGCTGTTCTGACCACATTATAACGCGGTTAGGTGCGGAACCTTGGCGCCAACGGTCTATTGACCTTTCGACTCATCAGGAGAAACAGTCATGAGAAAATTTGGAACGATCGGCGCTGCCTGTCTGGCAGTCGTACTTGCGGCAGCTAGCCCCGCGCTCGCACGAGGCGGTCACGGCGGTGGAGGTTTTCACGGTGGCGGTGGCGGAGGTTTTCACGGCGGCGGCGCACACTTCGCGGGCGGCGGTTTTAGAGGTGGTGGATTTCATGGCGGTCGCGGCGGGATCGGCGTCGGACCCGGAATTGCGGCTGGCTTAGCTGCCGGCGCAGTTATCGGCGGAGGCTACGGTTATTACGGTGGACCCGGCTACTATGACAATTCATATGCTTACGATAACGGCTACAATGGCGGTTACGATAACGGGTACGCCGCCCGCAACGGCTTCGTCTGTCAGCCCGGCACATGGTTCCGTGGCGAAGACGGCCGCCGACACCTCTGTCAGTAATACTTTTCTCAACAGAAAGGCGGCCGGATTGGCCGCCTTTTTTGTGTTTCTCGATATTTGTCTGGAGTTTCGTGAGGTGCAGCCGATGCAAGACGAGGGAAGCAGGAGTTGGTGCTCTCGCGTCCACGATCGGTTGCAGCACCAAGATAGTTGCCGAGGCGACGTTCAATAACCTCTCTTCAGAACTGGCTGATCGTTCCGAGCGTGGTGCCGGCTTCGACAGAACCACCGTCCTTGACGAAGATCTTCGACAGCACGCCAGTGACGGGCGAGCGGATTTCATGAGTGACGTTGTCGGTATCAATCTCGACCAGCGGCTCGCCGGAGGTGACGGGATCTCCGGCGCGCTTGAACCATCGTCCGATCGACAATTTGGGCCCGGCGTCTGCAATGGTCGGCACGCGTATTTCGGTCAACATGAAATCTGATCCTATGAGGCCGTGACTACGACCGGATTGTTACGACGGACAGCGAGCTCGCGTGGCGGAGCAGATAGGCGGCCAGCGACAGGTCGGTAAGCGTCGATCTCGGCGCGTCGGAGGCGCGAGCAGTACTCTTCAGCCATGTTAGCGCACGCGCCATCGAGGCTGTACGCCTCCTGATGATTGATCTTCTTGACCTCGAAACGCTCATGAAGGTTATCCCGTCGGCGTGGACAACCGTGCCCTTCGCAATCCGAGCGCGGATGAAGCGGCGTGGCTTTCAGTATTAAAAACCGCCGGGAGCAAATTGCCGCCACGCACCCGAACTATCGAACTAACCCTGCGCTTATCGGTTTGGTTCCACGCAAAACGACGGTCACGCGACAAGACCTCGATCATATCATTCCGCAAACATGCGATGCGCTGGGAACAAATGTTGGTGGGAGCGTTTAGCTTGTACTACCGGATGCCAACGCCCCCCAAGGCATCCGATGAACTGACGGCCTCAGTCTCCCCCGCGACTGGGGCCGTTTTCGCGCTTCACCAGCTCCTTCAACGACACGCCTGAGGGCCGCAACGCCGAAGGCAGGATCGCCAGGGTGAGATCGCTGGCGTCAGCGCGAGCCGGTCCAGCCTTCTTGGATCCGAAGCTGTTGTCGAGTTGTGATGCTGCCCTCGGCAGCGCGATCAATGGTCCTTGCGCTTGCGGATCGTCTCCATTTGGCTGCGCTGCTTCTGGAGCGAGCTTCGTCTGGAGATTTCTGATTTGTCCCGCGAGATGGCGGATCGTGGCGAACGGCTGAGTCCGTTCGGCTTCTTGGTGGAGAACGACCCCATGGGGATTGCACCGTGGCGCCCGCCTGCAGACGGCTGAGTTTGCATTGGTGATTGGGTTCGCTTCTTTGACATCCTGGTATCTATCGGTGATGCGCGTTATCGCTCCTGAAAGGATTAAGGGCCGCACGGGCGTTAAACCGTACGGCCCTTAATGGGATTGTCCCGCTCCTCGCAGAATTCCATCGCCAATAAGGACAATTCCGGCAGGGCTCTTAAGTTCCCCCTCAGCCAGTCACGTCCGAATATTTCAGCCAGACAATTAGCGGCGTTGAGGGTACCGGGATCCGATTTGCTATAAGGGGGTCTTCAGCAACGACGGCCCGGAGACATCGGCAATGGCGAAAATCAGGATCGGTCTGGTCGGGTGCGGCTTCGTTTCGGAGCTGCACATGTATGCCTACCGGCGGGTCTACGGCGTCGATGTCGAAGTCAGAGCCGTCGCGGCGCGGGGTGACCATGTCATCGATTTTGCGGCTCGGCACCAGATACCGAGGGTCTACCGCAACTTTCGCGACTTGATCGCTGACGGCGAGCTGGATGTCGTCGACATCTGCACGCCGCCCAATCTGCACACCTCGATGATCGTGGACGCCATGGCCGCCGGCAAGCATGTCATCTGCGAAAAGCCGTTCGCGGGCTATTTCGGGCAGGACGGCGACAAGACGCCGATCGGCAAGCACGTGCCGAAAGCTTTGATGTACGAGCGCGTACTCGAGGAAATGGACAAGACTTGCGCGGCGATCAAAGGGACCGGCAAGCTGTTCATGTATGCGGAAGACTGGATCTACGCGCCGGCGGTGACCAAGACTGCGGAGATACTGAAAGCCACCAAGGACAAGATCCTGTTCATGAAGGGCGAAGAGAGCCACAGCGGCTCGCATGCGGCGCACGCGGCGCAATGGGCGATGACCGGTGGCGGCTCGCTGATCCGGATGGGATGCCATCCGCTTTCGGCGGTGCTCTATCTCAAGCAGGTCGAGGCGAAAGCGCGCGGCGAGACGATCGGGGTTGCCAGCGTGACCTGCGACGTCGGCAATGTCACGGCCTGCCTGCGGCCGGACGAGCGGGCCTTCATCAAGGCCAATCCAGTCGACGTCGAGGATTGGGGTACCCTCACCGCAACTTTCTCCGACGGCACCAAGGCGACGGTGTTTTCCGGCGACATGATCATGGGCGGCGTGCGCAACCTGATCGAAACCTATACCAGCGGCGGCTCGCTGTTCGCCAATATCACACCGAACACGCAACTGATGAGCTATCAGACCAATGAGGAAAAGCTCGCGGGCGTCTATATCACCGAAAAGGTCGATCGCAAGACCGGATGGCAATACGTCTGCCTCGAGGAGGAATGGACGCGCGGCTACTTGCAAGAAATCCAGGATTTCATGGAATGCGCCGCGACCGGAAGGTCACCGCTCTCCGATCTCGCGCTGGCCTATGACACGATCAAGGTCAACTACGCCGGCTACCTCGCCGCCGAAGCGGGCCGTCGCGTCACGTTGTGACGCGACCTTTGGCGGTGACGCCGTCTTCCGCCGCGGCCGGCTTCGCCTGCGCACGGCGCCGCAGCGTCATTCGCTGCAACGTGCCGACCACGCCTTGCGGCATGAAGATGACGCAGAGCACAAGCAGGATACCGTAGATCGTGTTGGCGGCGCCGATGTAGTTGGTGCCGAACCACACGCGCAAGCCTTCCGTGAGCGAGAGCGTCAGAAGCGAGCCGACACTCGGCCCGAACAGCGAATAGACCCCACCCAGGATGGCCGCGAATACGATCTGCAGCGACACCGAGATACCCGAAACCGTCTCGGGATTGAGATACATCACATACTGCCCGTAGATCGCCCCGCCGAGCGCGGTCAGCCCGGCACTGATGACGGTCACCCGCATCTTCTCGCGCATCACGTCGATGCCGACCGCGGCGGCTGCGTCCTCGTCTTCCGAAATCGCTTCAAGCGCCTCGCGGCCGATGCCGCGGTCGATCCACAGCCAGACCCAGAGCCCGACCAGCCAGAGCAGCACGGCGATGACGTAGAAGTAGCCCTTCTCCGGAAATTGCAGCGCGTACCAGGAATGTCCGACCGCCTTCTGCGTAAATCCCAGCGAACCGCCGGTGACGTCACGGGCGGCGATCAGCGAGAGCAGCACGACCTGACTCAGCGCCAGCGTCACCAGCGCGAAATAGTGCCCGACGACTTTGCGGCGAAAGCAGGGATAACCGACGATCACGGCCAAACACACCGAGGCTACCACGCTGAGCGGAATGCCGAGCCACGGCGTCACGTTCCAATAGCCCCACAGCAGCGCCGGCACGTAGGCCCCTAGCCCCATGAAGGCGCCGTGACCGAACGACACGAAGCCGAAGCGGCCCATCAGCGACCACGCCGTATAGATGAAGGCCCAGATCAGGATCTGGATCACGATATGCAGGAAATAGGTCGGCGCGACCAAGGGCAGCGCGATGAGGATCGCGATGCCGATAGCTAAGAGCACTCGCGTCAGGGTCATGGCGCGAACAGCCCCCGCGGCCGGATCAGCATCAAGACGATGAAGAAGGTGAAGGCGAGCACATAGGAAAGTTCGGTGCTCGCGTAATAGCCGCCGATCGCGATGATCTGGCTGATGACGAAGGCCGCGATGAAGCCGCCGATCATGTTGCCGAGCCCACCCAGCACGCAGATGATGAAGATCACCGGGCCGAAGGTGTTGCCGATGAATGGATGCACGTCATATTGCAGCGCGAGCAGGCATGCCGCGAGGCCCGCCAGCGCGCCGCCAATGGCCGACACCACGATATAGATGCGGCGTTGATCGATCCCCATCAGGGCCACGATCTCGCGGTCCTGCGCGATGGCGCGGATCGCGGTGCCGACATAGGTCCGCTTCAGGAAGAAATACAGCGCGACCGCCCCGATCAATCCGACCGCGAATGCGATCAGCCGGGCGAAGCTCACATACATGCTGGCGATTTCGAGCACCGGCAGGCGCACGCCGATATTGCGGAAATCGGTGCCGAACAACAGCGTGGCGAAGCTTTGCAGGAAAAACAACAGGCCGCCGGTCGCCAGCAGCTGATTGAGCGGCGGCGAATCCAGCACCGGCGCGATGATCAGGAGGTGAACGAGGACGCCGAGGCCGGAGACGCCTGCGATCGCGATGGCAAAAGCCAACGGGAGCGGTACGCCATATTGGACATAGAGGAAGTAGATCGCATACATGCCGCACATGACGATGTCGGCATAGGCGATCCACACCACGTCCATGACGCCGAATATCAGGTTCAGCCCGAGCGCCAGCAGCGCGAGCACGCCGCCGAGCAGGATGCCGTTGATGATCGCTTCGACGAGATAGATGTCCATCTAGAGCCCCATATACGCCTCTCGGATGAAGCTGTTGCCCTTCAGCTCGGCGGAGGTCCCGGAAAGCTTGATGGCACCGACTTCAAGCAGATAGGCGCGATCGACGACCTCGAGCACCTGCTGGACGTTTTGCTCGACAATCAGCACGGTCAGGCCCTCGGCGCGAATTTTGCGCACCAGCTCGAACACCTGTTGCACGACGAGCGGCGCAAGTCCGGCGGACGGCTCGTCCATCAAGAGCACCTTCGGTTTCGACATCAGCGCACGCGCAATCGCGCACATCTGCTGCTCGCCGCCGGACATGGTTCCGGCGAGCTGCTTGCGGCGATCCTTGAGCCGCGGAAACAGGTCGTAGACCCAGTCGAGCTGCTCGCTGAAACGCGCGCGTGCCGGTGGAATGAACGCGCCCATGCGCAGGTTTTCTTCGACCGACAGGCGCGGAAACAGACGCCGGTTCTCCGGCACGTGCGCAATGCCCTGTTCGACCACGCGATGCGCCGGCAGGCCGCCGATCGGGCGCCCCTCGAGCGTCATCGCGCCGGTGCGCATCGGCAGGATGCCGGAAATCACCCGCATCAGCGTGGTCTTGCCGGCGCCGTTCGGACCGATGACGCCGACCGCCTCGCCGCGCGACACCTCGAGCGAAACCCCGAACAGCGCCTGAAACGATCCGTAGCCGGCGGAGACGGTGGCGAGTGACAACATGGGCTTAAGCCTGTGCCTTGCCGAGATAGACCTCGGTGACTTTGGGATCGACCGCTGCCTGTGCCGGCTTGCCTTCGAAAATCCGCTCGCCGTGATCGAGTACGATGACGCGATCCACGACCCGCATCAAGACGCCCATGATGTGCTCGACCCAGACGATGGTAACGCCGATGCGGCTGCGGATTTCGCCGAGCAAAAGAGCGGCTCGTTCCATCTCGGCGCGATCGAGGCCGCCGAGGCTTTCATCGGCGAGCAGGAGCCGCGGTTTGGTCGCAAGCGCGCGCGCAAGCTCGAGCTTCTTGAGCGCGGCCGCCCCCAGTCCGTCGGTATCCGCGGACGGATCGAACGGCAGACCCACCAATTCCAGCGCCTCCCCGGCGCGGCGCCCTGCTTCCGCGCGCGAGATCTTGCCGGCCTCGCCGTAATAGGCAGCAAGCGTGACATTCTCGACCAGTGACAATTTGCGGAACGGTCGCGGGATCTGGAACGTCCGCCCGACGCCCAAATGACAGATGGCGTGCGCGGGCAGACCGCCGATCTCCTTGCCGTCGAGACGGATCGAGCCGGAACTCGGACGCAGATTGCCCGCGATCAGATTGAAGGTCGTGCTTTTGCCCGAGCCGTTCGGGCCGATCAGGCCGAGAATTTCGCCGGCCTGCACCTCGAAGGACACCTGGTTGACGGCCAGGAATCCTCCAAAGCGCTTACAGAGCCCCTCAACAGTGAGCAGCATTGCGATCTACATGCCGTAGATCGACGATGTCGGCAGCGGGAACACCGGGTCCTGGGTGCGGATATTGGTCGGCCAAACCACCGAGATATGTTCGCCGGCGTTTTGCATCACGACCGGTGTCGAGCGCTCGTTCTGGCCGGAGAGCGGCGTATCGGGTGGGAAGAATTTTACGCCGTAGCCCTGGATCGTGCCGCCCGGCGGAATGTCGACGTCGAGCGCCGCCTTGCGAATGGCCTCGGGATCGAACCCGCCGTATTTCTCCATGGCGACGGGCAGCACGTTATTGAGCAGAACCCAGGTCTGATTAAAACCCATCGAACAGTGCGGCGGAATGTCGGTCGCGCCGGTTTTCGCCGTGTAGCGCGCCACCATGGTCTTGATCAGATCGCCGAGGCCGGGCGCCAGTTTCGCGGGATCGAGCAGTTGCGCAGGCACCGGATCGATATTGCAGAAATTGTCGATATCCTTGCCGAAGCTCGCGCGCAGCTTGTCGAGCTGGCTGTAACCGGCGCCGGCGCCGAACAGCATCTTGAAACGCAGCCCGTTCTCGCGCGCCTGGCGCAGGAACAGGGTGATATCCGGATTGTATCCGGCGTGCGAGATCACGTCGGCGCCGGAGCGCTTGATCTTGGTCACCAGCGTGGAGAGGTCGGGGGCGGCGGCCGAATAGCCCTCCTTGAGCACGACCTGGAGTCCGCCCTGCTTGGCATAGGCCTCGTCGGCGGCCGCAACGCCGACGCCATAGGGTCCGTCTTCGTGAATGATCGCGACCTTGACCTCCTTGGGCTCGATGCCGAGCTTGGCCTTGGCGTGTTCGGTGAGGAAGCTCGCGAAGGCTTGGCCGTATTGGTCGGAGTGAATCTGGGCGCGGAACACGTAATGCAGATTCTTGTCCTTGAACACGGCGGTCGCAACCGCGGTCGTGATCCAGAGGATTTTCTTCTGCTGCTCGACCTTGGCCGCGAGCGGCACCGCATGCGCGCTCGAATAGACGCCCTCGATGATGTCGACCTTCTCCTGACTGATCAGGCGTTCGACCTCGTTGATCGCGACGTCGGCCTTGCTCTGTGAATCGGCCTTGACGGCGGCGACCTTGTGCTTGCCACCGATGCCACCCTTCTCGTTGCAGAGATCGATCGCGATCTCGGTGCCGACCGAGGAGGCGACCGAGCCACCCGCCGCGAAGGGACCGGACAGGTCATAGATCACGCCGATGCGTAACGTTTCGGCTTCCGCCTGCGCCCGCGTCCAATCGAGGTTGATGACGGCGGCTGCGGCCGCGGCACTCTTCAGCAGCGTTCTGCGTGAAGTCGGCATAGCTTCCCTCCCCGAGACTATGTCGCCGTTTTGCGACCGTTTTTTGCTTTGTTTGGCGAAGTATTGAGAGGATGGGCCGGAAAGTCAACACGAAGGCGGTCATCGGTCTGGTCCGGTCGATCCGCATCTGCCTAACGACAGCCTCGCGCACCCCTCGCGAACGGAAGCGCCGTGAACCCGGACGGCGCGTTCATCGACAAACGCCTACCGTAGCTTAGCTAGCTAACGATGTCGGGGACGGCTCATGCTATTTGTCCGATCGCTACTGTTGTTGGTTGCACTCGCGCTCGGCCAGGATGGTTCACAACATGCCGCCGGCGCGAAGGATGCGCCGGTGGCCACGGAGGCACTGGAGCAAGCCACGACCGCGCTTGACAAAGGCGACTACGCGACCGCGTTGCCGCCCTTGCGCGAGCTCGCCGACCAAGGCAATGCCCGCGCCCAATTCAAGCTTGGCAAGCTATACGACGACGGCCAAGGCGTTGCGCAGAGCGATGCGGAGGCGCTGAAGTGGTATCGCCTCTCTGCCGAACAAGGTGACGCGGATGCCGAGTACAATCTCGCGGTCATGCTCGATCGCGGACAGGGCGTGCCGACCAACGGGGCTGAAGCGCTGAAATGGTATATGGAGGCCGCCGAGCAAGGTTACGCGCCGGCGCAGAACAATCTCGGGCTCGAGTACGAGGACGTCAGGGCCGTGCCACAAGACTATGATGAGGCGGTGAAGTGGTTTCGCAAGTCAGCTAGAAGCGAGGCTATGCCGCTGCCCAACTGAACCTCGCGCGCATGTACGACAAGGGTCACGGCTTGCCTCAGGACGATGTCGAGGCCGTGACATGGATCCGCAAAGCCGCCGAACAAGGTTTTGCGTTGGCCCAGAACGCGCTCGCGGCCTTGTACAAAGTCGGCAAGGGCGTGGCGCAGGACCATGCCGAGGCGGCGAAATGGTTTCGCAGGGCCGCCGAGCAAGGCAATGCGGATGCCCAAAACAATCTCGGCGCCATCTACGCCGAGGGTCAGGGCGTCCCGCGGGACATGATCGGCGCCTACACATGGTTGAGCTTGGCCGCTACGGCCGGCAATCAAAGCGCAGCGAAGAACCTGGACATTGCGGCCCAGCATATGGACGGCGGACGAGATCGCCGAAGCCAAGCGACGCGTGACTGAGGCAAAGCCAGGAAACTAGCGGCGTCGATGACGGGCGGGTGCATCGGACAATCGCGCCAGCAAAAAGGGCCGCTGGCAGTATGCCAGCGGCCCGCCGGGCTCAAAATTCCTTGCGATAAAAAGTGCCGCCGCAGCCCCGGATTGGTTTGATCCTAGGCTCGCGCGTTGAAAGTTGTGAAGTCGAAATCTTGTTCCAGGACGCGGAACCAAGCCAACTGTTGCCCGTTTTGCACAGGTTGGAACCATTGAGGGAACCTGCCTTGCTTGCCAGCATCGGCAGGGTTCCCGAGGGCGGAGGTTGCAGGGATGACCGAAGATGGCCTTGACGCTCGAACACGGGCAAACATGAACCTGGCGTTGGAACGGATCTGTCGGCACAGGCCGGACGGTGAGGACCATCAGTTTCGCCAGCTAGTCGCTCAACGGATCGTCCAATGCGCCAAAAGCGGCAAGAAAACATTGGGTGCGCTGACGGAAGCCGGTGAACGCGTTCTGGCGCGACTGCCTGAATTAGTTGGAAGTCGGCCGGTTCGCGTTAGGCGTAGCCTGAGGACAATTTCGATCGGTGGCGGGGCGCGGAAGGATGAGCCATGACCCTCGGCGACAAACTCCAATGGACGCGCGGCGCGGTTGGCCTGACCGGCACTCTGTGTGACATCGTCCATATCCCGCACGCACCGCGCAAGGATGCCGTGCTCTACGCGATCGAGACAGAGCATGGGATTTTGCATGAGCATCCCGGGAACGTGGCGGCGGTAGCTCGCCCTGAGGCTACGCAGGCATTTCGGCATCGAAGTTGATATTGGCGGCGCCGACGATGGATCGTCAGTTTGCTGCTTGGCCGATTTCATTGGCGCTACCCGATCCAAGAGACCTCCCGACCAACACTGGCGGCCAAGCTTTTGTCAAATCGCGGAGGTCGTTTGCTCAGTTGGAATTTTCATCGCCCTTCAATTCCGCGCGCCTCGACGCAATCACGACTTCAACATCGCGCGCCATTCTGCGAAGATCGGTGGCCAGCTTGTTAAACAGGTCGCGCTTCCTGACGTCGGTCGCAAGCTTGCCGAGGAGGGCGCAGTCCTCGGCTTCCCTGAGCAGCTTTTCGAGCCTTGCCTGCAGGTTTTCCACGGCAGCCTCGCGCTCTTGCGGAGGTCACGATGCGCCCACCAACAAGACCCTTCCAACACGAAAGGTTCACTCAGACTGCCCGGCGCTCCGGCGAAATGTCGTGTGAATAGTGCGAACATTCGATGACCGCGAGCAGCGCGGACCTTTTCAGTGCCGCCGGATCGCGCTCGCCTCTAGCCGCGCATGCGAGAATTTGCGACGCGATATCGGCTTTAATCGCCGACGTGCGCTTCGCTTCGGGAAGCATCACCGTAGCTTCCTCCAAGACCGACTTCATCAACTCGATCAGTTCTGGTTGAAAAACGGCTCCTCGCTCAATCACGGTTGCCTCCTCAAAAAGCAACCCCAGGCCCGCGGGCATCTAAGTCCCAAATTTTTCAACAAGCAACAATCAAAGAGTCGCACACGATCAACAATGCCTTTTTCTCGCTGCAGTGCGATAAGAAAGGCCGTCCGACCACGGTTTGCGCTCAGACAAACACTCTCCATCAGCGGTCCGCTCGCCCGGGATCGCCTTGACCGCTTTCACCGGATGACGGTTCCAGCCGGAACCACCCTCACGCTGCTCTTGTCGAACAAACTCATCGATGCATGAGAGCCGACCTATCGTCGATGACGGCCATGGCCGCTCACTCCCAGGTGCGGCGGATGACGAGACATTCAAATCGCGCCGATTGGTCGGCTAAATATTTAGCAAATGTTCGGCAGGATTTTGCGGCTTCGCGAAAGGTCCGCTGATGTCCCGGGTGACAAATTCATTTTCCGCGCGAAAGCAAAAAGCTGGAGCCCTCCGTTCCGATTCGATCGGAGCGGAAAAGGCTCTGGTCGCTCGAACCCGTTTCCGGCTTGCCGGGCAACTGGAAAACCGCGTACATTTTCCGGAACAAAAAAATCCGGGAGCAGACGACGATGGCGGACATTGGCCGACGCGACTTCGTGAAAGGCGCGACCCTGGGTGCGCTGGCAGTTACGGTAGGCGGCGCGGAAGTTATCATCACGGCCGGAGAGGCCAGGGCGCGCGGCGTCCCATTCCGGCTTCTTGATGCCCATCAGGGTGAAACCCTTGAGGCGCTGGGCGAGACGCTGGTGCCGCAAGCGCGCGAGGCCGGGATCGCGCACTTTATCGATCAGCAGCTTTCGGTACCGCCGCACGAAGCTCTGCTTCAAGCTCGCATCTTCAACTTCCGTCCGCCTTTCGCGGAGTTCTACCGCACCGCTATTACCGCGGTCGACGATGGCAGTCGTAAAATCTTCGGACGGGATTTTGCGCAGCTTTCGGCCGCGGATCAGCGCGAGTTCATCGATCGCATGCGGCAGAACAAGATTGAAGGCTGGACGGGACTGCCGGGCGCAACCGTCTATGCCGTGCTTCGCGCCGATGCCGTGGACGTCGTCTACGGCACGATGGAAGGCTACGAGGCGTTGGGCATCCCCTATATGCCGCATATCCCACCGGAAAAGAGGTGGTGAGATGGCCAACGAGAAAGTAGACATCGTCATTATTGGCGCCGGCGCTTCCGGCTCGGTCTATGCGTCGGTGTTGGCGAAGGCTGGCAAGAAGGTGGTCTTGCTGGAATCCGGTCCGGACTGGGAGCTTTCTGATCTCATCAGTTCGGAAATATGGGGCCGCCGCATCAAGCCCGCAGGCGCTCCGATCGTTCTAGAAGGCAAAAATCCGATGACCTACGCCGCCCAGGGCGGCTGGGGCGTGGGCGGTGCGGCCCTGCACTACTTCGCCAACTTTCCGCGGCTGCTGCCAACGGATTTCAGGATCAAGAGCGAGCACAACCGGGCCCACGACTGGCCGATCTCCTACCAGGACGTGGCTCCGTTTTACGACAAGGTCGCGCGCGAGATCGGCGTCTCGGGCGACGCCAAAGCCGAGGAAAGATGGCGGCCGGCCGGAGAAGCCTACCCGATGCCGCCGATGAAGACCTTCAGGAACGGCGACATCTGGTTGAAAGGTTTTGACGCCTTGGGCATTCCGATGGTGCCGGCGCCCGTCGGCATGAATTCGACAGAATTCAATGGACGGCCCGCTTGCCTGTATGACGGATGGTGTCACGTCGGCTGCCCGATCGGTGCGCTTGCCAATCCGCAGATCACATATCTGGGCGAAGCACGTCAGGCTGGCGCCGAGGTTCGCGCCCTGTCCACGGTGACGCGTGTTCTGACCAATCAGGCGGGTACGCGAGCAACTGGCGTCGAATATTATGACGCGAGACAGCAAAAGCAGATCCAGGAAGCAAGCGTGGTCTTGCTGGCGGCATGGTCGGCGCAGAATCCGCGGCTATTGTTGAACTCCGCGACCGACAAACATCCAAAGGGCTTGAGCAACGCGAGCGGCCTGGTCGGCCATTTTATGATGTCGCACCATGTGGCGTCGACATGGGCCATGTTCGATGAAGATGTTCAAAACCACATGGGCACGATCGCCGTGCAGTACATGTCCTATCAGCATTATCCCAAGACGAGCCACGACGGCGCGTTTGGAAGTTCGTTCATTGCGGCTGGTTTTGCGTTGAAAACCACCGACCTCGCCAATTCCCGTCCCGATTTGTTCGGGCCGGAGCTGGCGAATTACATGAAGCGGGCAGCGCGTAATCTTGCGGGAATCAAGGCGTTCGGCGAGGAGCAGCCGAACATGGAAAATCGCGTCGAATTGACCAGCGCAAAGGACGAGTTCGGCATGCCGCTTGGCAAGCTGATCCACACGTATGATCAGGATGCCGTCGCGCTGTGGAATGCCAATCTCGAGGAAGGATTGAAAATTGCTCAGGCCGCCGGAGCCAAAGAAGCCTGGTCAGCCCGCGGATCGATACCGACCAGCCATTTGATGGGCGGGACGATCATGGGCACTGGCGTTGCCGATTCCGTTGTCGATAGCTTTGGCCAAAGCCACGAAATTCCGAACCTTTGGGTCGCGGGACCAAGCATCTTTCCAACCGCTGGAGCATCGAATCCGACGTTCACGATCTTTGCATTGTCGCAGCGTGGCGCCGAGCGCATGGCGTCGCAGTGGGCAACGCTGACCGAACTTAGGCGCGCAAGCCCCTAGTTTCAACTATGGGGTGAGCGCCTCTTTGCTATTAGACATCAGCCAGGTATATAATAGGCTGTGGCGGACTTCAGATCGAACAGGAACGTTCTCTTCTCGTGCAAATACCACGTGGTGTTTTGCCCGAAATACCGTAAGCCAGTTCTTAATCCGCCTATCGACGCCAAACTTAAGAAACTAATTCGGCAAGTATGCGACGAGACGCAATCGGCGCTGATTGAAATGGAAGTCGTGCCAGACCACGTCCATCTGCTTGTCGGCTGCGATCCGCAATACGGCATCCACCGGCTGGTGAAGGGCATCAAGGGCCGGTCTTCGCGTGTTCTCCGTCAGCAGTTCCGGGTGCTGCGCACGCGCATTCCAACATTATGGACGAACAGTTATTTTGTGTCTTCGGTCGGCGGCACTCCCCTCGCGCTCATCAAGCAATACATTGAAAATCAGAAGAGGGTCTGATGGAAAAGCCTCAAATGATTTCAATTGCCGGTCTTAAGGCGCGAGGATGGACACAAGCCCTCATCACGCTCCTTGGGGAACCGGATGTGGTAGGGCGCAATTCTCATTATGCGAAATCAGCGCCTATGCGCCTCTACGACACCGCAAGAGTAGCTTCCTTCGAGGTGTCGTCAGAGTTTCTTGCTGCAAAAGCGAAAGCTGCTCGGCGTCAGTGCGGAGCAAAGACTGCCGTGGAGACAAAGCGCGCGGCACTGATGCAGCAGGTTCTGGAAATGCACGTTTCTGTTGAAACGCGCCCGGAACATTGGGTGAGACGTGCGACGATTGAAGCGTATAACGAACGGCACTGGGATGGAGACGGGGCGGCGGAAGATGCACCCGCCGAGTTTCTCGAACGCATCACCGTAAACTTCATCCGGCATAATCTAACAGCGTACGACAGGGCATTAGAGGAAGTCGCTGGTCGGGTTGGCATCGCCTCTGCGGTACAGAGCAAAGATTTACTCAGCCATAGGAGAGCCATAGGAGAGAGCTATCCGGCTTTAGCAGATGAATGCAGTCGGCAATTGATGCGTAGAGGACTGTGATGCCGCGCGTTAAAACCCTGTCCTTCGTCGCCGAGTTCCCGCTTCAGACGACTGCGGCGGATGAGAAGACATTGGATACGCGGCTGAACGCGGCCCGGCACCTCTATAATGCCTGTTTGCAGGAGTGCCTTCGCCGCCTCGATCTGATGAAGCAATCGAAGGCATGGCAAGCCGCACGCGCCATGCCTGCGACAGTGGACAAGCGTCACAACAAAGCGCGCTCGCAAGCGTTCGGGGCCGAACTGGAGCGGTTCGGCTTCACCTCGCGCGAGATTGAAAAGCATGCGCTCTCCTGCCGCAATGCCTGCTGGATCGGCGATCACCTCGGCAGCCACGACACGCAAACCACGAGTTTGCGCGCGTTCCGGGCAGCCGAGCAGTATGCGTTTGGCAAGCGCGGCCGCCCACGGTTCAAATCGTTAAACCGGCTGAACAGCATCGAGGGCAAAGCGGACGCTGTGATCCGCTACCGCGCCGAGCCTGTTCCCGCCGTGCACTACAGCGGCCTTGTGCTGCCGCTTATGCTCGATCCAAAGGACAAACGCGATTGGCAAAGAGAAGCGCTCGCGGCCAGGACCAAGTATGTCCGCATTATCCGGCGCGAGATCAAGGGCCGCGTTCGCTGGTTTTGCCAGTTGGTGCAAGAGGGCTTGCCGCCCGCTACGCACACCACCAAGGACGGTACTGTCGGACTCGACATCGGGCCGTCCAGCATCGCGGCGGTATCAAGCGACGACGCTATTTTGGAGCAGTTATGCCCGAGCGTCGTCGAACCGTGGAACGACTGCCGGCGTATCCAGCGCGCGATGGACCGCTCGCGACGTGCAACCAACCTGGACAACTTCGATGCCAAAGGGCGCGCGATCAAGGGTAAGAGAAGGTGGAACAGGTCGCAGCGCTATCAGGCGCTTGCCGCTTCGAAACGCGAGCGCGATCGAGTATTGGCTGCCGAGCGCAAGCGATCGCATGGCGAGTTGGCGAACCGCATTCTCGGTCAAGGGACAACCATCAAAACAGAGGAGTTGAGCTACAAGTCATTTCAGAAGAACTACGGTCGCAGCGTGAAAGTGCGTGCGCCGGGAATGTTGATCTCGATGCTTCAGCGCAAGGCTGCAAGTGCTGGCGGTGGAGTGATTGAGATCAAAACCCGGCATACACGGTTGAGCCAGTTCGATCATACCACGGGCGAATACATCAAGAAGCCGCTCTCGCAGCGGGTTCATGTGTTCGGCGATGGCAGGACAGAGCCGGTTCAACGTGATCTCTACAGCGCGTTTCTTGCGACATGCTGCGATACGAATTTGCTCGACATTCCCCAAGTCAAGATCGCTTGGGCCAGTGCGGAACCGCTCCTGAGGACGGCGATGTCGAGTGCACTTCAACCTGCAAGCGGGAAGGGCTTTGCCCAACCCCACGTCCGTAATGGCGTTAGAGCGGGTCGCCGGATCAAGAGTGTTGGGCCGGCCGTCGAGGCCGGGGATGATGTAGCGCCTCTGCAAACAGAGACCGCGAGAGCCCCGGAAAGACTGCCTTCTGCCTCTCTCAGAACCCCCTGGCTTTAGCCATGGGGAGGTTCAGAATGTATTTTGCGGGTTCATCCCGGGGATTCTCAAAGGAAAAGCGCGCGCATCACATCGAGACCGAGGCGGTCGCTCTCACCGGGGCCATTATCGCAAATGATCGCACGCGGGCGTGGGACCCTGCCGCGCGACTCGCCAGATTAGGGGGTGAAATTCTCGAGACCCGCAACTAGCGTCGCTTTCACGGTCCCGGGCTTGTCAATTACCGCTGCTACCCTGATCGCCCCGGCGGCGGTGATACCGGTGACGACGCTGACAAAATCAAAGGATGCACCGTTGGTCGTGTAGAGGTGACATTTCCCCCCTTCCTGCTTAATTATCTTGTTGACGTCCTGCCTTGCTTTCTTCTTCTGTGCTTCGGTAGCATCTTTTTCGGTACGCTTGACGAGGAAGAAATACGTGACCTCATCTTTCGCAGCGCCTTTAGGAAGTACCACCTCTCCCATTAGCCCCTCTCCTGTGTTGTGATCCCGCCCCGCTCGGCGGATCGATACAATCGAACCGGTTTCGGTGGGTGTCAATAAGGACCAGAGCGCCAGTGAGCCACGGACCTCGCGATTGCGGGCCATTCTCCCACAAATTGGCCCAAGACACCAAATTGCAAATTGCGCCGGCTTTCATTCGGCGTCCACACCGTCACTGCAGTGAATCCAACAAAGCCTTGGCCACCTTCAAGTCAGGGGCATCAAATCCTTCGGTGAACCAGCCGTAGATCGGCGCGAGAAGATTATGGGCCTCGCCGCGCCTGTCCTGCTTGCACCAGAGGCGCGCCAGGCTGACCGATGCCCGCAATTCGAAAAGCCTGGCGCCCTGCGGCTTCGCTACCGCGATTGCCTGATGATAGCTCCGCTCGGCCGCGGACGGACCGGCTGTGGCATTCAGCAGATCGCCGCGCAACCGATGCAACTCAGCCTCGCCGTACCGTTCGTCGGTGGTCTCGATGATTTCTGCGGCCTCGGCGAGGCAATTTAGTCCGTCGACCGGCTTGCCAAGCCTCGCGTAGGCGCCTGCGAGCATCATGAGCATGTTGGGGGTGCCTGTGACAGCTCCGGTAGCACGTATTCCCGCCATCCCCTGTGTGATCAGCGAAAGGCCCTCCTGTCCCTGCCCGAGCGCGATCAACGACGCTCCGCGGTACGCCGTTGCCCAACCCAAATTCAACGGCAGGCCGCGCTCGGTCGAGAGAACCAGAAGCTCCTCGGCGTGCTGTTGCATCTCAGGCGAGCCGGCGATCCTCTCGACTGGGCTGGCCGAAAGGAGCACGTCAGCCAGCGTGTGGGCATGCTTGAGCCGGCGGGCCTCCGCTAATGCCTCGTTCAGCTGCGACCGTGCTTGATCGATGTAGCCCAGGACCGCCAAGGTCCAGGCGAGGTATGCGGGCATCATAGCGTAGTTGTATGCGAGCATAATAGCTGGGGGGTCTGCTGACGTCGCCCCGCCGCCGCGACCCGCCGCATCAGCAAGGCCATGACACCGCTCCAGGAGCGCGCGGGCGGCAACGAAGTCACCGAGGAAGAGGCGGGTGGTCCCGTTCGAGCGGAGTCCGACCAATTGCGCCGCGACGTCGTTCCTCGCCTCGCCGATCTTTTCCATCTGCTCGGCCAGCGCCAGCGCCAGCCTGTGCTCGGCCCGGACCCGATGAAACACCCATTGGCCATAGAATACCCCCCATGGATATTCGGGCCGATTGATCTGCTCGGCCAAGTCGGCCAGCGCGCGCGCTCGGGCGTAGGTCTCGCCGACCTCGGGTGCCGAATAGCCCTTCGTGGCCGTCAGTGCCGATCCAAGTGCGAGTAGCAGGTCCAGCTCCTGTTGCCGTCGACCAGCTCCGTCCGGCAGGCCCTCCAGCGCGTCCAAGCCCTTCCGCAGCTGGGCGGCCGCTTCGGTCGGCGCCGAGCGCACGAGCGCCTGCTGACCGGCCTTCAGCCAGTAGACGACCGCCTTCTCCGCCAGCCCGGCTTCCGCACAGTGCCGGGCCAGCAGCGCGGGTTGGGCCAGCACAATGTCCGGGAACTGGTCTTCCAGCGCTGCTGCAATTCGGGCGTGGATCTGCTGGCGGCGGCTGCGCAGCAATGTGCCGTAGGCCGTATCCTGCACTAGCGCATGCTTGAAGGTGTATTCCGCATCGGGAGGCGTCCCGCGCCGGAAGATCAATTCGGCGTTGACGAGCTGCGCCAGGGCGTCATCCAGCTGCTGCGGCGGCATCGCCGCCACGGCGCTGATCAGCTCGTGCGAGAATTGTCGTCCGAGAGCGGCGGCGATCTGCGCCACATCGCTGGTCGGCGCCAGGCGATCGAGCCGCGCCAGGAGCGACTCCTGGAGCGATGTCGGGATTCCCAGCGGAGAAACCCGCCCCCTCGCCACATACCGATCGCCGGCTTCCACGAGCTGGCCGCTCTCGACCACGGCCTTGGTCAGTTCCTCGATGAACAACGGCACGCCATCGGTCCGATCGGTGATCTGGTCGGCGATGTCCTGCGGCAAGACCCTGCCGCCGGTGACGTGAGCGATCATCTCGGCGCGGAGCTGGCGCGGCAGGCGATCGAGACTGATCAGCGCCACCTGCGGATGGCCAACCCAGGGCGGCACGAATTCCGGGCGGAAGGTGACGATCGCCAGCAGCGGCAGGCTCGACGCCCGGCCCACGATCAGCTCGAAAAGTTCGAGCGAGGTGGGATCGGACCAATGCATGTCCTCGACCAGCAGCAGCACCGGTTGACGTGGCGTCGGCCCCTCGATCCGCGCCACCAGCGCCCGCAACGTCTTCTCCTTGCGTTTCTGCGGGGTGAGGTCGAGCGCGGGATAGCGGTCGCCGGTGGGAATCGACAGCAGATCCGCCAGCAGAGGCACGGTCTCGCCGAGGTCATCGGCCGCCAAAGCGAGCACGTTCTCGAGCTTGTCCAGTCGTTGCTCGTCCGTATCGTCCCGCCGCAGCCCGGCCGCCCGTTCGAGCTGTGTGATGCTCGGGTAGAGCGCGGTGTCCTGGTGATGGGGCGAGCAGAATTCGCGCAAGCGCGTGTGCAACTCGCCGCTCAGCTGCTCGATGATGGTCTCGGCGATCCGTGACTTGCCGATGCCCGGTTCGCCCGAGATCAGCACGACCGAGCCCTCTCCGCCCTTCGCCCGCTCCCAGCGGCGCAGCAGCAGATCGATCTCCTCGACGCGATTGACCAGCGGCGTCGTCCTGGCGCGCAGCGCCTCGAACCGGCTGTCGGCGGCGCTCGCGCCCAGCGCTTGCCATGCCTGGATGGCCTCAGCGAAGCCTTTGAGCGCGACTATCCCGAGATCGCGGTATTCGAACAGGCCGCCAGTCAGCCTGCGCGTGCTCGATGAAATCACCACCGCGCCCGGTTCGGCCAGCGCTTGTAGCCGGGCGGCCAGATTCGGCGTCTCGCCGACCACCGCCTGCTCCTGGGCGGCTCCGGCGCCGAGTTCGCCGACCACGACAAGCCCGGTGGCGATGCCGACGCGCACCTGCAAGGGAGCGGCGGCGGCCGTCTTGAGCATCGGCACCGCCTCGACCAGCGAAAGCCCGGTCCGGACGGCGCGTTCGGCGTCATGTTCGTGGGCATGGGGGTAGCCGAAATAGGCCAGTACCCCGTCGCCCATGTACCTGGCGATAAAACCACCAGCTCTGGTGATGAGATCGCCGCAGCAGCGGTGGTACGCGCCGACGATCTCGTGCATGTCCTCGGGGTCGAACTGCGTCGAGAGCGCGGTCGAGCCGACGAGGTCGCAGAACATGATCGTGAGCTGACGGCGCTCGGCGGTGTCCAGTGGGCGCGGCGCGGCGGGGGCCGCAGCCGCAACGGCGACTGCCGGTGCGCTCTTCCCAAAGGCTTCGAGACCACCAATCGCGCGCAACAGCTTGCGGCGATGGCCGAGCAATACGCCCAACTTCTCCAGATCTTGATCCGTCAGATCGGGGAGGACGCTGAGATCGACCCCGTTCTCGCGAAACGGGGTCGCGTACTGCTCCAGACCGATCCTGCGGAGCCAACCGTCGATGTCCAAGTTCAGTCCCCTAGGGCCTTGTCAGCGGCGCCTTTTGAAAAGGTTGCCTCATCGACGCCCGCGGTGATTTCAAGGGATTTCTTGAACCAACCGGGACTTTGCCATCTGAACGCCGAGCACCCGACAGCATAGCCGTCCCGCCAAGCGATACCAGACCGATCCGACCGACACGAGATGGCGAGTAACGGTATCCGGGAAGTCGACATGAAACTGACACACAACATTCTTCTGGTATCTTTCGTGCCCAGCCTTGCTGCAGGCGGCCAATCTCAAGTGCTTGAACCCGGGTTACTGCTACCGGCAAAAAGATCAACTAGCCCGACCGACCAATCTCAATCGAATGCACAGATATCGATTCAACGGTGAGCGCGGTGCCACTGCACGAGTCCAATCAAATCGGGACAACCCTCAACCGCTTGGGAGCAAGCAGGGACTTCATCGGAATCCAGACAGATGTCTGTCGCTTATCGGTCCAGACGCCGCGCTCGGCGAGTAGTTGCACGGTGTGTTCGGTAAGTGTCAGGACGAGTTCGCGCGCCAAACAGCGGTCATGCGAGTGGCCGAATGGAAAGTAGTAATCCGAAGCTTCGGGATTGCTCACGCCCTGCCAGCGGTCGGGGATATAGCTGTCGGCCTCGGGCCACATATCCGGATCGCGCTGCGTGATAAGAGGAATGACGAGCACATCGTCGGTGGCGCGGATGCGGTTGTCGAGTTCAGCGAACTCCCTGCAGGCGTCGCGGTGGTACATCCAGGCGGGCGGCAGCAGCCGGAGGGTCTCCGTGATGCAAATGCGTGTCTTCTCCCGCACTTCAGACGGCGATGCCAGCCAAAGCACATTGGTCACCAGAGAAGACACCGTGGCACAGATCGATTGGGTGGTTCGTCGATAGAGCGTGACTGTCGCCCAGCGCTGCCGCTCCGAGGCCGCACCAACCAGCTTCGTGGCCAATGCCGACGCCGTGTCGAAGGGCAGCCCGTCCATGAGGCGCGCCATGACGACATCCAGCGCGGGTTTGAACAGACTTGCCTGGTTCACGATCTGATGGACAAGAGTCCTGATCGGCCATGGGTCGTACGCATAGAGACGGCGTTGAAGATAACGATAGCCGGCCTGTGGCCATATGCCCTCCAGCGGCATGTCCGGATCCGGCGATGCTTCCGCCACACGCCGGGCGTCTTGAACCACAGCTTTCATCACGGTTGACAACGTAGCCTTCGATACAGGCACCCCACGGATCGGCTTGAACACGATGCGCTCAGGCTCATACATCGGTCTTGCCGCCAGGATGGCCTTGGACAAAGGACCGTTGGTCACGCCGACGGTCGCGTCATCAATTCTGAACACCTCCCGTTGCGTGGGGTCGTAGAGAAGACGACGTAACTCAGCGCCAAAGTGAGTCCTCCGGTGGTTCACCTTCAGTCTCCGAGACTTCACCCTGGCTCTCTGAGTTGCGAGAGATTTAAGAGAGGCACGCCAAGACCATCATCTCGGCGCGCCGCGCTATGCCCTACGGCTTGTAAGCCTTCCACGCCGCTGCCTTTAGCCTGGACGCTCTGCCGAAGTACTTCCTCAAGAATCTCACCATTTTGCGCTCCTACAACAGTGCTTTCTCGCACGAGTTGTATCGTACTGGACCCAAATCTCAGGTCAATCTGCTTTAGTGGTGGCGTGATTTGTTTGTATTGGAATTCGCTTGATTGGGACCTCCCACCGCGTCAGCGCACGTCGTTGATTGGCATAACCGTGTGATCTCCTTCCTATGCCCCGAGGCTCAACTCTTCGGACTCAGATATCTCATAAGCGTTGCCACCGAGGGGAGCGCCGAAAAGCTCGAAGCCCGAAATTAGCGTCGCTTTAACGGTCCCTGGCTTCTCAATTTCCGCTTTTATCCTGGCCGCTGCAGCGGCGGTGACACCGATGATAACGCTCACAAAGTCAAAGGATGCATCGCTGATCGAGTAGAGGCGGCATTGCCTACCTTCCGGTCTAACTACTCGGGTGATATCATTTCTTCCTTTCGTCTTCTGTTCTGCGCTGGTATCTTTTTCGGTACGCTTGATGAGGAAGAAATAAGTGACCTCACCTTGCACGATGTCTTTAGTGAGTGCCCTCGTTGGCCATTCTCCTCTGTTCTAATTTCGCCGCGCTCGGCGGATCGACACAATCGACCCCGTTTCGCCGGGTGTCAATAACGACCAAGGCTGCGGTGCCTCGCCGACACAAGCCATTCTCACGCAAATCATCACAAGACACAAAATTTCGTCTCAATTTCGTTACGCGCACACACCATCGCTGCAGTGAATCCAACAAGGTCTTGGCCTCGGCCTCCTTCAAGTCATGCGCCTCAGCACTTGAACCCGGGTCACTGCTACCGGCATAAAGATCAACTAGCCCGACCGACCATCTCAATCGTAGAGATATCAATTCAACGTGACCACCGTGAACTCTTCGGATCCATTATATCGGCGGGGAGACTGGGCCAATAGATGGGTCTGGATAGAGGAACGAGTGATGTTCCGGATCGGGCCGTTTTGAGACGCAGGTAAACTGCGAGACAACATCCTCTCTACCCCCTTGCACGTTGCGATTGCGACCGCTTGCGCCACGGACGTAGGAAGCGGGATGCGGCGGACGCTTTGGCGGCGCGTTGACGAACGAAGCTTGAGGTGGACGGCGAAGTCGTGTGGTCCTTTCGTCCAGCATATTTTTGGAAAATAAATTGCGCGAAAACTCATTGGCGTCGGGATGTTGGGGATAGCTTCGTTGGCTTGACGTGCCATAATTTCCTCACGCGTTTACTTTTTGGGGGTGGTAGAGATCGGGCGGATCAGGTGGCACGAGCGGTCGGTGGCGCTCCATCCGCGCGCGCAAGCTCATCGTGACCTCGGCGCTTAGTGTGCTGCCGTGATACTTGGCGCGCTCGCGAAGCCATGCCGTCACGTCGACGGGGATCGTGAAAAGGATTCTCTCGGAGTCGGATGCTTTCTTCATGATGGCGCGATCACTAACTGAGGTGACTTCGCGCGCAATTGCTCGCCGTTCTGTCGCCGCGTCAAGTTTCATAAGGAGTCAAATTGTACCACGACAGGCATAATTTCTTTGTGGCTCAAGGGGATGTGACTATTCGACACCACGGGCATCGCCGGAGTTTTCCACACCCGGTTGGCGCGGTTTTTTTAACTCGACGGTGAGCGCGGATTCATATTGCAAATAGTAAGTGCGTGTCTCTTTTTGGACTCGCTACGTGTCGAAGATGGCCGAGAAGAACGACGTCCCGATCGGCGGCTTGCCGCCGCTCATGAGCAGCGGGATCAACGCGCGCTTGAACCGCAGCTCGGCAACCTTGTAGCTCATAAACCCCTTGCCGCGCTCTGCAGCTGCGATCCGCCGCCGCTTATAGGTGCGCGTAAATTCCTTGAGCACCCCCGTGCCGCGCATCGATGACATGAATGCGTCGAGGCGTTCGGCCGCGACCCTGGCGCGTGAGATCGCGACACCATGCGGCGTCAGCGTCGCCCTGCGCTCGACGGCGGCCTTTCGCAGCGACACGACCGCGTCATCAACGTTCTGGTTCTTGCCGGCGATGCGGCGGGCGCATGCGACGACCGGCTTGGCGTCCGCCATGGTCCAGAACACGACGACGGCGCGCGGGTCGACCTTGCTGCCGGTGCGGATGGTGGCGATGTCGCCGGTCTCGATGATGAAGATCGGCGCGGCGCCAGAGGCGCGCAGGTAATCGAGCGCGGGTTTCGTGTCCGGTGATCTCGGTACCGGCCGAGCAACCGTTTCAACAGCGACCGTGTTATCAAGCATCTGGCCATCCCCGTGAAAGAGATAGCCAGTGCATTACGCCCGGCGCGCGGCGGCGTCAAAGCTCAGGACGTGGGCGGCCTACCACTTCGGGAATTTATCGCCACAAATGTGGCGATGTCGTCAAGCGGAAGCGACAGCACTCCGCCGAGGCGACGAGGACGCGCAATGTCATGGCCAGGCCGATCTTGCATATTATCGCTTAGAGTGAGCCATTTTATACAGACGCCAAGCGGTCGGCGTGTCCAGATCAGCGGGTGAAACTCACTATACCTCTAAATCAAAGGTGAAAATCATGGAAATCCCTAAGGAGACAAAAGCTGCCCTTAAGCCTGCACTGTGGGGCGCTGCAGCCGGAGCAATTGCTCTGGCGATCGTGGGGTTCAATTGGGGCGGCTGGGTGACGGGTGGAACCGCCGAGACGATCGCGAAGAGCCGTGCAGCAACGGCTGTCGTCGCAGTTCTCGCACCCATCTGCGTTGAGAAGTTCCGACAAGCGGCTGGTGCCTCAGCGAACTTGGCCGAAATGAAGAAGGCAACTTCATGGGACCAGAGCACGTTCATTGAAAAAGGCGGTTGGGCAACGATGCCGGGAAGCACCGAGCCAGACTCGGCGGTTGCAAGGGCTTGTGCTGAAACGCTCGGTAGAGAGAAGGCTGCAGACCTCCGCGGGTAATCCGTCCACCCGCCGCTGACCCCGACTGGGAATCGCAACGCGCTCATTATCGGGTTCGCCTTGAGAATAACTGGACCGATGTTTCCGACGACGCCGTGATCACCGAACCGAATCGGCCGGGGCGCACGAACGGTATGGCCGATGCGAGTTGACGATCAAATCTCGATCCGCTCGCAGCGCTCGCGGTCCTCTCGAATTTGCAAGGCCACTAGCGCCCCGCGCAAAGCTTGCCCATGCGACGCGGGTGGCCAGGGACGGCTCTAAGTTGAGGGCCGAGCCGGACCCGCACCGCGGGCCTGCACCGGAGCTGCGGGGTGGTGATACGATAGCGGCCGACCGGAACGTCGCTCTCGACGATGTCCGCTTTGCTGCGCATTACGGACTCAAGTCGGACATCGCGCTAGGTCCGAAAACCTGCACATCAACGGACATGCCCCTAATTTTGCAATTCCAGCGGAGGTAGCTTCCACTGACCAGTCATCGCCGCCTTGCTCGGTCCATAGACCCTTGCAACGAGACTGCATTTGCTGGCTGGCGCAGGCAGCTAGTTGCTTTCCTTGTCCTTGCCGGGCGAAGCGTTGCTCACCATCCTTGCCGTAAACAAGTCCCTTGGTGCTGTCGCCAATCGAGTAGCGATTGATCGGGTTCGTAAAATGGACCGTCGATGGCTTGCTGCCGTCACAGATATAGCCGCCGTACCATGCCTCTTCGAGCGAGTTGCCGTAGAGCCCCTTCATCGCGCCGACGTCGCGCTGAAGGTAATTCGTTTTCAATTGTTCGCGGGAGCCGAATAGGCCGTTAGTAGTGAAGGTCTTGGCTGCAAGCGCGTCGATCTCGGCCTGTCCCTCCTTCACACCCGCATCGATTGCGCCAAGGGTCGCGGGATCAACTTTCGAAGCGTCCCATGGTTTGCCCGGACCAATGCCAATTTTTTCAAAACGCTTGCGGATTGCGACTTCGCTTGGATGTGGCGGCTCGGCAAATTGTAACAGGAAATTCAAATAGCCGATGAAGTCATGCGACCGCGCCTTCGCCTTGTCATAGGGCGGGAAGTCGATGGTAGGTGCCGCCGGTGGGGCGGGCTGTTTTAGAAAGGCGCTGAGTGGTTGCAACTTGTACTGCGCCTGCAACGCCCTGACATTGGGAACATCCTCAGGACCCTGCAAGGCGGTCCGCGTCAGCGTGCCCACGATATCGGTTTCAGCCTTGAACACCTCCCTGATGCCTGCCGGCTTCTTGCCCTTCCATTTCGGGCCAGCGATCATGTAGCTGGCCGCCCCAAAGCCGGTCGAGCGCACTCCGATATAAGCAAAGTTCTGCGTGAACAGGTCAATCCATTGCATCACGTAATAACGGTCCTTTGGGACCGCAGGTACGCTGACTACCATCGGCTCGGCGCGCAGATCGAGCCACGCCCAAGAATACGGCGTGTCATTGTTGGGCGTGACGATATCCTTGTTGTCGGGCGTGAACGGCTCCGAATAGTGCCTGTAAACATTGAAGCCGCCGACATAGCCGGGGGCGTCCTTGTCAACCGCCTGAGCACGCCACGTCTGATAGCTTTCCATCATGGCGTAGGAATAGACGTAGGCGTCTTTGGCAATTGCCTGCGCTTCCGTCGGAGAAACATTCTGCGCAGACGCACGGGTTGCAGCGAAAATCGTCAGGGCTACGGCGAGCGCCGTGAATGCAACTCTGAACATTTGCGTTTCCCTTTTCAACCAACCACTGCGCCACTCAATAGCGGTCCGATCAATTCACCGGCTGCACCGCAGGGGATTTCCATTTGCTTAGCCAAGCGACGGTGATATGCCCGCCTTCGTGGTGCGCGCGGTGCCAATCGAGGCGACGGTCGGCGAGGAGGAGATGCGGTTCGCCGACCGTCGCTTTGGCTTCCGGATAGCAGCTCAAACCGGTTGCCTGCACACCGACGATCGCGTCATCGGGTTCGTTAATCGCCACAGAAAACGAGCCGACGATCTTCGGCTTGCCGGACCTGAATCAACTCCGGTGATCCGTGCAAGATTTGTCTGCTTGATGGCATGATCGCGCGCAGCAACAACCCGTTATCGTCATCATCCCGATCGAGCGAGCGTTGCTGCGCTTGCATCCGTCGCCGAATCCGCCGGGGCTCCTGGCTGATCGGCCGTGCGACCGCGAATTTGTCTGCGGGCTTTTCGACCATCGAGACTTCGAGCAATGTCCAGCGTTTGACGTGCAATATCGATGCAGGGTCTTGCCAGTATTGGCGCCACTCTTTTTCGTCGAAAGCGCACTCGCGGCCATTGCGATCGACCACCGTGATGTCATCGGACCGCGTGAAGCTGCCGACACTGACTCCGCGCACCTCACCGGTTTCGAGCTGTTCGAAGCGGCGCGGCCATCAAGCGTGCTATACGTGCGACGATAGCTGCACGGTTGCTCTTAGCTTTTGCTTCTAGCTTCGCGACCGTCTCGGTGTCTCCGGCGCGCTTGGCCTTCCATGGTTCGACGTCGCTCCACCATGTACCGCCGGGAGTGACCGACCCGTGATACGTGCCCCCTCGCTCAACTCCGCGCTCCAGCGGCGGCCGATATCAAGCAGCAGGGCAATGAGGCCAGCCCTGCGGAGCATGACCCATAGTAGGGGTCGATCGAGCGTAGGACGGCCGCCCAATACAGCAGTTTGGCGCGCCTATTGCCCCTGGTCTCATCGCCAATATCGCGATCTAACCATAACCTGCCACTGATCCCGTTATCGATCCCCGAATGGAGCATTCCCATGCGTGTCACTATGGCTTTCACAGCGCTCAGCGCTTTTCCTTTCGATCGCAGCCGCAGCCGCGCTGGAAACGGCCATAACGGTTCCGTCGCGGCCGCGATTGTGCTTGTGCTGTTGTGTTCTGGACTCTTCGGAAGCGCTCCTTCAGCGTTCGCCCAATCCACAGTCGCCGCACACGATGCGACGAACACCGGTGCGACGATGTGGGTCACCACGACACAACGCATCAAGTCAAAAATCTATGAGAATGCCCGTCTCAGCCAGCATCCAATCCTGGTCGTCGTCGTACATGGGGATTCGCCGGACGAACCTCCCACGTACCAATACCGATTTGCGGAGAGGGCCGCCGCCGCGATGTCAGATACCGTTGTCGCGGCGGTTCTTCGGCCTGGCTACAGCGATGGCGAGGACAGCTCTGATGGTTCGCGCGGCCTTACCACGGGCGATAATTGGACGCCCGAAGTGGTCAATGCGGTGGCTGCCGTGCTGTCTGAATTGAAAGACAGATATCATCCCCGCCGCGCGATCCTGGTTGGGCACTCGGGAGGCGCTGCAATAGTCGGCAATTTATTGGGTCAGCAGGGGACAGCGGTGGACGGCGCGCTATTGGTGTCGTGCCCGTGCGATCTCGCAGAATGGCGCAGGCATATGCAGTCGATAAAAGGAGGCGCAATCTGGGAACGCCCTGTGCGCTCACTTTCACCGCTGGCTCTGGTTGATGGCGTTCCCGCGTCGGCGAAGATCTGGTTGCTGGTTGGTAGCGACGATCAGATTACGCCCTCCGCCTTGACGCTCGCATATGCCGAAGCGCTACGAAATCGCAATGTTGCGGTGAATGTGACGATTGCTCCAGGTTTTAGTCACAACATCTTGCTCGAACCGATCGCTATGGAACGCCTCAAAGAGGTTGCCAGCACAATTGATGCTGGAAGGTAGTGAGCAGCTTTTGACCTGGAACGAAAGTCGCGCTCAATGCCGCAAAGTTAGTCGGGTCCATTTTCGTCTGGTTGGGTTAATCCAGAGCAAAGCTCAGCTATGACCGGCCACTGGGAATGGGGTAATTGTCTCCGATTTGAAATTGGCACGTATCAGGAGAGCGAAACGTGCGCGCCGAAATCGATCGCCGCAAACTTCTGGTCTGACATTCCCGTCATCCCAGCCGGTCACTACGGATTTCTGCCGCCTTGCTCGCCACGGCTCGCGGCGAACTTGCCGCGCCCTTGTTCCGATCCGACCGGCTTCGACAGAACGGCTTTTCACCGGGACTTTGACGCGAGCGTTGTTGGATTCTTTCGCGAACATCTTGTTGGTGGTGGCGAAACTCGCTGAGCCAGAGTAACGAACGGCTTGCTCGGAAAGTTAAGTGCAGTTCGAGCATCGTTTGGTCGGCTTTCCGGGATGATCGCCATCGGCACGATGCCGAAGGCGTAACTCGCCGTGTATCCCCACGAGGTGGTGCGACCCTGCGCGAATGCAAATCGCGTCCCGTCGTTCGCGGATGGTGTCTCGACACAGCGGTTCTTTTTGCGGTCAACCGACCATACTGATTTGCCCGACGACGGGCAAATCAGTTCGTTTTTGTGGAGCGTGGCTTCGCTCGACCAGCTTTTAGGCGCGAAAACTGCGTGCGCGAAAAAACTGAATTCGTGAGGCGGTTCAAGCTGATTTGGGTTGTCCAGATGTCTCGCAAAAAGTATTTTCGCTTTGCCGCGACCCCAAATCACGGACATCACCTGCGCTGTCCCGCTCCCACAAGGGGCGCTTCGCGATCGTCACGGACGTAGGAAGCCGGATGCGGTGGACGCTTTGGCGGCGCGTTGACGAACGGCGCTTGAGGTGGACGGCGAAGTCGTGTGGTCCTGTAGTCCAGTGATTTTTTCGGCTCGCCAAACACCGGCTAAAACGCAAAAGAACCAAGCGCTTAGGGGATATGCGCCGACAAAGAAAAAGGCCCGCCCGAATGAGGCAGGCCCCAATAGGCCCTAGACCGTTTATCCCTTGCAAGCGGACGTCGAACGCTCGCACGGCGATGTCTACCTTGTGCCAACGGTGGGAGAATCAGTTCGTATTTCGCGCTGTACCCACGTACGCCTCCTGTCGGAAGCAGAACCTCCCGCCTTCCAGCATTGCTGGATCAGAAAAGCCCGCAGTCTCCGAGGCAATCGTCTTGATGGTGGCTTGACGGTCGAACTCGGCAGGGTCGCTCAACAGGGCGGCCATAGGTGTTGCGAGCCGCTGGAACCTCACATAGTCGAGGACAGAGGGAAATTCGATGTCTTGAACGATGGTCTGTACCTCGACTTCGGTAAAGCCCGTATCCTCAATTGCTCATGAAACTGGTCCGGGGCGTCGAAGGAATGCTCGCCCGCGTTTGGTTTTGGATGCATTCGGCCCAAGGACGCGGTCAAGCGCAAATACGAATGCGGGATCACGATGACGCCCTCCTGATCCAGAAGCCAGGCGATGGCCAACTGCGCGGCGCTGCAGCCATGCTTGGTTCGTCTACCGCTGCTCACCAAAGAACTCCGATGGCCAAGTGCGCCCCAAGAAGTGCCAATCCTGAATAGAACCAGCGCCGAAATGTCTCGGGACGCATGACGCGCAGCAAGTGTTGCCCCGCAATCATTCCGGCCAGAGCGGGGACGAGGGCGAGGAGCGAATATAAGCCGGTGCCGAGATTAAGTGTCCCGGCGCTAACCAATGACCAAGCAAGCGCGATGGCGGAGACAGTGAAAGAGAGGCCGAGCGCCTGCATGAACTCTTCGCGCTCGAAGCTTAGCGCCTGAAGGTATGGCACCGCGGGTATTACAAACACGCCGGTAGCGGCGGTAATGAATCCCGTTGCGCCTCCGACAAAAGTGCCCAGCCACCACTCGGCCCAAGCCGGCACATGTGGGACGCGCACATTCATCAAACCAAGAGCTGCGTAAGCTATCAGCGCGATGCCAAGGGCGGCCGATGCGAATGCGGTCTCTGAACCGGCCATCAGACTCGCGCTGGCCCAGGTCCCAAGACATATCGCCAACTGCATCGGCCAAAGCCGTCGCACCAGGCTCCCAAGGCCAGGCCCGCTCATCATTTGCCAGACGTTTGTTATCAACGCTGGCACTACGATGAGAGCTGCGGCGTGGGGAGGAGGCATTGCCAAACTTAGCAGACCTACTCCGACCGTCGGCAGGGCGAGGCCGGTGACGCCTTTGACTAATCCCGCGAGCAAAAATGCGGCGGCAACGACGACAAGATGGGTGATTGGGTTCGACATACCGACATAGTTGTCTGTCGCCTCCAAAAGGCGCAATGAGGGATTTTCATAACCCCTCCTTCGTCTGCAACATAGGCAGAATGGTAACCCACCGAGCGCTTGCGCCGTGCATTTTGATCTGACCAGTTGAGGAGGGCAGCATTTCGGCTGGCGCTTCGCGCGCAGCCATTTCTCTCCCTCGGCAAGCGCACGCATGAAAGGGGTGGAGAAAGCGCTTGGAACAGCTTTGCTAGAGCAGCATCGTCGCGGCGTGCGTCCGACGCCCGCCGGTCACACGGTGTTTCACCGCTCTCAGCTCGTTTTGGCACAAATCGATACCACGCGGCGAAGTCCACAGCTCTGGCCCGTGCCCTGGGGTTTGGGCCACCGCTTCAGCGATGTCGGTCAATCCTCAGCGGAGCGCGGTGCCAGCATGGTCAGCCCTGCGAGCATTGCGACCGGTAGCACCAAACAGACGACACCCACCCCCTGACCGGCCGCGGCGCCGGCAATCGTGCCGCCGAGAAAGGCGAGCATGATTGGAACGGTCTCGGCAAGCCGTTTGCGCGCGTGTCCGATGTCGGTGCGGGTCGGGGAGCCGGCCGAGCGGCTGGTCCACAGCCGCGCCAGCAGAATCTCGGTAGCATCAATGGCGACTTGCGTAGTGTTGGTGGTCATCACATTGGTCGAGGGGGTGCCACGCATGAGCAGGCGTACGAAGGCGCTCTGCACCCCCATGGCGGAAAGCCCGAACAGCCCGGCGGCAAGCGCCGTTGCTTGGTCGGGATCCTTCAAGCTCGGTACGATTAGTAGGGTCACGAGCTGGCCGGCGAGCAGCAGGCTCTCGAGGCCAAGCACAAAGGTAGATGCCCGCCAGCCCGCGTGGCGGGCGACCGACACCAAGGCGGTCGCGACGGCACCACCGAACAGGAATACCGGAATGGCCAGCACCTTGATGAGCGCGCCATATTCGCGCACGACTAGGGTGGCACCTGCGATCACGAAGCTGCCGGTGACCTGGGCTACGAACAACCCGAACAGCGTCACGAAGGTGCAGCCGTCCACATAACCGGCGGCGAAACCGAGCACCACTGGTACCGTCCGGTAGGAACGTGCGGACCATTCGGGAGTCATGACGTCATCTGCGATGGGAGTGGATGGTTCGCGGTGGCCGACCTGGCTGCTCATCTGAACCTCAAATTGTCACGGCTCAGCTGGTCGACGGCCCGGCAGCCCATCAGCTTCATGTCGCGTTCGATTTCGGCACGGAGATTTCCGAGTGCTCTTTCAACGCCAGCCTGACCAGCGGCCGCCAGGGCATACAGATAAAGTCTCCCTCCCGAACACGCTTTCGCACCCAGGGAAAGGGCCTTCAACACATGGGTGCCACGGGTGATGCCGCCGTCGCAAATCACGTCGATCCTGTCGCCAACAGCGTCGATGATCTCAGCGAGCTGGTCAAATGGGCTCCTCGATCCGTCGAGCTGGCGGCCGCCATGATTGGACACCATGATCCCAGTCGCGCCGATGTCCACAGCACGCTTTGCGTCCGCAACGCTCATGATTCCCTTGAGACAGAACTGCTTGCCCCATTTCTTGCGGACGTCCGCGGCGTCTCGCCAGCTCATCGATTGGTCCAGCATCGTGCTGAAATAGTCCCCGACAGAAACAGAAATATTTGAACCCTCTTTCACGTAGTCCTTCAGTTGGGGCAGTTCGAATTTCTTGTGCGTGAAATAGTTGGCCGCCCACCTTGGATGCGTGACGAAGCTGACGAGGCTATCGATTGTGAAGCGTGGCGGCGAAGTGAAGCCGGTGTGCAAATCGCGTTCCCGGTTTCCACCCGTGATCGTATCAACGGTCAACGCTAACACGTCGAACTTTGCGGCAATGCACCGTTCGATCATGCTGTTGGTTAGACCCCTGTCTTTGTGGAAGTACAATTGGAAGAGCTTCGGTGTGCTGATGGTAGAGCCGATTTCTTCGATGCTTATCGTCCCCAGGGACGATATTCCGAACATGGTGCCGAATTTCTCGGCAGCCTTGGCAACCGCCCTTTCACCGTCATGATGGAACAGCCGCTGAAGCGCCGTCGGGGAGCAGAACAGAGGCATGTCCAGCTTCTGCCCCATGACGGTCCTCGACATGTCGATGCCCTCGACGCCCGCGAGAACGTTGGGCACCAGGTCGCACCGATCGTAGGCTTCAGTGTTTCTCCGATACGAGACCTCATCGTCCGCCGCACCGTCGATGTAGTGAAAGACGGGCCCTGGCAGTCTCCGCCGTGCCATCGAGCGGAAATCTTCGATGTTGTAGCATTGCTTGATACCCGCGGACCGGAGCCATTCCCTATCGCGGCGTGAACGACCTTCCTGGATCCCTACATTGATTGCCATAACTGTCTCCGTATTGTGGTTCGATCGCAATTGGGTTCAATCGAATTGCGGAGGATCGCGCGAAGTTATTGTGACGATCCGTCCTGCTCACGCCACCTGCAAGACTCTGGGGCCCGTCGCTCCGGACGCCTTGAGGTGCGCGACGCGTTCGGCATCGAATCCAAGCACGTATGTCAGAATTTCGTCCGTGTGCTCGCCCAGAAGCGGCGAGCGTTCAACCTTCACTTCGTTGTCCGAGAGCCTCACCGGCTGGCCGATCGTGACGTATTCTCCACGCTCCGGATGGTCAACCTTCACGAGAGCGCCGGTGGCATAGAGCGCGTCATCCTCGAGAAGGTCTTTCATCGAAAGGATCGGGCCGCACGGGATGTCCTCCTTGTGCAGGATGTCCATCAACTCGAACTTGGTATAGCGGATGGTCCAAGCTTCGATTGTGTCGAAGATTTCGTCGAGACGGGTGACTTTATTCGATGGTTTCGCGTAGTCGGGATCAGAAACCCAATCTTCTCTGCCGATGATCTTGCAGACTTTATCCCATACCTGCGCTTGTGCGATGAAGTAGATGTACGCGTTCGGATCTGTCTGCCAACCCTTGCATTTCAGTACCCTGCCAGGCTGTGCTCCTCCAGAGTCATTGGCTGACCGCGGGACTGCGTCGAGGAACGGAATTCCTTCGCCGAATTGGCTGTATTCGGTGAGCGGTCCGCGGCCGAGCCGCTGCTGATCTCGCATCTTCACTCGGCAGAGATTGAGAACCGCGTCCTGCATCGGCGCCAGCACTCGCTGCCCCTTCCCGGAATGGGTGCGCTGATACAGCGCCGTGACGATGCCCAACGCAAGGTGAACGCCCGTTCCAGAATCTCCGATCCCCGCGCCGGTAACCAGCGGTATTCCCTCGCGAAAACCCGTCGTGGAGGCTGCGCCACCCGTGCATTGCGCAACATTTTCGTAGGCCTTGCAGTCTTCGAACGGGCCAGGTCCGAAGCCTTTCACCGAGGCAACGACGAGCTTGGAGTTGATCGCGTGGATCTTCTCCCAAGTGAATCCCATTCGGTCAAGCACGCCGGGGGCGAAATTCTCGACGAGGACGTCGCAGATTTTGATGAGTTCCTCGAGCACTTGTTGGCCGTGAGGATTCTTAGTGTCCAGCGTGATCGAACGCTTGTTGCCGTTCATCATTGTGAAGTACAGGCTGTCAACATTCGGAATGTCGCGCAGTTGGGAGCGCGTGATGTCGCCGGTCTCCGGACGTTCGACCTTGATCACGTCGGCGCCGAACCATGCGAGAAGCTGGGTGCAAACCGGTCCGGCTTGGACGTGCGTAAAGTCAAGGATTTTTATGCCTTCGAGTGGTTTAGTCATCTTGGTCCTCTTCTTTTTTGAGGAAATGTTCCTAAGCTGAACCTGAGAGGTGTTTTACGGACTTCCTCGGTCTCAATATTGTTAAGCCGTCTTCGTCAGTTCTGATGACCGCGAGGCGCGATTAAGCTCCAGTCGGTGGTCTACGGCCGAAACAGTCGCGTCGAGCACTGGATTCGCCATGCCGAATTGCGCGGCGATCTTATGGACTAGGCGGTCCACGCGTTCGATGTTCGGGGCGCCAGCGAACAAGGCTCGCGCGGCGGACGAAGGCTTGGTCAGTCCCGACGCAGCGGCGGCATATTTTTCAAAAGGCACTAAGTCAGCCGGCGCGGCGCCGAGTTTGACGCACACCTCTTGCACCCAACCGTAGATGGCTCTGGACTCATCGATGTCCGAATGCACGGCTTCACGGATTGAGCGCGCGCCATCCTTCTGCACGCAACGATAGTTTCCTGTGAGAAGCATCGCCCACTTTGCCGTGGGTACGAAAAGAGACTCGTAAACTTTCAGCTTCACCGGAACCTCGGTCGGACCTTCGGCGGTCGGAAAGCGCACGGCCTCGATGTCGGCCTGGAGCGACCGGAGCATGGTCGTATCGCCATCCTTCGAGAAGGCAGCCGCCTTAAAATTAGTCGGAAGCGTTACCTGAAGCAGGTTGAGCGCCTCGTCGGGCGGCCGGAAAGCCTGGGGATCCGGGCTGCACAGCGTCGTGAGATCGGGATCGAAGCGGTCCCAAACTTCCGGCGCCGCGTAGCAGTCGTACAGTGCGTCGACGTTGAGGCCAGGCATCCTGCGCAGAAAGGTCATCGGCGGCATGTTCATGATCGACATCGTCGGAAGCTTGCTGCGTGCGATGCTCGACATGAGGTGGCGGACGCTCTCGGACGCATATTGAGGCTCCTGCATCGCAAGGATCGCGAGATCGAATTTCTTGAGATCGACATTCGCCGGAATTTCGGCGTTGATGCTGCCGCTGAGATCACGAGATCTCACTTCGAGCAGGCTTGCCCGGCCACGTATGGGGAAGCGAACCGTGGTTCCTTCTCTGTTGATCAGATCCGCTTCGTGCGGAAGGCATACCAGCGTTACGTGGTGTCCGGCCATCACAAGCTTGGTCGCGAGCAGCGATCCGTAGGAGGCTCCCAGAATTAATATCTTGAACTTGTGTGTCATCGGCAGTCCTTCTCGTTGCATACAATCTTTCGTTTGAAGGGTGAACGGGTGGTCTGCTGGCGGCGCCCTACGGCGAGCGACGATGCCGTAAGCGCATCGGATTCATATGCTCTTCGCTGCTCCTCGATGATGATGAAGGCGCCCGATGGATGTCGGGTCTGCGCGCCAGGATTTTCGGATCGGGTAAGAGGATGTCCAACATGTCTTCGTCTCCGCGATTGCGCCTACTCGACCTTCAGGTGTTTGGCGTAGTCCCGCGATCGCGCGACATAGTCGTCCGCATTGTTGGAAATCAACCTCACTCTTCGTCGGTTAGCTCTCTGACGACTTTGCCCGGCACGCCAAGGATAAGCGAGCGATCCGGAAATCGCTTTCCCTCCGGTATGACGGTTCCGGCTCCGACGATCGAGTGCTTCCCGACGACGGCGCCGTTGAGCACCGTGGCGTGAATGCCGATCAAGCTACCCTCACCTATCGTGCACCCGTGCAGTACGGCTGCGTGGCCCACGGTGACGTTTTTGCCGATCGACATCGGGTGGCCCCGATCGACGTGGATGACCGCGCCATCCTGCACGTTGCTGCCGTCCTCGATCGTGATGAAATCTTTATCGCCGCGGATGACCGCACTCGGCCATACACTCACGTCGTCTCCGAGTCGGACCTGTCCGATCACAGTGGCGTTTGGAGCGATGAACGCCGTCTCCGATATCGTCGGACGATCTTCACTGAGACTGAAAACGGCCATGCTCTGCTGCTTCCGTGGAACATGCTTGTTCATGATTGCAATTCCATCTGTTTGCTGATTCCGCTGATCTGTCATTCTGATCATTGCGACTGCGAATTGACCTCTGCTTATTTGCGGAGCGGGCTCCCGCCGACCGTCGTTATGATGGATCGAAAAGCACACCAGGATTGAGGATGGCACCGGGATCGAAGGTGTTCTTTGCGGCCTTCAGCGCCGAACAGAATAGCTCCGGACGTTCCTTGTCGTACCAAGGGCGGTGATCCCGTCCGAGCGCGTGGTGATGCGTAACCGTGCCACCGGCGTCGACCATCGCCTGCTCCGCGATCTTCTTGATCGCCATATACTGCTCAGGAATGCGCGATTTGTTGCCGTATGCGAACCAGGTGAAGTAAGGCGCTGGACCGTCGGGATAAATGTGCGTGAATCTGCACGTTACCGAACCGGGCCGACCTGTCACTTCGCGGATCGCCCGATGCGTCTCCGACTTCACGTGCTCGCGGAACTTCGCGAAGCGCTCCCATGTGATCGCGGTTTCCATCGTCTCACGCATAACGCCGCGCGCGATCGCGTATTCGCGCAGGTACGGACCGCGCAAGAACTTCTCACGCCAAGTCTTCGCACCGGAGTCCGCGTCCGCGCCGCCGCTGAGACTTGCCTTATCCCATGTTCCGCCGAAGTCCCCGCAGATCTCCAAAGCGCGCTTCATCCAGGCGTCGACTGGATGATCAGCGGATTCAAATCCGAGGACCAGGATGTCGTATGTGCCGTCGCTGGAGCCCGCGTAGGCAGCCTCTTCCCGTTCGACGAGACGCGCATTGGCAGGGTACAGGCCGGACTGGGAGATGCAACGCGTCGCTTCGACCGCCTTGTCGTAGTCCTTGAACCGAACGCTCGTCATCTGGCGGTATTTCGGTCGGCGATGGAGTCTCACCCACGCTTCGGTAATGATTCCTAGCGCGCCTTCGGATCCTAGGAAGAGACGATCTGGATTCGGTCCTGCACCCGACACGGGAAAGCGGCGCGACTCGATATTCCCCGCCGGCGTGACAACCTTCATGCTCTCGATGTGATCGTCGATCTGGGTGTAGACGGTCGCAAAATGTCCTGCCGCACGTGTCGCGATCCAGCCACCAAGCGAGGAGAATTCCCACGCTTGGAGGAAAAAGCGCAAAGTCAATCCGCTGGGCTTGAGTTGTTGCTCAAGGTGCGGACCGAGCACTCCGGTCTGAATGCGCGCGGCGTGCGAAGCGTGGTCGATTTCCAAAACCTTGTTGAGGTATTTCATGTCGATCGAGAGAGCACCGCGATAACGATCGTGCTCGGGAGGGTTTACTCCTCCGACGACACTCGTCCCGCCGCCGTACGGTATGGCTGCCAGGCTATCGTGTTCGCACCAGCGGAATAGCTTGACGATTTCGTCTTCGGTGCGCGGATAAGCGACCGCGTCGGGGGGATTTTTGAATTCGCCGCGTACCGAGTACGCCACGTCGACACTAGACGCGCCGTAGGTATGATAAAGGCGGTCGTATTTGTCAGTCGTGCAGAGCGCTTCAAGCGAAGCCGGCACCTTAACTCTGCAAGGGCGAAGATTGATTGAATCTTCACTTGGAAACGGAACGGCCGTGAAGTCACTTACGCCTAACAGGCGCGTCCAGGCCTTCTCAAATTCGGCGATCTCCTGCGGCGAGACCTCATCACCCTCGTAGCCCCAACCGTAAAACTTCCTCCGACGTTCCTGAGTTCCGCTGTGCATTTTCGTTACCTCCGGGTTCGACATACGGACAGAGTTGTCTGTTGGTTCGAAAAGGCGCAATCAGGGATTTTCATAACCCAGCCTTTGTCTGCTCCATAGGCAGAGCGGTAACTTGTCGAGGACTTGCGCCGTGCATTTTGATCTTACCGACTTGCGCCTGTTCGCTGCCGTAGTGGAGGAGGGCAGCATTACGGTTGGCGCTTCACGCGCAGGCATCTCTCTCCCGTCGGCAAGCGCACGCATGAAAGGGATGGAGGAGATGCTCGGAACGGCTTTGCTGGAGCGGCATCGTCGAGGCGTGCGCCCGACGCCCGCCGGTCATGCGTTGTTTCACCACTCTCAGCTCGTTTTGGCACAAATGGAGCGACTACGCGGCGATCTGCGCGAGCATGCGCGCGGAGGCGTGCGGGGACATATCAGGTTGATATCAAATACCACTGCGCTGGAAGAATACTTGCCGGATGTTCTTGCCGACTGGCTTGCAACCAATCCCGGCGTCGATATCGCACTGGAGGAACGCCTCAGTTACGAGATAGCTCCGGCCGTAGCGCAGGGCCACGCCGACATCGGCGTGCTGGTGCCCGCCGACTCGGCTGGCGTCGAGGGACTGGAGACCTTCCCCTTCCGCATTGACAGGCTCGTCGTCATCGTGCCGCGCGGCCATGCGTTGGCGGGGCGGCGCAACATAGCATTCGTTGATCTGCTCGATGAGGAGTTTGTTGGCCTCGTGGCCGGCAGTGCGCTTGCCGAGCATCTCGCATGGCAGTCAACACGTCTTGGCCGATCTCTGAAACCGCGGATTCGGCTACGAGGACTGGATGCCGTTTGTCGCATGGTGGAGTCTCGGGTGGGGATTGCCGTCGTGCCGGAAACGGCTGCTACGCGCTGTCAGCGAACCATGGCACTCAGTACGCTTCGACTCACGGATACTTGGGCAGTGCGGCAATTGATCGTTTGTGTACGCCGCAAGGAGGCGCTGCCAGCACATACACGCCGATTGGTCGAGCACCTGGCCGGTACAGCCAAAACAGATGCGTAATTTGCGAAGCCGCATCGAAATAACTTCGGCTCCAACCGCGTGTTAGTCGAAAAGTCTGCCATTTGGTACTTTTCGGACCTCACCGCTTCGTCGAATGTCCGCTTCGCCCCACAAGCGGCATGCGCGACGCCCTTCTACAAAACTCCTGAAAATACCCTGGCTTATCAGCCAAAGCTACCACGCTCACGAAGCGAGCTTCGTCTAAAGAAAGAACCGGCCGGGCATTGACTGGTCGCGCTGAGATCAGCTCCGAATCGCTCGGCCCCTGAGTCTGACCTCGGAGAGCAGTTCGTCCAAGTGGCGTGGCGTCACACATTTTACGGCCTAGCCAAGCTCAAGAAAATGGAATCTATCAGGCGTTGATGCTCGACACTGTGGTGCACGAGCAGATCGATAAAGCTGCGGACCTTCGCCGACAAATGATGACGATGCGGATAGACCGCGTTCATCGAGAACTCCACCGGCCGGTATTGGGGCAATAGACGAACCAGACGGCCCTGTTCGAGATCGTCGGCGACCAAAAATCCCGCCGCCAGCGAAATACCAACACCTTGCAAAGCGGCTGTCCGCACCGTCTCGCCGCTATTGGTGACCAGATTGCCGGAGACCCGCACCGACGCCGGCGCGCCTTTCCGGTCGACGAAGTGCCAGTCGTCCCCCATACGGATAGAATAAATGGCGAACCCAATTGCGTTCTGCGAGTTCGGACAGTTGCTGCCGTGGTCCGTATTTTTCAAGATAGGCAGGCGAACAGCACAGCACGTGCCGCCAGGTGGCAAGGCTGCGGACGATGAGACTGGAATCGGGCGGCAGCGCCAGCCGGATCGCAAGATCGAATCCCTCGTCGATCAGATCGATGGTTCGCTCGCCCATGGTCAGATCGACCTTGGCGTCGGGGTAGGACGCCAGGAATTCGGCAGCTACCGGTGCGATAAACGGGACGATATGGGTAGCCGTGTAGATGCGAAGCGTACCGCGCGGTGTGGATTGCAAGGCGGCGGCAAATTCGTCGGCCTGTTCGAGATCCGCTGAGGATCTGCGTGCAGCGATCGTAATAGGCCTTGCCGACTTCCGCGAGACTGACCTTGGGTCGTGCGATGGAGAAGCCGCGCGCCAAGCTGGTCCTCCAGCGCCTGGACGTGGTTGCTCACCATCGTCGTCGACATTTTGAGCCTGCGGCCGGCCGCTGAAAACCCGCCGCTGTCCACTACCTGGACGAATGTCGTCAAACTGGTCAGCCGATCCATTGGCGCACGGATTATCCGCTCTCACTGGATGATGTTTCCGCTTTTCAACGGATTATCACACCGCGTGCGACGGTGCATTTATTCAACATTGGAGTCCGGGCATCAGATGAACAGAGCCCCAAGCCCGAAAAAGACATGGAGCGCGCGATGGAAGGGTCTCAATTCGTAGGCCATGTCGGGCAACCAGGCGAAATTTTAGCGAAAATTCGGCCTGCCCGATGGTCACTGAAGCGGCTGCTATTTGGGGCTGCCGCCTTGGCGTTGTTAGGGATCGCGGGGATCTCTGGCGTCTATTATTGGAAGACCGGGCGCTTTTTGGTGTCGACCGATGATGCATATGTAGAGGCACATTCGGTTCTGATCAGTCCCAAGGTATCAGGCTACATCTCCGCGGCTCCTGTCGACGACAACCAATCAGTCAAGGCTGGGGCGGTGCTCGCGCGGATCGACCCACGCGATTACCAGACGGCACTCGACCAGGCGCGTGCCAATGTCGCGGCGGCGCAGGCGAACATCAACACTCTCAACCAGCAGATAGCCCAGCAGAAGCTCGTTATCGAGCAGGACCGCGAGCAGGTCGTTTCGGATCAGGCCGCGCTTGTCTTTTCGCAACAGGATTTCCAGCGGTATACCCATCTGGCCACGACCGGCTATGGCACCGTGCAGAGAGCGCAACAAGCGCAGGCCGATATTAGTGAAAAACAGGCTGCACTGCGGCACGACACCACGGTTGTAGCCGCCGCCGAAAAGCAGATCGGCGTTTTTGAGGGACAGCTCGCCCAGGCCAACGCGACACTCGCCCAGCAGCAGGCGATGGAGCACCAGGCCGAGCTCAACCTCAGCTACACGACGATCACGGCCCCGGTCGATGGCACTGTCGGCGTTCGCACCTTGCGAGTTGGGGAATACGTCCAGGCCGGTACGCAATTGATGGCGATCGCGCCGTTGCAGGACGTCTATGTCGTCGCGAACTACAAGGAGACGCAGCTGACCGACGTGCAGCCCGGCCAGGTGGTCGCGATCGATATCGACACCTTCCCCGGCACCACGGTGCACGGCCATGTCGACAGTCTCGCGCCGGCGAGTGGCCAGGAGTTCGCGCTGCTACCGCCCGACAATGCGACCGGCAATTTCACCAAGATCGTGCAGCGCGTTCCGGTCAAGATCAAGATCGACAAAAATGAGCCGCTTTTGGGAAGGCTGCGACCGGGCATGTCGGTCGAGCCGACAATCGACACAAGGCCGATTTCGTTCGCGCCATCATCCGGGAGGGCATCGTGACTGCCATAGGCGAACGCGGCGACGAGCCTGCCGTCACGCTGAAGACTTGGATTGCCGTCGGCGGCGGGCTGCTGGGCGCGTTCCTCGCCGTGCTCAACATCCAGATCACCAACGCTTCGCTGCCCTATATAGAAGGCGGCATTGGCACCGGCGGCGTCTATGGCACCTGGATCTCGACCGCCTATCTGATCGGCGAGATCATCGTGATCCCGCTGACCGATTTCCTCAGCCGGGTCTTTTCGCTGAAACGCTACTTGATCGTCAACACGGCGCTGTTTCTGCTGTTCTCGGTGCTGTGCGGCCAAGCAAGCAGCCTCAGCGAGATGATCGTGCTGCGGGCCCTACAGGGGTTCGCCGGCGGGGTCATGATCCCGCTCGCCTTCACCATCGTACTGACTATGCTGCCGCGCTCGAAGCAGGCGCTGGGATTCGCAGGGTTCGCAGTGACAGCAACTTTCGCGCCCGCGATCGGCCCGACGATTGGGGGCTATTTTACGGACAATTATGGCTGGCCCTATATCTTCTACATCAATCTCGTCCCGGGCGGGGTCATGCTCGGCGCGCTCTGGTACGCGTTGCCAAGGTCGGCGATGCAGCTTGGGCTGTTGCGCCGCGGCGATTGGCGCGGCATCGCGCTGATGGCAGTCGGGCTCGCCACCTTTCAGACGGTGCTCGACGATGGCAACGTCTATGATTGGTTCGGCTCGCCCTTCATCGTCAAATTGAGCCTTGTTGCGGCGGCCTCTATCGGCGCTTTTGTCGTGCTCGAGTTCGTCACGCCTGAGCCGCTGATCAATTTCCGGCTGCTCGGCCGCCGCAATTTCGGCCTCGGCACCTTGGGCAATTTTCTGCTCGGCTTCGCCCTTTACGGCTCCGCCTATCTGCTGCCCCAATACCTCGCCGTCACGCAAGGCTTCGACTCGGAGCAAGCCGGCGAGGTGATGGCCTGGACCGGGCTGCCGCAACTGCTGGTGATTCCGCTGGTGCCGCTATTGATGAAGCGCGTTGACGCGCGCTTGCTTGTCGGCACTGGCCTCCTAATCTTCGCCGTCAGCTGCTTCATGAACCTCTATCTCGACCAGAACTATGCTGCGCCGCAGCTGTTCTGGCCCGATGTTATCAGGGCGCTCGGCCAAGCGATCGTCATGACCCCGATCTCCGCAATCGCCATGGTCGGGATCGCGCCGGCGGAAGCAGGCGCCGCCTCGGGTCTCTTCAACATGATGCGCAACCTCGGTGGCGCGATCGGCACCGCCGCGGTAGAGACCTTCTTTACCAAGCGCGAGCAGTTTCACTCCGCCATCATCAACGAACATGTGTCGCTGCTCGAGCCTGCGACCCGCAACCGGCTCGCCGATCTACAGCAATATTTCATGTCGCATGGGTTCCCCGATCCTGCGGGGGCGTTGCACCGCTCAATCATCGCCGTCGGCCAGACGATCCGCGCCCAAGCCACGATCATGGGTTACGCCGACAGCTTCGCATTGCTCGGCGTCGCTCTCATCATCGCCATTCTTCCAGTCGCGTTGCTCAGAAAGGGCACCGCCTCCGGCGGCGGCGCGCATTAGTTCGACGACCTCTCGCGATCCCGCTTGCGCAGCTTATGAGATCTACGCTCATGTGCTCGTTGCCGGTTTGCGAGGAATTGGCGACGATAAGATTGCGACGATCATCGCTGGTCAGCGTCCGGGCGGATCTCACGCGCGAAGAAGCCGTCGCTTACGACTTGGTAGAGTTCTACCGGAGCTAACGTATCAACAAGCCGTCGACCAGTTTGGCGAAGAGGGAACGGCGGAGTTCATTTATCTCGTCGAGCTTTATTGCATGGTTTCTGTGACGCTGAACGAATCCGATGTGCCTATCCCGACGCCAACGAAATAATTAGATGGACGGAAGCGGCTACTTTGATTTGTTTTGTGCACCGCCAAAAATCGTCATACGAAGCCCGCCCTACTCTACCGATGACGCCGCCGAAGCCGGGCACCTAGCCGCTCGATTCAGCTATTCTGAAGGGATCGGTACTCGGTCATAAGCAAGCCTGACGCGCGAGGCTCAGGGGGCCAGTGAAGGCCTCCCAAGCCGGCGCATCTCAAAGAGATCGACTGTATCTGACATGCCAACCCCTTCATCTAAGCGACAGCCTAGCATTCAATACGGACCAAGCGAGTTAGACTTCGGCTCTTGTTGAGGGTTTCGGATGCCGGCTGATCGCAGCGATGCGGCCTGCAGCGTGGCCGGCGTCCGAAAGCCTTCAATGAAGGAACCCGCGGGAAATGGCAGACGATGGCGCCGCGAGCGCCGAGCGCTATGGAGGTTTGCGCGCGACGGAGGTGCGTGAGGGCAACCGACGCCGATGAGTTTGTTGGCTGACGACGTTGCGGCGCATGATTGGTCGGTCGCAGGTGCGGGAATCTCGGTAAGCCAGAAAGATCGATGGCGACGTTGATATGGCAAAGGCATATTTGCACGAGCGCCGCCGTGGCGGATCGAGGGCCGGTGAGGAAGAACGGGATTTTGAATCTGTGAGGTGGGGAACGTGATCATGACGTATCGATCTTGATCACGGTTGGCGGGGCGGTGACGATGTCTGCTGTCGAGGGTAGAACAGACAGCCGCTCAAGCGGGCACACCTCCACCGGCTCTCGCAAATCTCTGACACGAGTTGGTCCATGTGCACGCCGAACGACTGCCAGTGCGTTTCTCTTGGTGCACTTGGCTGACGTTAGAGCTTTGGCCAATGACCGCTTTGCGCCACAACCGGACGATCAGTCGGCGGCGCTTTTGACCCGGCGCGCACATTATTGAAATTGCGAAGATCCGCTTCCGGAGGATACCTACCGAGGCGCCTCAACGAGCTTGCCGACCCTGGAGAGAAGCAGCTTCAAGATCGGGGAATTATTCGCCTTATGATACGCGATGACAAGATCAAGGGTAGGCACTTCTCCCTTCACTGGCCGGGTGGTTATTGAGACGGGCAGATAACGCTTTGTGTAAGCCGGCAACAGCATGACCCCGCGCGTCGATGTAATCATCGATATTGCGTGGACGACATTGTGCACTTCATGTTCCGGCTTGAGATCGATGCCGACTCGGTCGAAATACTCCAAAACGACGCGGCGCACCGCCGGCGCGGATTTGGACGGAAAGTAGAAAGTTTCGTTTACGATCTCTTCCGGCGCGACGGCCTCTTGCGACGCTAAGCGATGGTCGCTCGGAAACACAAAAATCAGCGGGTCCGTCCGCACTCGCCTGCAGGCCAAATCTCCCATGTGCTCTTCGGGTCGCATAAAAGCCGCATCAAGTTTGCGTCTCATCAAGGCTTTGGCGAGCACAGGGGAGTAATCACTCGACAGCCGGATTTCGATGCCGGGAAACTCATCGCGAAGGACGCGGTTCACCTCGGGCAACAAACCGATTTCAGCTCCCGACATAAAGCCAAGGGCGAATGTCGGTCTCGCCGGCTGAGCTGCGCGTAGCGCCGCTTCTTTTGCTGCATCCGCTTGAAGCAGCGCCATGCGCGCATGGTCCAGAAAAGCTTTGCCGGCTGACGTCAGCTCAACACCTTGAGCGCTGCGATTGATCAGTTGAACGCCGACTTCCTGTTCGAGATCTCGGATTTGCCGACTGAGAGATGGCTGGGAAGTATGGAGCTTTTGTTCGGCAGCAACCGTCAAGCTGCCTGCGTCAGCTACGGCGATGAAGTAGCGGAGATGCCGGAGCTCCATCACAATCTCCTATGTCTCGCAAGCATGGGCCCAGCTTACAAAGTCTTTTCCAGGCCGAATAGCGGCCTTTATAGAAAAAAGCACTGTATGCGGAGCCTGCCTGCTGAGCAGAGCGTGTCGCGGCCTTGATCCGTCCGTCGGGCTCGGCACGAAGGCCAGCGCGTTACTCCTACTGGAGCGTACGCATGTGTAAGGGCATTAGAGCGTCACTGTTGTTCCTTCTGGTGACGACAGGATTTGGCGGAGCCGCAGCGCAGTCCGCCAGCAATCAACCGAGGGCAAGCGGCATGGAAGCAGACATAGCGAAAATCAAGGAGGCAATGCTCGGAAACTGGGAGAGCATCGCTCCGGAGGTGCGGCCGAGCAAGAACCCGGATGGCTCGCTGAAGCCGTTCTATCTCAAGCGCGCTTTCAAATATCAGCCGTCCGATCGGTTCGAACTAGAGGTCGTCAACTCGGCCGACCCATACGGTGCCGTGCCGCTCGCGCGGATCAGGATCGGCGGGCATATGCTGTGGCAGGGCCGCCATCCGATCGCACCAGGCGCGCAGAAGGTCGATTTCGTCGCCGATGAAGCCTACGAGGTAACTCCCCTCGCGCAAGCGTTTGCCGATGTCCTCAACAAGGTCGCATCGGCCGGGTACGCGCCATGGGCAGTCAACTCGCCGCAAAGCATATTCGGAAAGGCCTTCGCCCCCTTCGGTCTCAAGGAAGGGACGAACTTCATGGAGTACGACCTCGTCTATCTCAGAGACAACCTGCTGTTCTGGGGCGCCCGCAATATCGACGGCCGCGGCTTTGATACGGAGCAGAACCGTCCGACCAACCTGCAGATCCCGCTGGTCCGGAAATAGCGCCGGGTTTTGCGAAGCAACCTGATTCCATTGGAAGCTGGCCTGGCCCGGCCCGAAATCCCTTCGAGCCCGCTCCAATACCACTCACATTCGAAGAGAAGCAGCAATGACCGACAATCTCCCCGAAGTGCCGAACTTCATGACCGGCGGATGCATGTGCGGCGCCGTGCGCTACAGGATTTCGGAGAAACCAATCGTGGCGGCCCTGTCATTGCAATAGATGCCGTCCACAATCCGGGAGTGCCTTTTCGACTGTCATCATCATCAAGCGCTCGGCCTTCGAGCTCGAAGGCGAAACGACGGTGTTCGAGGACGTCGGGGCAAGCGACCTGCGGGTCGGCCGCCGCTCCTGCGCGCGGTGCGGGTCGCCGCTCACGACAAAGGCGGACGTCACCCCGGACCTGATGTTCGTGAAGACCGGCGGCATCGACAACAACGAGTGGTTTCGACCCGTGATGGAGCTGTTCGTCACCCGGCGAAGGCCCTGGGTCGCGCCCGTGCCCGGCGCTCAGCAGCTCGACGGGAATCCGCCCATCTAGGGAATGCCACCATGAACCAGTTCCAGAATCTGTTCGACGCGCAGAAGGCCCTCTTCGCCAGCAATGTGACCCGCTCCTACGCGTGGAGGATCGAGCAGCTTGATCGCATGGCGAAGATGATCTCGGAGAACGAGGCTGCATTGCAGAACGCCATCGCCCGGGACTTCAGGACAGCGAGCCAGGAGTACATTGCGCCGGGACGCGAAGCGCGATCGTGTAGGCAGCTGTCGGATCGCCCGAGAGAACCGTCGTCTCGATGCCGGCGACGCCCGAGGTGCCGGCGCCTGGGCCGCTCGTGGCCATGGCGGCGATGTCGGATGGTGCCAGTCTGATCTGTTTCTCCTGCGGCTCAGCCCGCGCGACACCGGTGATGGCAACGACAAGGACTATGCCCGCAGCCGCGCTTTGCATCCGTGTCTTGAGCGCGTTCATTGGAGGAAATCCTTGAGCAGATTGATGGTGTCGGCTGGGTTTTCTTCCATCAGCCAATGTCCGGCGAGCGGGATCACGGCCTCCCTCGCATTGGTCGCAGCGGCGCGCATGACAGTGGCCATCATCGGACCGAAGGATTTTTCGCCGCCGACGGCGAGGACGGGCATGGTCAGCGGCCCATTGCTCAGGAACGCCTTGTTATCAATGGCATCCTGGTCGAAGGCCTTGAACTGCTCGAAGCCGGAATGCATGGCGCCTGGCCGGGCATAGAGCTTGGCGTAGTGCTCGCGCGACGCCTCATCGAATTTCTTCGGGTCGGCCGAGAACTCGTTCCAGAAGCGATCGAGGTAGATTCGCTCGCGGCCCTTGACCAGCCGCTCCATGTCCGGGCCGCCGAAGCGGAAGTGCCATAACAGGGGGTTTTTCAGGATTTCTTCCCACGGACCAACACCGGGCAGAGGTGCATCCATCAGCGCGAACTTGGTTACGCGATCCGGATGTTCGGCCGCGAAGGCGTACCCGACCATGTTGCCGATATCGTGGGTAACGAGTTCGACCTTGTCGATTTTGAGTGCGTCGAGAATGCCTGCGATATCTTCGCCTTGCGTCTTCTTGTCGTAACCGCCTGCAGGATGCGAGGACAAACCCATGCCGCGCAGGTCCGGCACGACCACCTTGTGGTCCTGCACGAGGGCGGCGGCGAGCGGCGCCCACATGTCGCCGGTCTCGCCATAGCCGTGAAGCAGAACGACCGCCGGCCCCTTTCCGCCCACGCGGACAAAGATCTGGGTACCGTTGCTCTGGATTTCTTGAGTGTGGAATGTCGCTGGAAACGGCTGCACCTGTGCCGCAGCCGGAAGCGTAAACGCTAGGGACGAGAGGATCGCTATCACAAGCCTGAACATGCCTTATCTCCCCAAATCGGGGGCCGATCGTTTGATCGGCGCTCTCAACTCCCGCTGGACGAAACGCAGATAACATGCGTTTATCGTTCGGATTAGCCCTCCTTTGGCGGACCTGGTTTCCGGAAATTCCGAACGATGATAAAGCTTGATGGTATCGCTACTTTCGTCGCCATCGCGGAGGCTGGATCGATCAGTGAGGCCGCACGGCGGCTGCGATTGTCCAAGTCGGTCGTCAGCGATCGGCTAACCGATCTTGAACGAAGCCTCGGCGCCAATCTTGTGCATCGCAGCACGCGCAAATTGACCCTGACCGAGGACGGCGTTGCCTTCCTTGAGCGCGCCTCTCGCATCGCCTACGAAGTAAAAGAAGCAGCCGCCGACATGTCGGAACGGCGCGGATCTTTGATCGGTCCATTGCGCATTTCCGCACCGGTCACCTTTGGCCGCATGCATTTGGGGCCGGCTATTTACCCGTTCATCGCAAAACATCCCGGCATCGAGTTGACGCTGGATCTTGACGATCGCCGCGTTGACGCCGGCGCAGGCGGCTACGATGCCGTGGTTCGGCATGGTCCAATCGTGGACTCACGCTTGGTGGCGTGGCGTTTGGCTCGGAGCCGCCGAGTACTCGTTGCGTCGCAAGAATATCTCACGCGGCGCGGCGCCCCCGCCTCAATGGCTGATCTCGATCATCACGTCGGAATCTTCTACGCCAATCGCGGCGCCGGCGACTGGCGCTTCCCAGATTCGAATGGTGCAACGATCGTGCGCGGCCGGGCAGCGCTCGTCGTTAACAACGGGGACATGATGCGAGACGCAACCCTCGCTGGGATCGGCATCGCGCTCCTGCCAACGTTTATCGTGGGTGACGACTTGAAGAATGGCCGCCTGCGGCTTGTCGACGTTGGCATGCGGCCAGAAGAAGAATTTATCTATGTGGCTCATCCGGACGGCCGGCGACCCTCTGCTAAATTAAGGGCATTCGCCGATTGCTTGCGCGGAGCCTTTGGCGACCCCGCTTATTGGGAGCGATGACGCTCGTCAGAGAGTGATCCACAAGCGGTGTGTACAATTCCACCGGTATAGATGGAATTCGCGCAACTACGCTGGAAGTGATCGTTTGAGATATGCCGAGTGCGCCCTCCCCGAGCCTGATTCCGAACTGATAGGCTCTCTAGTTATTCCTTTGTCGGTCACGCGATGCTGTTTGCCGCGACCAGCAATTCCGTTATGTGCGTCAAGAACGAACATCGAACCCTTGGATGGGATTTCGGGTTAACTCATACGGGCAAGTCGCTTGGCGGCACGCGCCGCAGCCTCAGCATAGCTGCGATCGCCATGAATAAGCATGAGCATCATCGCGCCCTCCGTCAGCAGAATGATTTCGCGAGCCCGTTTGCGCGGCGATGAAACCTTTGCCAACGCGAGGCGGCGGGTATACCAGGCCTCGACGGCCGTCTTGTGCTGCCGGGCAATGCCACGGGCCGGATGACCGCGTAGATCTGCAAGTTCAACGACGACACGCGTGAACCCCGCGCCCGACCATCGCGGCGTTGCAGCCCAATCCGCGATCTGAGCAAACAGGGAATCGATCATCGCATCCCGGCTTGTTGGCAACTTGATGCTCTCCAACCTGCCGAGCGCAAGCTTGCTGGCATGAGCAAGCGTAGCTGCGATCAAATCGTCCTTGCTGCGGAAGCGCTGGTAGAGCGTTCGCTTGGTAAGGTTCGCCCGTTCGGCGATTTGATCCATCGAAACCCGAAGAAAGCCCTGACGCCAGAAAAGGCCATATGCCGCGTCAAGGATAAGGTCGTTCGTTTGTTCTCTCGACCTTCTCATTGTCCAATCCCTTCCTCGCGAGAGGTATACTGGGCAGTGAATTTACATTGGAGTGACGCCGTTGTCAGATCGTCACAGCTATTCGGAGATTTCCGGTGCGGCTTCCCTCGCTGACGTTCAAGGGCATTAGAGCCCGGCCCGTTCTGCTCCGGCTGGAACGGCCGGTCGTGGTGCGCATTGCCACGATCAAGGAGTGGCCACTTATCCTGATAGATCTCTACACTGAGGAGGGCATCGTCGGCCGAAGTTATCTGGAGCCCTATATCGCGAAATCCATGAAGTATTTGATACCGGCGCTCAACGACTTCGCCGGAATATTCAGCGGTCGGCAGATCAATCCGGTTGAATTGTTCGATCTGGCGCGCAAGTCGCTGCATTTCGTCGGCTATCAGGGTCTTTCCATGATTGCGGTATCGGGTCTCGATATGGCGGCTTGGGACGCGCTGGCCAAGGCCGCGAACATGCCGCTTTGCGTTCTGCTGGGTGGATCGGTAGGTCCAGTCAAGGCCTACAACAGCAATGGACTTTGGCTCAACGTGCCGGATGCGGTGGCGGCTGAAGCTGTGGTATTGCGCGACCAAGGCGCTTTTGAAGGTCTCAAGCTACGCCTCGGCCGCGAGCGAATCGAGGACGATCTCGCGACGATAACCGCCGTCCGCAAATCGGTCGGCGACGAGATGAAGCTGATGGTCGATTTCAACCAGGGCCTCCATTTCGGCGAGGCTCTTGAGCGCTGCCATATGATCGACGATCTCGACCTCGCCTGGATTGAGGAACCGATCGTTTACGACAATTTTCGCGGCTATGCGCAACTCGCCGCCGAGCTGAAAACACCGATCCAGATCGGTGAAAACTTCTATGGTCCTCGCGATCTTTATTACGCCCTCGAACAGAAAGCCTGCGATTATGTGATGCCCGATTTCATGCGCATCGGCGGAGTCACCGGCTGGATCAGGGCAGCCGCTATCGCCGGAGCTGCGGGCATACCCATGTCCACTCACCTCTACCCGGAGGTGGCGGCCCACGTGATGCGCGTCACCGAGACAGCCCACTGGCTTGAATGGCAGGATTGGGCCGATCCTGTCCTGGAGCGGCCATATGAAGTCAAGGACGGCTCCCTTCACATCCCGGACTTGCCCGGCATTGGTCTGGATTGGGATGAGAAGGTGATTGCGGCAAACCTGGTCTGAGGCAGGCCGCAGGAGATCGGGGTCATCGGGCAAGTGCCTCGAGTGTCCTGCCTTGTGCCGGCAGCCAGCCTGCGCCATTAGAGCGATTCCGGCGCGATCTTGGTCTCGTCGCCGCAAGACATAGTCGACGTGGACGTGCTGATCTCAGTCGTGGCCGATGATCGGGCCGAGATGGCCGTGATGTTCGAGAGTGGTCTTATCGACCGTCTACCCAGGGACTGCGTGCACATGTCGAGCACGACGCTCGGGATCGATACCGCGCAAAAGCTTGCGGCTGCCCATCGCAAGCACGGGCGAATTTATGTGGCTGCGCCGGTCCTGGGACGCGCTGTCGACATGGCGCCGAATGGCAAGCTGTTCTTGATCGCAGCGGGCGCTTCAGAAGGTCTCGCCCGCTGCGCTCCGCTATTCGCCGCAGTTCGGCCAGCGGACTTTCGAATTCGGCTCCGACCCGGTGACTGCTGTCGCGGTCAAGCTCGCTATCAACTTTCTCAACTTCTCGGCTATCGAGGCCATGGGCGAGGCGTTCGCCTTAGCGGCGCAATACGGCGTACGGCCTTCCGACTTCTATGAGTTCATTACCAGCACTCTGTTCGGCTCTCCGCCATACAAAGCCTACGGCAAGCTTATCGAACGCAATTCCTATGTGCCGGCGAATTTCGTGGTGCCGCTCGGTTTGAAGGGTCAAATTGGCGCTGGACGCCGCCGAGAAAGTGAACTTGGCCATACCGCTGGTCAATGTCGTACGGGATCATTTCGTGCAAGTGATGGCGCAAGGCTATCGCGACGAGGATATCGCAGTACTCGCGCGCGTCATCACTAACACCCTCACACGCCGAAACGCGGAATCTTCTGGAGCAACCTCTAAATGGAGTTTCGATGGGCAGATCGAGCAAGGAGCAGGCGGACGAGAGCCGCCGGCGGATCGTGGCAGAGGCGGGAAACCTGTTTCGCAGCCGCGGCTATGACGCCGTTGGGATCGCCTATGTGATGAAAGCGGCCGGGATGACGCAGGGGAGGCTTCTACAAGCACTTCGCCTCGAAGGAGGCGCTGGCCGCGGAGGCGTGGTGCTGGGTTTCAAGTTGTCTAGTGTGATCTGGCAACGGCAGGACAAGGGCGCTTCCCCCGCTGCGGCCATCGTCGATTACTATCTTGCGCCGAAGCCCGCGGAGCATCGCTGTCCGATGGTGGCGCATGGCGAGGAAGTTGGGCGTATGGAGGAAGACTGCGCGCTGCGCGGCGTTTATGCCGACGGCGCGAAAGCGCTCTACGAGACCTTCATGGACGCCGCCAAAGGATCGATGCCGGAAGATCGGGCCAAGCTGCTGTTCGCGGCAATGATTGGCGTCAATATGCTGAACCGGGCCGCAGACGACGCTCGCTGGGTCGCCACCCTGAGGAAGTCCGTCAAGGACCCCACCGCAGAGTGACCTGATCCGGTAGGTACAACCGTGATCGATACGTCATGATCACGTTCCCCACCTCACAGATTCAAAATCCCGTTCTTCCTCGCCGGCCCTCGATCCGCCACCGCGGCGCTCGTGCAAATATGCCTTTGCCATATCAACGTCGCCATCGATCTTCCTGGCTTACCGCAGATTCCCGCACCTGCGACCGACCAATCATGCGCCGCAACGTCGTCAGCCAACAAACTCATCGGCGTCGGTTGCCCTCACGCACCTCCGTCGCGCGCAAACTTCCATACCGCTCGGTGCTCGCGGCGCCACCGCCCGCCAATTCCCGCGGGTTCCTTCATTGAAGGCTTTCGGACGCCGGCCACGGTGCAAGCCGCATCGGTGCGATCAGCCGGCATCCGAAACCCTCAACAAACTCGGAAGTCGTTAGGTTTGGAGTAGCAACGCTTATTCACGCCGTTGGGGCTTCGCTGCAGTCTCATACCGGCACGCCCGAAAATTGAAATCCTCCCACCTTATTCCGACCCAGATTTGATCTACCGCAAAAGCTGATGGCGCGTCAGAGATAATATTTTCTGGTTCCACTGTGTGGAGTGCTGCCATGATCATTGAGCGCTTATCCCAGGAGCATCGCAATATTGAGAGGCTGCTCGCTGTTCTCGAGCGCGAACTAGAGATCTTTGACCGCGGGGACCGCCCCAATTACGAGGTTATTCGCGCGGTCATCAGCTATTTCGAGCTTTATCCCGAGGTATACCATCATCCCCAGGAAGACTTGGTCTTTGCCAAGCTAGAAATTCGTGATCCGGCCGCGGCTGCGAAGGTCGGCAACCTCGCGCTTGAGCACCAAAAAGGGGCCGAGCGTTTGCGCCGCGTCGCTCAAGCGGTCGACAGTGTCCTCGCGGATCGTGAAATCCTTCGGCAAGATGTCGACATTATCGTCCGCGATTTCATGGAGCACGAGCGGCGTCACATCATGATGGAAGATCGTGATTTCTTTCCTGCCGCCGTCAAGGCTTTAGAGCCGCAAGATTGGACGGAGATCGCTTCAGCCATGACCACTCTTGAGGATCCTCTGTTTAGCGAGGCGGCCGAAGAGATTTTCGACGCGCTACGAAAGCGTATCTTGCGGTTAGAACAAGAGGCTGAAGCCGAACGACATTAGTCGAGCTTTCATCCGCATTGCGCTCGCGATGCCCGGGCTCCTTGTGATTTATTCGGCGATTTTGCGTTATTCGGATCGCTTTGGCCGATACCAGGCATTGGCGGGCCAGCGAACGCCGTGCGTCGGCAACGGCCGCGAAGCAACGCTCTATGAAGCCAGCTATGCGGCCTGTGCCGAAAACGGCCCCAGCGCGGGGGCTGAAGGCGCTGCGGCCGTTATCGTCCAGATATGCCGGATGCGGCCCGGCATCACTCCGGAACTCGCCAGACTAGAAATCGTTTCCGGCCTGATGAACCTCGGCACCTCTTGTGCCGACTTTAAGGGTGCCGGCATTTAAGAGAGCCGACCACGGAAATGGCTAACGCCGTCAGCGATTATACTCCGCTTCGGCGGCGTTGTGCGTTTCACAAAAAAAGACCCGCCTATTTGCGGCGGGTCCCAAGTTTAGGGAGGAACCGCCAACGTGGGCGACTCGCGCATGCGTTGTATGCTGCAACTTACACCCGAGATATCCGTGCCAATACGGAGGCCACGCGGGAAAAACCCTACGGCCCAAAGTGGTTCCGAGTAGTGTCTAGTTGAACCTGCGATCGACTGGGGGGCGCGATTCGTTTTGTTGCTCATTTCATCGCGAGCGCGATTTTTATTAGCTCGGTTGCTGACGCGGCCGAACCGTTCAGCGGGAACAGGCTTCAAAAAGCTCTGCTCCAGCCCCGCGCAACTCGGTCGAGGACGTGGTGTGCACGGTATACATCCAACGCTTTATTGCCGGGATTGAGGCGGGAGACGGAAGCAAACTCAAAGACGATAGAATCTGGTGCTTCCCGCAGGGATCAACAGTCATCAGGGGCGCCTTGTTGTCGAGAAATATATGCGGGAAAATCTTGCCCTACTTCATCAAAGCGCAGCCATGATAGTAGGCGTTGCCTTGCTGCAGGCCTTCCCTTGCAGAAATTCAAACTGAGTAATACCGGTTTCCGCATCACCGCCGCCTGCGCGCGGTGCCAATCGAGGCGACGGCCGGCGAGGAGATGCGTTTCGCCGGCCGCTCTTGGCTTCGGGGAAAATGCCAAAACCCGAGGCCTTTGAGCCGATGATCGCGTCATCGGATTCAAAATATTGCGTGCATCATGGAGAAAACGGCGCCGGTGGTGCGTAAAACTCCAAGCCGCGAGGCGGCACGAAAACCCCTTGGCGGCACTGGTGGAACCGCTGCTCATCGTCCGGCGGGCGCCACGCGAACAGATCGTCATCCTACACCGCCGCTTGCTGGCCATCGTGCGAGACGACGAGATGTGCCGGCACATGGCGCGTGAGAGCGCGCAACGCATTTTACGCCTGGCCGGCCGTCGCCGCGACCGAGTGCCCCTGGCGCTTGTTGCCGAGATGCAGGAACGGCACGAGCACAAACGCGAAGGCGGTGAAGGCCGCCGATGAGAGAATGAGCAGGGTCAGGCTGTCATGAAAAACGTGGTCGAAGAGGAACGCGCCGAAAGTGCCGGACAACGAGGTCGATAGATTGATGATTGACATCATCACGGCAAAAGTGAAGCCCTCAGATCGCGGCGGGCAATAATCGGCGGCAAGCGTGACCGTGGCCACGGTCGCCACCATCGCGGCAAATCCGCTGCAAAAGCTGAGGATGGCGGCGGACGTCTCGCCCACGAGAAAGACGAACGCCGCCGTCGTCACGGTGCCGAGCGCGATGCCGAGATTGAGAAGCCGCTTCGACGACATATCTTCGAACCACACCCGGTAAAGCAATGCGCCAATAATCCAGCCGGCGGCCTCGATCGCGCCGAGAATGCCGATATAGCCCTGGGAGAATTTCAGGTTATCGGTCATGTAGTAGTAGAGCGGCGTGTTGAGGCCGGGATTGAAATAATAGAGAAAAAGGAAAAGCCCGACGAGCCAAAGCTCGCGTTTGCAAAAAGCGGTCACAAGACTACCGAACGTCGTGCGCAGCGCCGGAAGGTCGATGGGCGTTTTCTTGTCGGGGATGAGAAATACCGTCCCGAACAGGACCGCCAACGGCGCGATCGCCACGATGGCCGCGGCGACATGCAGCGACGAGGTTGGCGGCAGGCGTTGAGCAAGCGCGCCGCCGGCGATCGAGGCGAATATCGTGGCGGCGTTGAACCACAGCCACTGTTGATTGACGAATCTGCCGCTCTCGCCGAGCCGCTGTCCGTTCTCCACCAGCACGGCGCCGCACACCGTGCTTGACATCGCCATGGCGTAAGCGGTGAGCTCAAGCGCCCAAAGGAGCTCGCCGGGCGCAGTCAGCTGGGTAACCCAGAGGAAGGCGCCGGCGGCGACGATGTTGGCGGCTAAGAGGTATGGCTTGCGGCGATAGCCCAACAGCGGCACGAAATCGGAAAAGGCGCCATAGAGCGGCTTTATGATCCAGGGAAAATTGAAAATGGTGAGATAGGCGCTGACTTCGAACGCCGTCCAACCGTGCACCTCTTTCAAATAGAAGCTGAGCGGTTGGGCGATCAGCCCTTCGACCTGTCCGACCCCTTCGACGACGTAGATCAGCGCGAAAAACACCAAGAGCCGGTTGATCACCCGCCGGTCCTCCGCCTGAACGACGGATAGCTGCGCCGAAGAAGGTCGGTCCATGGCTCCACTGGATTGATCTGCCGTCGCCTGATGGCGACTTGATGTCTGTTTCGTTCCGATCCTAACCTGCCGCGCGATCGGTCTCTACTTTAACTTGGGCATATGCGTCGGCGCAGCCAACGAGGATGAATGTTCCCAGCGCAATCCACAAAACAACAAATCGTTGGTTTTGCATGGTCTCGGCTCGATGGTTATCACAACGCAACGCAAGATTTATCAAATAACTTAGCATGACGTCCGTTGGCACAACTCGGACATGCCGCCGCGGTCGCCTTATGTCTGTTGTTGGGGGGAAGAACGGACCTAGCTCGAATAGAGTTGGACCCAAAGCCGACATCGGACAAGCATCTCATGTTGCAGTAGTGAGGTCTGTTTCAGCCCTTTTCAGAATGTCAATCTGTTTCAGCCCCTTTCAGAATATCAATTTGATAGGTTACGATGCAATGTCCAAAGCGTGGGGAACATTATGGCCACAGCAACAGCTGCTCGTATCGTCTCATTGCCGAAAGCGAAGCTCGCCCAAGAGGCACAACGAAAATCCGAGATCGAGACATCCTGGGCAGGTCGGGTTCCGCACCTGAAGACAGGCAGATATCCCGACGGTATGCCCCTTCACGAGGTCGAATACTTGGCATGCAAGCTTATTCTTAAACCCAACAGGTTCAGGTCGCGCAAGAACCTGTTTGATTTCGCAAAGGTGCTCCGGGCGCCTGCCGATAAGTGCGGAGTGAAATTCTCCACGGAGAATTTCGGAGACGCACCGCTCAAGATCCGGGAAGTCATGTTTGTAGATACCAAGGACTTCCGGCTGTACAACAACGCGTTCATTCTGCGCCGACGCATCCCCTATATAGACGGCTTCCCTTCGGGTGAGCCCGAAATAGTGTTCAAGTTCAGACATCCGGACATACAGAAGGCCGCCGAAACCGATGTGCGCCCCGAGATCGATGGCCATTATCGGGTAAAGTTCAAGTGCCAGGCGTTGCCTCTCAAAGACCAGCTTGGCGGGATCCGCCTGCTCTTTTCGCACAACGTGCAGTTCCCACGCTCGCATGTTGGCACTAACGACGTATTCCAATTCAAGGCGCTCACAAACATTTTCCCGGCGCTAGCTGTCGTGCAGCATTCGCAGCAGGAAGAGATCGCGATGGTCAACAATACCATTGTCGAGGAAGTGCTTCAGGATATCGGGTCGCTCGATTTCGGTTCAGGGCTCAAAGCGAAGACGAACGTAGCGATCTGGCGTACTCGGGGAGACCACAGGCCGCTGATCGGGGAGTTCGCCTACCAAATCCGATTCCGCGACAGGAAGCTATTGACCCTACACGCGATGCAAAGGGCCGAGCGCTTCTTCCTAGCGCTCCAGTATGCCGCCAAGGATTGGATTGCGCTGAATGCCACGAAGACCGGTGTCGTGTACCGTCTCCTCGGCAATGCCCCGACGGCTCACGAGTGACCGAGTGGGGAGTGATTGACCATGGCCAAGGAAATTGAACGCAAGTTTCTGGTGAGAGGTGATACGTGGCGATCGTCCGCCAAAGGCACCACTTATCGGCAAGGTTACCTTAACAGCGCCAAGGAGCGCACCGTCCGGGTTCGGATCGCCGATGCAAAGGCGTTTCTCACCGTCAAAGGCGTCACGGTTGGAGCGACCCGGTCTGAATACGAGTATGAGATTCCCTTCGACGAAGGCAAAGCAATGCTGGACGCGCTTGCCGAGAAACCGCTGATCGAGAAGAAGCGTTACAAGATTCCCGTCGGCGACCTCACGTGGGAGATCGACGAGTTCCTCGGTGACAACGCGGGATTGATCGTCGCCGAAATAGAGCTCACAAGCGAGGATCAGGCGTTCGATATGCCCGCCTGGATCGGTGAGGAAGTCACTGGTGACCCCCGCTACTACAACGCGAATCTTATCAAGAATCCGTTCACACGCTGGTCATAATTCACCGCGCTGCAGTTCAAGACTTGTAACGAGGCGCCGACCGCGGCACAGGGAGGATCTACTGTGACCGACGTTTTTGCGAAGAACACGGTGCTTTCCGCCGAAGCAGCCGCGAAAGTCGCCCCGCGAGCCGAGTTCCGCGTGTTCGGGCACGGGATTATCGAGACTGTTCAAAAGAAAATGTGGGACGCCGGAGCAATACTGTGGAGGGCCCGGAAGATGCCGGCGGAGACGTATTTCCTTTCAGTGCACACCGACGAAGCGAACGTGAAGGTGCGCGACGGCCTGCTCGACATCAAGACCAAGGTCGGCGAGACCCCAGAGGGGTATGAGATTTTCCAGCCTCGCGGCAAGTTCCAGTTTCCAGTGAAGAAGCCAGACCTCGCGACCATCCTGTCGCACCTCGGCGTGAAGATGGATCTCGGTCGGGAAACCTGCGCGCTTGAGGAATTCACTGAAATAGCGCGGCGTCATCCCGACCTCGTGCCGGTAACGGTCGAGAAGATGCGCTACGGTTTCACGGTCGACGGGATCATCTGTGAGTATGCGCAGGTATGGTTCAATGGCGCGCTCCTTGAGTTTGCGTGCAGCGAGAGTGAGAACTACCTAGGCATGCGCAAAGCGATCGTGGCCTTGGGCATCGATTCGATGCCGAACATCAACTACCTGAAAGCGGCCAAGCGCGTGGTTGGCATGGTATGAGCGGATCTTGCGCCATCGCTGAACTTTACGTATCGCCGACTTGACTGTGACCGCTCTTGATCGAGGCAAAAACGAACTGGTTTGGGCAACGATCGGAACTGCACGCATGAAGAGGGCACTCACGACATGGCTCATCTCGCTCCAACGAGATATCATTGGGGTGAGGTTCGCCCTCAATGTTTTTATCGGAACGACCGTTACTTGGTACGTACTGACGCACATTGCCGACGACGAAAATCCAATCTGGGCCATTGCTTCAATGGTCGCGGCCTCTGATCCCCAGGTGAAAGAAGCGGTTCGGATTTTCAAGAGTCGCCTCATAAACGTGTTGCTTGGTTGTGCGGTCGGGTTGATCTTTGTGATTATCGGTGGAACGAGCGAGTGGAAGCTACCGATTGCATTGGCCGTAACTGTCCTTTTGTCGTCTTATTGGGTTCAAATCCCGACGATGTGGCGTCAGGCGCCGATTACGGCAGCGATTGTTATCGCGGCAGGACTGACAGAACATTCCAAGCTGAGCGGTATCCAACATGGCGTGCACAAGGTCGTAGAGGTCATCTTTGGTTGTCTTGTGGGCCTGTTAGTAAGTATGTTGATGTCGAAGGTCTGGCCGGTGGCCGAGCCTGAAAATCCACCATGACTGAAACCACGCAGCTTGGACGCGCCGACGAGGTGATTGAATAACGATACTTTTTGTTGCGGTGCGTCGGTCGCTATTGGCACAAAGCGGACATGGCGCGATGTCCGACTTGCGCGAGCTTGAAATGTCAGGACGTTCGCCGAACCGGGGTGGAATCAGCCAGCCCGAAACCAATGTTAATAAATTGGGTCTCCCTTAGCTCAACACATCTGAGTATCATGAAGTTCGACCTATTCTACCAAACGCAATCAAGTTCGATGAAAACTGCGAGGGGAATATGCGTCACGGGATTTTTGCAGGTCTGGTTTTGGCTTCTGCGTTTGTCACGCTGCCTGCAAGTGCTAGCGTGATGCTGCTAGCCTATGGGACCCTGACAGGAAGTGGCGCTGGCGACAACGTTGACCTATCGGGCCTTACCGGAACCCTGGAAGATGGGCTGCCGGCTAACATTCTGGGAGGACTTGGGTCGGGGTTCGCTTATGCTGGCGGAAACACTTATCTCGCACTGTCCGATCGCGGCCCCAACGCGACACCTTACAACTCCACTGTAGACGATACCGTCTCTTACATTAGCAGGTTTCAGACCATAAACATGGCGCTGACACCGAATGCCCCTGGATCTTCGCTGCCATTTACGCTGACGCCCACCGTTACACAGACGACCCTTCTCTCGAGCCCGACGGCACTTAATTATGGCACCGGAGCAGGTCTAGGTTTTCGCATCGATGGCGTTACCCCTCTTGGTTCAGGGGCACCGGCGCAGAACACATCCACTGCATTTTACTTTACCGGCCGATCCGATAATTTCGGCCCAGGCAACTCGGGCAATGCCAACAATGCTCGCTTCGACCCGGAGTCGATCCGCGTCTCCAACGATGGTAAGAGCGTCTTCATTTCCGACGAATACGGACCCTATTTGCGACAGTTCGATCGGGCAACCGGACAACAAATCAAGAGCTTTGCACTTCCTAGCGATCTGAATGTGGCCAACTTGTCGCCCAATGTCGCAACTGAGATCAGTGGCAATACTTCCGGCCGGGTTGCCAACAAGGGCATGGAAGGGCTGGCTCTTACGCCGAACGGGAAAACTCTAGTCGGAATTATGGAGGCGCCGCTGATTCAGGATGCAGCAAACCCGGCAACGTCAAACCTACTACGTATGGTTACCATCGACATCGCAACCGGTGGCACTCATGAGTACGGTTACAACTTGACCACGGGTTCATCGGTTAGCGACATCGTCGCAATTAACGATCACCAGTTCCTGGTCGACGAACGCGACCGAAAGGGCCTTGGTGACGGATCGAATGCCAAGATAAAGCAGATCTTTAAAATCGACGTCGCCAACGCGACCGATATAACAAGTCTGACGGGCGCGGCGGCGGCAGCGGCAGCTGTACCCAAATCGGCAACGCCATTTCTGGATATCGTGGCCGAACTCGGTGCTCATGGAATCACGCCTGCCAACGTACCGGCGAAGATCGAAGGTCTAGCATTTGGGCAGGATGTGGTATTGGCCGATGGCACAATCGAACATACCCTGTGGGTTACCAACGATAACGACTTTGTCCCTGGAACTGCGGGACCGAACCAGTTCTTTGTATTCGGCTTTCAGGATAGCGACCTGTCCAGCTTGGCCCCAAATGTCCCAGAGCCCTCACATGGGCAATGATGATTCTCGGCTTCGCAGGCACTGGCTTCATGGCCTATCGTCGGAAGTCAAAGCTAGCATTGATGGCCGCCTGATCGCCTGATCCACCAACATCGGGTTTGAGTTGAGAAGCCGCCTTCGGGCGGCTTTCATTTTGGAAGTATTTGCCGCGAGTTTCGCAAGCAGACGGATCGCCCGAGGCGTTCGCAGGGATCACTCCACGGGGTACGCAGCGGAAGTTCTATTCCAATATCGGGAGAGCCCCGAAACCGCACAGGCGCAGATTTCCGACAACCCTGATTTAATTGTGAGCCAAGACGGTCTGCGCTATATCGACGAAAGCGGTCAGCTTGGACGTAAGTGATGCACCGGCGCTGTCTAAGGTGGTGCAAATTAGCTACTGTCGTTTCCGAAGGCGCGCTCACCAACGGTAAGGCCGCTCTCTCGCGAAGCCTGCTGTCTGTTTCTGGCACTTTTCGGAAGTGACGGCCCTGATGTGTGATGTCCGCTGCTGTGCAGGTTTTCGGACGCCGGCATGACGAGGCTGTCCACGCGCTGCGGCGACCGGCGTCCGAAAAGCGCCAATGCACGAAGTCGCGGGAGTGTGGCACCCGGCAGTGCAGCGAGTGCTATGGGGATCGTATGTTGGTGGCGATCTCGATGGTGGACGCGGCGCGAGCAGAATGCTCGCACAACTTTCGCGTTTTGGCATGAACGTTGCACAAGAGTATTTTTAATGTTCTTGGCTCGTGTAATTTCAAATGGTTTCGCGTGGCAGAAACAGCAGATCCCACAACCATTGCGCGATTGATCGGTTGATCTGTGTTCGGTGGCATGGTGCGGATCAATTTGTTGCGAGTAGAAATATCCACGGCACATTCAAGCAAACTGGTTTGCGCTATTCGTCAAGACAACTTTTGTTATTGCGTTATGGCGGGGGCGATGTGACTCGCCGCATCAGGGGGCCCGGCCCGCAGATGATCCTTGCTGCTCTTGATCATGCGTTGCACGCCGACAATACATGAGCTGATCGTGTTGACCTTGCCACCTCGCCATCGCTGTCCCCTCGACCGCCTGCCGGTCTCTCGGCTCTTGCTCCCGCGCAGCGGGCTGGAGCGCAGCGACTTCGTGCTCTGGCACGTTTGAGACATGCCGACGAACAGGCGGAATGTCTGCTCATCGGGGTACACCGGAAGTGGCCGACCTGCGCTCAGAATGTCGAGATTGACCCGAAGTTGGGTTTGTCGATCGATATCCTTGTCCCGGCCGCCGCGCATCCGCTGCGCCTGCCAAGCTTGCCCGCTGCACCGGCGCAGCCGTTCGGCACTTAGTTCGGCCAGTGGTGATCGCTGCGCGCACGAGGCTGTGCGCGCGTTTGGCCATTTCCGATCCGTTAGGTGGACCAACTCGGCGTATCCCCAGTCTTCAGCTCCGCATGAAGCCTTCGCACTCGCCTTCCGCCCAGGCGAGCGTTTTTTCCATTGGCTCGCCTTGCGCGTAACGCAGCACCATCGTGGTCAGTGTCGCCTGCGTGTAGATTTGCTGCGCGACCTTCGGCGGGGCCGGCGAGGCTGCAATTGATAGCTTCTGATGGTTGTAGGGATTGGGATAGTGATAGAGCGTGCCCTTCGGTGGCTCCGCTTCCGCCCAAACTTTTAACGTCGTGAGTTTCTCGTAGGCCGGCAGGTCATAGCCGCCGCTGGCGACCACCAGCTTCTCAATCGAGGATGGTTGCGAGAGATGCACGAGCAGGCTCTTGGCGGCTTGCTTGCTCTTTGAGAATGCCCAGGTGGTCCAGAAGAAAGGCACGTAGGGCGCGAAGCGGCCCATTGGGCCCGCCGGGAAGCCGTGGGTCCAGCATTGCTCGGCGACTTGCGGCGCATCGCGCTTGGCGACCGCCCAAGCGCTCGGCGGATTCATGATCAGGGCTCCCCTGCCTGCAATCAGCCATTTGTTGTTTGAGGCGTCGTCCCACGCCGAGACGTCCGGTGGCAGGAAGGCAACCAGTTTCTTGTAGAACTCGAGCGCCTGGCGAACCGCGTCGGTCTTGGCAGTCAGGTTGCCCTTGGCGTCGACGAGTTCTGCGCCGAATGACTGGAAGACCGCGCCGGCGGTATCGACGCTGTCGGCGGTCTGGCCAAGACCGATGCCGAAGGGGAGACCGCCCTTGTAGCAGCCTTCCGCAGCTTTCAAGAATGTTTCCATGGTCCAGTTGTCGGCCTTGGGCGGGCTACCTGCCGGATACATCGCCTGCACGTCGATATTGGCGTATTTCTTCATCAGGTCGATCCGCGAGCAGGGCCCCTTGATCTGGCTGCCGACACTGGCGGGAACACCGAGCCACCTGCCGTTGGCTTGGCCGAGATATTTGACCGTGTCGTTAACCGCGCCGTTCTGCTTGATAATCGGGTCCATGATGTCGTTGACGGGCTCAAGCAGCTCCGCGTTGGCGTGCGGCAACCAAGTCGCCATGGCCAGAATATCGTGGCCGGTTTTGGCTTGCGCTTCGGTGGTGACGGTCAGTAGGAGTTTGTTGCCTTGGCTCGTGATGTAGTCGATCTGAACCTCGACCTTTTCCTTTTCAGCCCATTCATTGACGAGATCAGTCAAGGTCTGGTTAGCGCCGGGGACCCAGTGATCCCAGAAACCCATCGACAATTTGCCGGCCGCGTAAGCGCTGCGGACATAAGGCGCGGTGACAAGCACTGCGGATGTCGTGGCGGTAGCAGCTACGAATTGTCGTCGAGACAGTTTTCGTGACATTTGCTCCCTCCCTGCTGATCGATTTGCTGCTTTTTTTGGTTTAGCGTGCCTTCCTCGGCCCTGCGCTGAAAACAGGGCGAAAGCCTATAGTGATTTGCTTCACGCGATCCGGGCAGAATGATCGCTCGGAAAACTACATTGTTAGGTTATGGGACCTGCGGCAGCGGCGCATTATCGCAGAATTCAACGCTCAAACGTTTTTTGGTGCAAGCGATATAATCCGACAGTCAGACTGTCCAAACGCCGCATCACTCTTCCACCTGCTCGTCTTCAGAACCAAAAAGCGAAAGTCTTATTACTCAAGAACGTCGTATTACTCACAAATGGAGTGCTTTTCGCTGCTGGCACGTTTGAGACATGCCGGCCGGCTTTGAAGATGTCGGCTCACCTGGGGAATACCGGAAGCGGCCAGCTCGCGGTCCGGACCGACGCGAATGACCCATAAGAGACATGCGACGGCGACTTCGGCATTCTTGCTGGCGTCGTCGGGGAGACCGAAACTCCCGCTTTTCCTTTGTCGGCTTGAAAGCAATTCAAAAAACATCGATTGTCGGAAACTGTGGCTCGGCGGTCACGCAGTCCCACAGATAGACGGCGAGGCCAATGTCGCCGGTCCACAATGAGTAACGGCCTCGCCCAAGCTGGTCACGTGCCTCACGATACTGAGCGATCGCGGTCATCGCGAAGGACCGGGCGCGCTCAAGCCACATCAAATCGTTGGTTCGGTGATAAAGTTTGAGGAACGCATAGCCATTGCCGCCCGTGCCGTGGCAGAGGTTGGAGCCTTTGGCGAGCGGTCCAGCAGCCCAAGTGAATTTGCCGCCTTCGCGCAGCAAGTCTTCAAGCTCAACCGACGTGAACGGCGCATCCGCGAATGCCGTCACCATGCCGGGAGACCCGTGACAATGCTGGCAACGCCACGGGGATCTGTCGCTTTGGGCCACGACACCATGCCATGATGCACCAAGCTCGGAACGCCACGCATTTGCTGTCAAAGTCCGGGGAACAGCCCTGGCGATCAGCGCGCGCTGATCGTCGGTCAGCCATTGCCAACCACGCATCAACGCGATCATGTTGCCGGCATAGCCATGCACCGGTCCGAGGTAGCGTAAGTGGCGGCCATAGAGGTCTTGCGTCCACAACGGACCATCGTCGGTCTCCTCCAAGTCCCTGAGCAGACGCGCGGCCTGAATCGCGAACAGCGCTCGCCAACGCCGTTCCGCGGTCATCCCAGCCATGTGCCAGCAGGCGATCATGGAGCCCGGCATGCCCCACATCAGCTCACGCACCGGCAGGGTCGTGTTCGCGTCCACACGCGCATAGACCAGGTCGGCGATCGCGGGAGTCGGGTCGATTCGCATAACCAGCAGGGCCGTACCGAGATCGCCGAACAGCAACGACCCGTCCGACCGCGGAATCTCCCACGTAATCTCCCTCTGGTTCGCTTCCATCAGCCGCGGGAGGATGGGGCGGAAGTCGAACCGTGCCTTGGTCGCGCCAACTCGGCCAAGGTAATCGATACCCCAAATTACGCCGGTGGCACCAAAATAGAAGCTGGTGTGGCCGTCGCGAATTCCCCCGTCGAGCGGGTGCGCGGGCCAGAATCGCTCGGCATCGAAATCTTCAAGTCCATCCGCAACGATGTCCTCGATTGCGGCGGCGGCCTCACTCTCCCGCCATGGGATGGGTCGCAATGGCACGTGACGAGCATGTTCGATCATGAGCCGATTGTATGCCAAAAACCTAAAATGTCCCCATGATCAACTCCCGTCGTCGCGGCAATCAATTTGCGTTCTTGCTGTCGGCTTTTGTGCCGGTTTTGGACGCCAGGATGACGACACTATCCACGCGCTCTTGCGGCCGGCGTCCAAAAAGCGCCAAGGCACGAAGTCGCGGGAAGTATGGCACCCGGCGGTGCAGCGAGTGCTATGGCGATCGTATGTTGGTGGCGATCTCGATGGTGGACGCGGCGCCAGCACAAGGCGACGTGCATGCGCGCATACAGGTGAGCCCGGGAGAGTGCAATGGACATCTCGGCGGGCATACGGAATTCATCAACAGTCGGTTGGTGAATTGATGGGCGGCATTGGTTCGAGAGGCAGCAAGCCGCATGGCAGAATGCTTCTACAACTTTGGCGTTTTGGCTTGAATGTTGCTAAAAAGTACTTTTAATGTTCTTGGCTCGTGTAATTTCAAATGGTTGCGCGTAGCAGAAACAGCACATCTGACAACCATTGCGCGATTGATCGGTCGATCTGTGTTCGGTGGCATGGTGTGAATCAATTTCTTGCGAGGAGAGATATCCACGGCACATTCAAGCAAACTGGTTTGCGCTATTCGTCAAGACAACTTTTGTCATTGCGTTATGGCGGGGTCGATGTGACTCGCCGCATCAGGGTGCCGGCCTGCCAGATGATCCTTGGTGTTCCTGATATGCGTCGCACGCCGACAATACATGAGCTGATCGTGTTGACCTTGCCACCCCGTAATCGCTGCCCTCTCGACCGGCTGCCGGCCTCTCGGCTCTTGCTCCCGCGCAGCGGGCTGGAGCGCAGCGACTTCGTGCCTTGGCACAAAACTGAAGTGCCGGCCGGCTCGGAAGATGTCCGTTGATCGGGGTAGACCGGAAGTGGCTGGCCCACGGTCAAAGACATCGGCCAGCCTATCTATCCAGCGTCACTTTTGCATGCAGACGGGCCTAAGCGTCTCGTCAAGGCCACGGGCCTTGGCGTACTCGATCAGTGTCTGCCGGGCTGCTTCGCAACGCTCTGCGCTCGTAAATTCCTGTGTCGATATCACGGCGCCATTGACAGCCCCGAGCCAGCTCATGACGAGTAGAACATGCGTCATAATATCCTCCTCACCGTCTCGTTTTGCGGTCCGCGCTTCCGCTGCGGCAAACAATCTCTTGCTTCGCTTGGCGTGGCCTCGATGTCTTCAGGCAGGCCGTATCGCCCGGACGATCCAGATCAGCAAAACCGCGCCGATGAAGCCGGAAATGAGGTAGCCAATCCATCCTCCTAGGACGATCCCGAAGTAGCTCAAAATGGCGCTGGCAATTGCGGCACCGACGATGCCGAGCACAATATTCATGATCATTCCCATGTTACTCTTCATGAATTGCTCTGCCAGCCAGCCTGCAATCCCGCCGATGATGATGGCTGCTATCCAGCCCACTCCAGCGTCACTCATGGCTCATCTCCTCGAAAAGGCACACGTTGCGCCCAATGAGTGGCCGACGATTGATCTGCATCAACGCGAAGCACTGAAAAGCCGGGTGCGCGGCGCCCCGTTCAGCGGCGTGGCACTACAACAGTGCCGGGTCTTAATTTTCTCGGCCTGTCTCGCATGCGCAAGCTGCAGTCGGCATTCCTTTGCGGATCGGCGAAGATGCTGATTCCTGGCACAACACATCGAGCGTCGCTCCCATGTCTCCTAGTGACCCAAAGCGGACCGGACGCGTCGGCGAGTTGCGTGATTAAGCAGGAACGTAGGTCAGTCTAATCGCGTCCTCGCCAATTCGATCGTTGGCCGCAAGGCGGAGCGGCGGCCTGTCCCTCGCGGGCGTCCGGTTGATCATCCCTGACCACGCCTTGGGGCCTCCCGTGTTGCGTACGCTTTCCTTGTGTACATGCTGTCGCCACTACGCCGGCGCAGCAGCTGGGCGTACTCTTAGCTCGACTTCACCCAGCCGTATCAGCCTTCCCCGAAAGGGTTGTCGGGTCGGCCTGCGCATTGTCCTTTTCGAGGCTTGCTCGGCGTTCACTCGCGTTACTGCCTGCACACTCGCGCTGTCACCAATTCGTGACACGCATTCCGAAGGCTTCAGCCATTTCGTCACCTCCATGGCTGCTCCGGCTGCTTCCGGCTGGAGCGATTGCCGGGTGGTACTTGCACCCACTGGAAAGCGCCGCCTTGTCACGGCGCACACCCGAAGCGGACATCGGGCGAAATCTGTGCCCACCATTCCGCGGGTCCCACCAATGGCTATCTTATCTGCGTCAGGCACACGGACTTTGAACATATCTTGACATCGGTCATGCGCCCTGCAGTATTTTCGGGTGTAGTGGGATCTCTCGCTGAGCGCGCCCGTGGGGTACGTCTAAGGAAATGCCGGTTTAAGGTGCAGCTAGGCAACGCAGTGATTGTGGGGCGCATCTATCGGGAAGACATCGATTGGCTTCGCGCCATCGCGGTGCTTGCGGTGGTCGCATTCCATTTTGAAGCGCCGGCGATTTACGGCGGTTTCGTCGGCGTGGATATTTTTTTCGTCATTTCCGGTTATCTGATTACGAGGATCGTCCAGTCGGAAGTTCAAAGCGACACTTTCTCCTTTGCGCGATTTTATGAACGCCGGGTACGCAGGTTGCTGCCCGCGCTTTATACGATGGTGGCATTGATGGCGATCCCGTCATTCCATTATCTTTTGACTTCGGAACGCCTGCAGTTTTTTCGTTCGGTCGCGGCGGTCGTGACCTTCACATCTAATTTTTTCTTCTGGTTTCAAACTGGCTATTTTGACCACGCAGCGGTGGAGAAACCATTGCTGCATACGTGGTCGCTAGCGGTCGAGGAACAGTTTTATCTAGCGCTGCCACTATTGCTGTGGGCGCTCTTTGTGCGCGGCAGGAGCATCGCGCAGCCGATCGTGCTCGGCGCACTGGCGCTGGCATCGTTTGCGCTAAGCGTATGGCTCATGCATACGGAGCGCTCCGCCAATGCCTTCTTCATGAGTCCGCCGCGGGCGTGGGAATTTCTGGTTGGCGGCCTCGTAGCGGTCGAGGGCTTTCCGGTGCTACGTAAGCCGCTGGCGCAGCAAATCGCCCGAGGTATCGCACTCGTGCTGATCGCGATCCCGATTTTTTCGCTTCGCCAAGGACCGGGCTTCCCAGGCCTCAACGCGTTGTCACCCTGCACAGGCGCCGCAATCTTTATCTGGAGCGGAATTGGCGTTTCCACGCAAATTAGGAGCCGATATTCGCTGCTCAACGTTCTCAAATTCTTCGGACAAATTTCCTATTCGTTGTATCTCTGGCACTGGCCACTGTTTGCCTTTGCACGGTTCTCCACGAGCAGCTTAACGCTGGATTCCGAAGACAAGATCGCGCTTTTCGGGCTGACGGTTGTAATCTCATATCTGTCATGGCGATTTGTCGAACAGCCCCTCCGCCGCGGTTCACTGGTGCCGACGCGCCACGCCGCCTTCCGCCTCGCCGCCTTCAGTACTGCCGTTCTGCTAGCTGGCAGTGCGGGCGGAATTGTCTTCAGCCAGAGGCTGTCAGATATCGACCGCGCCGCGTTGCAGTTGGAATCCTACAACGACTACGATTTCTCACCGGTGTATCGCAACGGCAGTTGCTATTCGCCGATTGGGTTGGTGTTAGGCGACGCTTGCCTCGCGCTCGCATCTGGCAAAATCAACTTGTTGTTGTGGGGCGACAGCTTTGCGGCGCATTATTTCCATGGCTTCAGCAAGACCATCGACCCGCAAGCTGTGCATATTCTGCAGGCGACGCAAGCGCAATGCATGCCGACACTGAACGCGGTGGCTCAAAGCGACGCAGCATGCCGCATCCTTGCCGGGCAAATGGACGATTTCTTCCGCGATCGCAAGCCAGACCTCGTCGTCATGTCCGCGAACTGGTTGCTGTACGGCCGCCAGTCGTGGTTCAACGGGATGATCGCCGACATCAAGCAAACGATTTCCCGGCTCGACGGGCTGGGCATTACCGTCGTGTTGCTCGGTCCCGGCGTGCAGTTCAAGAGCAGGCTGCCGTCGATCCTGATGCGCACGCATCTGCGGCTTATCGATGCTCGTCCCGAAGATTTCGTTCTGCAAGCTATTTTCTCGCTCGACCGAAAGATGAAATCGGCGCTTCCGCTATCTAACAGATTTTCCTACATTTCTGTGGTCGATGCGATCTGTCCGGCGCAGCGATGCCCGCTCACGGTCGACGACGGCATTCCATTGGCATGGGATCACGCGCATCTTACCGCGGAGGGATCGGTATATGTGGCGGGCAGACTAGTGCCGATGCTACACCTCAAGAAATAACGCGTCAGCGGACGGCCTCGTGCTGCCGCCATGGTGGACATGCCATTTTGAGTGTGGGGGGTAGATTGCGACTTCCGTTCAGGGCACGAAGCGGACCAGCCGGGCCGGTCTGGCGAAGTCCGTTCATTGGGGTAGACCGGAAGTAGCGGGCTGAGCATCAAACCGACGCGAATGACTCATTTCGGACAACCCATCCAAACTCTAGGTCCTGAGCACACCTACTATCTCTTGTGGAGGTGTGTGCAGCGGTATAACGTAGAGCTTCAAGGCGGCAACTTGCCCTACTTTTTTAGCGGCAGCGCTTATGACATCGGTCGCCAAGCATTCTGACAATCGATAGAAGCCACATTTTTCGGAGCGACCGCTGTCGTTCGCGCCGATCCTTGGTCATCTGCAAACGTCGAATGACATGGGAGGGAATCTATGAACGCTTCATTTGCCCGCGCTCTAATTTGCTCGTTCTCGATCGCTGGCTCGGCCTTCCTCTTGGAAGACGCACGGGCACAAGCCATCTTCCGCACTGAGGTTTATCCGATTCAGACGGTCACACTCAGCACATCTGATTTCCTGCTCGGCAGAAATGATGGCAAGCCCGCGATGATCGCGGGCGAGCTGCGCATACCAAAGCCCGGAACCGACCGGCTGCCAGCCGTCGTCCTCGTGCATGGCTCGGGCGGCGTCGGCTTCAATTCCGGCATGTGGGTAGGCGAGCTGAACAAGGCGGGCTTCGCCACTTTTGTCGCCGACAGCTTCACAGGCCGTGGGATCACGAATACCATTACCGATCAGTCGCAGCTTTCGTCTTACGCGATGATGAACGACACCTTTGCTGCGCTCGCCGTGCTCGCGAAGCATCCTCGCATTGATCCGAATAAGATTGCGGTCATGGGCTTTTCGAAGGGCGCGGTACCCTCGCTTTACGCTAGCATGAACCGTTTCCAGAGCGCCTACGCCCCTGAGGGCGCAAGCTTCGCTGCCTATATCGGTTTCTACACGCCCTGCAACATCGCGTTGATCGATGACGAAAAGGTCAGCGCGAAGCCGATCCGCCTTTATCACGGCATTGCCGATGACTGGGTGCCGGTCGGCCCATGCCGCGATTACGTCGCGCGGCTGAAAAAAGCTGGTGCCAATATAGACCTCATTGAATATCCCGGTGCTTATCATGCTTTCGACAACCAGACGATCCCGGGCACGATGCAGCTCCCGCAGGCGCTAACTGCGCGCAAATGCCGCTTCGAGGAAAAGCAGCGGGGCGTGATCATCAACAGCGATACGGGCCAGCCTGCCACTTCCAACGACCCCTGCATCGAACGTGGCGTCACAATCGCCTATAATGCTGAGGCGACCGAGGCCGCTCAAAAGGACGTCGTCGAATTTCTCAGCAAACTTTTCAACAAATAGTCGAAGTACTGAGAACGAAGCCGCCGTCAATATTCACCGTCGCATTAAAATTGGAGAAAGGCCCTGCGCAATGCAGAGCCTTTCTCTGCATTCTCTCGCAATTATTCAATTCTATGGATAGACAGCGACGAAATAGCGAACAGCCGTGCGGTTGTCCGTTGTTGGCACAAAGCCGACACGGTCGGTCTAGCTCACGACGTGCGCTGTTGAGGTCAAAGCAGAAGAACCAAATCGGTTTCCTTAGAACAATCCGCTAGAAATAACTCACTGGTGACCGTTTCTGCCTCGCCTACAAGCTATCTAGGCGCCATAGGCGCTACAGGGTGTTTTTCGAGATTAGAGCTGACCTTGCATGGGTCACCCGCTCTATGTCTGGCGGCGGATGTTGTAGGCCTGCCATTGCACACCAGACACCGAGATAGGCAGCACGCAATGACCTGTCTTCAACACTATCCTTGAAGTTCGGGTAGTCGACATGGTCGATCATTGCGGCCATGGCCTGTTTCACGACATCGCGTGGTAGCACCGTCCGATACAGGTAATCGCTCCCGGTGTTTCTGCTGACCTTGGCATCTGGGAATACCTTCCCGATATCGCCCGGTCGCCTTGCCCGGACCATCAGTTCATCGGGGCGGCAGTCTTTAGAAACTATCGATAGGAAACTGTTTTTCAGGCATAGCCACATGTTCAATTCTCCATTTGGTTGCCGGGATCGATTGGCAGGGCCTTGTCTCGCTCATTCTCCTTCATCACAATCGACCAGTGAGAAGCGTCAACTCTATCATGCGCCATGAATAAACTCGGACCTATTCTACGAACAGTCGCAGCCTACGGCCTTTGGCTGTTCTTCATTTTGGATAGGATGGACAGCTATCGATCATCACGAAGACGAGCCGCTGCGCTGGGCTGGTATGTGACAGTCGGGACCAGCGCGGTGCTGGAGAGGCGATTTCTCGCACGCTGTCCCAAAAGGCCTGCCGTCTCGCCATCGCATGGGCACCGGCAACGCGCCACGGCGCCGACCGGGTTGGCGCTAATCGTCGGTGGCCGTATCGGCCTCGTGATACGGCCGATCGCAAACCTCCCGACGTCGGGAGGTTAAAAGAGCCGCCTGATCGAACCCCTCGTAAACACGAAAAACTGTTATATTTCTGCGGCGCAAAACTTGCGACCCAGGCCGATTTTTCAATGCCGCGCCCTCTTTATACCGTCGCCGAACTGCTCGGCCTTTAGGAAGGCGGCGTTGACCAGCTCGATATAGATGCGGCCATCCTGGGCAGGCTCCGTGGCGTTGGCGATTTCCATGAGCTTGCGCACAGTGGCGTCGGGATCAGTGAAGCGGCTCGGTTCGACGAATTTCATGGGGCTGCGCTGAGATGGGGAACGTGGACCGGGCTCTCCTCCAGCCAGTGGCTGTCGGCGAAATAAGCCGCTAGGGTCCCTTCGCCTCGATCGCACATTCAAGCACCGCTAAGTGATCGGCGAGCTGATCGAACAGCACTTTCTTCTGCGGATCGGTCGCTCGCTTGCTGATCAACGCGCAATCCACCGCCTCCGTGCCCAGTTTTTCTAAATACGTCCTGCACGTCTTGCATCGCCGCTCCTCCTGTCGAACAGCGTAGCCCATCGCAGACCCACGGCACCAGCTACCAACTATGATAGTCTTCTTGCTGGGTTTGGCCGAGCAAATTCCAAAGCACCGAATAGCAACACGCACAGGATGGTGCGGCGGCCGATATACGGTTCATTCTTTAATAGACGCGGCGATGCCGCCGATAACCCGCGAGTGCTCCCCGCGCCCGCGAAATACGGATTGACCTCGCATTGGGCGTAGCGGCCCGATGCCGACGTGTTGCACTGAGGCAGCGACGTGTAGCTGCATTCTCCACTTTCCTGGGGCAAGTCCACATTGACACGGCGGCGGCCGTGCGGACACACTCAAGTGGCTTTCAAAGCATGGCAGCATCATGGCGCAGACAAAGGTTCAAATTGCCGACCTCAGGCCGACGCAGCTCACCCTCGGATTGTTGGATGTCAAGGAACGGGCGGTGAAGCTTGAGAAGCAGTCGTCCGCGGACCGTAAGAGCTATCTCGAGAAAAAAGCTATTCCTTATGTTCTTGGGCCCGGAAAGCGCATCTATATCGTCGACCACCACCATCTCGCGCGCGCGCTTTGGTCGATCGACATCCGGGAGGCCCTGCTCGGCGACAAGGTCGCGGACTGGTCGGAGCTGGCGGAGCGGCCGTTCTGGCGCAAAATGGAGAAGAATGGCTATTGCTGGCCGATTGACGCCGATGGCAACCGCAGGCCTTTCGCCGCCATTCCCCATCACATCGGCGAGCTCACTGACAACGTCTGGCGCTCGCTGGCTCGGCGGGTGCGCGGTGAGGCGTTTGAGGACCAGGATACGCCGTTCCAGGAATTCATCTGGGGCGATTATTTCCGTACGTTCATGAGCCGCCGGCTGATCGAGTTGCAGTTCGATCTCGCAGTCGATCTGGCAACAAAGCTTGCGCGTCTGGCGGAAGCCGAGGACCTTCCTGGTTTCCTTCAGATAAAGCAGCGCTCAAAGTGAGCCCGTAGGCTCTCGCGACAAGGCTATTGTTCGGCATCGCCAAACCACTTTGCCTGAATGCGCTGATACAACGGGCCTGCTCGGCATGTCCTGAGCCTAACCGCTGAGCGCACTGATCGATCACCATAGAGCCTGCCCAAGCTGACCGATCTTCGTCTTGGTCTGCAGCAGGTCTGTCCCCGGCTTTGCGCTCGTATAACCAGAGGAACGACACGGGTATGATCTGATCTGTCGATTAAAGCGTAGGTTTGCTCATGGAGCAAATGCGAAGTGCCGACCGCGTCGAGCAATGTCCGAGTTCAGAGGCAAAGCGGAAGATATCTACCGGGATGAGGATTTCGCATTTTGACCCAAGGCGAACACCCTCGGCCGCATAGGCCCTCGCGTCTAACAAATCGATCTTCGGCGTCATCATGCTGGATGTAGTTCGGCGTGGTGGCGGCGAATGGGTAATGAATAAAGATCACAGCTCACTTCATCCAGCGCGGTAGCGGTAGGTTTTTCTTGCGCAGGAAGTCCGGATTGAAGAGCTTGGACTGGTAGCGCTGGCCGCCATCCGCGAGGATGGTGACGATGATCTTGCCTGGACCAAGGTCGCGTGCAAGCCGCATGGCCCCCACGATGTTGATCGCGCTTGAACCACCCAGTACCAACCCCTCATGTTCGATCAAGTCGAACAAAACAGGTAGCGCCTCCTCATCAGTGATCTGGTAGGCTATGTCGATAGGCGTGCCTTCAAGGTTCTTGGTCACACGTACTTGACCGATACCCTCTGTGATCGAGTCGCCTTCTGCCGTCAGCTCACCCCTAGTAAACCAATTGTAGAGGGCGGCGCCCATTGGATCGCTGAGTGCAATCTTCACACCGGGATTGCGTTCCTTGAGGGCGCGCGCAATTCCACCCAAAGTTCCGCCACTCCCGACGGCACAAGTGAAGCCATCAACCTTTCCGCCCGTCTGCTCCCAAATTTCGGGGCCTGTCGTGCGATAGTGGCCATCGCGGTTGGCCACGTTGTCGAACTGATTTGCCCAGAACGCGCCCAGTTCCTCAGCGAGGCGACCGGAATAGCGAGCATAGTGGCCGGGATTGGAATAGGGCACGGCGGGTATCAGGCGCAGATCGGCGCCGCATAGCTGCAGCATGTCCTTCTTCTCCTGACTTTGCGTGTCGGGCATCACGATCACGGAACGATAACCGCGCGCGTTGGCCACGAGCGCGATGCCAATGCCGACGTTGCCGGCTGTGCCTTCCACGATGACGCCGCCCGGCTTGAGTTGGCCGCGCTGCTCGGCGTCGTTTATGATGGCTAGGGCCGCACGATCCTTGATCGAGCCGCCGGGATTAAGAAATTCGGCCTTCCCGTAGATGTCGCAACCCGTGATGTCCGACGCCGCGCGCAGCCTGATCAATGGCGTATTGCCAATGGTTTCTAGAAAACCAGATCGAACATTCATAGTTGGACCCCGGTCAAGCAGTGGTTTGATGCTGAATTTGCGTTGATTTCTGCAATTTCTTTGTCGCTTGGCATGCGAGATTGGCCATCCTGTCGTTCTGGACTTCCGTCACCAAGCACTTAGTACGCCGACATGCTGAACCAGTGAATAAGGCTCAAGAGAGCCATTTTTCTATGCGTCGTACAATCTTCGTTTTTTGACGCCGCGACTGCGGATCACTTCCGCAATTGGCACCAACCCGACATGCCGGGGCGGTCTGACGATGTCCGTTGATCGGGGTAAACCGGAAGGGGCCGGCCCACGGTCAACGTGACGCGATTGACCCGCAACGGACCTCGCTCTGTTTAGTTCGGGTACAAAACTCAAAATTTTCGCGCCTGAGCGTGTGAGAATATTGCGGGCCCACCTCGAAGGATGTGCCAATGGCAGATGCTGGAATTCACGTTCAGGAGGAGCGGGCCGACCAACCTGACGTTGAGGCTCTCATCAGGCTGTCTGACGAAGTTGCCGCGCTATCGGATCCAGGCGAGTACCGCCGACCGCTCAATTCAAGGACGCTGCTCGCATCGAACGTCGTCATCTTGATTGCCAGAACGACCGATGGCGAGGCGGCGTGAGATCGCGCTCTCTTTGTGAAGTCCGACAACACAGGCGAACTCAAACGTATGATAGTCGATCCTCGTTTTAGAGGGCGAGGCGTTGGTGTATCGTTGGTGCAGGCGGTTTTGGGCAGCGCCGAAAAGCGAGGGATTAAAACCATTCAGTTGGAATTTGGAAGTCGGCACAAAGAACATTGAAGCACAGACGTTATACCGGAAAATGGGTTTCTCTGATCGTGACGCGTTTGGCGACTATAAACCGACATCCATAAGTATGTTTATGGAGAGACCCACGGGGCGGCTCAATTCGCAGCAAGCTCACCGGCTCGCCGCCTTCAACCGCCGATAGCAGGACTTCCATCACCGTTTACCACTCCTCGTGTTCGTGCATGCCGCGAGGTAGTTTGTCGACATAACGCCCGGCATCCAGCAGCGTGCGAAGCTCGCCACCGTCCGGCAGCGGGATCGGTTCGTCGAACCGGCGCGACCAGCCCCACGCAATACGTAGGGAAGGATCTTGGAGATTGGGAAACCTATCAACTCCGATAAATGGTCAGAAACTGCAGAAGGCGTTGCACGCGAAAGCGTGAGCTCTTGTCCGAGAGCTGGATGCGGGAGATCTGCATGTCCGGTTAGCGGTCGGCATACTTCGCCACTATCAGGCTGGCGCGGTAGGCGGCATCGGTCGCGTAACGTTCGGCCTCAGCACGGGTGGGCCAATGCCAAACCGGAATCCTGTTGCAGGTCACGGTCCATCAGTCTTTCGGCCAGCGCTCTGACGGGACCACGTCATAGGCCGCGTTCGGACCATTGCCGGGGATTGGATCGGACATGCCCCTACTGAAGCGCAGGCCGATGCGGCGGGCAATCCCGTTCCTCCGCGACAGAGGAACGGGCACCGGCGCGATCAGGCGGCGAAAGCCAGCTCGGTTGCTGGCGCGCCGATGATCCGGCGCAGCTCGATAGCCCACGCATCGAGCACCTTGCGCTTCTTCGCTACCCGGGCGCGCGTGGCGAGGTTGTAGACCTTGCGGGTGACCGCTGGCAGCGGCTTGCCGTTCTCGTCCTTGCTCGCCTGATGGTCGAGGCACAGCGAGATACCTGCCTCCGACAGGCCAAGTTCACCGCACATCGTCGCCGCTGTCCTTCGCAAATCGTGCGGTGTAAACGGCGCGAGCCGGAGCAGTTCGCAGATGCCCGGCGTGCGCATAACCTGCTTGCCGCTCTTCGTCACCTTGGCGCCGGTCAGCGCGCCTGACATCGCTTGGCGCGATAGTGGCGCGTCGCCGAAGCGACCGGTGAAGGCATATTCGTAATTGCCCATCGCCTCCTTGATGATTTCCAACGCAAGGTCGGAGAGCGGCTGCTCGATCACGCGCCGTTTTTTGACCCGCCGCGCCGAAATGTCGACGGTGCCGTTCTGGGTGTTCAGCTCGTCGCGGTGGATCGGCAGCATCTCCCCCGAACGCAGCATGGTGGTCAAGGCGAACTTGATCGCTAACCTTGTCCTGCAGTCCTACGGCATGTCCTCGCGGCCGAGACCGTGCCAAAGCGTCCTGATCTCGTCCTCGGTCAGCACGCGGTCGCGCGAATGCTCCTCGTCAAGCTCTGGCAGGTTGACGCAGGGGCTCGCGGTGACGTAGTCGCGGCCCGCTTCCGCCGCCCAATTGAACACGCCTGAGGCGGCGCGCCGCATATGTCGGGCATTGCTGAGCGACGCCTTGCCGCCGTGCTTACCCGCAACGATGTCATTCGAGAGCGCCGCAACGTCCTGCTTGGTGAGCGCTGGCAATCTTCCCGCCGAGCCGTGGGCTGATGAAGTTGCGCAAATGGCGCGCAACATTCTCCCAGCTTTCGATCCGGGGCCGCATCTCGCCGTCACGCTTCAGCACCGGAGTTTGCATCCATTCGATACGCTCCTCGATAATCTCGTCAACGGTCTTGCCCCGCGTGGCCCGCTGCGCCTTCTGTTGGCGCAAGCTCTCGGCGATGTTCTCGCCGTTGCCGATCCGGGTTTTCAGGGCATAGACCTCGGTTCGGGCATGCTCGACGGTGAAGGTTTCGCTATGAACGCCGAGCCATTTGGAGCGCTTCCGGCCCGTGCTCTTGTCGGTGAATTTGAAAGAGAAGGTCGCCGTCCCGGCGGGGATGATGGAGATGTAGAGGCCGCTCGCTTTGCGGTCGTAAAGCTTGATCCGCTTTGCGACCTGCCGCCGGCACATGCGATCGGTCAGGACGACGGCGCCATTGCGCATGCGCTTGCCGGCGGGTTCGATGGTGGTAATATCAGACATGGTTTCAGCTCCGATGGTTGGGACCATGGGCGGGGCCTTTGCTATGGTGGCATCCGGTCGCAAAGGTCCTGGCCCTATTATCGGCGAAGCGCGCAGAAACAGCGTGCGTCGGGCTAACGCATAAGCGCTTGTTTTAAAGTGTTTTCTTGATATCGGCGTGTCTCACCAAATATCAAAATATAGACGTGTGGTCTTAGCGCCCCGACGCTGTCGCTAAGGTCTTGGAGCGATCCACGGACGACGGTGGCTAAAGCGCCCGGTCACCGGGGAGCACGAAATAAGCCGTAAAACCATTGCGCGGGGAATGCCGGTTGATTGCGGCCTGCCTGTGGTGACTACTCGTGTGCTTTCTACCTTTGCACACGAGGCTGCGGGTGCGTCGCGCACCCGGCATTCCCTGCGCCCTCTATAATCGAGGGACATCATCTGCAAAGCTCGGGCGGTTTCCGGTTCGCGAGAATGCGAAGTCATACCTCTCTGTTGTCTGAAAATCGAATCTGTCCCCTCGTCGTCCCGGACATGCGAGCGCCAGCGAGCGCCGATCCGGGACCCATACCACCGACGTCCGTTGTTACGCCAAGCTGAAGCCACAGCGAGCGCATCAACACGCATCAGCGGTTATGGGTCCCGGCCTTCGCCGGGACGACGTGAGTGTGGAACTATTTCCCCGGCCACATCGGCTTGCGCTTTTCGCCGAACGCTTTCAGGCCTTCCTTGGCGTCCTCGGTCATCGCCAATATCGCGATCTGGCTTTCGGTGTAGGCGATGCTTTCGTCAAACGACATCGAGGCGATCGCGCGCATGGCATATTTGCCGCGCCGGATCGCGGTCGGCGATTTGTCGACGATGCGGCCGATCAGCCATTCGACCTTGGCGTCGAGCTCGGCGGCCGGCACGACATAGTTCAAGAGGCCAGCGGCCTGCGCGGCCTTGGCGTCGAACGGCTCGCCGGTCAGCGCCCACTCGTTGATCAGGCGGCGCGGCGCGACCTCCTGTAACAGCGCCATCACCTGCATCGGAAACACGCCGACCTTCACCTCCGGCAATCCTAAGATCACGTGGTCGGCCGCGACCGCCATATCGGTCATGCACAACAGCCCCATCCCGCCGGCCATGCAGACGCCGCCGACGCGCGCGATCGATGGCTTGGTGGCGTTCTGCGACAATCGCAACAGGTCGGCGTAGTCGGCGTTGGGCCGGGAGAAATCCATCGCGAAGGCCGCTCCGCTGTTCTGCAGATCGGCGCCGGCGCAAAACGCTTTCTCTCCGGCGCCGGTCAGCACGATGACCCGCACCTCCGTGTCGTCGTGCGCGGCGCGATAGCCCTCGGCGATGCCGGCGATCACATCGGCGTTCAGCGCGTTGCGCTTGTCCGGCCGGTTGATGCTGATCCAGAACGCCTGGCCGCGCTTGTGGAGGATGACGCTGTTGTTCTCGGTCATTGCCGTGCCCGCCTGTTGGTCTCGCGGACCCATTTGTGGCAGGAGTGTGGACGACCGCAAGGACGATTTCCGCTCCGTCATTCCGGGATGGTAACTCGGGTTTTACCTAAAGTTCTGCAATATTGTTGTCCACGTCGGCTAAAGCCGACTTGGATGGACCAGACCCGGAATCTCGAGATTCCGGGACCGGTTTTTCGCATCGCCCCGGAAAGATGACATCGGGAACACGCGAGTCTGTTGCAAAGGAGCCGCGCCTTCCAGGAAAAATGGCCCGGTTGAGGCTATTTTGTTGCAGAGGCGAGCGCGGCACTTATACGTCGATGGACGCAGTGGTTGGTCGAGGAACTCATGAAGTCAAATCAGGTCGTTGCAGCGCGTTTCGGCGGTTTTTCATCCCTGTCCGCGCCGTGGCGGCGCTCACTGAGAGCCGCGGCGATGGCGATGCTGCTTTTGGTTCTGCCGCTCGGTTCCGGCGCAGCGCAAGCAGCGCCCGCAGCGCCCGCAGGATCAGGCGCCCATGTTTATCTGGTTCGCGGCATCCTCAACATCTTCTCGCTCGGCATGGACCAGATCGCCGCCAAGCTGCAGCAGCAGGGCATCAACGCGACCGTCCACAATCACCTGATGTGGGCGTCGATCGCCGACGACGCCGCGGCCGAATACCGAAGCGGGCGGGCGAAGACGATCATTCTGGTCGGGCACTCCTCCGGAGCGACGTGCCTGCCCGATATTGTGGCGCGGCTCGATCAGCAGGGCGTCCCGGTCAAGCTCGCGATCGGGCTGGATTCGGTGTTCCATACCAGCCTCGCCGGTCGCGTCGGACGCTACATCAATTTGTATGTCGCCAACGGCGCCGGCACGCGCGTGGAGAAGACCGGCAACTTCCGCGGCACGCTTGAAAATGTCGACGTCGAGAATGTGCCGGGCATCTCGCACCTCTCGATCGACAAAAACGAGCTTATTCAGCAAAAGGTGATCGCCGCGATCGACGCCGCCGTGCAGAGCGGCCCGGGCGGAGCGCCGCAAGCTTCCGCGACCAAGCGCGCAGCCGTGGCTTTGCCCAACTGATGGGCTTGCGCAACGCCGGCGACGGCGTTCGGCAACGCCTCAAATTCCGCCCATTTATCGGTAATGCAAGGTGGACGCGCGCCGGGCGGCGCGCTTCGGCTTTGTCGATGCCGACAGCGACGAATGCGCGGGCCGTGAAAACCAGGCAGATAAGTTCAAGGGAATATCCAAGGCAGGTTGCGGGCCTCGTTGCGACGGCGATGCTTGCCTGCATCGTCTGCGCGCATGTTGCGATCGCCGGTCAGATCCCGGCCATCAAGCAGACCGCGGCACAAACCGCCGACGCTCACTCGGCGCTGCAGCCCAAGGCGGCCGAACCGTCGCCGGTGTTGCCGCGCGGGCGCGCCTATCTGTTCCGGGGCGCGATGGGCCTGATCTTCTCGCGCGGCATGGACAGGCTGACGGAAAAGATCGAGCGCGCCGGCCTCACGGCCAATGTCTACGAATTCACGGTTTGCGACCTGGTCGCCGGAGCGGCGATCGAAACTTACCGGCAGGATCCCGCGCCGATCATCCTGATCGGCCACTCCATGGGCGGGCGCTGCGCGCTGCAGTTCTCGGAAAAGCTGCGGGACGAGGGCATCCCGGTGAGCCTGGTCGTCACCGTCGATCCGGCGCATTTGAGCCCGGATGTGCCGCTCAACGTCGAACGCTTCATCAACATCTTTCTGTCGAAAGACGTGCTCGGCGGCGGCGATATCAAGCCGACGCAGGGGTTTCGCGGCAACTATGCCAGTTACGACCTGGCGCAGCACGACGAGGTCTCGCACATCAGCATCGACAAGATGGACCAGATCCATCAGCAGCTCGTTGCCAAGATCGTCCAGCTCTCTGCGACGCCTGCGAAGGACCTTACAAAGGACGACGCCGAGCCCCTCCCGCTTCGCTATGTGGTTCCGCCGAAGACGGAGATCGAGCTGTGGGACAGCGGCATGGCCGTCGCTGCGCACCCGGGCGACACGTTGCCAACGCTCGCCGAGCGCTATCATCTGCCGCTGTGGTCGCTGACCCAATTGAACCCGATGCCGGAAAATGCCGCGCTCATCGCCGGCCAGCGCATCATCGTGCCGCGCCATCTGGCGCCGCCCGCCGCCGTTTCCGAGCCGATGTCGTCCGGGCACTAGCTCCCAAACCACCGCAGAAACGGCACGATCATTGGCACGCGCTGGCAATAGGGTCCGTAGGCCTCCGGACCAAGCTCGGCGGTCAGGAAACCTTCCTCCATGCGCGCCTTCTGCCATTCCCCAAACGAGATCAGGAGCGCGCCGAGCAACGCGCTCCAGGTTGCAACCGCGGCGCCGGTGGCCAGGATGGCGAGGATCAGCCCGGTATAGATTGGATGGCGCACCAGCCCATAGGGGCCGGTATCCACGACCCGGTGGTCTTCCTTGTGGGTGATGGCGTTGGACCAGAACCGCCCGAGATGGATGCGCGCCCACCAGGTGAACGAGACACCCACGAGAAGCAGCACGGCCAGCGCATAGGTGCCGAAGTCGCCGGGATCGTAGATCCGGCTCTCCCCCAGCGCTTGTGAAGTCCAGGGAGACAAGAGGATCGCCCCGAGCAGAATCGGCAGCCGATAGATCCACGAATCCCGGGTCCGCACATGGGTCTTGGTTCGTGCCGACCAGGACGCCGCCACGACCCAGCTCACGACCCACGCGAGCCAGATCAATGCCAACAACTGTGTCGGCCAGACCGTGATCCAGCCGCTCGATAGCGCATCGCCGATTTCGCCGAGACGGCTAAGCATGCTTGAGGACCTCGCCTAAGGATACACCCGCCATGTGAGCGATGATTTCCTGCAGCAAGGGCTCGATCGGACGGGGCAGATAGCCGAGTTCGCGCCTGGCCTTCTCGCTCGAGAGCGCGATTGCGCGCCGCGCGATCCGGACACCCTCCACCGTCGCCGAGGGCGTCCGGCGTGTGACATAATCGGCCGTCAACTCGATGATCGATGCCGCCAATTCCGCAAGCGGTCCGGGAAGCGGAACGAAGACCTTGCGGCGGCCGCTGATCGAGGCCATCAGCGCAAGGATCTGTCGCAGCCGCAGGCTGTCGCCTCCAAGCACATAGCGGTGCCCGACCCGGCCTTTTTCCATCGCCAGGATAAGCCCGGTCGCGACATCGCGGACGTCGACGAAGTTGACGATGAAATCGAGATAGATCTGAAGGGATCCGCGTTGGAGAAAATATTGCAGCATGGCGGTCGGCGGCGTGACGTTGTGATCGTGCGGGCCGATCGGCATGGTGGGGCAGCCGACAATCACCGGCATCCCCGATGCGGCCGCCTGCAACGCCAATTCATCCGCGAGCATTTTGGAGCGCGTATACGGACCCGGCATCTTGTCGACGGACAGCGAAGCCTCTTCGGCGGCAACATCGCCGGGCGGGGAGGCATGGAAAAGAATGGACTCGGTTGAGCAGTGCAGAAACCGCAACGCGCCGCGACGCTGCGCGGCGGTTAGAACGTTGCGGGTGCCGGTGAAATTGACGGCGTGGAATTCCGCTCTTTTCGGCTTCCACATGCCGGGCAGTCCGGCCAGATGATAAACCTCGTCAACGCCGGACGCGGCCTCATGCACCAGGCCCACGTCGAGTACCGAGCCTTCAACATATTCGACCGCCGACAGCGTCCTGCTCGGCGGGCGGACGTCGAGGACACGCACCTCGCGGCCGCGCGCGAGGAGTTCGGATACCAAATGCTGGCCGATGAAACCGTTGCCGCCAGTAACGAGTACGCGTGTCATAAATAAAGCTTCCGCTCGTTTCAGCGGTCCGCCGGGTACGACGAAACGGGGCGCGGCGCGCTCTTCGCGGCCGGTCCGATGATGGCGGCCAGATCGTCCCGGAGCCCGAACGTGATGAACAGCTTTGCCATAACAAACATCGGCCCGAGCAGCAAATGGGATGGATTATCCACCAGCGCCGGCTGACGACGCTCGAACAGGCGATGTCCGACAATCTGGGAGCTCACGCCAACGACGATCAGAACCGCGGTTGTGGTCCACACGCCGATAATGCTTGCGTGATCCACGATCGTCGCCGCTGTCGACAACAAAAGAGCGGCCACGACAACGATCGCAAGCCCGAGCACAATATCCAAAGCGAGCCAGTAGATCAGGACTGGCAACACCATCAGAATGGCGAGACTGGCATGGCCGCCAAATCCTGGGAGCGGCCACATCGTCAGGGGAAGAACGGCTGCCAAAAACAGGAAGATGATTCCAAAGATATGCGCGAGGCAGTTCCTTGGATCACGGTGATATTCCACATAATCGGCCAGCTGGCGCCGGAACGAGGCGTTCATGCCGTACAGACTCCGGATACTGCAGGCGAGAACATGCATAGAGTAGCGGTCACGACGATACGGCGCCTTTGGGTTATCACGGTTCTTCGGCTGCAACGCAGCTAGTTAGCCGCCCATCCAGCCGATGTCAAAAACGGTTTGCCTTTTCGAAAAACAGTCGGAATCAAGCGCGCACGCCCCTAGGTAGCAGGGTGGCAATTTCCGGCTATTTCATGCGGAAACAACGGCTTTTTTTAGATGACTGTGGCTTTCCTCACCCAAACCCTGTTGTCGTGGAAAGCGGCCCCGCCGATCGGCGCCACGGCTTCCGCGCCGGTCAGCGTATTGATGCCGCGGCCGCCGATATGATCGTGGTTCGGGTGGACTGACTCCGCAACCAGCACGCCGCGACGCAGCCCCTCGAACAATCTTGCGACCAGCGTCGTCTCGCCCCTCACATTGCCCAGCGTGACGGCATCGCCGTTGGCGATCCCGAGCGACGCCGCATCGAGCGGATGCATCAAGACGGAGGCCTTGCCCTCTCGGGCCTGCGAGGACGGCGTCTCATTGAACGTGGTATTGAGGAAACTGCGCGAGGGGCTGGTGGCGAGCCGGAACGGATGGGCCTCATCCGCTTCCTCGATGATGGTCCAGTGATCCGGCAGCGAGGGCATCCCTTTCGTTTCGCCCATCATTACGCCGAATGGCGGATGCGCCCAATCGGCCTTGAAATGGAACTTCTTGTCGGCATGCGCAAAGCCATCAAGATAGTGTGATGTGCGGAAATCCGGCTGCAGGTCGCGCCAAAGATCGGCTTCCAGCGTCGCGATGTCGCCATGGCCGCTGCTCTTGAGCGTAGCATCGATCAACTCGCGGGGCGTCATCTCAAATCCGGGATGCACGGCGTTGAGCCTGCGCGCAAGCCCCTGCATCACCTCGTGGTTGGAGCGGCATTCGACCGGGGGCTCGATCAGCTTGGGACCAACCGAAATATGCTGATGGCCGCCGCCGTAATAGAGATCGTCGTGCTCCATGAACATGGTCGCCGGCAGCACGATATCGGCCATTTGCGTCGTTTCGGTCATGAACTGCTCGTGCACGGCGACGAACAGGTCTTCGCGCGCAAAACCCTGGCGCACCAGCGTCTGCTCGGGCGCGACCGTCACCGGATTGGTGTTCTGGATCAGCATCGCCTTGACTGGGCCGCCGCCGCGCAGCGCTTCGGCATCGCCGGTCAAGATGCGCCCGATCTTGGATTGATCAAGCTGGCGCGTCGTTGGATCGATCGCGTCATGGCCCTCGATGATCGACTCGTTGAAACGCCAGATCGAGGCGTTGTTGAAGAAGGCGCCGCCGCCCTCGTATTGCCAGGCGCCGGTCACCGCCGGGATGCAAAGCGCGGCGTGCATTTGCGTTGCGCCATTGCGGCTGCGGGTGAAGCCGTAGCCGAGGCGGAAGAAGGTGCGCTTGGTCTTGCCGACCGCGCGGGCAAAGGCTTCGATCTCGGCCACCGGCACGCCGCAAATGGCGGAAGCCCATTCGGGGGTGCGGGTCCTGAGATGCGCCTCGAGCTCTGCGGGGCAATCGGTGTAACGGGCGAGATAGTCGCGGTCGGCATAGCCCTCACGGAACAGCACATGCATGAGGCCGCATGCAAAAGCGCCGTCGGTGCCAGGCCGCAGGATGATCTTGATATCGGCCTGCTTCATGGTGTCGTTGTTGTAGACATCGACCGCCGCGATCCTGGCGCCGCGCTCTTTCTTGGCGCGGGAGGCGTGCGTCATCACATTGACTTGGGTGTTCACCGGATTGGTGCCCCAGATCACGATCAGGTCGGAGACGCCCATCTCACGCGGATCGACGCCGGCGATCTTGCCGGTGCCGATGGCGAACCCGACGCGGGCGATGTTGGCGCAAATCGTGGAATAGAAGCGCGAATATTTCTTCACATGCGCCAGCCGATTGATGCCGTCGCGCATCACGAGGCCCATGGTGCCGGCGTAGTAATAAGGCCAGACGGATTCGGCGCCGAACTCGCGTTCGGCTTGATTGAACCGGGCCGCGATCTCGTCGAGCGCCTCGTCCCAGGAAACTTGCGCGAACCGGCCGGAGCCCTTTGGTCCGGTCCGGCGCAGCGGATGCATCAAGCGTTCGGGATGGTGAATGCGTTCGGCGTAGCGCGCCACCTTGGCGCAGACGACGCCCGCGGTATAGGTCTGCAGCTTGGAGCCGCGCACCCGGCCGATGGATTGCCCCTCGATCACCTCGACGTCGAGCGCGCAGGCCGACGGACAATCGTGCGGACAGGTGGAATTCCGGATCTCGACCTTGGCGTGCTGGTTCATGCCAAATAGTTAACACCAAAAATCCCAGTCGCCGAGCGCATTTATCCGGCAGTCCCGGCGTATTCCACGCGCAAGCCATGCGTCAAGCGCCGAGATAGGCCCCGCCATTGGCATGAATCGCCTGCCCCGTGATGTAGCGCGCACCCGGGCTGCATAGGAACCGGACGGCCGCGGCGACCTGTTCCGGCTTGCCGCGCTCGCCGGTGATGGTCTGGTGGGTCAGATGGTGCGCGGGTTGCGGCTTGTGTTTTGGCCGCGGTGTACCGATCAGGCCGGGGACCACGCAATTGACGGTGATGCCGTCATCGGCCAGGTCGTGCGCCAGCGCGCGGGTCAAGCCAATGATGCCGGCCTTTGCCGTCACGACGTGAGCGCGGTTCTTGGCTCCGGTATGCGCGCTCAGGCCCCCAATGTTGACGATGGTTCCCGCCCCGCTTTTCCGCAAAGCCGGAAGGCAGGCCTTGGTGCAGTGGAAAGCGCCGTCGAGGGTGACGTCGAGGATTTCGCGCCATTCGGCATAGTCGATCTCGGCGAACGGCTTTTCCCGGCGCAGCGCCGCGTTATTGACGAGGATGTCGATGCGGCCGAAACCCAGCGATGCCGCATCCGCCATGACCTGCACGGCTTTGGGGTTGGCGACGTCGCCGATATGGACCAGCGCCCTACTACCGACGGCCTCGATCTCGCGCGCGACCGCCTCAGCCTCGGTGCGGTTGCTGCGCGCATTGATGAGGATGGACGCACCGGCCTCCGCCAGCGTCAGCGCAATGGCGCGGCCGATGTTGCGTCCCGCGCCGGTGACGATGGCGACCTTGCCGGTGAGTTCTTTGGTGGTCATGCCCGTTCCTCAACTCGTCATCGTCCGCGAAAGCGGACGATCCAGTAAACACCGGCGTCCATGTTTTTATTCGATAGAACTGCGATTACCGGATGCCCCGCATTCGCGGGGCAAGACGGCGGTGGTTATGCGCGGAGCGACGATAGATCGATCTTAGCTTGATACAATCCGGCCATCAGCCTAAGGGCCGCATCGCTTTGCGCTTTTGTCCAGCCGCCATGCTCGGCGTTGAGCGCGAATTTGTCGATCACGTCGTGCCGGGTCAGGGGCTCCTGCGCACCACCACGCAAGTAGGGCTGGCGCTCTTCGATCACAGTGCCGTCCTTCATCGTGGCGCGGATATGGCCAGTGTAGCTGGTGGGATAAGGGTTGTCCGAGTCGATCACGAACGTCACCTTGGCCGCAAGCGCGAGCACGCGCGGGTCGCCGATCGCGCTCTCGGTGAAGGCGCCAAGCCCGACGCCGCCATGCACGAAGCCGGTCGCCAGCAGGTAAGGCACCGCGAATTTGGCGGCATAGCCGTTGGGCGGCCGCTGCTTGGCTGCCAGCGGCTCCCACAGCCGGTGTACGGTGCCCTCCGCGACCTCGCAGACGATCTCCGACACCTCCTCCGGCCTGACCCCGCGCGCTCCCAGTCGTCGCGCGCAATCGATGTAGGGCTGCGCCATGGTCCCGCAGGGATACGGCTTGAATGCGAGCGTGTCGGTGACCCAGCGCGAGCCGAAATCACCTAGCAAGGCGTCATAGTCGCCTTGCGCGGTGTGGGCAAAGCCGTGGAATAGCCCGTGGGTGCCCTCGAACACCGTGCGCGGACCGACAAAGCCCGACCGCGCCAGCAGCGCCGCGCGGATGCCGGACTGCGCGGCCCAGCCCGCATGCAGCCGCTTGGTCCAGGCGCCCTCCGCGAGATATTCGATGATGCCGCCCGCCATGCTGCCGGCGATGCCGAGCGCATCCACGATCTGCTTGGCGTCGAGGCCGAGCGCGGCCCCTACGCCCGCCGCGGCCCCCATGGCGCCAAAGATCGCGGTCGGGTGAAAGCCGGCCTTGTGCACCGCCTTGGGCACGACGAGGCTGAGGCGGCAGAGCACTTCGGTGCCGACGGCGATCCCGATCAGCGCCATGCGGCCATCGGGATTGTGCCGCTCGCAGGCCGCGAGCACCGCCGGCACGATCACCGCACCTGCATGCACCGGGCCGCCCTCGAACGTGTCGTCAAAATCCTCGCCATGCGCCGCGGTGCCGTTGACGAAGGCTGCACCCGCGGTCGTCAGCGTGCGCATATGTCCGACCGCCGTGCACGGGCCGTCGTCGTCGCAGCCGAGATGCGCGCTTCGCACATAATCCTCGTTGCGCGCGGTGACGCAGAGCCCGACGACGTCGATCAGCAAGTCCTCGCATTTGCGCGTGGTGACGTCAGGAAGCCGGCCCACCTTGAGCGCAACAATCTTCTCGGCGAGCGTTTCGGCGACAGAAATCTTCGGCAGGCCTGAGGACATGATCGGTCGCGATCAGACGTGGAAGATTTTTGTGTAGCGCGTCTTGATCGCGTCGCTCTCTTTTTCGACCGCGGCGGCGTCGTCCTTCATCGTCTTGATGTCCTTGAGCGGCGTGCGTCCGGCCTTTTCCTTGGTGTCCGGATGCACCGAGCGCAGGCCACCGACGTCGATGATGAGCTGCTGGGCCTCGCGGCCGAGGCAGAACGACTGAAACAATCTTGCGGCGTTCGGATTGGGCGACGACTTGAAGATGCCGTTGGGACCTATGATCAGCGGCGAGCCCTCGGTGGCATAAACCGGCTCGACCGGTCGCCCCGCCTCCTTCAACTGAAAGATATTGTACTCGTTGCCGTCGGCCATCACGGCGCGTTCGCCGAGATCGAGCTTCTTCGGCGGGTCGGCGGAGGACTGCACCTGCATGATGTTCTGCTTGGCAAGCTGTTCGAAATAGCTCCAGCCGAGATCGCGCTGCATCTGGTAGGTCGCGGTCATGATGGTGCCGCTATAGCCCGGATGCGCCTTGACGATCTTGCCCTTCCATTTGGGATCGAGCAGGTCGGCAAAGCTCTTCGGCGCCTCCTCCGGCTTCACGAGGCCGGTGTTGTAGGCGATGATCGACAGCCAGACCCGGAAGCTTGCGAACTGACCGTCGACGTCGCGGTGTTCGGCGGGAAATCTCGCGACATCCTCAGGCACGTAAGGCGCCAGAATGCCGTCGCGCTTCCAGACGATGAAATGCGCGGCGTCGGAGGAATTGACCACGTCGACCGCGTGGATGTTGGACGAATATTCCTGGCCGATGCGCTGGAACACGCGTTCGGCGCCGCTGCGCTCGACGTGCACGGAAATCCCGGAATATTTCGCCTCGAATGCCTTTGCAACCTTTTCCGCGACCGGCAGATCGGTCGAGGTGTAGTAGCTGATCTGGCCTTCCTTCTTCGCCGCCTCGATCAGCGCAGGCGTCACGGCTTCCGGCGGCGGCGCGCCCGCCATCACGCGGGTCGACAATGCCGCGCCCGCCAATGCGAGACCGGTGCCCTTGAGAAGGTCACGACGCGAGACTTTGCGATTTTTCATGGACAATCCACTTGTTGGCGATAACGAGCACACCGCAAGTAATCTTTTATTCCTAAGCCGTAAACCTAGTCTATCGTCGACAGCCTGTTTGCATTGCAGCTAGATTGGCCCCACAACCAATGAAAATTCTGGGGAGAGATGAAGTGCCCGGTTCGAGATTTACGTCGATGCTGGCAACGCTGCTCCTAACGCTGCTGTTGGCGCCAGTCCTGACGTCATCGTGCAACGCCGAAGACTATCCGGCGCGGCCGGTCAAGATCATCGTTCCCTTCGGTGCCGGCGGACCCGCCGACGTCGCCGCACGCCTGCTCGGCAATGCGCTGCAGGACAATTTCGGCCAACCCTTCGTGATCGAGAACCACACCGGCGCCGGCGGCGTGATCGGGACGCTGGAAGCCGCCAAGTCGCCGCCCGACGGCTACACGCTGCTGATGATGTCGAACACCCAGACTGCGAACGAATCGCTGATGTCGCAGGCGCAGCGGAAATACCAATTGATGCGCGACCTCCTGCCGATCGCGCCGGTCAACTATTCCGACCTCGTCATCGTCGTGCACCCCTCCGTGCCGGCAAAAACGCTGCAGGAATTTGTCGCGTTGGCGAAATCGCAGCCGGGAAAGCTGAACTACGCCTCCTCCGGCACCGGCACACCCTATCACATGGCCGGCGAGCTGTTCAAAGCCATGGCCGGCATCGACGTCGTGCACGTGCCCTACCGCAACAGCGGCGAGGCGCGCTCGGGGGTGATCGGCGGCCAGGTGCAGATGATGATCGACGCGGTCACCGCGATGGCCCCCAACGTCAGCGCAGGCCAGGTGCGCGCGCTCGCCACCACCGGCAAGTCGCGCTCGAGCGTGCTGCCGAACGTGCCGACGGCGAACGAAGCCGGCGTCCCCGGCTACGAGGCCACCATCTGGCTCGGCCTGATGGCGCCCGCCGGGACACCGAAGCCGATCATCGATAAGCTCAACGCCGCCGTCAACGCGCTGGTCAAGCGGCCGGAGATCGTCAAGCTATGGAGCGAACAGGGCGCGGTTCCGATGTCGATGTCGCCGGAGGAATTCGACAAATTCCTGCGCGGCGATATTGTGAAATGGGCTGAAGTCGCCAAGAAATTCGAAAAGCAGTAGGTCCTCGCGCCCGTCATGCCGATCACACGATTTCGCCTCAATGGCGTCGAAACCGAGATCGACGCCGATCCTGATTCGCTCCTGCTCGACACTTTACGCGGGCGGCTCGGCGTGATCGGTGCGCATTTCGGCTGTGGCTCGGGTGAATGTGGCGCCTGTCGTGTCATCGTGGGTGACCACGCGATCACCGCCTGCGACGCGCCGCTATGGTCGGTCGCCAACAAGGACGTCACCACCGTCGAAGGGCTGGGCAGCGCCGACAGTCCGCATCCGCTGCAGCGCGCCTTCATCGCCGAACAGGCGCTGCAGTGTGGCTATTGCGTTTCGGGTATCCTCATCAGCGCGGCGGCGCTGCTGCGGCAGAACCCCAAACCTTCCGAGGCGGACGTGCGCACAGCCCTCGACCGCAACCTCTGCCGCTGCGGCTCGCACAACCGCATGGTGCGGGCTATCCTGCGCGCGGCCAACGAAATGGCGGCGCCATGAGCACTCCCTCCGCCGCGAAATTGCCGGTCAGCCTTGTGGCGAACCCGAAGCTTTCGTCATGGGTGAAATTTGGCCCCCATGGAGAGGTGACAATTTCGCCGGGCAAGGTGGAAATCGGGCAAGGCATCGTCACCGCACTGGCGCAGATCGCCGCCGACGAACTTGATGTCGATCTCGCCCGCGTGCAGATGGTACGCGCTTCGACGGCGGCGAGCCCGAACGAAGGCGTCACCTCGGGCAGCCTCTCGATCCAGCAGTCGGGCCGCGCGATCCGGCAGGCCTGTGCCGAGATCAGGCAGCTCTTCCTCGGCGCCGCGGCGGATCGTCTTGGCGTGGAAACAAGCGCGCTCGACATCAGCGACGGCACGATTTCCGGGCCCGGCAATGTCCGGACCAGCTATTGGGAGCTGGCCCACGACGTGTCGCTCGATCGCGACGCGACAGCTGGCGCAGTGCCAAAGCCGATCGCGCGGCGTGCGCTTGCCGGCAATTCCGTGCAGCGGCTCGACATACCCGACAAGGTTTTCGCAGAGCCGCGTTTCATTCACGATACCGCCCTGCCCGCCATGCTGCATGGCCGCATGCTGCGGCCGGAAAAATCGCGGGCGAAACTTGTCGAGCTCAGGGAAGACGGCGCGCGCGCCGTTCACGGCCTGATCGCGATCGTGCGCGACGGAAGTTTTTGCGGCGTGGTCTGCGAGACCGAAGCAGGCGCCGAAGCCGCTATAGCCGCGTTACGCAAGGGCGCGACCTGGTCGGCTGGCGAGACGCTGCCGGATGAAAACAATCTGGCCGGTTTCCTGAAAGGGCAGCCGGTGGAATCGACTGTTATCGATTGCAAAGTGGCGTCGACGGCAGGCGAAAAGACCCGCACGATCCGGCGGCAATATACCCGCCCCTATATCGCGCATGCTTCGATCGCGCCGTCCTGCGCCATGGCGCAATGGAGCGGCGACCGCGTCCATGTCTGGACCCACAGCCAGGGTGTCTATCTCTTGCGCGCCGATCTGGCGCTGGTCGTGAGATTGCCGGTCGAGCAGATCACGGTCGAGCATCTGGAGGGCGCCGGCTGCTACGGACATAACGCCGCCGACGACGTCGCGCTCGATGCGGTACTGCTGGCGAAGGCCGCCGGCGGACGCCCGGTGCGGGTGCAATGGTCGCGAGCCGATGAGATGACGCACGCGCCGTTCGGGGCGGCGATGGCGATCGAGATCGAGGCCGATCTCGATGCGCAAAGCGAAATCATCAGTTGGCGCCATTCGATCTGGAGCAACGGCCATGCCGCGCGTCCCGGCCGCGCCTCGCAACCGGCGCTGCTCGCGGCGTTCGAACTGGAGCATCCCTATCCGCGCGTGATCTCGGCCAACCCGCCGCAGGCCAATGGCGGCGGCGGCGACCGCAACTCGATCCCGCTCTATGATTTTCCAAGCTGGAAAATCGAAAGCCATCGGCTGCTGACCATGCCGGTCCGCACCTCCGCGCTGCGGACATTAGGTGGGCAAGGCAACGTTTTCGCGATCGAGTCGTTTCTGGACGAGATCGCCGCCGAGCGCGGCGAGGATCCGGTTGCGTTCCGGCTGCGGCAATTGTCCGACGAGCGAGCCAAGGACGTGATCCGAGCCGCCGCGAAACGCGCGAACTGGAGGCCTGCCGCAAAGGCCGGCACGGGCTATGGCATTGGCTTTGCGCGCTACAAGAACACCGGCGCCTATTGCGCCGTGATCGCCGAGATCGAGGGCGAGGAAGACATCCGCGTCAAGAAACTGACGATCGCGGTGGATGTCGGCGAGGCGATCAATCCGGACGGCGTGATCAACCAGATCGAGGGCGGCGCGATCCAGGCGACGAGCTGGGTGCTGAAGGAACGTGTCCGCTTCGATTCCGAGCGCATCACCAGCAATAGCTGGACCGAGTATCCGATCCTGCGCTTCAGCGAGGTGCCACGGGTCGACGTCGAAGTGATCCAGCGCTCGGAGATCGATTCCGTGGGCGCCGGCGAGGCCGCGCACGGCCCGGTCGCCGCCGCGATTGCGAATGCGGTGTTCGATGGTCTTGGCGTGCGGGTCCGCGACCTGCCACTCACGCGCGACAGCCTGATCGCGGCAATGGAACTTGCTTCATGAGCAGTCTGAACATTTTGAGCGGCGGCGCGGCACACGGGCTGGTCGCAAGCCTCGCATCCGAATTGAAGGCAAGGACCGGGCTCGAGATATCGGGAGAGTTCGGCGCGGTCGGCGTCATGGCCGAGAAACTGCGCAACGGCGTTGCCGCCGATATCGTGATTTTAACGGCCGCCCTGCTCGCTAGGCTCGCAGACGAGAAGCTCGTGGTCGCCGCCTCGATCGCGGATGTCGGCCTGGTCGAAACCGCGCTCGCGGTGCGCAGCGCCGACCCAAGAGTATCGGTCAAGGATGCGAACGATATGCGCGCGGCATTTCTCGCGGCGGACGAAATCTTTGTGCCCGACACCAAGGCGTCGACCGCCGGGATTCATATTGCGAAAGTGCTGAACCAGCTCGGCATTGCCGACGAGGTTCAGGCGCGGCTGAAGATCTATCCGAACGGCGCGACCGCGATGCGGCATCTGGCGGCCTCCGACGGGGCGCTGCCGATCGGCTGCACGCAATCGACCGAAATCATCAGCACCAAAGGCGTTGTCCTGTCCGGCGTGCTGCCGTCCGGATGTGCGCTCGCGACCATGTACACGGCTGGTGTGGCCACGCACGCCGTCAATGCGAAACAGGCTCAGGTGCTGATCGATCTGCTGACGAATGCCGATCAGCGCCAGCTGCGTGAGCGTGCAGGTTTCCTGAACGTCAAAAACTAGCGGATCGATGCGGCGACAACTCTGAGGTGAGAGTTTGCGCGCAGCCTTTCCAAATGGACAACACCCCTTACTGTTTGCGACAAGCGGCGGTGCCGGATAGGCTGCCAAGACGCTGCCAAGTCTGGGACTACCTGTTTTCAAGCGGGGACGTGCCGAGCTTCCCGTTGCCTTGCAGGGTTTGCTGTCGTCGGCAGGCATGATCTCTCAAGGGGCCGCTGTCTTTTTCGGTCTCCATCGCCGTTCATATTCCGCAGGTTGCGCGCCGCTTCGCAAGCGGTCGGCAATCTTTTGAATCGCCATAGCTCGCTGGAACGTGATCCGAAACCAACAAGCAGAGGATGCCATGTCAACCACGCTTGATGCTTCCGCAAATATCCCCTGGTGGAGAGAGCCGACCAAAGATCAGTGGAATGCCTATATCGCGGCCTGGCTCGGTTGGACACTGGACGCCTTCGATTTCACCATCTTCCTGCTGATCATGGTGCCGATCGCCAAGGAATTTGACGTGCCTTTGACCGCGGTCACCGCCGTGTTCACGATCACCCTGTGGATGCGCCTGGTGGGCGCGACGGCGGCCGGCTGGATGGCTGACCGGATGGGTCGAAAGGCCCCGCTGATGATCTCCATTCTCTGGTACTCGATCTGCAACTTCATCGCGGGCTTCTCTCCGACCTTTGCGTTCTTGTTCTTTTTCCGCGCACTGCTCGGCATCGGGATGGGCGCGGAATGGCCGGCTGGTGCGGCGCTCGCGATGGAATCCTGGCCACCGCGTTCCCGCGGGTTCATGAGCGGCATTCTGCAGGGCTCATGGGGTCTTGGCTTCGCTTTATCGGCGCTGGCCTACGGCTTCCTGTTCGACATGATCGGCTGGCGCGGTCTCTTATGGATCGGAATATTGCCGGCGCTCGCCGTGGTCTGGATTCGGTATTACGTGAAGGAACCGGAGGTTTGGGTCACGAATAAGCGCATCCAGCTGGAAACCAAGGCCGAAGTGAAGGCGCCCTTGTTCTCCATCTTCAAGCGCGGATTGTTGTTCAACACACTGACGGCCTGTTTGTGGATGGGCAGCGCGTTCTGCGTCTACTACTCGATCTGGGCTCTGTTCTCGGCGTATCTGCAGAAGGAGCTGCATTGGACGCCGCTGATGGTGGCCAAACCGCTGTTCTGGGCCAACATCGTGGTGTTCGCCGGCAGCGCGCTGTGGGGTTTGGTTTCCGACAAATGGGGACGCCGGCCGGGGATCATCGTGCCGGCCACGATCGCGATCTTCGTGACGCCGCTCTATCTGTGGACTCAGGATCCGACCTACATCGTCGGGGGGTTCATCCTGCAAGGCATCTTCGGCGGCTCGATCTACGGTCAGAACCCAAGCTACCTCGCCGAGCGCTTCCCGACCGAAGTGCGCGCGACGGCGTCCGGATTTGTCTATCATCAGGGCGCGATCTGGGGCGGCTTGATAGCGCCGGTGCTGACCTATATGGCGGTACAGTTGAACATGGGCTTTGCCGTGCCGATGATGATCAGCACGATGCTGTTTCTGGTCATCGTCGTGATCGCCGTGCTTCTGGGGCCCGAAACCAAGGGTAAGAGGCTGACGGCCGATCTCGAACTCATCGAAGGTGCTGCGCCCGCCATCTGATCGAACGGCTCGCCTGCGCCAATGCGGGCGAGGCGGCCCGCGCCGTTCTCGCTCACTCGTTCAATTGAGTGAGGCCGGTCGGCGGCCCGTCGATCGCGGTCCAGCCGCCGTCGACGAACAAGGTGCTGCCGCTCACATAGCTCGCAGCGTCCGAGGCGAGATAGGCGACCGCGGTTGCGACTTCGTCGGCGCTGCTCCAGCGATTGAACACGGTGTGCGCGGCATAGAGACTGTAGATATCCGGCCGCTGCGTGATGGGACCCGTCAGCGCGGTCTCGGTAATGCTCGGCGCAATCGCATTGACGCGTACCCCGAAACGGCCAACCTCGGAGGCAAAACCCTTCACCAACAGCCCGATCGCAGCCTTGGTCGAGCCGTAGACGGCAAGTCCCGGCTCGATGGTGACGGCGCGTACGGAAGAGCAGGCGATCAGGCTGCCGCCTCGCTGGTCGATCATGATGCGGCCAAAAGCCTGGAAGAACCAGACCGTGCCTTTGATGTTGAGATCGATGACGCGGGCGAGGTCTTCCTCGGTGTAATCGAGGATGGTCTTGCGGATATTCAGCCCGGGCGTCGTGACCGCGATATCCAGCCGCGGAAATTTCGCCGTCGCCGCGCTTGCCAGCGCCGCAACGTCGGAGCGGCTTGACGCATCGCACACGGCCGCTTCCGCCCAACCTCCCGCTTCGCGAATGGCAGCGGCGGTCGCTTCGGCGCCTTCGTTCGACCGGTCCGCACACATCACGCGGGCGCCAAGTGATGCCAGGGCTTCCGCCGAGGATTTGCCAATGCCGGAAGCCGCGCCCAGCACCACGGCTGTCTTTCCGGTGAGATCGAACAGCTTGCGATAATCGGTCATCTCAAAGGCTCCTTTGGGTCAACAACCCGTGCGCTTGCTCCGTGGTTGTTATTCATATACTAATATATCAATTATGAGAGCAAGCATGCCCGCGCGCGCGAGGAAAAAGGCCGAGGCTGCGCCGCCTTCAGCGGTGACGAATATCCGCCGCAATGGCCGGCCGCGCACGGCCACGGCTTCAGCGCGGATCTATGCGGACCTTCGCGCCGAACTGGTATCCCTGCAACGACGGCCCGGCGAAGCGGTTTCGGAGACCGAGATCGCGCTCGCCTACGGCGTGAGCCGGACGCCCGTTCGCGAAGCCATCCTGAAACTGTCCGATGAGGGTCTAGTCGAGATATTTCCGCAGTCAGGCATCATCGTCTCCCGTATTCCGATCGCCGCACTGCCAGAGACCATCGTCATTCGCAGGGCGCTGGAGGAGACGACCGCACGGCTGACCGCCGAGCTCGCGACCTCCAGCCAGATTCTGGCCCTGCATTCGATCGTGGAGCGACAGCGCGAAGCCGACGCGGCGCGGGATCGCGACGCCTTCCATCAGGCCGACGAATTGTTTCACGCGACTATCGCCGAGATCGCCCGATATCCGGGGATTTGGAAGCTGATCCTGCAGGTGAAGGTCCATGTCGACCGCTTCCGCCGCCTCACGCTGCCGCAGGCGGGTCGGATGACGCAGGTGATCGCCGAGCATGCGGTTATCCTGTCGGCGATCGAAGCGCACGATGCGGCCGGTGCAGCGACCGCGATGGGCAAGCACCTCGAACGGCTGCTCGGCGATATCGCGTCCATCCAGAACATCAATCCGGAGTTTTTCGACGAACAACGCCAGCCAAGAAAGTTCCGCAAAATCGTCGACAAGTCCCGCAGGACGTGATTTGTCGAGCGGCCTGAAAAAATAAAACGACGAGGCACATGGAGGGAGATCAAAATGAGACGCCGTGATTTTATCAAGTTGAGCGCCGCCATCGGAGCGGCTGCGACCTTGCCGCCACTTTCACCCGCATCCGCGCAGGCGAAAGCGGTTTTCAAGGCCTCCGACGTGCAGCCGGCCGGCTATCCGACGGTGGCCGCCACCGAAAGCTTGGGCAAGAAGCTCGAGGCCGCCACCAGCGGACGGCTCTCGGTCCAGATGTTTCCTTCCGCCCAGTTGGGCGCCGAGAAGGAAACCATCGAGCAGACGCAGATCGGCGCAATCCAGTTGTTGCGCGTGAGCGCCGGCGCGCTCGGGCCGATCGTCGACGACATCAACGTCGTCAACATGCCTTTCCTGTTCAAGAATACGGCGCACGCCCAGAAGATGATGGACGGGCCGATCGGGCAGGAATTGCTCGACCGGATCGGCGCCAATGCCAATGCCGGGCTGGTCGCGCTGTGCTGGATGGATTCTGGCGCCCGCAGCATCTACAACACGAAAAAGCCGGTCAAATCGATTGAGGACCTCAAGGGCCTGAAAATCCGCGTCATCGGCAATCCGATCTTCATCGACATGATGAATGCACTCGGCGGCAACGGGATTGCGATGGGCTATGATCAGGTGTTCGGCGCGCTGCAGACCGGCGTGATCGACGGCGCGGAGAACAATCCGCCAAGCTACGTCTTCAGCAACCACTACACCGCAGCGAAGTATTACTCGCTGACCGAGCACCTGATCATTCCCGAAGTGCTGATGTTCTCGAAGAAAGCATGGACCGCGCTTTCGGCAGACGACCAGAGCCTGATCAAGAAGTTCGCCCGCGAAGCGCAGCTCGAAGAGCGTGAGCTCTGGAAGAAATACGAGCAGACGGCGATGGACAAGGCCAAGGCCGCCGGCTGCGAGATCGTCGAGATCACCGACAAGACGCCGTTCCAGAACGCGGTGAAGCCGGTGTGGGACAAATACGGCCCGAAATACCAGGACATGATCAATCGCATCCAGGGCATCGTATAGACGCGGGCTTGCGGATACAAAATCGGAGCGTCTTGGAAATGGCCGGGCTTTTTCGCCGCATGATGGACTATCTCTATCTTCTCTGCGTCATCATCGGCTGCACCGCGCTGGTCCTGATTTCCGCGATCATGCCTTGGGCGGTGTTCACCCGCTATGTGCTCAACAGCGCCGCATCCTGGCCCGAGCCGCTCGCGATCCTTTTGACCATCGTGCTGACCTTCATCGGCGCGGCCGCAGCCTATCGCCTCAACCTACACATGAGCGTCTCCTATTTCGCCGACCAATTGCCGCAGCCCTGGCGAAAACTGCTCGATCTCGTCGTTCAGCTCCTGATGGCGCTGATCGCGATCTTCATGATCGTCTGGGGCGAGCGGCTGGTCGAAGTGACCTGGCACAACAGCATCGCCGATTTTCCGTTCCTCTCGGTCGGCGTCACCTATCTGCCGATACCGATCGGCGGGGTTTTTCTCCTGCTCTTCATCATCGAGCGCATCTTGCTCGGACGCCCACCCGAGCCGATACCACAGCATCCGGACGCCGCGCCGTTCGAGTGATCCGGTAAAAAGGCAGACTAATGGATATCTTCGTCCTGCTTGCTACCATGGCGATCTGCTTCGTCATCGGCATGCCCATCGCCTATGCGCTGGCGATGGCGGCAATTGCCGGCGCGCTTTGGATCGGGATTCCGCTGGAAGCCCTGATGCTGAAAATCTCCGACGGCGTCAGCAAGGTGGCGATGCTGACGATCCCGTTCTTCGTGCTTGCCGGCGCGATCATGGCCGAAGGCGGCATGGCGCGGCGCCTCGTCGCCTTCGCCGACGTGCTGGTGGGCTTTGCCCGTGTGCGCGGCGGCCTCTCGATCGTCAACGTGCTGGCGACGACGTTCATGAGCGGAATCTCCGGCTCGGCGGTGGCCGACACCTCGGCGATCGGCTCGGTGATGATCCCGCAGATGGAGAGAGCCGGCTATCCCCGGGTATTCGCGACCAACCTCACCATCACCTCTTCGGTGCAGGCGCTGTTGGTGCCGCCCAGCCATAATGCGGTGCTGTATTCGCTGGCGACCGGCGGCACGATCTCGATCAGCGCGCTGTTCATGGCCGGCGTCTTTCCCGGCCTACTGCTCGGCTTTTCCCTTATCATCCTTTGTCTCGTCATCGCCTATCGGGAAGGCCACCCCCAGGGCCAGAGCGTGCCGGCCAAGGACGCGATCAGGATCACCATCGACGCGGCCTGGGGACTGGTGACGCTGGTCATCATCCTCGGCGGCATTCTGGGCGGCATCTTCACCGCCATCGAAGCCGGCGCCGTCGCCTGCCTCTGGGCCTTCTTCGTCACGATGTTCGTCTACCGCGACTACCGCTGGCGCGACCTGCCCGTGCTGTTGCACCGGACGCTGCGCACGGTGGCGATGGTGATGACGCTGATCGCGTGCGCCTCCAGCGTCGGCTACATCATGGCGCTGACACAGATGCCGGCGAAGATGACGGCGTTCTTCCTGTCGATATCGGACAACAAATACGTCATCCTGTTCCTGATCAATATCCTGCTGCTCTTGCTCGGCACGCTGGTCGACATGGCGCCGTCGATCCTGATCGCGACCCCGATCCTGCTGCCGGTGATGCAGAATTTCGGCGTCAACCCGGTTCACTTCGGCATGATCATGCTGCTCAATCTCGGCATCGGATTGTGCCATCCGCCGGTCGGCTCGATCCTGTTCGTCGGCTGCGCGGTCGGCAAGGTCACGATCGAACAGGTGATGCGCAAGATCTGGCCGTTCTACGCGGTGATGTTCGTGGTCCTGATGTTCGTCACCTATGTTCCCGAAATTTCGCTCTGGCTGCCCCGCCACGCGCTGCGCTAAGCTTTTCGAACCATCTCCCCTCTTGAGGCGCTTCACATGAAGATCGTCGATCTGAGCCGCGAGCTCCATCATCGTTCGGTGACCTATCCGGGCCATCCGCCAGTGATCCACGGTGTCTGGAAGAACCACGAGGATGCGCTCGCCGACTCCGGCAATGTCTACGGCCTTTCGTCGATGTTCATTTCGATGCCGGACCACGCCGGCACCCATATCGACGCGCCCCGGCATTTCGGCAGAAGCGGCATCCCGATCAACCAATACCCGCTTGAGAAGTGCATCGTGCCGGGCATCTGCATCGACCTGCGCCACATCGCGCCGCGCGCCGAGATCACGCCTTCCGATCTCGAGGCAGCTGTGAAGAAAGCCGGCGTCGCCGTGCCGAAAGGCGGCACCGTGCTACTCTGCACCGGTCATCACGAGCGCACCTTTCCGCGCAAGGAATACACCACCGACAATTCCGGCGTGAACGTCGCTGCGACCGAATGGCTCGCCCGACAAGGCATCGTGCATTTCGGCATCGACTCGATGCGGCCGGGGCCGATGAGCGATGTGAACCTGTTGGTCCACAAGGCCTGTCTCGACCTCGACATCACTCACATCGAGAGCCTCTGTAATCTCGAGACCCTGCTCGGCCAGGGTCAGTTTACTTTCATCGGCCTGCCGATGAAGATGCGCGAAGGCACGGCATCGCCGATCCGCGCGGTGGCCGTGTTCGATATGTGAATAATTTCGTCGAGCAGAGCGATGCACGTTTCGGGAGCGACACCATGCTTGATGAGAAAACAACACCTCCGTCGCGCCGCACCGTTCTGAAAACCGCCGCCGCCTTGATCGGTGCTGCTGCCGTCTCCAACCTTGGACCGAGGCGGGCGAAAGCCGCTGGCTATCCCGACCACCCCGTCAAGATCATCGTGCCGTTCGCGCCGGCAGGGCCGACCGACATCATGGCGCGCATTCTCGCGACCCATCTCGGGGAAGCGCTTGCCGGCACGGTGGTGATCGAGAACCGCCCCGGCGCCGGCGGCAATATCGGTATCGGGGCCGCGGCCCATGCCGAGCCGGACGGCTATACGCTCCTGATCACGTCGAGCGCCTACGTCGTCAATCCCGGTCTCTACGTCAAGATCCCCTACGATCCCTATCAGGATTTTGCGCCGATCGCAGAACTGGGAACCTCGCCCAATGTGATCCTGGTCGATCCCAAGCTCGGCGTGAAGACGATCGCTGATCTCATCGCGCGCGCCAAAGCCAATCCGAACGAACTGAATTATGCCAGCCCCGGGATCGGAACCACGCCGCATCTTTCGGCCGAACTGCTCAAGATCGAAGCCGGCATCCAGATGACGCATGTGCCGTTCTCCGGCGCGGGTCCGGCGATCCAGGCGATCCTCTCTGGCACCACGCAGGTTGCGTTCGCGGCATTGCCGCCGGCGCATCCGCATATCGAATCCGGCGCGCTGAAGGCGCTCGCCGTCACCGGTCCCCACCGCTGGTTCGACCTGCCGGAGGTGCCGACCATGGTCGAGCTCGGCTACAAGGATTTCATTTCCGATACGTTCCAGGGCTTTCTCGCGCCTGCGAAGACGCCGCCCTCCATCGTCGAACTGCTGTCGACCAAGTCGATCGAAATCCTTAAAGACACGAAAATTGCCGAACAGTTGCGCAATGATGGGTTCGAGGTCATCGCCAACGGGCGTGACGGCATGAAAAAGCGGATCGACGACGAAGTGCCGAAATGGCGCGACATCGTGGCCAAGGCCGGCATCAAGCCGGTTTGATCAAAAATCATCCCGCACACCACGTGCTGTCTTGCTGACGGCATGCGGCATGTCTTAGGCTGATCCAACAAAAGAAAAGCCAGGGAGAAAATGATCATGATCGCACGCCGTGACTTTCTCAAAGGCGGCGCCGCTGCCGCTGTGACCGGCATCGTCTTCTGCAGTTGCGGTGTTCTGAAAAGCGCGCACGCTCAGCAACCGGCCCGCCAAACGCTCCCGGTCAGCGTCGCTGGGAAGCCGATCAAGACCATCGATATCCATTGCCATTGTCACTTCCACGAGGCCGGCGCGCTGCTCGGCCCTGACGCCGCGAAACTTCAGCTGCCGCCGGTCAACGGCGCTCCCGAGGCCTTCATCGAGATCGACAAGCGGCTCGCCGCGATGGATTCGCAAGCCATCGACATGGAAGTGCTGTCGATCAATCCGTTCTGGTACGACCGCGACCGCGATCTCGCCGCGCAAATCGTGAAGATCCAGAACGAGAAGCTTGCCGAGCTCTGCGCCTCCAAGCCCGAGCGGTTCGCGGCCTTCGCCTCCCTCACCCTGCAGGCGCCCGACCTCGCGGTGCAGGAACTGGAAACCGCGGTGAAGAAGCAGGGATTGAAGGGCGCCGCGATCGGCGACATGGTGAACGGCGTCGAATTCTCCGATCCGAAATTCAATCCGGTCTGGGCGAAAGCGGAAGAGCTCGGGGTGCCGCTGTTCATTCATCCGCAGGGCTTGCCGGAACTGAGCAAGCGACTTGCCGGCAATGGCTGGCTCGCCAACACCATCGGCAATCCCTTGGGCACGACCATCGCGCTCTCGCACCTGATCTTCGAAGGCACGTTCGACCGCTTCCCCGGATTGAAGGTGATTGCCGCGCATGGCGGTGGTTTCCTTCCCTCCTATGCCGATCGCTCCGACCATGCCTGCCTGGTCGGTCCCAAGGGCTGCAACCCCGACATTGCGCTCAAGAAGAAGCCGACGGAATATCTGAAGCAGATCTATTTCGATTCGCTGATCTTCGAGCCCGAGGCGATCCGCCACCTCGTCGCCCAGGTCGGCGCCGGCCAGATCGTGCTCGGCAGCGACTATCCCTATCCCTGGGAAATGCATCCGGTCGATCCCATCCTCGCCACGGCCTCGCTCAGCGACAACGAGAAGGCCGACATCCTCGGCCGTACCGCGGCAAAGCTGTTGAACGTCGTTGCCTGAACAGAAAGAGTGAAGGAGCAAGCGCGATGGCGCGAAAGCTGATCGACATTTCCGTGCCATTGCAAAACGACGTTCCGGCCGATCCGCCGGGCAATCATCCGACCATCCAGTACATCGATCACCAGCAGGGACTGCCGCGCATGCTGCAGTTCTTCGATGGACTGAAGGCGGAAGATTTGCCGGACGGACAGGGCTGGGCCGTCGAACAGGTCCAGCTCTCCACCCATAACGGTACCCATCTTGACGCGCCCTGGCACTTTCATCCCACCATGAATCGCGGCGAGCGTTCGTGGACCATCGACGAGGTGCCGCTGGAATGGTGCCTGCAGCCCGGCGTGAAACTGGACTTCCGTCATTTACCGGACGGCTATGTCGCAACCGCAGAGGACGTCGAGAACGAGCTCAAGCGCATCGGGCATACGCTCTCGCCGCTGGAGATCGTCGTGGTCAATACCAGCGCCGGCGCCAAATATGGCCGGCCGGACTACGTCAATTCCGGCTGCGGCATGGGCTATGAGGCGACGATGTATCTGCTGGAACGGGGTGTTCGGCTGACCGGTATCGACGGCTGGAGCTGGGACGCGCCGTTCGTCTATACGGCCAAGAAATATGCCGAGACCCGGGACGCCAGTCTGATCTGGGAAGGCCACAAGGCCGGCCGCCATATCGGCTATTGCCACATCGAAAAGCTGCACAACCTGGAATTTTTGCCGGCAACGGGATTCATGGTGTCGTGCTTTCCTGTGAAGATCGAACGGGCTTCCGCGGGCTGGACCCGGGCGGTGGCGATTATTGACGATTAAGGCCGGGTGGCGGCCTGTTTCCTACTTTAGTTCCGGTCTCGTGAAGCCGAATAGAGCGCGGTTTCGCTTGCTGAGACGGGGCGTGCCGCTACAATGGTTGCAAGGCAGCAAAAGCTAAGCAAGTGGAGAGAAACATTATGAAAAAAACGTCCCGATTGCCTTTTCTTTGGTCATTGCGCGGACTGCTCGGAGCGACCGCCCTCGGCCTTGTGGCAACCGTTTCCACGCAGGCGCTCGCCGCCGACCCCATCAAGATCGGCGTCATCGCGGAAGCCCAGGCGATCGCCGGTGCATCGATCCCGCAGGCCGCCCAGATGGCCGCCGACGAGATCAACGCCAACGGCGGCGTTAACGGGCGCAAGATCGAGATCGTCACCTACGACAACCACTCTTCGTCCGCCGATTCCGTTCGCGCCTTCCAGCGCGCGGTCAATGAGGACAAGGTCAATATCGTCATCGCAAGCTACATCAGCGAAGTCGTGCTGGCGCTGGAGCCCTGGGCTTCGCGCCTGAAGACACCCTTCATCACGCCGGGCGCTGCGTCCAACGAGATCAGCAAGAGCGTGCATGCCGACTACGAGAAGAACAAATACACCTTCCACGGCTATCTGACATCGGCCGCGCTCGCGCTGTCGGTCTGCGACGCCGCGAAGGAGCTGCTGGTTGATCAGAAGCACATGAAGTCGGCCGTCATCATGAGCGAGGACGCCGCCTGGACCACGCCGCTCGACGTCGGATATGAGGAGTGCCTGCCCAAGATCGGCCTCAAGGTGCTCGATCACATCCGCTTCTCGCCCGATACCACCGACTTCACGCCGATCTTCAACAAGATCGAGGCCGCCAAGCCCGACGTGATCATCACCGGCATTTCGCATGTCGGCGTGCAGCCGACCGTGCAGTGGAAGAACCAGGAGGTCCCGATACCGATGTTCGGGATCAGCTCGCAGGCGACCAACTCCACCTTCGGCAAGGACACCAATGACGCGGCGAACGGCGTGCTCTACCAGGGCGTTTCCGGTCCCGGCGTTGCGGTGACGCCGAAGTCGATCCCGTTTGCGGAAGGGTTCAAGACCAAGTTCGGCAACTATCCTTCCTATGCCGGCTACACCTCCTATGACGAGGTCTACTATATCGCCGACGCGGTCAAGCGCGCGGGCTCGACGGATGCGGACAAGCTGGTCGATGCGCTGGAGAAGACCGATTGGGAAGGCACCATCGGCCGCGTCCAGTTCTACGGCAAGGACGAGCCGTTCACCCACTCGCTCAAATACGCCAAGGGCCTGCTCACCGGGCTGATGCTGCAGTGGCAGGACGGCAAGCAGGTCGCGGTCTGGCCGAAGGAAGTGGCCAAGGCGCAGATGAAGTTCCCAAGCTTCATCAAGGTCACCTCGAACTGATATCGGACGATCAAGCTCCCGGGTTTCTCCCGGGAGCTTGACTGCAGGTGCGACTTCGTGGAGTTAAGGCAGCGGTGCTGCCGCGGCCGACATAGATGGTTGGATGCTTGCTTTTCAGATCCTGATCGACGGCTTCGCCGTCAGTGCCCTGTACGCGCTCGGCGCGACCGGCTTCACCCTTATCTTCGGCGTTTCCGGCGTGCTCAACCTCTCGCATGGCGCCATCATGGTTCTGGCGGCGGTGGCGGCCTGGGCCGCCGCAAGCATGCTGCATACCAACACCTATGCCGGCGCGCTGATCGGGGTTGCGGTTGCACTGGTCGCGGCGTTCGCGACCTATTTTGCCGTGGTGCAGCCGATCCAGAAATCGCGACGCATCCCGAACGAGGAAAAGGAAATCTTCGTGCTCACCGGCACGCTGCTGTGGGGGATCATGATCCAGGAGCTGATCGCCTACTTCTTCACCAACAACGCCAAGACCGTGCTGCCGATCGTCGAGGGCGTGGTGGATATTCTAGGCGTTCGCACGCCGAAGAACGAAATCTTCACCGCCATCGTCTGTTGCCTGGTGATCGCGCTGTTGTGGCTCTTGGTGAACCGCACCCGCACCGGCAAGGCGGTGCTGGCGGCATCGATGAATCCGCGCGGCGTCACCCTGCTCGGGCTCGAGCTGACGAATATCTATGTCGTGGTCTGGGCGATCTATGGCGTGCTCGCCGGCATCGCCGGCGTGCTGCTCGGCATGTTCTTGGGCGTAAGCTCCTACAGCGTCGGACCGCTCACCGCGAGTGCGTTCTCGATCGTGGTGCTCGGCGGCCTCGGCAGCGTCTCGGGTTCGCTGATCGCTGCCTTCGTGGTCGGCTACCTCGAAACCATCACCGCTTACCTCATCTCGCCGGCCTACCGCACCATCCCTGCGCTGCTGCTCCTGGTCGTCGTCATGTATATCCGGCCGCAGGGCCTGCTCGGGAGGCGATGAGCGTGACTGGTTTCTTCAAATCACGCCTGTTCCTGGTCTCGTTCGTCGTTGCGGTCGTCGCCGCGACGCTGCCGCTCTATGTTTCCGGCTATGTGCTCGGCCTGCTTACGGTCGCCTATTACTTCGGCGTATTCGCGATGGCCTGGGACTTGCTGTTCGGATTCGCCGGCGAAGTGAATTTCGGTCCGACCTTCCTGATCGGCGTCGGCGCTTATACCGCCGGCATCCTGAACAACCTCTATGGATGGTCGGTCTATCTTTGCATCCTGCTCGGTGCGCTCGCCTCCGTGGTTGCGGGCTTCGTGCTGGCGCTGCCGGCACTTCGGGTGCGCGGCCCCTATTTCGGGCTGACCACGCTGGTCGCGGTCCTGATGCTGCAGAACTTTATCGTGGTGTTTGCGGGGCTTACCGGGGGCGAAATCGGCCTGACCATCCCCGATGTCATCACCATCAGCAACAATGCCAATTACTGGATCGCGCTCGGCTTCATGGTGATCAGCGCAGCAATCCTCTACGGATTGTCGCAATCGCCGATCGGACTGGTGCTGCAGGCAAGCGGACAGGACCCGGTGCAGGCCGGCGCGCTCGGCTTCAACATCGTCAAGCACAAGCTGTTTGCGTTCATCGTCAGCGCGTTCTTCTCAGGGCTCTCTGGCGCGCTTCTGGTGTTCTATTTCGGCACAGCTTCGGTTGGAACCGTGGTCGACGTCGCCGTCGGCGTCAACGTGATCGTGGCCGCCGTCCTCGGCGGCCGCCGCACTGTGCTGGGGGCGGCGTTAGGCGCGATCTTCCTGATTGTCGCCGGCGAGTTTTTGCGGCCGACCGGCGAACTTGCCACCTTCATCGTCTCCTTTGTCGCCCTGCTGGTCGTGCTGTTCTTCCCCGGCGGCTTCCTGGGAGCGGCCCTGTCGCGCGAGGCGCGATCGTGATGGAGGCATCGAGCTCCGCTCCCATTCTCAGGGTTCGCGGCCTGGTCAAGCGTTTCGGCGGCTTGACGGCCGTGAAGAATCTGAGCCTTGACGTGCATGCCGGTGAGATCTTTGGCCTGATCGGACCCAACGGGTCGGGCAAATCGACCGCGATGAAGTCGATCATGGGCATCGAGCGCCCGACCGCGGGCGAAGTCACCTTTCAGGGCGAGAACATCGCGGGGCTAGCTTCGCACAAGATCGCGCGCAAGGGCTTTGGTATGGTGTTCCAGCACTCGCGGCCGCTGAACCGGCAGACCGTGCTCGAAAACATCATGGTCGCGCTGTTGCCCGATAGCCTGCTCATGCTGTTTCCCGACAAGGCTCTCGCCGAGCGGGCGAAATGGATCGCCGAGCGCGTCGGCCTCGGCAACGTCATGGATCGCCGGCCGCCGACACTGCCGTTCGCCGACCTTCGCCGGCTCGAGCTCGCCAAGGCGATCGCGCGCGACCCCAAGGTGGTGCTGGTGGACGAGCCGTTCGCCGGGCTGACGCTCGCCGAAGTCGGAATCTTCTCCGAATTGATCCGCAGCTTCCGCGACGAAGGACGCGCGGTGCTGCTGGTCGATCACAACGTCAAGAGCGTGGCCGCACTGGTCGACCGCGTACTGGCGATGTATCTCGGCGAGGAGATCGTCACCGGCCGCGCCGAGGAGGTGATGCGCAACGAGACGGTGCGCCGCGTCTATCTCGGCGGCGCCATCGAGACTTCGGCCCGTCCCGAAACCAGCTTCAAGGACAAGGTGCCGGCGCTGCAGGTCGAGAACATCAGCGTGCATTACGGCAAGGCGCAGGCCTTGGAAAATGTCTCGATCCACATCCACCATGGCGAATTCGTCTCGGTGGTGGGCTTGAACGGCGCCGGCAAGACCACGCTGTTTAACGCGATCTCGGGCTTTTTGCCCTACACCGGCGACATCGTTCGCGACGGGCAGAAACTGCGCGGCATCAGTCCGGCGCGCATCGCGCGCGGCGGCATCGTGCAGTGCCCGGAATCGCGTGAGCTGTTCGGCGAGATGAGCGTACGGGAAAACCTCGATCTTGGCGGGCATCATCTGTCCGATCAAGAAAGGGACAAGCAGCTCGCCTGGCTGTTCGATCTGTTTCCGATCCTCAAAGAACGCCAGAACCAGATGGCGCAGACGCTGTCCGGCGGCGAACAGCAGATGCTGGCGATCGGCCGGGCGTTGATGATGCAGCCGAAAATCCTGATCCTCGACGAGCCGACGCTGGGTTTGGCGCCGGTCATTCTCGAACAATTGTCAAAAGCGCTGGAGAAATTGCGGCAGACTACGCCGATCACGGTTTTGCTCGGCGAGCAAAACGTCACCTTCGCGCTCCCGCACGCCGACCGCGTCTACGTGCTCGAGCATGCCCGGATCGTCTGGGAAGGCGACCCCGGACGTTTTGCCGCGGAAGCCGGCGAAGGCTATCTCTGAACGCCGGCGGTAGAGCCGACGATGGGCTAGCGGTCAGTAGGCTCTGACCGTCCGGACTTCGTTATTGGGCTGCGCGAGCTGCGTCGGCGCGATCTCAGGCGACGGGGTAACGACGCCGGATTCGGCCTGCACCGCCTCCGACACCCGTTCGGAGATCGCCGGGTAACGTATCATGAGACCGATCAGCACCAGCACGGCGGCGCCGTAGAGCGCAAGGAAACCCGAGGTCCAGTTCCAGAAGTTATGGCGGTCGGACCGGCGCGAATTCCTTTGGAATTTTTGCATGGGTGCCTCCTGCAAGGGGTTGCTTGCGGCGTCAATAGCCCGAGCCGGCGCGCAGGAATGCGATTTGGCTCACACTTGCAGCTAATTGTTTTGCGCGTAATTGTTTGCGGCCTAGAACTCTGGCTTATTCGGCGCCCGATCCGGCTTCGGCGAGTTCCCGAAGCGAATTGGCATCGAGCACGACGATCGCACCGTGCTCGAGCCGGACCCAGTGGCGCGCGGCCCAGGCGCGCAACTGCTTATTGATACTTTCGCGCGTCATGCCAACCATCTCGCTGATTTCCTGCTGAGTGATGGCAATGGTCCAGCTTTCGGAATCGAGCGTGCGCTTTTCGGTCAGGCCGAGCAGCGCGCTGGCGAGCCGGCCCGGCAGATCCTGCAGGATGAGCTGTTCGACCTGCTCGCTGGTCCGGCGCAGCCTCCCACAGAGCAGCTCGATGAACTTCATCGCCAACGCAGGTTGGCTTCGCACGAAGGGCAGGAAGTCGCGGCGATCGATGACATAGATCTCGCAATTGGTGTTTGCGGTTGCGTCGGCCGTCCGCTCCTGCCCGTCGAGCACCGCAATGTCGCCGAACACCTCACCCGGACCGATCAGGTTGAGAATCGCGTTGCGGCCTTCTGGCGAGGAGATGCTGATCTTCACAGTGCCGCTGATCACTGCGAACAGGCTGTTGCCCGGATCGCCTTTGGAACAGATCGTGGCACCCCGCTTCAGCGAGGTGTGCTTGGCGTAACGGCAGAGCTGGTCGAGCGCCTCGGGCTCAAGATCGCAGAAGGTCGGATGCTTGCGCAGCACCGATAACTTGCTGCTCGACAGGTAGCGAGCATCTGCTGCCTTGTCCTGGGACACGAAGGTTAGAACTCCAGAGGCGTAGCTCGCATAGCGCGAGGCTCCGATTATCGGCAACCTTGAGGGGCCCACGGAGCACGGAAGGCATCGCCACTGCCTCCAGCCGTTCGACGCAGATTAGCCAAAGATGCTGGCAGGGCAAGCGGTTGCGCCATCCGCTGTGGGTAATTAGGGGTGCGGCAAGTTTGCACCGGGGCGACGCCTCACTCGTTGCTGATCCCCATCTCCTTAATCACACGCGCATATTTGGCGAGCTGGTCGCGCGTCATGGCGCCGAGTTCCTCGGGCGAACTGCCGCGCACCACAAAGCCGAGCCCCTCCAATTTGTGGCGAACGTCCTCATCGCCGACCGCCTTTCGCACCTCGACATTCAGCCGCGCCACGATTTCCTTCGGTGTTCCCGCCGGCGCCAGGATCGCAAACCAGGAATTGAAGACGAAGCCGGGCAGCCCGGATTCCGACACGGTCGGCACGTCGGGGAACTGCGGCAATCGCTTCGGCGTGCTGACGCCGATCAGTCTGACCTGGCCACCGCGCACCAGGGCGGCGACCGTGCCCAGACCCTGAAAGCCGACCGGGATCTGGCCGGCGGCGACGTCGGTCGCCGCCTGCGTGGCACCCTTGTAGGGCACATGCGTCAGCGAAATGCCGGCGGCGGACGCAAATATCGCCATGGCCAGGTGCTGCGGACTGCCCGGGCCGCCCGAGCTGTAGTCGATCTTTCCGGGCTTGGCCTTGGCAGCGGCGATCAGGTCCGCCGCGGTCTTGTAGGGGGTCTGATTGCCGGCGATCAGTCCCCACTCCACCGTGGCAACAAGCGACACCGGCTCGAAATCCTTCAGGATGTCCCAGCGCATCTTCGGCTGCAGGTTCGGCACCATGGTCATGATGCTGTCGTTGAACCCACCGATCGTGTAGCCGTCCGGCTCGGCATGGGCGACCTGCTCGGCACCGATCAGCCCGGAGGCGCCCGGCTGGTTCAGGATCGCGATCTGCTGACCCATATTGTCGGCCATCTTCTGCGTGACGATACGGGCCGCGACATCGACCGCGCTTGCCGCGGCCAGCGGCACGATCATCTTGATCGGCCGGTCCGGGTAAGTCGCCTGCGCGTGCGCAGCCGTGCCGCCAGCCAGGAGCGCGAGCATCGAAACCAGCTGGCGAAGTAGGCGCATCAGTGGAATTCCCGCCCCTTTATTAAGGAATCGCGCGCCATCGAGGCGGCCACGATCCTTTTTTTGCGCATCATCCTTTCGGAAAACCGGTACCCACTCTTCCGGATCATGCACTGAAGGAAACACTGCCCGGTCGCGCTCGGCTTGGCAATGTTGCTTAAGGCGGACGGCCATGAGGCAGATCAAGGGGGTCTCACCCTGCTTCACTATGGTTTCGTCGAAAATTGAAAAATCGGTGTGCCATGCTGCGATTTGCTCTGTGCCTGACCCTCGTCAAGCTGACGCTGGTGACGCCGGTTTTGGCCAATTCCCCCGAGCAACGCGGGAACGCCTATGCCAAAGCCCATTGTGCGCGGTGCCACGCGATCGACCGGGCAGGTCCAAGCCCGCTGAAGATCGCGCCAGCGTTCCGGACCCTGCACCTACGCTATCCCATTGCAACGCTCGGCGAGGCGCTGGCCGAAGGCATCAACACCGGCCACGCGGCGATGCCGGAGTTCGTGCTCGATCCCGACCAGATTCACGATCTGCTGTCGTACCTGAAGACCCTCGAATAGCTTCGAGCGGACCGCTACAGCATGATGCGGAAAAGTGCGAAGCGGTTTTCCGAAAAGATCGTGTTCAAACAAAGAGATGAGATCATGATCTAACAGGATCATGATCTAAAGCGCCTGCACGGTCCAGCCGATCATTTGCTTCGCGATCCGGCCGAAGGCTTCATTGAACCCGGCAACCGCCGCCGCCGGCTCGATCTGGTCGAGCTTCTGGCTATCCTCGAACAAGCGCGAGGCGATGACTTTTCCACTCTTGTCCAGAAGCCTCGCCGACAGCGCGATATCCGCTGTTGGCACGGAATCCGTGGCAATCCGGAAGCGCCTGACATCGATCAGGAGCTGAAAATCCGTCTGTCCGACGTCGGCTGCGCGCAGCGGCGCATGGGCGATATCGTAATTCTCGAAGCCATCGATCAACCGCGCCTGCAGCAGCTTCGGAATACTGTCGGCCCAGAGAAAATCCGCGAAATCCGGATAGTCCTTCGCCGGCGAGAACAGCATGCGCTGGGTTTCGAGCATCGCAACCGCGGTCGGCTCCGGAATGGCCAACTGGCCCTTGATGGTGTTAGCCGCGAGGCCGATATCCTGCGGCGCGCGCAGGTCATAGGTGATCTTTTGCGCCGGCGCGCCACCACCTGTCATTTTTTCAAGGCCGGCGATGATGCTGTCGAGTTTTCCGGTGTTGCGCGCCAGCCCGTCAGTGAAGGTCTGCAGATTGGCAATGGTCTTCTTCAGCGGTTCCGAGTTCTCGCTCAACACGGAATCGACCTTGCGCAACGCATCGCGGGCGGCCTGCGTCATGCTCTGCCCCGCCCCGGGTTCGGCGACCAGCGTCGGCACCGCGCCGGAACTCGCCGCCATCATGCCGCCCTCCAGCGCGATCACGGGCACGCCGGTCAGGCCCTGGAATTCCAGGCCGACCTTGGTGTCGGCGCGCACCGGCGTCGTCGAAGCCACCGAGATCGTCGCGTTGACGCGACGCGGGTTGTCCGCGGCGAGACCAAGCTCGGTGACTTCGCCGACACGGATGCCATTGAACAGCACGCCGGCGCCGACCAATAGCCCCGGCACCGAGCCGTCGAACTGGACGTGATAGCTGGTCCGCGGGCCAAGGCCAGCGGTGTTGTTCAGCCAGTAGACAAAGCCGAACACGGCGACGATGGCGGCCAGAACGAAAGCGCCGATGACGACGAAGGGTGCGCGGGTTTCCATGTTTCAGCTCGCCTTTTAGCTCACTTGGGGTTGCAGCATCTGGGAGCGCTTGCCGTGGAAATAGGCCCGCACCCAGGGATGCTCGGATTGCAGCAGTTCGCGCATCGGCCCGATCGCGACGATCTTGCCGTCCGCCAGCGCCGCGACGCGGTCGCAGACGGTGTTCAGACTGGCGAGGTCGTGGGTCACCATGAAGACGGTGAGGCCGAGCGTCTTCTGCAGGGTCTTGATCAGCGCGTCGAATTCGCCGGCCGCGATCGGGTCCAGGCCCGAGGTCGGCTCGTCGAGAAACACGATCGCGGGATCGAGCGCGAGCGCGCGCGCCAGCGCCACGCGCTTGGTCATGCCGCCCGACAGTTCGGCGGGAAACTTGTCGCCGTCCTCGGGCAATAGCCCAACCATTTCGAGCTTGGCGGTCGCAATCTCGTCCATCAGGCCTTGCGACAGCACCAAATTCTCGCGCAGCGGAAACTGGATATTCTGCCGCACGGTCAGCGACGAAAACAGTGCGCCCTGCTGGAACAGGATACCCCATCGTCCTGCGATATTCTGGGTGCTGCGATCCTCGCTGCGCCCGATCGCCTTGCCCATCACCTCGATCTCCCCGCTTCGCCGCGGAACGAGTCCGATGATGGTTCGCATCAACACCGTCTTGCCGCCGCCGGAAGCGCCGACCAGGCCGAGGATCTCGCCCCGGCGAACATCGAGCGATAGATGGTCGATCACCACCTGCCGGCCAAAGCCGACAACAAGATCGCTCACGCGGATCGCGAACTGGGGAGCCGCTTCCTGCATCACTACATTCCGATCGATGCGAAGAACACGGCAAACAGCCCGTCGAGCACGATCACCAGGAAGATCGATTTCACCACCGAGGTCGTAGTCTGCTTGCCGAGCAATTCGGCGCTTCCCTTCACGCGCAAGCCCTCGCTGCAGGCAACGATGCCGATCGCGAGCGCCATGAATGGCGCCTTGATGATACCGACCTTGAAGCTGGTTACGGACACGGCGTCATGCAGACGTGCGATGTAGATCTCCGGTCCCATGCCGCCGTAGAGTTGCGCCACCAGCCCGCCGCCATACAGCGCCGCCATCGATCCGATGAAGCTCAGGATCGGCAGCGCGAAAATCAGCGCAATAATGCGGGGCAGGATCAGGACTTCAATGGGATCGAGGCCCATGGTCGACAGCGCGTCGATTTCCTCGCGCATCTTCATCGAGCCAAGCTCGGCCGTGTAGGCGCTTCCGGAGCGGCCGGCGACCATGATCGCGACAATCAATACACCCAATTCGCGCAGCACCAGAATGCCGACCATGTCGACGACGTAGGAGTCGGCGCCGAATTTGCGGAAATGAAAGAAGCCCTGCTGTGCGATGATGGCACCGATCAGGAAGGTGATCAGCACCATGATCGGGATCGCCTGCCAACCCACCCTGTACAATTGATAGACCAGCGATGTCAGCCGCAGCGATCTCGGCCTGCGCAGCACGCCGACCAGGGCGAGAGCTAGCGAGCCCAGCATCTGCAGGAATGCGCTGACGTCTTCGGTGGCACCGATCGCGGTACGGCCAAGATCGTTCACCTTGGCTATAACGGGATTTAGCGTTGGCGTGGGCGCCGGATTGCGGCGATTAACCTGATGGACCTCCTCGATCAGCCCGGCATATTTGTCGGCAACGCCAATTACCTCGGCGCGATGGCCGGCCGCGGCCGCGCGCCGCGAGATTTTCTCGAGCAACCAGGCTCCGAGCGTGTCGAGTTCGCGCACCTCGGCCATATTCACTGTCACGGCCTTCGACCGGTCAAGCTCTTCCGTGACGGCGTTGGAGAGCGTCTCCAGTGTCGTCACATTGGCCGCGGTCCAGGACCCAGCCGGACGCAGTTCAAGCAGATCGCCTTGCGGCATAGCCGTTAACTGGGGTTGAGACGCCAAGATCCGTATTCCTCTTCGAGGGGAGCACTAGCTCCCGGTTAATCGAGACTTAGGCGCTCGCACGACATCCCGTTTGACCTGCCTCAAATCGAGGCCACCAGCCTTTGCCGTTGACGCAAATCAATAGCTGCGCGGCGTCCCGATTTTCCGATTTCCATGGGTCCAAACGAAGGCGAGACGCGATGTTCGATTCAGAGGCGTTGAGAGACGAGCTTAAGTCGTTGAAGGTCGACCTGTCGCGCGTACTGAACGCGAACGGCGAGGAAATGCTTAACCAATCAAAGGCTCGCGCCGAAGCCCTCGCCGATCAGATCAAGACGGCGCGAAACGAGCTCGGCGAGGCCCTCGGCCAGGAAGAAAGCCACGTTGAGAAAATGGTGGCGGAGCGTCCGATTGCCTCGCTCGCCTCGGCTTTCGCGCTTGGCGTCGTCGTCGGTTTCTTGGCAAGCAGGCATTAGCGTGAGTGCCGAAAACCTCGTCAAACATCTGCGCGCTTTGGCGTACCGACCAAATCATCGCCGATATCAAACTGCTGGCATCTTTGGATGGGCCTCGGCCTGCGGGCATTCGCGGCGCTGATCGCCGCGTTCGGACTGTTGATGCTGGAGCTGTCAGCCTATTTCGCGCTGGGTCAGATCTGGAGTGCGATCTCGGCCGCGGCCATTCTTGCGTGGTCAACTTTGCGATCGCCGCGCTGCCGTTTGCGGTCGCTTCAAGGCCGCCGTCGGGACGGGAACTTGAGCTCGCGAACGAAATCCACGGCACTTTGGTCGATGCGCTGCAACTCGAAGTGCGTGCGCTGCAGTTGGAATTATCCGGAATGATCCACCATCGGCTCAACGGCGTCCTGCCACTGCTGATCGTGCCGCTGATCACGATCATCATCAAGAGCCTGAAACGACCGCCGGCAAGAGCTATCAACCGAACCGGCCGCAGCCGAGCAACAATAGCTGCAAGCGGTTCAGCCCGAGGGGACCGAGAGACTTAGCCCGACTTCCGGAGCTTCAACCGCACTTCGCAGATATCGGGCTCGGCGGGACTGGATTTGATCTCGAAGCCGAGATGTCGGCACATCTCCAGCATCACGCTGTTCTCGCGCAGCACGTCACCGTAGATGACCTTGAGGCCTTCCGACCTCGCATATTCGATGATGAGCTGCATCAATACCCAACCAAGTCCCTTGCCCTTCAGGTCGGACCGCAACAGGATCGCGTATTCGCCGCTCTCATAGACCGAGTCGGAATGAGTCCGGACCACCCCGACCATCTCGTTGGTGACCTCGTCGAACGCAACGAACGCCATCGCGCGCGCATAGTCGAGTTGGGTCAGGCGAGCGATGAACTCGTGAGTGAACTCCTTCATCGGCGCGAAAAACCGCAGGCGCAGATCCTGGGGGGTCACGCGATGTAGAAAATCGTGGATCAGCGGTTCGTCCTCGGGCCGGATCGGCCGCACAAAGACGCGCCAACCGGCTTTGACCTCGATGTGCCGCTCCCATTGCGACGGATAGGCCCGCACCGCGAAATTGGCTGGGCCTGAGCCTTTGAACTTTCGTTCGGCCTGTCCGATCGCGACACGGGCGTCGACCGCCATGACGCCGGTTTCGTCCGCCAGCAGCGGATTGATGTCCAGTTCGCGGATTTCCGGAATATCGGCCGCCATCTGCGCCAGCTTGACCAAGACCATCGCCACCGCATCCGGCTTGACCGCGGGCACATCCCGATAGGCTCGCAATAGCCTCGAAACGCGGGTGCGCTCGATCAGCTCGCGGGCCAGTTTCAGATCGAGCGGCGGAAGCGCCAGCGCCTTGTCGTTGATGATCTCGACCGCGGTGCCGCCGTGGCCGAACACGATGACGGTGCCGAAGGTCGGGTCATCGGCAAATCCGAGGATCAGCTCGCGCGCCTTGGCCCGCACCACCATCGCCTGCACGATCACTCCGGATATCCGCGCCTCCGGGCGGAGCGCCTTCGCCCGCGTCAGGATTTCGGCCACAGCCGTGCGCACCGCGTCGGCACTGGTAAGGTTGAGCACCACGCCGCCGACGTCGGATTTATGGATGATGTCGCGCGACATGATCTTCAGCACAACGGTCGCGCCCTGCGCAAACAATTCGGAGGCGAGTGCGACCGCCTGCTCGGCATCGGCCGCCGCAACAGTCGGCACCATCGCGATGTCATAAGCCTCGAGCAGCCGCTTGATCTCGACCGGGTCGAGCCATGCGCGGTCGTCGGCGAGCGCGGTGGCAATGATATCCTTGGCAGTCTGGATATCGGGCGCAAACGCGTTGGGCATGGCCGGCGGCACCTGTGCCAGCTCTTGGACGACCTCGCGATGGCGCACCAGATACATGAAGCCGCGTACCGCATCGTCTTCCGTTGGGTAGTTCGGAATCCCGGCACTGCTCAACACTTCGATCACCTTCGGCTCCGCACCGACCCAGACCGCGAGCACAGGCTTGGCCGAGCGGCGATGCTGCTGACGGTATTTGCCGACCAGACCGGTGACAGTGGTGGCGATCTCGTCGGCCGGAGCAATCGCGGTCTGCACGTTCATGACCAGGATTGCATCATTGCCAGGATCGGACAGCAGCACCTCCAGCGCGGCCGCATAGCGCGCGGCGTCGGCGTCGCCGACAATGTCGACGGGATTGGATCCAGACCAGGTCGGCGGCAAGACGGCATCGAGCTTGCCGCGGGTCGTCGGCGCGATGGCTGCCGGGATGCCGCCGAGCTCGGCGAGCCGATCGATGGCGAGCACCCCGATGCCGCCGCCATTGGTCAGGATCGCCAGCCGTTTTCCCGGCGGCGATTCCACGCGCCCCAGCGTCTCGGCGCAATCGAACAGTTCGCGCAGATCCGACACCCGCAAAATGCCGGCACGGCGGAACGCGGCGTCGTAGACCGCGTCCGAGCCGGCCAGTGCGCCGGTATGGGTCGCGGCCGCTTTCGCCCCTAGCGCCATGCGGCCGGATTTCACCACGACGACGGGCTTGACCCTGGCGGCTGCACGCGCGGCCGACATGAATTTGCGCGCGTCCTTGATTGATTCCACATAGAGCAAGATCGCCCGCGTCTTGCCGTCCAACGCGAAGTAATCGAGCAGATCGGCGATATCGACATCGAGCTGATCTCCGATGGAGACGATCCCGGAAAAGCCCACGCCGCGCTGGGCCGCCCAATCCACCATGCCGGCCGCAATCGCGCCCGACTGCGAGATCAGCGCCAGATTTCCCGCGCACGGCATGTGCGCGGAGAAACTTGCATTCAAGCTGGCCCCGGGCATCATGATGCCGAGGCAGTTCGGCCCAATCAGCCGCATGCCGTATTTCTGCGCGGCGTTCTCGGTGGCGTTCGCTGGCGAGCCTTCGCCATGGCCGAGGCCGGCGGAGATGATCAGGGCGCCGGCCGCGCCCAGTCTGCCGGCTTGATCGACGAGGCTCGCGATCGCCGCGGCGGGCGCGGAAATGACCACGAGTTCGGGCACGAACGGCAATTTGTCGATGCTGCCGACCGCGGTCACGCCATCGACCTCGGCATAATGCGAGTTCACCAGCCCGAAATCACCCTTGAATTCGGCCTTCTTGATATTTTCAAGGATGGCACGCCCAACGGACCCCCGGCGTGGACTGGCCCCGATCAGCGCGACCGAGCGCGGCGACAGCAGGTTTTTCAGACGATAAGTCGACATCGGTGCAGGTGTCCCGCGAGTGTCCCGACTCCAGGTTCGCTACATCTAGGGCCGGGCCGGATCTATTCGAATTATTGCGCGGTTCCGTACCGAAGGATCTAACGCGACATCATAACCCAGCACGGCGGCCGGCCTATGACGGTCTTGGTCGCCCCGCCCCACACGATTTCGTTGAGCCGGGAATGACGATATGCCCCCATGACCAGAAGGTCGATCGCATTGGCGTTCACGAAGGCCTCGAAGACCTTGCCGATCGAGCTGCCGTCGATCTTGACAGCTTCGAAGTGCGCCTTGATGCCATGCTCCGCGAGGTGGCTGACCAAGGCCGCCCCGGACTGCATTTCTTCCGGTGTGTTCCGGTCGGTTGCGGTGATGATGCGCACCGTCGCCGCCGCTTGCAACATCGGCAGCGCATCGCCAACCGCTCTTGCCGCCGGCGCACTGTGATCCCACGCGATCACAACATTGCCGAGCGCCACCCGCAGTTCGGCAGCCAACTGCTCCGGACAGATCAGGATCGGCCGGCCCGATTGAAACAACAGCCGCTCGATGATCTTCTCCGATTGAGCGTTGTCCGGCTTCACCGGGACCAGTGACAAATCTGACAGCCGGGCGACTTCGGCGAAATTTCCCGCAATATCAGCCGTCGCAAGCCGACGCAACTTCTGCTCGTTGCGGACGCCGAAGCGAACCGCCGCACCGTCGAACGCCTTCAACAAGCCATGCGCGTCTGTCACGCTGCGCAACGCTTTCGTAGCCGCAGCATTGTCCAGATCGGGTGAAATGACGACTTGCGGACGCACCGGAATATCTTCCTCGATCGCAAACGCGCTGATCCGGGCGCCGAAATCGCCCGATACCGCCACGCATTTATCGATCGCCGCGACCGCCGCTTCGCTGGGTTCGCCGAAGAGCGGTAGAAAGACATCCTTGATCGGCATCTGCGGTCTCCTCTAACGGCGACGATAGAATGTTGCCGGGTTTCGCTTTTGATCTCCATCAAGCAGCCGATACAAAGCGGCGCGGCCGCGCCAGCAGCGCATTTCCTGCGGCTTGGCTTATTGACATTTCACCATGGCGTCCTGACTTCTCTTTGACGAAGGTCAAACGTCGGCCGATCAGGCCGAAATACGGTTTATCCGGTTACCCACTCCGGATCGGCCTTCCCCTGGAGGTACATGGATGCGTGCGATGGTGTTGCCGGCTCGGGGGACGCCTCTGCGATTGCAGGAGCGCGCCGACCCGATACCCGGCGACGGCGAAATTCGCGTCAAGGTGAGCGCGTGCGGGGTCTGTCGGACCGACCTTCACGTCGTCGATGCAGAGCTCCCAAACATCAGGTATCCGATCGTTCCCGGACATGAGATTGTCGGTCGCGTCGACCTCATCGGCGACAATGTGACGACACACCGCCTCGGCGACCGGGTCGGCATTCCCTGGCTCGGACATACCTGCGGCGTCTGCCGGTTCTGCAGGGAAAGTATGGAGAACCTCTGCGACCGTCCGCTCTTTACCGGATACACCCGCGATGGCGGGTTTGCCTCCCACACCATCGCCGACGCCCGCTACGCGTTCCCGCTCGGCGAGGACGGCGACGACGTTTCGATCGCGCCGCTGTTGTGCGCCGGCCTGATTGGATGGCGCTCGCTGGTGATGGCGGGAAACGCCGAACGACTCGGCATCTATGGTTTCGGCGCGGCCGGGCACATCGTTGCCCAGGTCGCGCGCTGGCAAGGCCGATCGGTCTACGCCTTCACGCGGAGCGGCGACGTCGCGGCGCAGGATTTTGCCCGCGGGCTCGGCGCGGTGTGGGCCGGTGCGTCGGACCGGATGCCAGACACCCCGCTCGATGCCGCGATCATCTACGCGCCGGCCGGAGAGCTGGTGCCGGCGGCGCTGCGCGCGGTGCGCAAGGGAGGCCGGGTGGTCTGCGCCGGGATTCATATGAGTGACATCCCGAGCTTTCCCTATGATCTGTTATGGGAAGAACGGCAGCTGGTATCGGTCGCCAATCTGACCCGCCAGGACGGACTGGACTTCCTCAAGATCGCCCCTCAGGCCGGAATCCGGACCCAGACGACGGCTTTCCCGCTTGTCGAAGCCAACGAGGTGTTGACGAGGCTGCGCACGGGACAAGTCCTGGGCGCCGCGGTGCTCGAGCCTTAGGCCCATCATGACAAGCGCAACGGCAGACGACTCCCGCGACCAAGAGAGCATTTTTGCATTTCTAACTGATCCAGTGACGCATCCTCAAGCGAAGCGGATCGATACGCACGCGGCATCGGTCTTTCTTGAAGGCAGCCGCGCGCTCAAGATCAAGCGCGCCGTCCGCCTTCCCTTCCTGGACTATTCGACACTGGAGCAGCGGAAAACCGCCTGTGACGAAGAAATCAGGATCAACCGCCAATTCGCGCCGCAGATTTATCGACGCGTCGTCCCGATCACCCGGAACGACGACGGATCCTTGAGCATCGACGGGAGTGGCGCGCCGGTGGAATATGCCGTTGAAATGGCCCGCTTCGACGAGCGCCAGACCATCGATCACCTGGCTGAAGCCGGGCCCCTCGATCCTGGTCTTGTCGAAGCCATCGCGGATGCGATCGCAGCGTCGCATGCCGACGGCCCCACGCGTGCCGGCCGAGCATTGGATCGAATCGATCCCTCATTTCATCGCGGACAGCATCGCTGCCTTCCGCGCCGCGGCCTGCTTTCCCGCCGACGATATCGACGAACTCGCGAAAGCGTCGCAATTGGCATTTTTCCACCTCCACGGACTGTTGGAGCAACGCCGCCGGCAAGGCTATGTGCGGCGCTGCCACGGCGACCTGCATCTGGGGAACATCGTGGTGATCGAGCAACGGCCGGTACTGTTCGACGCCATCGAATTCGATGAGAAAGTCGCCGCGATCGACGTGCTCTACGACCTTGCGTTCCCGTTGATGGATCTGCTCCGCTACGGCCGACAGGCGGAAGCCAATGGGCTTCTCAACCGGTATCTTTCGATCACGTCGGATGAAAACCTCGGCGCGCTCGCTGCCCTTCCGTTGTTGCTGTCGATACGCGCGGCCATCCGCGCCCATGTGTTGCTCGCCCGGCTCGGCCGGTCCAATGCGGAAAAAGCGCTGATTGTCGAAATGGCGCGCGCTTATTTCGAATTGGCGAGAGCATTGATCCATCCGCCGGAGCCAATGCTGATCGCGGTCGGGGGTCTGTCGGGCACCGGCAAATCGGTATTGGCGCGCAGGCTTGCCCCTTTCATTGGGCCGCAACCGGGGGCGGTCGTGGTGCGCAGCGACGTGCTGCGGAAGCAGTTGTTCGAGGTTGGGGAGACCGAACGGCTGCCTGCGGACGCGTACCTGCCGGAGGTGACCGAGCGGATTTACGACGCGTTGGGGCAAGACGCCGCCCACATCGTTTCGCAAGGTCATTCCGTCGTGGTCGACGCGGTATTTGCCCGTGAGGCGGAGCGGGCCGCGATTGAGGACGCTGCGCGCAGGTTAGGTATCCGCTTTGTCGGCCTGTTTCTGGTGGCCGATCTGCAAACCCGTCAAAACCGCGTCTTGCGGCGGGGGCCCGATGCCTCCGACGTCACGGCGGAGGTTGCCGGACTGCAGGAGAAATATAATATCGGCACGCTCGACTGGGCGAGCATCGACGCTTGCGGATCGCTGGAGACGACGCTTGAGCAGTGCCGAATCCGGATCGCCGACTTTCAAGCGACGCATTAGCGCGGAATCACGATGTCGCGATTGCCGACCCCAGCAAGCAAGAGCGTCCCCCCTCGCAAGTCCGGACCGCGCAACCATCCGCCGCCACAGATCAATGCTGCGATGCGATGCGACACCGCGTTTCGCATCGTCGCGCAGCGCCACTTCGCTAGTCTCGGTACGAACCGCGAAGCAACATGCGACGGTGATCCGATTGCGCTGCACCAAATGCGGGTTGCACTCACGCATTTGCGCACTTCCATCCTGTTCTTTTCGCCGATGGTCGATGACGCCATCGCCGAACGAATCCGAGACGAATTGAAGTGGCTGAACCACCAGCTCGGCGCCGTGCGCGACCTGGATGTCGCGATCGAGCGGATCGCGGCCGCCAATCCCAAGCTGCCGCAGACCCTCCCCCATTTTCAATTGTGGCAGGAAAAGCGCGCGGAAGGTCACCGCCAGCTGACGCGTTCGCTTCGGTCGGCGCGATACCGGCGCCTGCTTGAGCGTACGTTGGGATGGATCGAAAACGGACCCTGGTGTACCAAGACCGGCAAGCAGGCGGCGAGAAGACGTGCCACCCCGATCGCCGACTATGCCGTCGATAAATCGGTGCAATGGGAAGAAAAACTTCTCAAAAGATGCGGCAAGCTGCGCAGTATGGGTGCAAGGAAAAGGCATCGGCTGCGTCTTTTGAACAAGAAGCTGACTTCTTCGACCTATTCGCTCACCGACCTATTTTCAGACAAGCGGTTCTTGAAGCAAAAGACCGCCTTGAAGCATTTGCGCAAAGCGCAAAGATGTCTCGGGCAGTTGAACGACGATGTCCGGGGCCGCGCGCTGGCAGCCGCCCTGCGCGAGGAGGGCGTCACGACGTCACTAGAATTTCTCACGCCCAAGGATGAAAAGCGTCTCTTGAGCGCGACGGAAGAGGCTTACCGAAAGCTGGCCGCGCTGAAGGCGTGGAAATAAAGCGTTTGCCCTACTGGACCACGCGCCGCTGCCAGCTATCGATGCACATAGTCCCCAGGCGCGTCCGGCAAGCTCTGGCCGTCCGCGCCGATAACGCCCATCTGCGGCGGCTCGCAAGGCTCGCCGGATCGCGCGCCGAGCCATCGCGTCCAAGCGCATCAGGTCGCTGCACCAGTTCTGCCACCCGAACAGGAAATTCTCGCCGCCGCTCTGAAAGGCCTTCTGCAGAACCTCGGGATTGCTCGCGGCAAAATTGGACGGCGCCAGCATGTCGAGCACCTGCCGCACCGAGAATTCGACGATCGCCTCATTTGCGGGCGCCACGCCGCGTGCGCCGACGGTCGCGTTGTGCCACCATTGCTCTCGCAGCAGGAATGCCTGCGCGAGCAGATTGAACGGCGGGCTTTCCCATTCCGACGCGGCAAAGCGCCGGTCCTTGTGGCTGCGGCTTGATCAGGGACCACGGTCCATAACCGGGTTCGGTGCAGTGAAGCGCAGATTCGAAAATCCGGCCAGCGGTCCGCACTGCGTCCTGCGCGATTTCCATCCGTCGCTGTGGTGCCGCTGCCAGATGCGAGGCCCAGTCAAAATAGGCCAGCGAACGCGCAACCGGAGAGATGCCGCCGGTCAGACGGGCGAGCGTCGCATGAAACGCGCGATCGACCTGACCGGCCTCGATCGGTCGGTCTCCGCGGGCTTGCGATGCGTTTGCCGCGCGCGATTCGGCAGTGGCGGACACGTCGGGTTTATCAACGTTGGCCACTGCGTGAGCAGGACTTGGCAAACTTCCACAGGACTTGGCAAGAGCGGTGTTTCTGCCTTTGGCAGGGCTGTTGTCGTCTGCACGGAGAACTCTCTTTTAGTTCAGGGATGATTGGAAATTGAGATCCGTGACATCCGGAAGACGGATCAGCCCGGCGTCCTTTTGCTAAACAGATCCGACGTCGTTTCGATCATCCGATGGCCGTGCTTGAAGACCCGCTCGCAATCGCGACGGATAAAATCGATCTGGTGCTGGCCGCACTCCTCGTACATCATCTTGATGTCCTTGACCGAATGGGCCCCCGCCATCTTCGATATTAGCTCAGCGAAGAGATGAGTCTCGGTTCGCGCCCGATCCAGCATCTCGTTGCTGACGAATAGCAGCTCATCGAACATGGCCCGCTGCACGCCAAACAGAAGCTCCTGGGCAGGCTTGCTGGCCGTCGCAAGAGGCGCGGTAGCATCGGCTTCCGGCTGCTCTATCGTCTCGGCACGCGCTTGGGAAAGCTCGGTCATGAGAACCCTCCTGAAATCCTGATTTATACCCCTTGAGGATACGCCCCTCCTCGGCGCTGACATTGAGGTGCATCAAGCCGGAAAATCCCGCCGGCGACGCTTGACCTTGATCAAATCGCGCTTCCGCGGCCGGAATACCCTTTTGACATCGATTTAATCCAGAAGCTTGCGGAGCTCCCAATGCGCGCCCATCAGATCATGACCCGGTCGGTCATCACCGTTACCCCTGAAGCCACGATCGTCGAAGCCGCCAATATCATGCTGCAAAAGCATGTGAGCGGCCTCCCGGTGGTTGACGCTGCCGGCAAGCTCGTCGGCGTTGTCTCGGAGGGCGATTTCATTCGCCGCAGCGAAATCGGGACGCAGCGCAAGCGCGGCCGCTGGCTTCGGTTCATCCTGGGCGCCGGCAAGTCGGCCTCGGATTTCGTTCACGAACATGGCCGCAAGGTTTGCGAGGTCATGACGGAGTCGCCACTCACCATCACCGAAGACACGGCGCTGGAGGAAATCGTCGAATTGATGGAGAAGAACAACGTCAAGCGGCTGCCGGTGATCCGCGGAGACAAGGTCGTCGGCATCGTCTCGCGCGCCAACCTGTTGCAGGCGGTTGCAAGCCTCGCCCGCGAGGTCCCCGATCCGACCGCCGACGACGACCACATCCGCAACCGCGTGATCGACGCCATGGAGAAGAACGACTGGTGCCCATTCGGCCTCAGCGTGATCGTGAAAGACGGCATCGTTCATTTAAGCGGCGTCATCACCGAGGAGCGCTCGCGACAGGCCGCCGTCGTAGCCGCCGAGACCGTCCAGGGCGTGAAGCAGGTTCACGACCATCTATGCTGGGTCGATACGATGTCCGGCATGTACCTGAACTCGCCGGAAGACGACGACTTCGCAAAGGCGAGTTGAAAGTCTAAAGCAGCCTTCCGTCCGGCCCGAAGAACGGATGTGGTCCGTCGAACTCGCCGATCGGCACCTGGTGGGTCACGAGGTTGCCGAATCCCTCGCCCGGAAACCAGGTGTGGAGGTGGAAGGCCGGCGGCTCGACCTTGAAGGACGGCTCACGCAGTTCTGCGAGGTCGAGGTCGACGGCATGATTGGGTGCCGGGCAGATCGTGCAGGGCCTGCCTGCAAACATCGTCAGCGCAGCGCGGTGAACATGGCCGGTTGCGATCAGCTGCACGCGCGGATGGCGCTGGATGATTGCCGCCAATTCGCCGGCATTGTGGAGGTTCTGGCGATCCATGTGCGAGATGCCGGTCGCGAATGGCGGATGGTGCAGGAACAACAGCGCCGGCCGGTTCGTCGATGACGCCAGCGTCGCGTCGAGCCATTGCAGGGTCGGCGCGTCCAGTTCGCCGTGCGGCTTGCCGGGCACGCTCGAATCCAGCAGCAGGAGGTCGAGCACATCAATCTCGACCTTCTGATTGAGCGCGCCGGACGGAAACGCGTAAGCGTTTTGCGGAAATGCCGCGCGCATCATGTCGCGCGAGTCGTGATTACCGGGAATGCCGGCAAACGGCAGCGTCAGCGGAGCTATCAGGCGTTTGAGATAGTCGTATTCCTCAACGCTCGGCGTGTCGGCAAGATCGCCCGAGATCACCACGAAGTCCGGCGCTGGCCCGAACGCATTCAAGGCGGTAATGCAGCGCTCCAACGCTTTCGCAGTATCGACGCGGCCATAGGCAAGCCGGCCGGGCGGCTTGACATGCAGGTCGGAAATCTGGGCAATACAAAGTGGCTTTGAGGACATCGTTGTTCAGGTCTCCGGCGGCAACAGGCGAACGGCCTCGGCTGCGATCACAAGCCCAACCCGCTCGCCGGCCTTGGCCTTTATCGTGTTCGGCGCATCGACCGTGAGCAGCTTGTGCGATGCGTCGCTGACGACGATGCGCTGTCGGTCGCCTGTAAAACTGACGCTGTCGATGGTGCCCGAGAGCGGCGCCGAGCCGGCGTCGACGATCGCAATGGTTTCGGGACGGACCATGGCAACCGCGGCCGCGAGATTCGCATCTCCGCCGACGGGTTGCCGGCCGCCCGGCAGCACGAGCTCGCCGTTCTCGACCGGTGCTTCGATAATGTTCGCAGCCCCGATGAATTCGGCAACGAAACGGCTTTGCGGCGCGAAATAGATCTCGCGCGGCGAACCGATCTGGGCAATCGCCCCCTTGCGCATGACCACGACGCGATCGCCGAGCTCCATGGCTTCGGCCTGATCGTGCGTGACATAGATCGCGGTAATGCCAAGCGCGCGCAGCAGGCGATTAAGCTCGCCGCGCAGCCGTTCGCGCAACGCGGCGTCGAGCGCGGTCAGGGGCTCGTCCAACAGCAGAATGCCCGGCCGGATCGCGACCGCTCGCGCCAGCGCAACCCGCTGACGCTGGCCGCCAGAAAGCTGGTCGATCCGGCGGTTCTCAAGCCCCGTGATATTGGTCAGCGCCACCAGTTCGGCGACACGCTTGGCGCGCTCTTCCCTAGGCATGCCCCGGATTTTCAGGCCGTAACCGATATTGTCGGCGACGCGCATGTTCGGGAAAAGCGCATAGGACTGAAACACCATGCCGACATTGCGTTTCTCGATCGGCACCGAGGTCATGTCCTTGTCGTCGAACAGCACCTTCCCTCCGGCATCCGGCAGTTCGAGGCCGGCGATGATCCGCAGCATCGTGGTCTTGCCGCAGCCGGAGGGACCGAGCAGCACCAGCGTTTCGCCGCGCGCGATGTCAAGCGTCGCCGGCTCCAACGCATGCGTGCCGTCGGCAAAGGTCTTGCCGCAGTTTTCGATGCGCACCGCCGCGCCGTGGCCCGCCACAGCGCTCATCTCACTTGCTCCCTGTCGGCGAACATCTGCATGGCGACCAGGAGCGGAATGATCATGACGAAAAAAATCAGCGTATAGGCCGACGCCACTTCCAGCCGCATCGAGGCGTAGCTGTCGGCAAGCCCGATCGGCAGCGTCTTGGTGAGCGGCGTATGCAGCATCCAGGTCAGGTTGAACTCGCCGAGCGAAAGGGTCACCACCATCAGGCTGCCGGCGAGAATGCCCGGCATCGCATTGGGAACGATCACGTCGAAAAACCGCCGCCACGGCGGCGCGCCGAGCGAGGCCGCGCCTTCGTCAAGCGTCTTGACATCGACGGTGGCAAACACCGCCATCACCGAGCGCACCATGAAGGGCATGGTAAAGATGACATGACCCACCAGGATGAAGGCCCAGGAGCGGCGAAACCCGCCGAAGCCGCCATAGGTCAATAGCAGCGCAAGCGCAATGGCAAGTCCGGGGATCGCGAGCGGCAGTGTGATGATTTCCTCCACCAAGCGAGAAAGCCGCCCGCCCCTCACATGCAGGGCGTAGGCGGCGGGGACGCCGGCGACCAGCGTCACGACTAGCGTCGCCAATGCGATTACGAACGAAAGCAGGATGGTGTCGGCATAAACCTCCCAGACCTGCTCAACCCATTGCAGCGTGACGCCTGACGCAATTCCGCGAAAGTAGTTCACCGTGACGCCGGCCATCATCGACAGGCCGGCAGGCACCACCAGGAACGCGGCGACAAGGAGCGTAAAGAGAAGCTGGGCGGTAAAGATCAGACGGTCGCGCATGGTCTCATCCGGCCGCCGCGACCGCGCTACCGCTGAACGAACGGGCGAGCGCCAGGATGAACCAGGTGATGATGGCGAGCCCGACCGACAGCGCCGCGGAGGTGGAGAAATTCGCGGCCAGCGTGAACTCGGTATAGATCAGCATCGGCAGCACGTCGATATTGGTCGCCAGCGTAAAGGCGGTACCGAACGCGCCCATCGCGGTGGCAAAGGCAATCGCGCCGGAGGCGACGAACGCCGGTGCCAGCGCCGGCAGCACGACGTCACGCTGCACCGCCCACGGGCTTGCGCCGAGCGAGCGCGCAGCTTCCTCCAGACCCACATCGAGCTTCTGCACCGCGGCCATGATGGTGAGAATGACCCGGGGGATCGAGAAATAGAGATAGCCGAGAAAGAGCCCCTGGATCGAATAGGCGAAAACCAGCTTTTGCCCAATCAGATGGTTCGAGATTTCGCCGATGAGGCCCTGACGCCCGGCAAGCAGGATGATCATGAAACCGACCACGACGCCTGGGAACGCCAGCGGAAAGGTCAGCATCGCGATCAGCACCGCGCGGCCGGGGAAGCGGTGACGCTGCAGGAACATTCCGGCGATCGTGGCCACCATCAGCGTCACCACCGTGGTCGCGGCCGCCAGCAGAACCGTATTGACCAGGGTCGCGCGGTAGCGCGGCTCGGTCAGGATCGCGAGATATCCGGCGAGCCCGTGCGGGCCCTCGGCGCCGGTCAGCACCAGCCGCGCCATCGGCAACAGGAAGAACGCCGCCGTCACGACGGCAAGCGGCAACAGGCACAGCCAGACAAAGAATCGATGCGACATGAAACGATGGTGCCCCCGCCTCTTTAAGCCAGGGCACCATATTGCATCAGTGGACCTCGGCGAGATAGCGGTCAACGAAGCCTTTTTGCACGCTTTCCATCTCGCCCCAGTCGACGCTCTTGGCGCGCGCATAGTCGCTATCCGGCAAGAACTTGCTCTTCACCGCTTTGGGCAATTCGATCGGACGCGCCGGCCGTAAATATGCATTGGTCCAGATCGCCTGGCCCTTGTCGGACAACAGATAGTCCAGCACCTTCTTGGCCTTTTCCTTGTCGGGCGCGTTCCTGACGAGACCGACGACATAGGGAAACACCACCGACCCCTCGCAAGGGATCACGAATTCGAAATTGCCCTTCTCCGAATATTTCGCGCGATAGGCGTTGAAATCGTAATCCAGGAGGATCGGCATCTCGCCGGAAACCACGCGGGCGTAGGAGGTCTGCTTGGGCACGATCGGGTCGTTCTTGTGCAGTTCCTTGAAGAAGCTGATCGCGGGATCGAAGTTCTTGGCGGAGCCGCCCAGCGCCAGATTGATCGCAACCGCGCCGACGTAACCGACCGCCGCCGAACTCGGATCGAGATAGCCGACCATGCCCTTATAGTCGGGCTTCAAGAGATCCTTCCAGCAGGCCGGCACCGGCTTGCCGCCGAGCGCATCCTTGTTGACGAACAACCCGAGCGTGCCGGAATGGATCGTGGTCCAATAGCCGTCCGGATCCTTCAATCCAGCCGGCACCTCATCCCATTTCGCGGGCTTATAGGGCTCCAGCGCATCTTGCGCCTTGGCCTTCATGCCGAAATTAACCCCGAAATAGCCGATGTCGCCGACGGGATTGTTCTTCTCGGCGAGGATTTGCGCCAAAGCCTGACCGGAGTTCTTGTTATCGTGGGGGATATCGTAGTGCAGGTCGGCCTTGATCGCTTTGAGCATGGAGGCCCAGTCCGCCCATTCCGGGGGGCAGTTGTAGCAGATGACGTCGGCCGCCTTGGCGGATTGCCACGGCGCCAGAAAGGCCAGCGCAAGCAAGATCAGGGCAAAACGGACGGTCTTCATGAGACAATCTCCGATTTCAGGCATCAGGACGTGCGATGGGCCCCGACTATAGGCCACGCGTGAAGGATTTGCGACGGGGCGCTTTTGCTATGCAACAAAGCTGGGGAGCGCGCTCCCACCCTCAGCGCCTTGCAGCGCAACCAGTGTTGCAGGTATCGTGATCACTGCCGCTCTAACAGAGGCTCACAAAGAACGCCTACGGAGAAAACCCATGAACCCGCCGGTTAATGCCCCCGCGACCAAGATCGTCAAGTCAGTCCGCGAACAGGTGAGCGCGGAGGAGTGGCAGTCGCGCGTCGATCTCGCCGCCTGCTATCGCCTGACGGCGATGTACGGCATGACCGAGATGATCGCCAACCATATCTCCTGCCGCGTTCCCGGATCGCCCAATCACTTCCTGATCAACCCCTACGGGATGCTGTACGAGGAGATCGATGCGTCCTGCCTGATCAAGGTCGATTACGACGGCAACGTCGTCTTCAATGCCTCTGACTATGGCGTCAACGCGGCCGGCTTCGTCATCCATAGCGCCATCCACATGGCGAGACACGACGTCGACTGCGTCGCGCATACACATACGCCGGCGGGCATGGCGGTCTCGGCGATGGAATGCGGGCTGCTTCCGCTGGCGCAAACATCGATGCGGTTTCTCCACATCGCCTATCATGACTTCGAAGGCATTGCCGACGATGTCGGCGAGCGCGAGCGGCTGGTCGCCGATCTCGGCAATCATGAAGCGATGGTTTTGCGCAACCACGGACTGCTCGTGGTCGGACGCACGATTCCGGCGGCATTCAACGTGCTCTATCGCATGGAGCGCGCCTGCGAGGTGCAGGTGATGGCGCTGTCCTGCAATACCAAGCTGGTCTACCCGCCGCAGGAGGTTCTGGAAAACACCTTCGACAAGGTCAAGCCGCGGCCCAACCAGCCCAACCGCAACGGTGACCTCGCCTGGCCCGCCCTGTTGCGCAAGCTCGACCGCGTCGACCCGTCGTACCGGAATTAGTGGTTAGAGACCAACGACCCAACCAAGGAGCCGCCGGTTTCCCGGCGGCTCTTCTTCAGGTCACGCGGTCTAGAAGGCCACTCCGGGATGGGGCGCTACCTCGCGCTCAGAGCCGCATCTGAGTGTCTTGGATGCAAAAACTCTCCGTGCCACAAAAACGCAGAGCGAACTTGCGAATGCGATTTCGAATAGCATGCCGCCTTTGACGACAACATCGACCTTTTCGAGGCTTGCTCAGCCTTCACTCGCGTTGCGGCCTGCACACTCGCGTTGTCACCAATTCGTGACACGCTAATCGAAGGCTTCAGCCACTTCGTTACCTCCATGACTCTCCGATTGCTTCCGGCTGGAGCGGTTGCCGGATGGAGCTTGCACCCACTGGAAAGTGCCGCCTTGTCACGGCGCACGCCAGAAGTGGTCGTTCGAACTTCTGGCTACCTGGATTATCGTGTTGAACTGATATGCTGGAGCACGAAATTGGTCCGCGTGGATTCTGCACCGGACTGCCCTGCCCGGGATCGTAACCACCAGCTGCCGAATCTTGAAAACGGCCAAGTTGAACGCCAAAGGTACGCTGCTGCAAAGAGAAGGCTGGGGCCTGATAGACCATGTCCGCCGAGCCGGTGTTCAGTCGATTCCGAGCAACGCAGCTAACCGTTCGCGCACTTCGCAGAGTACGATCTCAGGTGCGCGTCCCGCATGCTCGATCGGACGTTTCTCCCAGGAGATGCTGCGGGGTTGGTCTGCCAAGACGACGCCGCGGAAGGAGGCGCTGTCGGGCAGTAGGGCCTCGAAGGGATACTCGCGCACGCGGCTAGTGATTGGGCAAATGACGCAAAGTCCGGCTGCGGCATTGTAGCTACTCGGCGACAAGACGATTGCAGGTCGCCGCCCGCTATGTTCATGCCCGACCGTGGGATCAAGATCGATCCAGATGAAGTCGCCAGCCTCTGGACAATAGTTACCAGACTTCATGGGGAGGTTCAGACGACAATCCAAGATTGACTTATTGATCGGCTCAAGCGCCGGCCGACTTTAACCTAACTGCTCAAACCTAATTCACGTGGAGCACGTCAGAGTGCACCGGCGCGTCGTATGAAGCTACGACGCCAGAAACTCGAGCTTGCTGCGTTGGCAATATGGCGAATGACCGCTTTGCGCCAGAAGCGGCCAATCAGAATGGCATTGGTGAGATGATGGCGCATTTTGTGGCTAAGATTGGTCGCTCACCATAGAGCGCCGCGGAGGGTAGAATGGCGGAGAAATCGTTATGCCGTCAAACCTCACCTCTCAGGAGCGCTTGCCTTTGGGAGCGAACTGGGCACAGACGCACCTTCCTGGCCGCCGCGCTCGGAGCAAGGAGGCTTTGTCGCCTTGCGAGACCAGGGCAACTCAGTTCACGATGGTGCCGCTCCGAAGCGGGCACTGAATACGCCACCTTAGGTCGGTTCAGGGAAGACCAGCCGCGCCTCGAAGCCACTGCCGCGGCCCATGGCAGGGGAAATCAGGGTCAGGCTACCGCCGATCTGCTTCATCACACTGTCGACGATGGCGAGCCCGAGACCTCCGCCCGCGCCAACCGATGATCCGCGAACGAAAGGCTTCTTCAGAGTTTCGAGAGTTCTCAGCTCGAATCGGAGCGCCGCCGTTCACTAGCCGAATTTGTCGGCCACGCTCGATGACGATTTCGATGGGCTCATCGGGAGCGCCGTAACGGACGGCGTTCTCGATCAGATTGCGGAGCGTGATGCCGAGCACGTCCAACTCTCCCTGCACAATGAATTCGTCGGGACACTGCGCGGTGACCACCAGCCTGTCTCCCACATCCTCGCGTCGGCGAAACTCATCGACGAGAACTTGTAAGACGGTCATGATGTCAATGCGTTCCCGCTGCATGCCGGCGCCTGCCCCCGCCCGGGACAGCTGCAGCAGCTTCTCGGCAAGGCTGCCGAGCCCTTTTATCTGGTTGACGATGCGCGCTGCACGCTCGGCATGCTGCGTGCCGACAAGCTGCGCCGACAACAATTGCATCTGCGCCAGCACGGCGGCGATCGGCGTCCGCAATTCGTGTGCACTGTTAGCTGCGAACTGGCGTTCCGTGGCTAGCGCGCGGTCCAGCCGCTCCAGTAGCCGGTTCACAGCAACCAGCATCGAAGCGAGCTCGGTCGGCAGGCCCATATCGGGGATCTGCGACAGATTGGAGCCGTCGCGACGCCCGATCTCGCTCCGCAACCGGTCCAATGAGCGCATGCTCCTGAACACGGCCCAGCGGATCAACAACCAGGACAGCGGCAAGAACAACAGCAGCGGCCCGACGGTAAGCTCGACGGCCCGCCTCAGCGACTCTGAACGGTGCATGGCCGGCTCGGCAACCTCGATGAAATAGCCGTCGGCAGCCGCGGGCTGGGAATAGACCCGGTATTGCGGGGTATCGTGAAATCCAGCCTGACGCGGCACCGGAAACGGCTTCTCGGACGCGTTCTCGGAGCGCATGACGATCTCGCCGGCCGGACCGATGATCTGATACGCCAGAGCTTTGGGATCCATCGTTGCGACCAGGTGTCTCGCCATCTGCTGCATGGCCTGTGGTTGCTGGACGGCATCATAGGTGACAGGCAGCAGCCGCTGCGCGACCTCCTCAATCGCGTCATCGAGCCTCTCGTTGACCTCGAATACCGTCAGCACGCCAGCGGCGACGCTCCCCAGCAGCCACAGCCCCGCCATCGATGAGGCCAGCATCCAGATCAGCCGCGAAACCAGGCTCCCGCGCCGCACGTGCTAATCTCCCAAGCGGTAGCCGAGACCGCGTATCGTGCGAATGAAATCCCGCCCGAGCTTGCGTCGAATGCGACTGACATAAACCTCGATGGTGTTGCTCTCGATTTCCTCGCCGAAGGCGTACAGCGCATCCTCGATTTGCTCCTTCGACACCGTCGATTGCCGCCGTCGCCCCAACACTTCGATAACGGCCCACTCCCGCGCGCTCAGTTCGACCGGTCGCCCGTCCGACCGCGCGACTTTCGATTCCCACTCCAGCTCCACCGGACCGACCTGAAGGACCTGCACTGACTTGCCGAAATACCGGCGGCTAACGGCCTCCAAACGTGCATTCACTTCGTCGAGGTCGAAGGGCTTGACGACGTAATCGTCAGCACCAGCCTTCAGCCCCTCGATCCGGTCACTGACGAGGTCGCGCGCGGTGAGAATGACGACCGGCAGCGCATCACCGCGGCGGCGAAGTTTGCGCAGGAAATCCAAGCCGCGCCCATCGGGCAGGTGAAGATCAAGCAGCAGCGCGTCATAAGATACCGTGCGCACCGCGTGCTCCGCCGGCTCCAGCCGTTCGAACCAGTCGACGGCGTGTCCTGCCGCTCTAACATGTTCCTGTACAGCCGAACCAAGATGCGGCTCATCTTCAACTAGCAACACTCGCATGGGCCCGCTCGTTGTCATGAAGGGTAATTGCAGGAAGAAGCTGACGCCAACCTGAACGTTATACAGATAGGCTTCAGGTCCGCGTCAGAAAAGCCCGCTAACGATGCCGACCAACGGTTTTCATCGGAGCGGGAAATGATCCATACAAGCCTATCACGCACAGCTCACGAATTCGCGATGAATGGGTCGAAATCCCATCATCGCCGATCGCGCGTTCCTGGGACATTGTCGATCATCAAGCGCCGACTGCTTTTGAGTATCGCGACGGCCGGTATAGCCCTGGCCCTGGGATTCGCACTGGGCCGTTCGTTCCCATCCGCTGCGACCCCGGTGTCTGTGAGCACCACTGCCTCGCCTGCTGCCGATCCACAACTGCCCGCGACAATTGCTCTTTCTCCGCCGAAGCTGGCGAACCTGCAATTGCAGATCGAGAAGGCGAAGGCAGGTCCGCTGGTTCGCGCCGTGTCGGCGACCGGTAGCGTTGGATACGATGAACGCCATCTTGCCCGCATCAGGCCCATGGCGCGCGGCCGGATCGAAGCGCTCGATGTGACCGCCGGCGATCGGGTCGTTGCAGGTCAGGGGTTGGCGGTTCTCGATAACTTCGACCTCAGTGCCGCCCATAGCAAGGTTCTTAGCGCCGAGGCGGCGCTGAATCAGGCCAAGGCGCAACTCGCAGCAGCCAACGCTGCTTATGACCGCGCGACAAATCTTATTCGCAGCGGCTTTGTGACCCAGGCCGAGCTCGAAGCCCGGCGCGCCGCCGCAGTCACCATGGAAGCCGATCTCCGCACCAAGGAAGCGCAGTTGCGGCAGTACCAAGAAGAAGAAGCGCGGCTCTTGCCCGTGCGCCCTGCCGCCGTTGGCGCCGGCTCGTCCAGCGATCAGCCGGGGGATTCCCGCGGCGCCCTGGTCGCACCATTCGCCGGGGTCGTTGATTCGGTCTCTGTCGCAACCGGAGAGATCGTGGATCCGGCGACGCCGATCTTCACCGTGTCCGACCTCTCAACCGTCTGGGTACAGGCCGACGTAGCAGCGAGGGATCTCGGCGCAGTCAAGGTGGGCGATGCAGTTGAGGTGAAAGTGAGCGCTTTTCCGAGCCGAGTTTTTGCTGGCCGCGTCACCTACATCCCCGACCAGATCGAGTCGGCGACGGGGATGGCCAAGGTGCGCTGTGAGGTCCCAAACCCGGACGGCGCACTGCGCGTCAACATGTTCGCAACCGTCACCATCCTCTCACCACAGGGCGGCGACGCCGTCCTAGCGCCGAGCAGTAGCCTGCAGGAAATCAACGGGCAGAGCGTCGTGTTCATCCCGACAGGAGATCGCCAGTTCGTCTGGCGCGCGGTTCATACCGGCCTAGTCGCAAACGGAAAGACCCAGATCACGAGCGGGCTCGCAGCTGACACACCAGTCGTCGGCGAGGGCAGTTATTGGCTCAAGGCGACTCTGATGCAATCCACCATTCCGGACCAAGGCTAAGGGAGAGATCGCCATGATCAACAGGATTGTCGATGCCGCCCTTGGCAACCGCATGCTCGTCCTCATCCTCATCGCCGGGTTTGTCGTTGCCGGTCTTTTGAGCATGCAACGCCTGCCGTTTGACGCCGACCCTGACATCTCGCCGCTGCAGGTGCTGGTCACCACCCAAGCACCGGGTTTGGCCCCGCTGGACGTGGAGCGTTCGATCACCACGCCGATCGAGCTGGCCTTGCAGGGCCTGCCAGGCATGACGAGCTACCGCTCGATCTCGCGCTACGGGCTCTCCGTCATCTATGTGAAGTTCGCCGACGGTGGCGACATCCTGGCCGACCGCACGCTTGTTGCGCAGCGGCTGAGCCAGACAGCGCTGCCCGCAGAAGCAGGAACGCCAAGGCTCGGCCCGCTCTCCGACGGCCTTTCCGAGATCTACCAGTTCAAGGTCGAGGGCAAGAACTACTCGCTCATGCAGTTGCGCTCGATCCTGGATTGGCAGGTCGCGCCGCAGCTCAAGCTGGTCCCGGGCATCACTGAGGTCAATGTCAACGGCGGCGAACTCAAGACCTACGAGGTCCGAGTTTCCGAGAACGCGTTGACGCACTTTGGCCTGTCGATCGAGGACATCTACAACGCGGTGGCGCAGAACAATCGCGCCGTTGGCGGCGCGACGATCGCCCGCAATGGTGAGCAGGCGGTCGTCCGGGGTGAAGGGTTGCTGCAATCGATCAGCGATATCGGCAATATAGTCCTGCGCACCGCAGCCGGCGGTGCGCCGCTCTACGTCAAGGACGTCGCAGAGGTGGTCGAGGCGCCGATGCCGCGGCTCGGCGCGGTGACGAGCCAAGGCAACGGCCAGACCGTAGTCGGCGTCGCACTGATGACCCTGGGCGAGAACACCCGCGTGGTCGCGCAGCGGCTGACCACCGCCGTGCAGCAGATCAACAAGACGCTGCCGCCTGGAGTCAGCATCGTTCCCTACTACAATCGCGCCGATCTGATCGACCGCGTCCTACAGACCGTGGCGCACAACCTGACCGAAGGCGCCTTTTTGGTCATCCTTGTCCTATTGTTGTTGCTAGGCAATTTCCGGGCCGCCGTCATCGTGGCGCTGGCCATCCCGCTCTCGATGCTCGCCGCCGTTACGGTCATGTATTTCACCGGCCTGTCGGGCAACCTGATGAGCCTCGGCGCCATCGATTTCGGCCTCTTGGTTGACGGCGCAGTGGTGATGATCGAGAACATCGTGCGCCGTCGGGCGGAGGCACCATCTCTCCCTATCGAGCAGGTGGTGCGCGAGGCCGCGCATGATGTGGCGCGGCCGGTCACTTTTGCGGTCGCGATCATCACGCTGATCTACCTCCCGATCCTCAGCCTGCAGGGCGTCGAGGGCAAAATGTTCCGCCCGATGGCGCTAACCGTCATGTTCGCACTAGTCGCTTCGCTGGCGCTGACACTCACGCTCATGCCGGTGCTCGCCTCGTTTTTCCTGCGCAAGCCGGCCGCCGAACGGGACAGCCGCATCATCGGTGTTGCCCGGAGCGGTTACGCGCCAGTGCTCGCGAGGACGATGCGCCATCCGGGCATCACGATCCTGGTAGCGACCGTGATGCTGGGCGGTGCGCTCGTGATCGGCTCCCGTCTCGGTGCCGAGTTCCTGCCTCGCCTGGAGGAAGGCGCGCTCACCGTAACGACCACCAAGCTGCCCGGCATCTCGCTCGAATCGGCCATCGCCACCCAGACCATGGTGGAGAAGACGCTGAAAAAATTCCCTGAGGTCCAGACCGTCGTCACGCTTGGCGGCAGCTCGGAGATCCCGACCGACCCGATGGGGGTCGAACAAAGCGACACCTTCATCATTCTTAAGCCGAAATCGGAATGGCGTACGGCGCAGACCGAGGCCGGGCTGATCGAAGCGTACAAGCGGACTCTGGACCACAGCGTGCCCGGCATCACGCAAAGCTGGGCGCAACCGATCGAAATGCGCATGGACGACCTCTTGCAGGGTGTGATGGCCGACCTAGCCATCGTCATCCACGGGACCGACACGGCTACGCTCCACGACCTTGCGGACCGAGTGGCGCGTGTGGTCTTAGCCGTTCCCGGGGCCGCCGACGTGCAGGCAAAACAAACGGTTGGCCAGCCGTATCTCCGCGTCATCGTCAAACGCGACGAGATCGCGCGGCGTGGGGTCAATGCGACCCAGGTACTCGACCTCGTCGAAGCGCTGGGCGGACGCACCGTGGGCACCATGAAGGACGGCGACGAGCGGTACAATATCCGCGTCCGGCTCGCTCCGAAGGACCGTGACAGCATCGACCGCATCCGCTCACTTCGCGTGAGCAACGGCTCCGGTGTTTCGGTTCCTCTCGGCGATCTGGCCGATATTAGCTGGGAGCCTGGCCCCGCCCAGATCGAGCGCGAGCAGGGTAAGCGCATCATCACGGTGCAGGCCAATGTGCGCGCGCGGCCGCTCGCCAGCTTTGTGACCGACGCGCAGCAGGCCGTCGCGGCTCAGGTCCGGCTGCCGCCGGGCTATACGATCTCATGGGGTGGGAGCTTCCAGGATCTTCAGGAGGGCATGGCGCGACTGTCGAGCGTCGTGCCGGTGGCGCTCGCCGTCATCTTCCTGCTGCTCTATCTGATGTTCGGCAGCGCGCGGCTCGCGACGCTGATCTTCTTCAACGTGCCTTTTGCGGCCGTGGGCGGAATCTTTGCTCTCGCCCTACGCGGCATGCCCTTCAGCATCTCGGCCGCGGTCGGCTTCATCGCGTTGTTTGGCATCGCCATTCTGAACGGCGTCGTGATGGTGAGCTACATGGAGGAGCGGCGCAAGGAGGGGCTCGCCGCGGCCGCCGCGGCCTGGCAGGCGGCCATGACGCGTCTGCGCCCAGTGCTGATGACCGCGACCGTGGCCAGTCTCGGCTTCCTGCCAATGGCGCTTTCGACAAACTCCGGCGCCGAGGTGCAGCGACCGCTCGCGACCGTCGTCATCGGCGGCCTGATTAGCGCAACGTTGCTGACGTTGCTCGTGCTCCCCGCTCTCTATCCCTGGTTCTGCCGTACGCGCCGCTTTGTTGGCGCGGCCGCACACAACGCCTCCTACGCGCCACAACCGGCAGAGTGACGATGTCGAAGCACGTGACCCGCAAACGCGAAAGGCCGCCAGCCTACGTCCGCTTCGCGCCAAAGCACGAAGTCGCTGCGCTCCAGCCCGCTGCGCGGGAGCAAGAGCCGAGAGGCCGGCAGCCGACCGAGAGAACAGGGATGGCGAGGTGGCACGGTCAACACGATCAGCTCATGTATTGTCGGCGTGCAACGCATGATCAAGAACAGCAAGGATCATCTGGCAGGCCGGCACCCTGATGCGGCGAGTCACATCGACCCCGCCATCACGCAATGACCAAGTTGTCTTGACGAATAGCGCAAACCAAGTTTGCTTGAATGTGCCGTGGATATTTCTCCTCGCAAGAAATTGATTCACACCATGCCACCGAACACAGATCGACCGATCAATCGCGCAATGGTTGTGGGATGTGCTGTTTCTGCCACGCGCAACCATTTGAAATTACACGAGCCAAAAACATTAAAAATACTCTTTGGCAACATTCAAGCCAAAACGCGAAAGTTGTGGAAGCATTCTGCTCGCGCCGCGTCCACCATCGAGATCGCCACCAACATACGATCCCCATAGCACTCGCTGCACTGCCGGGTGCCATACTCCCGCGACTTCGTGCATTGGCGCTTTTCGGCCGCCGGCCGTCGGAGTGCGTGGAGAGACCATCATTCCGGCGGCCGAAAACCTGCACACCAGCGGACGTTCATCCAATGCCAAATGGGACCAAATCCAGCGCGAGGGTTCAGCCGATCATCATCGGGTCTGCGGATTTCAGGCCCCAAAAAGAGGACCCAATTTGGACGCGGGCCGCGGGTGTCTGTTGGCCGATGCCGCTGCTTCCCTCAAGATTTCTGTAAGCGATTTAGTGGAATGATCAAACAGAAGTTCCATTTGTTGTTTTGTAAACGACGACGGAGAAATCATGAAACTCGCGACAATAGTATTAGCCTCTGCGTTCGCGCTCTCCAGTACGTTCGCGCTTGCAAAACGGTTCGTCATAAGCCGAGCGTCAGGACCTATGACTTGAATAAGGGTATAGCGCTGTCCAGATCAGGTTTTCCGCATCCGAACTACGGTAACCCAGACGATGCAACCGGCGTGTCCGCGGGCGGTGGAACGGAAGGAACGCGTCCGAGTGGGGCGGCGGCTAACACTAACCGCAAGGGCTATTCGCGCCTCGTGGTATCGGGATCTTCGGTCAACGTGATTGCTAACCCCGTCAGGGTCGCTCCGATACCGAAGGTTATCGCGCATGTGCCCACGAACATTATCATAACGACATCTGGAGTTGGGCTGTAATTGATCAAGGTCGCGACGCCCAACGCAGTGATGTGAGTTGCGAGAAACGCAAAGGCGAGACCAACGGCAATGCCCATCGCTGTGTGGCTGGTAGCCTCCAGCAGCAGCGAAGGCTTGATCAATGCAGACCGCTTCTTAGGGCGCACAGGCCTGACCTCCGGCATGTCGTGTGTGTTTGCTGACAACTACAGTCGAAGCGCGAATTGTCTGGCTAGATCAATTCGACTGCCGCGAGGATTTGCGCTCCAGAGTAAACATGCCCCAGTGCGAATAGCTGATCCATTCATCACGATCGCTCATGTTATCGGCTCCTTTTATGCAGCTAATGTTTAGATAAGAGACAACCGCACCGTCACCATTAAAACTTTCTTTAGTTCAGCATTGGACACCAGCGGCGCAGCGATCATCCCTCGAAGCCGTCGAGCGCGAACCGGCTCCGAGCGCCGGCGCAGCACACCTGACCTCTCGTGAGTACTGCCCCATTCCCTTCTTAACCGTCAGTCGCGTTCGAAGATCTTGGCGCCCGGGTAAACCCGGCGGGCGTACGCAACGACCAGCGCGCGATCTTGCGTCTCCAAGAACGGAGTCCGGATCTGACACGACCCGACGATGAGGTGCCACAAGCCGTTAAGCTTCTGGATGGTGACGTTCATGATAGTGCTTCACATTCGCGAGCAGCTGACCGAGCCAATGCCTTAGCCGCATCAGCGTGTGCGGCTTTCTCAGCTCGCCGCTCATAGTCCTCAGCGAGCGCCTTAAGCTTAGCCGCAACGTGTTGGTCGGTCATTGTTTGGGCCGCCCGGAGTATGGTCCGTGCCGTGTCCAAATATTCTTTGCTCAGCATTTCGCCTCCACAATCCCGGTTCGAACGGCATAACACCGTCGAACTACAACCAATCACAGAGAGACGGATCGGACCATTGCACAGGCGTTCATCAGTGCCTTACATTTGTTTAAGACGATGATACTTAGGTTTACGATTGACCACCTGCGCGCCTCGCGAGTGGTAGGAACGTGGCTCCTCGCCCGGCGACTACCTATCCGACGAGTAGTGCCGCGCTTTGATCGAGCGGTCCTTGCCACTGCGCGCTTGACTTGCGAGGTTGGACGATCGACAGCAGTCGACTGTGTATCTGGTTTCAACTGGGCTTCAAGATTCGATTGATTTCCTGGTTCGTCATTGCTCGAGAAGCGAACCGAACCCGCTGGCGCCGCGCCAAGCGCAAACTAGTTTGCTTGAATGTGCACGTGGATATTTCTCCTCGCAAGAAATTGATTCACATCATGCCACCGAACACAGATCGACCGATCAATCGCGCAATGGTTGTCGGATGTGCTGTTTCTGCCACGCGCAACGATTTGAAATTACACGAGCCAAAAATAAAATGTATTATTTAGCAACATTCATCCAAAACGGGAAAGTTGTGGAAGCATTCTGCCATGCGGCTTGCCGCCTCTCGAACCAATGCCGCCCATCAATTCACCAACCGCCCGTTGATGAATTCCGTGTGCCCGCCGAGATGTCCATTGCACTCTCCCGGGCTCACCTGCATGCGCGCATGCCACGTCGCCTCGTGCTGGCGCCGCGTCCACCATCGAGATCGCCACCAACATACGATCCCCATAGCACTCGCTGCACTGCCGGGTGCCATACTTCCCGCGACTTCGTGCCTTGGCGCTTTTTGGACGCCGGCCAGCTCAGCGCGCCGAGCGTATCGTCGTTGCCGGGCGTCCAAAAACCAGGACAAAAGCGGTCGATCAGGGATGCTCGCGCGGTCGAGATCAAACCTCATCAGCCGCCCATGGACCCCGCACGGCGATAATCTTCTTGCAAAAAGAGCCGCTCAAAATGGTTCTCTCGCAAAAAAGAGCGCCAAAAACCCTCAATAAAATCAGCAAGTTAGTAAATCGAGTCAGTAACCGGGGCAAATTTCCGGGCGAACTGGGTGGCGTTAGGAAGGGGCGGGTCGGATAAGTTCGGCAAGTGGCGGGATTTGGGTGCCGATCATGCCGAGGCGAGAACCCAGGTATTCATAGAATGACAGTTTGAGCTTGCTGCAAGTTTTCGCCAGTCCGAGCATGGTGTCACGGGCGTCGCGGCCGTTGTGGCTGACGGTACCGCCGGAGATTTTCCGTTTCGTCACCAAGGTGCGAATGTCGTTTTCGGAAGCGTTGGTGTTGAGGGGAATTTCCGGGCGATCGAGGACGCGCAGCAATTCATCCTTGTTGCGAAACAGTCGTCTGAGCAGCCGGTCGAGCATCACGTAGCCAGTTGCGCTGCGCTTGAAGACGCGGTCGAAGCGGGCGCGCAGGACCTGGGCCTGTTGCGGGCTGGGCGCCAGCTTGTATTGCTTCAAGGAACCATAGAACCACCAGATCATCCGCTTGGCGATCTCGATGGCATTGCGCTGCTTATCGTTGGAGGGAACCAGCTTGTGGACGAGGCGTTCGGCGTGAACCCAGCACAACGCATGGAGGCCGACGCGGAACTGGCCGGCGTCATCGGAAACGATGACCGTGTCCAGCAATCGCCCTTGATGGCGGATCGCGCCCCATAGCGCGCCTTCGCTGGCGATCATGACCGGATCGGGGGCGACGTTGAGGTCAGTCAACCCCAGTGCCTGCAAATGCCGCGCCCAGTCCTCCGGGCGGGAGAAAATTCGCTCCTCATGATCCGCCAATTTGTCGATGACAGCCTGCGGCAGGTTGCGGTTCTGCATATAGCCGAGCGCTGCGTCGTTGATCACGTAGAGCGCCGTGCCGCCACACAGCCACGACAGAAACGCCTGGCGCGACTTGCTCGGACCGGTACGAAACACCGTGAAGGTATCGGAGCCGATCTGCGTGGTATAGCCGTTCTTGCCGGCGTGGCGCGCGCCGGTGTCGTCGACCGTCACATAGGCGCCGCTGAGGCCGGCTTTCAAAACCGCTTCGTCCTCGGCCCGGAAAGTCTCGAGCTTGGCCGTCAGCAAGCGGACGACTTGCCGCTTTGAAATCATCACCCCCATGCCATTGAGAAGCGCGACGATCCGCTCGCAGGTAACTTGGCCAGAGAAATGCAGCACCAGGACAAAGCGATGCAGATTGGGGCCATATCCCCCGACAATCCCGGAATCGAGTTCGGCGATGATCGTCTTGCCGTCCGAAGTTTGCCAACGCTCCCGCCGATAGCGCGTCACCCGCGGGCTCAGGTTCAGGTCCTGAACCACAATCTCCTCGTAGCCCTTGTGGCGCGAGCCGGCCGGCGCCTTTGTCCTCACCACCACGGTCGCGTCAATCGTCAGCTTGTCCAGTTGGCTGCCGCGTCGACGGCTCGACTTCTCGCCCTTGGGGCGCGGTCCGTCGTCGCCTTCCAATCCGCTGCGGTCCGTCGCCTTGTCCATTCCGGAAGGCTTGTGCGGCGGGCGCGGCGGAAGGTTCTTCAACCGCGCAAGCTCGTCCTTGACCGCCTGATGTTCCGCCTTCAGCTGCGTCAACGCGAAGTTGACCTTCTCATTCTCCGCCCGCAGACGCCCAACCTCGCCAATCAAATCGCGAACCACGCCAATCAGGTCTGCGTGCGATAAACGTTCCAGCGAATCAGGGACGCCCGAGGTCATCCTCAGCTTGAATCACATTTTCGACTCCGTGACTCCCCCTCCGCCCGGAAATTTGCCCCGGTTACATCGAGTCATTCTTAAAACGAAAACAGCCAAATCGAGGCGTTCTTTCGTAGTCCGCACAAAGTTTTCGTGAGCGACCCGACTGAGCGGATCATCAGCAAGATGCGTAGATTCGTGGAAGCCCGCGGGGCCAGGTTTATGGTCGAACTCTAGTCCAGTGCTGAGAAGCTAGTCGAACATCTGCAAGCCGAGCGAGTACCTTTCGTCGCTTTCGATGGAGCCGAAAGCCATTGCCATCTCTATGGTGCTCATTGGACGCCTGACGGCCATGGGCTGGTCGCCGAACGCTTGTTACGGCGGCTATCTGAAAACAACATCACCCGGATCGATATGCATCCTGCTAGCCTCGGCACTGCAGTGAGGTGACAAAGAAGGCCTAATGCTTGGGAATGCTCGCGGGGCTATTTCGATGAGAGCGATGCGCGATTTTTGATCGCGCATCATCTTCCAACAACTGCAGGATCCAGCCAATAACCCCGCGCGATCCCTGCCAGCGCGCCGTGGTCAGCGCGGCACGACTGCGGTCGCTTCGATCTCGACCCGTGCGGCCTTTTCGACGAGGCGCACCACCTGCACCAGCGCCATCGCGGGATAGTGGGTACCGAAAACCTCGCGATAGATCTGGCCCAGTTCTTTGAGGTTCGCCAGATACTCCTCCATGTCGACGACATACCAGGTGAGGCGCACGAGATGTTCCGGCCGCGCGCCGGCTTCGACGAGGATCGCCGAAATGTTGCTGAGGGTCTGACGGACCTGCGCGACAAAACTGGTTGGCAGATACCCTTGGCTGTCCCAGCCGATCACCCCGCCCGTCACAACGATGCGGCCATCGGCAGCCATGCCGTTGGCATAGCCCTTCGGCGCCGGCCAGCCGCTCGGCTGCAAAATCTGCGCGGCGCCCGAGGCTTCGCCTTTCGCAACCGGCAGCACCGCAAGCGTGGGCCCTTTTGGCGTGCTCACCAACTATTCTCCATCCATCTGGTATTCATTCCGCGGCCATGCCGGCGGACGCTGCGCCAGCCTGAGCCATCTGCCGCAAGGCGAACCGCTTCAATTTGCCGGTCTCGGTCTTCGGCAGTTGCGCGACGAATTCGATCGCGCGCGGATATTTGTAAGGCGCGATCTCGCGCTTGACGTGGTCCTGCAAGGCCGCGGCAAGCTCATCATCGCCGGTCACGCCGGAGGCAAGCACTACATAGGCCTTCACGATCATGCCGCGTGCCTCGTCGGGCGCACCGACCACGCCGCACTCGGCCACAGCCGGATGCGTGAGCAGGGCAGCCTCGACGTCGGGGCCGGCGATGTTGTAGCCGGAGGAGATAATCATGTCGTCCGCGCGGGCCACGAAAGAGAAGCGGCCGTTCTCGTTGCAAACGAACGCATCGCCCGTCAGATTCCAGCCGTCGCGCACGTAGTTCGACTGCCTGCTGTCTGCCAGATAGCGGCACCCGGTCGGCCCGCGAACCGCAAGCTTGCCGACCGTGCCCGGCGGCAATTCGTTCATGTCCGCATCGACGATCTTGGCCTCGTAACCGGAAACCGGCTGCCCTGTCGTTCCGGCGACGGCGTCGCCAACGCGATTGGAAATGAAGATATGCAGCAATTCCGTGCTGCCGATGCCGTCGAGAATCGGCTTGCCCGTCTTGGCTGTCCAGCTCTCGAAAACCGGCGCCGGCAACGTCTCGCCGGCAGAAACCGCAACACGCAGCGACGACAGATCGGCGCCGTTGTCCATCGCGGTCATCATTGACCGGTACGCGGTTGGCGAGGTGAAGCAAATCGTGGCCTTGTAGGTTTCGATGATCTTGACCATCTCGCTCGGCGCCGCATTTTCCAACAGCGTCGCGGTCGCGCCGAACCGCAACGGAAAGATCGCAAGACCGCCCAATCCAAACGTAAAGGCAAGCGGCGGCGACCCGACGAAGACATCATCCGACGTCACCTTGAGCACTTCGCTAGCGTATCCGTCCGCGATGATCAGAAGATCGCGATGGAAATGCATGGTCGCCTTTGGCTCGCCCGTGGTGCCCGAGGTGAACCCCAACAAAGCGACATCATCCCGGCCGGTTTTGACCGCATCGAACCGGACCGGCTTGCTCAGCGCCACGCGATCAAGCTCGGCGTCATGGTTTGACGTTCCGTCAAAATTCACGACCTGCTTGAGAAAGCGGCTGGTCTTGGCGCAAGCGACCAGTTCATCGGCGATGCGGCTATCCGTCAGCGCCAGCGCGATCTCCGCCTTGTCGATGATTTTGGTCAACTCGCCGGCGCGTAGCATCGGCATGGTGTTGACGACGACGGCGCCTGCTTTGGTTGCTGCAAGCCATGCCGCGACCAGGGCCGGATTATTGCCAGAACGTATCAGGACCCGGTTGCCGGGCTTGACGCCATAATTTTCCACCAAGGCATGTGCAAGGCGGTTCGACCAATCCGCCAGCTCCTTGTAGGTACGCTGGCGCCCGTTGCCGATGAGCGCGATTTGGTCGCCGAGCCCCCTCTCCACGACACGGTCGGTCAGTTCGACCGCGGCGTTGAGATATTCGGGATATTGAAATTCCGGCCGGTCCAGATGCAATTCCGGCCATTCGCGCAACGGCGGGAGATTCCGCCGGGCAAAATCGTCAACGTGACCCGACGGGCCAAGCCTGGGATTTCCATCTGACATTTCCATCGCCCCTTGCTTTCCGGTTGAAAGTCTTGAGACCAATATCGAGGACGCCCGGCAGCGCTTCATTCCTAAACATTTTATACTTAAAACAATTGGGCGCAAGTGTTCAAATTTATGCCATCGAACGCTTTCTATTTGGCGGCTTGCTGCCTCAGCGCGCCGCCAGCGCCTTGAGGCGCGCGACCATCGCCGAGTCCGGATCAGCCAGCGGTGCGATCGCAGTGAAATGATTGGCATCAAGAACGGTGCCGAAGCGGGTGGCGACGCCGGCTTTGCCCCAGATATCCACGATGGTGCGGCTCTGGCGGAAATATTCCGCGCTTTCGTTACCGCCGACCACCGCATCGAGACTTCGACCCGCCGGCGGTTCCCAGAACAGCGGACTTGCGGCCCTCGCCGATGCCTGATCGAGGCGCAACGCCGTGTTGATCGACGTTTCGACCAGCGGAACAAGGTCGAACAGGCCCGAGATGGCATATGCCGCGATGACGAGGTGCTTCGGCAGCGAGGGATCGAGCGCCGGCCAATCCGTCGCCAACAGGCAGGCCGCCAACTGTCCGCCTGCGGAATGGCCACTCATCACGAGCGGACGGCCGAGCCGCGCCAACTCGCGTGTCGCCGCGACCATTTGCCGGATGATCGTGTCGACGGTGACGTGCGGACAAAGATCGTAGCTGGGAATGGCGACCGCAATCCCATGGGCATTCAACCCGCGGGCGCAATGGCTGAACGAGGAGCCGTCGAGCGCCTGCCAGTAACCGCCATGGATGAAAACGACGATCGGCCCGCCATCATTGCCGGGGAACAGATCGATCGTGTTGCGGGCGCCGGGCCCATAGGCAATCGATTGCGGGGCGCGCCGCGCGCGATAGGCTGCGGCGTCTTTCGCCCAGCCGGCCATCAGCGCGGGGTTTTCCGGAACCCGCGCCCGGTTGTTGTATTCGACCTCGTAGTCGACCCCGGCCACGAGGTTACGGCGTCCGCCGGCTAGCGGACTTCTGCGCCGAGCCCTTGGTCTTCGCGAGCAGCCGCATCAAATCGCGAACGTCTTTCGGCGTCAGGTCGGAAAAAATGTCGGCGATCCAGGTCTCGTGCTCGGCGGCCATCCGGCGAAACTCGGCGCGGCCGATTTTCGTCAGCCGGATGACCTGGACGCGGCGGTCAGATACCGAGGTACGGCGGTCGAGATGACCGGATTCGACCAGCCGCTCGACCAGCCCGGTCACGTTGCCGTTCGACACCATCATGCGTTTGGACACATCCGACAGCGTCATGCCGTCGGGCGCCTTGTCGAGCTGGGCCATCAAATCGAAGCGCGGCAGCGTGACCTCGAAGCGCGCGCGCAGCCGGCTGCGCACCTCGCCCTCGATCAGGGTGGTGCAGGTCAAAAGACGCAGCCACAATCGCAGTTCGTTGCCGTGATCCTCGGGGAGTTCGACGGCCTTGGTCTCGGAATCAAGGATCATGAGTAAATCGCACCTGCCTGGAGCTTCGCCGCCGTATGCGCCCTCGGATTCTGGCGATCTTTTGACCTTCAAATAATTCGGGACCCACCGCAAGTCAAAACGCCTGCACGAGAGGTTGCCGTGATATTCGTTTTATTTCTTTAGGCTTCAAGCAATTGGCGCGCCGCTTGCATGCGGCTCGCGTGGCGGGCGCCGGCCCGGCGCCGCTTTGCTTGCGGCGATGGCCTTGGTCAGCATAAGCTTGAAATAGCTTGGCGCAGCCTTGCGCTGCAACGCTCAGGGGAGTTGTCATGAAACTGCAGTCGAAGTTGGCTGGCCTTGCGATGTTGTTGGGCGTTGCGGCGCAACCCGCTTTCGCGCAGGACAAGATCAAGATCGGCGTGATCGTGACCTTGTCCGGCCCTGCAGCGGCGCTCGGCCAGCAGGTGCGCGATGGCTTTGCGCTCGGGGTGAAGGATCTCGGCGGCAAGATGGGCGGCCGGGATATCGAGGTCACCGTGGTCGATGACGAACTCAAGCCCGATGCGGCCGTCACCAAGGTGAAGGGCCTGCTCGAGCGCGACAAGGTCGATTTCGTCGTCGGCCCGATCTTCTCCAACATCCTGCTGGCGATCCACAAGCCGGTCATCGATACCAAGACCTTTCTCGTCAGCCCGAATGCCGGACCCTCCAGTTACGCCGGCAAGGAGTGCAGCCCGTTCTTCTACGTCACTTCCTACCAGAACGATCAGGTCCATGAGATCCTCGGCAAGGTCGCCCAGGATCGCGGCTACAAGCGCGTCTATCTCCTGGTGCCCAACTATCAGGCCGGTCGGGATTCCGCCTCAGGTTTCAAGCTCGACTACAAGGGCGAGATCGTGGAGGAGTCCTACATGCCGCTGGGCACGCTGGACTTCCAGCCCGAGTTGACCAAGATATCCTCGCTCAAGCCGGATGCCGTGTTCACTTTCATGCCGGGCGGCATGGGCGTGAACCTGGTCAAGCAGTACCGGCAGGCGGGCCTTGCCGACAGTATCCCGGTGCTATCGGCCTTCACCGTCGACGAATCGACGCTGCCGGCCCAGCAGGATGCCGCGGTCGGCATGTTCGGCGGCGCCAACTGGGCGCCCAATCTCGACAATCCTCAGAACAAGAAGTTCGTCGCCGGCTATGAGGCGGCGTATAACAGCGTGCCGGGCACCTACGCCATGCAGGGCTATGACACGGCCATGCTGATCGACAGCGCGGTGAAGGCAGTGAAAGGCGATCTCGGCAACAAGGATGCAGTGGCGGCGGCGCTGAAGAAGGCCGATTTCACCTCGCTGCGCGGCGGCTTCAAATTCAATACCAACGGCTATCCGATCCAGGATTTTTACCTGACCAAGGTCGCCAAGCGAGCCGATGGAAAATTCCAGACCGAGATCGTCCAAAAAGTGTTCGAGAATTACGGCGACCGCTACGCCAAGGATTGCACGCCGGCCAACTAATACCGGATAACTGAAAGACGGGGAGAAACGAGCAATGAAAACCGAGGTCGCCGGCATCACACGGGCCAACGAGGGCATTCAGGGAATTTCCTGGAACATTCTCGGCCAGACCTATGTGCCGAAGAGTTGTACCGAACACAGCTTCTCCTGGCACGCGACGTTCCCGCCGGGAACCTTCGTGCCGCCGCATATTCATCCCGACCAGGACGAGTACCTCTACATCCTGGAGGGCCGGCTTGATTTCATGCTTGATGGCGCCGACGAGTCCGCAACCCCCGGGGACACGGTGCGCCTGCCAATGGGCAAGCCGCACGGCATCTTCAACAAGTCACAACAAAACGCCAAAACGCTGTTCTGGGTGTCCCCTACCCGCCGGCTCTATGATCTGTTCTGGGCCATTCACAATATGAAGCAGCAAAATCCGGATGAGGTGGTCAAGCTCGCCTCCGAGCACAACATCCACTTCCTGCCGCCACCGCCGACGTAGAGCATGATCCGGAAAGGTTTTTTCCTTGAGCATGACAAACGCGGAACGCGTTAGCGCCGAGATCATGCTCAAACAAACAGATGAGATCATCATCCGATCTGATCGGATCATGATCAAAGCAGCGTCGCTGCTCAGGACTGGCGCGCGACCACGCGCGCGGCAAAGCCTGCCTTGGCAGCGTAGCCGCGTACGATCGCCTCGCGGGCTTCGTAGCTAAGGATGGTGTCGATATCGGTGAATCCTTGCGGCGCGAGCTGCTCGACCGCATCGATCACCCCCTCGGGGCCGCCGCGGCGGTTCGAGGCGACAATATCGGCGGTCATCGGCAGCCGCTGGCGCTCATAGGCCAGTACCGCCTGGCGCGGATGTTCCGAACGGGCGAGCGCGTCGGCGAGGCACCGCGCGTCGAGGATCGCCTGCGACGCACCGTTCGATCCCACGGGATACATCGGATGCGCGGCGTCGCCGAGCAGCGTGACGCGTCCATCAGACCAATACGGCAACGGGTCGCGGTCACAACAGGGATATTCCCAGAACTCCGGTGTGGCGCTCACCAGTGACGCAAAGTCGACCTGCGGGATCGCGAAGCCGGCAACATGTGGCATCAACTCTTCCGATTTGCCGAGCCTTGACCAATCTTCGCGGCGCGCCGGCGCCGTGGTGCCGTCGCCGACCCGCACCAGCACCGCCCAGTTGGTTAGCCGGCTTGCGGGGCTCGAACCTTCGGCGATCGGATAAACCACCGCCTTGGCGTTCAAACCACCAGCGATGACCATGGATCTTCCGGTCAGGAACACCGGCCAATCGGTTGCCCCGCGCCACAGCATCAAGCCGTTCCAACATGGGGGTCCCTCGTCGGCAAACAATGTTTGCCGAACCTTCGAATGGATGCCGTCGGCGCCAATCAGAATATCGGCCCGCGCCGTATGGACATGGGCGCCGCTGCGGTCGAAGAAATAAGCCGTCACCCCACCCTCGTCCTGGGTGAACGAACCGAGCCGGCAGCCGGTCCGGATGGCGTCAGTGCCCAGCCGCTCGATCACCGCCTGATGGATGACGCCCTGCAGGCGGCCGCGGTGGATCGAGAATTGCGGCACGTCGTGGCCGGCATCAAGCCCACGCTTTTCGTGCCAGACCTGCTGTCCGTGACGGGTCAAATAGAATAGCTGGTCGGTGCGGATGGCGACCTCGTCGAGGCGATCCAACAGGCCGATTCCGGCGAGTTCACGGATCGCGTGCGGCAGTGTGTTGATGCCGACGCCGAGCTCGCGGATGGTCTCGGCCTGCTCGAACAATTCGCAGTCGATGCCGCGGGCCCGCAGCATCAGCGCGGCGGTCAGGCCGCCGATACCGCCGCCGACGATAATCGCCTTCATCGCCTGTACTCCACTCGATATCAGACGCCACGCGAATGGCAGCTAAAGTCGCACAGCCCCTCACTCCGCCGCAAGCGGCTTTGTCGCCTCCGCCTTGAGTTCGGCCCGGGTCCTCGGCTTAGCCTTAATTTTGAGGTCCTCGAAATCCTGCCGGTCGCGGACACTATTGCGGAAGATCTGCTCCTTGCCCGGCAGATATTGCGGCGGACAGAACAGGTCCTCGGCGCCATACCAGGCAGCAGCCTTCAGCGTGAACGAGGGATCGACCAGATGCGGGCGGCCGAGCGCCACCAGGTCGGCGCGGCCGGCGGCCAGGATGGTGTTGACTTGGTCAGCGGTCGTGATGTTGCCGACGCACATGGTGGCGATGCGGGCCTCGTTCCGGACCTGATCGGAGAATGGCGTCTGGAACATGCGGCCGTAGATCGGCTGCGCATCGCGTACGGTCTGTCCCGTCGAAACGTCGACCAGGTCGACGCCCGCCTCGGCAAACGCCCGCGCGATATCGACCGCGTCATCCCCGGTGATGCCGCCATCGACCCAGTCGGTTGCGGAAATGCGCACCGACATCGGCTTGTGCGCCGGCCAAGCGGATCGCAGCGCCCCAAACACTTCGAGTGGAAAGCGCAGGCGATTTTCCAGCGTGCCACCATAGGCGTCGGTACGCTTGTTGGTGAGCGGCGAAATAAAGCTCGCGAGCAGATAGCCGTGGGCGCAATGCAATTCCAACATGTCGAAGCCGCAACGCTCACCGCGCTCGGCCGCGGCGACGAACTCCGCTTTGACCGCATCCATCGCGGCGCGGTCCATCTCGCGTGGCACCTGGCTATCGGGGAAATAAGGAACAGGTGACGCCGACACGACGTCCCAGCCACCCTGTTCGAGCGGGCGGTCCATCCCGTCCCACATCAGCTTGGTCGCGCCCTTGCGACCGGCATGGCCGATCTGAAGGGCAAATTTCGCGGCCGAATTGGCGTGGACGAAATCGACAATGCGGCGCCAGGCCGCTTCCTGCTCGTCGTTCCACAATCCAGTACAGCCGGGCGTTATCCGAGCGTCGCGGCCAACGCAGGTCATTTCGGTGAAGATCAGTCCAGCGCCGCCGACGGCGCGTGATCCGTAGTGAACCAGGTGAAAATCGCCCGGAACGCCCTCCTTCGCCGAATACATGCACATCGGCGACACCACGGTGCGGTTGGCCAATTCCATCTCGCGCAGGCGCATCGGCTGGAACATCGGCGCCAGGGGTTTTTCGACATCGACCTCAAACCCGCTGGCGCGAACCTGTCGCGCAAAGGCCTTGTCGACCTCGGCGACGAAGTCGGGCGCCCGCAGGGTCAGGTTGTCGTAGGTGATCGCCTTCGAACGCGTCATCACGCCGAAGGCGAACTGCACGGGGTCGAACTCCCAGAAGCGGTCGACGTGTTCAAACCAGACCAAGGAAACATCGGCGGCATGCTGGGTTTTCTCAACCTCCTCGCGCCGTCCCTGCTCGTATTGCTGGAGGGCCGCAGTCACGGTTGGCGCGTGCTGCATGGCTTCCGCAAGCGCGATGGCGTCTTCCATCGCAAGCTTGGTTCCCGAACCGATCGAAAAATGCGCGGTCGCCTTGGCGTCGCCGAGCAGCACCATGTTGTCCTTGACCCATCGCTTGCTGCGGATCATGGGAAAATTGCGCCACATCGAGCGATTGGTGAGAAGCTGATGGCCCTCGAGGAACCAGCCGAAAATCTCGGCCATCCGGCCGGCCGATTGCTTCTCGTTCAGCCCGGTCAGCCCGGCCCGTTCGAACGTCTTGGGGTCGGTCTCGAAGATCCAGGTCGAACGTCCCACTTCGTATTGATAGGCGTGGGCAATGAACGGGCCCCACTCGGTCTCCTGAAAGATGAAGGTGAAGGCGTCGAGCGGTCGGGTCGAGCCCATCCAGGCGAACATGTTGGAGCGAACGTCGATCTCGGGCTGGAAGTGCTCGATATGCTTCTCGCGGAAGCGGCTGTTGATGCCGTCGGCCAGCACGATCAGGTCGGCGTCGGCGAAACGCGCCTCGTCGTCGATCTCGGTCTCGAAATGCATGATAACACCGAGTTCGCGCGCCCGCTCCTGCAGGATCAAGAGCAGCTTGCGCCGCGAGCAGCCGCAGAAACCGTTGCCACCGACCCGATGCTCGGTACCGCGGAAATGCACGGCGATGTCGTCCCAATAGGCAAACTCTTGCGTAATGCGACGATAGCTCGCAGAATCGTATTTTTCGAAGTTGTCGAGGGTGGCGTCGGAGAAGACGACCCCAAAGCCGAACGTGTCATCGGCGCGGTTGCGCTCGTAGACGGTGATTTCGGCGTTCGGCCGCTGCTTGCGAAGCAGGATCGCAGCGTAGAGACCAGCCGGTCCGCCACCGATGATCGCGATCTTCATAAGGGTCTCCGGCTATCGGGAAACGGAATTATTTTAAACCTAAAACATTTTTTCGCAAGTCCCGATTACAGCCCTCGGGATAGCCTCAGTTGCCCTGAAATACCGGTTTCGCCTTGTTGGCGAACGCCTCGAAGGCACGGGCGAAATCGGCCGTGGTCATGCACAGCGCCTGCGCCACCGCCTCTGCCTCGATCGCCTCCTCGACCGACATCGCCCATTCCATCGCCAGCATCCGCTTGGTCATGGTGTTGGCAAAAGTCGGGCCTTGGGCGATGTCCCGGGCCAGCGATTGCGCCTGCGGCAACACCTGTTCGGGCGCGACGATGCGGCTGAAGAAGCCCCAGCGCTCGCCCTCCTCCGCGGTCATGAAGCGGCCGGTATAGAGCAGCTCCGACGCCCGCGACTGCCCGATGATGCGCGGCAGGATCGCACAGGCGCCCATGTCACAGCCGGCGAGCCCTACCTTGTTGAACAGGAACGCGACCTTGGCGCCGGCGGCGGCAAGCCGCAGGTCGGAGGCCATGGCGACGATCGCGCCTGCGCCGGCGCAGATGCCTTCGACCGCGGCCACGATCGGCTGCGGGCAGGCCCGCATTGCCTTGACGAGGTCGCCGGTCATTCGGGTGAAGGAAGTAAGGCCCTTGGTATCCATCTTGACCAGGGGTCCGATGATCTCGAACACGTCGCCGCCGGAGGAGAAATTGCCGCCGGCGCCGGTCACCACCACGACCTTGACCGCATCCTCGAACGCGCAGGCGCGAAAAAAGTCCGTCAGTTCGCGGTAGCTTTCGAAGGTCAGCGGGTTCTTGCGCTCGGGACGGTTCAGCGTCACGGTCGCCACGCCGTCCATCACCGCCAGCAGGAAATGCTCGGGCGAATAGTCTGCCAGCGGCAGCGTCACGGGATTGGCCGGTCTGCTCATGATATCTCCCTTACCGATCGTTGTTGTTTTCGGGCATCGCCTCAAACTTCTCCGCCGGCCACCGCAATCGCCTGTCCGGTGATGGCGCTGGCGCCCTCCCCGCACAGCCAAAGCACTGTATCGGCGACTTCTCCGGGCGTCACCAGGCGGCCTTGCGGATTATGGCGCGAAAGTTCAGTGACCGCCTGCTCGCGGTTGCGGCCGGTCTTCTTCATGATGTTGTCGATACTGCCGGCAACCAGATCGGTGTCGGTAAAACCGGGACAAACCGCATTCACGGTCACTTGCGTTTGGGCGAGCTCAAGCGCCAGCGAGCGCACCAGGCCGACCACCGCATGCTTTGCCGCGCTATAGGCGCTGACATAGGCATAGCCCTTTAGACCCGCAGTCGAAGCGACCGCGACGATACGACCATAAGGCCGGTCCTTCATCGCGGGCAACGCAGCCTGGATTGCATGAACGACGCCCATGAAGTTGACATCCATCATGCGGCGGAACAGCGCGGCATCGGATTTTGCGAACGGCGCGGATTCCGCAATCCCGGCATTTGCGATCAAGATGTCGATCGGCTGCCGCGCCGCGGCTGCCGCGATCGCGGCACTGACCGCGGCCTGATCGGTGACATCGGCGACATCGGCGAAATGCGCCGCACCGGCGGTAACGGCATCATCCAGCGCCGCGCGATGGCGGCCAAGCACGCTGACCGTCGCTCCGGCGCGCACCAGTTCAGATGCGATCTCGCGGCCGATGCCGCGACCGCCGCCGGTCACCAGCGCGTGCGGGGAATGCGGCAGTCCGGACATGCGTTGGCTCCCGGAGATAAACTTATCAGTGTCGAGGACTTGGTCGAGGACTTGCATATATTTTATACTTCAAGCTTTTGCAAGGAAGCCAAACCTTTGACCGGTCACGCGACCCGGAAATTGCTTTAAGTATAAAATTATCGCTTCCCATCCCGTGCAAGCCTGTTAGCATTGGTAGGCTCATAGACCGGAGACCCGGCTTGCCCGCCGCTGCAGCCATGAAAACCAAGGACGGACGCTTCGGCTATGAAGCGGCCGGCGATTTTGGCCTGCCATCGCTTGTTTTCTTGCACGGCATCGGCGGCGCGGCGCGGGCCTGGCGCGGACAGATCGCAGCGTTCGGCGGAGGCTATCGCGCGATAGCCTGGGACATGCCGGGCTATGGCGGCTCGGCTCCGCTCGCCACCGCCAGCATTGCAACGCTTGCCGAGGCTTTGCAGAACTTCCTCGATCAAGTCGGCGCAACCAAGCCCGTTCTTGTCGGGCATTCGATCGGCGGCATGATCGTTCAGCAATGGCTGGTGAAGCATCCTGGAACCGCCGCGGCTGTCGTTCTCGCCCAAACCAGCCCGGCGTTCGGCAAAGCGGATGGCGACTGGCAAAAGTCCTTCATTGAGGCGCGGCTAGGCCCGCTCGATCGCGGCGAAACGATGCGTTCACTGGCTTCGAGATTGGTGAACGAGTTGGTCGGCGATGATCCCGACGCTGGCGGCATGGAAGTTGCCCGCGACTGCATGGCTGCCGTTCCAGAGGCCAGCTATCGCGCCAGCATGCTGGCGCTGTTGGGATTCGACCAACGTAACGCGCTTAAGGAGATCAAGGTGCCAACGCTGGTGTTGTCGGGCTCCAAGGACAACAATGCGCCGGCGCCGATGATGGCGAAAATGGCGAGCTATATTCCGTCGGCGACCTATCTCGAGATCGAAGGCGTCGGGCACCTCGTCAATCTGGAACGGCCCGAAATCTTCAACGCCGCGCTGGATCAATTCCTCAAAGCCAATATAGCTGCAACGCAGGTGAGGGCATAAATGACGGTGCAAGTCAGCAAATCCGCGACCGCGATCGGCAAAGTCGCCCTCGACGCTCCGATCTTCGATCCCCACGCCTTCCGGCTCAGCGACGAACAAGCCGCGATCATCGCGCGGGCGCGCGAGCTCGGCCAGAGCGTGTTTGCGGACCGCGCGGCGACTTATGACCGCGACGCCAAGTTCCCGATCGAGAACTACAGGGATTTGCATCGCGCCGGGCTGCTCGGCATTTCGATTCCGAAGAAGCACGGCGGCCTCGGCGCTGACTATCAGACCTACGCGCTCGCCGCCGCCGAGATCGGCCGCTATTGCGGCGCGACCGCGCTGACCTGGAACATGCATGTCTGCTCGACATTGTGGTCCGGACCACTTGCCGATGATCTCGACATGGACGAACCCACCCGCGCCGAGCATGAGCGCCGGCGCGCTATCCACTACGATCGCATCGTCAACGAAGGCGCGATCTATTCACAACCGTTTTCGGAAGGCGGCGCGGCCGCGGCTGGCGGCGTCGCGTTCGGCACCGAGGCAAAGCCTGTCAAAGGCGGCTGGATCGTCAACGGCAAGAAGATCTTTGCCTCGCTCTCCGGCCATGCCGATTATTATGGTGTGCTTTGCACCGAGACCGTGGAAGGTGAAAAGGCCTCGCGCCGCAACACGCTGTACCTGGCGCTACCCGCCAACGCCAGTGGCGTCTCCGTGGTCGGCGACTGGGATCCGCTGGGCATGCGGGGCACGGTGTCGCGCACGCTGTTGTTCAAGGATGTGTTCGTGGAAGAGGATGCGGCGCTGATGCCGCGCGGCGTCTATTTCCAGGCAGCTCAGCGTTGGCCGCACATGTTCCTGACGCTGTCGCCGACCTATATGGGCCTGGCGCAAGCGGCCTACGATTTTACTGTGCGCTATCTGCGCGGCGAGGTGGCGGGCACGCCGCCGGTCAAGCGGCGGATGTATCCGACCAAGCAGATCGCGGTGGCGCAGATGCAAATCAAACTCGAGCAGATCAAGGCGACTTGGTTCCAAGCGATCACCGAAGCCCGGGCCAATCCGAGCAAGGAGCAGGTACTGCGCGCCTATGCTGCCCAGTATTCCGTGATGGAAGGCGCCAACGAGATCGCGACGCTGGCGATCCGTACCTGTGGCGGGCAAGCGATGCTGAAATCGCTGCCGCTCGAGCGCATCTATCGCGACAGCCGCTGCGGCTCGCTGATGCTGCCTTGGACCGCCGAGCTCTGCCTCGACCGCATCGGCCGCGAAGCCCTGTACGAAGCCGGCGAGACGGACGACTGACGGTGGATCTCTGCACTCTGATCGAGCGCAACGCCGCCTTCGCTCCCGACAAGCCAGCGGTCCACTTCGAGGGCGACACGGTGAGCTATGCGGCGTTCAACGCACGCATCGAGCAAACTGCCCGCGCCTTGAAGTCCGAGCTAGGCGTTAGCCGCGGCGACCGCGTTGCGATCCTCAGCCTGAACCGGCCGGACTATCTGGTGCTGCTCTATGCCTGCGCGCGACTTGGCGCGATGCTGGTGCCGCTGAACTGGCGGCTCGCCGTGGCCGAGCAACTATTCATCCTGTCCGATGCCGCGGCCAAGGTCCTGGTGCTTGAAAACGCGTTTGACGCTATTCTGCCTGCGCTGGAAAAGAGCCTTCCGGAGACAGCCGTCGTTGGACTTGACTTCTGCCCACCGGCCGGAAGCGTGTTCGATATCCTGCTCACGCAGGCACGCGGCGACGGCCGCAATCCGCATACCGACCTGTCCTGCCCGCTGCTGATCGTCTACACCTCCGGCACCACCGGGAGGCCCAAGGGCGCGGTGCTCCGGCAGGAGGCGCTGCTCTGGAACGGGGTGATGAGCCAGCACATGCACGGTCTCACCTCTGGCGACCATGTGCTGACGGTGCTGCCCTTCTTCCATGTCGGCGGTCTCAATATCCAGACCACGCCGGCGCTGCATCACGGCGCCACGGTCACGATCCACGCACGCTTTACGCCGGACGCAACGCTTGCCGCGATCGAGCGCGACCGTCCGACCCTGACCGTGTTGGTGCCTGCGATCATTCAGGCCGTGACCGATCATCCCGGCTGGACGACAGCTGACCTGTCCTCGCTGAGGGCCATCTCGACCGGATCCACGATCGTGCCGCAGCCCCTGATCGACCGCATCCTCGCCCGCCGCGTACCGGTGCTGCAGGTCTATGGCTCAACGGAAACCTGCCCCATCGCCGTCTATACGCGGCTCGGCGGCGATCTTTCGCGCGAGGGCTCAACCGGCCTTCCTGGTCTGTGCTGCGAGGCGGCCATCATCGATGGCGCCGGCAACGAGCTATCGCCCGAAATGCCCGGCGAAATAATAGTACGCGGCCCGAACGTGTTTTACGAATATTGGGGCAATGAGCAAGCAACGCGCGCAGCGCTGCATGACGGCTGGTATCGCACCGGGGACATCGGCCGCCGCGACGCGGATGGCTATTTCTGGGTGCATGACCGCAAGAAGAACCTGATCATTTCCGGTGGTGAAAACATCTACCCGGCGGAAGTCGAACGCGTGCTGCTGGAGCATCCCGAAGTGGTCGAATGCGGTGTGATCGGCCGGCCCGATCCCCGTTGGGACGAGGTGCCGGTCGCCTATGTCATCAGGCGGTCAGGCAGTCGGCTCGAGCCCGAGGATTTGAAGGCCCATGTGCAATCGCAATTGGCCCGCTTCAAGGTGCCTCGCGAGGTCATATTCGTCGGTGATCTGCCGCGAACAGCATTGGGCAAGGTCCAGCATTTCATGCTGAAGCAGCTCGACGCTTCGAAGTCCGTGCAAGGAGAGCCGCTTTGAAGATTGCGGTGCTCGGCGGCGGCAACGGTTCCTTCGCGGCCGCCGGCGATTTTGCGCGTCAAGGCCATGACGTCCGGTTGTGGCGGCGCGACGCCGAGATGGTGGCAGCGCACCGCGCGGCAGGCTCTGGAATCCTACTGAAGGATTCGAACGGCCGGCACGACGTGCAGCTGGCGCTGGTTACAACGGATATCGCCGAAGCGGTTCGAGAGGCCGAGCTGATCCTGTGTCCCGCACCGGCCTTTGCGCAGCACGATATCGCAAAGGAGCTCGCACCGCATTTGCGCGATGGTCAGGTGGTATTTCTGCCGCCAGCGACCTTCGGCTCGATGATTTTCGCCGTCGCCGCGCATGATGCCGGCAATCGCGCAAAGCTGAGTTTTGCCGAAACCGGCACGCTGCCCTGGCTGACGCGCAAGCACGGACAGTTCGAGGTCGCGATTACGATCCGCGCCAAGCGGCTGCCGGTCGGTGTATTGCCGCTCGATAGCGCCAGCCACGCGCTCGACGTCATCGGGCGGGCGTTTCCTGGCGTGATCGAGCCCTGCGGCGATGCGCTGTCGGGCGCGCTGATGAATGCCGGCCCGATCATCCATCCGCCGCTGATTGTGATGAATGCCGGCCCGATCGAACATTTCGAGCGCTGGGATATTCACAAGGAAGGCACGCAAGCCTCGATCCGACGGGTGACTGATGCGCTAGATGCCGAGCGGATCGCTGTTCGCGAAGCACTCGGCTACGCCGCACCGCACTTTCCGCTGGCGCACCATTACGCCAGCGAAGGCGAGATCTGGATGTACGGCCGCGGCTCGCATGATCGACTGACCGATTCCGGCGACTGGCGCGAGCGCATCGCCCTCGCCGAACATCGCTATATGCGAGAAGATCTGCGGCTCGGCCTGTCGCTGCTGGTATCGGTCGCGGAACTGGCTGAGGTTGATACGCCGCTGGCAAAATCATTTCTTGCCATCGGCGGCGCGATCTGCGGCGAGGATTTCTTGAAAAGCGGACGGACGCTTGCCAGTCTTGGCCTCGCAGGGCTCGATCGCGCAAGATTGCAAACGCTCCTACGCAAAGGCTTTGATCAATGACCGCTCGCCCCCTGGTCGCATGTCTCGGCGCCGGCCGCATGGGCCGCGGCATCGCAGTGGCCTTCGCCTATGCTGGCCACGCCGTCATCATGATCGACGTCAAGGCGCGTTCGGCCGAACAATTCGCGAAACTCGAGGCCGAAGCGCTCGACGAGGTTGGCAAGACACTGGCGAGCCTGTCACGGTTCGGATTGTTGACGGATGAAGAAGCCAAGGCCGTGATCGCACGGGTTTCTGTCGTACCGTCAAGCGGCAGCACCGCCGCACTCGGGCACGCCGGTATCGTGTTCGAGGGGATACCGGAAGTGGTCGAACTCAAGCGGGAGGTCCTGGCTACGACCTCGAAATCGATTGGGCACGATGTCATTATCGCCTCTACCACATCGACGATCCTGGTCGACGATCTCTCGGGCGCGGTTGAACATCCCCGCCGCTTTCTCAACGTGCATTGGCTCAATCCCGCCTATTTGATTCCGTTGGTCGAGATTTCTCCGGGCGCTGCGACCGATCCCGCCGTCATCGCTGAGGTCAAGACCCTGCTCGAAGGCATCGGCAAGGTCCCGGTGGTGTGCGCCGCGACTCCCGGCTTCATCGTGCCGCGCATCCAGGCGCTCGCGATGAACGAGGCGGCGCGAATGGTGGAAGAAGGCGTCGCCAGCGCCGAAGACATCGACAAGGCGATCCGCTATGGCTTCGGCTTCCGCTACGCGGTGCTGGGGCTGCTGGAATTCATCGACTGGGGCGGCGGCGACATCCTTTACTATGCGAGCCGCTATCTCGAGCGAGCGTTAGGCAACGACCGCTATCGCGCGCCCGACGTCATTTCGAACAACATGCGCGACGGCCGCATCGGCCTGCGCACCGGCGCGGGCTTCCTCGACTACTCGGGCCTCGACATCGACGCCTACCGCGAAGAACGCTTGGCGGCGCTGGTCGACATGCTCAGGCATTTTGGCCTGGCGCGCCCGCCGGTGATCTAGCTTGTCGTTTGAGCATGATCCTTTCGGAAAACCGGCGCCCACTTTGCGCTAACGTGGCCGTTCGGGTCCGGATCATGCTCTGACGATCAGCCGAACACGTCCTGCAACACGCCCTCGCGTACAACTGCGACGCCGTCGAGTTCGATCGTCGTACCCATCATGGGCAGGTCGAAATGGCCCGCGGTGTAGCGTCCGGCAAACTCATTGGCGCCGGTGGAAAACAGGAAGTTTCCGGAAACCGCGCGTAGCTCGGTGCCGTTGGTGTCGCGCTGGTCGTACATCGACAAGGCCTCGTAGCGCGCGGCGGGATTCATGCCGAACCCGACATGCGACACCGCATAGGCTTCGCGATCACCCCATGCGGCGAGGTACGCGCGCATCATTGCCGCGTCCGCGCCCTCGCCCTCGAGATCGGTGACATAATCGTTCTTCAACGACATTTTGACCGGCGAAGCCAGATAGCGCTTGAAAGTGAGATTGATGTCACCGGGTGCCATGACCAGCGTCCCGTTGACAGTGCCGCTCTTCGGAAAACTGACGACGATGCCGCCTGGCCAATGCGCTAGCGTCCCGGGCTTATCGGTCCAACCCCAGACGCCGACGGTCGAGGCGCCGACCATGTCGACGTCAAGCTCGGTGCCGGCCTTCGAGGTGACGCGCATGCGCTTGGTCCCGCGCAGCATCTTTGCCGCCGCGCGTACCCGCTTTTCCAACGCGGTATCAGGCACCATGCGCTCGAGCGCTTCGGGATGCTCGTTCGAAATCACCAGGATGCGCGCGCCAGCTTTCAGGATTTCCGGCGTCTCGACCGCGTGCATCAGCCCTTCGATGGTGCAATCGACCACGAAACCGGCCTGCTGCAGCGCTGAGACGACGGGGGCCAATCGCTGGATCGCCTCGCTGGCTCCCGTCGATCGGATCGGAACCACTTGCCGGTTGCGCGGCGTCGGCACGATGAGGTGAAACGGCCGTGCACCAATCCGCAACAAAGCAAGCTCGGCCAGATGCACATTGAGCGCGCGGGATTGTGTCTCGGAAAGGATCGCGGCAGTGTCGCCGGGCTTTACCGCACAGCGTTCGAATATCTCGCAGAACGCGTCGATCCATTTCGCCTCGATGCGATCCGCCAGCATATGATCTCCTCCGCTTCCAAAGCCTTATCAAACTTCCGGAAACCCGCGCAGCAAATACGACCGCAGCGCTTCCAACAGGCCGTTAAGGATCAATCCCAACAGCGAGATCGTGATCAGCGGCACAAACATGTCGACGGCTTGAAAGGTGCGGGCCGCAGTAACCAGCACATGGCCGAGGCCGTCGGTCGAGGTGATCATCTCCGCCAGGAATACCACAATGCAGGAGATGACGAGACCGATCCGACAGCCGGTCAGGATCGAAGGCGCCGCGGCCGGCAGCACCACCTTGAACAGGATCTGGCGGCCCGGCGTGCCTGCCGCCAGCGCCGACCAGATCAATTTCTGTTCCACCGTCGATGCCCCGTAGTAGGTCGAAAGCAGGATCGGAAACAACGCGTCGGCGGCGACCAGCGTGATCTTCAATTCATGGCCGAAGCCGAGCAGCAACAACAGCGCCGGATAAAGCGCGACCTTGGGCAGCGGCGCGAGCACCCGCACGATCGGGCGGACCACGGCATTGACCGCCGGACTCGCCGCCGCCACAAGCCCGATGCTGACGCCGAGTACGACCGCGATCGCAAATCCCGCAAACAGCCGGAACAGCGTGGCCGCGATCTCCCCTTGGAATGTCGCGGTCAGCAGTTGCCGCGCCAAACGCTCGAACACCTGACCGGGCGACGGCAACAGCGTGATCGGCGCATAGCCGAACGACACCAGCGCCTGCCATAGTGCGACCAACAGCGCGATCGGCACCAATCCCAGCAACAGGTTTGTTGTCGCGGCGCGCACGTTCATGAAAAACTCAAGGGTATGTCGAATTGCGGCTCGGACCACCGCACCAGCCGCTTGCGCATTTTCTCGAAAGCGGCGTCGAGGCAGATGCCCATGGCGCCGATGATGATGATCATTGCGAACACAGTGTCGTATTGTCCCATGTCGAGCGCGTTGAAAAGAATGTTGCCCGCGCCGGACTGCCGCGCGATCATCTCGCTGGTGATCATGGTGATCAGCGCCAGGACAAGTCCGGTGCGGCAGCCGGTCAGGATTTCCGGCAGCGCCGCCGGCAGCACGATTCGGACAAGGCGCTGTGCTGCCGAAAGCCCCATTGCCGCACCCGACCATAGCATCTTTTCTTCGACCGCCTTCGCGCCTTCAAAACTATGGTAGATCACCGGCAGGCTAACGCCGAGAAAGATCACCAGCGTCTTCGCGACATCGCCGACGCCGAGCCACAGCATGATGATCGGCATCAACGCCGCCTTCGGCACCGGGTAGATCACCATCAACAGCGGATTGAAGAACGCGGCCACGCTGCGGCTACGGCCCATCAGTAGCCCAAGTGGAATCGAGAACGCCACGGCCACGCTGAAGCCGACAGCCATCCGCCGCAGCGAAGCGAGGATGTTGATCAGGGCCTCCTTGTCGCCGAGAATGGACGGAATGGCGCGGATCGCTTCCAACGCGGTCGGGAAACTGTCGTTGTTCAGCGCGAGCGACGCACCCTGCCAAACGGCTAGCAGGCCGAGACAGGCAAGCAAGGGCGCCAGGCGCGCGACGCCTGCGCGCACCGCGGTCATGACGGCAACTCGTCGTCGCCGGAATCGTCAAACATGCGTTCGATGTCCACAACGTATTTCTGGTAGCGGGGATCGAGCAACAGATCGGTGCGGCGACGCGGTCGCGGCAGATCGATATCGACGATTTGCCGGATACGGCCGGGCGAACGCGACATCATCACGACCTTGTCGGAGAGAAAGACCGCCTCGTCGACCGAATGAGTGACGAACAGCACCGTCTTACGGTCGCGCTCCCAGATGTTGAGCAGGTCGTTCTGCAGGCGGGTCCGGGTATGGGCGTCCAATGCACCGAACGGCTCATCCATCAAGAGCACCTCGGGGTGATAGGCAAGCGTCCGCGCCAGCGCGACGCGCTGCTTCATACCCCCGGACAACTCCTTGGGATAGAAATCCTCAAAGCCCTTGAGTCCAACCATCTCGATCAGTGCGCGGCTCTGCGCCTCGGCCTCCGCCTGCTTCACGCCCTGTTGGCGCGGACCATACATCACATTGCCAAGCACGCTTTTCCAGGGAAACAGCGCGAACTCCTGAAACACCGGTCCGCGATCCGGTCCGGGCCCGGTGATCGTCTTGCCCTTCACTTTCGCCGCGCCCTGGGTCGGCCGGACAAAACCGCCGACGATATAAAGCAGCGTCGACTTTCCACAGCCGGAAGGACCGAGAATGGAAACGAAGGCACCATCCTCGATTGTCAGCGAAATACCTGACAACGCCAAATGGTCTTGACGCGAGGATGTCTGAAACACCTGCGAGACATGGTCGATCTCGATCATGGCCGTAGCCGGCTTCCGCGCGGGTGCCACCGGGACATCGGATCGCGACCGCAATACCTTCATTCCCGCCTTCTTTCCGGCATAGGTCCGTCAACCACGGATGGCTCTCGATGTGTCTCTCGGTTAAAGCTAGCATAAAGGAAGCTTGCAAGGCTTAACCTTACAAGGCTCAACCTTACAAGGCTCAACCTTACAAGGTTTGGCGATGTCGATTTTGGCGTCACCGCCGCCGGCATGCTTCGCAAGGCTCGACAGCGTACAACTTTCATCGCCTCAGCACCGCGCGGACCGGCGCCGCGTCGAGACCCTTGAGCTTCAACGGTAGCGCAATCAATTCGTAGTCGCCGGGCGCGACGTCGGCGAGAGCAAGATTCTCGACAATACGGAGATCATGCCGCCGGCAAACCATATGCGATGGCAGGCTTTTCGACGTCTCCGGATCGATCGAGGGAACGTCCACACCGATCAGCCGCGTGCCGGACTGAGCCAGGCGCTCCACGGTTTCCGGCGCCAACGCACGGAAGCCTGTCGGCCAAGCCAGTTCGTCTCTGCTGTCCAGCAATTTGAAAAGTACGCGCGGTGGCGCGCCGTCGAGGGCGGCGGCGATCTCCTCGAAGCCACAGAGAGGGTCTTTGCCGCGCGCGTCAATGACCCTCGCAGGACCAATGAAATCGCGAAGATCCAGCATGTCGATGCCTGCGCCTGCCGGGTCGTAGTGTAGAGGCGCATCGACATGAGCGCCGCAATGCGTTGACATCGTGATGCTGGCAACGTTGACGGGGCAATCGGGCCCGATCGCAAATGTCTGCCCCACCGCGAAAGCAGCGTCGCCGGGAAAAACCCCCATGCCAACGCGAAGCGAAGGCGATATGTCGATCAGGGTCATCACAACTGGGTCCTGATCTGCCAGAGCTCCGGGAACAGCACGACGTCCAGCATCTTGCGCAAGTAGGAAACGCCCAATGTACCGCCGGTGCCACGCTTGAATCCGATTATGCGCTCGACCGTAGTCACGTGGTTGAAGCGCCAGCGGCGGAAATAGTCTTCGAAATCCACGAGCTTTTCGGCGAGCTCGTATAACTCCCAATAGCGGGTCGGGTCGCGATAGACCATTAACCAGGCATTGAGAACGCTGTCGCTTGTGGCGTGCGGTACGCAGACGTCACGTTCGAGGACGGTTTGGTCGATGCGAAGACCGCGGCGATGCAGCAGTTGGATCGTGAGATCGTAGATACTCGGGGACGCGCGGACCGCTTCGAGCCGTCCGCGCAATGGTTTCATCGCCGGCGTGAATTTGGGTCATCGCGGCATTCTTGTTGCCGACAAGAAACTCGATCGCGCGATACTGCCAGGACTGAAAGCCCGACGATTGCCCAAGCAATCCACGAAACTCCGTGTACTCGCTGGGCGTCATCGTGCGAAGCACATCCCAAGCCGAGTTGAGCTGCTCGAGGATCCGGGATACCCGCGACAATGTCTTGAAAGCCGGCTGCAGGTTGTCAGCTGCAATCAACCGGCAGGTCGCACTCAGTTCGTGGATCGCAAGCTTCATCCAAAGCTCCGACGTCTGATGCTGGACGATGAACAGCATCTCATCATGCGCGGTAGAGAGAGGTCGTTGTGCCTCCAAAATCCTGTCGAGCTGGAGATAGCCTGAATAGGATATTTCCTTGCCCTAACTCATCGCGTTCACGCTGTTAGACGAGTCGACAGAATCTCGCGCATGCCATATCCGTTACGTCGCGGTCGATATTTTAAACTTAAAATGATTGGCTTTTGCTGTCAATCTGGATTTCCTTTATGCTTCGGAGGTGTTGTCCGGTTCTGATCGAGACCTTTCATGATGTTGTCGGCCTCTCCAGCGTCGCGCGAAGCGTGCGTTGCGCGCGATTCCGTCGAACCGCTTCGCGGCTTCCGCGATCGCTTCATCATTCCCGAAGGCATCGTCTATCTCGACGGAAATTCGCTCGGACCGATGCCGCATGCCGCAGCGGGCATTTTGAATCGTACAATCGAACAGGAATGGGGTCAGGACCTTATCAGGAGTTGGAACAGCGCGGGATGGTTCGATATGCCTGTTCGTCTTGGCGACCGCCTCGGGGCGCTCATTGGGGCGGCGCCGGGTCAAACGCTCGTCTGCGAAACCACGTCGATCAATCTCTACAAGGCGATCCATGCCGCGATCGGGTTGAGACCCGATCGCGACGTGGTCATCGCCGAGGCGGAGTCGTTCCCGACAGACCTGTATATCGTCGAAGGCGCTATGAAGTCCGCGGGCAGGCCGATGAAACGACGATTGATCGGCGCAGATGGTCCATCCGTCCAGGCCCTGCTCGACAGCGAGGTCGCGGTCGCCGTGCTCTCCCATGTCAACTATCGTACCGGTGAACTGCTCGACTTGGCCGCCATTACCAAACAGCTTCACGACGCCGGGGCACTGGTGGTGTGGGATCTCTGTCATTCGATTGGCGTCGTGGAGATCGATTTCGACCTTCATGAGATCGATTTTGCCGTCGGATGCACCTACAAATATCTGAACGGAGGCCCGGGATCTCCCGCGTTCATTGCCGTCGCAAAGTGCCATCAGTCCGCAGCGCAACATCCGTTGTCGGGCTGGTGGGGTCATGCAGCCCCATTCGCCTTCGATCGGGACTTCCGGCCCGACCCAGGCATCAGACGGTTTCTCTGCGGAACTCAGCCGATCATTTCCATGCGTGGCGTGGACGCAGCGCTCGCCGCCATGGAGGACGCCGCGGTGGCTGCCTTGAGACAAAAGAGTCTCGCGCTCACGGAACTGTTCATTGCGCGCGTCTCCGCGCTTTTGCCGGGCCTCGATATCGTCACGCCGCGCCAACCGTCGTTGCGCGGCAGCCAGGTCGGGATATCCTTCGATAAGGGTTATGCGGTGGTGCAGGCGATGATCGAACGCGGCGTTATCGGCGATTTCCGCGCCCCCGACCTTATGCGCTTTGGCTTCGCGCCCCTTTATGTCCGGTTTCAGGATGTTTGGGATGCCGCCGAAATCCTGGCGGGCTGCATCAATTCGGAGGTTTGGCGCGATCCCCGCTTTAATCGGCAGCTTGACGTAACCTGAGCTGGTTTATGCGCGGCGGCTGGCGCGCTAGTCGAACCAGGGCCATTCCGCCGGGCCTTGATGGGTAACCGCGCCGCCGGGCGCCTGCCCAACCAGGCGTGCATATTTTGCGAGCGCGCCTGCCCGATGCCGCGGCGGCCGCGGCTTCCAAACCTTGCGTCGCTCCGCGAGTTCGCGATCATCCGCCAGGAGATCCATTCGACGCGCGCCCGCATCGATTCTAATGCGGTCGCCGTCGCGTACCAGTGCCAACGGACCGCCGACGAAGGATTCCGGCGATACATAGCCGATGCACATTCCACGGGTCGCGCCGGAAAACCGTCCATCGGTGATGAGGGCGACCTTCTCGCCCATGCCCTGCCCGTAAATCAGCGCGGTGACACCGAGCATTTCACGCATGCCAGGGCCGCCGACCGGACCCTCGTTGCGGATCACCAGAACTTCGCCGGCCTGATATTTGCGGTTGCGGACTGCATCGACGCACGTCTCTTCATCCTCGAACACGCGTGCGGTGCCTTCAAAGGTGAGATTCTTTAACCCAGCAACCTTGATGACGGCGCCGTCGGGGCAGAGATTGCCTTTTAACACCGCCACGCCACCGTCGGGCATGATCGGCGCTCGGGTATCGAAGATGACCTCGCCGTCGGGAGCGTTGGCGTTGCCATATTCCTCGGCGATCGTCTTCCCCGTGATGGTCAGGCAAGTGCCGTCGACATGCCCGCTTTCGACCAACGCGCGGATCACCACCGCGGCGCCGCCGATGTCGTAGACATCCTTGGCGGTATATTTTCCCCCGGGACGCAAATTGCCGATCAGCGGCGTGCGCGCGAACACCTCACCGACATCGTCGATGGTGAAGGCGATGCCGGCTTCGTTGGCGATCGCCGGCAGATGCAGCGCGGCGTTGGTCGACCCACCCGTGGCGGCGACGATTGCTGCACCGTTTTCCAGCGCTTTGCGCGTGAGGATCTCGCGCGGCAACGGCCCACCGCGCTCCAGCATCCGCATCGCTAGTCGGCCGGCCTGTCGACAGACCTGCGCGCGCTCGGCGTAAACGCCGGGGATCATCGAGACGTTGGGCATGGATAGCCCCATCGCCTCGGAAACCATTGCCATGGTGTTGGCGGTGAACTGTCCGGCGCAGGCGCCGATGGTCGGCAGGCACGTCCGCTCGATGCCCTGAAGCGTTGCGGCATCGATCTCGCCGGTCATGAACCCTCCGACGGCCTCGTAGGAATCGAGCACGGTAAGGGTTTTGCCCGCAAACCGCCCGGGCAGCGAGCTGCCGCCGTAGATGAAGATCGACGGAACGTTGCAGCGGATCATGCCCATCATGACGCCGGGTAGCGTTTTGTCGCAGCCGCCGAATCCGATCAGCGCGTCATAGGCAAGACCATGCACGACGGCCTCGATCGAGTCGGCAATCAGTTCACGCGAAAACAAGGAGAACTTCATCCCCTCATGGTTCATGCTGATGCCGTCGGAAACCGAGATGGTGGTGAATTCGCGCGGCGTGCCGCCGGCCTCCGCGATCCCCGCTTTAGCCGCCTCGACCTGGAAATCGTGGGTCATGTTGCAGGGCGTCTGCTCGCCCTTCATGCTGACCACCCCAATCATCGGCTTTGCGAGCGCCGCGTCGTCCAGCCCCATAGCGCGCATGAAGGCGCGGTGCGGCGCTCGATCAAGGCCATCGGTCGTCACTCGGGATCGCCACTTCTTCGTCAAGGCAACTCTCCGCTGGCGTCCCGGCCAAGGTCAGAACGTATGACCCTTCGCCGCGCTTCAGAGGCCACTTCTACTGAAGCGGCGCGACGATGGTCGGGTGCTTGAATTGGGTGACGTCCAACTTCGGCAGCATTCCCGTCTCGGCATAGATGTCGAGCATCTTCTGGATCGCCGGGAAATTCGGTGCGGCTCCCGGATCCCGGCCGAAATCATTGTCCTTCAACAGGTAAGTGTCGAGCACAGGAATAGGCGCTTTCAGCACTTCAGAAACGACTTTTAAAGTCTCTTCGCGGTTGGTGAGGGCTTTTTTCATAGCTGAGGTGATGTCCCGCACGTAAGCCTTTGCCAATTCAGGATTCTTGTCGACGAAGTCGGCGCGGCAGGCTTCCAGGATATGAACGATGTTCGGCATGGCCTGATTTAGCGAAAACAGCTTTCGCGTGCCGCCCTTGGCCTCGGCGCGCGCCGCGAAAGGCTGGTTCATGTTGACGGCATCGACGCGACCCTGACGCAGCGCGTCCTCGGACACCGCGAAGCCAACCTCGACCAGTTTGATGTCCTTGGCCGGATCGACCCCGTTCTGCTTCAAGAGCATGTTGAACGGCCCTTGAGTTCCACCGCCGATCACGGAAATGCCGACGGTCTTGCCCTTGAGATCGGCGATGGTCTTGATCGGCGAGTCATCCATGACCGCCCAATAGACCGAGAAACCGCCAGGCTTCTCGAACACGTGCTGTGCTACGATATAGGCCTTCAGGTTGCCGCCGACCACGCCGTTGGCAAGCGACAATGGCGCCTGCGTGGCGCAGTCGAGCGCACCGGCGGCCAACGCCTGGGTCATCGGGGCGGTGCCCTGGAATTGCGTCCATTCGATATTGTAGGTCTTGCCGATATCGGGAAATTCCGATGGCCTGCGCATCATCCAGTATTTGGATTCCTCGGCCGGAATGGTCCAGCCGACGCGGATCGTCTGCTGCGCGTTCACGGCGCTCGCGCTTGCAACCATGGAAGCCGCCGCTCCAGCCGCCATGACCCACTTCGAAACCGTCCGCATCTGCCCACTCCGGTTTTACCGCGCCTGCGAGGCGCGATCCCACGTGCCCCCGAAGCCTGAACCTTTCATGGTTCAAATGATCAGGCAAGCCATTGGATGCGCGGAGGGATTTGCCCGGTACCGCTTGATCTGTGGTAAGGCGCATGGCGGATAACGTTGTTAGGGCTACGCGATAACAGGAGGAGCGGAAATGACCGAAGTTCGCGAGGCGGACGGACGGCAAACCGAAAAGCTCGGCTATCTCGGGCTTGGGATGATGGGATTTCCCATGGCGCAGCGCCTGCTTAAAGCGGGTTATGAGGTCGCGGTGTGGAACCGTTCCGCGGGCAAGGCGGCCGCGCTCGTCGAGGCGGGTGCGAAGCCAGCGGCCAATCCACGCGAGATGACCACGACCGCGACCATCATCTTCATGTGCGTCACTGACGCCGCCGCGGTCGAGAAAGTCGTGTTCGGGCCCGACGGTCTCGCGGCTTGTCCCGGCGATGGAAAACTGGTGGTCGATTTCTCATCGATCCATCCCGATAAAGCGCGCGCGATCGCCGCGCGTCTCAAGGCTGCGAACGGCATGGGATGGGTCGATGCGCCGGTCTCGGGCGGCAGCAAAGGAGCGGAGGAAGGAACGCTTGCCGTGATGGCCGGCGGCGATGCTGCTGACATCGAACGGGTGCGGCCCTACGTCCTGGCAATGGCACGGCGGCTCACGCATATGGGTCCAATCGGCGCCGGCCAGACCACGAAGCTCTGCAATCAGGTGATCGTCGGATGCGCCATGGCGGTTCTCGCGGAAGCGACAAGGCTCGCCGAAAACGCCGGGATCGATGCCGGACGGCTGCCGGAAGCCTTGGCCGGCGGATTCGCCGATTCCATTCCCCTACAGCTATTCGTGCCGCGCATGGTGCGGGGCATTCACTCGCCGCCACTCGGCCACATCGCGACCATGCTAAAGGACCTCGACACGGTGGCCGACGTCGCCCGCAATACGTCGAGCCCGGTGCCGATGGCCACCCTTGCCGGGCAATTGTTCAGGCTAGCCAAGGCAGCGCGCGGTGCGGACGCCGACGCGCTCGAGATCTACAAGCTTTCGAGCTCGCAGACCGATTGATGTCAGCCCTCCACCTGACAAGGATCCCGCAATTTCCTGCAACATTTCTTCCTTTTTCCTGGCTCAATCCGGCAGAATGTTCTTACTAACTCTTGATCGCGTCGGCGTTGCGAGCGCGCCGAAACGCGCCTTGGAAAAGTTCGAAAAAGTCGTTCATTTTCGCGGCCGCGACCGGCAGGGCCGATCGAGCCGGCACTGGTGTTGCGGTCGAAAAACCGATTGCGACGGCGGAGAAGCCCGTTAGAAATAACTTTCGCATCGAAGCTCCAGTCCGGGAAACGCTGCAATGTACAACCCTACCGGCGTGAAGACATCATCCAAATTGCCTGTGCCTGCGCATATGAAGGCGTGGGTTCTCGGGGGACCTGATGAGCTTTTCCTGCGCGAAAAACCCACGCCCGTTCCGGGGCGCGCCGAAACACTGGTCCGCATCGATGCGGTCGCGATCTGTGCCACGGATCTACAGATCATCCATTCGGGAGCGCCGGCCAGCATCCTGGGTGGCCTGCCCTTCAACAAGAATTTTACACCGGGTCATGAATATATGGGGACGGTCGTAGCACTTGGACCCCACGTCGATGAGTTCCAAATCGGCGAGCGCGTCAGCGTCGAAATTCATGCCGGTTGCGGCCAATGCAAGCGATGCCGCCAGGGCATGTACACCTCCTGCCTCAACTACGGAAAGCCCGAGAAGGGCCATCGCGCCAACGGCTTTACCACCGACGGGGGTTTTGCCGAGTACGCGGTCAATCACATCAACACGCTGGTACGGGTACCGGACACCATGAGCGACGCGGAAGCAACGCTGGTCGTCACGGCGGGGACGTCCATGTACGGCTTGACCGAACTCGGCGGGCTGGTAGCCGGCGAGAGCGTGGTCGTGATCGGTCCGGGACCGATCGGATTGCTCGCGGTTGCGGTCGCCAAGGCGCTGGGCGCAAGCCCGGTCATCCTCACGGGAACGCGCAACAAGCGGCTTGCGATTGGCAGGGAACTCGGCGCCGACCGTGTCGTCAACATCGCCGAGGAAAACCCGGTCGAGGTCGTCAAAGGGCTCACCGGCGGCATCGGCGCGGATTACGTGATCGAGTGCGCCGGCAGCGCAGAAACCGTCGATCAGGCCATTCACATGGCCAACCGCGGCGGCAAGATCTGCCTTGCGGCGTTCCCGCACGACCCGGTGGCGACCGATCTTGCGCATCTCGTAAGGAACAACATTTACCTCTACGGCATTAGAGGCGAAGGCCGTAGTGCCACGCATCGCGCGATGGAGCTGATGGCCGAGAAGCGCTTTGAGGCGGCCAAGATCCACACTCATACCTTTCCGCTCGCCGACCTGCCGACCGCGCTGAGATACGCGAGAGACCGGGTCGAAGATGCTATCAAGGTGGTCGTTACCAACGAGAAGGCGAGTGTGATCGCAAGCGCGGCCGAATAGAACGCCTGCTCAGACCGAGCAGTAACGCTCTCTGATTTCGGCATCGACTGGTGGCTCCCAGGCGGCACGGCGCTGTCAACCGAATGGGCGCCCGCTTCAGATGCGCCCGAGAGCCGTCAAGATAACCTGCGGCGTCAGCGGAATCTCTGTAACTATGGTGCCGAACGGCGCAAGTGCATCATTGACGGCATTGGCCACCGCCGCCGCCGCCCCCGCCGTTCCGGCCTCGCCCGCCCCCTTGGCGCCGAGTTCGCTCTCAAGCGTCGGCGACACCACGTGACCGACATCGATGTCGGGCATCTCGCCAGACATCGGAACCAGATAGTCGGCCATATTGGCATTGGTGAGCTGGCCGCGCTTGTCATAGATGCACTTCTCGAACAGCGCCGCACCAAGCCCCTGCACCACGCCGCCGCGGATCTGCTCGTCGACAAGTTGCGGATTGATGATTGTGCCGCAATCCTCGACCACCCAGTGTTTCAAGAGCTTGATGAAGCCGGTTTCGATATCGACCTCGAGCCATGAAGCTTGAACGCCGTTGGTAAAAGCAAAGGGGTATTCTCGCGGCACGAAATGCCGCGTCGCCATCAGCTCCGGCTGGAGATCGGGCGGCAAGGTATCGGGACGAAAATAGACGATTCGCGCAAGCTCATTCAGCCCGATGCGTGGCGCGCGGTCGCTGGCATTGACGACAGCGTCATTGGCGATATCGAGTTCTGCTGCTGTGGATTGCAGGATGGCAGCAGCGACGTCTAGAATGTTCTTCCGCAGGACTTTGGTCGCCTGCAGCGCGGCCTCGCCGCCGATGCCGGCGCCGCGTGAGGCCCAGGTGCCGCCGCCGTACGGCGTATTGTCGGTATCGCCGAGAATGACGCGGACGCGCTCCATTGAGACGCCGAGCACGCTGCCGACAATCTGCGCGTTAAGCGATTCCGAGCCCTGCCCCTGTTCGGTGATGCTGGTCTGGCAGATCACTGAGCCCTGCGCGTCGAGCCGCACGGCGACGCCATCCTGCGACGATATTTTCGCCCCACCCACGCCATAAAACGCCGCGCTCGGATTGGTGACCTCGATAAAGCTGGCTATCCCGATGCCGCGATGAATGCCGTTCTCGCGCAAGGCGGCCTGTTGGGCACGCAGGCCTTGATAGTCCATCATGCCAAGGAGTTTGTTGAGCGAGGCGTGGTGCGACAATTGCTCGAACCTCAGCCCCGACGGTGAAGTGCAGGGATAGGCATCATCGGCAATGAGATTGCGCCGGCGGATTTCCACCGGATCCATTCCGATTCGCATTGCCGCCAGATCGACCAGGCCTTCGGTCACCGAGCACGCGATCGGATGGCCGACCGCGCGGTACTGGCACATCACGTTCTTGTTTTGGAAAACAACTCGGGCACGTGCACGATAATTCCCGGTTACATAGGGCCCGCCGACGAGATTGACGACTTGGTTGGCCTCGATCGCGCTGGTGCGCGGATACATCGAATAGGGACCGATGCCGGTGAGATCGTCGATCTCGAAGGCAGTGATGCTGCCGTCGCGCTTGACGCCGATCCGCCCTTTACAACGATGGTCCCGGGCGTGGATATCGGTGTTGAAGCTTTCGACCCGGTCGGCGACAAACTTGATCGGCCGCCGCAGCAACTTCGACAGCGCATAGGTTGCCATTTCGTCGGCGTAGATATGTACCTTGATGCCAAAGGAGCCGCCGACATCCTTGCAGACCACGCGGACCTGCTGTTCTGCGAGGCCGAGGTGAAGGGCCGCGATATTCTGCACCATGTGCGGCGCCTGCGTGCCCTGATAGATCGTGAGCCGCGCTTCTGCGGGATTCCAGTCGGCGACGACAGCGCGAGGCTCCAGCGTGACGCCGGTGTGACGGCCGAAGATGAACTCCGTCTCCACGATCTCATCGGAATCGGCAAAAGCCTGATCGACGTTTCCGGCATTATGAGTGCGCTCGAAGGCAAGATTATCGCCGAGTGAAGAATGAATGATCGGAGTCTGCGGATCGAGCGCGGTACGCATATCTGTGACTGCGTCGAGCTCTCCATACTCGACAAAGACGGCCTCGGCGGCGTCCTCGGCAAGGGCGCGACTGGTCGCGACCACGGCCGCGACGGCTTCGCCCTGCCAGCAGACGCGATTGATCGCGATGGCATGTTGCGGCGCCGATTTGAGGCCCTTTAGATGCGAGAGCACGCCGACCCAGGGCGTGATGACGGCGGCAAGTTCCTGACCGGAGACGATAGCGACGACTCCGGGCATTTGCCGTGCGGCGTTTGCGTCAATGCTAGCGATCTTTGCGTGCGCGTGCGGCGAACGCAGGAAAACCACATGCGCCATCCGCGGCAGTTCCATGTCGCTGACATAGAGGCCTCGCCCCTGCATCAGCCGGTCGAGATTGGGACGCGGTACTGTCTTGCCGATGTAGGAGTTCGGTCTGTCGAGCACGGAAAGTCGCTCGGAATTGGGCCTTATCACCGTCATGACGAGCGGCTCTTCCGCGCTTTGGCCGTTGTCTCGACCGCGTCGATGATGGCTTGGTAGCCGGTACATCGGCAGTAATTACCCGAGAGGTGCTCGCGAATGCGATCGCGATCCGGCGCGGCCTCCTGCTTCAACAGGTCCTGCGCGGCCATCAGCATTCCCGGCGTGCAATAGCCGCATTGCAGCGCGTTGCGGTCGCGAAAAGCCGCCTGTAGGTCCGCGATTTCTCCGGTGTCGGACAACCCTTCGATAGTCTGGACCGAGGCGCCGTGGGTCTGCACCGCCAGCATCAGGCAAGAGCGAACGATTTCGCCGTTCAGGCGTATCGTGCATGCGCCGCAAACGCCGTGCTCGCAACCAACATGGGTTCCGGTGAGGTGCAAGTGCTCACGCAGAAAGTCCGCAAGATTGAGCCGCGGCAAGACGTGCGCATCAACTCGCCCGCCGTTGACATGAAGCGAGATTGACATCGGAGCCGTCACGAAGCTGCAGCCTCAAGTTCAGGACGACCGAGCAACGCGGACACGCAACCGCGCAAAAGCACTTTTGCCAGGTGGCGTCGCATGGTGGGAGAGGCTTGTTGATCTTCGTGAGGACTAAGCTCTTGGCCAAGCGCGACGAGTGCGCCTGACATCAGGGCCGGCGTCACCTCGACATTGATCAACCGGTTTGCGGCTTTGGCCAGCACCGGTCGATCGGCGACGGCGAAGAAGGCCAGGCGAAGGTCCTTGAACAGGCGCCCCTCGACAATCGCTAGCGACGCAAGGCCGGCGATGGCGTAATCGCCGTGACGGCGGGCAAATTCGTGAAAGAAATGCACCGAATTCATCTGTCCGATCGGCAGTTCAACCGCAACCAGCAACTCATTCGCCGACAACGCCGTCTCGTAAATTCCCCTGAAGAACTCGACCGCGGGAACTCGACGCTCGCCGCTTTCACTGCGAACGACAATGGTTGCATCGAGCGCCAGCATGCAGGCCGGCAATTCGGAAGCAGGATCGGCATGGGCGAGACTTCCGCCAAGGGTCCCCCTGTTGCGGATCGCGGGATGGGCAACATGAGCGACCGCCTCGGCTAAAAGCCGGGCATGCGCGGCAATTTCGGGCGATCTCAGAAGATCGACATGGCGCGTCAGCGCACCGATGGTGAGAGCGTTGTCCCCGACAGCGATCCCGCGCAATTCATCCAGTTCGCCGATGTCGACAATGAATTCGGGAGAGATCAGGCGCAGGTTCATCGCCGGCATCAGGCTCTGGCCACCGGATAACACCTTCGCCCTATCTCCGTGCGCGGCAAGCAGTTCCAGCGCGTTTGCAACGCTGGTGGCGCGAGCGTAAGCGAAAGCCGAGGCTTTCATGGGCGTTACCTTCCCCGGCCAGATTTTGGCGTATTTTTCCAAGATTACAAGGCCGCAACCATCAAAGGTCAAGTCTGTTTATCGAACGATTATTTCGCAAGATTTGACTTTTGGACTTGTCTTGAGATCGCGAACCACGCACGTTTGCCAGCCGATGGAGAAAGCCCGCAAGAGGAGCAGGCAGATGAATCTGGGTTTCTTTACGATGCCGATCCATCCTCTCGAAAAGGATTGGCGGCTCTCGCTGAAAGAAGACCGCGAGGCCTTCCTGCTGGCCGACGAACTCGGATTTACCGAGGCCTATGTCGGTGAGCACGCGACCGATAAGGCCGAGAACATCACCTCCTGCATTGCCTTCCTCGCCTGGATCGGCGCCGCGACCAAGAGCATCAAGCTTGGCACCGGCACTATCAACATGCCAAACACGCATCCCGCCGCGGTTGCGGCCTCGATTGCTATGCTCGACCACATGCTGGATGGCCGGCTGATCTTCGGGATTAGCCCCGGCGGGCTTTTGTCAGATGCAGAGTTGTTCGGCAATCTGGACGCCGATCGCAACGCGATGTTCCTGGAAGCGATCAATCAAGTGCTCCAGATATGGCAGGGCGAGCCGCCGTACAGTCTTCAGGGAAAATACTGGAACATCTCAACGGAAAAGACCTTGATGGAGGATATTGGACAGGGCTTCATCGCGCGGCCGTTGCAGCGGCCGCATCCTCCGATCGTGGTAACCGCCGTTGCGCCATTCTCCAAAGGCGTCACCGAGGCAGCGGTGCGCGGCTGGGACCCGATCTCGGCCAATTTCCTGATGCCAGCCTGGGTGAAAAGCCATTGGCCGAAATATGTCGAGGGCTGCGAGCGCGGTGGCCGCCTAGCCGACGCCGCCAACTGGCGGGTCGCCAAAAGCGTGTTCGTCGCCAAGGATGCCGCCACCGCCAAGGCCTACGCCACCGATCCGGACGGACCTTACGTGTATTATTATCACTCCCTGTTCACCAAACTGAAAAGGAACGGCCGCATCGAACTGTTCAAGACCAGGCGCGATCAGCCCGACGACGAGGTGACGCTGGAGGCAATTTGCGACAAGCTGATCATCTGGGGAACGCCAGAAAGCGTCGCGGACCAATTGCTGGCTTTCCAGGACGAGATCGGCAAGTTCGGCACGCTGTTGTACGCGGGCAAGGACTGGAAGGACCGCGAACTCGGACGGCAGTCGATGATCCTGATGGCGGAGAAAGTCATGCCGCGCGTCAATGCGGGAACTTCAACGCAATCCAACGCCGCGGGATAATCCGCGGTCAATGGGAGTAGGCACGCCGTGGCTCTAAGCGATCGTATCCCCTATCAGGCAGAGGTCGACCGGCCAAAGCTCAGGCTGCCAGGCGGCAAAAAACTTGCCGTATGGATCATCCTCAACGTCGAGGAATGGCGGATCGAGAACGCGATGCCGCGAACCGTGCTGAGCCCGCCGATGGGACAACCGCTATTGCCCGACGTGCCCAACTGGTCCTGGCATGAATACGGAATGCGCGCCGGCTTCTGGCGGCAGTTCAAGGCGCTGACGGACCGCAAGATTCCGGTGACGCTGGCGCTCAATGCGAGTGTCTGCAACGCCTACCCGCGCGTCGCCTCGGCGGCGCTGGAAGCCGGTTTCGAATTCATGGGTCACGGATTTGTCCAGGGGCCGATGCACAAGCTCGACAACCAGGCCGATGCGATCAAGCGGGCGGTCGAAACCATCGCCAAATTCTCCGGCAAACCGCCGCGATCGTGGGAGAGCCCGGGCCTGACGGAGACCGAGGAGACCCTCGACCTCTTGCGCCTTAACGGCATCGAATACGTTGCTGATTGGGTCATCGACGACCTTCCGCAGGATATCGCGACGCCCCACGGTACCATCACGACAATCCCCTACTCGGTCGAGACCAACGACATCGTCATTCATGCGCTGCAGCATCTTCCATCTGAGCAGTTTCTCAAGCGCTGCACGGATCAATTCGATCGGCTGTATCTGGAGGGCGCAACCAATGCGCGGATCATGGCGATCTCGATCCATCCCTACATCACCGGCGTTCCGCACCGCATCAAATACCTAGAAGCCCTGCTTGATTATGTCATCGGCCACGAGGGCGTTGCGCTGATGACCGCAAGCGAGATCGGCGACTGGTATCGGGCGGAAACGGCGCAGGCTTGATCGGCCGACTTGCTCAACCGACCACTTTGACAGGCGCCCGCGTGACGCCTACTCTCGCGTGTCCAAAAACCCGCTGATAACCGGCCAGGAAAGCGTCCAGAGCGTCGCTGATCATCTGTTCCTTGTCCTCAAGGACGGGAGCTTCATAGATGTACTTGCGGACTCCGTAGTAGAAAATTCCACTATGGAACACCCACGCCAGTTCAAGCTCCGGTGCGCTCGGCTTGCCCTGAACCGGAAGTCCCGCCTCATGGCGGCATTCCCGGATGATGCGCGTCAGAATCTTGTCGCGCACCACGCCTACATACCATCTGTTGATGTCCAGCCCCTTCAAGCCCGAATAGAGATATATGCGGATCCATTTTCGGGTGAAGAGCACGTTGGTATAGGCGCGGTAGAACTCCTGCAGCCGATCTCGGAGCGGCCGGGAGCGATCGGTGAGCAGCTTCTCCCAACCGGTATCAAGCGGCTCCAAATAGACCGTGCGATAGACTTCCTTGATCAAATCGTCCTTGCTCGGGAAATAGCGATAGAGGAGCGGCTGGGTCACGCCCAACCGCCGCGCGAGGTCGCGCGTCCCGCCGCCAAACCCTTGCTCGGAGAAAAACTCGGTCGCCTTGGCGACGAATTCCTTGCGGCGATCGTCCGGAGAAAGCCGCTTCTGCTTGGAGCGGGCACGCTTGAATTTTGCCTTCTTCCTCATGACGATCTGTCGGCCGCAAGCTCGTCAGCGGCGATAAACCGGCCGTAACCACCGCGGGCAAACAACAGCGGCTCCTTCCGGTTGTAGGAATAGGCTTCGACCGCGCCAAGGAAGATCACATGGTCGCCGCCGTAATAGCGGTTGACGGCGCGGCACTGAAAGTTTGCGACTCGGTCCGAAAGAAGCGGTGCGCCGCCGAGACCCGGGGTCCATTCGACGCCGGTAAACTTGTCTTCCGAGGATTTCGCAAACTTGTTCGCAAGCGCTTGTTGCGATGCGCCCAGCACGTTGACCGCGAAATGGCTGGCGTTCTGGAACATGCTCAGACTGGTCGAATAGCTCACGAGACTCCACAACACGAGCGGCGGGTTCAGCGACACTGAAGCAAACGAGTTACAAGTCAGCCCATAGGGCTTTCCGTCGGTGCCGGCGACCGTAATGATGGTGACGCCCGTTGCATAGCTGCCGAGCGCGTTGCGAAAGCCCCGCGGGTCGATCGGCGAGTGGTCGCTGGCGAGTTCGTTGGCAGGATCAGGATCGATCGGGTGCTTAGGCGCGTCGTTCATCCACTGGCCTCAAAGCGTCAAGTTTTCAGACGGCAGGCCAAGCGCAACTCGACCGTAGTTGGTACCCGCGGCATCAAAATTGAACGCGAGGTGCGAATTGATCGCGTGGGCATCGCGAAACTGCCGCTGCAACACACCTATAGTAAACAATCCGCGTGCGCCGCTTGCCGCAAACAACAGCGACACCGCTTCGGTGCAGAGATTGACGGAATAGGCCCCATCGCGCCGCAATCTCGTCTTAGCCGCCATGTCCGGAATATGGCCGCGTCGTGCTTCGGCCATCGCCTCGATACAGCTCGAGCGCATGATCAGCCGCGCGGCGTCGATCTTCGCAGACGCTTCGGCGATCTTGATCTGCGTGCTTTGCAGGTCACCAAGCTTGGCGCGGTTATAGGTCGATGCGCGATGCCGGGTAAGATCGACATAGTCGTCGAGGCAGGCCTGGGCGTTGCCGAGCGCTACGCCGGAAAGCACATAGGGAAACAGCGAGAACACCGGCAGCGTGTACAGCACATTCGGATTCACGGCGCTGCCCGGTGTCGGTCCCCCCGCGAGGTCATTTACGGCAACAGTCAACGGCTCGGCGACAAAGGCGTCCCTGACCTCCACGTCATTGGACCCGGTGCCTCGCAATCCGGCGGCATCCCAGGTGTCGAGGATCCTGTAGTCGCTCTTGTGAACCAGAAATATCCGATATTCGATCCCGTCCGCTTCATCGTCAGACGAAACCACGCTGGCAAGCATATTCCATTCGCAAGTAGCCACGCCCGAGGAGAACGGCCAACTGCCCCGCAACCGATACCCGCCGTCGACCTTCCTTGCCCGGCCAGCCGGGAAAATAAACGACGAAGCGATTAGCGTATTGGGATCCTTGTCCCAGACGACGTCCTGGGCACGCCTGTCGAACATGCCGAGCATCCAGTGATGGCTGGCAAGATTGGCCAGATTCCAGGCCACCGATGCGTCGGCGCGTCCGAGCATCTCGGCACAATCGACCAAAGCGACATAGTCGAGTTCAGAGCCCCCCACCCGCTTCGGCTGAACGATCCTGAACAGTCCTGCATCATGTAGATCGCGTTCGGTCTCCGGCGGCAGACCGCGCAGCTCTTCGGTGCGCACCGCACGATCACGGAGCCGCGGAACAAGCGCCCTTGCTCGGGCAATCATGTCCGCCAGGGCACGGTCCGCATCTCCTTCCAACAGCTGGCCTGTGCTCGGCTTTCGACCAACGCCCGCCATTTCGCATTCCTCGTTTCTCGCCTACCGGATCGTCTCGAAATGCGCGCGATCGAAAGACGGGTGAGAACCCCTTTGCTCCCTTCGGCGAGCCCGAAACCGGCTTGACCGGCCGAAGTTACTTCGCGATTGTTTATCGCACGATCACCAATTAAGGCGCGGCCAGCGTTGCCCGTCAATCAAATTCAACGGGTAAGGAACAAGCGAATATGGACAAAATCGTCGGGATCGTCGGCCTCGGCATCATGGGCGGCGCGATAGCTCGAAATCTGATCGATCGCGGATGGCATGTGGTCGGCTTCGATATCGATCCGGCCCGACGCGCCGAGCTCGCGCAAGCCGACGTCGTCATCGCCAGTGACGTCGCCCAACTGACGCGCGAAGCGCCCGTCATCATGACCAGCCTTCCCAGCCCGGCGGCTGTTGAGGAAGTAGCACACGCCATCGCCAATAGCGGGCAACTGTCCCGAATCGTCATCGAGCTCAGCACACTCAGTCTCGCCGACAAACTTATTTTCGAAGCGATCCTCAAGAAAGCTGGCCACATTGCGCTGGATTGTCCGCTCAGCGGAACCGGCGCGCAGGCCAAGGTTCGCGATCTCGTCGTCTATGCCAGCGGCGAGAGCGAGGCCATTGCAAAATGCATGGGCCTGTTCGCCGACTTCGCCAAGCAGAGCGCCGATCTTGGACGATACGGCAATGGCAGCCGGATGAAATTCATCGCCAATCATCTGGTCGCAATCAACAACGTCGCGGCGGCGGAAGCAATGTTACTTGCCGAGCGCGCAGGCCTTGACCCGAAAATGGTGGTCGACATGGTCGGGCCCGGCGCCGGCGGTTCACGGATGTTCCAGATGCGCGCGCCGATGATGGTTGAAGGTGTCTATGAGCCAGCGACCATGAAAGTCTCGACCTGGAAAAAGGACATGGCGATCATCGCCGAATTTGCCGATGACGTCGGCTGCGCAACGCCGCTGTTTAGCTTGACTCAGCCGGTCTACGCGGAAGCGATGTCGATGGGATTGGGCGACCAGGATACGGCATCGGTCTTCGAAGTGCTGAAGAAGACTATCGTCAAAGCTCCCAAATCCGGCGCGGGAAATCCGAGGTAGCGGTCAGTAAGCCGCGATCGATGCGTGATAGCTGCACCGGAGCTAGCGGGAAAGCGCGCCAATGCCGCACTGCATCAAGGCCGGGAAGATCACCGTCCCGGTTGAGTGAACGGAGATCTCTGGCACGCCGATCCGTGGCGTGGTTATCACTTGATCATTTATGACTTCCGTCGGATAACTTACCCAATCAACAAAAAATGGCGCCGACGGTCAGCTGCAGCGTTCCGGAGAGGACTCCATGACGATATCGCGACGGCAATTTGTCCAAGGTGTAACCGGCGCGGGTATCGCCAGCATAGCGGTCCCCCATCTTGTCCTTGCCCAGAGTAGCGACCCGATCCGAATCGGCCTGCTGGCGGCCAAGACTGGCCCTCTCGCCTCCGGCGGCATCGACATGGAACTGGCGTTGACGATGTTCTTGAAGGAGCGCGACAACACGCTCGCCGGCCGCAAGGTCGAATTGATCGTCGCGGACACCGCCGGCGTTCCCGCGACCGCACGAACCAAGGCGCAGGAGCTGGTCGAAAAGAACAATGTCAACTGCATGATCGGACCGCTCGCAGCCTTCGAGGCGTTGGCGATTGCCGACTACCTCACCGAGAAACAGATGCCTACTCTCGGGGTCTCGGCCGCCGAGGACATGACGCAGCGGCATCCGAGCCCGTGGTTCGTGCGGCTGACTTCGACGTCGGCGCAATGCGCCTACCCGCTCGCGGAATATTCAGCCAGGGAATTGAAGTACAAGAAAATCGTCACCATTGCCGACGACTTCGCCTATGGCCACGAAATGTGCGCTGGGTTTCAGCGCGCGTTCGAGGATAATGGCGGCAAGATCATTCAGAAAATCTTCACGCCGCTGGCGACGCCCGACTACGGCAGCTACGTCGCCCAGGTTAAGCCTGCGGATGCGATCTTCTTGGGCACTGCCGGCTCGAACGGGTTTCGCTTCTTGCGGCAATTCATCGAATACGGCCTAAAGGACAAGATGGCCGTCATCGGCGGCATGACCGCGCTCGACGAATCCGTGCTTCGCAACATGGGCGACGAAGCGCTGGGGATACTAACAACCAGCTGGTATTCCGCGGAGCTGGATAACCCGCTCAACAAGGCCTTCGCGACAGCATTCCGCAAGCAGTTCAAATACGATCCAGGTTACTATGCCGGCAGCACTTATGTATCAGGCGAAGTTCTGGAAGCCGCGCTGAAGGCTACGAACGGCAACGTCGAGGACAAGAAGGCGCTGATGGTGGCGATCCGCGGCAGCAATGCGCAGACGGTGCGCGGTCTCGTCAAGTTCGACGAATTCGGCAACGTGATTGGCAATGTCTATATCCGAAAGGTGACCAAGAGCGATGGCAGACTCGTCAACTCGGTCATCAAGACCTACCCGGACGTCACCCAGTTCTGGACTTACGACAAGACCGCCTTTCTGAAGAACCCGGTCTACTCACGCGACTATCCGCCGGCGAACAACCTCGAACAATAGGTCCGCCCGAGGGCGGGGCGCGATCTGACACCTTTTAAGAACAAGATCGGGTGCGATGCAGTTTTGGATTATCCAGGGTCTCAACAGCCTTTCGCTCGGCGGTCTGTTGTTTCTGCTGTCGTCCGGCTTCTCCCTGATCTTTGGATTGATGCGGCTTGCCAACCTGACGCACGGCGCGTTCTTCATGCTCGGCACCTATTTTGCGGCAACCGCGATGCGTTCGTATGAGGGGCTGGATATCTGGGTGACGGCAATCGGCGCCGGAGTGGTGGTCGCCGCCATTGGCGGCCTTTTCGAACGGCTGGTGCTGACCCGGCTGAAAGCCAATCCGCTCGGTCAGGTGCTGGTCACGCTTGGCATGTCGTTCATTATTTCAGATGCCTGCCTGGTGCTGTGGGGCGGTGACTCGATTCCAGTTCCGACGCCGCAATATCTGCAGGCGCCGACGCGGTTCTTCGGTTTTGTGTTTCCGACCTATCGCCTGGTTCTGGTCGGGTGCGCGGTGGCCGCGGCAATCGTCCTGTATTTCCTGCTGGAGCGGACCCGGCTCGGCGCCATGATCCGCGCTGGGGTCGACGACGGTCAGATGGCGCGCGCGGTCGGCATTCCCGTCTCGAACCTGTCCACGACCGTGTTTTGCCTGGGTGCGGGAATCGCCGGTGCCGGGGGTGTGTTGGGGGGCCCGATTCTTTCAGCCTATCCGGGGCTCGATGCCGACATGCTGCCCCTGGCGCTGATCGTCGTTATTCTTGGAGGCATCGGCAGCCTTCTAGGTGCTTTCGTAGGCAGTTTCATCATCGGCTTCATCTATACGTTCGGCACGGCGCTGTTTCCGGAGCTAGCCTACATCATCCTATTCCTGCCGATGATTTTCGTCATTGCCTTCCGGCCGCAGGGCCTGTTCGGGCGCGTCGGCGCATGAAATGGTTCGCCATAGCTGTGATCGCCGCCTCGCTCCTTCTCCCGCCTTTGCTCGCGGGCGATTTCTACATCAATCTCGCAAGCCAGATCCTGATCGCGGCGATCTTCGCACTCAGCCTCAACCTGCTGGTGGGTTTTGGAGGGATGACATCGCTTGGGCATGCGTCCTATCTCGGAGTAGCTGCATATATTTCGGCGCTGTTGACCAGCAGGTATGGTCTCAGCCATGGCTCGGCCGCTGTCCTTTCGATTGCGGGCACCGTTGCGATGGCCGCCTTCTTCGGCATCATCGCGCTTCGCGCTACCGGACTCGGCTTCCTCATGATCACGCTGGCGCTCTCGCAGGTGTTGTGGGGACTGGCCTACCGGATGTCCAACGTCACCAATGGCGACAATGGCATAGCCGGCCTCACTCGGCCGGCGCCGTTCGGCATCTCGATCGATAGCCCGGCGTCGTTCTACTGGTTCGTCCTGATCGTGGCCGCGTTCGCCTTCCTGATGATGGCGATCTTTGTCTCGTCGGCTTTTGGTTCATCCCTGAAAGGGGTGCGCGATCAGCCTCGCCGGATGGCGGCACTCGGCTTCAATCCCTGGCTGATCCGTTGGATCACGTTCATCTATGCCGGATTCTGGGGCGGCGTATCCGGCTTGCTCTATGTCTATTATCACAAGTACATCCACCCGACTTCGCTTTCGACCACGAGTTCGGCCGAGGCGTTGCTTGGTGTCATTGCCGGTGGTTCCGGCACATTGGGCGGTCCTGTGGTCGGCGCTGCCGTCGTGCTGTTAATAAAGAACTATGCCTCGGCTTATATCGAGCGATGGAACATGCTGTTGGGCCTGGTATTCCTGTTCATCGTGCTGGTGATGCCAACCGGCATCGTTCCCGGTGTCAGCAGGCTGACTGCGGCAATGCGCAGGAGCCCCCCATGACCGCGGTGGTATCCAACCTCGCGCTCGAGGTCATCAATCTGACAAAGGCCTTTGGTGGCCTCACGGTCACGCAAGATGTGTCCCTCGCCGTTCGCCCTGGCGAGCGTCGGCTCATCATCGGCCCGAACGGCGCAGGCAAGACCACGTTGTTCAATCAAATCAGCGGTGACCTGCGGCCGAATTCCGGACTGATACGGCTGTTCGGTTTCGACATTACGCGATTGCCGCCGTATCGGCGCGCCCATGCCGGATTGTCGCGGACCTACCAGATCATCACGCTGTTTGCCGGCGACACGCTGGAACACAACGTTGCGCTGGGACTCCTCGGACTGCGGCCTTCACGTTGGCAGATGTGGCGACCGATGTCATTTTATAGCGACCTCGCGGCGGAGGCGCGCCGCACCCTCGACGCCGTCGGACTCTTGCACCTCGCCGCTCATCCCATTTCCGACATCGCCTACGGCGAAAGGCGCCGCGTCGAACTCGCGGTGGCGCTGGCGCAAAAGCCGCGCGTGCTATTGCTGGACGAACCGCTGGCGGGTCTCTCGAACACAGAGCGATCCACCGTGAAATCGCTGATTGCGTCGATCCCGCGCGAAACCACCGTGATCATGATCGAGCATGACATGGACACAGCGCTGGACCTTGCGGAAACCGTGACGCTGCTGAACTACGGCCGTGTGATCGTCGATGGCGAGCGGGATGCCGTGATAGCGGATGAGCGAACGCGCGAGGTGTATCTTGGCATCTGAGGCGCTCAGTTTGACGGATGTGCACACATTCTACGGCGACAGCCATATCCTGCACGGCGTCAGCTTTTCCTTGCCGCCGGGCGGCGTATTGGCACTATTGGGACGCAACGGCGCGGGAAAGACCACCTGCATCTCGACCATCATCGGCTTTCTGAAGCCGCGTGAAGGCCAAATCCAGCTGTTCGGCGAACCGATCGAGGGCCTCAATCCCGAACGAATCTCGCATCTTGGGATCGGCCTTGTGCCACAAGGCCGTCGAATCTTCCCCTCGCTCACGGTTCGGGAAAATCTCGTCGTGGCGCAGCAGCGCAGGACCAGAAGCGCCAGCTCCTGGAATGTCGATCGGGTCTACGACATGTTTCCGCGGCTGCGCGAACGCCACGCCCAGTTTGCCGGCACGCTTTCCGGGGGCGAACAACAGATGCTGGCGATCGGACGAGCCTTGATGGGAAATCCGCGGGTGCTTCTGCTCGACGAACCATCGGAAGGCCTGGCGCCGTTGATCGTCGCTGAGGTCGGCCGAACCATCAGGCGTCTGAAAGACCAAGGCCAATCTATCGTTCTGGTCGAGCAAAATCGCCAGCTTGCGCTGGATGTCGCCGACCTGGCGGTTATTCTCAACACCGGACGTTGCGTGTTCTCCGGCGAGGCCAACGAAGTTTTGAACAATGAAGAGCTGATCACGCAGAATCTCGGCGTCTATCATGCTCCTTAGGTCAATAGATCCACGCTGTAATTGAGGTCAAACATGAAAATCGGTATATGCGGAACGGGACGAATGGGATCGGCGATCGCGCAGCGGTTGATGTCCGTCGGACGTGAAGTGAACGTCTGGAATCGCAACCAAGCCAAGACTAAACCCCTGACCGATGCAGGCGCCAAGCTGTTCCCCACGCCGGCGGCGCTGGTTGAGGCTTGCGAGACTGTCATCGTGATGTTGCTGAATGATGCCGCGAGCGAAGCGGTCTACCACGGTCCGGACGGCATCTTGAAAGCCAATCTGGCAGGAAAACTGGTTGTCGATATGAGCACGGTTCGGCCGGACACCATGCAAAACCTCGGCGGCGCGGTGGCGAAACAGGGCGCAGCCTTTGTCGAATGCCCGGTAGGCGGAAGCACAGGCCCCGCCAAGGAGGGCAAGCTGTTCGCGCTGGTCGGCGGGGACAAGGCCGATCTCGCGCGTGCGATGCCGATTCTGGAACAACTGTGCCGACGCATCGAACATATGGGCGCACTCGGCGCAGGCTCGACGATGAAACTAGCGGTCAATTTGCCGTTGCTGGTTTATTGGCAGGCGCTTGGCGAAGCCTTGACCATCTGCAAACCGCTCAACCTTCCCGCCGATCGGCTGATCGACATCCTCTCCGACACCGCAGGCACGCCGACTGCGATGAAGGGACGCGGTGCCGTCATTGCCAAAGTCTTGAGCGGCCAGCCACTGGGCGAAACCGCGTTCGGCCTGAGTGCCGCCAAAAAAGACCTTGCGACCGCCGTCCAATTCGCTGCGTCACTGCATGCGGAGCTTCCCGTCGCGACAAGCGCGCTGGCCTGTTTCGAGGAGGCTGAAGCCGCGGGCCTAGGTGCAGCTGACGCGACCACGATCTCGAGCCGCTGGCCACAGCGGCCGAAAACCGCGACAAAATCATAGTTCAGCACAACAACTGCCGTTACGCTTCGAACACTTAATTCAACGTCAGGATCATTCAATGATTGATCGCAAGAATTGCTACGGCCGCACCGCGGCGCGTATCCATGATGCGGACGGCCTAGCCCGACGCCCATCATCCCCGACCATCGATATCCATGCCCATATCGTGGTGCCGCAGGCTGCCGCGCTGGCGCAACCTCATATCGATCTCAGCCGCATCCCGCTTGCAAATTTTGCCGATCCGGCGACCAAGGAAATCAATGCTCAGCAGGAGAGCGACGTTCGCGAGGTAATGACCACGATCGATCGCCGCCTGACCGACCTCGACCGAATGGGTATCGATATTCAGCTCGTCGCACCTGCGCCCAACCAATGCTATTATTCGATCGATCCGAAAATCGCCGAAGCCGCTCACCGCCTCGCCAACGACGGGGTCGCGGAGTTTTGCTCGCGGAAGCCCGACCGGTTTGTGGGGCTTGGCGTCGTCACGTTGCAGGAACCCGAGGTCGCGGTCCGCGAGCTCGACTACATCATGGGAACGCTGAAATTGAAGGGCGTCGAGATCCTGACCAATGTCGACGGCCAGGAACTTTCCGATCCGAAATTCCGGCCGTTCTTCGCCAAGGCAGAACAACTCGGGGCCTTCATCATGATGCATCCGAACGGATTTACCCACGGACAGCGACTGACCCATTATTATTTCAATAACGTGCTGGGAAATCCGCTCGATACCACGCTCGCGCTTCACAATTTGATCTTTTCCGGGACGCTCGCGCGTTTTTCCGAGCTGAAATTGATGGCGGTGCATGGCGGCGGCTATCTTCCCGGCTATTCCGGCCGGATCGATCACGCCTGGGGTGCGCGGCGGGACTCGCATTCCGAGCTGGCGCTGCCGCCGACGACCTATTTACGGCAGGTCTATCTGGACACCGTGGTTTTCACCTATCACCAGCTGGCATACCTGATCGAGGTGTTCGGCCCGGACCGGATCGTGATGGGAACCGATTATCCGTTCGACATGGCGGAATATAATCCGATCGGTCACATTGCCGGTGTGAACGGGATGGACGACGCCACACTGGCCCGGATCGCCGGGGGTAATGCTGCGCGGGTGCTCGGCCTCGATCTCTGAGGCCGCGGCCCGGTTACCGCCGGGCGCTTGCGGCCTTGTACCCCGGCTGCTCGAACGGGTGAGAGGTTGCAAACGCCGGCAGCGCAAAGCACCGCTCGGTCAATCGTGCCACGATTGGATAGCCGGTCAGATCGAGCTTGAGGAAATGCGCACCCACGACCTGGCCGGCGATGCAGATATCGGCAAGCCCCGGCTCGGCGCCCAGAGCAAACGGGGCAGGTGCCCGGCGCGCGAGAAGCCGTTCGTAGGTCGCAAGTCCCTCGCTCGTCCAGTGCTTGCCCCATTCTTCGATCGCGTGCGCGTCGGCGCCAAATGTCTTGGCGAGATGATTGCGGACCCGCGGGACTACCAGCGGATGGGCATCAGCAATTGTCATGAGTGCGAGTGAGCGCGCATAGGCACGCTCGCGCAGATCATCCGGCATCAGCCGCGGCTCGGGCCAGACGTCGTCCATATACTCAATGATCGCCAGCGACTGGAACACGGAATGCCCATCGTGAATGAACGTAGGCACTACCCGCTCGGCATTGACCGTCTCATAGCCTGGCTCGAACTGTTCCCCCGAGAGAATATCGATGGGAGTTTCCTCGAACGGCAGTCCCTTGAGCTTGAGCGCAACCCGCACCCGGAACGAGGCAATCGACCGCCAAAATCCGTAGATTTGAATGCTCATGGAGAGACCGTTACCTTAGCTGTTCTCAACCTGCCACGCCAAGTTCGCTCCGTCTGCTCCGGGCGCTCGATGCAGGGCGTCGGACGAGCCCCTTCGTACCATCGATGCCGGGTGTGCCGTGACACGCCGTACCGTCACGCATGCGCCCTTTCCCTGCCCACGACCTTGTCAAGCTCGCTCAGTACGGCGTCACCCATCTCCACCGTCGATAGCCTCCTCGCCCCCGGCCCGGCGATGTCGGCGGTCCGCGCACCTGAGGCGAGGGCAGCATGCACCGCCTTCTCAAGCAGGTCCGCATCTTCGGGCCTGTTCAGCGTCATGCGCAGCATCATGGCGACGCTGAGAATGGAGCCCAGGGGATTGGCGATGCCCTTACCGGCGATATCGGGGGCGCTGCCGTGCACCGGTTCATAGAGTGCCTTGCGTCGGCCGAATCGATCGACCGGCCCCAGCGACGCCGACGGCAGCATGCCGAGCGAACCCGAAGCCATCGCGGCACAGTCGGATAGGATGTCGCCGAAGATGTTCCCGGTTACCATCACATCGAACTGCCGCGGCTCCCGCACGATTTGCATGGCGGCGTTGTCGACATAGAGATGGCTGAGCTCGACATCGGAGAATTCTTGCCGATGCAGCGCGGTGACCTCCTCGCGCCACAGCACGCTGGTTTCCAGTACGTTTGCCTTGTCGACTGAACAGACCTTGCCCCTGCGCGTCCGCGCCAGCTCGAAAGCGGCGCGCGCCACGCGGCGAATCTGGTTGGTCGTGTATTGCTCGGTGTTGAAGCCGCGGCGCTGACCGTCGGGAAGCGTTTCGATGCCGCGCGGTTCGCCGAAATAGATGCCGCTGGTGAGCTCGCGGATGATGACGAAATCGACGCCCTTGAGCACGTCAGCCTTGAGCGGCGCCGAGTTCGATCAGGGCCGGGCTCGCAACGATCGGCCGTAGATTGGCGTAGAGATCATATTTGCTGCGCAGCGACAGCAGGCTGCCCGCCTTGCGCGCGGCCGGGGGAACCTCCTTGGTTTCCGGCCCGCCGGTCGCACCCCAAAGAATGGCGTCGGCTTCCTCCATGGCCTCGACCGTATCCTCCGGCAGCACCTTGCCGGTCGCAAGGTAGGGGACGAGCCCGTATTGCGCCTCGCGCAATGTCAGGGGCACCCCTCGCTTGGCTGAAAACCAGTTCAGCACCCGATGCGACTGCGCGGTCACTTCGGGACCGATGCCCTCGCCGCCGACGACGGCGACCTTCACCATGTTGGACGGACTGTTCATGCCGACTTCCTCGCAAAGTGTATCCAGGGGCGTGCCGCGCGGTCGGCGGCCTGAAAGGCGCGGATTTCATTGTCGCGCTGCAGCGTCAGAGCCACTTCATCAAGACCCTGCAGCAGGCCCTCACGTCGGCGCGGATCGATCTCAAAACGATGCTGCTTGCCCGACGGAGAAATGATCGTCTGCGCCTCGAGATCGACGCTGATCCGTCCTGCCCCCTGCGTGGCCTCGATGTCGGCAGCAAGGGTGTCGACGACCTCTTTGTCGACAACGATCGGAAGGATCCCGTTCTGAAAGCAGTTCGCAAAGAAAATATCCCCAAACCCCGAACCAATGATGGCGCGGATGCCCATTTCCTGCAGCGACCACACCGCCCCCTCGCGGGAGGAGCCGCAGCCGAAATTCGGGCCGGTCACGAGGATTTCCGCCTGTCGATACGGCTCACGGTTTAGAATGAATTCAGGATTCTCCGAACCGTCCGGCAGGTAGCGGAGCGAGCCGAACGCCCATTTGCCGAGCGTGCCGCGAACCGAGTTTCCGACCAGACGCTCGATCCGGATGATGACGTCAGTGTCGATGTTGCTGCGCATAATCGGCGCGGCGACGGCCGTCAGCTTGTTGAACGGTTTCGGCATGATCAGCCCCCCATCGTTCGCACGTCGGCAATGGCGCCCGCGATCGCAGCCGCGGCGGCGCTCGCTGGACTGGCGAGATGAGTGCGTGCCCGCGGGCCTTGCCGGCCGACGAAATTACGGTTCGACGTCGAGACCGAACGCTGGCCGGGCGCGACTGTTTCTCCATTGGCCGCAAGACACATCGAGCAACCGGGTTCGCGCCACTCGAATCCGGCTTCGGTGAAGAGCTTGTCGAGCCCTTCAGCAATCGCCTCTCGCTTGACCGTCTCCGAGCCCGGCACGACCCAGGCCCGTACACCGGGCGCAACCTTGCGGCCGCGCGCGATTTCGGCCGCGGCGCGCAGATCGCTCAGCCGGCTGTTGGTGCAGGAGCCGATGAAGACCCAATCGACCGGTGTGCCGGCAATCGGCGCGCCGGGTTTCAGCCCCATGTAGTCGAGTGCAGTTTCGATCGCGGCACGACGCTCGGGATCGTCGATCGCCCGCGGATCGGGAATACGGCCATCGACGCCGATGACGTGCTCGGGGCTGATGCCCCATGTGACCTGTGGAATGATCTTCTCGACGTCGATGATGACTTCCTTGTCAAATACCGCATCCGCGTCGCTGGGGAGATCGCGCCACGCCTTCAGGGCCTGCTCCCACATCTCGCCCTGCGGCGCATAGGGCCGTCCCCGCAAAAAATCGAAGGTCTTTTCGTCCGGCGCGACCATCCCCATCTTGGCGCCGAGCTCGATGGAAAGATTGCAGATCGTCAACCGCCCTTCGATCGGCATGTCACGGACGGCGCTGCCCGCATATTCGACCGCATAGCCCGTGCCGCCTGCCGCTCCGACGTGCCCGATGAGAGCGAGGATGAGGTCCTTGGCCGTCACGCCGAATGAGAGCTTCCCTTCGAACTTCACCCGCATGGTTTTGGGGCGCCGCTGGATGAGTGCTTGCGTTGCCAGCACATGCGTGAGTTCGCTCGACCCGATGCCGAACGCCAGCGCACCGAGCCCACCATGTGTACAGGTATGGCTGTCGCCGCAGACGATCAGGCAACCTGGCAGGCTTAATCCGAGCTCGGGTCCGATCACATGGACGATACCCTGCCCGGGCTGGTCGATATCGAACATCTGGATGCCGCTGGCCGCCGTTTCGACCCTGAGCGCCGCCAACAGCTCTTGCCCGATCTTGATCGTGCCGGCCCGCCCAGGCGCAGTCGAAATGGCGTGATCCGGCGTGGCGAACGTCAATTCCGGGTTATGAACCGTCAGGCCGCGGCTTTTGATATCGAGCAGGCCGCGCGAACCGCCGAGGTCGTGTAGCAGGTGACGGTCGACATGAAGGAGATCGGTATCCTCGCTCATCCGAGCGATGACATGCTGGTCCCAGATCTTGGCCAGCAGCGTACGGCCAGGCGTTCGCAAGACAGTCCTCCCCTCGGCTCTCAAGCCGGCGGCGTCAGCCGCAAATCAACGTTTTGTACGGCTTGTATCAGGTGTTAAGGCACCGGTATCAAAGCATGACAGACCCTCGCCCGGCTAGAGCCGACGCAGAAGAAGAACGCATATCAGTAAGCGAAGCCCCGCTTGGGACGCATTCACCTATCGGCTGACTTGGCATTGCCTGCGTTTGAACCTAGCGCGATTTCTCCGCGACAAATTGGGGCCGGTTCTGCCGGCATTACATTCGCCTGAAAAACACGATGGAAACTCTTTTCGAATTCATGTTTGGCGCCAGCGGCCGCATCAACCGCGCGGAATACTGGCTTTCCATTTTGAAATTTACAGCCGCAGAATTGTTCGCTGCAGTCATCCTGGCCACGGCAGCCGGAATTGCAACGCTGCTTCTCATCATCGCGATCGTTCTCGTCCTGATCCCCTGGTTAATGTGGGGCCTCGCCATCAACACCGAACGGCTGCATGACCGCAGTAAGAGCGCCTGGTGGCTATTGGCATTTTACGTAATACCCGGCGCCTTTCCAGCACAGTGTGGTCAACTGGAAGTGCCGGTGTGATCCTGCACTACGTCCTTGAACTCGCGGCCTTCGGACTTACCGTTTGGGGGTTTGTCGAGATTGGTTGTCTGCGCGGGATCGAAGGGTCGAACAGGTATGGTCCGAACCCGCTCTCGCGATAGAGGGGTCCGGCAATTTCGTTACTGGTTCGCTGCGCCGGCCGCAGCACTTTGCACTTTTCCGAACGCGCCTGCCTCGGCGAGTGCCGCAATCCGGTGATCGTCATAGCCAAGCGTTTTGCGCAGGACATCTCTGGTGTGCTGACCCAGCAGTGGCGCGGCGACAGGATCGACGGCGGGGGTCAAACCCATATTAACCGGCGTTTCGATATTGGGAACCGAGCCAGCCGTCGGATGGGGGATCCGACTGAGCCGATGTCGCTCGCGTGCTTCGGGCGCGTTGAACCCCTGCTCGACTGTGCGAAGATATCCGACGGGTATGTTGGCCTTCTTCATCTTCGCCATCCAATTTTCGAGCTGGTCGCTCGCCAAAGCGCCGGCAATGATGGCGCGCAGCTTTTCCTTGTTGGCAGTCCGTGCCTTTCGCGTGGCGAACTCCGGGTCGGAAATGAGGTCCGGCCGTTCGAGCACTTCGGTCACCAGGCGGCGATACAGCCGATCGTTGGCGCAGGCCATATAAAGCGGCCCGTCGGATGCTTCATAGAGGCCGACCGTCGGAGACCCGTTCGGCGAATTTCCGAAGCGGCCGGGGTTCCTGCCGCTGATCAGATAGGCCATACCGTAAAAGCCGGTCATCGCCATGGCGATGTCGAACAGCGCGACTTCCACATGCTGGCCGCGGCCAAGCCGGTCGCGGGCAAACAGCGCAAGCAAAATGGCGTTGCAGGCTGACATCCCCGTCGCCATGTCGACGATCGGCGACCCGGTCCGCACCGGCGGTCCATCGGGAAAGCCGTTCAGCGACATGAAACCGCTTTCTGCCTGTGTGATCGGGTCGAAGCCGGGTCGCGATGCAAACGGCCCCTTGCGGCCATAGGCCGAGATCGAGCAATAAATCAGGCGCGGATTGGTCGGCGCAACCGAGGGGTAATCGAGCCCGAATTTCTCCATCACGCTTGCGGAAAAATTTTCCACAACCACGTCGGCGCGAGAAATCAGTTCCCGGGCCACATCTCGCCCCGCCGGAACCGCGAAATCGAGAGCGATACCGCGCTTGTTGCGGTTCAGGCTCAAATAAGCGGCGCTTTCGCCGCCGATCTCCGCATGTTCATAGGCTCGCGTGTCATCGCCACCATCGGGATTCTCGATCTTGATGACCTCCGCACCAAAATCGGCAAGGGTTTGCGTGCAGGCGGGGCCCGCAACAACGCGGGTAAAATCCACCACCAGCAGACCGTCGAGGGCGGTTGGCGCGCCCTTCGTTCGTGGCAAACGGTCCGGCAACGGCAATCTAGCAGTCATGGGCTGTCGTTTCCTTCTGTTATCGTTGTATCGCGCGACGACTTTAAGGTTTATTCCCGTGAGACTACAAGGGGTTCAGGTACCGCTGTTTCTTTGAGGCCTTCCGCACCGCACGCTGTTGATGGGGCCCCATCGCGATTCCGCAGTCTTGCCGCTGCATCTGAAAGCAAAAAACGCCCGGTGGCTCATGGCCCCGGACGCCACTGGCGAATAGCAATGCTTCATAATTCATTCCAAGCTGCGAAATTGCCATTAGGACGACTGCGAGCAAGGACGCAGCCAGCATTTCGCCGAAATAGATGATCGCGGTCATGGGCCATCCGGTGCGTTTGTAGTACCGGCGCGCGCATCCCCGGGGCGCAAACCTGCGGCACATTGGAGCGATATTCGCGGAGCCTTGGCACCAGGGAAGTCATTTGACTGCTTATTGTCATCGCTTTCTTCAATGTCATATGGGCACGCGCCGCGGTCGGAATTCCCACACCCACCAGGCGATGATCATCCGCGTCAGGCTGAATGCCGTGAACAGGGTGGTCACAATCCCGGCGCCGAGCGTCACCGCAAAACCACGCACCGGTCCGCTGCCGACAGAATAAAATGCATGCGGCGATAAGCGTGGAGATATTCGAATCCAAAATCGTCGCAAGTGCGCGCTTAAAACCATTTTCGATCGCGTTGACAGGCGATCGTCCATTACGACTCTTCGCGGATGCGTTCGTAAATCAGCACGTTACTGTCGACCGCAATACCGATCGTGAGCACGATGCCGGCAATACCGGGTAACGTCAGGGTTGCGTCGAGAAGCGAGAGTAGGCCAAAGATCATCACTACATTGACGCAAACTGCGACATTGGCGATGACCCCGAACAGGCCATACGTCGCCATCATGAAGAGAGCCACCAGAATCGCTCCGACCGCGGCCGATACCTCGCCGCTTCTGATCGAGTTCCGTCCGAGACTGGGCCCGATGGTCCTCTCTTCGATGACAGTCAGAGGAACCGGCAGCGCGCCGGCGCGCAAAAGAACGGCGAGATCGTTGGCTTGCTGAACGGTAAAGTTGCCGGAGATTTCCCCTGAGCCGGTAACAATGGGCTCGCGAATGACCGGAGCTGAAATAACCTCGTTATCGAGCACCATCGCAAATGGCCTGCCGACATTTTCGCGCGTTACCTGAGCGAAGCGCCGGGCGCCAAGCGCACGCACCTGAGCTCTCTAGTTCGAATTCAATCCGACACCTTTTGCAACATGCCGGACATTTCCTGATAGCGGAAATGACCATTCGGGAGGCAATTGATGTTTTTGACCGGGCTGAGGCCGAAGAGCTGGCAGTCGTTGAATCGAATGGAACAGTTCGGGTGGTCGGCCTGCTGAACGAAGCGTATGCGCTGCGCCGCTACGCCGCTGCTTCAGATTTGCGCCGGCGAGAATTGACCGGGACAATATGAAAAGAGCCCCGGCCTTTGAACTGCGCTTGCGAGTTCGCTAGCTCACTCCAGCGCGGTCCTCGCTCACCACGAGAACATGCCGCTCGTCAATGTGGTTAGAAAGAATGGTGCCAACATGTTTCCGCAGATGAGTGCTATCACCGTCGGCGGGGGACCACACACGAATGTAGGTTTCGTTGTCCAATTCAATGAATTCGAAGTCCAGAATCATGCCGGATGCCATCATGGTGGCCAACGCTCCGAATAGCGATTTCACGTAGGTCATCGCAGTACCACCCTAATCTCAGTTGCACGGGGCCTACCATCACGGTGTCGCCTGCCCTGCACCTGTTGGCAAGATCATTGGACAGCTTCGAGCGAACTCTCTCGTACGATCGTCGAACCGCCTAACCCGCCGATTTGGGGCGACAGCTCGTTTTCCGGCACGTTGAGGACCATTCTGCAGTGCAGGCCGTCCTCTTCGAACTTCAGATCGGTGGAGCCGTTGAACTGCTTCGCGGCAGAACGCAGAAGCTTGCTTCCAAACCCAACTTTCGTTGGCGGATTGAGTGTGCCTGCGCCCACCTCGGTCCAATTTACGTGAAGCTGATCACCGGTGCGGGACCACGAAACATACACTTGACCTCTCTCTGAAGAGAGTGCGCCGTATTTCGCGGCATTCGTCGCAAGTTCATGAAAGATGAGGACCAGCAACACCACAGCCTTGGAGGGGCAAAGAAAATCATCGCCGGCCAGGCGGAACCTCGCCAGGTCAAAAGGCTCCAATTCGGTTCGCAGAATCTGTTCAAAAGAGGTCGCGCGCATCTGCGAATTGACCAGGATTTCGTTGGTCTTTGCCAAGGCTGCAATACGGGCGCTAATCTTTTTTCGGAGCTCCGGCTGATCCAAAACCGAGTAGTTGATGATTGCCCCCACGACGGCGAGCGTATTCTTCACCCGGTGAGCGAGTTCGTCCATCAAAAGCTGTCGCGTCCGCTCTTCCTGCCGAAGCCGGGCCAACAGTGCCCGATGACTTTCTGCAGCCCAGATGATGATGAATGATGAGGCCCCATAGAGACTGAGACTAACGAGTTGCGTCGCCGCGTTTTGGGCAAAACTCCCCTCCGGCAGAATAAAGAAAAAATAAGCAATCACGCCGCCGAGCACGGCAGCAACGCTTGCTGCACCTACGCCGCCCACGAGAGCAGCCACGAGCGTCGCTGCGTAGTAGGGAGCGAACGCCGCACTATCCGGGCCTATGTGTCCCAGCCCGATCCGAACCGCCGTGGCGAGAATCACGCAGATCGACGCAAACGTCATAGCGGGTACGGAGCCTGGGCGCAGCCCGAACCGCCACAGTTCATGCCAATGATCGACAGTCCATGAAACGCCGGGAAAGTGTGACCGCAAGCGTCACCTGCACTTTCGGGAAATCGCCGCTCCCGAGCGTACATATTACACTTTCGAAACCCGAAGGACGGCCAGGGGGTAACTTGTGCGTGAAGACCGGTACTTTGCGACTATCGGGTTTTTGCATTTATCGATCGGCATGAATACCGAACGATATCTTTAGCCTTGCAAACGATATCGAAGACAGTCGTCAGCACGAGAAGTGCGACCGATGATCTCCGGCTAATGTAAGTATCCCCCGGCAGAGCCGGGGGCTTATCTTTAGGATTGGGGCCGCTCGAAGCGGCGGTCAGGGTCGCTGACGCGGCCCTGTATTTGTTGGCCACCTGAAGGTGGCTGATCAGCGCCACAAATTCATTTGGTCCAAGCGGCTGTCCTCCTGCTCCTGGTTTCTGATGTACTCCCGTATCACCGCTTCGTCTCGACCTACGGTCGAGACGAAGTACCCTCGTGCCCAGAAATGCTGCCCCACAAAATTGCGCTTACCCGGCCAAATGGATTGCGCTTTTGCCCTTTATAAAGCCAATAACCTGAGAGACCGCATATTTCGGTGGGATCGAAATCATCATGTGAACGTGGTCCGGCATCAAATGCCCCTCTTCGATTCGGCTTTCCTTTTGCTGGGCCAGCTTCCGGAACACCTCTCCGAGGTGCTTCCTCAGCTCCGCGTAAAGTGTCTTCCTGCGTAAATGTCAAACCTTTGCTGCCTCCTCGGCAGAGCCGGGGGGTCTCCCGGTTATGCTAGTCGCTCACGGGCATGGATGCCGAAGTCCGCCGTACCCGAGAAACGTCCCGGAGGCGGCGTCGTACGAGCGATAACGGCTCTCGGAATAACCAACGTCATCATTCGCCGCATAGCGTAGTCCGTAAACCGGCCTGCCATAATAAGGCGGCGCCGGCACTTCATAAGGTGGCACCAGCGCTTGGCCGATTAGTGCTCCCGCAGCGAGGCCGGCCGTACCAGCAGCCGTGACGCCACCCCGAGGATCCCAATAATGATGATGAAACGCCACGGCTGCGCCTAAGCCGCCGAACCGGTGAGCACTTGCCAACGCGATCGATCGACAGACAGTTCGCAATTATCTGCAAGGGAAAGCGGCGGATTCGAGCCGACTCCGATTGAGCGCGCGCCTGCTGCGCATCGACGGCTATGTCATCGATTTCTGAGGTCTAAAGATACGACATTGCGTGCTGGCAAGTGAGCTTGCCGCTGCTGGCGGATAATACCGGCAAGCCTTCAACAAATATGAAGCGCGCTTGCGTCCCTTTATTGATACCAAGCAGGGAGGCGCTGAACGCTTCGCCGGCGCTCTTGCACCAAGGACCCGACGGGGCCTCTGGTTTCGCGATCAAGTGATACGGGCATTTGCGATTCCGGGGTTGGCGAAGCTTGCCGTTGGTAGAGAGATTATCGACAACCTGCCGCTTCCCGAATATGATTTACCATCGTTTAATCGAACAACGCCTGTGTGCAACGAAGGACCGATGACCGACGTAGCTGCCACCGCCTCCAATAACCCCGAACTGGTCCGGGTCCACGGACCGAAATCGAGAGACGAGAGGACGGTCAGCCTTCTGACGCTGTGCGGACTTGCGCTGGTAATCGGGGTCTTGACCGGGTTCGGTGCCGTCGCATTCCGGGCGCTGATCGCCTTTGTGCACAACGCTACCTATAACGGCAGGCTGAGCTTCGTCTACGACGCCAATATCGCGGAGGCGCCGAGCCGGTTCGGCAACTGGGTGTTTTTCAGCCCGATCATCGGTGGCCTCATCGTCGTCTATCTCGTCAGGCAATTTGCCCCCGAGGCGAAGGGACACGGCGTACCCGAGGTCATGGACGCTGTGTTCTACAAGCGCGGTAACATCCGCGGCCTCGTTGCCCTCATCAAGGCGCTGGCCTCGGCGATTTCGATCGGCAGCGGCGCTGCGGTCGGGCGCGAGGGCCCTATCATCCAGATCGGTTCGGCGCTGGGCTCCGCGTTCGCACAGGTGATCCGGCTGTCGACCTGGCAGAAGATCACGTTACTTTCGGCAGGCGCCGGAGCAGGGATCGCGGCGACCTTCAACACGCCGCTCGGCGGTGTGTTGTTTGCGCTGGAAATTCTGCTGCCGGAAGTCTCCAACCGGACCTTCCTTCCCGTCGTCGTTGCAACCGGTGCAGCGACCACCATTGGCCGGGTCCTGATTGGCCCCGATCCGGCCTTTAGGGTGTCGGACATTCAATTCGCCTTGGCTGGAACGTTCGGCGCCCAGGAGGCGATCGCCTTTGTGCTGCTCGGTATCTTGTGCGGCGTGGCGGCTTGGGCGTTCATTCGCCTGCTCGTGATCATGGAGGACGGCTTTCCGAAATTGCCAGGCAACGAGTACACGCAGAACATCATGGGCATGGCCGTGATCGGCCTGATGATGGTGGTGCTGACGCGCACCTTTGGGCACTCCTATGTCGACGGCGTCGGCTATTCGGTGATCCAGGCTATCCTTGATCAGAACATGACGGCGGCGGGGCTGCTCGCATTGCTGTTTCTGCTCAAGATGCTCGCGACGACCATCAGTCTCGGCTGCGGCGCATCCGGGGGCATCTTCTCGCCGTCGCTTTATCTGGGGGCCACGCTAGGGGCGGCGTTTGCCGCCGCCGCCGGATCGTTCCTGCCCCACGCAGGTCTCGCTGTCCCCTCAGCCGCGATCATCGGCATGGCGGCGATGGTCGGCGCGGGAACCGGCGGCGTGATGACCGCGATCGTCATGGTGTTCGAGATGACGCGCGATTACGCCATTATCGTTCCCGTCGTGGTCGCGGTCGCGCTCGCCGCTGGCGTCCGCCGCGCGCTCATCAACGAGACGATCTATACCGTCAAGCTGCGCCACCGCGGCCACCGGATACCCAAAGAGCGCCACATCAATCTCTACCTCGTCAAGCAGGCGCAGGACATCATGGAGCGGCGCTTCATCGTGGCGAAGGCCGGAACGACGTTGAAGGACGCGATGGTCGCCGAAGAAACCGACGATCTGCGCGCGATCGTGGTCGAGCGCGAGGGACGGATCCTTGGACTCATTCCGCCGCGTTCAGGGCTATGGATGGAATCCCGGACCAACCCGGACCTCCTGGTCGAGCGCTTTGTCGAAGATCGCGTGGTGATCTGCCGCGATCAGGACCTTCTGAGCTTGGTGTTCGCGAGATTGAGGCGCCACCGTGCGGGCGCGGCGATCGTCTTCCGCGGCGTGCATCGTCCGCGCGTCCGCGACATCGTCGGGATCATCACCAAGCGGGTGATCGCCGACGCGGTGATCGACAGCTACGAGGAGTAATTTGGGGCAGAACGTCGATATTCGTCGCAGGGGAGCTTCTGCAGAAGGCTCTTACACAAAGCACCAAAGCTTCCACGAGCCTTATCGCAACATCGGGACGCAATGAACGACCGGAAAAATGAGGCGCGGCTTCGTTTGTCGATTGAAATTACAAGATGGCGGAAGTTGAATTGCGTGGCGGCAGCGAGCGCGACCGGCGTCCAATCTCTGTTCGGCAACAGCCGAATTCGTGGAGTATAAAATACTCATGACCACGTCGTCCTGACTATCATCGGGCACCGGCAGCGACTCCGCACCAGCGGAGACATTTACTTACACCAGTGCCTTCCAATATTCGCTCACATCATACCTCCGCACCTCCTCGACGCAGGTCGTCTCGATTCCTTGCCGCGGAATTAGCCGGTCATAGAAGTGCGGAATGTCTTCGCGTTGATAGAGAATGCCGCAGGCGATGCGATCCTGAACCTGCGTAGCCAGCGCCTTCGCCTGCTGCAGATTGCTAGGGTCGTGACCATCGGCATTTGCATCGAAGTACCTGTCCAACAGATATTCGTGCGTCGCGAAGTGATTGTATGTCGGACACGCCTGGAGCATCTCGATGAAGGCAAAGCCGCGGTGCTGAATGGCGGCTTTGAGAATGCGAGTCATCAGTTTAATGTCACCGCTAAAGCCACGGGCAACGAAGGTGGGGTTGAGCGAGAAGATCAGGTCCATGCTCGCCAACGTATGCTCGGGGATCCCGTTGGGGCTTGTGTTCATTGGCTGGCCCTGTGGCGTGAGCGAACTCGCCTGGCCGGTCGTTAGCGCGTAATTTGTATTGTTGTGCAGGACGAACGTGATGGGATAATTGCTCCTGAGGCCATGGATCAAATGCCCGATACCTTCTGAGAAAGTCGCGCCATCCCCGCCGAAGGCAATGACCGGAACCTTCATATTTGCGAGCTTCGCGCCTGCTGCAAACGGGATGACGCGACCATGGAGCCCGTGGAAGCGGTAGCCCTCAATTTTGTCCGAACCGTTGCCGTGACAACCGACATCGTAGCAAAGGCAAACCTGCCACGGATGCAAATTCAGTTCTACCAGCGCATACTTCACGGCCGTCCAAATGCCATAGTTGCCGCAGCCGTCACACCAGATGCATTTGGTTTCCGAATAGTACTCGGAAAGAGCGGGCAGGCTGGTCTGCAGAGCGATATTCATGATGAGGTACCTGCATAGTCGAAATCGGGACAATTCTCTTCGTTTTCCGAGGTGCCCGCACATCGCTCCATCACCGACGAAAGAAGCTCATCGTAGAAAAACGGCCGACCGTCGTACTTGAGAATTCTATCCGGGATATCCAAGCCGCACTCCATCCTGATGAGCATGCCCAACTGCCCTTGATAGTTCTGCTCCACCAGGACAATGCGTTTCGACCGCTTTGCCAATCTCTGAAGCTCCTGGGTGCGGAGCGGCCAGAGATACGTATAGTGCAAATACGCGATCTTCCGCCCACGCAGTTCATCGCTGCACATGACGTCTTGAAATACGTCACCGGTGCTTCCCCAGCCGATCGCGAGCAATTCGATTTCGTCGCCTTCATCCATCCAATCGGTCGTCTTTGCGCTGCGACCGCCGATACTCAAATGAGGTGCTGGAAGCCCCGCTTTTAATGTGTGAAGCTTCCGCAATCGCTTTTCCATTTGTAACTTGGTATTGAGGTAAAACTCATCCACGGCGCCCATGGAATCGTGTTCATCGGCCTGGGCGCAATAGGTCGCCGCCTCGCTGCCGGGAAGCCATCGCAACGAAACGCCGTCCTCGACGTGCGGGTTAAATCGATCAGAAGACTTCAAGGCTTTCAGCTTCTCGCGATCGACGACGAGCCTGCCACGATCAATTTGGGCCTTTCCCAGATCATAAGGGTGTTGCGTGTAGAGAGCCTCGGCAATCTGCTTGTCGGTGAGAACAATGACACTGATTTGATACTGCTCTGCCAGATTGAATGCGACCGGCATCAAATCAAAGGCATCCTGGCTGTTGCTGACCGCGATTACGCAGCGCGCGAATTCGCCGGCAGAGCAACTCGCGGCCTGTAAGAGACCGCCTTGAGCCGTCCAGGTCGGCAGGCCTGTCGCCGGACCGGGGCGTTGCGCCAACACAAACACCGTTGGGTTCTCGATCATGGCATTCAGAGACAGTGTCTCGCTCATAAGATCAAATCCGACACCGGAGGTGGCGGTGAGCGCGCGGGTTCCCATGTACATCGCCCCGCTCACGATCTGCGCGGCGGTGATTTCGTCTTCCGCCTGCTTAACCACCATGTGAGTCTTGTTTTCGAGCTCGGCAATGAATGACAGCAGCGGACTGGAGGGCGTCATCGGGTAGCCGGCATAGAGCCGCACCCCCGCATGAACCGCGCCGAGTCCCATTGCTTGACTACCGGTAATCAAAAGGTGGCTGGCGAAACCCTTGTCAGGCGGCGGCAACGCGACGGAGATCGTCCCTAGCTCTGGATCGACAAAGGAATATCCCTCATCGATACATCGCATGTTGAGTTCGAGCAGAGCTTTCTTCTTCGCAAACGTCGCTCCGACGAGGGACTTGAGGGCATCGATACCCTGGTCCAGCATGGACCAGACAAAGGCGGTCAGCAGCACGTTCGACAGAATCGCCCTCGCGCCGAGGCGATTGAGCATGTCATCCACCGGGAAATAGATGACGCGAAGACTTCGCTCCGCGATCAGTTTCTGATGATGCTCCGGAAACTGCCACCCGGGCGTCACGTGCAGCACGATCCCTCCCTGTTTCAGTTCATCCATGTTCAGCTCGAGACCGTGATGGTTGAGCGCGACAAGCACGTTCACCTTCGTTTCGGTGCTGCAAATGCGCTCATTCGAGACGTCCAGTTGATAGCTCGCGTGTCCGCCTTTTATGAGAGAGGGATACTCGCGGTAGCCGAACACGCAGTATCCCGATCTCTTGAGACCCTTGGCGATAATCGCGCCAATGGAGTTTATTCCCTGTCCGGAAGCGCCGACGATTTTGAGAGAGATGCGGGGCATGGCCTAACACCAATCTGCCGGCTTCGAAGCATCCGCCAACTGTTTGCCCCAAACTCTTACTGCCTCCTCCTGGCCGTAGGGCTCGTCTATGATTTTGAGCGTTGGAACAATCAGCCGACCGTGATGGGCCTTAACGTAGTGCTGCAAATGATCCGCCGCTCGCGCCGTGTAGAAGTATCGATGGTCCCCGAGTCCGATGCACGCACACGGTTTTCCGGCCAAGTCCAGAGTCTTCGCCTTGTCATGGAGTAGCACCCACATGTGCGGATTCAATTGTCCCTCGATGCCCCCTGTATTCCAGGTCGAGGAGGCGAGCAGGAGAACATCGCCGCTTAGCAAATCCTGTGGCTGCGTTTTCTCGGCCATCGTTTCCTCGATCTCCCAGCCTGGGGTAATGCTCTTCAAAGAATCGATCAGGGCATCCACCACGTACTCCGTGTGACCGCTAGTCGAGGCAAAGACGATATGGAGGACTCGACGCTGAATGAACTGCGGGATAGCCGCGGCGGTGTTGGCGATGTTGTTCACGAGTTACCTCCGCTTTCCTCCGGTGACCGGCCTGATTTACCGCCCTCCTCGTTCAACGGTTCCCGGTAGGCCTACCCTGACGCGGCCTTTTCACCGGGTCGTTTTCGAGGGACTTTCCGCATACACATCATCATGACGGATACACTCTTGTCCGGGCTCGCGCTTGTAGCGAAGCGTTGCCGTTTGTAGCGCCATGCCCCCGCGAAGCGAATCCCGCGATACCTTCGGCCTGACTTCCGTCGTGCTGATCGGCCTGTAGGCGATACGATCGCTTCACTGGTCATGGCACGGATCCCTCTTTGAGATGCATTGGGGCATTGCGGATACTTGGCGAGTCCGACGAACTGCCAGCTGATTCACGGCGCGGTTTCACCCTTACTTCAATGCGCACCAGCAGAACTCTACCGTCTTTCAATTCCTGCCTATCAAGCGCAAGTCGATCCATAGGCCATGAAGACGCGGCGCGCCGGCGCGACATAGCATTCGAGCTTGTTTGACCATTGTGGATGCACCCAAACTGACAGCAGCCACCCGCTTCCGCTCTTGCTAGTCGACGAGTAGTGCGACGCTTTGATCGAGCGGTCCTTGCCACTCCGCGCTTGACTTGCGAGGTTGGACGATCGACAGCGGCCGGCTGTGTATCTGGTTTCAACTGGGCCATAGCTTCAAGATTCGATTGATTTCCCGCTTCGTCGGACGGTCGCCGGACCGGCTCCGCCGTCGGAGGTTCCTCGACGGCCGGAGGCGTTATGGGCGGGTGGCTGGTGTCCAGGACAACCTTTTCCGGCCATTTGCGCGCAGATTTGATACGAATGATCGCTCTATCAATGGTTGGCACCTGATCAGCGACCATCGCTGGGGGGTTTTTGGCAGACACCAGCCGGGGATGAACAACAAAGCCGCAAGCGTGCCTCCAACGAAGATAAAATAGCGGGCTATGGGCACCGCCTATCGCTCCTGCAAATTGAGCAACTTCGGCTCGCCTTTAAGGACACACCCGAAAAGCCGAACGCACCACGGGACTCGCACCTGGTCGCTCGGCGCAGGCGCTGCAATGATGGGAACTGGCCTTACTTTGGCACGAACCAGCACAGCGCCCCAATGGCGAACGTAGCCAGACCCAAAATGCTCCTCATATTGACTCCTCTGCCTTTTCCATATGGCACTCGCGCGGATTGACTATTCAGCCCCCGACTGTGCGTCGCCGACGGACCTACGGTCCTTTCCTTGCGCCGCAAGTTCCTTCTCCACGAGGGCGAGGTTGTCGCGGGTGATCTCATGCACCGACTTGGCGCCAATCAGCGTCATGGTCACCCGCATGTCGCTGGCGAAGAGATCCAACAGATGTGAGACGCCGCGCTGCCCTGCCGCCGCTATTGCCAACTTCTCGGATCTTTGTTTTTCAATTGGACGCGGGTCGGACCACGCGCCATCCGCGGAGTGCGCCGGGTTAGCCCTCCGAGACCTGGCATCGAAGTGATACAGTCCTGCCCGGCATTCCACACTGAAAGGAGCTTGTCATGTCCGAGACGACTGCAGCTTTCGCGACCACGGCGCTGAGCGGATACGAGTTGCTGGCCGATCCGCAGTTCAACAAGGGTACAGCGTTCTCCGAGACCGAGCGCGAGGAGTTCGACCTTCACGGCCTGCTCCCGCCCAATGTCGCGACGCTGGACGAGCAAATATCTCGCCGCCTGCAGGCGCTGCGCGGCTACGAGACCGATCTCGAGCGCTACGCCATCCTTCGGGAGCTGCAGGACACCAACGAGACTTTGTTCTACGCGCTGCTGGTCGAGAATCTGGAAGAGCTGCTGCCGATCGTATACACGCCCACCGTCGGCGCAGGCTGTCAGCAATTCAGCCGCCTTTTTCGGAAGCCGCGCGGGCTGTTTCTGAGTATTCCGCACAAGGACAGGATCGATCGCATCCTTGCCCAGCCGCGCTTCGACACGGTCGAGGCGATCGTCGTGACCGATGGCGAGCGCATTCTCGGCCTGGGGGACCAGGGCGCCGGCGGCATGGGTATCCCGATCGGCAAGCTCGCGCTCTATACGGGCTGTGGCGGCCTGCATCCCGCGACGACCCTGCCGATCCTGCTCGATGTCGGAACCGATAATCCCGACTGCCTGGCCGATCCGCTCTATGTCGGCTGGCGCCACGAGCGCGTGCGCGGCCAGGACTATGACGACTTCATCGAAGCCTTTGTCTCGGCCGTGGTGAAGCGTTGGCCGCGTGTCCTGCTGCAGTGGGAGGATTTCGCGAAGAACAATGCAACGCGCCTGCTCGAGCGCTATCGCGACCGGCTCTGCACCTTCAATGACGATGTCCAGGGTACGGCGGCGGTTGCGACCGGCACCTTGCTGGCCGCCATCAACGTCACCGGCGTGCCGCTCACCGAGCAGCGCGTGGCCGTGCTTGGCGCAGGCTCGGCCGGCTGCGGCATCGCCGGCCTGATCCGCGCCGCCATGCACGATGCTGGCCTGCCGGAGAGTGAAGCGTCATCACGTTTCTTCATGGTCGACCGCGACGGGCTGCTGGTCGATGGCATGACCGGACTCGCCTCGTTTCAACTCCCCTTCGTCCGGAAGAAGCAGGCACTCGAAGGCTGGAAATTGAGCCACCCCGACAAGATCGGGTTGCTCGACGTCGTGCACAACGCCCGGCCGACCGTGCTGATCGGCGTCTCCGGTCAGGCCGGCGCCTTCTCTGAACCGATCGTCCGCGCGATGGCCGAATGCAACAAGCGCCCTATTATCTTTCCGCTATCGAACCCGACCTCGCGCGAGGAGGCGACGCCGGCGGATATAGAGACGTGGACCGAAGGCCGGGCGCTGATCGGCGTCGGCAGCCCATTCCCGCCCATTACGCGCGACAGCTCCCGGTTCAAGATCGACCAGACCAACAACTCCTATATCTTCCCGGGTGTCGGCCTGGGCGCCTTGGCGGTCGGCGCCGGCCGTGTCAGCGACGGGATGTTCATGGCCGCAGCAAAGGCGCTGGCCAGTTCCTCCCCTGCCCGCGACAACCCGAAGCACAATTTGCTGCCTCCGGTCAGCGAGCTGCGAGAGGTCGCCATGACGGTCGCCCTCGCTGTGGCGCTCCAGGCGCATAAGGAAGGGCTTGTCACCGATGTTTCGACCGACCAGGTCGAGCAGCGCATCCGCGCCAAGGTGTGGACCCCCCGTTACCTCCCCTATCGCCGCGCAGCGGGAGCAGCCCCATGATCGAGGCCGCCCTCAACGCCGTTCTGCGGTGTCTGACGGCGAGCCTCATCTTTGAATGCATTTTGATCAAAATGCGCCCAGAAAGAAGATATCAGCATCGCGTACCAAGTGGTCTGTGACGGACCCGTCGATATTGTCGTAGTCACCGGGCTTTTGTTCTCAACATGTCAGCCATTGTGAAGGGTTTCGGATGACAGCCCGTGATTGCGGCGCCGCGCAGACCGGGGCCGTCGTTCGAAGCCTTCACATGTGTTGATTCAAGCGAGCGGGTACACCGCGACGCAGGCCGGCGCTGCGCTCCTGCCCCTGCCCCTGCCCCTGCCCCTGCCCCTGCCCCTGCCGCTGGTAATCGCCCTGGCATCGCCTGCCGCCGGTGCGTTGGCGGTCAAGGTGGGTCCACGATGGCTGTTGATCACAGGACCGGTCATCGTCGCGGCCAGCTTTCTCCTGGCGGTGCGGATCGGACACAAGCTATTGGCTCGGAGTATTTCCCGCGACGGCCGTAATTGCTTTGGGAATGGCTGGTGCGGTCACCCCGCTCACGACAGCAGTGCTGATGTCAGTCGACAGCCACCACACGGGTGCGGCATCCGGGCTGAACAGCGCAGTAGCGCGTACTGGCGGATTGGTTGCTACAGCCCTTATCGGACCTGTGATAGCGTCATCCGGATCTGCGTTGCGTTCAGCTTTTGGTGTCGCCGCGGCGATAGGCGCAGTCATCTGCCCGGTAGTAGCGGCGAGCGCTTTTACGTTGATCGCCCCGCCGGGAAAACCCAACCATCGGTAGAACGATGATGACGGTTGCTCCCCCCTCGCTTTGTTCTCAAATCCCGAGAATACCGAACGCCATGCTGGAAGACCATGCCGAACAATCACTCGCCCATCACCGCGCGCTTCTTGCACAACATCGCGAACCGTTTGACTTGATCGCAGCGCTTAAGTCGCCCGAGCGGAAGAACGATCCACTGGGCCGGTCGCTATGGTTCATATAGAACTAATTCTTTATGTCGCGCCTGCGGAAAAGCGAAGGCCCGAGCTCGCCAAGCGTCTGCGCGCGCGGCGTAAATTGATCGCGGAGGTCGTGGCAACCTCAATCAGCGCCAAGTTCTCGGCTAGATCCCGAATGGGCCGGCGGCCTCTTGGTCGCGTTGGAGGACGGCTTTCGGCTGCACGTCTGATCGATCCTACGAGTACGCCGGCGGACAGCTTCTTCGAAGCAGTGGAGCGGTTGCAGCGCCTCATCGCAGCGTGATCATCACAGGCCAATCCGCTTGTGTCTGACGCCGCGGCGAGCTCGCTCGGTATATCCGGAGGGATGAGCATACAGGTCACTGAGGGTGAGCGTCACTTGATCGATCGACGGTTCCGGCGTGCTGCAGCTCTTGGCGATGATGTGACTATGCCGGTGATTTGCCCGAGTTTTGGCGAGGCCGAATTACTACATCGTTGCGCGCCCCGCAAGTGAAGCACCACTCACAAATTCGGCGAATCGAGTAACGCGATGGGATGAGCAGAGTAATCGCAAGACGTCATTACTCAGCACTAACTGCAACTCTATCATGCATCACTGCATCGCTGCGTAAGACGACCAAAATCGAACGGCACGCGCGCTTCGTATGACTGTCATCACTTCAAGACTGATTGATCAAGGTGGCGCTTCGATCACTCGCATCCCACCTGCGCCCCGAGGCCAAGCAACACCTCGAAAAGAACCAACACCTAGAAAGAACACAGACAAGATGATGAGAGAGCGTTTGAAGACAGTAGCCGCCCCCGCCGCGGTATTCGTTGCGGCGAGCGCGTTTGCTGCGATGACCGCGCCAGAGGCCAGCGCCGGCGAGTTTTGCAGAAGGGACGTCACCGGCCATATGACCAGCTGCGGATTTGATACCATGCAGCAGTGCCAGGCGATGGCGGCCGGCATCGGCGGTGATTGTTTCCGCGATCCGTTCCTCAACGAGAGCAGCAACGCTCTCGCCTATCACCCGAAGTCCTCACGTTCGAGGAGCGCGGCGCGTTCGGCCGGAGCGGCAGCTAACGCCGAGCAGTAGTTAGAGCATCCGGCCGACACGCTCGGCGTCCGGAGCGTGATCCGCAAAAAGCCCGTCCCGCACTGGTTGCGGGATGGGAGCCGGTTTTCCGAGGCTAACCAACGCGAAGCGTTGGCGCGGAGATCATCCTAAAAACAAAGAGATTGTATCTGGCCTGATAAAAAGGCCGGCAGCGGTTGTGCCGCTGCCGGCCTTTCGATATCTGCGATGATGAGTAACCATCGCCGGTGATTTGCCCGACGTGTCCAACTTTATCGAAAATTGAGCAAACCGTGTTCGGCAGATCTAAACCGATTTTGCAACTTGTGCCGAAGTAACGAAAACGCCCGCTGCCATCTTCAGGCGCGGGCCGTATGATTCTTGCGATGATGTCGATGTGCGCCTGATTTGCCCGACGCGTCAACCGCGTTCGGTGAGGCGTCACAACAATGGACATCGAGGAGACTGTCGATGTACTTCGCCGCCGCCGCATTGGTCGTCCTGTCCGGCCTGTTCTATGGCGCAGGCAATCATGAAATCGGTTCGCTCGGAGTTGAGATGTGCAGATATGGCAGCTCTTTCTGCGACAATCCGCACTACGTTCTCGTATTCGCCGGGCTCGCCGCCGCCTGGGGCGCATTTGTCAGCGTCCGCTAGCCGGTCAAGCTCGACTGAAAGCCCGCGTCCGGCTCCCGGCGCGGGCTTTGTCATTCCTAGCGATGATATCGGCATGCCCCTGATTTGCCCGACCTGTCAAATCCGCCTCGACACCCCGTCACATTTGCGCAAGGCTCGCTGAAGCATAGTACGGTTCTGGATAGCGGCTTTCCTTTGGGCCCATCATCGGACCTGCGCGCAAAGATGAATGTTGGGACTTGCCCGAGCAGCCTCGACCTCGGCCGGTACGAAGCGGCACGTCAAATTTCCGAAGGGAAACTCGATCCGGCTTGATCTGGCTCAACACCGGACTGAGCGCCGTGCACCAAGTGTGCCTTGGCATGGTTCGATCGATTGCCAACAATGAACGTTCCCGATATCAGGCAAGGAGTTCATCCCCGTCGCACTTGAGAGCGAAACATCCGCGCACGCGTCGCGCGGAAATCTTGCCGCGCTCACGATCGGCACCATCGGCGTCGTATATGGCGACATCGGCACCTCGCCGCTCTATGCGATCGAACAGATTTTCGTTCGGCCCGGCGGCGTTCCGCCGAGCCGAACGTCGAGCGCTAGCTTGAAAGCCTGGCGCGACGCAAGGAGATCGACCTGCAGCCGCATCCAGGACAATGGATCGTCCATGTCTCGCACGAGAACCCTTTACCGGCGAGGCACATGACTTTTTTCCGGAAGCTGCGTTTTCGCCTGTTTCTTTTCCTGCGCCTGGTCTCGCACCCCGCTTATTACGCTTACACCTCGGCGACAAGCTCCAGCTTTCCGCCGAGATCATGCCCGGTTAGGGTGCGGTCAAACGGCGACCAAGGCCGTCTCCCGCAAGGAAGCCGTATTGCGAAGGCGTGACGTCAATGGTGCGCTGCGACATGACGTTTTTGTGTTAGAATAAGTGTGTCGCGAACCCTGGCCGATTGGTCTATGGCTCTGGCCAGGGGCCGCGATGCATTTTGTCCGCTCTTGATCTCATCAAAGCGCCGCAAGACGCTAGAGCAAAACAATAGACCATTGGGGAAAACGCCTTGAGCAAACCCGACCGGATGAGCGCACGCTCAATTCCTTCTTATTCGCCGCACGGCCTTGCACTGTTGCGCGACCCGCTGCTCAACAAGGGCACCGCCTTCACCGAAAAGGAGCGCGACGCACTGGGACTGCGGGGTTTTCTCCCTGCGGCCGTGCTTTCGATGCACGCGCAGGCCGAGCGCGTGATGACCAATCTGCGCTGCCTGCCCGGCGATCTCGAAAAATACGTCGCGCTCAATTCGCTGCACGACCGCAACGAGGCGCTGTTCTTCCGCGTCGTGTGCGACCACATCGATGAAATCCAGCCGCTGATCTACACGCCGACGGTAGGTCTCGCCTGCCAGCGCTACGGACTGATTTTCCAGCGGCCGCGCGGCCTGTTCATTTCGGCCAACGATCGCGGGCGGATTGCCGAAATCCTCGGCAACTGGCCCTATCGCACCAAGCTAATCGTGGTGACCGATGGCGAGCGCATTTTGGGCCTCGGCGACCTCGGCGCCAATGGCATGGGCATTCCGGTCGGCAAGCTTTCGCTCTATTCCGCCTGCGCCGGCATCCACCCGGAACTTTGCCTGCCCGTGATGCTCGATGTCGGCACCAACAACGAAGAACTTCTCAAAGACCCCTATTACATCGGCCTTCGGCAGAAGCGCATCACCGGCGCCCCTTATGACGATTTCGTCGACGAGTTCGTGACTGCGGCACGCGCGGCTTTCCCCGGCGTGCTGATCCAGTTCGAGGACTTCGCCAACCACTCGGCCTTCCGTCTGCTGCATAAATATCGCGACGACGCTTGCGTCTTCAACGACGATATTCAGGGCACCGCCGCCGTCGCGTTGGCGGGCCTGTTCTCCGCGCTGCGCGTCAATGGCGGCAAGCTCAAGGACCAGACCCTGCTGTTCCTGGGCGCCGGCGAGGCGGCAACCGGGATCGCCGATCTCGTGGTTTCGGCCATGATGGCCGAAGGCGCATCGGAGGAGGAGGCGCTGCGGCGCAACTGGCTCGTGGACTCCCGCGGCCTGGTGGTTAAGAATCGTGCCGGCCTCAGCGGGCACAAGTTGCGCTTTGCGCATGACGCCGCGCCGATCGGCGACTTCCTGACCGCGATCCAGACGCTCAAGCCCACGGCGATCATCGGCGTCGCCGCGGTTGGCGGCGCCTTCACGCCGGAAGTGCTGCAAACCATGGCGCGGATCAACCAGCAACCGATCGTGTTTGCGCTCTCTAATCCGACCTCAAAGGCAGAGTGCTCGGCCGAGGAAGCCTATCGCCATAGCGGCGGCCGAGCGCTGTTTGCCTGCGGCAGCCCCTACGATCCGGTCACCCTCGACGGCAAGACCTTTGTGCCGCGCCAAGGCAACAATTCCTACATCTTCCCCGGTGTCGGCCTCGGCGCAATCGCCAGCAGCTCGAGGCTCGTGACCGCCGAGATGTTCATGGCCGCAGCCCACACGCTGGCCAACTCCGTGAGCGAAGCCGACCTCAAGCAGGGCAGCCTCTATCCGTCGCTGCCGCGGATTCGTGAAGTCTCGGCGCAAATCGCAGCCGCCGTCGCCGCCGTCGCCTATCAACGCGGCCTCGCCGGCGGCCCGACACCCAATGATCTCGTCGGATACGTGCAGTCGCAGATGTACGACCCGAACTATTAGAGCATGATCCGGAAAAAATCCTGCCCCGCACTCGGATTGCGGGTGGGAACCGGTTTTCCGAAAAGATCATGCTCAAACAATAAGCCCAAGACCCGCGACGAAATCAGCCGCGCTGAAGCAGGCGCCGCAGGCTGCTCACTTCGGTGACGCTTTCGATCTCGAAAATGGTTTCGATCAGGTGTGTCGACGTTTCGCGCCCCAGTACCGGCTCTATCAGGTCGCGCGCCTTTCCGATCACTTCGTTGCGCGTCATCGGATTGCGCGGCGTGCCGCGTACGGCGGAGACCCGCTCGGAAAGGTGGGTTCCGTCCGACAGTTCGACTTCGAGCACGGTCTCGCGAAACGGAAGCAGTTTTGCCAGCTCCTCGTCGCGTACCAGGTTGACCTTGGCGCGCTGCTTCAGCACGGCGGGGTCCTGCATTCGCGGCTTGTCGTGCGCGGCGTGGAACGAGACCGTCTTGTCGATAAGCATAATCGCGATCATGTGCTGCAGGCAGATGTCGGGGATGTCGCGGTTGTCCACCACGGTGGCAACGGAAGGCGCAAGGCGCACCGTGACCTGCTTCACCTGATCGGCCTCAAAAGGCTGCTTGCCGCGGATCGCCTCGATCGCATCGAGCGGTGCCTGGATCGGCGAACCGACCGTCCATTTTTTGATATCGGTTTGCGTGATCTCGTAGCGCTCGCCAAGTTTCTCGATCACCCGGTCGGGCTGGGCCTTCGGCGCGTAGGCGGCGAAGAAATTGTCCGGGCCGGAGAAGATGTCGTCGACGCCATTCCAGCCCGATTGGACGAGCAGCGCCGCGGTCACGCCGTCGCGCGCCGGCTTGCCCGCGAACACGAAGGCCTTTTCGATATGGTCGGTGTCGCGACGCCAAGCGATGATCCCGGAGGATTGTTGCGCGGTATAGTCGAGCGCCCAGCGCACCTGGCGCGCGTCGAGCCCGGCGGCGCAAGCGGCAGCAGCGGCCGCGGCAAAAGTCCCGGCGATACTATGGGTCGAAAGGCTGCTCTCATAGCTGAAGGCCGCCCCTCCCATCGCCATCACCACACGCGGACCGATGTCGTAACCAAGCGTCACGGCGCGCAGCAAGCCGGTGCCGTCGATGCCGTACACTTCGCCCGCCGCCAGCGCCGCCGGCACCACCGCGCAGCCCGGATGGGAGCGCGACTCATTGTGGGAATCATCGGTCTCGTCGGAATGCGCCATCACGCCATTGGCAAGCGCGGCATCGATCGGCGCCGCGGTGAGCGCCACGCCGACCACGGTCGTCGCGCCGTTGCCGCCGTGCTCGCGGACGTAGCGCTGCGCAGCCTGGCCGGGCGGCAATTCCGAGCCCGAAATCATCGCGGCAACGGTATCGAGCAAATGGTACTTGGCCTGCTCGGTGACCTCCTCCGGCAGCGCGCGCATTCGCGCCGCACCCATATAGGCGCTGAGCTCGGTCATCATCGGTCCAGGGCCGGGATTGGGAGCCTGCGCGAGCGCGCGAATTGGCGCGAAGCCGAGTGCCGCGGTGGTGGTCGCGATTTGGCCGAGGGCGTTGCGCCGATTTATCGGACCAAAGACCATGGGGATTAGATCGCGACCTGCCGCCCGATCTCGACGACCTGATCGTTGGGCAGGCTGAAGAAATCGCTGACGTGCACGGCATTGCGCTCCATGACCGCGAAAATCCGCTCCTGCCAGGCCGGCAGGCCGTTGCCATCCTCGCGGCCGATCACGGTCTCATGGCCCACATAATAGGTCACATCGGCAAGATCAATCGTGCAACCCAGCGATTTGCTTCCGATCAACAATTCCGGAATGTGTGGACGCTCCATGAATCCGAAACGCGCTTCGGCGCGCCAGAAATTGGCGGCGACCTCCTCGATCGACATGCGGTTCGAGGGCGAGACCCAGGGGATCGACAGGATTTCCACCCGCAGCACGAACAGGTGTTCGTGCAGCGCGCGGTTATGCTTGACGTGCCAAATCATGACCGGCGGCGTATCGCGTTCGGTGCGGGTCAGGAACACCGCGGTACCCGGCACGCGGGGAATTTTTCGGCCGGCAATGTCGGCCATGAATTGCGGAACCGGAATCAACGCCTCACGAATTCGCGCGAAAACCGCGGCAGCGCCGCGGTGCCAGATCCACATCACGCCGTAGACGGAAGCGGCCAGGATCAGCGGCACATATCCGCCTTCCGCGACCTTACTAAGGTTGGCGAGGAAGAAGGCGCTATCGATTGTGAGGAAGAAGGCTGCAACCGCGCCCGCGGCCAGCATGCTCCAGCCCCAAATCTCGCGCATCGCGATGAAGAGCAGCGCCGACGTCATCAGCATGGTCAGGGAAACCGCAATGCCGTAGGCGGATGCCAGGTTGTCCGACTTGCCGAATCCGATCGTCAGCCCGAGCGTCACCAACATCAACAGCCAGTTGACGACACCGACATAGATCTGCCCGTAGCCCTCCGACGAGGTTTGCTTGATTTGCAGCCTCGGCAACCAGCCGAGCTGGATCGCCTGTCGCGTCATCGAGAAAGCGCCGGTGATGATCGACTGGCTGGCGATGATGGTGGCAATCGTCGCCAGCACGATCAGTGGCAACAGCAGCATGTCCGGACAGAGGCGGAAGAAGATGTTGCCGTCGGTCGGTGCGCCCTCGAGCACGAGCGCCGCCTGGCCCGCATAGTTCAGGATCAGGCTTGGAAACACGATCGCGAACCAGGCGAGCTTGATCGGGCCCGCGCCGAAATGCCCCATGTCGGCATAGAGCGCTTCCGCACCGGTGACGCAAAGAAACACCGCGCCCAACACCAGAAAGCCGGTGATGCCGTTGGAGAAGAGATAGGAGAGCCCATAGGCCGGATTGAGGGCTGCGAACACCGACGGATGTTTCGCAATACCCATGATCCCCATGACAGCGATGGCAGCGAACCAGATCAGCATCACCGGCCCGAACCATCGGCCGATGGTCGCCGTTCCCTGCGACTGGATCGCAAACAGCGCGAGCAGGATTGCAACTGCCAACGGAACGACATAGGGCTGCAGCGCCGGCGTCGCCATATTCAGGCCCTCCAGCGCCGACAGCACCGAAATCGCCGGCGTGATCGCGCCGTCGCCGTAGATCAGCGCCGCGCCGAACAGGCCGAACGCGACGATGGTCGGCCGGTTCTTATTCTTTACGCCCAGCAAGGCCATCAGGGCCAGAATGCCGCCCTCGCCGTCATTATCGACGCGCATGGCGAACAAGACGTATTTGACGGCGGTGATGATGAGGAGCGTCCAGAGCACCAGCGAAAGCGCGCCGAGCACCACATGGGCGTCGGGCGATTTGCCGGCGGTGCCGAGAATGGTCTTGAAGGTGTAGAGTGGGCTGGTGCCGATATCCCCAAACACGATCCCGAGCGCGGAAAGACCCAGCACGGTCAGCTTGCCCTGGGGAGCCTGCCGCGCCGTTTCGGCCGGGGCCGGTGTCTGATGTTCGCTCAATGTAACGTCCAACGATCGATTTGTGGGCCAATCGGCTGAGGCCCTTCTCATACAAACTATCGCCGGCCTTTGCGACACCCAAACGACCGGAGGGCCGGTTTTGCCGGCCCTTATCATTGCCGGACATGCGGCTTTTGCCGTAAGCTTTGGCTAACAAGAACGACTTCACGGAAAAAACTCGGAGAGAACGGCCGATGGAAGTGATCCCGTTGGGCCCTGGATTTGCCGCCGAGCTGGGCGGCATCACGCTTGCCGATGTCGTATCCGGCGATGCCGCCTACGCAGCCGCACGCGCGGCTTTCGAAGAGCACTCCGTGCTGGTCCTGCGCAATCAGGAAGTGACCGACGAAACCCAGCTTGCCTTTTCACGCCGCTTCGGACCGCCCGAGGTGACCAAGGTCGGCTCAGAGGGTACTGGCTCGCATTTTGTGATCCTGAGCACCATCGGACCCGACGGCAAGGTGGTGCCGGCCGACCACCGCATGCAGATGCGCGCCAAGGCCAACCAGCTCTGGCATACCGATTCCTCATTCAAGCGCGTGCCGGCACTGACCTCGATCCTTTCGGCGCGCATCATTGCGGAACATGGCGGTGAAACGGAATACGTTTCGACCCGCCTCGCCTTCGAGCGGCTCGATCCGGATCTGCGAGAGCGGCTTGAAAATTCCTTTGCCTGGCACGACTACGCCCATTCGCGCGGACAGATCGCAGCCGGCCTTGCAAGCGCTGAAGAGCGCGCGGCATTGCCGCCGCAGTGTTGGCGCATGGTGTGGAGGAATCCGGTCAACGGCCGTGGCGCGCTCTATCTCGCATCGCACGCCTATGCGGTGGAAGGCATGGAGCCTGCGGCCGGCAAAAAGCTGATTGACGATCTGACAGCGACCGCGACCGCTTCGGGCACGAGCTATCTGCACGAATGGCGCAAGGGCGACGTCGTCATGTGGGACAACCGCGCCACCATGCACCGCGGTCGGCCGTGGCCGTCGCATGAGGCGCGGCTGATGATCCGGACGACGATTTCCGCGACCGAAGCCGACGGTGTCGGAGTCATGCGCCCGCCATCGTGGCAGGCGGCGGAATAGCGTTCTGAGCCTGGCATAATCTGGCCGCGACGACGCCAAAATGACGTCGGCGCTACTGGCTGGCCGTCGCCACTTCCGGATCGGAATGCATCGCCGCAGAAATCTGCGAAGCGATCAGGAACGCCGCAATCACGGCCGGCACGCTGATCAGTCTTAAGAATTGATCCACAGAAAGCATCCCCATCCCCCCAAAGATATAGCGAATAGGCCGCTCAGTTCGCCCCTTGAACAGTCCCTTGATCGCCGGTCCACAGCTGGTCGCCGTAGGCCGCCCCGGTAATTGCGAGCAGCGCCAGAATCGAGATGACGGCCAGTGCGTTCATGGCCAAACCGTGGTTTTCGATTGTAGCCAAAAACGTCATCATTTGGACCGTTTTCAGGACGGTTCATGGAAACATCGTGGCTGGCTGCCACTCTTGTGGCCACCAAATCCGGTTATACCAAGCCCAATTCCGCCGGATGCACGCCTGCAAAGATGCGCTGGACGCTCGCTGCATCGAGCCCGTACATGTGCTGGAAAAGCCCTGCGAACATCGCGCGATAGTCGGTCAGAACCGGGTAATCCCGATTCTGAAACAGATTCGCCTGATCGACCTTGACCTGTTCGCCGAGGATGCGGCCGCCGTTGATCCCGCCGCCCATCACCCAATAGACGCTGCCGTGGCCGTGGTCGGTGCCGCGGTCGCCGTTCTCGCGGAAGGTGCGCCCGAATTCGGAAATCACCACGACGACGGTATCGCGCCATCCGTCCGGTCCGATCTCCTCGGAAAAGCCCGCGAGCGCGCGGCCGAGCTCGCCGAGGCGATCGGCGAGATAGCCGTTGGCAGCGCCCTGATTGACATGGGTATCCCAACCGCCGACATCGACGAAGCCGAGGTTGAACTGCTCGCGCATCAGCCGGCCGATGCGCCGCGCGGATAACTCGAAACCACGCGGCGACACCGCGCCGCGATTGGCCGCGGTCATTTCCTCGGAGATCGACTTGTAGACATCGTCGCGAACTCTAAAGCCTTCCGAAACCGAAGAGGCAAGATCAGTTTGCGCGTACATGTTCTTGATCAGCCGGGCCTGGCGATCGTCGACGCCCGGCTTGCCCACGCTGTTGATCCCCATATTCGGGATCTGGGCCTTGCCGCGGAAGATCAAAGGTAGCTGCTCGGTAAAGGCGATCGGTCTTGCGCGCGAAAGCTCCGCGGCGAGCCGGCTCATGAAGCCGGAACGATAGTCGCGAGAGCCGCTAACGGATTGGCCGAGCTCAATCGTGTCCTGGGTCTCGAAATGGCTGCGCGTCAGATCGTCGGACGTGCCCGCGAAGGGAACGAACGCGACTTCCCGCTTTCCCCACAATGGATAGATACTATCCCGCAACGCCGGGTGCAGGCCCCAATCGCCGGTGAGCGACAGCGCCGCATTTGGATTGCCGACGTCGGGCTTGGCGATGCCGAGCGTCGGCCGCGAAGTTCGGTAGAAGTCGCTCGACACCGGCACCACGACGTTGGCTGCATCGTACGCGCCGCGCAGAAACACCACCAGGAGCTGCGCATCGGTGGCGGGCGCCGCCCAGACGCGGCCGGCGACGGTGAGCGGAACGGCTGCAGCAAAGGCCTTGATCAGATCACGGCGATTCATGGTGCGATCCTCCCCGCGTCGGTTGGAGCATGATCCGGAAAGGTGGGAGCCGGTTTTCCGAAAAGATCATGCTCAAAAAAAGACAACGCTACGGTCTGATACAATTCATATCAGATCGCCGAGGGCACGGTACGGACGCGCTTTTTCGAGGTTCACCTGAATCATCTGAACGGCAATCAGCTTTCCACGGGGTCAACCCAGAAAGAGGTGCCCCAAACTCCGCCCCAGCCGAAGCTGCCGGTCGATCCACGCACTACGCTCGATCCTGCGCCCGTCCGAATTGCAAACCCGAACCCCCACGTCGCACTTGCGGCCGGACTAATCATATCTTGTGCGAAGCGGACACCCGGCGACAGGGAGTTCGTGGTCATCAGTTTGACCGTCTCGGGACTCAGGGACGCGTACCCCACCAAGTTCACCGCGACTGAGCAACATTTGGCAGAAACGCAGGTAATCTGCCGCGGTCGAAACGAGCCCACCCCCGCCGGAGAATAAGCGCGCTGGTTTGGTCACATCCCGCAGCGCGGGTCGTCCCTCTGGTGCCGGATCAAGCAGTCGGACCAAAGATTCGAGCCTGCAGGTATTCATCAAATGGCTGACCTGAGCCGACCTCGACGACGCGCGCCAACACGTCAACGCTCCAACTGTATTCCCAGACCTCGCCCGGCTGATGTACAAGTGGCAGCTTCCCGAGGCTGGCGACGAAGTCGGCCAGGGTCGTATCGCGCGTGAACACCGCGCTTCCATAAAGTCTGTGAAGCGTGCTGTTGATGTATTGGGGCGGATAGACAAGGCCGGAGGTATGGCGAAGCAGGTCGCGCACGGTCATCGGCCGCTTTTGCTGCGCCAAGACGAGCTTCGTCCTCCCGGTCGTAGGATCGGCGACTTTGGTCGCGACTTGAATGCTCGCGAGTTCCGGCAAGTATCGGGAGACTGCGGCGTCAAGCTCGATCTTCCTATCCTCGATGACGGTCATCGCGGCAACGCCGGTGACTGGTTTGGTCATCGACGCGATCCAGAAAATTGCGTCAGGCCTCATCGGAATTGTTCTGCCGCGATCCTGAAAGCCTATTGCCTCCAGGTACGCGAGCTTAACATTCCGGGTGATCGCCACCACAGCGCCAGGCAGATCACCGGTTTCAACGTGTTCCTGATACAAGGAAGTGATCCGTGCCAGTCGTTTAGTCGAAAAGCCTAGGCCCTCTGGGTCGGTCGCCATCACTGGACTGTCACGCATGTACTTTTGGCACTTCGCGGTCAGGTAGAGGCAATAAATCAATTCGACGCGACTTCTGCAACGGCTCAATCGCGTAGTTCTCGCGGCTCGCCTGTCACTTTCGCGGTAGGGACGCGAGTTACCTCGCGCCCCCGCACAGATCAGTACGAGCCCAATTCGGGCATACGGCTCCTACCTCGAGTGGCTTACGGCAAAGCGCGGCCGCCGCCATGGATGAAGGATTTATTTCTCCTCGTCCTTTGCTGAGCTGCTTTCCGCAAACAGCGAGGTCAAGAACGTCGACGGGCGCTGCGTTCGCCTAGCCAACTGAGGCTTCCCATGAAGCCGGGCCTTAAAAATTAAGTTATGGCCAACAAAGTCAAATCATTGGCCTATAATCACAAGAACGGATCTTGATCCTTCGCTATACGGCCTCGTCGCTTGCGCCGACGAACCTGTGATGATCGCGAGCCGCCCCCAGTCGCTTCGTTAATTTGGATCACAGATTTCATACGATGTCCTCTGACAGCCAGATCGCATTATTTATTGACGGTGCCAATCTCTATAAAGCAGCCAAGGCGCTTGGCTTCGGCATCGATTACGATCGCCTTCTCAAGGAGTTTCAGAGCCGTGGGACGTTTGTTCGTGCGTTTTACTACACCACTATCATTGAAGATCAGGAGAACTCGTCGATCCGGCCGCTGCTCGATTGGCTCGACTATAATGGCTATACGGTTGTGACGAAGGTAGCGAAGGAACACTTCGATGCTAACGGCCGCCGCAAGATAAAGGGCAGCATGGATATTGAGCTTACGGTCGATGCGATGGAACTCGCCGAGCGTATCGATGAAATGGTTCTTTTTTCCGGTGGCGGAGATTTCCGTCCGTTAGTGGAAGCAATGCAGCGACGTGGCGTGCGGGTCACCGTGGTTTCGACAACATCGACCCAACCACCGATGATCGCCGATGAACTGCGGCGCCAATCCGACCTTTTCACCGATCTGATTGAGCTACGACCACTTATTGCACGCGAATTACCAACTAGATGAGCCGATTTAGCGCGTCCAACGTTCTCAGTCCATCGTGGCCCGAAACCAAAATCATTAGCTCGCCATAACAAGACCTGGACACGCGTGCTCCGTAGATAAGCGCGACTGAACCAATATCATTTGCCGGAACCCGACCATGACGCGAGACGATTTGCTTCTGCGGATTTTGGATTGCTTGGTTTGCGCTCTTTTCGGTGCGGCGCTCTGGGCACTATTGACGCTTTGATGGCTACGAGCCGAAATGGAGCTTGCCCCAATGTCCGTTGCGGGTCATTCTCGACCGAATTGGCTGTCCGCGTCATGTCCGGTTTACGCCCGGTCGCGACCGTTGGAGCGGACATCCCGGTTCGGCAGCTTCTGCAACAACGGATGTCGGCATCAAGAACCCACGAACGCAATTGGTCACTCTCGGAGTCCAGCGAACCGCAGCCCATCCAAAAAGGTGCTCCATATCTCTCCGGCGGCTGAACACCGGATTTTCGCCGCGGCGCTGATCACAACTACTGTTGTTCGGACCCCCCCTGCATTGGGGCCAGCGGCTGCGGTCTGGCTTGCGGCGACGAAAGCTTCGGCACCGGCTTACGCGTCGGGGTGGCAATAGGCCGTGGTGGAGGCGTTGATGTCTTGGGCCGCAGGTTCTGCTCGGAAGCCTTGGCGATAAGGCGGGCCATTTGTTCCTGGCCTGCCTTAAGCTGTTCGGCGACTGCCGCATTGTCGCGGACCATTTGTTCCTGCGCTGCCTTAAGCTGCTCGGTGACTGCCGCATTGTCGCGGACCATTTGTTCCTGGCTGGCCTTGAGCTGCTCGATGCTGGCCTTGAGCTGCTCGATCTCTAGCTCCACGGCGGCACGATCGCGCGCCATCGACTGGAGCAGCTGTGCTTGCCCGGGAGACGGGGCGGCCGCGCTTGGTGCGGCGCCTGCCAGGGCCGTCTGGGCCGGAGGCGCCGGAAGTGCCAGTTGCGGAGGTGCCGCCTTTGCCGCCGAGGCTTGAACGGCGGACGGGCTCGGTTGCGCGGGAACCTGGCTTTCGGGGGCCGGCGATGAAATCAGGTAAAAGGCGATAGCAGCGGCACCGATGCAAGCTGCCATTAGCAAGCCGATGAGGCCCCCACGCGATGGCCGGCGGGGCGGGACAGCAAGACGCTTCTGCTGGTCCGAAGGATGGCGCGCCTCCGCCCAACCTCTCCCAAGGAGGACGGCCGTCTGGCAGACTAACACCATCCTGATCAAAACGTCTGGACCGAATGACGGTAGCCAGCGCGATAATTATAAGGGCCGGGGTAGGAATAACGGCGGGGGATGATGTCCGCGTTGGGTCAAAGCACCATTTTGACCATGCGCCGTTCACTTCCGATCCTCCCCGGTAAACGGACATTCTTTAGAGTCGGCTGGCATGTCTCAAACGTGCCAATACGGAACCTAGAACGGCAGCTTGCCCTGCAGCCCGGTTTCGCTCGCTAACTTGCGGAGGTCGGCCATCGTATCTTCGGGAAGCTTTATGCCGAACTTGGTATTCGTCTCCTGGTTGCGCGCTTCCAATTCGCCAGGATAAACGACTTCATCGAATCCATGCGCGAGAGGCACGGATTTCAATTCTGAAATCATCTGCTCCATACGTGCATTGAAGTCGATCAGGGGCTGCATGGCTTCGATATTTATCGCGATCATGAATTGCCCTGCGCCACTGCGATATTCGCTCTGATAGGGTCCGCGAACTCGCGAGCCGAATGCGCTGCCCGTGGCAACGCCCGAAAGCATATCCATCATCACGGCGATGGCGTATCCTTTGTGTTGGGCCATCGGAAGGATAATTCCGTCAATCGCTTCGATTGGGTCAGTCGTCGGAAAGCCTTGCGCATTGATCGCCCACCCTTCGGGGATAGGTTGCCCCTTCTGTTTCGCCAAATAAACCTTCCCTCGCGCTACCCCCGTATTGGCAATATCGAGAGCCATCGGTGAATACTTGCCTGCGGGTGCCGCCCAAGACCACGGATTGGTCCCAACGGTCTTAACTCGGCCACCCCAAGGAGCCATTGCGGGACTTGCGTTCGTGGACAAAAACGCAATGCATCCTTCCGGCGGAGCCATCAGGGTGAAGTACATTGCAGTTCCGAAATGATTGGAATTACGCAAACCGACTGCGCCGATGCCGTGAAGTTTGGCTCGTCGAATTGCCTCTTTCATTGATAGGGCCGTCAGCACCTGGCCCATCGCGTCGCCTCCGTCGATGACGGCAAGCGCCCCGAAGTCGGAGACAAATTCCGGTCGCGCGACTGCGCTGCAAACACCAGATTTGACACGAGCGACGTACCATGAAAGACGCATCACACCGTGCGACTGGTGCCCCCAAAGATCAGCCTGCACCAACGTATCTGCCGCAAGCCAAGCGTCCGCCTCGGGCATACCGATTGACGCATAAACCGCTGTCGCGAAATCTCTGAGAGCATTGACCTGAACCCGATCCGTATCCATCGAAACCTCACCTAGAAGTTTAAAGGCCCGGTATTGTTCAAGGCCACAGGCATTTACGGACAGAATACGTATTTAGCAGATGTCGGCAAATTGTCTGTGTTGGGTCAATCGCGTCGTTCTCACCGCGGGCCCCAGAAAGCAGACGATTTCCGAACCAGCCGGCACTTCGCGTTTGTGCCATAACCTGACTTCCTAGTGGCACAACTTACGATGAATGGCTAAGCTTTGGTAACAAAACAGTCTGTTACGTCAGTTGGGAGGACGACCGATGCGATTGGCAGTTATCTCAGACGTCCACGGAAATCTTCCTGCTTTGGAAGCCGTGCTCGCTGACGTCAAGACTCATGGCGTCGATTTCACGATCAACCTAGGTGATTGTGTCACCAGCCCTCTGTGGCCAAAGGAGACTTTTGAGGCTCTCCAATCGCTCGCGCTTCCTACCGTGCGCGGGAATCATGACCGATGGATCGAGGAGTTACCCGAAGATAGACTTTCATCAGCGGAAAGATTTGCACGGAACGCCTTAGATGCGAAGCAGCGGCGAGCGCTGCACAACCTGCCTTCACGTATCAACTTGGGGGACGGAATTCTGGCCTGCCACGGCACCCCTGATGACGATAGCACTTGCTTACTGGAGGAGTCGCTCGATGATGGACGCTTCGTTCCAGCGCGCCGCGACATACTAAAGGCGCGCCTAGAAAATGCGGCCACGGCGCGAGTCGTCCTATGCGGTCACAGCCACCGACAAAGCGTCATTCATGGGCCAAGTGGATGCCTTATTCTGAACCCGGGTAGCGTTGGATGCCCAGTCTTCGCAGATATCCCCTTTGCTGCGAACCTCGAACATCGCTCTCCACATGCCCGTTATGCTGTCCTTACGCGGAGCAATGGAAGTTGGCGTGTAGAACTGCTTGCGCTGGAATATGATTGGGCATCTGCATCGGCGCGCGCCCTCGCAAATGGGCGACCAGAGTGGGCCCGTGCCCTTTCGACGGGGGCCGTCGAGTAGGCCTAAATCAGCAACTTACTTTCGATTTTTTGACCGCTAATGGGTCAATCGCGTCACTTTGACCGTGGGCCGAGATCTACGGACATCGCGAGACCGGCCCGGTTGGCCCGTTTGGTGCCATAAGCAGAAGTGATCAAATCTCGATGGGACTCCCGGACTGCACTGGCGTGATGCCGTACGCACGCGACGCTTCACACAAAGGTACATCTGGCAGGCTCTGCTTACACCATGCGAGCGGTCGCGGGCCATACTTCCGTAGATACCCGCGGCCCCGACAACCATAATAATATACGAACAGCGGTGGCGCGGTCCGCTAATCCGCGCCTTTCCATTCAAAGCCATCTTCGCTCCAGCCTTCGCTGCCGACCCCGTGATGGACAAAGAACAGGCCCTCGGGGTCGTATTGGGCCTTGGTCGCGAGGAGCCGCTCGTAGTTGGCGCCCCAATAGGCGTGTTGCCAGTCAGCCTGAAAAAAATTGCTTTCCGAGACATAGGCGCCGGGCTCGGGCGCGACCTTGCGCAGCTCGCCCATCGCGTTGGCGATTATCGCGGCCTCGCCTCGCGCCTCGGCGAGATCAGGCGTATAGCCGGCGATGCCGGGGTAGGCGGGCGCGCCAAAGCTGCCGATCAGCGCCAGCCCAAAAGCGCTGAGCACCGCGGGATTGGTCGCGGTGTCGCGCGACGCCGCGATCGCGTCGTCAGGCGCCCCGGCGAGCCCCTTGTCGAATTGGACCTCAACCCCCCAATGCCTGGTGGCGGCGTAGAGCGCATCGGCGATCCGCCGCTGCAGGTCGGGCTGGAGCAGTGCCGCCGGCAGCCACAGCGTCTCAAAGCCGCGCCAGAACGCGCCGATCTCATCGTGGTCGCCGACCCACGAAAAATCGTCGGGGTTGGCGCCCGGCCGCGGATCACTGATGATCGCCTCGGGCGTGTATTTCTTGCGGAACTCGACGTCCCACCAATCGCGCGCCGGAATGTCGGCAATTATTGGCTTGCCGGTCAGCCTGTAATCCTGGGGCGACGCGGCGATCACATCGAGAAACGGCTGCCACACCGCCTGCTCCGCACCCTTATTCAGCCCGTACGACACCATTGCGATTGACAGCGTATCATCGCGCTGCAAATGGACGCTCCCACCCCAATGCAGGTTAAACGCCCGCTCCGCATAAAACGCGACAAATTCGCGGATCAGTTCACGAAACGCCGGGCCCGACATTGCCTTGACGGTAAAGATCGCCGCGCCCGCCCGCTCCGCCAGCTCGTGGGTCTTTAACGTCAGCCGGGTGACGACGCCAAAATTGCCGCCGCCTCCACCTTTCAGCGCCCAGAACAGGTCAGGGTTGGTACAGGAATTGGCAATGCGGACCACGCCGTCAGCGGTCACGACCTCGGCCTCCAGCAGCGATGCCGCCGCGGTGCCGTAATATTTTGAGAAACTGCCAAAGCCGCCGCTCTGGATGAGCCCGGCGACACCCACCGTCGTGCACCCGCCGCCTTGCACAAAGCGCCCGGCCTTGGTCGTCACCGCGTCGTAGACATGTAACCAGATCGCCCCGGCGCCGACCGAGACTGCCGGTTGCGGTGGCGTGCCGCAGCTCTGCGGTACAAATTCGTCATGCAGCACAATCTTGTCCATCGCTCGTGTCCAGATCATCAGCGAATCTGGCGCGTTCGACGTGCCGTGAAAGCTGTGCCCGCCGCCTTTGACAACGAGGCGCAGATTGTGTTCACGAGCGAAATTGACCGCGGCCGCAATGTCGCCCGCATCTTTGGCTGCGACTGCATAGACGCTCGGCGACGATACCCAAGCATCGACCCAACCGCTGCTTTGCGTTCCCCAGGGCTGGTCGCCGATGAAGAAAGGGTTGCGCAGATTGCGCAGCAGCTCCTGACGCGCCGGTGTGTCAGGACTGCCCGCACAGCCGGTGAGTGGCGATTCGACGTTGATCAGCCGTCCGCCCACCGCCTCTTTCAGCCTGTTCCACTCAGCCGGGCTCGGCCAATCGGGGTCGCCGGGACGCACCCGCCGCTTTGTCGGGCCAGTGTGAGTGCTGGCCGGGTCTGCAAACGAGGGAGGGGGAAGGCCGACCGAGAGGAGGGAACTCGTCGCCGCCAGCTTGAGTAACGTTCTCCTATCCATTCTCAGCGCTCCTTTGGTATGAACTTGTTCCCTGACTGCGCACCGGAGACTGGGCAGCCCAGGATGACGGTCTGTGCCGTAAGTAGGGCCCCCATCCTGAAAGCCGCCCTAATAGCCCACAACAACAACCGGCACCGATCCCTCCCATCGGGCTGTCCCACATGGCCGGCGATAAGCATTCAAAAAGCACCACGCGCGTCTGTCCATAGTTCGTGGTGCGAGCGGTGGCGCCCGCGTGACAAGAGGTTGAGCGCGGGTGCGAGCGGTGGAGCCTGCGTGACAAGATGTTGAGCGCGCAGCCAAGAATGCGAGGCCGCACTCCGCATCGACAATGGCGAAGTTCACACTATGCATCGCCATGTGCGCTAAGGGTCAAACTCTCAGACCTCGGGGCGTACCCCAGCTAGGTCCGTTCTTCCCCCAACAACAGATATGAGGCGACTGCGGCGGCATTTCCGTTTAGTGCCAAAACCGGAAGTGTCAGCGGGTATGCGGCCGCGTCTGCTTCATGATAATGTGGCCGGCCAACTTCTCTCACTTTTCGGGAGACCGCGATGTATCAACCCAAGGTACCGATCACGAGTGCCGATGAAGTCAAAGCAATTCTTGGGCCAGATTTTCCAAACCAGATTGCAAAGGTAATCGATCACATCGACGCACACTGCAAAGCCTGGATCGAGCGGTGCCCCTTTATCGTGATCTCGAGCGTCAATGCGGCCGGAGCCATGGACGTTTCGCCCAAGGGAGATCCTCCCGGCTTCGTCAAGATTCTCGACAAACATACGCTGGCGATACCCGACCGTACCGGAAATCATCGCGGGGACACATTTTTCAATGTCCTCGAAAATCCAAGTGTTGGGATCGTTTTTATCGTGCCCAAACGTCGGGAGGTTGTTCGCGTGAGTGGGACGGCCTTGCTGGTAAGAGACCCCGACCTGCTGGCGAGGATGACAGTTGAAGAAAAGCCACCCAAACTTGCATTGATCGTACGTGTAAAGGAGGCCTTCTTTCATTGCGGGAAATCTATGATCCGGTCAGGCATGTGGGAGCCGGGCCACTGGGGCTCGATTGATGGATTGCCGACATATGCACAAGCCCTGAAAGATCACGGAGCTTTGCCAGATTCTTTGGAAGAGTTGCAGGCAGTCGTTGAGTACAACGAGGCGAAACGGCTCTATTGAGATCATCTCATTCGCGCTGCGCTGACCGTGTGTGCGGAATAATCTCAATGTCCGTTAATGGGCTTGCCGGCGTTCCGCGATTTGCCGATCTTTGAAGTCGATCATCCTGCGACTTCGGCTGTGAAGAGAAAACAGATCGAAGAACTGGGTGCCTCGATCTCACAGGTCGCTTTCGTACCCGTCGATTTCGACCGCGAGCAACTGTCCGACGCGCTGTCGAACGCGGGCTTCCAAGGGAAGAGACGCACACTCGTGATCTGGGAAGGCGTAACCAATTATCTGACGGCGGCCGCTGTCGACGCAACATTGCGTTGGATTGGGTCGCTTGCGGAAGGTTCGCTCTGATATTCACATATGTCGATGCCGACGTGCTCGGCGGTTCGAATCGTTTTAAGGATGCAGCCCGCCCTCGCCTCGCGGTTATGAGTGCCTGAGAACCCTGGACATTCGGCTTTCGCCCGGAGGAGCTTCCGCACTATCTCAAAGAGCCTGGCCTGCAGTTAGTCGAAGACCTCGACGCGAACCAATATCGGCGCGTTGCAATGGGGTCGCCTGGCGTGGGTGCAAGAGGGTACAAATCTACCACGTTGCATCGGCGCGAGTCGGAGGGCACATCTCATGCAAGTTTCTCGGCTGCGGTGACGCTTTCGGTTCTGGCGGCCACCTGAACACTTGCTTTTTGGTCAATCGTTGCGATGCAAGCTTCTTGATCGACTGCGGTATCAGTTGAATCAGACCCTAGCGCATGAATTCGGGCGACGACAGAAACAGCGTATTCCAATCCTGCGGCGAGACCGCCTGATCGAGAGCGGCAAGCGTTGTCGGGCCCAATGTTTGCCGCAAGCCGTTGAAGTAGAGCGAGTTGGCAATCAGCGGGAACGCCGGCTGATCGGCCGCATTCGGCATATCCGGCTTGAACAGGCCCGACGAGCCAGAGCCAATCTGCCGCGCAATCTCGAAACGCACCATCATCTGGCCCGGACCGTTCCAGGATGCCGAGATCATCGAATAGCCATCCGGCGTATCGTGGTTGAACAGCCCCTCGCTCAAGCGGTTCAACCAGCTCTGGATCGGCAACGTGTTCAGGATCACCTTGTCGTCATAGGCGAGGCGAACCGCCGAGAGCACGTATTGCACAGGATCCTTGAATTTCATGCCGGGCTTAAGCGAAGCGATGAATTCCGGTGCGTGAACCATGGTGGCGAGCACGGCGGCGATATCGCCATCCGTCGTCTTGAAGGTTTGCGCCATCTTCGGGACCAGCGAGTCCGGCGGGTTGTCCGAAACAAAATAGGTCGCAATCTGCCGCGACACGTGCGCGGCCGTTGCAGGATGATGGACGAGAATATCCAGCGCCTCATCGACTTCCGCCAATCCGCGCCCCTTGATGGCATGGCCGAGGAACGTCTTGTCGCTGTAGTCATGGCGGGCGGGGTTAAACTCAAACGCACCCTCGCGCACGAGCTGCGATTGCAGCTCCGGGTTCAGCTTCGGGTCTTCCGGTTTGGTGTCGATCCCGACGCCGGTCAAAATCTTCGCCAGCGCCTCGACGTCGGCTTGGCTATAGCCCGAGCCGACGCCCATCGTGTGCAACTCCATGATCTCGCGGGCGTAGTTCTCGTTCAGGTGCCCCGCCGCATTGTCGGCATTGTCGAGATAGCGAAGCATTGCCGGGTGATGAAGCGTCGCCACGAGAAGATCGCGAAACTTGCCGAGCGCAAACGGGCGGATGGCGCGATCTTCGTAATCGCCGACCAGAATGCGGATGTTCGCCTTGTTTTGATGCACGTTGAAATGGTTGAACCAGAACCAGGTCATGCGTTCGCGCACCTGGTCCGGCGCGTAGAGCGCGCGCAGGATCGTGCGCGCCGCGGCCTGTTTGGCGCGATCGTTCATCGCCTGTTGAAAGACCTGCTGAGCGGCCTTTCGCTGATCGGGGTCGGCGACCTGATTGGCGCTCTTGGCCTGCGCGTCAAATGCAACCGCAATATCGAACGGAAACTTGTGAACGTCAGCCATCGCCTCGATCTGGGCTTTGGCAGTGTCGGGCAACGCCGCATTCGCGGCCGGATGCAATTGCTCCTGCAACCAACGCTCGGTACCGAGGGCTCGCAAATGCTCCGCGCTCGATGCGTTGACGCCCCATGTCAGCCGCTCCAATAGAGCAAGGTCATTCGAACCAATCTCACCGGCACGCGCGGCGACGGCACCGATCAGGACTGTCGATGAGGCGAGAAAGATACACAACGCCGGCAGCCACCGGCGAGAGGCTTTCGGGAACCTTGCCATGATCGTTGAACTGGTCAGTCTTGCACTTTCACCGGACTTGGACTTCTACCGGGCTTGGACTTCTACCGGACCCGCAAAGATACCGATCTGAATTTCACAATCAGTCTCGCGGAATCCGCCTGAACAGGTTCTGAACGAAAAGTTTATGAATTACCTTGAAAACCGGTTCCAAGCGGTTGAGGAATATTCGGGCCGCCGCTCCGATCATGATCGGGGTAAGGAGTTGCCCGATTGTCCCGTCTCCCGATCAAGATCGCCGCAGCCTGGTTTGGTTCGGAGATATTATGTTTTCTGGCAGCGCTTGCGCTTCTCGGCGCGGTCGAGGCGCGCGCGGACGCCTGCCCGACCGCGAAAGACGAAATCGCCACCGACCGGCCGGATGTCACGAACTCCAGCCTGGTGGTACCCACCGGCAGTTTCCAAAGTGAAAACGGAATCAATCTGAGCGGACGAGGCGCCGGGCAGACGATCGACGGGACCAATACGCGTTGGCGGCTCGGCGTGGCGCCGTGTCTGGAGTTCCTGGTCGACCTGCCGACATATAGTGTAAATGTCCGACAGCTCGGCAACTCCGGATTTTCCGATGTCTCGCCTGCGGTCAAATGGCAGATCAGTCCCGTACCGGGAACGATCGACCTTTCGATTGTATCCGGCGTGGCGCTGCCGACCGGTGCGGCCGCCATCGCCGGCCGCGGCATCCAGCCCTACCTGCAGTTCCCGTGGTCATGGGAATTGCACGACGGCTGGGGCGTCAGCGGCATGTTTACCGAATTCTTCCGCCCGGAGGAATTGACGACCAGGCACGTGACCGAAACGACCTTTGTTGTGGAGAAAAAACTGACGGAGAAACTCACCCTGTTCACCGAGTATGTCGGCGACTATCCGGAAGGTGCCGGACCGAGCCTACAGATCAACTCGGGAGGCGAATATCATTTGAACCGAATCCAGCAGGTCGACTTCCACATCGCCTTCGGTCTCAATCACAACGCACCGAATTATATCGTCGGCGTCGGCTATTCGTTCCGGCTGGACGGGTTGTTCGGGGGGCTGGCCAGGTGAGGCCACTGCAGCCAATCGTTACAGCGGCCATAGCGATTCCCAGCCGACCTATACTGCCCGCCAGTCGAGCCATACGCCAGCGCAGGCCCGGCTCTACGCGGCAAAACCGCTGGGCGCTAGCCCAACGGGTATGGATTACAGGTTCGACCCCCGGCATAATCGCAAGAAAAGCCGGGAGGAAATGTGCTGCGTGCGTTCAAGATTTTCGCGATCCTGGTGGCAGGCATTGCGCTGGGGCTGGCTGCGACCTGGGTGACCGCCATTTGCGGCACCATGGGCGGCAGTGTAACCGACGGGCCATGGCACACCAGCCTTTACACGGGATCGAGCGAAGGCGGCCCGTACTTGCGCGCGCAGATTGCCATGCACGGCCTACTCGCACTGAGTAGAGAGACAGTCTACCTCTACTGTAGCGCCCCGAGCGACGGCGCGGCGCTGGATGGAAATTGCATCTACCATCTTGAAGGGCGCGATCTGCCGACGCGGTGCCGGAGCATCAACGCCTACGGCGCCGACGATTTCCTGATACCCAATGACGCGGGCCGATATTCGGTTTCGATGAACTCGGTCGCGCGCGACGCCGACGGACGTTTCAAGGTGACGCTGTCGAAGGCCGAGGGCAACTGGATTCCGGTCGCGCCGGGACGTTTCGATCTGACGGTTCGGCTCCATAACCCGCAGGCCGACGTCATTGCCGATCCCGCGCATGTGGCGCTGCCTGCGATCAAGAAGGCAGGTTGCGAATGATCGCGCGAAACTGGAAATGGATCGCCAGCACGGTCCTGGTCGCCGCGGTCGTCCACGTGGCGAGCCTGCTCGCTCTGCCGCGATTGATCATGCTTCGTACCATGACAGCTATCACGCAATCCGCATCCACCAACACGACTATCTATCCGCCGCAACCGACCGCGCGAGCGCGCGGCGTGGTGTGTCCCTCCCCCGATCGATTGTATTCAATCTGCGTTTATGACCTGAACGCGGCGAATGGCGCGGTGCGCGTCTCGACGCACGACATGCCGAACAGCTATTGGTCGGTATCGGTGTTCGACGCCAACACCAACAATTTCTTTGCCCTGAATGATCGGCAGGCCAAGACGGGCGCCACCGACTTCCTGCTGGTGGCGCGGGGCGCGTCCGCTGCCGCCACGGGGTTGCCGGTCATCACGGCGCCGACAAGCCGCGGCATTGTCCTGTTCCGCACCCTCATCGACGACGAGCGCCGCCTCGCCGAAATCGATGCGGCGCGACGCCATGCCGACTGCACGCCTTACAAGGCAGGTTGAAACAAGGGAAGAAAGAGACGTCATGACAAAAAGATCGAAAGTAACCAACGTCGAAATCCTGGCCTGCGACGCCGGCTGGAGGAACTACCACTTCGTCAAGGTCACGACCGAGGACGGCGTGATCGGCTGGAGCGAATTTGACGAAGGCTTTGGCTCTCCCGGTGTCGGTGCCGCAATCCAACGGCTGTCGGCGCGCTCGGTTGGGCAAGACGTCTTCCAGCACGAGCGGATCTATGCCGAGCTGTTTGCGGCAACGCGTCCGGCCGCCGGCGGGGTCGTAGCCCAAGCGCTCGGCGCGATCGAGAACGCGCTGCTCGACGCCAAGGCCAAGCTGTTAGGCGTGCCCTGCTACGAATTGCTCGGCGGCAAGATCCGCGACCGCATTCGGATCTACTGGTCGCATTGCGCGACCTGGCGCATCAATCATCCTTCCTGGTACAAGCCGCCGATCGAGAGCCTCGACGGCGTCAAGGCGATCGGGCGCGAGGTGCGCGAGAAGAAATTCACCGCGCTCAAGACCAATCTCTTCACCTATGACGACGGCAAGCCGACCGGCTGGCGGCCCGGCTTCGGGTCGCCGTTTCAGCCAGAGATCAACGTCGACCGCAAGGTGCTGCGCGATCTGCGCATGCATCTCGAGGCGATCCGCGATGGCGCCGGGCCCGACGTCGATATCCTGCTCGACCTCAACTTCAACGCCAAGACCGAGGGTTACCTGAAGATCCTGCGCGCGATCAAAGACTTCGATATGTTCTGGATCGAGATCGACAGTTTCAATCCGGAAGCGCTCGGCTATATCCGCCGGCAGAGCCCGCACCCGGTGTCATCCTGCGAGACGTTATTGGGACTGCGCGAGTTTCTGCCCTATTTTCGCGAGCAGGCGATGGACGTCGCGATCATCGACACGCCATGGAATGGTGTCTGGCAATCGATGAAGATCGCGGCCGCCGCGGAAGCCTTCGAGGTCAATGTCGCGCCGCATAACTTCTACGGCCACCTCTGCTCGATGATGAATGCCCATTTCAGCGTGGCGGTGCCGAACCTGCGGATCATGGAGATCGATATCGATCGCCTTGCCTGGGATCATGAGCTGTTCACCCACGTGCCCGACATCCAGGACGGCTATCTCGTCATTCCCGACCGCCCCGGTTGGGGCACCGAGCCCAACGAGGAAGGGCTGCGCGCGCATCCGCCGAAGACGAGCGGCGGGCTGTTGAACTATGGGCGGAAAGGTTCGTGACGCCGGCACGCTACGGTACACGCCGGTCACCTATCGCTAGCAGCCGCTCATGCAGGCCGGGTTCTTGACGTCGGGCCTGGGATCGCCGACGAACATGTCGCGGTTCGGCATCTTGATCGCGGCCAGCGTCTTGGCGTCGAGCGTGGCGTCGGCCGGCAGCAAACCGTTCAGGTTGAGGATGTAGGCGGAGACCGCGTAGACGTCCTCGTTACTGAGGGATTGCGGCGCGTTCTGCGGCATGGCGCGGCGGATATAGTCGAACAGGGTCGGCGCATACGGCCAATAGCTGCCGACGGTGCGCACCGGCTTGGGGGTAGCGAGCGTCCCCTGCCCGCCGACGAGCTGATCGCCGACGCCACCTTGACCTTGGTCGCCGTGACAGGCCGCGCATTGCTGCTCGAATACCTCGCGCCCGTGACTGACGCTGCCGCTTCCCGGCGGCAGGCCAGAGCCATCGCGTCCGATATCGATGTTCCAGCCGGCGATCTCGGCCGGGGTTGCTGCACGACCGATGCCGTAAGGGCTTTGCGCGTGTGCGCCAGCGATAACGGCCAATGCAACAAGCGCGAGCGTTGCGAGTTCAACTTTACGCATTGGCATTGGTGACCTCGCCATCAGCTGCGATGTGCCAAGGCCAGATCGCGTTGTTGTGATAGAAGTGATTGTCGCCGCGCACGGCGAGCAGTTCGGCGAGCGTCGGCTGGACGTAGCCGGTCTCGTCGATCGCGCGGCTCTGGATCACGGCCACCTGGCCGTCCCAATGCCATGGCAACCGGAAGCGGGTCAGCGCCCGTGTCAGGATCGGCTCCTGCAGCTCCGCTTCCTGCCAGCTCTTGCCGTCATCGACCGAGATATCGACGCGCTTGATCTTGCCGTGGCCGCTCCAGGCGATCCCGGTGATCTCGTGGAATCCGGCCGTCGTCAACCGCTGACCGCCCGAGGGGCGCGTGATGATTGACTTCGCTTCCATGTAGAAGGTGAACTCGCGCGCGGTGCCGTCCGGCATCAGATCGGTATATTTCGACGTCTCCTCGCGCGAATAAGCCGGCTCGGCCGTGGCGTGCAGGCGGCGCAGCCATTTCACGTTCATGTTGCCTTCGAAACCCGGCAGCAGCAGCCGCAACGGATAACCCTGCTGCGGACGCAGCCGCTCGCCGTTCTGGCTGTACACCAGCATGGCGTCGTCCAGGCACTTCTCGATCGGGATGCTGCGGGTCAGCGCCGCGGCATCCGCGCCTTCGGCGACGATCCATTTCGCCGACGACTGCAGTCCCGCTTCCTGCAGCACCAGCTTCAGGCTGACGCCGGTCCATTCCGCGCAGCTCAACAGCCCGACCAGGTCCGAAGCGGTCTTGCCGTAGGGTTTGGTGTAGACGGGGTTGCCGGAGCATTCGAGAAAATGAATGCGCGATTGCGACGGGAAGCGGCGGATATCCTCCATGGTGAAGATCATGGGCTTGTCGACCAGGCCATGCAGCATCAGCCGGTGCTGCGCCGGATCGATGGTGGGAACGCCGCCATGATGGCGCTCGTAGAACAATCCGTTCGGGGTGATGATGCCGTCGAGCTCCTGCAACGGCGTCCGCCCGGAGGCAGAAATATACTGCTTCAGGTTTTTCGGAATGTTTTTGACGACATCCTTCTCGAACGGCGACGGCGTGCCATAGAGCTGGCTGCCCATGGCATCGCCCGGCACCTTCATCCACTCGGGAACGTTGGGCGGAAGGTTGTCGCTCGTGGCCGCCTGTGCCTCGCCAGCCGCCAGATCGCCGGCCATCATCGCCCCGCCAATGGCTACGCTATCGCGCAGGAAACGACGGCGCGACGCTCTGACGCGATTGTCTTCAGCGGCTCTTGTTTCCGTCATCGAGCATCTCCATTCGAAGCGGCACGCACAGCAAACATGTCAAAGAAGCGATTAAATCACGCCTAAATATTTCGTGAGCCGCGTCAATGACGGCGGCCGTCACCTAAATGCGATTGCCGGCGGAGTAGTTCCTTCTCCCCTCCATCGCCGATGCAAGCGCTCACACCTTGAACAGCCTGGCGTAGTGCGCCTTGATGTCTTCGCTTTGCGCCAGCACCGCTGCGGGATCCGACTTGAGCAGTTTCAGCGCCGATAGTGGCGGGCGGCCGGGCTTTTCCTTGATCTGCGCATGGAACGAGCGATGGGCGAAAGTGTCAACCAGCAATTGCTGACCCTCTGCGCTGAAGAAGAAGCTCTGGAACAGCCGTGCGGCATTCGGATTCGGCGCGCTGCGGAACACGCCGCAGGGAACGATGATCAGCGGTGAACCTTCGCTCGCATAGACCACCTCGACCGGCTGACCCTGCTCTTTCAACAGCTGCAGATTATAGTCGTTACCATCGGCCATCACGGCACGTTCGCCCAAAAGCAGCTTCTTCGGCGGATCGGCCGCCGACTGCACCTGCAGGACTTTCTGCTGCGCCAGCTTCTCGAAATATGACCAGCCGAGTTCGCGCGCGAGCACGAAGGTCGCGGTCATGATCGCGCCGCTATAGCCGGGATGCGCCTTGACGATCTTGCCCTGCCATTTCGGATCGAGCAGATCGGTATAGCTCTTAGGCGCATCTTCAGCCTTCACCAGCTTGCTGTTGTAACCAATGACCTCGATCCAGGCGCAGGAGGTTGCCCACAGCCCATCGGGATCGAACTGATCCGCAGGGAAATATTTCGCGACATCATCGGGAAGGTAAGGCGCGAGCCAGTCCTTTGACTTCCAGTCGAGATAATGCGCGGGGTCGGTGGAGTTGGCGACATCGACGGCGTTGATGCCGCTGCCCTGCTCCTGTGCGATGCGCTGATAGATCCGCTCCGCGCCCGAACGTTCGACCCGGACGGCAATGCCAGGATATTTCGCTTCGAACGCCTTGCCGAGCCGTTCGGCGACGTTCAGCTCCAGCGCGGAATAGTAGGAGACCTTGCCTTCCATGCGGGCGGCTTCGATCAGTTGCGGCGTCACGCTGGTCGGCGGCGGCGCGGCCGCTCTTGCCGGCTCAGCGAACAGCGCCGCAGTCCCGAGGGCGGTCGAGGTCTTCAGCACATCGCGCCTCGACCATTTTCGATCCCGCATGGCGTTTCCCGTTGTTGCGCAGCTTCTTGCAGCCTTCTTGATGGACGGCGTTTTGAGCTGTGAATTGTAGAATGGCACATTCCGCCATTCAACCGACGAATACAATCCCTCGAGCTGCAAACGAGTTCAGATTGCGTTCAGATTTCTAAACGTAGCGTGGTTTCGGGGGCGTCAGTTTGAGTAGGAGACAAAATGACTGTGAAGCCAGTGATGGCAGCCTTAGCGATGGTCGTCGGACTTTCCGGCACGGCCGCGATAGTTGCAACACCTGCGCACGCCCAGGACGCCGTTGAAGCCGAGATCGTCGGCTACCATCAGCTTTGCCAGAAAGGCGACCGCAAAGCGTGTATTCACTTTGGCATCCTGATCGGCAGGAACGAACAGCGTCATGCGGACTGGCGCAGAGCGCACGCCGACTGGTGGTGGTGGGAAAAGTAACACGAAAAAAAGAGGCCGCCTCACCAGGCGGCCTCGTCATTTTGGTACTCTCAAAGCGGGCACCAGCACCGGAGCAAACCCCTCGCGATTGGCCCGCCATGCGCGGGTATACTCCATGATGCGGGCCGTCTCGTCGGCGACGTGTTGGCCGAGCATATCGGCGAGCAGGTAGAGCGTGGTGTCGATGCATAGCGAGACGCCGCCGCCGGTCACAAGTCCTTCTCCGCGATCCACCAGCATCGCGGCCCGCACGTCGATGTCACGATAGTTGGCGCGCATGACCTCGAGCGGCGAGGTTTCCGGCGGCACTACTTCGCGTTTGGTGGTCGCGGACCCACCATCGAGAATGCCGCTTGCAGCCAGAATCATGGCCCCGGTGCATACCGATGCGATGCGGCCTGTTGCACGAACGCGGCGGATATAGTCGAGGGTCGCTGACGCTTCCGCCTGTTCGATCCAGCCCGGTCCGCCGGTGACAATGACGAGGTCGCATGAAGGTGCATTGTCGATGCCGAAATCAGCGCTCACCTTGAGCTCATTGGCAAGCGCAACGGATCCGGCTTGCGGAGCGATGGTGCAGATCTCGATTTCCGGCGCGATGCGCCGCGCCATCGACAGCACGCCGAACGTCGCGAGATCGATCGGCTCGACGCCGTCATAGATGAAAATGCCAAAGCGCATGACGCCCCATCCACCCTATTCCGACAGTGACCCTCCCTTGGTTTCGCGCGCCGCGAGCGCCGCGGCAAGGGTAATCAGCGCGAGCGCGATCATCATCACGGAAACGCCACCGGTGCCTCCGAAGTACCCGACCAACACGGTGGCGATGATCGGCGCAAAGCCGCCGCCGATCGCCGCCGAAAGCTGAAATCCGAAGGACGCGCCGCTGTAGCGGACGCGAGGGCCGAATAGCTCGGGGAAGTAGCAGGATTCCGGCCCGAACATCATGCCATGACCGAAATTCATCGCGATCATGATGGCGATGAAGATCAGCGCGGCGCTTTTCGTTTCAATCATCCAGAATAGCGGAAACGCAAAGACGATCGTGAACAAGGCGCCCAGGATATAGAGCGGCCGCCGGCCGATCTTGTCGGCCAGCCAGCCGAACAAGGGCAGGCTCGCCAGTTCCAGGAGCGCGGCATACATGACGGCGTCGAGCATCACCTGCTTGGGCATGCCGAGCTTGGTTGTGGCGTAGACAACTACAAATACGGTGAGCATGTAGACCCAGGACACCTCGGAAAGCTTCAACCCGACGGCAATCAGAAACGCCTTGGTGTTCTTGGTCACGGCCTCGCCGACCGGATTGCCCGACAAGCCGCCGCGACCCTTGAGCCCCTCGAATACTGGCGTCTCCGGCACGCGCGAACGCACGAAGGTTCCGAGCGCAAGCAACACGATGCTGACCAGGAACGGAATCCGCCAGCCATAGGCGGCAAAGTCGGTATCGGGCAATTTAGAGACCAGCGCGAACACGAGGCTGGCCAGAACGAGCCCGATCGGAAATCCGATCTGCACGAAGCTCGTGTAAAAGCCGCGCCGGTCGCGAGGGGCGTGCTCCAGCACCATCAGCGAAGCGCCGCCCCACTCGCCGCCGAGACCGATGCCCTGGATGATGCGGAGCAGGATCAGGAGGATCGGCGCCAGCACGCCGATCGAGGCATAGGTTGGCAGCAGACCAATGCAGAAGGTGCTCAAGCCCATGATGAAGAGGGTGAGAACCAGCATCGATTTTCGGCCAAGCCGATCGCCGAAGTGGCCGAACAGGGCGCCGCCCAGAGGCCGCGCCAGAAATCCGACGGCATAGCTGCCGAGCGCAGCCAGCGTGCCCGCGAGCGGATCGAAGGTTGGAAAGAACGCCTTGTTGAAGATAAGGGCGGCCGCGGTCGCGTAGATCAGAAAATCGTACCACTCGATGATGGTGCCGAGGCAGCTTGCAAATACGATCGCATTGATCTTGCTGCGTTCGATGCCTGCGATCGGCGCCGTTGCCGTGATGGTCATTGAGCCCCCTCTGTGCGCCATACTCCGGAAAAGAAATCTGGCTATGTCGATGCAAGCGGCATGCCGAACTAGTATCGTCCGACGCGGATCGAAGCGGCAGTTTCCGCATTGCACTGCATGGCAGGGCAGGTTTGGGAGATGCAGATGGCGCAGACCGAGGTTCTCATCGTTGGCGCCGGCCCCACGGGTCTGGTGCTCGCCCTTTGGCTGACCAAACTGGGCGTCAAGGTACGCATCATCGACAAGACCGCCGAGCCAGGGACGACGTCCCGTGCGCTTGCCGTCCAGGCCCGGACGCTCGAGCTCTACCGGCAGCTCGACCTTACGGACTCCGTGATCGCCAAAGGCCATCAGGTCCCCGCCGTCAACCTCTGGGTCAAGGGCGAGCGAGCGGCGCGCCTTGCGTTCGAGAAGGTCGGCACGGGGCTGACGCCCTACCCTTTTCTGCATATTTTCCCACAAGACCAGCACGAGCGGCTCCTGATCGAACGGCTGGAATCGCTTGGCGTCGCGGTCGAACGGCGCACCGAGCTGATCCGCTTTAGCGAGCAGGAAAACGGCGTGATTGCCCGGCTGCGCGGAAGCGATGACGCAGAGCAAGATTGCGAGGTGACCTACATCGCCGGCTGCGACGGCGCGCGTTCGATCGTGCGCGACACCATCGGCACCGGCTTTCCCGGCGGCACCTATCGCCAAGTCTTCTACGTCGCCGACGTCGATGCTGCCGGTCCCGCGGTCAACGGCGAGCTGCATATCGATCTCGACGAGGCCGATTTTCTCGCCGTCTTCCCGCTTGCTGGAACGGGACGCGCGCGCCTGATCGGAACCGTGCGCGATGAGCGCGCCGACCGGGCCGACAGTTTGAAATTCGAGGACATCAGCGATCGGGCGATCAACCACCTCAAAGTTGAAGTCGGGAACGTCAACTGGTTTTCGACCTACCACGTGCATCACCGGGTGGCGCAGCATTTTCGCAAAGGCCGTGCCTTCCTGGTCGGCGATGCGGCGCATATCCACAGCCCTGCCGGCGGCCAGGGCATGAATACCGGCATCGGCGACGCCATCAATCTCGCCTGGAAGCTGGCCGCGGTCATTGCCGGCCGCGCGCCCGACGCGCTACTCAACAGCTACGAGGCTGAACGGATCGGCTTTGCGCGGCGGCTGGTTGCGACAACCGATCGCGTGTTCAGCTTTGCCAGCGCCGAAGGCCGCATCGCCGACATCCTGCGCACCCGCGTTGCGCCGGTGCTGTTTCCGCTTGCCGTCAGCTTTGAAGCGGTGCGCGAGTTTCTGTTCCGCACCGTCTCGCAGATCATGCTGAACTACCGCCAGAGCCCGCTCAGCCGGGGCATGGCCGGGCATGTGCATGCCGGAGATCGCCTGCCCTGGGTCGCGGCCGACGGCACGGACAACTTCGCCCCGCTCGCAAGCATGGACTGGCAGGTCCATGTCTACGGCTCTGCCGACGCCGAGCTTGCTGCATTCTGTGCGGGGCAGAATCTGCTGCTGTGTGTCTTTGCCTGGCGATCCGAGCACGGGGCCGCGGGCCTTGCCCGCGACGCTCTCTATCTGCTCAGGCCCGACACCTACGTGGCGCTTGCCGATGACAGAGGCGCCGCCAGTGCGCTCGAGGGCTATTTCGCCGATCACGGCATCAAGCCAGCGCCGAAACGACCGGCGTGATCGCATCAATCGTTCGGCGCGATCGCGTTGCTCGGCGTCGGCCGGTCGGTGATCTGCTGGCCGAACAGGCTGCCGATCAGTTCCACCGCCGTGCGCGCGGTCCGGCCCCGCTCATCGAGGAACGGGTTGAGCTCGACAATATCGACCGACCGGACCAATCCGGAATCGTGCAGCATCTCCATCACTAGATGCGCTTCCCGATAGGTCGCGCCGCCCGGCACGGTGGTGCCGACGCCGGGCGCGACTTCGGGATCGAGAAAGTCGACATCGAAACTGACGTGCAGGACGCCGTTGCGGGAGCGCACCTTATCAATGACACGGCGGATCAGCACGCCGACGCCGAACTCATCGATCTGCCGCATGTCGGCGACGCTGATGCGGCGCTCGCGCAGCAGGTCTTTTTCCAATTTGTCGATCGAGCGCGTGCCGAACAGCTCCAGCCGCTCGGGATCGAGCGAGGCGCGCGGCTCTTCGCCCAATAGGCCATCGAGCCCACCTTCGCCGCACAGGAATGACGCCGCCATTCCATGCATATTGGCGGTCAGGGTTGTTGTGGGCGTGTTGTAGTCCGCATGCGCGTCCAGCCACAGAACGAAAAGCTCGCGGCCGGCTTGCCGGTAGTGCCGCGCCATCGCATTGATCGAACCCATCGACAGCGAGTGATCGCCGCCGAGAAAGATCGGGATCGCGCCGGTACGCGCGAGCTCGTAACCGTGCTTGCTCAGCGTCCGGGTCCAGCGCTGGATTTCACGGTAATGCCTGGCATTGTCGGGTGGCACGTCGGTGAGGTCCGCCATGCCGGCAATGGAGAGATCGCCGTAATCGGTCACCTCGAAGCCCAGGGTTTCAAGCAGGGTCAAAAGACCCGCCGTGCGAAGCGCCGCAGGCCCCATCAGGGTCCCGCGCTGCGACGCCCCCATGTCGATGGGAGCGCCAAGCACGACGATGTGTCGCGGCTGTTCTGATGTGACGGCATTGACCACGGTAGATCCTCTTAGCGGCCCGTTGCGGCCCACGGTAACAGAGATTCTCTTAGCCTGTTTCGCGGTCCACAGGAGGTAAGACGTTTTCCTGCGCCAACGGTGGAACAAAATTGTCGGCCCGGCATTTCCTGCTGGAGGCCGCCATCCGCCGTTCACCACGGCGCCTGTCGCAGATAGCCAAAGGTCCTTTGGGCCCGCTGTTCAAAAACGAGCGCACGCGCGGATAGCCAAAGATGGCGGCCTCTTTTGTTTCCCACCCTGCGAGAGTAATTGCCCGTGAGCATCGACACCCCGCAATTGATACCGCAGCCGGGCATGGCGGAACGCGCCATCGATACTGCAACCGACGTGTCGCGAACGATCGGAGAAGTCACCGGAGCCCTTAAGACGGCGGCCGACCGGCTGAGCGAAGCCGTCGCGGAAGCGCGGCGGCCGGGCAGGCCGCTTTCGACCATTGCCGACATTACCCAAGCGGCCCCGCTGACTAGCCTGTTCGTCGCGTTCCTGTGCGGAATTGCGGTGGCGCGACGGCGCTGATGGGCTTCTGAAAATTTCCCGAACGGCGAACCCTTCAAGACAATTCCGGTCCGCCCCGGTCGAGCTGGATTCCCAAGTCGAGCGCATCGAAGGCCGCTAGGCTGCCTGGCCGGATTTGGCGGAATCCCGCACCGCCATGAAGTGGCCTTCGAATGCTTGAGCCGGCATCGGCCGGCCGAAGAAATAGCCCTGGCCTTCCTCGCATCCCATGCTGATCAGTAGATCGGCGGTGGCCCGATTCTCGATCCCCTCCGCGATCACCGACAAGCCCAGTTGCCTGCTCAGGCCGACGGTCGAACCGACGATCGCCGCATCGTCGGAATCGGCAAGCAGGTCGAGCACGAACGACCTGTCGATCTTCAGTCCATCGAGGGGGAATTTCTTCAAGTAGCTGAGACTGGCATAGCCGGTGCCGAAGTCGTCGAACACGATACGGACGCCGAGTTGTTGAATCCGCTGGAAGGTATCGAGCACCCTGTGTTCATCCAGCAGCAGAACATCTTCCGTTACTTCGAGCTCGAGAAGCGACGGCGTGAGACCGGTCGCGGCGAGCATCCCGGCAACCGAATCGGCGAGGTCGCCGGACTGCAGTTGCGACGGCGAGAGATTGATGCCGACGCGAACGCCATGTCCGGCCAACTCCCACGTTCTGGCTTGTCGGCAAGCCGTTTCCAGCACCCATGCCGCAATAGGTTCCGAAATCGAGGACGCGTTGACGACCGGCATAAATTCCCCGGGCGGGACCAGGCCCCGCTCGGGGTGGCGCCAGCGGATGAGGGCTTCCGAGCCGATCAAGCTGCCATCCGTCAGACGCACCTGCGGCTGATAGAACAGCTCGAACTCTCGCCGTTCGACCGCAAGCGCAAGCTCCGCCTCAAGCGTCAGCCGCGCCTGCAATTCCCTTCTGATGGAGCTGTCGAACATGACGTGACTACCGCGCCGGACGGCCTTGGCGCGGCAGAAGGCGAGATGGCTGTTGCTCAGCAGTTCGTCTGCCGTCCGGCCGCCCTCCGGGTAAAGGGCAACTCCGACGCTCACCCTGACACGATGCTGCCGCGTTCCCGCGTGCAGCGGACTGTCGAAGGCACGCGCGATGCGCTCGGAAAACTCCGCGACCGTCTCGGCGAGCGCGGCACAAGGAATGGCTACGGCAAACTCGTCGCCGCTGAGACGCGCGGCAATACCCGCCCGTCCGATCTCGGCGGTCAGCCGGTCAGAGACGGCGCACAGCACGAGATCGCCGTAGGCATGGCCGAGCATGTCATTGATTTGCTGGAAACCGTCGAGGCCAATTACCAGCAACGCGACCTCGCCCGCCTGGCTTTCCGCAGCCGAGATCATCTCGGTCGACCGGGCGTGAAGGGTGTTGCGATTGGCGAGTCCGGTCAGCGAATCGTATTCGGCCAGATGCCTGATGCGTTCGGCTTCCCGCTTTCGCACGGATATGTCGCGCAGGATAGCGCCATATTGAAAACCGTCGGTGCCCTGCCAGCCGGAGAAGCACGCCTCGATCGGAAACATCTCGCCGTTGTTCCGACGCCCTTCGAATTCCATCACCGAACCGCCGGGCAGCAGCGAGCCGGGGCGCACGGCATCGCGGACCGACAACGAACGCACTCCACCGTCACAGTTGCCGGCACAGAGCAGGTCGAACGGCTTACCGATCATCTCAGCCGGGTCGTAGCCGAAGATTGCCGCCGCACCGGGATTCCAGACCGTGATCAGATGGTTCTGATCGAAACATACCAGCCCATCGCCAAGCGACATCGCGATGCGCTGGAATCGGTTCTCCGCGATGCGGCCGAGCAATCCCCGGAAGTCTATTTCGTCGAGTGCAATGGCGGCGAGGTACACCGCGATCGCAGTGTGCAATAACGATGTATCGAGAACGAGCGGCAACTTCGCCTGCAGCAGCATCGCGAGCATTTCAACCGCGATCGCCATTCCTCCGAGAACGACTACCCTCATGCCGGCCGTGAGACGGCGCCAGCACAACATCATGAGCAGCGAAATGACGAACAATCCAGCCAGCGCGACCAGATCGGAAGTGGCATGCAGCATGCGATTCTGCTGGATCGATTCCGCCGCAAGCGCCTGCAGCACCGGGCCGGAAACAATCCCGCCGTTCGGAACGCTGAAGCGGTCACCGAGCTCAAGGGCGGTGCCGCCAATGATCACCTTCTTGTCCTTGAGTTGGGCCAGCGTCGCGGGGTCGCCACTCAGCACGTCGACGTAGGACAGCGTCGGAATGGAGGCGGCGCTGATGCCGAAATCGATCAGGAAGGAAGCGTCCTTTTCGCTATATCGTCCAGCTAATACCGCGCCCATGGACGGAAAATACTCGCCGCCGAGTTTTTCGCCGAACGGGAAGCGCCGGACCAATCCGTCCGGCTCGACTGCGACGTTCACGACCGCCGACCACGAATGCTCGCCGAACTGCGGCAGCGGGCGATTGACGTGAACCGTCGCGTCATTGCCGCCGGCGCCAGGTTGCATGAACGACGGCAAGACCACCGAGCCGCCTGCGTCCCGAAGTGACTCGACAAACTCGTTGTCCGACCGCGGATCCGATGGCGTGCTAAAGTCCACGTCGAAGACGATGTCGCTTGCGCGCGCCTTCTGAAGTTGCCGCAACAGCTCAGCATGCAGTCGGCGCGGCCATGGCCAGATTCCAATCTTCTCGATAGACCGGGCATCGATCGCAATCACGACGATTTTGCCCGTGGCCTGACGCTGTTCCCAGGCGAACCTGAGATCGATCAATGCATTGCGGAAAGCGCCATGCCAGCCGCACAACAGAACGGTCGCCAGCGCGATCACCACGAGAATATGCGGCCGAAAATGTTTCACCTTGTCCCCCTACGCACTTCTCAATCAGCCAAGTGCGCGTCCCCTCTTTGAGAGCTAGCAACCACTATTTGGTTTTGCCGTTGCCGTTGCCGTTGCCGTTACCGTTCCCATTCCCGTTGCCATTGCCGTTGCCGTTGCCGCTATTGCCGTTCCCATTTCCGTTGCCGTTGCCGTTATTGCCATTACCGTTGCCGTTGTTCCCGTTGCCGCTGTTGCCTTTGCCGCTTCCGGTCGCGCCGCTGGAATTTCCGCTGCCGGAATTGTTGGCCGACACTGTGACGGCAGCAATTGTGGAGGCCGTCGCTGCCGACGTCGCCGCACCATTGGTGGTTACGGTGGTTGCCGCAGTGGCGGCGTTACCGCTGGATGTAGAGTTGCCCTGGCCGGCGGTGCTCGCCGAACTCACACTCGCTTTGGCGTCGCTCCACACCGTATCCTTGCTGGACGAGTTTTTCGGCGAGCCCGGAGCCACGCTGCCGTGGGCGAGACCGTGCGTTGCCTTCTGAACATTCAGCGTGACTTCACCAAGTGAGGCCGAAATCCGTATGACGTTCCGCTTCGCCAGCGAATTGCCCTTCGCCTGTCGCTCGCGAAGCGGCGCCGCGGCGGGTTTGCCGGAAGTGGTGTCGACAGTTCCAAGCGCATGGATCAGCTTGCCGTTCGCGGCACTGTGAGGGGCATGGAGCCCATCGCGAGGAACGGGCACCCGGTCAATTGACGAGGCGCGAGGCCTGCCCTGCTCGATCGGAAAAAATGCGCCCGACCCGCTTAAGGTAAGGCCGGTTTTCCCATGGGCGGAGGCGGTAGCGGCCTGGCCCGGCAGCACTTGGGCGATCTGGCCCGACTTGAAGTCGGAGACTTCGACCTGTCCCCTGCTCACCTCGACACTGGTGTTGGCGGCATTCACGGTGACGCGAAACTGCGTTCCCTTGACCACGGCGGCGAGGTAGGGGGTTTCGACCTCGAAATGCTTGACGTTGCGCTTTTCCACGTCGAGCAGAATCGAGCCTGCCTGCTGCAAGATGGTCGTCGGCAGTCCGCCCGTCTTCTCGACGGGCAGACCGACCACGGAGTTCGGCGCGATCAGGATCGTCTCCTCGCCGCGCACGAGAAGCACGCGTCCGTTTCGCCCGGTTCGGATCGTGTCGCCCGGCTTCAGTACCTCTTCCTGGCGGAGCGAAACCTGATCGGCGCCGGTGGTGGCGATCCATACCTCGCCGGACGACTTGCTCACCGACCAGCCGCCATCGTCGGCGGCCAGCGCACCCGAACTCGCTCCAAGAACCAACGCGGCCGTCAAGATGCGCCGCAACCCGCCTGCCCTAAGCATCACGTACCTCACTCCGAGAACAATTCAGCCCTCAGGCGTAGCGAAAATGTTTCAAGATAGAATGAGCGGAGCAGGCTGCTTTCAGGCGCTGCTTTAACCGTTCATTGACCATAAAAAACTATGAAAAATCATGCGGCTAACAAGTCTCCCGACGCTCACCAGGGTTTCTCCGGGAAACTACGGAGACGTGCTGTCGCGAGCCAGGGTAAGGCTGCATCTTGTTACCGCCAATATGGCCTCGATCGCCCTGGCTTGGCTGGCGCTGACGTTGTCAGCGCCTTATCCGGCAACCGCCCAGCAGGCCAACCAGCCAAGCTTCGATCCGAGGCAGACCGAAAAGCATTTCAACGACTTGCAATCCGGACCAGCGCAGCCGGCGGCCCGGCCCAAGCTGCAAGTGCCGCAATTTGCAAGGCCGGAGCCGACAGGTGACAGCAAACCGCTATTCGTGCTTCGGGGCGTTTCGCTTACCGGAGCGCGGACGGTACCCAACGATCGGCTGGTAACGGCCTATCAAGCTTACCTCGGAAAGAAAGTCTCGCAGGTCGACCTCGCAGCCATCGCGGATTGCATCAGCGATCTCTATCGAGCCGCCGGCTTCCACCTCAGTCGCGCAATCGTTCCGCCACAGGACATCAACGACGGGCGGGTTCGTATCGAGGTGATCGAGGGCAGCATCACGGAGATCGCACTGAAAGGCGACGGCGCCGAACAATTCGGCGTCAGGCCGTTCCTCGACCCGGTGCTTGCTGAACATCCTTCACGGCTGGCGACGCTGGAACGACAACTGTTGCTGATCAACGGCTCGCCGGGCGTGCGTATCGCCGATTCCGGCATCGAAGAGATCGGGGGCCCGACCGGCCGCTTCCGCCTCGTCGTCCAGCTACAAACCTGGCACATCTATACCTCGTTCGGGCTCGACAATCTGGGCTCGTCGTCGGTCGGTCCCTGGCAGAGTTACGCGACCGCCGCGTTCAATTCGTATCTGGTGCCGGGCGACACGCTTGCGCTCAATCTCTCGACCACGCCGAACGATCCGCGCGAGCTCGGATTCGGCCGGCTCTCCTACGACGCGCCAGTGGGCACGGATGGAATGCGGATCGGCGGGTCGGCTCTCTACAGCGAGGTTCATCCAGGCGACGACAGGCGCCTCGTCAACGACAACACCGTGACCGAGGCATTGGAGCTCCACGGCAGCATCGTCCCGGTGCAGTCGCAGCGCTCTTCGTTGACGCTTACGCTCGCCGCAGGATTCAGCAATGTTTCCGAAAGCGACGTTTTCGGCCCCGTCTACAACGATCACATCCGCACGATCGGCCTGACTTCCGACTATCGATGGCTGGACGGCTTTGGCGGCAACAATTACTTCACGCTGGCCTATCGCCAAGGCCTCGACATCTTCGGCGCTTCGCATTTCGGCGACGACCTGATATCGCGCTACGGCGCATCGCCGGACTTCTCGGTGCTTGATTTCTGGTTCACGCGTTATCAAACGTTGTCCGACGCCTGGTCGGTGAAGGTGGCGGCAGCCAGCCAGATTGCCTCCGGTCCGGTGTTCACCTCGCAGCAGTTCTATCTCGGCGGCGCGTCGTTCGGGCGCGGCTACGGCAGCGCCGAGACCAGCGGAGACAACGGCATCGCCGGTTCTTTCGAACTACGTTACGACCACAAGCTGAATTATCGGTATCTGTCCGGCTATCAGCTCTACAGCTTCGTCGACGCCGGCGCGGCGTGGAACGACGGCTACAGCCTGTCCGACGGCATTGCGCTTACCTCAGCCGGAGGCGGGGTGCGTTTCTTTCTGTGGAACGACCTGCTGGCCGACATCGGCGTGGCGTTTCCGCTCAGCTACCGCGCTCCTGACAATGAAGCGCGGAGCGCGCGGCTGTTGTTCTCAGTGTCCAACGCCTTGAAGCTTTGTCCCGCAAGAGGACAGGGACGCTGCCTCTAGCCACGTGAATCTGTCGCCTTTGACTTACCAGATCAACAGTCACATCGGCGATCGGGCATCCTGCAAGCGCCGCAGAGGCGGCTTGCTCGCGCCGGATCTGCTGGACATGCCGTCGTATTTTTTCAGGATCCGCAAATGACCCCTATAGCAACCTGACCGATCTCGGCGTCGACGTTGCAAATCGCGATGTGGCATGGACCGAGATCACAAGAGTTTGCAGCGATCTGGTCAGCGATGTCACCAAAGGGCTCGAACAAAACTCCGAATGGCAGATTGAACTGCTGGACGCATTCAGGAAGCCATTGTTCCGGTCCGTGTGGTCGCGGAGTCCTTCGAATAAGCCAAGCATCTTGCTTGATAGGGCTGCAATTCAGGCCGGGGGCGGTTGCGTTATCCGCGCAAATCTGCAACGAACTGGGGGAATCCACCGGTCCCCGTAGATGTCCGGATTGATTGGGGCCACTAAAAGTTGTCCTCCCGCGTGTGCGAGCGGAGGAACTGCGGTGATGTACAAAGGCGTAGAGTATACTATTGTTGCGACCGCCGAGCCGGACGTCTGGGAATGGCGGTACCGGATCGGCGACAAGGTCAAGACCGGCAAGACGCAGACAAGGCTTGAGGCGCTGGCGGCCCGCCGCGTCAAATCGAAAATCGACGCCGCCCTGCGGGCGGCCACACGATTGTCGTCCGGCCAGAGCAACTGACCAGCAGCGGCCGCGGCCGGCACCCTAGATGTTCCAGCCGGGTTGCCAAAATTTAATTTCGATAGCCGCAATCCGATGTCGCCCGATAAGCGTTCCAACACCATGTGTTGAAACAAAGTGATTGGGTTGGAAGCCATGCGAAGGGCACTTGCAATATTGGCCTGCCTCTGCGCGCTCGCCGGCGGCGAATACTTTGCGATCAGCCGATGGGCGATCCGGCATGAGACGCTGAGCCTGTTCGACGCCTCGCGGCAGCGGCCGATTTCGGTCGACCTGGCGGTACGTCGCGACTACGAGACCAAGGCAGACAACGGTTTCTGGAAGCTTCCGGTCGCCATCATCAGCAACGGCAATACCGTCAAGAACACCGAGTATTCCTTCCTCGCCAACGCTCTTGCAGCGCGCGGTTATCTGGTCGCCAGCATCCAGCAGGACCTCCCGTCCGACCCGCCGCTGATGACCAAGGTTGGTCTGCCCTATGTCGGCCGGCGTGGGATTTACATGCGCTGCGAAGCGAACATTCTGTTCGTGCTCGGCGAGCTGCAGAAGCGGCAACCGAACGCCGACTACGATCACCTGACGCTGGTTGGACATTCCAACGGCGGCGACGTTTCGATGTACGTCGCCAAGCAGCACCCGGAACTGGTGTCCAAGGTCATTACCCTGGACAATCTGCGGGTGCCATTCGTGCTCAGCGATAAGATGAAGATCCTTTCCTTCCGCTCAAAGGATCCGAACTTCAAAACCGACCCCGGCGTCCTGCCGACGCCGAAAGACGCCCATGCCGACGGCATCGACATCGTCAATACCGGCGCCCTGCATACCCAGCTAAGCGACCGCGGCCCGGATTCCCTCAAGGAGAGGATCCAGGCAACGCTCGACAAGTTCCTGAGTGAAAGCGACGCCAGCGACCTGGCGCCGGCAGACACCTCGCAGCCGATGATCGCCAACCCCGGCGATTACTAAAGCCTGCGCTCGTTTCGATCGCGGTCGCTTCCGCGCGGCTCGCCCTTGAGACAGATCAAGGCATCCGAGCCGCGCGCGCGTTATGGTGAGGAACGGACAATCCGGCAGATCGGTCCGAACGTCCAAGTCCGGTTGCAGGAATGAGCCCCGCCGGATCGCGACGACAGCTATGAGGCCGTGACCTGTCCCGCCTGCGGACGCGTACATCTCGTCAACAAGACGACCGGCAAGACGCCGGGCGACAAGGAGAAGTAAATTGCAGCGCGAGGCAAAAAATCTCGAGATCATTGCCGCGCCGTCTCAATCCGCTTTCTTTCGCTATTTTTATCGGCCCGTCCTGAAGTTTCTGAAATCGGTCGCCGCCCGGATCGACCTTGCGAATTTTCCGGGGTCTTGTTGCGGATAGTAAGCGCAGGTCGTGCGCAAAAGGGAATGGAATTTTCCGCTGGCCCGAACCGAGGCGGCAGAGATCGGCGCCCATATCGGCTCGGCTCGAGTAGCTCGGAAGCGCCGCCATATGCAAATCCCTGCCGGCCTATCGGCCGGCAGGGATCAGCAGAAAGGATGACGGACGGCGAGCGCGTGTACCCGGTGGCCCATCATGGACCTGCACTCGGATTGAAATCCACACAGCCATCCCGCGCAAGCTCATTTTGAGAGCAGCGCAGATGTGGTCTGGGGCGCCCCCGGGGGGACGCGGCGCGGATCAGAATTTTCCCTTTGTGGCATCTTTCGCGGCGGACATGACCTCGCCGGTGATCTGCCTCATATGCTCGCCGGCGTTGGTGAACTGACTGCGCAAGAACTCGGACTGGATCCGCATCGCCTCCTGAAGATCGGTCGCGTGAACCAGCTTTCGCGCATGTTCGAACGCGGCCTTCACGTTCTGTTCGGTAAAGGACAGGGCCTGCTTGGAGATGTCCGTTCCCGCTCCCGGAAGCGAAGCCATTGACTTGCTGGCGGCATCGAAAAACATCCCGAATGCCCTTTCCGCCTGATCGATGGTCTTTTCGGCCAAATCGCGCAATTCGGCCGGCACTTCCAGTTTCGGTTCAATCATGGTCGGTTTCCTCCGGTTTCCGGTGGTCAGTTATCACATTTGCGCCGCCGCGTCTTTGATCTGACCGTCCCGCAGGCCCAGGAAACCGTCGATCCCAGCCTTGAACCGGCGTCCGATCACGACCCCGCAGGCCCGCGGTTGCGGCGGGATCATTTCGATCAACCCGAAAACCGTCTTCTGTATTCGGACGGCGATACGCCGAGGTGGCGCATGAAGGCGCGCCGCATGCGTTCGTCGTCGCCGAAGCCCGCCCGTTTCGCGACCTCCACCACGCCGCCGACCTGCCTGCTCTCCAGCAACAGCCGCGCCGTCTCCACCCTCAGCGCCTCCACGCCGTTGGCCGGCGTCATACCGGTACGGCTGACATAGGTCCGCGCGAACGTTCGCGGACTCATTCCGGCCCGCTCGGCCAGCGTTTCGACCCTAAGATCGCTCGCGATATTTTCGATGATCCAGGCGTGCAGCGCGCTGAAGCGTCCCTCGGCGTCGGAAGCCTGCGCCGCGAGCACGGTTGAGAACTGGCTTTGGCCGCCGGGGCGTTTTAGAAACACCACCAGACGCCGCGCGATGTCGAGCGCGATGGTATGGCCGAAATCCTCCTCGATCATCGCCAGCGCCAAATCGATGCCGGCGCTGACACCCGCAGACGACCAAACCCGCCCGTCCTGGACGAAGATCGCGTTCGGCTCGACCCGGATGTTGGGGAAACTGTCCTGCAATCTCGGGCAATATCGCCAATGCGTCGCGGCGCGCTTGCCGTCCAGTGCCCCGGTCCAGGCCAGCACAAATGCCCCCAGGCACACCGAGGCGAGGCGCCGCGCCTTGGGGAGTGCCCGCGAGATCCATTTCATCAGCGCTGTGTCTTGCCGCAGCGCCCATATGCCGGGACCACCGGGCATGACAAGCGTATCGACCTGGTCTGGCCGGATGCTCGAGATCGGCATGGTGTCGATCATGATGCCGACGTCGGTTGGCACCAGCCCGCCCGAGGTCGAAAGATACGACAGCGCATAGCCCGGCGCCGACAATTCGAGCTCCCGCAATTCCGCGAAGACCTGGGCCGGGCCCGAGATGTCGAGCAGGGTCACGCCGGGAAAGGCAACGATCGCGATCCGCCTTGCCGGGGATTTTTCGCGCAGGTCGGGCCGGCTGGATTTGGCAGAATTCGAGGGCATATTGTCCTTTAAGCAATTCCCCGCTCGCCTGTATAGCTCGGCCTTGGAAAGCTGGAGCGCCGCCATGTTGCGAGATCCGGGCAGCCAAGACCAAACCATCCGGTCGCCGTGGGCCGACTACGCCGTCTACAGCTTTCCGAACGCTTCGCGCATCGGAGACAGTGACCGTCTGCCTCTGATGGATGCGATGAACAACATTATCGCCGTCAACTGGAAGGCGACCGAGCCGCACTGGACTGCGGCTTCCTCCCCGTTCGAGAGCAAATACAGCCTGATCCTGGTCTGCGACGGCTCGGGCCTGGTGGCGTTTTCGGTGTATCGCGTGCTGCGGATCGCAGGCTGTCTCGCGATCTATCGCAGTGGCACCGAAGTGCTTCCCTCCCATCAGGGCCGCGGCCTGTACGGTTTCTTCACGTCGGAAGTGCTGAAATGTTCGGGCGCCGCCGACAATGGCAACGAGGGCGTCCTCTATGGATGGCGGACGCGCAATCCGATCGTGTGGGCGGCGAACGCCAAGATCTGCGAGAAGGTCACCCCATCGCTGCTTGGCGACAGCCAGGACCCGGACTTGCAGGACCCGCTGCTGCAGGCTGCCTGCGTCGAGATGTGCTCCTCGCTCTATCCCGGTAAAACGCTGGAAGTGCCGGACATGATCATGCGCGGCGCCTACGGCCATATCAAGCATCACCGGCAGGCCTATCATGGCACGGCTTCGCTGGTCGATGCGGCAATGTCGCGGATCATTCCGGATTCGGCGGACGCTCTGTTCTCAGTCGGTTATGCGAGGGTGTGATGTCGATATCCGGACAACCGGCTGCTGTTGCCCCCATCTCCAGGTTCACCGACCGCGCCTATCTGGCCTGGGCGGCGGTGGCCACCGCCTACGCCATCGCGTTCCTGCAGCGGGTCTCGCCACAGACCGTCAGCCTCTCCTTCATGCAGGATTTCGGCACCGACGCCGGCGGCGTTGCGATGCTCGCCTCGAGCTATTTCTGGGGCTATACCTTGATGCAGATTCCGGCTGGCCTTTTGGTTGACCGCTACGGCGTCAAGCGCGTGGTGCTGTTCAGCATGCTGGCCTCCTCCCTTGGCAGCGCCGCATTCGCGCTCGCGCCGAATCTGCTCGACGTGTTTGTTGCGCGGCTGATCGTGGCCTGCGGCGACGCGCTGGTGTTCACCGCGTTGCTGAAGCTGGTGGCGCAGAATTTCTCTGACGAGCGGTTCGGCATCATGTCGGGAATCTCGCAGGTGTCGGGCTATGTCGGTGGCGTGATGGCGACGACCCCGCTTGCCGCCGCGGTGAGCGGCTTCGGCTGGCGTGCCTGCTTCGTCTTCATCGCCTGCGTCGGGGCCGCGAACCTCGCCTTCGCTTCGGTGGTTCTGAAGCCGGATCCGGCGGCACACTCCAACAAGACGCTGAGCGGCGTTCTGCTGGCGAGTTGGCGGGCGCTCTCGCAGATTGCGAACTGGGGGTGCGCGATGAGCTTCGCCTCGCATTTCGCCGTGGTGACGACGCTGTCGGGCGTGTGGGGAATCCCGATGGTCGCGCATTTCTTCAACATATCGCCGTCGGCGGCAGGCACTCCGCTGCTCACCTTCATGGTCGGCAACGCAGTCGGCTCGATCTTTCTTGGTCACGCCGCCGACCGCGCGGCCGCCGCGCTCGACACCGCGCTCATTCGCATTTGCCTGTTGCGGATGCTCCTGATCGCGATGCTGTTGCCGCCGTTTGCGCATGCGCTGGGCTTTCTCTACGTCACCGTCGTGTTCACCGTGCTGGGCCTGGTTGCAGGGGGCACCGTTCCCTTGGTGCTGAAATGCACCAAGCGGCTCTACACCACGGAGCTGATCGGCGTCGGCGCATCGGTCAACACCACGGCCGCCGGAATCTTCGCGGGCGCCGCCCAGCCGGTCATCGGGTTTGCGATGGTCGCGGCCAGCCGGTTTGCCGGCAACGGCGCGCAGCACGAACTGTCCGCGGTCAGCGACACCGGATACGGCGCGTTGATCGGCATTCTGCTGCTTATGTCGCTGCCGGGCATCGCCGGGCCGCTGCTGATGAGGAGCAAATTGATACCGGACAAGTAGCATTAAGAGCAGAGGGGATAGTATGTCGCGTTTGTATCTGAGAAGAGGCGAAGTCGGTTCGAACTATCCGGTCAGCTCATGGCAGAGCGTATTGTTTTCCGAATTCGAAGCGCAGATGAGCAGCGAAGCAAGGCCCTTTCCCTGCGTGTTTGGCGTGGCGGGCTATCGCCAGGACCAGCTGCGCTATCTATTTCTCGATCCGTTCGACGTCGAAGCGCTCGGCGCGCAGCTAGCGCTTTTCGTTTCCGAGTGCAGGTCGCACGGACCCAACACATCGTTCGTGGTATTTACCCGGCCGCGGCCGGTGCAGACGCTGGAAGCCTATCACAGGAAATTCTGGTTCATGCTCGACCAGTTGGCGCGCATCGACAAGAGCCCTTGGCCGGCAGAAATTCCCGAACAAATCGATCATCCGATGTGGGAATTCTCGTTCGCGGGCGAGCCGATCTTCGTCGTCTGCAGCACGCCCGCGCATGTCATGCGGCAAAGCCGCCGCGCCAGCTCCTTCATGCTGACGTTTCAGCCGCGTTGGGTATTCGAAAAAATCCTCGGCACCGAAAAAGCGACCGCGGCGGCGTTTGCCGAGGTACGCAAACGGCTCATTCCCTATGACTCGACGAGCCCCTCGCCGCTGCTCGGACGCTATGGCGCCCAGGACGGGCGCGAGCACCAGCAATACTTCCTGCACGACGAGAACGATGCTGCGGCGGGCTGCCCGTTTGCCAAACTCGCCCAGAGCAAAGCTTCACAATCCGAAGGCACGGAGCAAGCCGCATGACCAAGATCATTGCTGGAACCAAGACCGAATTTTCGATCGACCCCGCCATCCTCGAACTGCTTCCGGCGCAAGGCAGCGTCGAATTGCAGCGCGATGCCGCTGGCAAGGTACATCACTTCCATACCCACCCGGTCGACGAGATCCTCGTCATCATCAACGGCAGGCTGAATTTCATGTGGGAGGGTGGCGAACGGGTCTGCGGCGCCGGTGACACGATCCTGTTGCCCGCCGGCACCCTGCACCAGTCCGAGGCTTTGGATGAGGGCGCAATCTACGTGATCGCGATGCGCCCACCGGCCACGCTTGCGGCCGGCAACTGAGCCGATGCGCGGTCAGGACAACGGGTGCTCGGGGGTAGAGGGGTCAGTCGACAGACGTTCGACCATCTCGATGACTTCGAAGCGCTGCCTGGGCGCGAGTTTGAGGAAGGCCTTCAAGAGCCGCAGGCTTTCGATAGTTTCGCTCGATGGAGCTCCGAGCTTTTTGTGCAGCTCCGCAATAAATGTGGGATTTTTCATCTCGCACCTTTGATAGGGAACGGTAATGGCATTTCTCAGCGAACGTGAGGGCCTTGCTCGAAAGGTCGATACGGCAGCGATTGAGGCTGAACGTCTCGGCCTGACCACGGCCACCTTGATCCTACGTATGGCACGCCTGGAGATTGACCGGGCCGAACCCGACGAGGTTGAAAGTATGCCAAGGAACAACTCGTACAGCAAGCCAAACTAAATTCCGAAGCGCCCCAATTTGGCGGGAATCGACCGATCTGGCGGTCAGTTGGCTTGCCGCGACATCAGAACGGACCGAACGTTACGACGAAATGCCTGGTTTTCCATCAGGGTCAACTCGCTCCGTTCGGTCCGTGCCTACAAACACAAAAAACTCGGGGGGTACGGATGAGAGAGGATTTGGTTTTCCCCGATCAACCAGGCTATCAGGCTAGTGGCTACAAAATAATGCGATGCCGACTTACAATTTCGACATGAAGGACTGTGTTCCCATCAGGGACAGAACGGGACTGGAATTTGCCAAAGGAGCTTGCAAGGCGACTCCGCCGCGATCCCCGGATCAGCGACCGCTCGTTTTCGATCGTTGTGATCGACGGTTTGGGCGCCGAGGTTCACCGTGAACCCGTCTATCTCGGCGGACCGAGAGCCGGCGCGGCCTAGCGCGCTCGCGCTTCTCAGTTTTTGATTGAGCATGATCCTTTCTGGAAAACCGGTATCCACTTTTCCGGATCATGCTCCAGGCGGCCTGCCGTCCGCTATCGCCGGTAGATCGGTTCAATGCCGGCATCGCCGTCATCGCCGTCGTCCCGGTGGAAATCCGGCTCGGTATCGGGTATCCCGGTAGCGAGTATCATTCGGCGATAATGAATCAGACTATCCAGCCGGTGCACGGCTGAAATCAGCACCGCGACGTCCGCGGCATTCTCCTCCCCGCTTGCAATACCGGCGATCTTCGCCCGCAGCGAGCCGTCGACTTCAGCCTCGATGGCCGAAAGTTCAGCTTCGTCACGGGCAATTCGAATCCTTCCGGGCAGACCGCATAGCGCGTCCAGCGTTGTCGCCGTCGGTTCATTCGAACGGGCGCCGAGAAAACGCCAGGCCGCAGCGAAGACGGATGGGAAAGCGCCGAGCACCATCGGTGTCAGATAAATGACGTTGCCGCACCTATCCATGAAGCTTTCCTGGGTGCCGTTGAAGCATGCCGCGGCGCCCGGGTGCACCGGCAGGAAAGCGTCCGCATCCAGATCGGGCGATGCCAGCAAGCGGCGGTTGCTCGCCGACGAGATCGTAGCGGAAGCCCATGACCTTGCGGGCGAGGTCGGCGACCACGTTGGCGTTGAGGTGGCGGTTCGCGACAATTGCGCCCGGGTTCGAACGGCCTGCATTACCATTTGGAAATATTCACCGGTCGGCAGGATCGTAGGCTGCCTTTCCGCCGGCCGGAGCGAGGCCAGCTAGCCAGGTTCACGGAGGGATCGTGACCGCCGCCTGCAACGCAGGCGGGCGCGCATCCGCAAGAAGGACCACGACAGGCATCGATACCGTGACCATGACATGGCTCTCATCGAACCCTCCATCGGTACGGTCATTAGTAGGACGCGGCGAATACGCCGTTCAAGGCCGGTCCGTTACAAATTGGAAAGCATGGCCAAAAGCCCAAGTCCTTCGCAGGGCATTGACGGCCCAGGCGAAGCTATTTCGATGTGGAATCCTTCGACAACAACGCGATCGCTTCCTGCACCGTCGTCATGAACTGGGCCGGGAAGATGATGGTGGAGTTTTTCTCGACGGAGATCTCGGCCATGGTCTGCAGGGTACGGAGCTGCAGCGCCACCGGATGCTGGGTGATGATGTCGGCGGCTTCGCCGAGCTTCACCGCCGCCTGATATTCGCCTTCGGCGGCGACGATCTTGGCACGGCGCTCGCGCTCGGCCTCGGCTTCCTTGGCCATCGCGCGCTGCATGTTATCGGGCAGCGTGATGTCCTTGATCTCGACCGCCGTGACTTGGGTACCCCAGGGCTCGGTGTGCTGGTCGATCACATTCTTGATCTGGTCATTGATGCTGGCCGTATCCGACAACAACTGATCGAGACTGAAACGCCCGACCACGTTGCGGACCGTGGTCTGGCTGATCTGGTTGATGGCGTTAAAGACATTCTCGATGGCGATCACCGCCTTTTCCGGATCGGTGATGTGATAGTAGGCCACTGCCGCGATATCGATCGAGACGTTGTCCTTGGTAATGATCTTCTGCGACGGGATCTGCATGGTGACGGTACGCAGGGACACACGCACCATCTGCTGGATCGGTACAAAGATCAGTGTCAGTCCGGGACCGCGAACGCCCGCAAACCGACCGAGCAGGAATACCACCCCGCGTTCGTATTGCTTCAGGACGCGCAGCGATACGAGGACATAGACAACAATCGGTATCACCAGAAAGGAAAGCCAATCCACGGGATCCTCCTGGCGTTCGCGCCATACCTGTTCAGTCGGCTGTCTGCCTCGCCTGATTTATGAACCTGTACCGGACCGCGCGCAATAGCCCGGCGTCCCGTTCCGAACCGTGCCAACCGAGCGCGATCGGGCCAATCGTCACATTACGGCCGCATCACGGCTACGTATCTATATTACATGATGATCATACTTCAACAACGCCATCGCATGGTGAATTTCGATCTTGCGTCGATCGGTAAAGGAACGGTTTTGTTTTCTTTCGCGGACGATAGCGAGGCGGTCGCAGTCGTACCATGTCGATGACACGGGGCGGCCGACCCCACGTGGAAAATCGAGAGAGCAATATGAAACAGCTTTTGCAATCGAGTGCAGCGTCCATTGCGGCGCTGAGCGCGCTGGCCATGGTCGCGTTTGCGACGCCGGCTTCGGCAGGAGAGTATTGCCGGAAGGACGTGACTTCCGCCGTGGTATCCTGCAGTTTCGACAACATGGCGCAATGTCAGGCGATGTCCTCCGGTCGTGGCGGCGATTGTTTCCGCGACCCGTTCCTGGCCGAAACCAGCAAAGCGCTTGCCTACGCGCCGAAGGCGAAACACGTCATTCATCGGCACAAGAACGCCAGCTAGAATCGGTGCCGGCGCTGCTCGCGCGAGTACCGTCACTGCCTGCGCGCGGCCTTCGCAGACGACTGCAAAGGCCGTGTGCGGTTTTCAGTTGCTATTGCCAGAAATCCCGCAGCACGCTCGCGAACTCTTCCGCCCGTTCCCACGGGAAGAACAGTTTGGCGCCGTCCAGTTCGATGACCTCGCGGGCGCCGGGAATGGCGCCGCGCAGCCAATAGGCCCACTTCACGGGAAAGAAGGCGTCGGAGGTGCCCCATACGATCAGCGTCGGCGCCTGCAATTGGCGGAGCAGGGGCGCGACCGCCACCGTCTGCTTGTTGTCGAAGGACGCGATAAAGCGTTCGAGGTTGCGTGTCGACGCCTGCGACTTAAACAGAGGCTCAAGCCAGGTTCGAAAATGCTCGGCCGATAGTTGATCCGGATGCTCAAAGCCAGGGGCAAAGCTTGTCCTGGCAAAAGCGATGTCCTCAAGCAGGCGGCGGCCAAGCGGGCCGACGCCTGCCTGTTTCGCGAGCTTGTGCAACGGCTCGGCTTGCTTGGGCGGCCAATTGTCGTGGGTGTCGCAATCGGTGAGCACAAGACTACGGATCAGACCCGGATGACGCGCGGCGAATATCTGGGCGATGCCGCCGCCGCTGTCATTGGCAACGATATCGACCTGTTCGAGGTTCAAAGCTGCGCAGAACTCGGCAAGCATCGCCGCCTGGGCGTCGAACGACAGATCCTGGTCGACACCGGCAGCCGTTGCTCCGTGCGCCAGAAGGTCGATCGCGATGCACCGCCTGCTTCCGGCAAGCCGCTCGATCAGCGGATCCCAGAGGTGGCCATTGACGAGAACGCCATGGACGAGAATGGTCGCCGGACCCGAGCCGGCTTCCCGATAGGCGATGTCTCCGGATTTGGTCGCAGCATGATGATAGGCGTGTGTCGAGAACGGCTGTTGGGTCAGCATGGCGTCTATCCTTGACTGTGGGCGCTGGAGAGGAAAATCGGCGGCTGGCGCTGCCGAAAACGGCTTCACGCCGTGCTGCGATGATCGAGAACAAGCGATGCCACCGCCAAAACCAGGCCGAGGGCGTCGATCGCGTAGAGCGCGAGGATGGTGGGGCCGTAGCCGGCGACACCCGCGTTGAGCGCAAGGCTGACCAGACGGCCCGCCAGCAGGCCGCCATAGACGGCAACCATGACCACCAACGATGTCTGCCGCGAGAGCAAGCCGCACAGTGAGGCGATGCACACCGCGGCAACCGCCAGGAAGAAGCCGGAATATTGCGCCCGCACTTCGTTGAGGCCGCCGGTGCTGACGATTCCGAGCCCCAACTTCGCGGCAAACCGCTCCGGCTCGGCTGCGCTGCTCCACGCCGTGAACAGGCAGAACAGAACGTTGATGGCAAGAACGGCAGTCCCGAAAATCGGCGGCATGGCCGAAGCCTTTCCAGATCGGCTGCTTGTGCCATAGGATGCGCGCGCAGCCTTGGGGTTTTCGCGGAAGCGAATACATAATTCAATTATGTCACGTAAATAGATTATGTCAACTGGACGATCGATGCCGAAGTCCCGGAAAGAACAGAATCTCGAGGCGACCCGCGCGGCGCTGATGGCGGTCGCCCGCAAGCATTTCGCCCGGGACGGTTATTCGGACGCTGAGATCGCCGCGATCGCCGCCGACGCGCGGGTCACGACAGGCGCGGTCTACCATCACTTCGCCAGCAAGAAGGGGCTGTTCACGGCGGTCGCGGAAGACCTCGAAGCCGAGATCCTGCGGACCGCGGCTTCGGTCACCGACGATGACCCATGGCGACGCCTGAGAGGTGGTTTCGAGAAACTGATCGACCTCTGCGCTGCGCCGGCTGTGCAGCGCATCGTTTTTGTCGAGGCGCCTCAGGTCGTCGGACCGGAGGCGTGGCGGAAGATCGAGCTGCAATACGCGTTTGGCACATTGCGCAACGTTCTGGTTTCGCTGCGGGAAGCCGGGATTATCAAGCCCTACCCGGTCGATCTGATCGCGCGGACGCTGCTGGCATTGTTGCACGAGACATCGGCGGAACTCGCCCGCTCAAAACACGATCCCGCGGTTCGCACCCAAATCAGCGAGATGGTGGCCGGGGTGTTCGATGTATTCCTGGCCGGCCAGCCAGCCCGCGTGATCGGATCTGGGCGGACCGGCGGACGGAGGCTTCTGTAAAAAACCTCACCAGATTAGCGGCAGCAGACGATAACGCACCCTGCCCTGATATTCGCAGTAGCCCGGCAGATGGTTCACGAGGAAGCGTTCCTCATCCATCAGCCGCCATATCAGCAAGGGCACGAGCGCGAGCACGAGCAGCACGCCCCAGGCTGAGCCAAGCGCAAGCGGCATGCCGAGCAGCATGACGAGCGCCGCCGCATACATCGGGTGCCGCACCCAAGCGTAGGGCCCGCTGGATATGAGGCGCTGGTCGGCGGCGGATTCGATGACCGCCGAGGCAAAGCTGTTTTCCCTGAAGACGAGGAAAATGCCGACCCAGCCGAGCAGCATAATCACGTCGCCGGCGATGGCTGCCAAGCCCGGCAGGTCGGACCAGCCCAGGCGATGATCCACAGCCGGCAAAACCAGAAGGCCGATGAATCCAAGCGAGGTGGCGGACATGATCAACTTCTGAGCCGGCTCCTTCTCGGCAAAAGGACCGCCGCTCATCCGCCGCGCCAGTAGCGCGGGATCGTTCCTGATCAGATCGAGCGTAATCGCGAGCGACGCCGCGAAATAGACGGCCAGGAATGTCCAAGCCTGCCAGTAGCGAAGCGTTCCTGCCGCGGCAAATACGAGCGACGCCATCACCAGCAACAGGACCGCCAGTCCGCCGAATGCCTTTTTACGCAGCGAGCTCATGTCCCGACATTAGAGCGTTTTCCAGCGAAGTGGACCCCGGTCCGCGCAAAGAAACGCCTCACAACAAAAAGCGCGAAGCTCCGTTCCGATTCAATCGGAACGGAGAAGGTTCTAGCATACTGCGCGGCGGAACTCAGCGCCCGGCGGTTCGGATCACTGCTGCTTTTCCCAAAACGACAACAGGCCCTGCGACGCCGAGCCGCCGATGACACAGGGAATGCCGATCTCGACCTGCCCCAATGCCGCCGCCGAGACGCAGCCGAGCGCAACCGCGCCAACGCCGACCTGGCCCCAGAAGTCGAGGTTGCGCCGCGAGTCCGAGCCCTTGGTCTTCAATTCTTCGACGGCGGCGAGCGCATCCTTGCGCACGGCGCCAAGCTGCACCGTATCGGCAGCGTCGATCACTTCAGCGAGCGGGACCTTGATCGCCGCCGGCTCGCCAGGCAGCTCGCTGCGGAGGAACTCGCGCAGGCCGGCATCACGCACGGCGTAGCTTGCCAGCGTATAGCGCGCCATGCTGCCGACCGTCAGTTTGTCGACGGTATCGCGGCTCTTCGACCACGGCAGCATCTGCATGATGCGGACGATCGGCAGACGCGAGCCGGTCGCGAAATAATAACCCCAGAGCGTGTCGAGCAGATCCTGATTGCCGGCGTAGGTGATCGCGACCTCGATCTTCTTCTCGTCCTTCTTGAAGGGGTTCTGGGTGAACACCCCGCGCAGCTTATCGAACATGCCGGGCTTTTTCTCTTCCAGCGGGATCTCGAACAGGGTCAGCAGCTTGCCGTCGAGATAGGCGTCGATCATCACCTTGCGTGCCGGCATTTTCGGCGCGACCTTGCGCAGCAAATTGCGCCAGTCCGGCAGCCCGGAATAGGCGATGGCGCGAACGATCACCCACTCGTCCTCCTCCGGCACCGGGAAGAAGCTGTCGACGAGTTGCTCGGCCTTGGCGGGGTTCGACCCGATCGCGCCGGCGACAAAGCCGAGATAGATGCCGGCGCTCTCCGGTTCCTTGAAGGTCTGCGAGTGAAACAGCACGCGCACTGCCGCGGGCATGTGGGCGTAGTCGGGCTTGGCGCGGTAATTGTAGATCCACTGCTGGACCACGTTCAGCGAAGCGCGCGGATCGATGTCGGGGCTGACCGCCGCTTGCACCGGCTGGATCAAAACAAACAGGATGGCGGCGACGGTTAGGTTACGCATATGATGCTCCAACGAAGCGTTCACGCTCGCGCGGACGGCGAGCCGCGAACCCTGTTGCCCGCGATTTCGCTAGTCAGCATTTAAAGCGGCTATGCGGCGATTTAAGGAATTGGCGGTTCGGCATCGCGTCGAAATTGTGGCGGCGTTTACGATTGGCCCGCAACTCTCCCTAGGTCCGACATTCTTTCGCCCAGCGCGGGCAATTCGATCGCGGCCCCTAAAGCTTGTGGAAAGCAGGGACGTGACGACTAGATACAAGGAACTCGGGCGGCGAGGCTGCCGGCGGGTTGCGGCGGCGCTGCTTGCCACGGCAGTAGCCGGATGGCTCTGCGCACCCGCCCTCGCCCAGAACACCTCGCGCGAGACCATCACGGTCGAGGGCAATCGCCGCATCGACGCCGATACCGTGCGTTCGTATTTCCACCCCGCCCCCGACGGTCGGTATGACGACGCCGCGCGCGATGCCGCGCTGAAGGCTTTGGTCGCCACGGGCCTATTCGACAACGTGACCATCGACCGCGCCGGCGATCGTCTGGTCGTGCACCTTGCCGAAGCAAAGGTGCTCAACCGCGTCGCCTTCGAGGGCAACAAGAAGATCAAGGACGCCGACCTTACCGCCGTGGTGCAGTCCAAGCCGCGCGGCCCGCTGCAGCGCGCCACGGTGCAGGCCGACGTCACCCGCATTATCGAAGCCTACCGTCACTCGGGACGCGACGACGTCGGCGTGGTGCCCGAGATCATCGACCGCGGCAACGACCGGGTCGACCTCGTCTACACCATCACCGAAGGCACCAAGACGACGGTGCGGCAGATCAATTTCGTCGGCAACCACGTATTCGGCGACCGGCAGCTCAGAGCGGTGATCAAGACCTCCGCCCATTCGGTGCTGAGTTTTCTGATCGGCGGCGACGTCTATGATCCCGACCGGGTCGACGACGACCACGAGCTGATACGGCTATACTACCTCAGCCACGGCTATGCCGACGTCAACATTGCCCCGCCGCATGTCGAGTACGATCCCGCAACAAAGGGATTTGCGCTGACGTTCACGATCGACGAAGGGCAGCTCTATCATTTCGGCGACATCAGCATCACCAGCAACGTGCCGGGGATCGATCCCGAAAAACTCCGACGCGTCTTGCTGGCCCACAACGGCGCGGTGTTTGACGGCGGCGCGCTGGACAAGACCGCCGAGGCGCTTGCCGTCGAGATGGCCAAGCTCGGCTACCCCTTTGCGCAGGCCGTGCCCCGAACCGTCAGAAATGCCGAAGCAAGGCGCGTCGACGTCGCCTTCGTGATCGACGAGGGCCATCGGACCTATGTCGAGCGCATCGACATCCACGGCAACACCCGGACCCGCGATTATGTGATCCGGCGCGAGTTCGACATTGCCGAAGGCGATGCCTACAACAAGACGTTGATCGACCGCGCCGAACGGCGGCTCAAGAATTTGAACTACTTCAAGACCGTCAAGATCTCGACCAAGCCGGGCTCAACGCGGGATCGCGTGGTGCTCGACGTCGAGGCGGACGACCAATCGACCGGCGACTTCGCCATTTCGGGCGGCTACTCGACGACCGACGGCCTGTTGGCCGAGGTCAAGTTGGGCGACCGCAATTTCTACGGCACCGGCGTCGCCGTGCAGTCCGCCGTCACTTTTGGCCAGTACAGCCGCGGCGTCGATCTATCGGCGACCGACCCCTCCTTGTTCGGCAACCGCGCGTCGGGGGGGATCGAATTGTTTTACAAGCAGACCCTTGCTAGCACCTACCAATCCTACGGCAGCGACCTCTATGGCGCGAATTTCACGATCGGCACGCCCATCACCGAACAGACCATGGTTCAATGGCGCTATTCGCTCTACGACCAGAATGTCACGATCGATCCGACTTCGCTGGCCGGCACGCCTTCGCTCCCGATCCAGCAGGCCGCGGCGGCCGGACGGCAGCTCGTTTCCTCGGTCGGCGACACCGTTGCTTACAATACGCTCGACAACAACAAGCTGCCGACTGACGGCATCAACTCGCAGCTCAGGCAGGATCTCGCGGGGCTTGGCGGCGACGTCAAATTCTTGAGGACCACAGAGGACGTGCGCTATTATCAGTCGCTGGGCAGCGACCTCGTCGGCATGGTCCGTGCCCAGGGCGGCTACATCACGGGTTGGGGCGGCCAGCAGGTGCCGCTATTGAACAGCTTCTTTGGCGGCCCGACGATGGTGAGGGGTTTTGCGCCCAACGGCTTCGGCCCGCGCGACCTGACCCCCGGCTCGACCATGGATAATGTCGGTGGCAGCATGTATTGGGCGACTACCGCGGAATTGCAGAGCGCAATCCCCGGCGTTCCCCAGGAGTACGGCTTGCGTGGATCGGCCTTCGTCGATGCCGGTAGCGTGTTTCGTTACAACGGGCCGACCACGTTCTCCGGCCAGACGGCGCAGATCGCCAACGCCAACACCGTGCGCTCCTCGGTCGGCGTCGGCCTGACCTGGGCCTCACCGTTCGGCCCGCTCACCGTCAACTACGCCGTGCCGCTGACGAAGGCGGCCTACGACGTGGTGCAGCCGTTCAGCTTCAACGCCAGCCCGTTCTAGCCGGGATAGCGCGAAGCCGCGGCCTTGCGCCGGCCACTACATCCAAAGTCTATGCTTTGACCATCGTCTCGGCTGGAACTCGCGCGGACCGGTTGCGTTTTGCGCAATCGACCTGCGCTCTTGATCAACACAGGAGATTGACGCATGAAAAATTGGCGACGTGAATCCGTGCTTGATCTCTACAATCTGGTACTCGCGGCGGTGCTGTTCGTTTCCCCCTGGCTTTTCAAGCTAACAAACAGCGCGGGAAGGATGGATCTTTGGGCCAGCGGTGCGGCGATCGCGGCGATCTCGCTGGCGGCAATCGCGGCTTACGCAGACTGGGAAGAATGGGCAAACCTGCTGCTCGGGCTTTGGCTGATCGCCTCGCCATGGATCCTGGGATTTGCCCACACCCGCGCGATGCACTTCAGCATCGGCATCGGCGTCGTGGTGGCGTTCCTGGCCGCGCTCGAACTGTGGCTAGTCTATGAAGCGGCCCAGATGGACCCAACTCATCAGGACGAGGTCGCGCCGTCCGCGACGGCGGAGCGACGTTGAGAGCGCGGCGGCCTGTCGCGCCCACAACGAACCGGACGGCGGAACCAGCGGATCAGGCGCTAAACTGAGGGATATCGCGGATTGATTGCGCGGCGGGCCATCCGAGCCGTGAAAGCGTTCGCTATTTTCGCTCCGTCGCAGAGCGCTAGATTAGCGCCAGCCGGTCGAGGCATTCGCAAAACCGCCGCGAAAAGTAGGCCTCCTTTAGAAATTGCGATACTTCGCGCCTGTTCAGGCGGCCTCCGGACCGACCGCCGGTTCCGATTGCGCCCCGGTCCAGCGCATCAGATAAAAATGCGGCGCGCAATAGCTCGAGCCGGCGAGCCGCGGATGGCCACAAAAGGTAATCGCCTCGTCCTCCTTGTCGCCGCCATAGCGTAGCGGCAATCGTTCGCCTCGAGCGCAACCAGTGAAAGCAGGCGCGGCGTGATGCCGACGCAGCGAAGTTTGACGGCTTCGATGCGTTCGAGCCCCGGCGGCGACGGACTCGATTTGGCCGGGCCCGGTTTTGCACAACTTAGGCCAGCTTGGTGCCTTCAACCTCGGCCGCCCTTAACCTCGGAGTCTTCAACCTTTGAGTCTTGGCCTTCGGTGGCCGCTTTGGCGCATCTTCGGGCCGGTCGGGGGCGGCTAGACCTATCCGCCTGCCGCGCCCGATCGCCGCATTGCGGGAATAGGCGGACCCGAACCTTGAATTGATCGCATCGGCGATCTCGGAATAGGACATGCCTTTCGCGACATATTCGCGTAGCGCCTGCGAATGCTTCGGCACCCAGGTGCTCGGTTGCATGGTTTGTCTTTTTCTTTGGCGCTTCCACGTCAGGTGGAATCACGCGAGGCTGGTTTAATTACGTTGTTAATTTCTGATATTCGGAAATCAAGTCAAGCTTGATCGCTGATAATCGGAATTGCTATCATTTCTGGGATTCGGAAAGAGTGATCCCCATGCTGGATATCGCGATGATCGAACGGGGGCTGGAGAAACCGGGCAAGACCAAGGGGGGTCTGGCCCAGGCGATGGGCGTGCGGCCGGGCGCGGTGTCGGAAATCCTGTCCGGCCTGCGGCTAATCAAGGCCTCGGAAATCACGCCGATTATGGAATATCTCGAGCTCAATTCGGTGCCGATCATGGGCCGGGTCGGCGCCGGCGCCGTGATCGAGCCGGAAAACGACCAGGTGCCACCGGAAGGTCTCGGCGAGGTCGAACTGCCCTTCCCGATTTCAGAGGAAACCATCGCCTTCGAGGTGGCGGGCGATTCCATGCTGCCGAAATACGAAAATGGCGACATTATCGTGGTCTATCGCGACCAGCACCACCCGCTCACAAGCTTCTATGGCGAAGAGGCCGCGGTGCGCCTGAAGAGCGGCGAGCGCTACCTGAAGACGATCGAGCGCGGAAAAACCGCCAATTTCGTCAATCTGACGAGCTTCAACGCCAAGCCGATCAACGGCGTGAAGCTGGAATGGATCGGCGAGATCTGTGTGACCTTGCCCAGGGGCCAAATCGAGCGGCTGCGGGCCAAGGCCGCTGTCCGCACACGCAAGGCGGCGAAGGCGCCGGGCGCACGCGCGCACGAGAAATAAGCCCGGCGTCCCGGACGCTGACTGGTGCGATTCCGGGTTGGTTTTCAGGATTTGCCCGACGCGGTACCCCGTATTTCTGATTTTCGTAATTTATGGCTTGACTAATTTCTGTTTTCCAGAAAATGATGCGCGCATGCAATATTTCGTGATGATGATCGATTAGGGACGCGGTGGTCGATCCCGAAATCACGCGACGCGAGTTGGCCTCGCGCTAGCGTCCGGTGAATACAGGAACATCAGCTTGGTCCACGAAATCGTGGACCGTTCGGTCGAGGACGTCACCGAGGTGATGGCCGAGGCGGCGCTACCCGAAATCGCGGCTGATGGCGCCGATCTGCAAGCCGACCGCTTCGATCATGCCCGCGATCTCAGCAGGCATGAGGCGATGTAGAATTATCCAGCCGCATCGTCATGTTTAGGCTGTTTCAGCATCGCCGAAAACGTCTTCGCAAAGGTGTGGATGTCGCCCGGCCATCTTGCCGAGACGTAATTGCGATCGCGAACCACGAAGGCCGGCGTCTCGTCGGCCATGGAATCGCGCACCAGGCCCGAGGTCTTGCGGCGATGGTGCGGATCGTCCATGGGCACATCGCGGAAGTCTTCGGCCCGCGCCAGCGCGCGTGTGACTTCCCCCTGCACCGACATATAGCCCCGGGGCTGCCCGGCCTGCTCCAGGTAGGTCCGGTAATAATTGGGATCCCAGAACCGCGTGAAGCGCGCGACCGACCACGCGCTATTTTCGAATGCCCAGGTTAGCGCGGTCGTCTGGTATCCGTGAAGCACCGAGCGCCCCGTCTGTTTCGAGACACTGCGCGCTGCCAGCAGCACACCATGGCAGATTGCCGCTACCGGTTTCTGCGCTTCAAAAAAGCGCACAACAAGGTTTTGCAGAGTTACGCTTTCGAGGTAGTCGCGCATGCCCCGCGCCCGATGCCCGCCCGGCAACAATAACCCGTCATAGGCGGATGCGTCGACGGCGTCCCAGCGCTCCGCCGCGACGTAGTTGGGATGGACGACCATCTCGGCATAAGCCCTCCGCGCGTCGCCATTGGCCCGCATCAAGAGTCCGATCAGCGGTAGTTTCCGCAACAGCGGAATCATGCCCCAGGGATCGAGACCATATCCAGTCAGCATCATCTCGTCGGCCACGGCGGGCCGCCCGTCCGGGGTGGCGAAACTGACCGCGTGCCCGGCATCCACCAGCACCCGCCAGCTCACCGCGGCTTCGCTCGGATCGAAATCCCGCGCCGGCAGCAGGATGAGAACGCGCGCCATCAACTTACCCGTCGCTTGATCCCGCAAGCCCCTTGCATGACTTGCAAGACCTCATACTGCATTACCGGCTAATCTGTGTTCCATTTGTTGCGACGCACCGCGGGCGGCGCTCGCGCGCTGGAACTTTGGCATCGAGTAAGGGTTATTTCGCTACCCGCGTTGCTCTCATCGGAAACCTGCCGGGGGCGCCCGAGGGTGCCATGTCGAACATCAATTCGAACATCAAAATCTTCGCCATTGTTGCAGTGACGGCCGCGCTTGCCGGCGTAGCCTACGCCGCGCCGGGAAGAGGCGGCGGCGGTGGCGGCGGTTTTCATGGTGGAGGGGGCGGTGGCGGTTTTCATGGTGGTGGAGGCGGCGGTGGCGGTTTTCATGGCGGTGGCGGCGGTGGCGCGCACTTTGGTGGCGGTGGAATGCGTATGGGCGGTGGTGGCGGTGGGATGCACTTTGGCGGCGCCCCGCATTTTGGCGGTGGTCCGCATGTAGGTGGCGCGCATTTCGGCGGCGGCGCTCCTCACTTCAGCGGCAGGCCGGGAATATCTCGGTCTGCGGCAGGTCCCGCCTTTCACGCCCAGCGTTCGTTTGCGGCGGGCAACAGCCGGCTTGCCGGCCGCGGATCAATTCAGAACCCAAATCGAGCAAATCGAAACGTGACGGCAAGGACAAACGCAGTGAGGACCGCGTTGAGTTCCCGAGCGGTCGCAGGTGCACTGCACAATCCGGCCGTGCTGCGCAATCCGAATGCGCGCGCGCAGATCGCAGCAGCTGCGGCCACGGCGGGATGGCGCGAGGGACGCCGCGAAGGCGGATGGTGGCGGCACCGCAATGGCGGCTTCGGCTGGGTCGGCCCGCTGTTCTGGCCGTTCGCCTATTACGACATCTCTGACTACACCATGTGGGGCTATGGCTACGACGACCCATTCTGGGACTATGGTTATGGCGACATTTACGCGGGCATCTTCTCGCCATATGGCTATGACGATCTCGCGGGTTACAGGCCGCAAGGCGCCGGCAATCGGATCGGCAGCAGCGAGAGCAAAGGCACTCAGCCTGCGACATCCGACCAATTGGCCCAGATGTGCGGCGAGGATAGCCGCGACATCGCAGGTCTGCCCATCGATCAAATCCGCTCGGCACTTGAGATCAATGATGCCCAACGCGCGGCGCTCGACGATCTCGCCAACGCCTCGGCGAGAGCCGCGCAGGAGATCAAGGCCGCGTGCCCGACCCAGATTCCGATCAACGCGCCTGCCCGGCTTGCAGCCATGCAGCAGCGCATCGAGGCGATGATTTCTGCCGTCGTGATCGTTCAGCCGCCACTGCAGAAATTCTACGATCTTCTCAACGATGAGCAGAAGACCCGGCTGAACGCGCTTGGACAGGATCAGCGTCGGGCCAAAACCGCGAAAAACCAACGCGGAACGCTCGCCGAGAACTGCGGCGTCGCCCAAGCGAACGTCGTGGCATGGCCAGCACCCGAGATCGAAGCAAGGGTGCATCCAACCGACGCGCAACGCGCCAGCCTGACGGCACTGCAGGACGCAACCGCCAAGGCCGCTGACATGCTCAAGGCCTCGTGCCAGACGAGCGAGGCCATCACGCCGCCGGCGCGGTTAGAAGCTGTCCGCAAGCGGCTCGACGTCATGCTCGAGGGGGTCAAGAGCGTGCGGGCGGCGCTCGACGACTTCTACGGCAAGTTGAGCGACGAGCAGAAGGCGCAGTTCGAGGCTATCGGGCAGCGCCGCTCCGCGAGTTCCGATCAATCATCCGATCAATCAAGCGCCATGCCGAGATATTCTCACCGCCGCCATGCCAGCGTCGGCGCATTAGTCCGGCATCTCATGTCAATGATTCGATAAGGCGCACGACGATGGACGCAGCCAACACCGCTTGCTGATCAAGAAATCAAAGGCCACTCAGAACAATAAGACCTCAGACCGTCACCATGGAATCAATACTAGACAGAGCTGTCACCAAGGTCGCGAAACGCCTCGTTCCGTTCCTCATCGCCTGCTATTTCGTTGCCTACCTGGATCGGGTGCACGTCAGTTTTGCCGCGCTTACGATGAACCAGGACCTCGGCCTGTCGCAGACCGCGTTCAGCTTGGGTGCCGGCATTTTCTTCATCGCCTATTTCAGTTTCGAGGTGCCTTCCAATCTGCTGCTCGAGCGCTTCGGCGCGCGGAAATGGTGATGGCCTTTATTCCCGGCATTGCACGCGCCACCGGGATCGGCCACGAGCACACCTTCTATCTCCTGCGAAGACCTGCTTGGCGCGGCGGAGGCGGGCTTCTTTCCCGGCATCATCTTCTATCTGACGCTGTGGTTTCCGACCGAGTACCGCGCGCGTATAGTCGGCTATTTCACGGCTGCCATTCTGCTTTCCACCGTGATCGGCGCCCCGATTTCCGGCCTGCTGCTCTATTTCCATGGCGGGCTCGGCCTTGCCGGTTGGCAGTGGCTTTTCATCATCGAGGCCGTCCCCGCCATCATTCTCGCCGGCGTCGTCTTCTTCTATCTGACCGATCGGCCGACCGATGCCGCATGGCTCGCCGCCGATGAGCGCAACTGGCTTTCCGAAACGCTCTTGGCGGAGCGGCGCCGGCGCAAGGCGGTGCGTCGATACACGATCGTGGAGGCGTTGTGCAATCGACGCGTGATCGGCCTGAGCCTGATCTATTTCGGCGCGGTCGCGACCAATTGCGGCTTGAGCTTCTTTCTGCCGCAGATCGTCAAGGGATTTGGCCTCAACACATTCCTGACCACGCTGGTCTCGGCCGCGCCATATGTTGTCGGACTTATCGGCATGGTCTGGTGGGGCCGCCGGTCCGATCGCGAGGCGGAGCGCCACTTCCACACCGCGATTCCGCTCTTCATTGCCGCCGCCGGCATTGCGTTATCGACCGTGCTCGATGATCCCCGGTTTTAAGATGATCTCGCTGTCTGTCGCCGGCTTCGGCATCTTTGCTTGTCTGCCCGCGTTCTGGACCCTGCCCACCGCGTTCCTGTCCGGCGCCGCAGCCGCGGCTGGTATCGCCGTGATCAATTCGATCGGCAACCTCGCAAGTTTCGCCGGCCCGTTGGCGATGGGTTGGATCAAGGACCACACCGGAAGCTACAATGGCGGTCTGTTATTGCTGGCGGGGCTCGGCATCATCGCGATTGGAATCGTGCCGACGCTTGGCCGCGACCAAGCCTTGCAGCGGGCGCCGAGACCCCTGCCGGAAGTAGGAGCATGATCCTGCTCAAACGAAAAGACGAGACCATGATCCGATTCGATCGGATCGGATCATGATCTAGCCGCCCTGGTTCAGACCAGCAGCACCGTCGATCCCGTGGTCTTGCGTGCGGCGAGATCGGTATGCGCCTTGGCCGCGTCCTTCAGCGGATAGGTCTGATGCACCTCGATCTTGACCGCGCCGGACAACACGACGTCGAACAACTCTTTCGCCATGGCCACCAGGTTCTCGTGCTTGGCGGCATAGGTGTTGAGCGTCGGGCGGGTGACGTAGAGCGATCCCTTCTGCGCCAAGAGGCCGAGATTGAGCGGTTCGACGCTGCCGGAGGATTGGCCGAACAAGGCGGCGACGCCGAGCGGCGCCAGACAATCGAGCGATTTGAGGAAGGTGTCCTTGCCGACGGAGTCATAGACCACAGCCACCTTCTTGCCGCCCGTGATCTCCTCGACGCGCTTCACGAAATCCTCTTTCGTATAGATGATGGTGTGCGCACAGCCGTGGGCTTGCGCAAGCTTCGCCTTCTCTTCGCTGCCGACGGTGCCGATGACGGTGGCGCCGAGGTGCTTTGCCCATTGCGAGAGAATGAGGCCGACGCCGCCGGCGGCGGCATGCAGCAGGATGGTGTCGCCCGCTTTCACGCGATAGGTCTGCCGGATCAGATATTGCGTCGTCAGTCCCTTCAGCATCATGGCGGCTGCGGTCTTGTCATCGATGCCGTCAGGCAATTTGAGCAGGCGATCGGCGGGGATCAGCCGCGCCTCGGCGTAGGCGCCAATCGGCGCGGCGCCATAGGCGACGCGGTCGCCCGGCTTCAGATCGGTGACGCCGGGGCCGACTTCCTCGACCACGCCGGCGCCCTCGCCGCCGAGCCCGCTCGGCAACTGCGCGGGATAAAGCCCCGAGCGGTTGTAGATGTCGACGAAATTCAATCCGACCGCGGTCTGGCGGATGCGTGCTTGCCCGGGGCCCGGCTTGCCGACAGAGACTTCCTCCCAGACCAGAACTTCCGGTCCGCCGGTAGTGTGAAAGCGGATGGCATGTGTCATGGCGTTACTCCCTCAATTTATGATGTTAGAAACGAAAATCGGCAGCATCCGCCCCGGCTGCGGGCGGCAGCGCTCAGGCATCGATCGCATCCTTGATCCGCTTGCGCGTCAGGGGCAGGTTTCGTAGCCGTTTTCCGGTGGCGTTGGCAATCGCGTTGGCGATCGATGCCGCGGCCGGGCCCTGCCCGGTCTCGCCGCTGCCGAGGAAGGGCTGGCCGGGACGGTTGATGACATGCACGTCGATCCGGTCGGGGACCGCATCGAAGCGCAGGATCGGATAGGTCTGCCAGTCGATGCTGGTGATCCTGGTGTCGTCGAAGGTCACGCTTTCATACAGCGTCCAGCTCATCGACTGCACGATCGCGCCCTCGATCTGGTTGATGAGCCCGTCCGGGTTGACCACCTGGCCGCTGTCGACGGCCGCGACGGCACGCACCAGCCGCGCGCGGCCGGTTTCGCGGTTCACCTCGACCTCGCTTGCGATGGCACAATAGGCGGCGAGATTCTTGTAGCGCGCAAAGGCGAAACCGAAGCCGCGATCCTGCGGCTGCATCTGGTGCTTTTCCCAACCAAAACCCTGCGCCGCCTTCTCGATCACATCGCGGCCGCGCGGGTCGTCGAGGTGTTTTAGCCTGAACTCGACGGGGTCGGCGCCGGCGAGGCCGGCAAGTTCGTCCATGAAACTCTCGATCGAGAACACGTTGTGATAGGCGCCGAGCGCCCGCATCGCCGAAATCCGCAACGGCATCGCCGGGATGAAGTGGTGCACCACATGCGCATTGGGAAAAGTGTAGATCGGGATCGCATTGCGGTCGCCGCCGCCTTCCGGCAGCGGAATGGGTTTTGGCGCCGGCACGGCAAAGGGCTGCGCCACGTGCTGCGCCGCCAGCATGCAGCCCGCGCCGCCCGGCCGCATCGAGTGGGTGTTGCTCCAGACCTCGAAATTCCAGTCGGCGATCTTGCCGTCATCGTCGAGCGTGGCCTTGAGCTTCGTCACCATCGCCGGACCATACGGCTCCCAGGCATGCTCCTGCTCGCGCATCCATTGCAGGCGAACCGGCTGGCCGGGTATCGCGCGCGCGATCAGCGCGGCGTCGGCCGCGGCATCGTCGGCGCCGTTATGGCCGTAACAGCCGGAGCCTTCGACATGAATGCAGCGAACATTCGCCGGCGGCATGCGCAGCATTTCTGCAATGCCCTGACGGTCAGGATAAACCCCCTGCGTGTGCGTCCATACCGTCATGGTTCCGTCGGCGAACTGCGCGACCGCGCAGGAAGGCCCGATCGAGCCGTGCGACTGATAGGGGCGCGTGTAGCTCGCTGCGATGGTTCTTGTCCCGGTGGCGGATGCGTCGCTGCGTTCGAAGATCGTCGAATCCTGCGACGGCAGCCCGGTCAGGACATTCGGAAGATCATCTTGTTTGGGCAGGCGCGCGCTCTCCTGCCATTTCGCCGCGGCCGACAGCGCCTTCATCGCCTTGATCGACTGGAACTCCTTGTCCGCGACCACGGCAAGAAAATTGCCGTCCCGGACCACCTTCACGACACCCGGCATTTTCTCGACCACTGCAGTATCACAGTCGGTCAGCTGCGCGCCGTAGCTCGGCGGCCGCACCACCCGCGCATGCACCATGCCGGGCAGCCGCATGTCGTGGACATAGGCCTGACCTCCGGTGACCTTGGCTGGGATATCGATGCGCGGCACCGATTGGCCCATCACCTTGAACGTCGCCGGGTCCTTCAGCTTCGATTTTGCCTGCGCCTGCACATGCAGCATGTCAGACGCGACCAGATCGCCGTAACCAAGCCGCCGGCCGTCCGGCGCGATCACAACGCCGTTTTCGGTACGCAGGTTTTCCGCCGGCAGATCGAGGCGCTTTGCCGCTTCGGCGACCAGAATTTCGCGCGCCTGCGCCGCAGCGTGCTGGATCGCGGTGCCGCTGTCCTGCATCGAGTGGCTGCCGGAGGTATAGCCTTCATTGGCGGTGAGTTTTGTGTCGGCGGTAACAACTTTCAGCGATGCGAACCGGACATCGAGTTCTTCGGCGGCGATCTGCTGGAACGCGGTCTTGAATCCTTGGCCCAATTCGGCCTTGCCGGTGAACACAGTGATCGAGCCGTCGGCATCGATCCGGATCCAGGAATCCAGATAAGGCGACGTCTTCAAGCTGCCGGGCGGACTTGGCGCGGGAGCAGCAAGCTGCGCGCCCTGGTCCTGCGCCAGCGCGCCGGTGAGCGAGAAACTGACGATCAGGGCACCAGTGCCCGCGAGCATCCGGCGGCGATCGAGAATGACAGGCGCGTTCATCGCTCGCTCTCCTGGTTTGGAGACAGTTCAGCCGTGTCCATCAGCCGCGCGGCACGATGCACCGCTCGCAGGATCCGCATGTGGGTGCCGCAGCGGCACAAATGCGGCGCGAGCTCGGCGCGGATTTGCTGGTCGGTCGGCTTGGAGTTTCGTTGCAGCAGTGCCTGCGCCCGCATCATCATTCCGGCAATGCAATAGCCGCATTGCGCCGCCTGCTCTTCCGTGAACGCCCGCTGGATCGGCGCCGGCGCCGACACGGTCCCCAGGCCTTCCAACGTCGTGACTTGCTTGCCCTCGAGCAGCAGCAGTGGCGTGACGCAGGACAGCACCGCCTTGCCGTCCACAATCACCGTGCACGCGCCGCATTGGCCGAGCCCGCAACCGAATTTGGCGGCATTGAGCTTGAGATCGTCGCGCAACACGTAGAGCAGCGGCGTATCCGGCGCCGCATCGACCTGGTGATCCTGACCGTTGACCTTCAATGTCGTCATGGCCTGTCTCGCTGCGTTGGATCGGCAGGTGCATTTCGCGGCCCGGTCGATGTCTGGAGCAATGCGGTCTGCGTGCGCCTGGCTTCCTCGACTGTCGTTTCGAGGTCGCTCCACGCCGGCTGTTTACTGAAACGCGACCGCAGATAGTTCATGACTGCGGCAATTTGCGTGTTGCTCATGCTCGCGGCAAAGCCCGGCATGATCGGGCTGCGTTCGCCCTCGACCGGTCGGACGCCCGACACAACGATGTTGGCCAGATTACGCGGATCGGGACTGTGGATCGCGGTGCTGAGGCCGAGATTGATGCCGCCATAGGGTGGCGAGCGTCCGCTCTCGTGGCACGTCGCGCAGGCCGCGTCATAAATCGCGGCTCCCTGCGGCTGGGCCTGCGAAGCCTGAGACGGGGCTGACCTGGCCTGCGCGAGCGCCGCTTCGCCCTCGCGCTTGCGCTCGGGCCCCGGCGTGCCGAACACGCCGGCCATGTAGGTCGCGATGGCCCGGACATCGCTCGCCGGCACCGAGGAAAGATTACTCACCACTTCCGCCATCGGTCCGCGCGCCGTGCCGTGATCGGGATGCCAGCCGTCGCGCAAATAGGCGTAGAGCGCGTCTTCATCCCACGGCACCGGCGACGGAGATTGGGCGTTGATGGCATAGGCCTGCCAGTTGTCGACATCGCCGCCGGCAAACGAGGCACTGGCGCGCTCGGCACCCAGCGCATTGCGCGGGGTATGGCATGCACCGCAATGCGCGAGACCCTCGACCAGATAGGCGCCGCGATTCCATTCCGCACTCTTTGTGTTGTCCGGCTGGTAGGTTTCACGGTGAAGGAACAAAAGCTTCCAGCCCGCGATCACAAACCGCTGGTCGAATGGAAAGGAAAGCCGGTTCTCGCGCGCCGGCGCATGCACCGCCTCCCGCGTCATCAGGTAGGCGTAAAGCGCGCGGTCGTCCTCATCGCTGACATTGGTGAAGTGATCGTAGGGGAATGTCGGATAGAGATGCCGGCCCTCGCGATCGACGCCCGAGCGCATGGCGCGGCGGAAGGCAGCTTCCGACCACCGGCCGATCCCGGTTTCTGGATCAGGCGTGATATTGGTCGAAAAGATCGTGCCGAAAGGCGTCGGCACGGCAAGCGCGCCGGCGAAATTCTTAAGCCCGCGCACGGTATGGCAATCGTTGCAATTGCCGACCGCCGCAAGCTCGCGGCCGCGCCTGATCAGATCGGCATCGAAGGACTGCGGCGCCGGCGGATCGATCGCCGCCACTGCGGGCCGCCATGCGACCGCAAAAATGGCCGCCGCGGCGCCAACGACCAGCGCCGCCAGAATGCCCCCGATAATTGCTGATCTTGTCATCCGTCCCAGCGGCTTTTCCAGAATTCTTAGCACAATCCGCGGCCACTTGCCGAGCCACCTGTTCCACTCACCGCCTGTTGATTTCTCCGCTCGCAAGGCGTCCGGGGGAACCCCCGAAATCCTTCGGCGTTCCCCCATTGTGCCCCAACAAACTGCAACAGAGGAGCACAAGCATGGTGAGAGAAAGTCGAACGCAACCGGCGCCACCGCCGAAACAGGAACCCCATCCGGCAGAGAAGGCGCGCGGCGGCGAGATTATTCTGGATACGTCTACCAAGCGGTGGACTTTCATCGCGGGCCTCGCCGGCGCGGTGGCGCTGGCGTTGGTCTTGAGTTTCTTTCGTTGAGGGGACGATGCCGAAGCGGACGAAGAAGACCCAAGCTTTGCGCCATCCCTCGATCCTGCTGGAGCTGGTTGGTCATGCCGCCATGGGCGTCGCGCTGGGTCTTGGATACTCCATTGCCCTGATCCTCATCGACGCATTCGGCGTCAAGGCGCTGATCGCCCACAGCGAGGAGCCGAGGACCACAATGATGATCTTCGTCGGCATGTTCACGCTTGCCTTCGGCGTCGGCGCCACCTTGACCGGCTTCGTCTTTACGATGATGGAAGAGCGCTGAACCGCCGGCTGCGCGAGGTCAATAAATCCCGACCTCGAACGGCTGCTCGCCGGCAATATTTTTCAGCCGCTCGGCATACGCCGCCAACAGCTCGGTTCGTTGGCCCTGATCCAGTCTGACCGGCCCGTAAGCGATCTGCGGCGCCAGTAGCTCAAAACCGACGAACTGCAGCATGCCGCGCTGGATCGGCCGGAGAATGGCGTGGATATCGCCGTTGAAGCTGCCCTTGAGATAGGCCGGCACCGGGCCGCCGGTCGTCAGCGCCAGCATCGCGCGCTTGCCCTTGAAAGCGCCGTTGGCGTAGGGCCGATCGCCGCCATAGGTCCGCCCCATGGCAAACACCCGGTCGACCAGCCTTTCAAAATCCCGGGAAGGCCGAACCACCACAGCGGAAACTGCCAGATCATCAGGTCTGCACCATTCGATCTTTTGCATCTCGCGCTCGATGTCATCGGCAAAGCCGTAGGCCTCGGTCGCGTGCATTTCCTCGATCTGCTGCTTGAAATAGTTCGGCTCCTTGACCGTGATGAAGTTGTGCCGTCCCGAAACCAGGTCGAACTGCATGGTGTGGAGATCGGAAGTTTGCACCTCGTGTCCCCGGACGCGAGCGTCTCCACCGCCGTGCGGAACATCGCGCCGTTGAAACTCTGATGCTCCGGGTGCGCCAGGACGACAAAAACCTTCATGGCGATTGGCCCTTCGCCGATGCTTCTTGGAGCCGTGAACATACCCATCGTGGCCCCGCTACTGACCTCGTTCCGGTACACTCGCGAATTGTTACCGAAATACAACACACGAGAGGAATACCCTTATGTTCTGTGTATGTTCGATATAGTTGATCACGCGGACACAACTTCCGCGGATAGGCTTGACGGGTTTGGAAACTACCGTGCTTTCATTTCTAAGGAGAGCCGCAATGCCAGCCTATATGCACCATCACGAAGTTGAGATGGCTCCAGTCATGTGTCCCGGCTGCATCGGGCTGCTGCCGATGTTTGTGCGAGACGTCAAGCCGCATTGGAGCATGGCCAAGATCGACTTTATCTATGAGTGCTCGGAGTGTGGCGCCGAGGTCAGGCACACCGTGCGAAAGCCGCCGTCGCGGCACTAGAGCATATGGATCGGTCGCGAGCGGACGCGGCCGGTCGAAGGCAGCAAGCGGCAAGCACGCGCGTGGCGTGCGACATATGCTCTGACACGAAGGGTAAAGCTTAGTACGCTGCCGTCCTAGTGAGTAACCTGCCGAGTGTCGCCACGATCGAGATTGCATTCGCGAAAGCGAAATGCGATCTCGACGAGTGCGCGCTGTTCCCACTCCTCGGCCTGTGCCAGCCAAAAAATCCTGCGTTCGGAATCCAACGCGGCGCGCTCCCGGCACATGTACTCCTGGCTGCGTATCTCCACGAGCTTGTTCATGACCCCCACTCCGCTGTGAAGCCAATTAACGGGCGTAGGCTTAGCAGAAGTGAGGCGGGATTGTCTCAACTCACATTGTCGAGAGCCGCGGCATTTCGTAGTTGCGAAGCAGCGAGCGCCGCAATGCAGCAAAACTAAACAACAACTAAACTAAACAACAACTACAATGTCAGCGTCAAAGCTTCGATCAGCGACGCACATAGCAGTGAAACCCGCCATAGATCCCGGAACGGTCGAGCTGGAAGCCGATGTCGCTTCGCTCGTCGTCGCGCAGCCAGATTTCTCGAAGCGGCGCCAGTTCCTCGCTCTCCAGCGGCGACTCTGTGCCCGCGGTCCGGAAGATGATGCGAACGCTGTCGCCGCCGGCGCGATCGATCGTATCCCACAGCGTGCGGATTTCCTCCGGCGCCATCCAGTCCTGCGAGTCCAGGAGCACCACCGCATCGACCTCGCGCGCCGGCAGCCCTTCCAGGAATTGCCGAAGATTGGCGTGGACGGGGATGATCAGGCCCGCATCGTTGCGCATGCGGGCGAATTGGCTGCGCTGCAAATAAGGTGGCAGGCAGCGATCTCCCGGACCGGGATAGCTGCGATGCAGCGCCTGCCAGGCGAAATAATTCGTCTCGTTGGGATGGCCGTTGATCAGGCGGAGCAGCCGTTCATGCAGCACCTCGTTGAGCGGTGCGCCCGCGCCGAGCAAGGCACGCTGCTGCGGTGGAATGCCGAGACTGAACAGCAAGGCCGGCGTTCGCGTCATCATCCGCGCCAGAGGCGAGTGGAACAGCCAATCCAGCCGCGCGAGCGCGGCGATGCGTTCCGGCAAATCGGTATCACCGGTCAACAACACCGCAAGATCGACGCGGGCAAGTTTCGCCACGAGATGTGCCAGACCAATGAAGCGGCCAAGCATGCCATGGCGGTAAAAGCCGTTGGTGAAATAGGCATACCGGGGACGCCCGATGCTGTTGCGTCTGTCCCAGTAAGCGCGCGCTTCCGAGTCCAAGAGCGGCCGTAGCCAGTAGCGATAGAGCTGCGCGTTGGCGGGCGAAGCAGCTTCTCCGAAGAACTGCCAGAAATCCGAATACTTCGAGAAGGCCCGGATGCCTGCGAGCTTGAGCTTGAGCAGCGAAAGATGCGCCTGGTTGAGGTCGACGGCATAGACCTGCGCCGGCTGCGCGGTGAGGTAGGATAATGCGTTGCATCCGCCGGAGGAGATGGTGACGATGGTCGATCCCAACGGCAATTGCAGCGCAGCGAGGTCGGCTTCGGGATCCTCCCAGATCTGGGTGTAGACCAGGCGACGGAACCAGAATGCGAAGATCCTGTCCCAAACGGTCGCCTCTTCTTGTGTCCGGCTGTTGCGCACCGCGTCGGCGATCAGTTGCGTGTTCATTGCTGCCTCGAATCAACAATCCGATCAGGGTATCGCGCGCGCACTGCAGTTTTGCGACAGCGGCTTTCGCCGCGAAGTCGAGGCGACGAGCCGTTCTGTCACATGCCTGTCGCGCGAACATCGCAAGGAGGGAACGAACACCTGCGGGATGAGGCCAGCAAATGTCGGCGTATCCTTTCGAGATCGGCGAAGATGCCGGGCAACCGGCAGATGCGATGCGGCGCATGAACCGGATGTATCGCCTGCAACGCCACATCTACGATGCGACGCGGCTTTACTATCTGCTCGGCCGGGATCGCATGATCGCGAAGTTGCGGCCCGCCGACGGTGCGAACGTGCTTGAGATCGGCTGCGGCACCGCCAGGAACCTGGTGCACGCCGCCCGCCTTTACCCGAACGCACATTTCTTCGGCATCGACGTCTCGACCGAGATGCTGACGTCTGCCATCGCTGCCATTTCCCGGACCGGCCTTGTCGGCCGGATCAAGGTTGCGCATGGCGATGCGACGGCCGCCGATCCCCAGAAATTGTTTGCGGTCGCTTCGTTCGATCACGTGATAATCTCCTACAGCCTGTCGATGATCCCTGACTGGCGTCACGTGCTCAAGGCCGCCAAAGACAATTTGAAGTCCGGCGGCCGCCTGCACGTGGTCGATTTCGGCAACCAGGAACGGCTGCCGGCGATCGCCCGCGTGCTGCTCAAGCGGTGGCTTTCGATGTTCGACGTCACACCGCGCGACGATCTCGAAGCCGAGCTTTTGGCGATCGCCGAGACCTGCGGCGCCGATCTAAGGTTCGAGCGCCCGTTCCGCGGCTACGCCCAATACGCCGTGTTGACGCTTCCCAAGGCACCGGAAAAGTCATGAGCGCCTGGCTTGCACTGTTAGGCGCGGGCCTGCTCGAGATCGCCTGGGCGCTCGGACTCAAATATTCCGACGGCCTGACCCGATTTTGGCCGACGGTTGCAACCGTGGCCGCAATCGCACTCAGCTTTGCCTTGATGGCGCTGGCGCTACGGTCGCTGCCCTTCGGCACGGCGTATGCCGTGTGGACCGGAATCGGCGCCGTCGGCAGCATTGTCGTCGGCATGATTGTCTTTAGCGAGCCGACCGATCCGGTCCGCGTCCTTTGCCTGACGCTGATCGTCGCCGGCATGGTCGGGCTGAAGCTCAACTCGCCGATCTGATATCTCCAAGTCAGATATCTCCAAGTCTGATATCTCCAAGTCTGATATCCCCATGCCATTCACAACTTTCTCTTTCGCGCGCAGCCTTCGCAACGCCTCGACACCGCCGAACAAGACAAGCGCGATCGAGAGCGGCACCAGGTGATAGAGCAAACGAAACATAAGGAGCGCGGCGAGCAATGGCTCCCGGCTTTCGCTGCCGAGCCCGATCAGGATAGTTGCGTCGAACACACCCAGTCCCGCGGGCGAATGGCTCGCGAATCCAAGCAACGTGGCCGCGATGAAAACGGCCATCAGGCGGAACAACCCAATATCGAGCCCTGCCGGCAGCAGCACATACATTGATACAGCGGCAGCCGTGAGATCGAGAAGTCCGACGACAATCTGCAGCAGCACGAGCGGACCGGAAGGAAGCCAGACGACCCACCGGCTCTTCCCGATATTCTGCGGAAAAAACCAGCTCCAGGCCACGAACGCCCCGACGCCGCTCAACAGGGCCAGCGCCAGCAATCGATTGATCCCGGGCGTGAGATGATCGATGACGCTGATGGCGGTGGGCTCGTAGAGCAGGCTGAAGCCGAGCGCAGTCATGTTGCCGAGCCAGAACGTGAGCCCGGTGAGAAAGCAGACATTTGCCACCCCCAACGCGCCCAAACCGTTGCCGGAATAGATCCGATAGCGGATAATCGGCGAAACAAGCGCGACCGCGCCGATCCCGTGGGCGATCGGATAGCTGGTGAAACTCGCCAATGCCGCGATGCGGTACGGGATGTCCTTGCGTCCCATGGTGTGAAGCGCGAGCCAGTCATAGAGCGTGATGCTGCCATACGAGGCCGTTACCAGCATCAGCGCGAGCGCAATCACGTGAAAATGAGTCCCCCTGATGATCGCGAAGACTTGATCGTAGTTGATATGTTTAAGCGCATGCGTCAGCGCAAAAATGGCTCCGACAGCTATCGCAATGCTGATGACGGCACCGCTCAGGCCTTTCAGCCGGGCACTACCGCCAAGCTTCTTCTTCAGCAAATCGATTTTCAGGGTGCACATCCATCCGGGCAGGTGTAAAACCGGGCCAATTCGGGGGTCGTCGATCAGACCGTTTGCCATGTCGATGTGACAGCCGCGTAACCTTTGCTGCCAATTTGACCTATCCTATGGTTCAACAACCGGGCCTAGCGGATCGAAATCCAACTCATCATGGTCGCATCCCGTTCACGCGGGATTTGTAAGAGACGCGCAGCGCAAAGAATCGGATGCCCTCGAGGTCGCATGAACGCGGAACTGGATTATGATCTCACGCCGCATCAATGGGAGACGCTGAGGGCGCTTCGCATGCCTGCGTCCGCACGCCGCACCCTGAATCGCGCGACGCTCGATCAACTCGTCGCGCTCGAACTTGCGGCGATCAGTGACGGATTTCACCATCTCACCCCGACAGGTCGCAAGGTGTTGATAAGGGGTTCGTCGAAATTGCTCGACCTCGCCGCCTGAACACCTACTCGGCCCCGGCGCATGATCCGGAAAAGCACGCGGTCGGGCCACGACCCGACCGGTGGGCACCGGTTTTCCGTTGTGCATAACCAACGCGGAACGCGTTTGCGCGGCGATCGTGCTCAATCAAAACCTCACCACAGCGATTGCCGCGCCCGCTCCGGCCAGGCGCGGTCATATTCCTCACCGCCGACGCGGTTCTCGCTCATTTCGGCGAGGATCTGGCCCGGCGTCGGCAGCGTCTTTGGATCGACGCGCTTGTCGGGATTCCACAGGTCGGAACGCACGATGGCGCGCGCGCACTGAAAGTAGATCTGCTCCACCGTCATCACGATGACGGTGCGCGGCATCTTGCCGTCGACCCTGAAGGATTCGAGCAGCGTGCGATCCGCGGAAACCCGGGCGTGACCGTTGATGCGCAGCGTGCTGCCGGAGCCGGGAATCAGGAACAGCAGCGCCGTCCGCGGGTCGCGGACGATATTGCGCAAGGAATCGATGCGGTTGTTGCCGCGGCGATCCGGCATCATCAGGGTCTTATCATCATGAATACGGACGAAGCCGGGTAGATCGCCGCGCGGCGAACAATCCAGTCCCTCCGGCCCTGATGTCGCAAGCGCGGCGAACGGCGACTTTTCGATCAGCACGCGGTAGGACGGCGTGATCCGGTCGGCGACCTTCACGGTCGAGCTTTCGCCGGGGAAGCCGTAAATCGCTTCCAGTTCTTCCACTGTCGCAATGATCGACACGGTCTTCTCTCCCATTTTTTTAAAAAAAAGCGCGTGGCCCGCCTGCGTGGGCTCAGGCGCCTTTGATGATCCGCACCAGCCGCTCCGCATGCTCCTGTGCATTGCCGACGTTGTGGATGGTGAAATCCGGGGCGCCGGTCTCATCGACGGCGCGGCCAAGCCTCTGCTCGATCTTTCCGTCGCTGCCGCGCGCCCGGATAGCCAGCCGCTCGGCGAGGATCTCCGGCGGCGCTGTGACCCCGATCACCACGACATCGGCATAGGCACGGCGCAGCGCATCGACCACCGTGCGGGACACGTTCACCACCACGGTGCGCCCCTCACGGACGTCGTCTTCGATTGCGCGCGGCAGGCCGTAGTGATGGCCGTGCGCCTGCCAATGCGTCGCAAACTCGCCCCGCGCCACCCCTTGCCGGAAAGCCTCGGGACTTAGCTGCTCATTGTCTTCCGCCTGCGAGGCTTCCCGCGTCACCGCGCGGCGCGGAAACACGATATTGCGATCGCCGGTGCAGGCGATCTTTGCGAGACCAAGCAGGGTATCCTTGCCGGCACCGCTTGGGCCGACCACCAGCACAAGCCGGCCTGGTCCGATTCCAACCGGACGATCGGCCGATATGGTTGGCGCTTCGCTCACGCCACGCGATGCCCTTCCCGCCAGACGCAGCGCACCACCGGAATGTCGCGGGCGACATGCACGCGGATCAGATCCGCGCGCTTGCCGACCGCGATTTCGCCGCGGTCGGGCAGGCCGACGGCCTCCGCCGGCGTCTTGGTGACGGTGCGGACCGCGGCAGCGAGATCGATCGCGGGAACGTGCTGCGGCAATTGCAGCGCCGCCATCAACAGGCTCGAGGGGATGTAGTCGGAGGACAGGATGTCCAATAGCCCTTCGCGGGCGAGATCGACGGCGGCGATGTTGCCGGAATGCGAGCCGCCGCGCACCACGTTCGGCGCGCCCATCAGGATGCCAATGCCGGCCTTGTGCAGCGCGCGCGCGGCTTCCATCGTGGTCGGAAATTCCGCAACCGACACGCGGTCGCGGATCGCGTCGGTGACATTTTCCTCGGTGGTGTCGTCGTGGCTGGCGAGCGGAATCTCGTATTGCTGCGCCAGCGCCACGATCGCGCGCATGTTGGTCGCCGCATACGCCTTCTGATAGGCAAAGCGTCGCTCGAACAGCACGTCGAGCTCGGCATCCGTCCTGCCGCCGCCTTTGCCGCGATAGTAGTCGCGCAGCTTGCCCTCGTCGCGGAACTGGCGTTGCCCCGGCGTGTGATCCATCAGCGACATCAGCCGTACATCGGGACGGCCGACCAGCTCCTTGGCTTCTTCGACGACGCTCGGCATCGGAATTTCGCAGCGCAAATGCAGGAAGTGATCGGCACGCAGCAGATTTTCTTCGCGCGCGGAGGCGATCGCTGCGGCGAGCACGCCAGCACGGCCATCGACCTCGTCGGCCCCATCCTCGCGCCACACCCTGAGCGAATCCAGCACCGTGGTGATCCCCGAGGTCGCCAGTTGCCCGTCATAGGAGACGACGGCGGCGACCGGGTCCCAGAACACTTTTGGCCGCGGCACATAATGGGCTTCGAGATGGTCGGTGTGCAATTCGATCAGGCCGGGCATGACCAGGTCGCCGGCCGCGTCCTCGGCGCTCGCGGGACCATCGCCCTCGCCGATTTCGGCGATACGGCCGTGCACAAAAGCGATCCAGCCGCGCTCGATCACCCGGTCGGCGAGTACGATCCTGGCATTGCCCATCACGGTATCGGGCTTGGTCAAAGTCATCTCACCTGCCTTTCTTCATGCCGCGGCGGCAAAGGACGTCACATCGACGATCCGGTCGCTGATCAGACGGCGGATCTCATCGTCATGCACGATCGCGACCATGGCGACGCCGGCGCGCTTCTTCTCGTCGATCAAGTCGACCACCACCTCGCGATTTTTGGCATCGAGCGACGCGGTCGGCTCGTCCAATAGCAGAATCGGATGATCGGAAATGAAACCACGCGCGATGTTGACGCGCTGCTGTTCGCCGCCGGAAAAGGTCGACGGCGGCAGCATCCACAGCCGTTCGGGGATGTTGAGGCAGCGCAACAGGGCTCCCGCCTGCTCGCGCGCGACCGCGCGCGGCGTTCCGGTCGCGATCAGGGGCTCGGCGACCACGTCGATGCTCGGCACCCGCGGCACGGCGCGCAGGAACTGGCTGACATAGCCGATCGTAGAGCGGCGAACGCCCAAGATTTCGCGCGGCTCCGCCTTGGCGAGATCGAGCTGCGCGCCTTCATGATAGATACCGATGCGGCCGCTGTCGCAGCGGTAATTGCCAAAGATCATTTTCAGGATCGACGACTTTCCCGCGCCCGACGGTCCCGACAGCACCACGCACTCGCCAGCCTTGACCTCGAAGGAGACGCCGCGCACCACCGGCAACCTCACCCCGCCCTGCAAATACATGGTGAAGGTCTTTTCCGCATCGATAATCTCGATCATCGCTGTCATTGGCGCGCTCATGGTGGCAGGATCGAAGAGACGAGGAGTTGGGTATAGGGCTCGTGCGGATCGTCGAGCACCTGGTCGGTGAGCCCAGTCTCGATCACGAGGCCGCCCTTCATCACCATCACCCGGTGCGATAACAGCCGCGCCACCGCGAGATCGTGCGTCACCACGATCGCCGCCAATCCCAACTCGCTGACGAGATTACGCATCAGGTCCAACAGGCGCGCCTGCACCGAGACGTCGAGCCCGCCGGTCGGTTCATCCATGAACACCAGCCGCGGTTCGGTGACCAGATTGCGCGCGATCTGCAGCCGCTGGCGCATGCCGCCGGAATAGGTCCGCGGCGCGTCATCGATGCGGGCGGTGTCGATCTCGACCCGCTCGAGCCAGGACGTAGCGGTATCGCGGATGCGGCCATAGTGGTTCCAGCCCACCGCCATCAGCCGCTCGCCGACATTAGCGCCGGCCGAGACCGCCATGCGCAGGCCCTGCGCTGGGTCCTGATGCACATAACCCCAGTCGGTGCGGAACAGGAAACGCCGTTCCGCTTCGCCAAGCGAGGCAAGATCGCGCAACACTCCATCGCGCATGCGATAGGACACACGCCCGGAGGTCGGCGCAAGCTGCGCCGACAATAGTTGCAGCAGCGTCGTTTTGCCCGAACCGGATTCGCCGACGATTGCCAGCACTTCGCCGGGATAGAGCGCAAAGCAAACGTCGCGGCAGGCGGTGAGCCGTCCGTAATTCTTGCCGAGGCCGTCTGCGACCAACAACGGCTGGTCGTTGTGAGCCAGAGTTCGCGTCTCAGCCATACGCGCCCCCCTTGTGCGGAGCCGCGCTCTCGCTGCCGCGATGGCCCGCCGCCTGGCGGCCCTCGCAATAGTCGGTGTCGGAACAGACGAACATCCGGCTACCCTGGTCGTCGGTGACGATCTCGTCGAGATAGGCGTCCTCGGCACCACACAGCGCGCATGGCGCGTCGAAGCGGTATCGCGTGAACGGGTGATCCTCGAAGTCGAGCGACACCACGGAGGTGTACGGCGGGATCGCGTAGATACGCTTTTCGCGGCCGGCGCCGAACAATTGCAGCGCCGGGCAATTATTCATCTTCGGGTTGTCGAATTTCGGTGTCGGCGACGGGTCCATCACGTAGCGCGCGTTCACCTTCACCGGATAGGCGTAGGAAGTGGCGATATGGCCGAAGCGCGCGATGTCCTCATACAGCTTGACATGCATCAGCCCGTACTCGCCGAGCGCATGCATGCGCCGCGTCTCGGTCTCGCGCGGTTCGAGGAAGCGCAACGGCTCGGGGATCGGCACCTGATAGACCAGGACCTGACCGGCATGTAGCGGCGCTTCGGGAATCCGGTGCCGGGTCTGAATCACGGTTGCCTCGGTCGTGGAGGTCGTGGTCGCGACGCCTGCGGTCTTGCCGAAGAACTTGCGGATCGAGATCGCGTTGGTGGTGTCGTCGGAACCCTGATCGATCACCTTCAAGATATCGTCGGGCCCGAGGATCGCCGCCGTCACCTGCACGCCACCGGTGCCCCAGCCATAGGGCATCGGCATCTCGCGGCTGGCGAACGGCACCTGGTAGCCGGGAATCGCGACCGCCTTCAGGATGGCGCGGCGGATCATCCGCTTGGTCTGCTCGTCGAGATAGGCAAAATTGTAGGCTGGCGCGTTCATTCGGCGGCCTCTTGCAACGGCTCGACACCGGCGCTGGCTTCGGCGAATTCCTTGCGCAGCTTGCGCAACAGACCAAGCTCGGACTGGAAGTCGACGTAATGCGGCAGCTTGAGGTGCTCGACAAAACCGGTCGCCTGCACATTGTCGGAATGCGACATCACGAACTCTTCGTCCTGGACCGGCGCGACCACTTCTTCGCCAAGTTCCCGGGCGCGCAGCGCACGATCGACCAGCGCCATCGACATGGTCTTGCGCTCGCTCTGCCCGAACGCCAGGCCATAGCCGCGGGTGAAGCACGGCGCTTCGGTGGCCGAGCCCTTGAACTGATTGACCATCTGGCATTCGGTCAGCTCGATTTCGCCAAGCGGCACGGCGAAGCCGACATCTTCGGCAAAAAATTCGAGCTCGACCTCGCCGAAGCGGATTTCGCCGGCGAACGGATGGTTGCGGCCATAGCCGCGTTGCGAGGAATAGCCGAGCGCCAAGAGGAAGCCTTCGTCGGCGCGCGCCAGATTCTGCAGCCGCAGATCGCGATCGGCGGGAAAGCTGAGCGGCTCGCGCGTGAGGTCGCCGACCGGCGCGTCGTCGCTCGCTTGCGGCGACGGCTCGATCAGCCCGTCGCGGCCGAGAATGTCGGTGACGCGCGGCGTCGCGCCGACCGTTACCTCCGACGTCGCAGGTAGCTCCGGAACAAAACCCTCGGCGAGTTGCGGGTCCAACAGGCGATGGGTGTAATCGAAGGTCGGCCCGAGGATCTGGCCGCCCGGAATATCCTTGAAGGTGGAGGAAATCCGCCGCCGCACCTGCATCCGCCCGGTATCGACTGGCTCGGTGGCGCCGAAGCGCGGCAAGGTGGCGCGGAAGGCGCGGACCAGGAAGATCGCCTCGATCATGTCGCCGCGCGCCTGCTTGATCGCCAATGAAGCGAGCTCGCGATCATACAGCGAGCCTTCGCTCATCACCCGATCGACGGCAAGGCCGAGCTGGCCACCGATCTGCGCAAGCGTGAGCTCAGCAACATCGGGGTCACCGCGCCGCTCATGCGCGAGCAGGCGATGGGCGTTCTCGATGGCGCGTTCGCCTCCCTTGACGGCGACATACATGCAATCAACTCCCCTTGGCGACAAGCCGCGTGGTGCGCGGGATCGCGATCATGGCATCGTCGGCAACCAGCACCACATCGATGCCGCGCGGAAACAGCGCGGCATTGATGGCGAGCCGTTCGAACAGATTTTCGGGCGCGATCGTGGCCCGCAGGACTGCCGTACCGTCGATGCCGGGTCCGCGTAATTCGTATTGGCGCCCCTGCGTCAGGCTTTCGACCTGCAGGATCATTGTCGTCGAACGATCGGGATATTCATTGCTGCCGAATGCGAAGCGGTCGAGATCGGGAAGCGCATGGGCGTCCCCGATCAACGCGAAGCTACAGATCGACGAATCCATCACCACCGGTGCGCCGCTGTGGAATTTGAGCCATTTCGCGACCTCCGTCGTCTCCGACATCCTTGAATCGAGCCAGATTGGCGTGTCGTGGTCGAACAGCGTGAGCGCGATTGCGGCGGTGCCGCGCATCACGGACGATGGCGTCCCGACCGAAGCCACCACGCGCTGCACGCTGCCGGGGCGCGCCATCGCATCCATCACCGACCTGAAGGTCGATTGTGCCGACAATACCTTGTCGGCAAACCCCGCTGGCATTTCGGCGATCGTCGTCATCACTCAACCCTCACCGCGCACCATGGTATAGAAATCGACCCGCGTCGCGGCCGCCTCGGCGGCCTTACGATTGCGCCGGGCAAGCATCGCAATGCGTAGCGGCGCAATCACGCTTGTCTCGACGGGGCCAGCAAACTCGGCCGACTGCACCAGCGCGTCGCACAGCGCGATCATCCGCGCCTTATCCGCGTCGCGGCCGAGCGTGTAGCCAAAACCCACCTCGCCGCTCGCAAGCCGCACCGCTGCGCGCGACACGGTCGCCTCGCCGATATTAAACGGCGCGCCGTCGCCGCCGATGCGCCCGCGCACCATCACGAGGCCGTTCTCGGCTTCACGCAGCGGCTGGTGGGACGGCAGGTCGATCGCGTCGAGATAGGCGGCGATCTCTACCGCGGTCGCGCGCGCCAGCACCGCCATCGCTGCCTTGCGCTGCGCGACCTTGCGGTCCTCGTGCCGTTCGCCCTCGCCACCTGCGGTCATGATCCGCCCTGACATCTCTCTTGCCGGAATCAAGTTGTCTATGATAATAGACAACTTGATATTGAAACGCCATGACTGTTTCGTGACAAACGGATGATTTTCGCAATGCCCTTTCCGGGCTTTCGGCCATGAGCATGCAGGACACAGCCTCCGGCGTCGCGCTGTGGCGCCAGGTCGCAGACGGGATCGAGCGCGGTATCGCCGATGGCCGTTTCGCCGCCGGCGAACGGCTGCCCGGCGAGACCGAAATCGCCGAGACCTATCGGGTCAACCGCCACACGGTGCGGCGGGCACTGGCGGCACTCGCCGAGCGCGGCCTGGTGCGAGCCGAGCGCGGCAGCGGCACTTACGTGGAGGCGCAACGGCTCGCTTATCCCTTGCGGTCGCGGACGCGGTTTTCCGAGATCGTCGGCGAAAGCGGCCACGAACCGCGCGGACAGCTGATCGATGCTTCGGAAGAGGCGGCCACGCGCGAACTGGCGCGGACGCTTGGATTGAAGACCGGTGCGGCCCTGATCCGGATCGAGTCGGTGCGATCGGCCGACCGCGCGCCAATTTGTGTCAGCACCACATGGCTGTCGGCCGAACGCTTCCCCGGCGCCGGCGGAGTCTTTGCCGGCGTCCGCTCCATGACCAAGCTGCTCGCGCATTATGGCATCCGCGACTATCGCCGGGCATCGACCAAGATCACGGCGGCCATCGCTGACGCGACCGACGCGGCGCGGCTCGACCTTGCGCTGGGACGCCCGGTGCTGGTGGTCGACAGCACGGACGTCGATACCAACGGCAAGCCGCTTGTGACCAAGCGCTCACGCTTCGCCGCCGAGCGCGTGGAGTTTTTGGTCGAGAATAGTTAGGGGCGATCAAGTCACGGCGCGGCGTCCGATAATCGCAAAGCGGAGCTTGCTCGAAATCCAATCGATGATCGAAACCGTGATCAGGATCATGATGACGGCGAATGCGACCTGATCGAAGTCGTAGGTTCTGATCTGCTCGGACAATTGCAGGCCGATGCCGCCGGCGCCGACGATCCCGATGATGGTCGCCGAACGCACGTTGGATTCGAAGTAATAGAGGATTTGCCCCGCGATGATCGGGAGCACCTGCGGCAACAGTCCGAACCGGACCGCCAGCAAACTCGTGCCGCCACTTGCCAGCACCAATTCTCGAGCCCGCTCCTCGGTGGATTCGATCGCCTCGGAGAACAATTTTCCCAATGCGCCGGTATCGGAAACGGCGATAGCGAGAATCCCCGCGAACGGACCGAGGCCGACGACGCCAACAAAGACCAGCGCCCAGATCAGCGCATCGACGCTGCGGATGGTGTCGAGGACACGGCGGATCGCAAAGCGAATGACGGCATGGGGCGTGGTATTGCCCGCGGCAAGAAAACTGATCGGGAACGCGACCACTGTCGCAATCAGGGTTCCCAGGAAGGCGATGGCGAGTGTCTCGCCCATAGCCGTCAGTAACAGGTTGAGGTGACCGCCGGTCGATGGCGGAAACATCAGCGCGATGAATTTTGCAAGCGACGCCAGCCCGGCGCCGATCTGCCTGAACGGAATATCGAGCCACCAGATCGCAAACGCCGTGAAGGCTGCGAAGCCAAGCGGCACGGCGAGCGCAGCGGCGCGCTGACGTGGCTCGTCGTGGAACAGGCCGCGGTGCCGGTCGAGCAGCGCGGTCGCTTCATCCGGGCGCATGGTGCGGAGCGGCGTCACTGGCCGGTATCCCGGCCGGACAACCGGTGCCGTATGCGCTCGGTCACGAGATCAATCACGGCAACGCAGACGATGATCATCAGAAGGATGGCGCTGACGTCGGTATAGTAGAATTTGCGGATCGCCACGAACAGATCCTGCCCGATGCCGCCGGCGCCCACCATGCCTACCACCGAGCCTTCGCGGACATTGATTTCAAACCGCAGCAACGTGTAGCTGGCGAAAGTCGACATCACCTGCGGCAGCGCGCCGAACCGCATGGCCTCGATGAAGCGGCTGCCGGTGCTTCGCACGCCCTCGACCGGCTTCATGTCGATGTTTTCGAGGGCCTCGGTGAAGAGCTTGCCGAGCGTGCCGAAGCTGTGGATAGCAATTGCAAGGATGCCAGCCAGCGGCCCCAGGCCGAAGGCGCTCACAAACATCAGTGCGAAGACCAGGTTGGGAACGGTGCGGCAGAACTCGAAAACGCGCTTGATGCTCCAGCGCAGCGCGCCGCTTGGCGCGAGATTGGTGGCGGCGAGAAAAGCCATCGTGAAGGCGCCCACGGCGCCGATCAGCGTGCCGAGATAGGCGATCAGGACGGTATCGAGCAACAGCTTCAGCCAGCCGGTGAGGTTCCAGTACCAGTCCGCCACATCGGCGCCGAAATGCGCGACGCTGAGCTTGGGGAGAATCCGGCCGAAATAGCTGGTGAAGTTCGAAATGTTGTCGATGAGATTTTTGAGGTCGACTTCGCCGAAGCGCCCGGCGACGACGATCAGCACCGCAAGGACGGCCAGCACCAGCAGTGATTGCCGTCGGCGGCGTCCGACTGCGCGCTGATAGTCCGCGACCAGAACCTCAAGCCGCGCCTGCGATACGCTGAGGATGCTGGAGGCCATGAGGTCCCGTACTGTTCAGGAGCAAGGGAGCGGCGACAACCCGCCGCTCCCTCTTAACGATCAGGAGCGCTTCTTGCGCATGTCGTTGACGAACTGAATCATCTCGACGGTATTCTCATAGTCCTTGTGGGTCACCGGCACGAACTCCTTGTCCTTGCCGTCGGACAGGCGGTCGAACGCGGTCTTGTCCTTGGTCGGCGCATCCATGAATGCTTTCACGATGCTCTGCTTGAGGTCGTCGGGAAGATCGGAGAGATAGGCATAGGGCGAGCCGGCGAGCAGCGCGGACTTGAAAATGACCCGGAAGTCCTCCTTCTTGACCATACCCTTCGTGACCATGCGCGTGAGATTGGAGTCGGTATCGGAATTCCACCAGTCGGCGGCGCAATCGACCGTGCCCTTGTCGAGCGCGATCACGCCGTTCTCGTGGCTGCCGGTGATGATCGACTTGGCGAAAAATGCGTCGGCGTCGATATTGGCCTTGTGCAGGAAGAACCGCGGCGCGTTGTAGCCGGAGGTCGAATTGGGATCGACGAAGCCGATGGTCTTGCCCTTGAGATCCTGGATGTCCTTGTAGGGACTGTCGGCCTTCACATAGATCACCGAGTAGTAACCGACGGTGCCGTCGTTGTTGCGGGTGGTGACGAAGGGCGCGGTCTTGACGCCGGTCATGTAGGCCGTCGAATACGAGGCCGGACCATAATAGGCGATCTGGATATTGCCGGCGCGCTGGCCCTCGATCACGGCGGCGTAGTCGTTGGCGATCCGCAGCTTGACGGGAACGCCGAGTTCCTTGCTGAGATACTCCATGAACGGCGCGTAACGGTCGCTGACGCCCGAGGCGTTTTCGGCCGGCACCACCGCAAAAGTCAGCTCCTTGTATTTCGATTTCCAGTCGTCGGCGTGCGCGACGCTCGCGGTCAAGGCAAGCGCCATCGCGCCTGCGGATACGAAATAGCGGCGATTCAGCATGGGTTTTCTCCTGTTGGGGTTGAGGCAGCTTTCGTGTCGGCGCGACGCCAAAAAATGGTCGCGATGGTCAACGGCTACGCGATAGCAGGTACGCCCAGAATGGATTCGTCGGCTGGAACGCCGTTTGGCGTCGCCGACGGGTTGACCCTTGGATCGGATTCGAGACCGTAGAGACGCCGCGCTTCCTGCTCTGTGAGTTGTTCCGGCGTCCCGTCGAACACCACCTGGCCGGCGGCCATGCCGATCAAGCGGCCGCAGTAACTGCGCGCGAGTTCGAGCGAGTGCAGGTTGCACATCACGGTGATGCCGAAATCGCGGTTGATCCGCTGCAGCGCATCCATCACCACTTTGGTATTGTGAGGATCGAGCGAGGCGATCGGCTCATCGGCAAGGATGATGTCCGGTTCCTGCACCAGCGCCCGCGCAATCGCAACGCGCTGCTGCTGGCCGCCGGAAAGCTGATCGGCGCGCTGTGCCGCGAGCCCTGCGATTTCAAACTGTTCGAGCGCGGCAAGCGCAACTGCCTTGTCGGCGTCGGGCCAGAGTTTTAACAGCGCCCTCGCCTGCGAGATGCTGGCCAAACGTCCCATCAGCACGTTGGTCAGCACATCGAGACGGCCGATCAGATTGAATTGCTGGAAGATCATCGCCGAGCGGGCGCGCCATTTGCGCAGGTCGCGGCCCTTCAGCGCCGTCACGTCCAAGCCGCCGAAAGCAATTTTTCCCGCTGTCGGCTCCGCAAGCCGGTTGATCATCCTGAGCAACGTCGACTTGCCGGCGCCGGAACGGCCGATCACGCCGACGAAACTGCCGGGCGCGACGGAGAATGATGCATTGTTGACCGCAGCTTTCTTGCCAAAACGGCAGGTCAAACCTTCTACTACCAGCATACCATGCTCCAGACGCCTAGCCACGATCATCGCTAGCGCCGGGATTCAACAGTCGTGTGACAGCTCGCCGAGGCGCGGAAACCGTCCCTCGCCACGCGTCATCTGATCGTCATGGTAATGTCATCAAGCGTGCCGATGACGTGCACGCTCAGTTACCAACCTCGATCCTTGTGAAAGTGCGCATGGCCGGCAAAATGCTATCGCTCGAACCCGTCGTCGACCTCACCGCAAAGCTTACCGAGACAAGGCTCGGCGCCTATTGCGAAGTCGGCGCGCGAACAATTCTGCTCGACGTCGACATGGGCGACTATTCCTACGTGGTCAACGACGCCCAGATCACCTACACGACAATCGGAAAATTCTGCTCGATTGCCGCCATGACGCGGATCAATCCGGGCAATCATCCGATGCACAGGGCGACGCAGGCTCACTTCACCTATCGCGCCAGCGCCTATTTCTCCGGCGAGTGCGACGAGGCCGAGTTCTTCGAATGGCGCAAAAGCCACCGCGTCGATATCGGCCATGACGTCTGGATCGGGCATGGCGCAATCGTGCTGCCCGGCCGCAGCATCGGCACCGGTGCGGTCATAGCCGCCGGCGCCGTCGTCACCAAGGATGTCGCTGCCTACACCATCGTCGGCGGCAATCCAGCGCGGCCGATCAGGCGGCGGTTTCCGGAAGCCGTCGCCGACAGACTGGCGCGCCTTGCATGGTGGGACTGGGATCATGGGACGTTGCGCGCTGCGCTACCCGATTTCAGAAAGCTCGAGATCGAGGAATTCCTCGAAAAATATGAGGTGGCGTCCTCAGCTAGCCGCTCGAGCAACCCGAGAAGAAGCGCCTTATCGTGACCGACATTTTCATTGAAGGCGGCCGGGCCCTGCTCGGCGGAGAATTTATGGCAAGCTCGTTGTCGATTGCAGACGGCGAGATCAGCGCGGTCGGCACTGGGCATGGACGCGGTTCGATTGAGTTCGACGCCTGCAATCTCCTGGTGCTGCCGGGCATCGTCGACCTGCATGGCGACGCGTTCGAGCGACAGATGATGCCGCGCGCGGGCGTCGATTTCCCCATCGACGTGGCGCTGATCGATAGTGACCGTCAGGCAATCAGCAACGGCATTACCACGGTCTTTCACGCCACGACCTGGTCCTGGGAACCGGGTCTGCGCAGCGGCGACAATGCGCGGCGGCTGCTTGAAGCTGTCGAGACCTTGAGGCCGCAGCTTGCAGCGGACACGCGCTTCCACCTCCGCCACGAAACCTACAACCTCGATGCGGAAGACGAGATCGGGCAATGGCTGTCCGCCGGGCGCATCGATCTGTTCGCGTTCAACGACCACATGGATTCCACGGTGGCGCTGCTCGACAATCCGCGCAAGCGCAGCCGCATGGTCGAGCGCACCGGACTTTCCGACGAGGCGTTCGATCGTCTGGTCGCGGGCGTGCTTTCCCGCGCCGACGAAGTGCCCGCATCGATCGCGCGATTGGCGGCGCTTGCGCGAAAGGCTGGCGTCCGGATGCTTTCGCATGACGACGAGAGCCCTGAGATGCGAAAGGCGTTTCGCGCTCAGGGCGTCGGCATCGCCGAATTTCCCGTCAACGAGGAGACCGCGCGGGAAGCGGCTGATGGCGGCGACGCCATCGTGTTCGGCGCGCCCAATGTCGTGCGCGGCGGCAGCCACACCGGATGGACCAAGGCCTCCGACATGATCGCGAAGGGTCTGTGTTCGGTGCTGGCCTCCGACTATTATTACCCAGCGCCGATTCTGGCCGCATTCCGCCTTGCGGCCGACGGCCTACTGCCGCTTGCCGATGCCTGGGATCTGATTTCGGCCGCGCCGGCGCGCGCCGCGGGCCTTTCGGATCGTGGAATGCTCACGCAAGGACATCGCGCCGATCTCATCCTCGTCGATGATGAGATGCCGATGCGGCCGCGGATCGTCGCCGTCATTGCGGACGGCCGCCTGGTGCACCTGACCGATGCCGATCGTCTGATCGCCTCGTCGGCGAACCGGCGCCAGACAGTTGCAGCGGAGTGAGGACGCTCTATTCTGCGCTAGAGCCTCTTGTTTTGACGCGTTTTCTTGACGCGAGCCGGGGCCGGAAAACGCTGTAATGGCCAATTCTCTCCGCTATGCAATCTACTATGCCGCCGCCCCCGGCTCCGAACTCGATCGCTTTGGCGCGAACCTGCTCGGCTACGACGCCTGGAGCGGCGAAGACCTCCCCTTTCCCGACGGCGTTGCGGAGAGAATGCCGGATTGGCGCGACCTGACGCAGGATCCGCGAAAATACGGTTTTCATGCCACGCTGAAAGCACCGTTGGCGCTTGCAGAAAACAAGACCGAGGCCGAGCTTGTTGCAGCCTGCGCGGCCTTCGCGGATACGCCGCGGACGATTCCCGTTATCAAGCCCGCGGTTAATTCCATCAGCGGCTTCATCGCGGTGATCCCAGCGCAACGATCGGCCGAACTCGAACGGCTGGCGGGTGACTGCGTCAGCGCCTTCGATGCCTTTCGCGCGCCGCTGACGCCGGAAGATCGTGCGCGGCGCAACCCCTCCAGATTGACGCTTCGGCAGTGCGACTATCTCGACCGCTGGGGCTATCCCTATGTCATGGAAGAATTCCGCTTCCATATGACGCTGACGGGCCGGCTAGATGATACGCGACGCGCGGCCGTCGTCGCGATGCTGCGCGATCGCTTTGCAACGATCGGCATTGAGCGGCTTGCGGTCGATGCGATCGCGCTGTTCCGCCAGGACAACACAAACTCCCGCTTCCGTATCCTCGATCACTGGAAGCTGCGGTCTTCACCGTAGGACCACCTTCGAAGCAAGGGCCGAATATTGCGGCAGTGTTTAGGGCTGCATGAAGCCCTGGTTATCCTACGTCATCATTGCGGCGGCCGTCGTCGTCGCTACATGGATCCCGCTTGGCTCGCCTTGGCCGCTGTAGGCGCGCCGATTGCGGGCGCCGTTTCGGGAAACCGGCTCATGGCGAGCAATCCGACGAGCCCCGCGAACAGGAGATACCACGCCGGCGCCAATGCATTTCCCGAAACATGGATCAGCCAGGCGACCACCAATTGCGCGGTGCCGCCGAAGCTCGCGATCGCGACCGCATAGATGGTGGCAAAGGCCCCGCCGCGGATGCTTTGAGGCAGGCCTTCGGCGAAGGCGGCGTAGAACGCGCTGAACGGCAGCGAGCCAATCAGCGACAGCATCCCAAAGCCGCCGAGCAGTGAAAGCGCGCCGGGCGAATGAACGATCCACAGGAAGGTGGGATAGGTCAACGCCAGTGTGACAAGCTGCGGCCAGATCATCACCGGCTTGCGGCCGAACCGGTCCGCCAGCCAGCCTCCGAGCAATGCACCGGCGATGCCGAGACCGTTGCTGACCATCGTCGTCGCGAAGGCAAGGGTCGGCGCCACCTGCAACGTGGTGCGCGCATAGGTCGTCATGTATTGCGTCACGTAGGTCGCGATGGTGCCGCTGGCCAGGATCAACAGCGCCAGCGTGATGAGACGCGCATGACGACGGGCGATTGCCAAATGGCCCACACTTTCGGACGGCTTGCCGGTCTGGTTTTTGTGCGGGGGGATCGTCTCCGGCAATGTCCGGCGCATCCAAAGGCCGAACGGCAGGCAGGCGGCCCCGATCAGGAACGCAATCCGCCAGCCATAGGCGTCCAGCGCTTCGGCCGGCATCGTCTTGCTCAGGATGACACCCACCAGCGCGCCGGTTGTCGCTGCGATCTGCTGGCTCGTTGGCTGCCAGGATACCATGAGTGCGCGGCGCTGCGGCGAAGCAATCTCGATGAGATAGGCCGTGGTCGGCCCAACCTCGCCACCAAGGGCAAAGCCCTGCACCATGCGCGCGATTATCACGACAATCGGCGCGGCGAGCCCGATCCTATCGTAGGAGGGCGTCAGCGACAAAGTCAGGATCGCGGCTCCCATCAAGGCGAAACTCAGCAACATTGCCGGCCTGCGCCCGACGCGATCGGAGTAGATCCCCAGAACGATGCCGCCGATCGGCCGGGTGACAAATCCCGCGCCGAACGTCGCCAGCGACAGCATCAAACTGCTGAATTCGCTTTGCGAAGGAAAGAACGTGTGGCCGATCTGGATGGCGAAGAAGCTGTAGGTGATGAAGTCGTAAAACTCGAGCATATTGCCGATGGTCGCGGCGAACGCGGCGCGCCCTACTTGGATACGCCTTGATATTTCGGATTTCTGTACCAATCGCTGCTTCCTTGAATTACTGGCCTACCACAACGGATCGCGAGGGCATGAGGATTCTTTGTCCTAATATTGCACCATCGATTTCGTGGCGGTCGCTGTCCGGATCGTGCTCGGTCTAGCTTGCCTTGGCTTGCTTTGGCGGTAGCAAGGTCAGGCCGCTCTGGCGCGAGAGGCCGAATTACCTTCTGATTTTGGAACCAGGCAAGGGTCGATCCCGCCTTAAGAAACTGGCACGGTTGTTGCTCGGTTCCTTGGAACCAAACGGGGGATTTTGTGCGATGGCAACCATCACGACCACTGCGCCCGCGGCGCGTAAGCCGCTCTATACGTCGTTGTTCGTCCAGGTTCTTGCGGCGCTTGTGCTCGGGATCGTGCTCGGCATGGCCAAACCCGATTTTGCTGTCAGCCTGAAGATCCTCAGCGACGCGTTCCTGAAGCTGATTTCCATGATCGTGGCGCCGATCGTGTTCTGCGTCGTGGTGCACGGCATCGCCGGCGCCGGCGACCTCAAGAAGGTCGGGCGGGTCGGCGTCAAGGCGCTCGTCTACTTCGAGGCGATGACGACGGTGGCGCTCGTCGTCGGCCTGGTGCTTGCCTATGCGTTCGGCCCTGGCCACGGCATGAACATCGATACGTCGACGCTGGATGCCAATGCACTCTCCAGCTACTCCGGCAATGCCAAGAAGCTGCAGGGTGAAGGCATCGGCAGCTTCCTCCTCAACATCATCCCGACCACCTCGTTCGATGCGCTGTCGCGCAATGACGTCCTACAGGTTCTGTTCTTCGCCATCCTGTTCGGCGTCAGCCTCGCTTTGGTCGGCGGCGAAAAAGGCGAGCGCATCACTTCCCTTATCGAAGCCGTGTCGACCGTGCTGTTCCGCGCGATGGGACTGATCGTTCGCGTCGCGCCGCTTGGCGTGCTCGGCGCGGTCGCCTATACCGTCGGCAAATATGGCGTCGGCTCGCTCAAGCAACTGATCTCGCTCGTGCTCCTGTTCTACGTCTCGCTTGCGATCTTTGCGCTCGGCGTGCTCGGCGGCGTCATGGCGCTCGCCGGGCTGAACATCCTCAAATTTCTCGCCTATCTCAGAGAGGAACTGACGATCGTTCTTGCCACCGCCTCGTCGGACGCCGTGCTGCCGCAGATCATGCGCAAGCTCGAGTGGCTTGGCGTGAAGAAGTCGGTGGTTGGGCTGGTGATTCCGACCGGCTATTCCTTCAACCTCGACGCATTTTCGATCTACCTGACGCTGGCGGTGGTGTTCATCGCGCAGGCAACCAACACGCCGTTGTCGTTTGGAGATCTGTTGCTGGTGCTCGGGGTGTCGCTGATCACCTCCAAGGGCGCGCACGGCGTTCCCGGCTCGGCGATCGTGATCCTGGCCGCGACGTTGAACGCGGTGCCGAGCATTCCAGCGATCGGCCTCGTGCTGGTGCTGTCGGTCGACTGGTTCATCGGCATGGCGCGCGCGCTCGGCAACCTGATCGGCAACTGCGTCGCGACCGTCGTGGTCGCCGCGTGGGAAGGCGATCTCGACCGCGGCAAGGCAAGACAGGTGCTCGACGGAGCCGAGCTGGTCGATGTCACGGCGGGTTAGTGCGTGAATTCGCGAGCACCGGCGGGCCAGCGTCCACCTCGGCCCACGGGCTCTAGCTGGGTTGCCTTCTTTGGATTCGCGCTCAGAGACGAGCCTCCGGAATGACGGGCTCGAAGAGCTCGATGGGATTTCCCGACGGATCTTCGACCAGAATCTGCTTTCCGCCAACGCCGGTGACGATATCGTTGCGGAACCGGGCTCCGGCCCCGCGGAGGGTGTCGACGAATGCCGAGAGATCGGCGACTTCAATGGCAAACCTGTTCCAGCCTCCAGGCTCCTGCTTCCTACCGTCGGACATAGGCTGGCCACCGCCTGCGGCTGGATTCGGTGCGCTCAGCACTAGCCGCAAATCGCCACGCGTCAGCATGGCAAAGCTGGGAGCCGGGTGCATCACTTCCACAAAGCCGAGCTTCTGACAGTAGAATGCGATGGCCTCGTCAACATCGTTGACGATGTAGCGGACCTGAACGGTAGCCATCGGTCCATTCCTTCATATATCTCTAACTTCATGATACTTCATTTTCGAGATAAAAATCAAGGTTGAAAACATTGAGCAAGCGAGACTTGGCGACCCGGGTTATTCATGGAGCCCGGGAATACAGCATTGGTACTGTTCTCTTCCATCAGGCAGTCGGTCAGCTTCTCGGCGTCAACGTGACCGATATGAAATGTCTCGACATCATGACGCTGAAGGGGTCAGCCAGTCCGTCGGAACTCGCGGAACATACCGGCCTGAGCACCGGCGCCACCACTGCGATGCTTGACCGATTGGAAAACGCAAAACTCATCGAGCGCCGTCCCCACCCGACTGACCGCCGCGTCACACTCGTTGTCCTATCGCAGGAAGCGATGCGCAAGCTGCCAGCGATGTTTGAATCGTTGGCCAAGGCCATGGAAACATTGGTCTTGGGTTACTCGGAGAAAGAACTCAAGGTCCTCGTTGATTTTTTTGCGAAGGTCGACGTCCTCTGGAAGGAAGAGCGTGAAAAACTTCAGACGCGACATGGCGGGCGCGAGCGCGGGGGGAGGAGGCCATCAAGATGACTGTGAAGAAAAAGACTGCCCCGCTCGGTAGTCCGAACACACGATAGCCCTCCGCGGCGATGGCTTCCGCCGCTCGGTTCCAGGGCCGCGGCGCGGTTTGTGCGGGCGACATCGGTGGCATACTGCCCTCCTGAGATGCGGTTTGCCGGATATGGACGGCCATATCGCAAACAGCTACCTTGGCGCGTGTGCAAAAGGGGCGATCGATAACGTCTCGTACGCGAGGGAGGCTCGGATGGCCAAGGCCAGGTATCGCAATCCGCGCGGTCAAACTTTAGAAGCCGCCGCCGGAAACGGGTTGATCGACCGCCGCGCGCTGCTCGGGCGCGGCATGGTGTTCGCGGGCGCGATGAGCGCGGGCATCGGCCCGTCAGCTGCGGGCGCCGAACCGCTGGCCGATGATCCATGGAGCCTTGAAGTCGGCGAGCCGATGCCAACCTACCAGGTGCCGTCGAAGTTCGAGGCGAAGGTGGCGCGTACGCTGAGTAATCCCAACCACGAGCCGCGCAATTCACATGCACGCACGCCGCACCATCTGCTCGAGGGCACGACCACCCCGAATGGGCTGCATTTCGCCATCAATCACGCAGGCGTCCCCAACATCGATCCGGATAAGCACCGGCTCGTGATCCATGGTCTGGTGAAGCGGCCGCTGGAGTTCACGCTCGAAACCCTGTCGCGCTATCCCATGATCTCGCGGGTGTCGTTCCTCGAATGCGGCGGCAACAGCGCCCCGATGTTTTCTCCCGAACCGATGCAGGAGACCGTGCAGGCACTGCACGGGCTCGTCTCCTGCGCGGAGTGGACCGGGATCAAGCTTTCAAGCCTGCTCGAGGAAACTGGCATCGATCCCGCTGCGAAATGGCTCATCGCAGAGGGCGCGGACTCGCCACATCTAAGCCGCAGCGTGCCGGTGAAGAAGGCGCTGGATGACGCCCTGATCGTGCTCTACCAGAATGGCGAGCGCATCATGCCCGGGAACGGCTATCCGATGCGCCTGCTGCTGCCCGGTTACGAGGGCAACATGAACGTCAAGTTCCTGCGCCGCATCAAGCTCGTGGAACAGCCCGCCATGAGCATGTATGAGGCGCGGACCTACTCGCAGATCCTGCCGAGCGGCAAGGCGTACCGGTTTTATTTCCTGCAGGAGGTCAAATCCTTCATCACGAGCCCGTCGCACGGCATGATGCTGAAGGGTCCCGGTCTCTACGAGATTTCGGGCATCGCCTATTCCGGCACCGGCCGGATCGAGAAAGTAATGATCTCCGCCGACGCTGGCCAAAGCTGGGCGCAAGCGGCACTTCAGGAACCGGTACTGAGCAAGGCCTTCACCCGCTTCCGCATGCCGTGGCGCTGGGACGGAGGGCTAGCCACGCTGCAGAGCCGGGCGTGGGATGAAGCCGGCAACGTGCAACCGACCCGCGCCGAATTCGTGGCTGCGCGCGGCGAGTTGGCGAAACCGGCGCCGGTCCTGAGCTTTCCCAATCAGCACTACAATTCGATCACCAGTTGGGGCGTCGGAAGTGATGGGGAGGTCAAGCATGTTTACGCCTAAGCGCGCGATCTTTACCGCCTCACTATTGCTCGCGATCATGACCGGCGCCTCATTGGCCGAGACGCCCAATCTAGGCCAGCCGATCGATGAGGCCGCCATCGCTGCCTGGGATATCAGCATTCTGCCCGACGGCACCGGCTTGCCGAAAGGGAGCGGCACGCCTGCGCAGGGGGCCAAGATCTACGCCGAAAAGTGCATAGCGTGTCATGGCGACAACGGCAAAGGCGGAGCCGCCGCCGCGTTGGTGAGCGATCGCGAACTCGCCGGTATCAACGCGGCGCAGAAAACCATCAAGAATTTCTGGCCGTATTCAACGACGATCTTTGATTTCATTCGTCGCGCCATGCCGTTTCAAATGCCACGTTCGCTCACCGATGATGAAGTCTACGCACTGACGGCCTACATTCTCGCGGAGAACAAATTGATCGGCGAGACGGATATGATCAATGCGCAAACCTTGCCGAAGGTGAGAATGCCCAATCGCGATAATTTCATTATCCGGTTTCCGGATCGCATCTAGCGCATGATCCAGAAAAGTGCGCAGCGGTTTTTACGAAAAGATCATGCGCAATCAAGAACCTAAAGCGCGAGGGCGATTCAACCTAATCTCATTGCGCTTCGGGCGCGCTCGAAACATGGTGTCCGCGAGGCTACGTGCGCCAACGGGCACGCCCCCCAATTATTGCGTCGCATCCCGCGGCCTGAAATTCTCGACCAGCCGCAGCAACACCCGCGCGCCGGCGTCGGCATCGGCGAGTTCGACATGTTCGTCGGGGTGATGGCTGATGCCGCCGCGGCAGCGCACGAAAATCATGCCGACATCGGCGATATCGATCATGGCCATGCCGTCATGCCCTGCCCCGCTCGGCAGTTCGAACACGCCAAGGCCTTCGGCCGCAATCGCTTCCGCGACCTGGGCCTTGAGCCACGGCGCGCACGGCACGGTGCGGTTCTCATGGGTGACGTCGAGCTGCAGCGCAAGCTTGCGGCGACCGGCGATGTCTTCGATCTGGCGGACGAGATCGGTGACCGCGCGCATGCGGTGCGGGTCGGTCGGCGCGCGGATGTCGATGGTGAAGGAAACCTGCCCCGGAATGACATTGGTCGCGCCGGGCATCGCGTGGATATAACCGACGGTGCCGACCAGCCCGCCCTGGTCGGTCCGGCAAAACTCCTCGATCGCGGAAATACATTCGGCCGCCCCCGCAAGCGCGTCCCGCCTTAGGCCCATCGGCACCGTCCCGGCGTGACCGGCCATGCCGGTCAGCCGCGCCGCAAGCCGCGTGGCGCCGGCGATCGCGGTCACCACCCCGACCGGCAGATCTTGTTGTTCCAGCACCGGCCCCTGCTCGATATGCAGTTCGATATAAGCGAGCAATTCCCGGCGCGTCCGCGTGGCGGCGCCGACATGATCGGGATCGAGGCCGAATTGGACAAGCGCCTCGCGCATCGAGATGCCGTCGGCATCCCTGGTGCCGAGCACGCTCTCGACGAAGGTTCCTGCGACCGCACGACTGCCGAGCAGCGTGGAGGCGTAGCGAACGCCCTCCTCGTCGGCAAAGCCGATCACCTCGATCGCGAACGGCAATCGCCGTCCTCTGTCGTGCAGATCGGCGACGCAGGAAATCGCCGTGATCAGCCCGAGCGGGCCATCCCACTTGCCGGCGTCGCGAACCGTATCGTAGTGCGAACCCAGCAACAGGCACGGCAGTCCGGGACGATCGCCCTCGTATCGGCCGCAGACATTGCCGATCGCGTCGAGATGCGCGCGCATCCCGGCCGACCGCATCCAGTCCAGGATCAGTTCGGCCGCCGCGCGATGCTCCCTGGTCAGGAAAATCCGGGTGAGATTTTCGTTTGTCTCGGAAATCGCGCCAAGCGCATTGATCCGATCGACGATTTCCTTGCCGAGGATAGGATTTTGCAGCTTGGCGGTTTCGGCGTTCATCTCGCTCATGCTTTTCCGATGACGAATCCGCAAGCCGTCCGTGACAAGCCCTGGCCGATCGATACAAATTCGGTGCCAGCGGAATTCTTGGGGTTTGGCCGATCGAGGGGCTGGCAGACTGGTAGCAGCCTGAGCCCGCTTGGCCAGCCGAGAAATGAGAAGTTGCGGCTTCCGCCTCGTTGCCACCGGATCGGACGCGGTAGGATTGCTCAACTCCATTGCATACAATCGGAAGATCATGCTGATATTTTAGACAAACGAGAACCTGCACAAGATTCATCCGAAGATTCGATATGCGGCATATGATAGTAATATCAATTACTTAGTAGAGAATTCTGACCAAAAAGGCTCTGGCACGAAGATTGCGACAAAGCTTCCGGGCTCCGCCGGACGGGCGAAGCCACGAAATTAGCGGCGGTGCATCCGCCAACGGGAGCAAGCAATGGATTTTGGCAGGATTTCACGACGGCATCTCCTTCAAGGAAGCGCGGCTCTCACCCTCGGCTCAGCGCTTGGCGTTCGATCCGCGTCTGCTGCGGACACCACCATCGGCTTCATCTATGTCGGCTCGCGCGACGACTACGGCTACAACCAGGCGCACGCGCAAGGCGCGGCGGCGTTGAAGAAGCTGCCCGGCCTCAAGGTGGTCGAGGAAGAGAAAGTCCCGGAGACCGACGCCGTCGAAAAAACGATCGAGTTGATGATCAATCTCGACGGCGCGACGCTGCTGTTTCCGACTTCGTTCGGCTACTACAATCCGCACATGATCAAGATGGCCAACAAGTTTCCGAAGCTGCGCTTCGAGCATTGCGGCGGCCTGTGGACGGAGAAGGACCCGACGAACGCCGGCAGCTATTTCGGCTATATCGACGAGGCGCAATATATCTCCGGCATCGTCGCCGGCTATTCGACCAAGAGCGGCAAGCTCGGCTTCGTGGCGGCAAAGCCGATCCCGCAGGTGCTGCGCAACATCAATGCCTTTACGCTCGGCGCCAAGCTCGCCAACCCGAAGGCCACCACGCAGGTGATCTTCACCGGCGACTGGTCGATGCCGGTCAAGGAAGCCGAGGCCACCAACAGCCTGATCGACCAGGGCGTCGACGTCCTGACCTGCCACGTCGACGGGCCGAAGACCATGGTCGAGAACGCGGCGCGCCGTGGCGCGATGGTATGCGGCTATCACGTCAACCAGTCTCCGCTGGCACCGAAAGCCTACCTCACCGGCGCGGAGTGGAACTGGGAGGCGCTCTATCCGAAATTCGTGAAGATGATCGCGGCCGGCGAATCCATCCCGAACTTCTATCGCGGCGGCCTCAAGGAAGAGATCGTCAAGGTCTCGCCCTATGGCGAGATGGTCTCGGCCGAAGCGCGCAAGCACGCCGACGACATCAAGGACAAGCTCACCTCGGGCAACTACACCATCTTCCAGGGCCCGATCGCGGACAACAAGGGCAAGGTCGTGATCGCGTCCGGCACCGACCGCGGCCAGAAGGATCCGGAACTCGAGAGGATGGATTACCTGGTCGAGGGCGTGATCGGAGCAACTTCATGACGTCTGACGTGGCGGATCCCGGCGAGGCGGTCGCGATTGCTCCGGCCGCCGATCCGGGATTCCTGCAGCGTCACGGCGGCTCGATCGAATACATTCTGATACCGGGCGCGGCGCTGGTCGGCGCGCTCGCGGTATTCGGCATCTTCGTGGCGCTGTTCGGCAAGAACCCGCTCGACCTGTATTTCTACATGTACCAGGGCGCCTTCGGCACCTGGTTCTCGTGGCAGAACACGCTGACCCGCGCGGCGCCGCTGATCCTGACGGCGCTGTGCACGGCACTGCCGGCGCAGCTTGGCATGGTCATCATCGGCGGCGAAGGCGCGCTTCTGATCGGCGCGCTGGCGGCGACATCCGCGGCGTTGGCACTGCCCTCGATGCCGCCGCTTGTCGTGCAGCTCGCGATGGTCTGCGCTGGCATGATCGGCGGCGGCTTGTGGATCATGCTCGCCGGGGGCTTGCGGCAATATCGCGGCGTCAACGAAACGATTTCCAGCCTGCTCCTGGTCTATATCGCGCTCGCCATCCTCAACCATCTCGTTGAGGGCGTGATGCGCGACCCCGCGAGCCTCAACAAGCCGTCGACCCGCGAGATCGGCGCGGCCAACATGATCGGAAGCATTCCCGACACCGACGTGCATTGGGGACTGGTGTTCGGCTTGATCGCCGCGATCGCCTCCTACATCCTGATCTACCACACCACGTTCGGCTTCGCCGCGCGCGTCGCCGGCGGCAATATCCGCGCGGCCAAAATCGTCGGCCTCTCCGTCGGCAAGTTGATCCTGACCATCTGTTTCCTCGCGGGCGCCTCGGCGGGGCTCGCCGGGATGGTCGAGGTCGCGGCCGTCCAGGGCCGCAGCAACGCCAATCTCGCCGCGGGCTACGGTTTCACCGGCATTCTCGTCGCCTTCCTGGCACGGCAGAATCCGCTTGCGATCATTCCGGTCGCGATCCTGCTCGGCGGCATCAGCGCCAGCGGCGGGCTGTTGCAACGCAGGCTCGGCCTGCCCGATGCTTCGGTGCTGGTGCTGCAAGGCATCATCTTCGTCTTCGTTCTCGCCAGCGATGCGCTCTACGGGCGGATCGGCTTTCTGAAGGGCAAGTCTTGAAAGGTAAGTCCTGAGATGGCGGATGGATCGATTGGACTATGGACCGTTCCGGTCGCGGTGTTGGGCGGCGCCATTCGCGTCTCCACGCCGTTTCTGTTTGTGAGCCTCGGCGAATGCATCACCGAGAGAAGCGGCCGCATCAATCTCGGCCTCGAGGGCACGCTGGTGATGGGGGCGATGAGCGCCTATGGCATCTCCTATCTCACCGGCTCGCCCTGGCTCGGCGTGCTCGCCGCCGGCATCACCGGTGCGCTGCTCGGCGCACTTCATGCCGGCATCTGCTCGCTGCCCAGAGTCAACGACATCGCCGTCGGCATCGCCCTGATGCTGTTTGGAACGGGGCTTGCCTTCTATCTCGGCAAGCCGCTGATCGAGCCCACCGCGCCGCGGCTGCCGGCGATCGATTTTGGATGGTGGAGCGACATTCCGCAGCTCCGTGCGGCGCTGCGAATCAACGTGCTGTTCCTGATCGGCGTGGCGCTGGCGCCGATTCTGTATTGGGCATTTCGGACGACGCGCTGGGGCCTCTTGATCCGCACCGCCGGCGAAAGCGCGGACGCCGCGCGCGCCATGGGATATTCGGTTCTGCTGATCCGGCTGCGCGCGACCATGGTCGGCGGTTTCTTTGCCGGGATCGGCGGCTCGTTCCTGTCGCTGTTCTATCCCGGCAGCTGGAACGAGGGGCTTTCGTCGGGCCAGGGCATCACGGCGGTGGCGCTGGTGATCTTCGCACGCTGGGATCCAATGCTGTGCCTGTGGGCCTCGCTCGCCTTCGGCGGCGCCGCCGCGCTTGGACCGGCGCTGCAGTCGGTCGGCGTCACTTCCGGCTATCACCTCTTCAACGCCGCGCCCTACATCCTGACGCTGGCGATCATGATTATCACCTGCTCGCCGAAGCGCACGTTGACCGGCGCGCCGGCCGAGCTTTCGATCACGAGATAGTCGGACGCAAGACGAGGCCAACAACATGCCCGAGCGCTACATCAAATCCGAACCCTACGCCTGGCCCTATAACGGCGATCTCCGCTCCGAGAACACCGCGCTGATCATCATCGACATGCAGACCGATTTCTGCGGCGTTGGCGGCTATGTCGACAAGATGGGCTACGATCTGTCGCTGACGCGCGCGCCGATCGAGCCGATCAAGCGGCTGCTCGCCACCATGCGCGACAAGGGCTTTCACATCATCCATACCCGCGAGGGCCATCGGCCCGATCTTGCCGACCTGCCTGCCAACAAGCGCTGGCGGTCGCGGCAGATCGGCGCCGGGATCGGCGATCCCGGCCCGTGCGGACGCGTGCTGGTGCGCGGGGAGCCCGGCTGGGAGATCATTCCCGATCTCGCGCCAATAGCGGGCGAGCCGATCATCGACAAGCCCGGCAAGGGCTCGTTCTGCGCCACCGACCTCGAACTGATGCTGCGTCTGCGCGGCATCGATAATATCGTGCTCACCGGCATCACCACCGATGTCTGCGTCCACACCACCATGCGGGAGGCCAACGACCGCGGCTTCGAATGCGTGCTGGTCGAGGATTGCTGCGCGGCCACCGACAAGAGCAACCACGACCACGCGCTAAAGATGATCAAGATGCAGGGCGGCGTGTTCGGGGCGGTCGCCACGTCGGCCGACCTGATCGGGGCGATCTCATGATGATCGGCGACACGCCGCTGCCGAGCGGGGCGCTTGGCGTCGAGGCGATCGCCATGACCATGCGGTTCGGCGATTTCACTGCCCTCGACAGTGTCCAATTGAAGGTTAGGCCCGGCTCGTTCCACGCGCTGCTCGGCGAGAACGGTGCCGGAAAAAGCACGCTGGTCAAATGCATCATGGGCTATTACCACCCGACCGAAGGCGACGTGCTGGTCGGCGGCCGCGAGCAGGCGATCGCCAACCCGAAAGACGCCCACGCACTCGGGCTCGGCATGGTCTACCAGCATTTCACGCTGGTGCCGGCGATGACGGTCGCCGAAAACCTGGTGCTGGCGCGCGACGATGTCCCGGCGGTGGTCGACTGGAGCAAGGAAAAGAAGCAACTCGAAGCATTCCTGGCACGGATGCCGTTCCGGGTGCCGCTCGATGCAAAAGTGTCTGATATCTCCGCCGGCGAGCGGCAGAAGTGCGAAATCCTCAAGCAGCTTTATCTGAAGCGGCGCTTCCTGATCCTCGACGAGCCCACGTCGGTGCTGACACCAGGCGAAGCCGACGAGGTCCTGGGCATGCTGCGCGCCATGGTGATCTCGGGCGAATTGACCATCCTGATGATCACCCACAAGTTCCGCGAGGTGATGGCGTTCGCGGACGAGGTGACCATCCTGCGGCGCGGCAAGCTCGCCGGCCATGGGCGGGTCAAAGACCTCACGCCGGACGCGATGGCGCGCACAATGATCGGCGCGGAAGAATTGACCATCCAGCCCGCGCGCGTCGGCGAGATCGGCGCCGCGCGGCTTGAACTCGACAAGCTCAGCGCACTCGACGATGCCGGCGCGGTCGCGGTCCGCGATGTTTCGCTGACCGTCCGCAGCGGCGAAATCGTCGGTATCGCCGGTGTTTCCGGCAACGGCCAGCGGCAGCTCGTCGAGGTGCTCGCCGGCCAGCGCGAGGCCGAACGCGGCGAAATCCGCGTCGCCGGCGCCGTCTATCACGCGAACCGCGAGGAAATGCGCCAGCACAAGATGTCGCTGTTGCCGGAGGAGCCGTTGAAGAATGCCTGCGTCGGCGGCATGAGCGTCGCCGACAACATCGCCTTCCGCGAGTTCGACCGCGCGCCGTTCGCAAGCGGCGGCTGGTGGCTCAACCGCTCGGCGTTCCGCGACGATGCGCAACGGAAGATCGCGCGGTACAAGATCAAGACCCGCACCCCCGATACGCCGATCTCGGCGCTGTCGGGCGGCAACGTCCAGCGTGCGGTGCTGGCGCGCGAGCTCGGTGGCGACGTCGAGGTGCTGATCGCCGCCAATCCGTGCTTCGGGCTCGATTTCGCGGCGGTCGCCCAAATCCACGCCGAGATCATGGCCGCGCGCAACCGCGGCGCCGCGGTGCTGCTGGTCAGCGAGGATCTGGACGAACTGCTGGAATTATCGGATCGTCTGGTCGTGATGTTTCACGGCCAGTTCGTTTACGAGGCCCGCGCCAGCGAGGCCAACCTGACGGAGATCGGCCGCCACATGGCGGGGCATTGATGCGCGACCTAGCCGATCTCGGCAGCTGCGAGCTCGATGAGCACTTCCTGCGCCGGTCCTTCGAGGTCGCGCGTTGCGCCATGACGCACGGCAATCACCCCTTCGGCGCCATCCTGGTCGACCAGAACCGCAACGTGCTGATCGAGGCCGAGAACGGTTACATGCCCGCCCATGATGGCACCGCCCACGCCGAGCGCCTGCTGGCGACCGAAGCCTGCCGGACGCTCGGCGCGGATATCCTCCGTCGAGCGACGCTTTATTCATCGGCCGAACCCTGCGCGATGTGCGCGGGTGCGATCTATTGGGCCGGCATCGGCCGCGTGGTCTACGGCCTCAGCGAGCACCGGCTGCGCGACGTCACCGGCAACCATCCGGAAAATCCGACCCTCGACCTGCCCTGCCGCGACGTGTTCAAGAGCGGCCAACGTTCGACCGATGTCGTGGGACCGCTGCTGGAAGACGAGGCGGAAGCGCTGCACGAAGGCGTCTGGAAGAAATAGCCCCCCCGCGGGCGGGCGGCAAACCGCCCAAACAGAAATGGCGCCGCGGGGTTATCGCGGGCGCCATCGCTTCACCTGGAGAAAGAACAGGTGGTTAGAACTTCATGGTGATACCGGTGTAGACAGTCAACTCGGTACAGCTATTGTTGCTCACGCCGGGCGCGATGTTGCAGACCGCGCTCGCTGCGTGATCGAGGCCAAACTTGTTCTGCCAGTAGCGGTAGGCAACCCAGATATCGATGAAGTGGGAGTATTTCCCGCCCCAGATCGCCTTGCTGGCGTCGAAGGTCAGGCGGATCGGCTCTGAGTTCAACTCAACCGCGGTTTTGGTTCCAACCAGCGGATTGTTCTCGTATCCCTTCGGGCCGTACCATCCAGCGCGACCGCTGATCGACCAGAACTGCATGTTCTCAGGTAGAAAGCCCAAGTCCATGTAGTAATTGACCTCAACTGCCCAGGTCGGATTGAAGCTCCTGTTGGCGTCGGTCAGACAGTTCGCGCCAGGCGCGGGATAGGGAATCGTGCCGGCAAAACCGCTGCCGCACTGGGTGAACGCGTTCTGGTTAGAGAACTCCCAGTACATCAACGGCGCGACGTCGATATAGCCTTTGTAGGGCAGGTCGAAAGCAAACTGCAGACCGGCTACGACGTCACGCTTGGCCGGCGCCAGGTAATTGTTTTCGGTTTCACCGTCGGCGCCGATTTCGAACGAGATGTTATGCAGCGGGCCCATCGTGAAGGCCTTGGTGCCGAAAAGTTCGTTCCAACCAAAGGTCGAGCGGAGAAACCCGTAGAACTCGGTCGCGCCGGCGCAGTTGGCGGCAGTGGCGACCCCGGTGCCGGGATTGAAGATGACGCCTGAGTTCGTACAGGGGTTCGCTGGGTCGTTATGATCCGACTTGATCATCAAGATGCCGAACAGGTTGGTACCGTAGGCCCAGGCATCGAAATGCGTGAACGCATAGACCTGCTTGGCGGTCGTACCGTTGATGCCGCCGCCCGGCTTGGTGCTGAAAACGCCGGGATCGGTACCTTTCGGCATCCACGAGAACGTCACTCGATCATCGATGATGAAGAAGAACGGAAGATCTGGCGGCGCCTTCTTCACGGCCTTGGCCGGCAGGTCGGCGGCGCTGGCGACGCCGGACGGTGCAACAAACGCGGCAAGTGACAGCGCCGCGGCTGCAATTGCTGTGTGACGAAAAAACATCGCAATAATCCCCAAGTTAGCGAGCGGAACTGATCAAGGCCCTTGGGTGTCACACTTGCGCCGTTCATCTGACGTGAGAAGCCTCAACTTTTTCCACGGCCTGCGACAAGTTTCATCAACAAGGAGTGCATTGTCAGCTAAGCGATCGCGCTTGCCGGGCCGCATGCAACCACTGCGGGAAACGATTACTCTGTTGTTTTTTCTAGCTTTTGATTCCGATCTAACGCTCCCGGAAGCGACAATGAGCTGGCGAAAATCAATTACCGGTGAGAAACTCGATCGTGAACGAATTGCTCAAGCACACGGCAGCTGTGCACATGCGGTTCCGATTGCGGTGGACCGTCGCAGTTTTGCAACAGATGAAGGTGGCGTCGTACGGTCGCTGGTGGCACTTCGAACACACCCTTCGAACACACCCATGGAGGGCGAATTGGCCAAACCGAATCGATCGCGCCCGCCTGCCGAGGCTTCTGCCTGCCGAAGACTTGGGCAAGTGCTGACGCTTTTTCCCTACTTACGCGCAGGTCCAAACTAGCCCACTATTGAGGCATCTCCATCGCGCGCGTGACAGCGAATGTCAGATTCGAGGCCCAGCAACCTGCATTCCGGCGAAACCCCGCTGCTGCAAACCATCGGGCTGACCAAGCGTTACGGCGACTTCCTCGCCAATGACTCCATCGATATCGCGATCTGGCCGAATGAAATCCACGCCCTGCTCGGCGAAAACGGCGCCGGCAAATCGACGCTCGTCAAGACCGTCTACGGGTTGATCCAGCCGAGCGAAGGCGAGATGCGCTGGCAGGGACAAGGGATGGTCCTGTCCGGACCGTCGCAAGCGCGCAGCCGCGGTATCGGCATGGTGTTCCAGCATTTCTCGCTGTTCGACAATCTCACGGTTGCCGAGAACGTGGCACTCGGGCTCGACGGCAAGGAATCGTTCAAGGACATGTCGGCGCGGCTGGAGCAAGTGTCCAATGTTTACGGGCTTCCACTCGACCCAAAGCGCGAGGTGTGGCAATTGTCGGTAGGCGAGCGTCAGCGCATCGAGATCGTCCGCGCGCTGATGCAAAATCCAAAATTCCTGATCCTCGACGAGCCGACCGCGGTGCTGACCCCGCAGGAGGCCGATCAGCTCTTCATCGTGCTGGAGCGGCTGAAGGCCGAGGGGCGCGCCATCCTCTACATCAGCCACAAGCTGGAAGAAGTGAAACAACTCTGCGACACTGCCACGATCCTGCGCGGCGGCAAGAAGGTCGCGACCTGCAACCCAAAGGCGGAAACCGCAGCTTCGCTGGCGCGCATGATGGTCGGCGCCGAGATCAAGGAAGTGAAGGCGAGCGCAGGGCGGAAAACCACGGTGCCGCGCCTTGTCGTCGTCGATCTCAGTCTCGAGCCCGACGATCCGCACGGCGTGAGGCTCCAACACATTTCGCTCGAACTGAAGGGTGGCGAAATCTTGGGCATCGCCGGTGTCGCCGGCAACGGACAGGATGAGTTTTTTGCGGCGCTCTCCGGCGAGCGGCAGGCGCAGGATCCCGGCACCATCGTGATCGAAGGCATCGCCGCGGGCCAGCTCTCGATCACGCAGCGCCGCAAGCTCGGCGCAGCCTATGTGCCGGAGGAGCGGCTCGGCCACGGCACCGTGCCGCGCATGAAACTTTCGGAGAATGCGCTGCTGACCGGCCATGCCGCCAGCGGCATGGTCAGGCACGGCTTCATCAACACCGTCGCCATGCTACTCACGGTCGACCGCGCCACCGAAACCTTCGACGTGCGCAAGGCCAAGCGCGACCCCGAAGCGGCAAGCTTGTCCGGCGGCAACCTGCAGAAATTCGTGGTTGGCCGCGAAATCCTGCGCAACCCGGCTGTCCTTGTGGTGAGCCAGCCGACCTGGGGCGTGGATGCCGGCGCCGCCGCCGTCATCCGCCAGGCCCTGCTTGATCTCGCCACCGATGGTGCCGCCGTTCTGGTGACCAGTCAGGACCTCGATGAACTCATCGAGATTACCGACCGGATCGCCGTAATGTTCCACGGCCGCCTGTCGGAGCCGCTTCCAACGGCCCTGGCCACGCGCGAAAAACTCGGTCTGTTAATGGGCGGAAGCAGTTTGGAGCAGAAGGAAGCGGCTCATGCAGCTAGTGCTTGAGAAGCGAGCCGAGCGGTCCAACACGATCGCGCTTGTCTCGCCGCTGATCGCGATCGGCATGACGATCGTGACCATGAGCATCCTGTTCGCCATTCTCGGCAAGAACCCGATTTCCGCGCTTGGCGTCTACTTCATCGATCCCTTGACCGACAGCTATTCGCTGCAGGAAATCGCCGTGAAGGCGACCCCGCTGGTAATGATCGCGATCGGGCTTTCGCTCTGCTATCTCGCCAACGCCTGGAACATCGGCGCCGAAGGGCAGTTCCTGATTGGCGCGGTCGCCGGAAGCTGGATTGCGGTAAAGACCCAAGGTACTGACGCCGGCTATTGGGTGTTGCCGGCGATGCTGCTGGCAGGCGCGGCCGCGGGCGCGCTCTATGCCCTGATACCGGCGGTCTGCAAGGTCAAGTTCGGCGCCAGCGAAATCCTGACCAGCCTGATGCTGGTCTATGTCGCCGATCTCTTTCTCGATTACCTCGTGCGCGGCCCGTGGCGCGATCCGGCCGGCTTCAACTTTCCGACCACCGCGGAGTTCGATCTGGTGGCAACCGTGCCGGTCCTGATCGAGGGCGGCCGTCTGCACCTCGGCGCCATCATTGCGCTTCTCGTGGTGGCCGCAGCCACCGTGCTGCTCGGACGCACCATCAAGGGTTTTGAAATTCGCGTCGTCGGCGCCGCGCCCCGCGCAGCGCGGTTCGGCGGTTTCAACGCCGACCAGCTCATCCTTTTGACCTTCGCGATATCCGGCGCTCTCGCTGGCCTTGCCGGAATCATCGAGGTCGCGGGCCCGGTCGGCCACCTCCAGCCGGGCATTTCGCCGGGCTACGGCTTTACCGCGATCATCGTGGCGTTCCTCGGGCGGCTGAACCCGATTGGAATATTGATTGCAGGGCTTTTCCTCGCGCTTACTTTCATCGGCGGCGAACAGGCCCAGATCGCAATGAAAATCCCGTTGGACGTCACCAAGGTGTTTCAGGGCATCCTGTTGTTCTATGTGCTCGCCAGCGACTCCCTCATTCTTTATCGCTTCCGGCTCGTTTCCTCGTCACGGCAGGTGCAAAGTGGAACTGGTTGAGGCGATCATCCTCTCGGTGCTGGCGGCGTCGACGCCGCTCTTGATCGCCGCCACCGGCGAACTGGTGGCCGAGCGCTCCGGCGTCCTCAACCTCGGGGTTGAGGGCATGATGATCGTGGGAGCGGCCTGCGGATTCGGCGGCGCCTGGCTCTCGGGCTCGATCATCATCGGCTCGATCTGCGGCATGATCGCAGGCACGCTGCTGTCGCTGATCTTCGCGATGATGACGCTTGGGCTCGCGGTCAATCAGGTCGCGACCGGGCTCGCGCTGACCATCCTCGGCATCGGATTGTCAGGCCTGATCGGCGCCGGTTTCGTCGGTGAAAGAATAACGCCTGCGCCGCATCTCCACATTCCCGGCCTCACCGATATTCCCCTGGTCGGCCGCATCCTGTTCGGCGAGGACGCATTCATCTATCTCTCGCTCGCGCTCGTCGTCGCCGTCTGGTGGTTCCTCTATCGTACCCGCGCCGGCCTGATCCTGCGCGCCTGCGGCGACAATCACATCTCGGCTCACGCGCTCGGCTATCCGGTGCTTCGGATCCGCATGTATGCCGTGATGTTCGGCGGCGCGTGCGCGGGATTGGCGGGAGCCTATCTGCCGCTCGCCTATACGCCCTTCTTCATTCCCGGCATGACCGCCGGCCGCGGCTGGATCGCGCTGGCGCTGACCGTGTTCGCGTCCTGGATGCCGTCGCGGCTCGTGATCGGCGCCTATCTGTTCGGTGCCGTCACGATCCTGCAGCTTCACGCGCAAGGCGCAGGGATCGGCATCCCCTCGCAATTCATGTCGGCGCTGCCTTATCTCGCAACCGTCGTCGTGCTGGTGCTGCTGTCGCGCGCGCGCACTGGCGGCTCGACCGCGCCGGCCGCGCTCGGCACCGTGTTCGTGCCCGACCGCTAATTCGTTTTCCGGACGTGCGCGATGGGGCGCCACGTCATGGACTACAGGTTCACCCCGAATGTTTGGAGATAGACGATGAGGAAAGCATTTTTTGCAGCCGCTGCTGCGCTTCTGCTCGCGGGCAGCATGAGCAGCGGCGCATGGGCCGCCGACAAGTTGAAGGTTGGTTTCATCTATCTTGGCCCGGTTGGCGACTTGGGATGGACTTACCAGCATGAGCTTGCCCGTCAGGCGCTGGTCAAGGAATTCGGCGACAAGGTTGAGACGACGTTTCTCGAGAACGTCCCCGAAGGCCCCGACGCCGAGCGCGCCATCGAGCAGCTCGTTCGCGCCGGCAACAAGCTGATCTTCACGACCTCGTTCGGTTACATGGACCCGACGCTGAAAGTCGCCAAGAAATATCCCAACGTGCATTTCGAGCACTGCTCGGGCTACAAGCGCGACAAGAACATGTCGACCTACTCGGCCCGCTGGTATCAGGGCCGCTACATCCAGGGCCAGATCGCGGCCAAGATGTCGAAGGCCGGCGTGCTCGGCTATATCGGCTCGTTCCCAATTCCGGAAGTTATCTCGGGCATCAATTCGACGATGCTCGGCGCGCAGACGGTCAACCCCAACATCAAGGTCAAGATCATCTGGGTCAATTCGTGGTTCGATCCGGGCAAGGAGGCTGACGCCGCCAAGGCGCTGCTCGACCAGGGTGCCGACGTGATCATGCAGCACACCGACTCGCCGGCCGCGATGCAGGTCGCCAACGAACGCGGCAAGTTTGCCTTCGGACAGGATTCGGAAATGATCAAGTTCGGTCCCAAGGCGCAGCTCACCTCGATCCTCGACAGCTGGGCGCCCTATTACATCGCGCGCGTGAAGGCCGAACTCGACGGGACCTGGAAGGAAGAGGACACCTGGGGCGGGCTTGAGACCAAGATGTTCCAGATGGCGCCCTACACCAACATGCCGGACGACGTGAAGAAGATGGCCGAGGATACCGAAGCCGCCATCACCACCGGCAAGCTCTATCCGTTCAAATGTCCGGTGATGGGCCAGGACGGCACCGCCGTCGAGTGCAAGGGCGGCGACCATCTCGCCGACGCTCAGGTGCTGGGCATGAACTTCTACGTCAAAGGCATCGACGACAAGATGCCCGGCAAGTAGAGGCCGGCATTGCGACGAGACCGGGGTCCGGACCGAAAATGTCCGGACCCCGTTTTTGTTTTGCCTTACTGTTTGAGCATGATTTCAGCCTAAACGCGTTCCCGCGTTTGATCCGACAAGAACCGTAACGGAAACGGCCCGGAGGATACGCGATGGCTCAAAAGACGCTTTCGATCGCCATTATCGGCGCCGGCATGGGTGGGATCGCCGCAGCCGCGACGCTGCGTCAGTGCGGCATTGACGTGAACGTATATGAGCAGGCGCATCAGTTCGCGCGCATCGGCGCGGGCATCCAGATGCTGCCCAATTCGTCACGTGTGTTGCGCGGAATCGGCGTGGAACAGCAGCTGCGCGACATTGCTTTTCAGCCTTATTCCCATCTCAACCGGGTTTGGGATACCGGCGAGGTCAAGCGCGAATTGCCGATGCCGGAGAGTCTCTATGGGGCGCCGTTCATGTGCATGCATCGCGCCGACCTGCACGCGGCGCTGTATTCCGTGCTGCCGCCCGAGATCGTCCACCTCGACAAGAAGCTCGTTGGACTCGATCAGGCGCGAAGCCAGGTCACGCTGTCTTTTGCGGACGGCACGACGACGCAGGCTGATGCCGTGATTGGAGCGGATGGCGTCCATTCCTTGGTGCGCGATCTCATCATCGGGCCGGACGCGCCGCTCCACAAGGGACGCATCGCCTATCGTGCGGTGTTCGACTCTTCGCTGATGAAGAAAGAGATCGCGCCTTCGCGCACCAAATGGTGGGGCGCCGATCGGCACATCGTGATGTACTACACCCGCAAAGACCGAAGCCAGGTCTATTTCGTCACCAGCGTGCCGGAGGCGTCGGACTGGCTAACCAAAGAGTCCTGGTCGGCAAAGGGTGCCGTGAACGAGCTGCGTGCGGCTTATGAGGGATTTCACCCGGAGGTCCAGATGGTTCTGGAGGCTTGTCCGGACTGTCACAAATGGGCGATCCTCGAGCGCGAGCCGCTGCCGCGCTGGAGCGACGGTCGCGTCGCCTTGCTCGGGGACGCCTGCCATCCCATGACGCCCTACATGGCGCAGGGCGCGGCCACCGCGATCGAAGATGCTGCGGTGCTGGCGCGCTGCTTCAAGGCCTTGAGCAACGAAGATGTCGAGGGCAGCTTCCGCCTCTATGAGGCCAACCGCAAGCCGCGCACCTCCCGCATCCAGGCGATCTCGAGCGCAAACACCTGGATGTCCGGCGGTAACGACGATACCTCCTGGCTCTATGGCTACGACGCCTGGAATGTGCCGCTGATCGGGCTCAGGGAATCGGTCGATTGAGCGGGGTGCGCGGTAGCGAACTGATCCGAAGCACGGTTGCGGAAGCACCGCGGGCCGCTGGGCTATCGACGGACCCGCCGCAGGCCGTGGAGCTGATCGCTCGTCTGGAACGGACGCCTTTCTGTTCCTGGCATTTGCGGGCGCGCGTCATCATGGGCAGCGCCACCTTCCTTGATGCGTTCGATGCGTTGTCGCTGGCGTTCGTGATGCCGATCCTGGTTCGCATGTGGTCGCTGTCGTCGGTTGAAATCGGATGGTTGATCGCGGCGAGTTATATCGGCCAGCTTGTCGGCGCGTTGCTGTTCAGCCAGCTCGCGGAGCGTTACGGCCGTGTACCGAGCGCCGCTGCGGCGACGGCCATCATGTCCGTCATCAGCCTCGGCTGCGCCTTGGTGGGAAATTTTGGGTGGCTATTCGTTTGCCGCTTGGTACAGGGCATTGGGGTCGGAGGCGAGATGCCGGTAGCCGCCGCCTATATCAGCGAGTTGTCACGCGCCCAGGGCCGGGGCCGCTTCTTTTTGCTGTACGAGATCATCTTCCCGGTCGGACTGATGGCGACCGGCCAGATCGGCACATTGCTGGTGCCGCTACTGGGCTGGAAGATATTGTTCCTGATCGGTGGCATTCCCGGACTGATTCTTGCTGGTCTGGTCGCTCGACTGCCGGAGTCACCGCGCTGGCTGATTTCGCATGGCCGGCTGAGGGAGGCCGAGGCGGTGATCGCCTCGGCGGAAGCCAGCGCCGTTCGCAAAGACCCAAGCTTCAAACCCAAGGTTTTGTCGGACAAGGGTTGGTCGGACAGGGGTTCGTCAGAGGCATCGGAGTTGCCGCGGCCCGCAGCCGAGACGCCCGCCGTGACAGGCCGAGGCAACCGCTGGCGCGAGCTGCTGTCGCCCGTCTATCGCAGGCGAACCCTCATCGTCTGGACCCTGTGGGCCAGCGCCTTCTTCGTCGCCAACAGCCTGAACAACTGGATGCCTACCCTTTATCATGAGGTCTATGGTTTGGATTTGCGGAATGCGCTGCGTGCAGCGTCAATGACCAACGTTGCCCAGGTGGTCATGCTCATCCTGTGCGCCTTCACCATCGATCGCATTGGACGGCGTAATTGGACGGTCGGCTCCTTCATCGTGGGCGCGCTGTTGCTCGGGACGCTGGCGGCAGGCGGCACGAAGGACCTGACGCTCATGATGCTGCTGGCTACTCTTGCCTATGGCGTCATCGGTTCGATCAACGCCGTGCTCTATCTGTATACGCCGGAGGTTTATCCGACGCGTATGCGCGCCATCGGAACAGGGCTCGCGACGTCCTGGCTCCGTCTCGCCTCGGCGGTAGGACCGGCGCTCGTGGGACTCTTGCTGAGCCGGCAGGGTATTGCCGCCGTCTTCGTGATGTTCACGTGCGTGGCCCTGATCGGTGGTGCGGCGGCGGTGTCAATGATCGAGACGCGTAGCCGTCAGCTTGAGGAGATTGCGCCCTAGTCTACCCCGCCTGCATCGCGCGCGCGGCGGCGCTGTGGCGGCGGATCAGAGCGGCGACGTCGAGGCCGGGGATCGCGCCGTCGGCGACCACCCATTTGCCGGCAACCATCACGCGGTCGGCGCGGTGCGCGCCGCACAGCACGAGCGCCGCGAGCGCCTCGCCGTGACCGGAGAAGCGAAGTTCGTCGAGCTTGAACAGCGCGAGATCGGCGCACTTGCCGACAGCGATCTCGCCAAGCTCGGGCCGGCCGACGCAAGCCGCCGATCCTTTGGTGGCCCAGCGGAGCGCGTCCTTGTGGCTGACCTTGCCGACGCCATAGCGAGCCCGCTGCAAAAGGAACGCCGCCCGCACTTCCTGCATCAGATTGGATCCGTCGTTCGAGGCCGAGCCGTCGACTCCGAGACCTATGCCAACCCCCGCCTCCTCCATGTCGCAGACCGGGCAGCATCCCGACGCGAGAATCTGGTTGCTGCAGGCGCAATGGCTGATCGTCGTCTTGGCTTTTCCAAGCCGCTTCATCTCGGCCGCATTGAAGAAAATCCCGTGCGCCAGCCAGGTCCGTTGATTGAGCCAGCCGCATTGCTCGAGATAATCGAGCGGACGGCAATTGTGAATCTGCTCGCAGAATCTGTTCTCGTCCTCGGTCTCTGCCAGATGCGTATGCAGGCGCACATCGAGCTTGTCGGCAAGATCGGCAGTCGCGCGCATCAGCGAGGTCGTCACCGAAAACGGCGAGCATGGCGCCAGCGCAATCTGCACCATGGCGTCTTCGCCGCGCTGGTGATGTTTTGCGACCACGCGTTCGCTGTCGGCGAGAATGGTATCTTCATCCTGCACCACGCTATCCGGCGGCAATCCGCCGTCACGCTGCGAGCGGTTCATCGAGCCGCGCGTCAGCAGGACCCGTATCCCGAGCCGCTTGGCGGCTGCGACCTCGATGTCGACGGCGTCCTCGAGCCCGGCCGGGAAGACATAGTGATGGTCCGTCGTGGTGGTGCAGCCGGACAGCAGCAATTCCGACATCGCCAAGGTCACGCCGAGGTCGAGGGTATCAGGCGTCAGCCGCGCCCACACCGGATAGAGCGCCTGCAGCCATGGAAACAATTCGCGGTCCATCGCCGCCGGCAGCGCCCGGGTCAGCGTCTGGTAGAAATGATGGTGGGTGTTGATCAGCCCAGGTATGACCACGTGCTCACCGGCGTCAAAGACGGCCGCGTCGGCCGTTACCGGCTTGCCGCCCGCCGGCACCAGCTCGACGATCTTGCCTTCGCTTACGACAATACCTCGTTCGGCTCCCTCGGCGAGAATGGCAAGGGGGTCCTTGATCCAGATCGCTTGCGTTTGCTCCATGTCGCGCGGCATCCCCGATTGGCTAGGGTTGTCTGAGAGATGCGGCCCTCAGGCAACCCTGCAGTTCAAGTTCCTGCAACTCAAGAACCAGTCCAATTGGCGCTGGTCTTGCAAGACTGTTAAAGGAAGAAGCATCTCGTTGAAAGCGTTAGCTTATCCATGGACTTGAACACCATAAAGGAGGTCGCCCGACCGCGAACGCGCATCGAGCTGCCCGTTTGGACGGCAGGGGACGCTTGGCTCGCGGGCGGAACCTGGCTGTTCTCGGAACCACAGGTCCATCTGACCCGGCTGATCGATCTGACCGACCTGAAGTGGCCGGCGCTGACGATCGGCGACGCCCACCTCACCATCGCGGCCACCTGCACGATCGCAGAGCTCGATGCGATCGCCTGCCCGCCGGACTGGCTCGCCGCGCCGCTGATCGGCCAGTGCTGCCGCGCCTTTCTCGCCTCCTTCAAGATCTGGAAGACGGCGACCGTCGGCGGCAACATCTGCATGTCGCTGCCGGCAGGTCCCATGATCTCGCTCACGGCGGCGCTCGATGGCGTCTGCACGATCTGGCAGGCCAACGGCGGCGAGCGCAAGGTTACCACAGCCGGCTTCGTCACCGGCGACCAGCGCAACGTGCTCGTATCAGGCGATCTGTTGCGGCAGATCGATATTCCGCTCGCGGCCCTGAAGCGGCGTTCAGCGTTTCGCCAGATATCGCTGACGCCGGTCGGCCGCTCGGCGGCGCTGTTGACCGGCAGCCTCAGTAGCGAAGGCGCGTTTGCGCTGACGGTGACGGCGTCGACCAGGCGGCCGGTTCGGCTATCCTTTGCCGAGATACCGAACCCAGGCGAACTGCGCCGGATGATCCTTGATCGCATTCCCGACGATCTCTACCACGACGACGTCCACGGCAAGCCGGCATGGCGCAAGCACATGACGCTGCGCCTTGCCGAGGAAATTCGTGCCGAGCTGCAGGGTGCGGCATGAGCTTTGAGATCAACGGCAAGGAATTTTCGCAAATCCCCTGCGCCGGGCAATGCCTGCGCACGTTCCTGCGCCAGCTCGGACATTTCGGCGTCAAGAAAGGCTGCGACGCCGGCGACTGCGGCGCCTGTACTGTCTTGATCGACGGCGAACCGGTCCATAGCTGCCTCATTCCCGCCTACCGCGCCGAGGGGCATGCGGTCACCACCATCGAAGGCCTTGCGCCCAGTGGCGGCACGCACCCGATGCAGCAGGCGTTTATCGACGCGCAGGCGTTCCAGTGCGGGTTCTGCACCGCCGGCATGATCCTGACCTGCGCGGCGCTAAACCAGGCGCAGCGGCAGGATCTCGGCGCGGCGCTGAAGGGCAACTTGTGCCGCTGCACCGGCTATCGCGCGATCGAGGACGCGCTCGAGGGCAAGCACAATATCGAAGAAGTCGCGGCGGGCGAAGCCTTCGGCCGCAGCCTGCCCGCGCCCGCCGGACCGCTGGTCGTCAAGGGCATGGCGCGCTACACGTTCGACACGGAGATCGAAGGCTTGCTGCACATCAAGCTGAAGCGCTCGCCGCACCCGCATGCGAGGATCGTCTCGATCGACAAGACCGAGGCGCTGCGCGTTGCCGGCGTGCATGCGGTGTTGACCTCCGAGGACGCGCCCGATCGCCTGTTCTCCACCGCGCGTCACGAAAAGATCTGGATGGACCCGGACGACACCAAGGTGCTGGACACCGTCGTCCGCTTCATCGGGCAAAAGGTCGCGGCGGTGCTGGCCGAGACCGAAGCCGCCGCGGAAGAAGGCTGCCGCCGCCTCAAGGTCCAATACGAAATTCTGCCTGCCGTGATCGATCCCGCGCAGGCGATAGCACCAGGCGCGCCCATCCTTCACGCCGACAAGACGCCGGAGCAGCGCGTCAGGAATGCAGCTCGGAACATCGTCGCGGAGACCCACGGCGAATATGGCGATGTCGCCGCCGCCCTTGCCAAATCCGCCGCCACCTATGAAGGCACGTTCACCACCCAGCGGGTCCAGCATGCCGCGCTGGAAACCCATGGCGGCCTCGCCTGGGTCGATGCGGGAGGTGTCCTCAACGTGCGCTCCAGCACGCAGGTGCCGTTCCTCACACGACGGGCGCTTGCCGAAATTTTCGATCTCGCGCCCGAAAAAGTGCGGGTGTTCTGCGAGCGCGTCGGCGGCGGTTTTGGCGGCAAGCAGGAGATGTTCGTCGAGGATATTTTGGCGCTCGCCGCGCTGAAGACCGGGCGACCGGTCAAGCTCGAACTGACGCGCGAAGAACAGTTCATCTCGACCTCGACGCGGCATCCGATGTGCGTCACAGTGAAGGCGGGCGCCGACAAGGACGGCAAGCTGACGGCGCTGCAGCTCGACGTGCTCTCGAACACGGGCGCCTACGGCAATCATGCGCCCGCGGTGCTGTTTCATGCCTGCGGCGAGTGCATCGGCGTCTATAACTGTCCGAACAAGAAGGTTGATGCGGTCGTCGCCTATACCAACACGGTGCCGGCCGGCGCCTTCCGCGGCTACGGCCTGCCGCAAACCCTGTTCGCGGTGGAAGCCGCGATCGACGAGCTTGCGAAGCAACTCGGCATCAACTCATTTGAGATGCGCCGCCGCAACATCATCAAGCCGGGCGACCCGATACTGTCGCCGCCACCCAGCCCTCACACCGATGTGCATTATGGCTCCTACGGGCTCGATCAGTGCCTCGATCTGGTCGAGCGCGCGATGCGGACTGAGGCGCCGAAGCGTGATCTCTGCTCCGACTGGCTGATCGGCGAAGGCATCGCGCTGACCATGATCGATACCGTGCCGCCCGACGGGCACATCGCCGACGCCACGATTTCGCTGCGCGAGGACGGCGGCTTTGAGCTCACCGTCGGCACCGCGGAATTCGGCAACGGCACCAGCACCGTCCATCGCCAGATCGCGGCGACCGCGCTTGCGACCACCGTCGACCAGATCCGGCTCAGGCAATCCGACACCGCCCATGGCGGCCACGATACCGGCGCTTACGGGTCTACCGGCACCTTCGTTGCCGGGCTGGCGACGCAGGCGGCCGCAGAAAGTCTGGCAGCGGAGATCAAGGCCTTTGCGTCGAGTGCGACGGCCACCGACGCGGGCGCCTGCCGGCTCGAAAATGACTCGGTCATTTGCGGCGGCAAGCCTTTCGCCTTTGCAGAACTGGCCAAGACCGCGCGCGACCAGTGCAAGGCGCTGCAAGCAAGCGGCAACTCGGCGGGCACGCCGCGTTCCGTCGCCTTCAACGTCCAGGGATTTCGGGTCGCCGTGAACAAGGCTACCGGCGAGATCAAGGTCCTGAAGAGCGTGCAGGCGGCGGATGCCGGCCGGGTCGCCAATCCGATGCAATGCCGCGGACAGGTCGAGGGCGGGGTCGCCCAATCGCTCGGCGCCACGCTCTATGAGGAAATGGTGATCGACGAGAGCGGCCGCGTCGTTAACCCAAAATTCCGTGACTATCATCTGCCGTCGTTTGCGGATGTTCCGCGCACCGAAGTGCTGTTTGCCGACACCTGCGACACCATCGGACCGATGGGTGCCAAATCCATGAGCGAGAGCCCCTACAACCCGGTAGCGGCCGCGCTCGGTAACGCATTGGCCGACGCCACCGGCATCCGCTTCACCGTGGTGCCGTTCAAGCCGGACCGGCTGTGGCCGCAGCTAGCGGAGAAGTTTGGGTCGTAACAACTCCGTCGTCATGCACCGGCACTCTATTCGCGCATCCAGCGTCGTAGTATCAACTGCCGCGATAGGTCGCGTAGCTCCAGGGCGTGACCAGGAGCGGCAAGTGGAGATGGCCTTCGGGCTCGCTCACCGAGAAACGCAGCGGAATCTGGTCCAGGAACGGCGGCTCGGACATCGGCACCTGCCGCGCCGCAAAATACTTTCCGACGCTGAAGGTCAGTTCATAGCGACCGATCGGCACCGGCCGCCCGCCGATCAAGGGTTGATCGGTGCGGCCGTCCGAATTGGTGACCGCGCGCGTGACGACCCGGCTCGCGCCGAGCTCGGACAATTCGATCAGCTCAATCGCAATTCCCGCCGCGGGCTTGCCGCTGTGGGTATCGAGCACATGGGTCGACAGGCGGCCATGCACCGGCAGCCGATTGTCGGCGGCCACCAACTGGTCGAGCCGCAAGGCCGCGATCCGGCAAATCTCCTCGACTGACTTCTGCATCTCGGTCGCGGCATCGTTCGGCAAGCGGCGTTCGAAATCGCGCAGGATGGAATCCTTGGTCTGGCGCCGGACACAGACGATGTAGGGAAAGCCAAACTTCGAGCGATAGGCGTTGTTGACGCGCTCGAAGGCTTCGTATTCGGCGTCCGATAGCCGGTCGAGCCCAACGCTGTTCTGCTCGGCATTGGATTCCGCGGTGAGCGGCGCGCCGCGCTGGGTCTTGTTGGCGAGATCGGGATGCGCCTTGATGAGCGCGAGCCGAAGCTCGGATGGCGCGCGATCGACCGCGGCCTTCATGGCGTCGAACAATGGCCCGATCCCGGCAAAGGGCCGGCTCGATGCGGCCTGTTCCGCGATCCACGGCGAATATTCGAAGATATTGGCGAGCGCCGTGGCGAAGTCGGCCTCGCTGTAGGCGTTCAATTCGGCGAGCGTTGTCTGCGACATGTGCTCTGCCGCCTATCCGAGATCGGGTGCGTTTGCGGCGAGATGTTTGAGGTTGGCGTGCCAATGTTGCGCGATCTCCAGCCGCGTCGGCACCCAGACCCGCTCGTGGCTCAGCACATAATCGAGAAAGCGCATCAGCGATGCCGCGCGGCCCGGACGTCCGACGACCCGGCAATGCAGGCCCACCGACATCATCTTCGGCGACGTCGCGCCTTCGGCATAGAGCACGTCAAAACTGTCCTTCAGATAGGCGAAGAACTCCTCCCCGCCGCCAAAGCCCTGCGCATTGACGAAGCGCATGTCGTTGGCATCGAGCGTATACGGGATGATGAGATGCGGTCCGGCCGGCCCCTTGATCCAGTACGGCAGATCGTCGGCATAGGAGTCGCAGGAGTAGAGGAAGCCGCCGGCCTCCATCACTAGCCTCACGGTGTTGATCGAGGAGCGCCCGGTGTACCAGCCGAGCGGACGCGCTCCCGTCGCTTCGGTGTGGACGCGGATGGCTTCCGCGATCTCCCAGCGCTCCTCGGCCTCCGACATGTCCTTGTGCTCGACCCATTTCAGGCTATGGCTGGCAATATCCCAGCCGGCCTCCTGCATGGCGGCGACCACTTCCGGGCTGCGCTTCAACGCGGTGGCGACGCCGAATACAGTCGCCGGCAGCTTGCGCTCGGTGAACATCCGCCACAGCCGCCAGAAGCCGGCGCGCGAACCATATTCGAACATCGATTCGATATTGGCATGGCGTTGGCCCGGCCACGGCTGCACGCCGAGTATATCGGAGAGAAACGCTTCGGAGGCGCGGTCACCATGCAGAATGTTATTCTCGCCGCCCTCTTCGAAATTCACCACGAACTGCACCGCGACCCGCGCATTGCGCGGCCAGCGCGGATCGGGTGGGTTGCGGCCGTAGCCGCGCAGATCCCTCGGATATCCGGCTTCAGTCACCTAGACTTCCTCGAAGCGGATTTTCTGCGCACCCTTCCACAACACGGTCTTGCCGAACGTGGTCAGGTTCTCAAGCCCCGAGGTCAGGGTGATGAAATGATTGCCCGCAAGCTGGCCCATCTTGCTCGCGAAATGCACGCCGCCATAGGCCAGCAGAATTTCGGTCTCGCTGATGCCGCCGGGATAGAGGATGATCTGCCCCGGCGCCGGATAGCTGGTGTGGTTCTCGTAGGAGACGCCGAAATCGAGGTCGCCGAGCGGCATCCAGACCCCCTCGCCGCTCCAGCGCACGTGGATCGCCTGGCTCTCGAATGGCATCGCCTTGCGAAAGGCGGCGACCGTCTTCGGCGCCAGCTCTTCCTCGAAGCGGGCATTGAAGGTGAAGTCACCGGCGTGGATAATCAGTTGGCCCATTTAGCTTTCTCGCAATTCTCTCGCAGTTCGTTCGTCATTTCGACGGCACCCATTGCAGCCGGCCAAACCGACTACTGATCCGGCCGCTTCACCTCGTAAGACAGGCCGAAAAGCCCGCTTCGCTGGATCTCTGGCGCCGGCGGCGCCGGCGGCTCTGTGGCTTCGGCCTGCGGCGGTGGCGCGGGCGGCGCCGGGATGTTGTCGCACTTCATCGAATAGACCAGTTCACCATTCGCGGTGCGGCCGATCGGCGCGCAATTGTCGACGCGCGCGGTCGCGTTCTTGGGCGTCAGTTTGGTCTGTGCCCAAATCGGCAATACCAACACTTGCGATGCCAGCACCGGCGAGGCCAGCAAGACAACTGCCAATATCAGCTTTTTCATCGGTTTCGCTCGCGCCAAATTCGATTCCACTATTGAACGGTATCGGCAAAAGGATGTCCAGAACCAGTATGCGGGGATAGCCGCTCAATCTTTAGCCGAAACACGACGTCGACCATGCAATCTTGCGAGCCCCGTGCAGCCTAAGTGCAACGCGCGACCAATCCCGACGCACTCAGCCTCGCCATGACGTCATCCAGGTGCGGACGGTCTCTCGTTTCGATCACCAATTGCAGCAGGGTCGCCTTCGCCGGCAGGTCGGAAAACGTCCGCTGGTGCGAGACCTCGATGATATTGGCGCCGGCTTCCGCCAGCAACGCCGCGACCGCCGCCAACTGGCCGGGCCGGTCGACGATATCGATCGAGAGCTGCGTCAGCCGTCCCTCACGCGCGAGCTCGCGGGTCAGGACCGAGGCGATCAGCCGCGTATCGATGTTGCCTCCGGTCAGAACGAGGCCGACATTGCGGCCGGAGAAGTATTCGGGAAAGGCCAGTATCGCCGCGAGACCGGCAGCGCCTGCGCCTTCGACCACGGTCTTTTCAATCGAGATCAGGGTCGCGACCGCGCGTTCGATCTGATCTTCCCTCACCAGCACAATGTCATCGACGAGATCGCGGACCATTGGCGTGGTGATCCGGCCCGGCGCCTTGACCGCAATACCCTCGGCCAAGGTGTCGCCGCGCATCGGCAAATGCTCAGCTTTGATGGCGTTGTACATCGAGGGATAGAGCCGGGCCTGCACGCCAATGATGCGCAGGCTCGGCTGCAGCGATTTCGCCATAACCGCGATGCCGGAGATCAACCCGCCACCGCCGATCGGAACCACCAGCGTATCGAGATCAGGCACCGCCTCTAGCATTTCGAGCGCGATGGTGCCCTGCCCCGCAATCACCTTGGGGTCGTCATAGGGATGGATCAAAATCATCCCGTGCGCCTTGCCGTGATCGAGCGCGAATGCGCCGGCCTCCTCCAGGGTATTGCCTGTTACGATCACCTCGGCGCCATGCCGCCTGGTGTTCTCGATCTTCACCATCGGCGTGCCCAGGGGCATCACGATGGTTGCGCCAATGCCGAGCCGTTTGGCGTGATAGGCCACGCCCTGCGCGTGATTGCCGGCCGACATCGCGATCACCCCGCGCCGCCGCTCGTCCGGCGACAGCGCATCGAGGCGGTTCAATGCGCCGCGCTCCTTGAAGGTGGAGGTGAACTGCAGGTTCTCGAATTTGAGCCAGACGTTGCAGCCGCAGAGATCGCCGAGCGTTCGGCTTCGATCGCATTCGGTCGGGACAACCGAGCCGCGGATGGTCGCTGCGGCGGCCCTGACGTCAGCAGGCGTTACCGGAAGGCTATCGAAATCAATGCTTGGGCGTTGTTTTCGCGGTGGCGCATGTTCGGTGGCGTTTGGCATCTCAGCGACCTCTCGGTATCCTTGCGGACCGGTGTATCAGACGCCGTAGGATTCTAGTAGGTGCCGGGCTTGCCCTCGTCGGCGCTCTGCGAACGCCATCTCGACGACGCGCCTTCTTTGTGCAATCATTCGTATACAAACGAAGAATCCTGCTTGATCCCGCCGTCAAGCCGGGCTCAAACTCGCCAACGTTCGGTGAAGGAAAGGAATACCCATGGCCCATGAGGCGCCCCAGGCCGCAGGCCCCGGCAAGCTCGTGATCCGCAATATCGGGCTCTTGCTCTCGGGCGCCCTGGAGAAGCCGATCCTGGATGCTGATACGATCACGGCCGAGAACGGCAAGATCACCGCCATCGGCCGCGCCAAGGACGTCAACACCGAGGGCGCCACCACCATCGTCGACGCCAATGGCACGACGGTGGCGCCCGGCCTGATCGACAGCCACGTTCACCCCGTCGCCGGCGACTGGACGCCGCGGCAGAACCAGATCAACTGGATCGACAGTTATCTCCATGGCGGCGTCACCACTATGATCTCGGCCGGCGAGGTCCATATGCCCGGCCGTCCGCGCGACGTCGTCGGGCTGAAGGCGATGGCGATCTTCGCGCAGCGCGCGTTCTGGACGCTGCGACCCGGCGGGGTGAAGGTGCACGCCGGCGCGCCGGTGATCGAATGCGAAATGGTCGAGGATGATTTCAAGGAGCTCGCCGCCGCCGGCGTCAAGCTGCTCGGCGAGGTCGGGCTTGGCGGGGTCAAGGACGGTCCGACCGCGCGCAAGATGGTCTCTTGGGCGCGCAAGTACGGCATTCAGAGCACGATCCACACCGGCGGGCCGTCGATCCCCGGCTCCGGCCTGATCGACAAGGATGTGGTGCTGGAAGCCGACACCGATGTGGTCGGCCACATCAACGGCGGCCACACGGCGCTGCCCGACGATCAGATCCGCTGCATCTGCGAGGGCTGCAAGCGCGGCCTGGAGCTCGTTCACAACGGCAACGAGCGCTCGGCATTGTTCACGCTGCGCACCGCGCGCGAGATGGGCGATCTCACCCGCATCATCCTCGGCACCGATGCGCCGGCGGGCTCGGGCGTGCAGCCGCTCGGCATTTTGCGCATGGTGTCGCTGCTGTCGTCGCTCGGCGAGGTGCCGGCCGAAATCGCCTTTTGTTTCGCAACCGGCAACACCGCGCGCATGCGGCAGCTCGATTGCGGCCTCATCGAAGTCGGCCGCGCCGCGGATTTCGTCATCATGGACCGCGCGCAGCATTCGCCCGGCAAGAATATTTTGGAAAGCGTGCAGCTCGGCGACCTACCCGGCGTCGGCATGACCATCATCGACGGCATCGTCCGCACCCAGCGCAGCCGCAACACCCCGCCGGCGACCAAGGTGCCGGAGATCGTCGGGCGATAGGCGATCGAAATTCTTGTACCGGTCGCTGGCCAATGCCAGGGTGTTGTCGCCGACGCGATATTCGATCCAATTTGGCGACAGCTCTCGTTCATAGAAACGGCGCATCGCCGCCATATCGCGCGCGAAAATGACCGTATAGTCGATCGCCCGAATGGCTTGAAAAGCTGAACCTGAACGCGGATTCCGTTCGTTCACGCCTGGCTCTCCATTGATAGGTCCTTGAACATTCTTGGCCCTCGCGCCTGTCGCATGCCCAACCGCTCAATCCGTCTCTTTCAATTGCTTGTACCGAAAGTCGCAATGGCTGGCGCCCTGCATGATGGTTTGCGTACGCGTGAGCTTGATGTCGGGACCAAATCCTTCGGCCATGGGGAAGTCCGCACTGCAGACCAGCAGGAATCCGAGCTCCGGCTCACCCAGCTCCTTGTAGAACTCGGCGTACCGGCATCCCGTCACATCGAACTCGAAGGCATCTTCTGATTGCTCTATCACCTTATAATCAAGAGCATCGTCGCGGGCGAACGTTGCGAACCCAGACGCCATGAACGTGCCGAGGTTCTTCTCATTCTTCGTCCGCCAGAACTCTTCGCCGTAGCGATGATAGATGTCCCCTAAGGCCTTCCGGACAAGCGCGTTCGCTCGCTCCTCGCCCAATTCCGCCTGCAAGGCTTTTACTAACGGAACCAGGACCTGAGCCTGGATTTTGGCTTGTTGAATGACGGAAATGCTCACGTCCACCTCCCGGTCTTGCTATATTTGCAACTATCAAGGCAACGGTGATTGCCGCTGATCTATCCGCCGTCATTGCCGGGCTTGACCCGGCAATCCATCACTACAAGCCAAGAGAATCTTTCCGGTGGATGCGCGGGTCAAGCCCGCGCCACGCTCCTCCCCGCCAGCACGACCCCCGCCGGGAACAGTCGCTGCTTGCCGGCGCGGATGCCCTTGTAGTTGTCGAGGAAATCGAACGATCCGTCGCGCAATTCCATGATCGCGATATCGGCCGGTGCGCCAAGGTTGAGGGTGCCGCGGTCGTCGAAGGACGGCAACAGGCGCGCGGCGTTGACGGTGGCGCAGGCGATGATCTGGCTGAGCGGCATGCCGTACATGATGAATTTCGACATGACGTTGGGCAGATCGACGACGCCGCTGGTCTTCGACATCGTATTCCAGTCGGTGGAAAAGGTCTCCGGCCATAGACCCTGCTTGGTCGCCTTCTCCACGGTGTCCCAATCAAAATGATCGGCGACGCCGTTGCCGAAGTCGAACACAACGCCGCGGCGGCGCGCGGCCATCACCTCTGGGATCAGCACACCCTTGTCGTCGAGGATGCCGTTCATGCCCGGCGCGTACATGTGGGTGACGATGTCGCCGCGCTTCAGCAGTGCGAGAATGGCGCGTAGCGGCGAATAGTTTTGGCCGATATGGATCATGACCGGGAGATTGAAGGGAGCAGCCGCCTCCTGCGCCCGCCGCAGCGCCTCGAGATCATTGGCGCCGGCGACATTGTTCGACAAGCGCGCCTTGACGCCGACGACGACATCGCGATGGCGCGCGATCGCCCCTTGGGCCAGGCCGACGTTGGCGCTATTGATGTCGTGCAGCTCGCCTTCGGGCGTGACGACACCGGTGCGGGCGATATTCACCAGGACGCGGCCGAGCTGTGGCGCACCGCGGGCGACGGCTGCGACCTGATCGATATTGTCAGCGCCGCCCGAGCCGGCGTCGACCCAACAGGTCACGCCATCCTGCAGGCACATCGGCGGCCCTTCTTTGCTCTTGCCGGCATGGGTGTGGATGTCGATCAGGCCCGGAGCCACGATCTTGCCACGCGCATCGATGGTCTCGGAGGAGTCGCCGGATATATCTGCCGCGACCGCCACAACCCTACCGTGCATGATCGCCACGTCGCGCACCGCGTCGAGCCCCATGGAAGGATCGATGACGCGCCCGCCTTTGATGATCAGGTCGTAGGTCGCCGCACGGGCTCTGCGCACACGGCCGAACAGCGCGGCGGTCGCGGCGCCCGTGGTGACAAACTGGCGTCGGTTCATCATGGTGGATCTCCCCGTGTTTTTTTTCGGCCTCATGGTTCGAGACGCGCAGCGTAGCCAAGTTTACGTGGGCTACGTACACTTGCCTGCGTGCCGCGCTCCTCACCATGAGGGCCTGGGACCTTATGGTGAGCTGCATCTTCAAAGGCGATGCGTCTCGAAGGGTGAAGCCATTAAAGTGGAAATTGCCCTAGACTGCCAGATGCAAGGTTAGAACTTCTCGATGACGTCAGAAAGAATAATCTGCACCCAAACAGCACCACATGATCTTACTGCGTCGCAACCGGCTTTATCGCCTCATCCAGAGAGCTTGCGTTTGCAAATGTCTCGAAGGATGAGGCTTCATCAGAGATTGGCAGGGAGTCCACCATGCAATTCCGTTGGCGTCGTTTTGAGGAATTCGTGTGTGAGGAGCTCTACGCTGTACTTGCCTTGAGACAGAATGTACTGGTCGTTGAGCAGGCGTCGCCATATCCGGACCTGGATTTCGTCGATCAGGCGGCCGACCATCTGCTCGTGACAGACAACGAGACCTTGATCGGCTATGCGAGATGTCACGCGCCGTTGGCGGCAAGCGCCTGCGCTTCCTTTGGAAGAGTGGTGGTTGCGCAACAATATCGAGGCAAGGGACTCGGCAAGGAGCTCATCAGCAGGGTTATTGCGCGTCTTGCAGAAGGACCCGGTCCCGATATTCTCATCGACGCGCAGCTCTACCTTGAAGAATTCTACGCGGATTTTGGATTCACGCGGGACGGCGAACCGTACGATGACTTCGGCGTAGCGCACATCAAGATGCGATTGCGTCTCCGCGGCGGCGGCCCCGAAGAATAAATGGCTGCCGCTAGAGCGGCTTGATCAAGCTTGAAAAATCCGGACCGTGTTAGTCAGATCACATTCGGTGATCCGAAGTCGATGTATGCCGGCTTGTATGGCTGCCGACGAGGCAGCGATACAGTGCTTGGCTCCTCCCGCCAAGGACTATACTTGGAGCCGCTAAGAGTAGAAACTCGGCGGCTGCGCGCTCACCGCAGCTTGTCCAATAGCACCATTAGCGTTTCGCGCTCCTTGGCATCGAGCGGCGCCAGCGTCTCCTTCGAAATCCCGAGCGCGTTCGGCGCGGCCTTTTCGACAACCTGCTGGCCGGCGCGCGTGAGACTCACGAGCAGGCGGCGGCCGTCTTCGAGATCCGGGCTGGTCTCGGTCAGGCCGCGCGCGGTCAGGCGGTCGATCACGCCCTTGATGGTCGCGACGTCCATCGCGGTTAATCGTCCGAGCAGGTTTTGCGAGCACGGCCCGGTCTCGGCGAGTTTTGCCAGCGCGGCCCATTGCGTCGGGGTCAGATTGATGCCGATCTCGCGGGCGAAGATCGCAGCATGCCGCTGCCATACCTGGCGCAGGATGAAGCCGACCTGCTCGTCGAGATTATAAGCCGGCCGCACCGGCTTGACGCTCTTTCTCGCTGCAACAGTCTTGGCCATCTTTGTCCCCTGCGCTTTTTTTTCGTTGTTACAGCGACAGATGCGCGTCGCGGATATCAGGGCGCGCATCGAGTTCGCCCATGGTGCCGCCAAAGCAGATCCGGCCGCGCTCGATGATATAGGCGCGGTCGCAGATCAGCCGGGCAAAATGCAGATTCTGCTCGGAGACGACGAGGCTAACCCCTTCCCGCTTCATGGCAAGGATGGCATCGACCATCTGTTCGACGATTTTGGGCGACAGGCCCTCCGAGGGCTCGTCGAGCAAAACCAGCGACGGATTTCCCATCAGCGTCCGCGCGATGGTCAGCATCTGCTGCTCGCCGCCGCTCATGCGACCGCCCGGGCGCTTGCGCATCTCGCCGAGATTGGGGAACAGCGCGAACAGTTTTTCCCGCGTCCAGTGCGGCGCGTTCGGCCGTTTTGGCTGGCGGCCGACTTCGAGGTTTTCTTCGACTGTCAATTCGGTGAAGATGCGCCGCTCCTCCGGCACGTAGCCGAGGCCGCGGCGCACGATCTCATGGGTCGGCTTGTCGGATACGTCGGCGCCCTCGAACACGATGCGGCCGGAGCGCAGCTCGACCAGCCCTACGATGGAGCGAAAGGTCGTCGACTTGCCGGCGCCGTTGCGCCCGAGCAGTGCCACCACCTCGCCCTCGCCGACCTCAAGCGCGATATCGAACAGGATATGCGCCGGGCCATAATGGCTGTTGAGGTCGGAAACGGCAAGCTTCATGCCGACGCTCCCTCGCGATGGCGCGCATCATAGACCAGCCCCTCGCCGAGATAGATCGCCTGCACCTGCGGGTTGCTGCGGACTTCCAGCGGCGAGCCTTCGGCGATCAGAGTGCCGCGGTTGAGCACGAGGATGCGGTCGGCATGCTCGAACACCACATCCATGTCGTGCTCGGTGAAGAGAACGCCGATCGATTGCTCTCGCGCGATCTGCGCGGTGAGCCGCATCAATTCGATCCGCTCGCGCGGCGCCATGCCGGCGGTCGGCTCGTCCATCAAGAGCAGCTTTGGCTGGTTGGCAAGCGCAACCGCAAGCTCGAGCCGCTTGAGATCGCCGTAAGCGAGCTCGCCGCACGGGCGCTCCGCATAGGCGCCCATGCCGACGAGATCGAGCAGGCGAAAGGCTTCGGCCCGCGCCAGGCGCGGCAACGACGTCCACGCATTGAACAATCCCCTCGCATGCGACACCAGCGCGACCTGGACATTCTCGCGCACCGTCATGGTCGGAAATGTCGCGGTGATCTGGAAGGTGCGGCCCACGCCCATCCGCCAGATCGCGCGCGGCCTGTTGCCCGCGGTGTCTTTGCCGAGCAGGTTGATGCGGCCGCTGTCCGGGATGATCTGGCCGTTGAGCATGTCGAAGCAGGTGCTCTTGCCCGCGCCGTTGGGGCCGATCAGTGCCAGGATCTCGCCGGCCTTCAGCGAAAACGACACGCCACGCACGGCGTGGACGCCGCCATAGGATTTGGTCAAGCCTTCGACCGACAGCAATGTGGGCGCGATGCTCATTCGGCGGTCTCGACTTGCGAGGCGAGAAGCGTGGGTTGTGGCGATGGCGGCCGGCGGCGATGGCGGATGGTCTCCAGCATCCCGACGATACCTTTCGGAAAAGCCACCACGATCAGCACAATGAAGGCGCCGAGCACAAGCTTGGACCAGTCGGTCTGGCTGACGAGCCAGATGCTCAGCGCCTTGTAGACGATCGCGCCTGTGACCGCGCCAGAGACGGTCTCGATGCCGCCCAGCAGCACCATGACCAGCGCATCGACCGAAAGCGAGATGCCGAGGCTGTCGGGAAACACGCTGCCTTTAAGAAAAGCGAACAGCGCGCCAGCGATGCCCGCGACGGTGCCCGCGATCACGAACGCCGTCCACTGCACGCGCTTGCCGTTGATGCCGACGGCTTCGCTGCGCAGCGGCGAGTCGCGCGTGGCGCGCAGCGCAAATCCGAATGGCGAGAACACGATGATCCGGAGAGCCGCGACCGCAAGCGCGGCGACGCCGAGCGACAGCCAGTAGAAATGCGACGGGCTCGCCGCCCATTTCTCCGGCCAGACGCCCAGAATGCCGTTGTCACCGCCGGTCACCTCCACCCACTGGAACGCGATCGACCAGACGATCTGCGCAAACGCCAAGGTCAGCATCGCAAAGTAGACGCCTGACAGTTGCACGGCGAAAAATCCGAACACCGCCGCGCCGAGACAACCGAGCAGCGGCCCGATCAACAGGCAAAGGATCATCGGCAGCCCCGCCATCTTGGCAAGCAAGGCTACGCCATAGGCGCCGAGCCCGAAATAAGCGGCGTGGCCGAACGAGGCGAGCCCGCCAACCGACATCAGGAAATGCAAACTCGCGGCAAAAATCGCGAAGATCGCGATTTCCGAGCCGACGGTCAGCGCGTAATTGCCGCTGACGAATGGCAGTGCCGCCGCAACCGCGAGCGCCGCCAAGGCCGCGAGGCGCTCGCCGGGCTTAAGGGGACGCCAGGGGTTGACAGTCAAACCCGGCGTGCGGCGCACGGCGGCTTCGGGCTTGCCGAACAGTCCCCAGGGACGCACGATCAGCACCACGGCCATCACCAGGAACACTAGGATGATCGATATCTTCGGGAAGATCAAAATGCCGAAGGCGTTGAGCTCCGAGACCAGGACCGCTGCGACAAAGGCGCCGACGATGCTGCCGAGGCCTCCGATCACCACCACGACAAAGACGTCGACGATGATCCGCAGGTCCATCGCATGGTGCACGGCATCGCGCGGAATCTGCAGCGCCCCGCCGAGCGCCGCCAGGAAAACGCCGACCGCGAACACGCTGGTGAACAGCCATTTCTGATTGACGCCGAGCGCCGCCACCATGTCGCGATCCTGGGTTGCGGCGCGGACCAGCACGCCCCAGCGCGTACGCTGGAACAACAGCCACAGGATTCCGAGCACGGCCGGACCGAGCACGATCAGGAACAGATCGTAGCTTGGAATGTTCTGGCCGAAGAAATCGACCGCGCCCTTGAGGCCCGGCGCGCGACGGCCCAAGAGATCGCTCGGCCCCCAGATCAAGACTACGAGATCCTCGACCATCAAGGTCAGGCCGAAGGTCGCGAGCAACTGGAACAGTTCCGGCGCATGGTAGATGCGCCGCAACAGCACCATTTCCACCACGACACCGATTGCCGCGACGATCAGGCTTGCTGCGACAATGCCGCTCCAGAATCCGAACGCACCGGAAAATCGCTCAGTTAGCGTGAACGCGACATAGGCGCCGAGCATGTAGAACGCGCCGTGCGCGAAATTGACGATCCTGGTCACGCCAAAAATGATCGACAGCCCTGACGCGACCAGGAACAGCGAGGCTGCGCTGGCAAGACCGGTCAGGAACTGAACGAGGTAAAAGGCCATCTATCGTTGCTCATTTGGGATCACCTCTCTCCGCCTCTTGCGGGGAGAGGTCGGATTGCATCACAGATGCAATCCGGGTGAGGGGCTCTCTGCGCGCATTCAGCGTTCGCAGAGAGAGAGCCCCTCACCCCGACCCTCTCCCCTCGAAGAGCGGGGCGAGGGAGAAGTATCAGCCTCACTCCCTCGGGCGCATTTTCTCGACTTCCGCATCACTCGGCAGATAATCAGAGCCCTTGCGATACACCGATTCCACCATGATACCCTTGCCGTCCTTGAGCGCGGTCTTGCCGACAAAGGCGCCAAGCGTCGACTGGTGGTCGATCTTGCGGAAGGTGATCTCGCCGAACGGCGATGGCACGGAAAGTCCTTCCGTGGCCGCGATCAGTTTTTCAGGATCGGTCGAGCCGGCCTTGGTGAGAATGGCGGCGGCTGCCTTGATCGTCTCATAGCCGACAATCGAACCGAGCCGCGGATAGTCGTTGTACTTGGCCTGATAGGCCTTGAGGAACGCATCGTGCTCGGGCGTCTTGATATCGTACCAGGGATAGCCGGTGACGATCCACCCTTCCGGCGTTTCATCCTTCAAGGGATCGAGATATTCCGGTTCACCGGTCAGGAACGAGACCACCGCGCGATCCCTAAACAGGCCGCGCGTATTGCCTTCACGCACGAATTTGACGAGATCGGCGCCGAAGGTGACATTGAGAATCGCTTCCGGATTGGCGGCGGCGAGCGCCTGCACCACCGGACCGGCGTCGATCTTGCCGAACGGCGGCCATTGCTCATCGACCCATTGGATATCGGGCCGCTTCTCCGACATCAGCTTCTTGAACACGGCGACCGCCGATTGGCCGTATTCATAGTTCGGCGCGATCGTCGCCCAGCGTTTTGCGGGGAGTTTGGCGGCGGCTTCCGCGAGCATCGCCGCCTGCATGTAGTTGGAGGGGCGCAGGCGGAAAGTGTAGCGATTCCCCTTCGACCAGGTGATGGCATCGGTCAGCGGTTCGGCCGCGAGAAAAAACACCTTCTTCTGGTTGGCGAAATCGCTGACGGCGAGGCCGATGTTGGACAGGAACGTGCCGGCCAGCATCGCGACGTTCTCGTTCGACACCAATTCGTTGGCCGCGGTCTGGGCGTCGGCCGGCTTGCCGCCGTCATCCTTGGAGACGACGACAAGCTTCTTGCCGTTGATGCCGCCGGCGGCATTGATCTCCTCGACCGCGAGCTGCCAGCCCTTGCGGTAGGGATCGGTGAACGCGGGCAACAGCGAATAGCTGTTGATTTCGCCGATCTTGATTTCGCCCTGGGCGATCGCGGAATTGGCCATGCCGACTACCGCGACCGCCAATCCCGCGCCCAGGAAATGTCTCCGTCGCATCCACTTACCTCCACTGTTGAAGAAACTATCGAAGTCCGTCCTCGCCTTTGACTTCCGCGACCGTCAATCCGCCGACCCGCGGCAACGGCCTGCCGCTGTCGGTGACCGCGACCGCGACCATGATCTCGTTGGCGCGCGGCGCGTCGTTGATCTGCACTTCCATGCCGTCGAAATGGCTGCGCACGAAGGCCGCGTCCTTGTGGCCGAGCGGAATATCGAGTGTCGTTCCCGGGCCGCTGCGCTTTTTCGACGATGGAATCAGCGCCGCGCCCTTGGCTAACACCTTGCGCACCGGCGCGCCCATCTTTGGATGCAGGATCGCTGCCGCATGCTCGAGCTCGCCGTTCTCGCCGACGGCTGCGGCCTTGCCGTAGCTCTGCGCCTTGGCGCCGTCGATGCCAAGCGCCGCCACCGCCCGCTTCGAAAGCAACTCGCCGAGCTCCTCGCCGATCGCGATCAAAGGCGAGAGGTCCTCGACATAGCGGCCGGCAAACGGATTTTCGATCACGGCAATCGCCGCGGCGCGCCGGGTCGGTGGCGATATCTTCTGTCCCATCTCGAGATGGGTTTCTTCCACCACGGTGACGATCTTGCGGATGATGGCGCTCATGGGTTTCCGACCTGTTCTCGCTTGGACTTACGCATTCTCTAGCACGCCTTCGTGAAGGCGGTGCGGTTGGCGCGCCCCGACGACCAATGTCTCGCCAAAAAGCCGGAGCGCCGCGGCGTCGATCAATCCGGCCGCGAGCAGTTCGCGCGCACGGATTTCGCCTGCCGCAAGCGCCTCCTCGATCTCGCTACCTGCGAGTTCGCCGACCTCGCGCGTGACCAGGCGCGGACCGAGGTCGCTGTCGGGCTGCAACCCGCAGGCCGGACGGCGGATGATGGCGGGATGCCCGGGCAGATCGACGGCGTTGGCGATGATGGTCGCCGCCGCGTCGGCGCTAGCAGCGGTTTTCGCCAGCACGGTGACGGCGTCCGCAATGCCCAGCGAAAAACTGCGGCCGTGACGTCCGCTGGTCGCCACGCCCCGTGAGGGATCATCGGCATCGACGATCATGGTCCGTATCACGCCGTGGCTATCAGGCCGGTCCATCAGGCCCACGCAAAACTGTTCGCCGCGCGCCAGATGCAGCGCGATATCGCCGCCATTATTGACATAGGCGCGGTCGAGCGGCGCGGCTTCACACATGGCGCCCAAGATTTCTTCCCCGACGGCGCCCGCCACGGCCGCCATCGGTGTCACGAAGCAATCGCGTGCAAACGGCGCGACTGCGGCATGCATCCGCCGCGCGACGACTCCCTTTAGCGCGCAGTGCGTGGGATCGGCCGGTTGGCGCAGTTCCGCCAATTCGGCGCAGAGTTCATCCAAGAGGCCCGTGAATCGCTGTGCCGCTGCCTGATAGGCAGCGCGCACTTCGTCCGCCGATCCATTCGCTTCGATGATCAGGTCGATTGGGCCGTCCTGCAGATGCAGCCGGTTGCCGTCCGGAAGCATGGCGATCTGCGGGAGCCTCTTCATGCGCGCCGCCCTGGCAAATAAGGCATCGGGCGAATTTCGGAATTGTCCTTCAAGGACGCCAGCGGCCGCACATAGTCCATGTGGCCGCCCAGCGCCGCATAATCCGAGAGCCTCAGGGTGAACTCGATCGGCGCCACCAGCGCCGGCGTCGGAACGTAGCCAAAGGCGCCGGCCGGCATCTGGGTGACATCGACCATGAAGGTGATGCCGCCGCCCGGCCAGACGTAAACCGGCGCGCCGCCGCTGGTAACGCGTGTCAGCGCGTCCTTCACCGATCGTGTCAGACGCACCGGATTGTCGGTGACGCCTGCGCGGAGCGAACCGCCCGCGCCGGCCATGAACAGCACCGTGCATAGCGCGGGCTCGCAATTCTCCTGGATGCGCTCGACCGATAGCCTGAGGTCTAGAGGCATCTCCTTCTCGATCGGCCGCAGCGCCTCGTCCAATTGGTAATAGGTCGCGTGTTCGCCGGTCGTGCTCACCATCAGCATGGTCATCCCCGGCCGCGCGGTCTTGGCGTCGAACGGGCCCAGGATCGACAGCGGGTCGGAAATGCCAGTGCCGCCCCACCCCGTGCCGGGCTCGGCGACCTGGAAATAGCGGCCCGGCGTCGAGCGCCGTCCCTTCATCTTGATTCCGGTGTCGGCGATATCGAGTAATTTGCCCGCCTGATGTTCGCTGAGCACGCCGGTGATGTGATCGTCGACCACGACGACCTCGTCGACCTTGCCGTGCCACTGCTTGGCGAACATGCCGATCGTCGCCGAGCCGCAGCCGACCCGCATGCGCTCCTCAGCGACGCCGTTGACGACAGGCGCCCGGCCGGCCTGCACCACCACGGTCGCACCGCCGTCGATGGTGAACTCGACCGGCTTGCAATTGCTGAGATCCATCAGCGTGTCGCAGGTGACGCGGCCTTCCTTCTTCGATCCGCCGGTCAGATGATGAACGCCGCCGAGCGACAACATCTGCGAACCGTATTCGCTGGTCGTCACGTGCCCAACCGCCTCGCCTTGCGCCCTGACGGTCGTGGTCTCGGGGCCGAGATAGCGGTCGGTGTCGATCTTCACCTTGACGCCGCAATAGCTGAAGATGCCCTCGGTCACCACGGTGACCATGTCGACGCCGTCGACCTCGGAAGAGACGATAAAGGGCGCGGGCTTATAGTCCGGATAGGTGGTTCCGGCGCCGATCGCGGTGACGAACGTACTCGGCTCATGGACGAGCTTGCCGTCCCAATCGCCGGTCGCCTGGAACGGCACCAATCGGCCGCCATGCGACACCGTCCGCTCCAGGATGATATGCGGGTCGACGCGAACAAGCTGGCCGTCGTGATTGGCGTAGCGGTCGCATGCGCCGGCGGCGCCCGGCTTGATGTAGCACATCACCGGGCAGGCATCGCAGCGGATCTTGTCGGTGGTCGCGGGGCTCGTCGTTTCAGTCACCATCTCAAAGCCTGCAAGCTAGTCCCATACCGCCGAACGGTGAAAATCGGTAACGACGCCTTCCCTATCACTCGCCCTGTTGTTACCTTATCATTCGTATACGAACGATCTTGCGCGCGAGCCCCAAAGCTGTCAAGCGCCGCCGCGGGCGAAACCTGAGCCTGCCGAATAAAACCCCATTTGCCTAGCGCAGTTGTTTATAAACCGGGCAAACGGTTGCGTCGCGGGATGGCCGGCTTGCACGTTTGTACACAAACGGTAGTCTTCCGCGGGATATTTTAGAGCACCGGGATTAGCAGGATGACAACCACGATCCGCCTTAACGTCAATGGCAGGATCTGCAATGTCACTGCGGCTCCCGATACCGCGCTTCTCCATGTGCTGCGCAACGATCTCGAATTGAACGGGCCGAAGTTCGGCTGCGGCTTGGGCGAATGCGGCGCCTGCACGGTGCTGATCGACGGCCAAGCCGCGCGCGCGTGCGTCATTCCGATCGATGGTTGCGCCGGCCGCGACATCGTAACCCTCGAAGGTCTTGGCTCGCGCGAACATCCCGATCCCGTGCAGCAGGCTTTCATTGACGCGCAGGCCGCGCAATGCGGCTATTGCCTCAACGGCATGATCATGACGACCAAAGCGTTGTTGAAGATCAATCCACATCCTTCCGAAGCCGAGGCGCGCGAAGCGCTCAGGTATAATCTGTGCCGGTGCGGCGCTCACGTTGAAATCATCCGCGCCGTGATGCGCGCAGCCGGGCAGCCTGCTGAGGCGCAAAGCTGATGGCGGTCGTCTCCGACAAGCCCGAGGGACGATCGGGATCGCTGTTGGTGGTTCAGCGCGCCGCCGGCGCATTCGAGACCTTCGTCAAGATCACCGCCGACGGGTCGGTCACCGCCTATAACGGCCATGTCGATCTCGGCACCGGCATCCGCACGGCGCTCGGCCAGATCGTCGCGGAGGAACTCGACGTATCCTTTGCGCGCGTCGTCGTGGTGCTCGGCGATACCGCCGTGGTGCCGAACCAGGGCGCGACCATCGCCAGTGAGACCATCCAGGTATCGGCCGTTCCCTTGCGCCAGGCGGCGGCACAGGCGCGGCAATTTCTGATCGCGCGCGCCGCCGAACGGCTTGAACTGAAAATCGCCGACCTCAGCATCGAGGACGGCCTTGTCCGCGGCAAGGACAATCGCAGCGTCAGCTATGGCGAGTTGATCGGCGACGAAACAGTCCTGCTTGAACTCGCCGAGGTCCCAGTCAAGGCCGCGAGCGCCTACAGCATTGTCGGGCAATCGGTGCCGCGCGTCGACCTCCCGGCCAAAGCGACCGGCGAACTCGTCTATGTTCACGATGTCCGCGTGCCCGGCATGCTGCATGGCCGCGTGGTGCGGCCGCCCTATGCCGGCGTCGACGCCGGCGCCTTCGTCGGCACCAGCCTGATCGCGGTCGATGAAACGTCGGTGCGTGATATTCCGGGTCTCATCGCTGTCGTCAGGATCGGCGATTTCGTCGGTGTCGTTACCGAGCGCGAGGAGAACGCGATCAAGGCAGCTTCGCAATTGAAGGTGAGCTGGAAGCCGACGCCGACGCTGCCCGACCTGAAGGACATAGAGACCGCGCTGCGCGCCAATCCCTCCACGCCGCGCACGCTGATCGACAAGGGCGATGTCGATGCGGTGATCGCGGGCGCAGCGACGCCGATGCCGCGCACCTACACCTGGCCCTACCAGATGCACGCCTCGATCGGCCCCTCCTGCGCGGTCGCGGACTATCGGGACGGCCGGGTCAAGGTGTGGTCGGGCACACAAAACCCACACCTTTTGCGCGCCGATCTTGCGAAGCTGATCGAAGCGCTGGAAGGCGAGATCGAGGTGATCCGGCTCGAGGCGGCCGGCTGCTATGGCCGCAACTGCGCCGACGACGTCGCGGCGGACGCGCTGCTGTTGTCGCGCGCGGTCGGCCGTCCGGTCCGCGTGCAATTAACCCGCGAGCAGGAGCACGCCTGGGAGCCGAAGGGCACCGCGCAGCTCATCTCCGTCAATGGCGGGTTGAATGCTGACGGCAGCGTCGCCGGTTACGACTTTGCCACGCGCTATCCGTCGAACGGCGCGCCGACGCTGGCGCTGCTGCTGACCGGGCGGATCACGCCGACCCCTGCCGTGTTCGAGATGGGCGACCGCACCGCGATCCCGCCCTACGACTACGATAACCTGCGCGTGGTCGCGCACGACATGCCGCCGATCGTGCGCGCGTCCTGGCTTCGCGGCGTCTCGGCGCTGCCCAACACGTTTGCCCATGAATCCTATATCGACGAACTCGCGACCGAAGCCGGCGTCGATCCGATCGAATATCGCCTGCGCTATCTGAAGGACGAGCGCGCGATCGATCTCGTCCATGCCATTGCCGAACGCGCCGGCTGGACGCCGCGTCCGGTCCGAGAAGAGAAAATCGCCGAGCGCGATGTCGTGCATGGGCGCGGCTTCGCCTACGCGCTTTACGTCCACAGCAAGTTTCCCGGCTTTGGTGCCGCCTGGTCGGCCTGGATCGCCGATGTCGCGGTCAACAAGGCAACCGGCGACGTCAGCGTCACGCGTGTGGTCGCAGGCCAGGACTCCGGCCTGATGATCAATCCGGACGGCGTCCGACATCAGATCCACGGCAATGTCATCCAGTCAGCGAGCCGCGCGCTGATGGAAGAGGTCACCTTCGACCGCCATTCGGTGACGAGCCGCGAATGGGGCGCCTATCCGATCATCCCGTTCCCCGATATTCCCGAGATCGACGTGTTGATGCTGCCGCGGCAGGATCAGCCGCCGCTCGGGGTCGGCGAATCCGCTTCAGTCCCGAGCGCGGCGGCAATCGCCAACGCCATTTTTGATGCGACCGGCGTGCGCTTTCGCGAGCCGCCGTTCACGCCGGAGCGCATTTTGCGCGGATTGAATGGCGACACGCAGACAGAGCCAGCCGCGCTGCCACCGCCGGCCGCCCTGCCCGCGCGGTCGCCCGAGTTTTGGAATCCATTTGCCAAGCGGCGCAGCGCGCTTGCAACCGCCGCGACCTTATGCACCGCCGTGATCGGCATCGGCGCCGCGGTGCTGCCGTGGCGGGCGATCGCGCCGATCGCGCGACCCGACGCCTCAGTCTATTCAGCAGCCACGATCGCGCACGGCGCACAGCTCGCCGCGCTCGGCGACTGCGCGGTCTGCCACACATCGCTAATCGGCGCGACCAATGCCGGGGGCCGCGCACTGGAGACGCCGTTCGGCACGATCTACTCTACCAACATCACGCCTGACGTCGAGACCGGCATCGGTGCATGGTCTTATCCTGCCTTCGAACGCGCCATGCGCGAAGGCATTCACCGCGATGGCCGGCATCTCTATCCCGCATTTCCCTATACGCATTTTGCGAAGGCTGCTGACGCCGATCTGCAGGCGCTCTATGCCTATCTGATGGCGCAGGCGCCGGTGCGCGCCGACGTCCCAAACAATGCGCTCAGGTTTCCCTTCAACCTGCGTCCGCTGATGGCGGGATGGAATGCGCTGTTCCATCAGAGCAGCCTGTTCCAGCCTGATCCGGCAAAATCGGAAGCCTGGAATCGCGGCGCCTATCTAGTCGAAGGCCTCGGCCATTGCGGCGCCTGTCATTCGCCGCGCAACGCGCTCGGCGCGGAAAAGCCCAATGCCTACCTTGCTGGCGGTCTTGCCGAAGGCTGGGAAGCGCCGGCGCTGACCTCGCTGTCGCAGGCGCCGATTCCGTGGAGCGAGGAAGAACTGTATGCCTATTTGCGCACGGGCGAGTTGCGCTTCCATGGTGTCGCCGCGGGCCCGATGGCGCCCGTGGTGAAGGAGCTGGCGAGCCTGCCCGACCAGGATGTCCGGGCGATGGCGGTCTATCTCGGCTCGCTCAACGAAAAGCCGCTCGATGGTCCGGCACAGAATGCGCGCGCCGCGAAACTCGAAGCCAACACGAAAGCTGCCGTCGCGTCCTCGCCGGGCGCGCGGCTCTATCAGGGCGCTTGCGCGGTGTGCCATGAGGTCGGCGGCCTGCCCTTGTTCGGCAGTCGACCGTCACTAACGCTGAACAGCAATCTGCACAGCATGCGGCCGGACAATCTAATCCAGGTGATCCTGCACGGCATTACAACGCCCGCCGCGAACGACCTCGGCTACATGCCGGCGTTCCGAAACAGCTTTGATGACGAGCAGATCGCAACACTCGTCGACTATCTCCGCGGACAATTCGCGCCGGACAAGCTGCAATGGCGTGATGTTCGCGCGACCATCAGTCGAGTGAGGGCTGGCAGGAATTGAAGTCGGATCGCCCTCAAGCGAGCATCCACGGATTCGATCCACCTCTCCCCCGGCGGGCAGGGGTATAGCCCTGCATTGAAACAAAAAAGCTCTGCATTGAAACAAAAATTGATCTCGTCCTCCCCACAAGCGGCCTGATTTTCGGGCCTTTTTTTGCAGGCGCGGTACTGGAGTGTTTCTCATGGGGAAGAAGCGATGACCGATCAACAGTTGGCTCTTCAAGCCGTTAGCGAAGCGCAACGGATACTCGAGGAATACCTTCAGCCCAGACCCCAGAATAACGAGCGTATCCTCGACAAGTTGGTTGAAGTTCTCGAACGGCCCGATTTGGTCGTCGCTGTAAGCCGAATGCAGCAACGAAATAGTCTATGAGTACTCAAATAAAAAAGCAGATCGCATCAATCGCTTTGTCCGCGTGCATTGCTGCGCTCTCATCAATTGGGATACCAACTGCACAAGCGAAACAACAATGCAGTGCTGCGATGCCATCGCCTTCGCACGGGTATTGGTCCTGGCGTCTCGTCGACGGGCGAAAATGTTGGTACGAGGGCAAGCCGATGCTTTCGAAATCATTGTTGGAATGGCCCGCGCAGACTTCGGCACAACCGGATTCTTCAAATGCAGAAGATACAAGCGTCTCCACAGAGAGACCTGGCAATCCATTAGATTCACAAGCGTGGGCACCCGCTGACTCAGATACTTTCGAAGCCCGCTGGCGCGCTAGGGTGCAGGACCATTAGACGTTGACTCAAGACGCCTGTTACGGGAACGTGGCCCGTCCGCTGCCGCGCCGACTCCCCTAATCTCATCTAGCCTCAGGCAAGCCGCGGATACGTCGCCTTGTCGAAGAAGCTCGAACCCGCGACATATTTGCGCCCCGACGCCATGTCCGGCTGCTCCTCGCCTTCCCCACCGCATTCGAACGTCAATTCGAGCTGAACCCCGCTCGGATCGTAGACGAATAACTGCCACAGCGACGTTCCCGGCACGATGAACTCGCGCCAGTCAAGTCTCGCCGCCTTGAAGCGAGAGACATAGGAGCGATAGCCGGAACAGGACAGCGAGACGTGGTCGATGGCCGCCGTTCCAGCCGGAGCCTTGCCTTCCGATCCGAGCGCCGGGCCGCCGGCATAGACGTGAATAATGGCGAGCCCGCCGGGCTGGGTGCAACCGAGCCACGCGCCGGGATAGCCGAAATCCGGCCGCGGAAATTCGCGCAGTCCAATGATGTCGGTCCAGAATTTTCGCGTCGCCGCGAGATTCTCGGTCTTGATCGCGATGTGATAGAGCCCGTGAACAGTCGCGAGCGGCAGTTTTGTCTCGGCGGTCATGGCGTTTAACTCCTCTCAGTTTCCGTCCAGCGGCAATCCGACGTCCCGATAGAGGGCCTTCAATTTGTCCTGGAATAGCGCCTCGTTCTTGTGCCGCGTGCCCTCGACGGGGTCAGCACCGGCAAGCATGGTATCGGTCGCTTCTAGCGAAAACTCCATCACGAAACGCATGCGATCTTTGCGCAAAACCTCGATCTCGGAAAGCCAGCTTTCGATTTTGCGCTTGCCTTGCATGTAGCGTTGCGTGATCAGCGCCGCCGCGTTCGCGGCATCTTCGAGGGCCTGGGTGGCGCCTTGCCCGAGTGTCGGCACCATACCGTGGGCGGCGTCGCCCAGATAGAGCACATTGCAATCGCTCGCGCGATAGAGCAACTCGTGCTCCTGCATGCGCGCCCAATGGGTATCGGCGACATTCTGACAGATGGTGTCGATCAGCCAGCGCGCCTGCGTGCTCGGCGGCGCAGATCGCGGCGTGTAGGCCGCGCGCAGCGCATCCGGCATTTTCTGCTCGGGCGCGATTTCCGCCTCGGGTGGAATCGGAAAGGCGCCGGCAATATAAATATGGTCAGGCGGCACGCGGAATGACAGCAGGCGGTTGGGACCGTTGAACCACTGCTCGTAGTCGTCGATCAGTCCGTTCGACGTATCCGGAACCAAGACCCGGGAGATCGCAACCCCAGTCTGCTTGATACGCGGCTCGCCGGAAATGACGCGCCTTGCGCCGGAGTAGCGCCCATCGGCCGCGATCAAGAGGTCGATTCCGTCGAGCTGAAACGTCTTTCCGTCCTGGGTCCAGGCAACCGACGTCTTGCGCGGATCGGCGGCGTCGCGGCCGATCGAGGTGATCTCGCAGCCATAATGGACGGACGAGCCGGCGGCTTTGCGCAGAACGCGATAGAGCTCTGACCATCGGATACGCCAGCCCGGCCCGTCCGCGACGTCGGCGAGCGGCAGGTCGAACAGCACGGTGCCGTCGGTCAGTGAAATGCGCCAGTTGCGCCAGACGTAGCTGGCCCGGGTGATGTCAGTGGCGAGCTCGGCATCGACCGATGTCAGCGCCTTGACCGCGTTCGGCCCGACATTGAGGCCGGTGCCGGCTTCGGAATGATCGTCCATCGTGACGCGTTCGAGACAGGTCACCTCGGCGCCATCGAGCCGCGACAGCCTGCGCGCCATCACGCAACCCGCAACGCCGGCGCCGGTGATGACGATGCGCATCAGGTGGCGCTCCGCATCTGCGAGGCGATGACGGCGATCAGGCCGCCGCCGTCCGGGCCCTGATGCTCCGCTCCGCCGGAGACGAAAATCCGGCCGTCGCCGATCACGCCCGCGACCAGCCCGGCGACCGCGCCGCGGATATGGCGCTGGGCGTTGATGTCGGTGTCGTCGAGCATGGTGTGGCGGGACCCGCGAATCTTGCCGCGACGGTCGGGCTCGCATTTCACCAGCACGCACGCAATGCGGCCGACGTCAACGGCCGCGACTTGCGGCTTTGCGGCAATACCGAGATCGGCGAGCACATCGACAACGCCGCCGATATCGAGCGCGTCGATCATCGGTCGGTGCGCGATCCGCAACGCGCCGCCCCAGGCGGGGCTATTGCCGAGCACCACGACCTCGTTGCTTTCGACCTCGACGCCGGAAGAAATGCTGGCGCGCCGTGACTGGATGGAGAAGTCGCTCAAGAGCGAGCTGTCGTCGAAATCATCGCTCTTGATCTCGTCAAGTCCGAGCGCAACGCCGAACGCGCCCGCCGCGCGGGCAAACGCCATCGACTTGTTGGGATCGCTGGTCAATGGCGTCTTGCCCGCGGCGATCGCCGCCGCCGCGCGCGCCACCGTCACGCAAGGGCACTTCACCTGCACGAAATGCACATCGTCCAAATGTTCGATCCCGGCGCTTGCGATAGCCTTGCGGACGGCCGCGGCGACGCTCTCGACATGGGCGCGTCGCCCGACATCCTCGGCCGGAACCGGCGCGCTGAAGGCGGTACCGATCGCGAGCGCCGACGGATACTGCCGCGCAGTGCCCTCGGTGACGCAGAACACGCTGTAATGCGGGCTCATCACCCCTTCGGTGCCGCCGGAGAGAACGCATGGGATCTCACCGATCAACTGCGCCGCCGGCTTGTTCAGATGTTGCGACAGCAGCGCCATCAAGGTCTGGGTGAAATAGCCGCGGGTGAAATCGTTGACCCCGCCATTGCCCTCGGTCTTGCCGACGATCGCCCTGACATCGGCTGCGCGGATGGTTCCGCCGACGATCAAGCGCTCGAGCTCGGAGAGGTCTCCGGGATGCGCCATCGTGAGCCTGAAGACGTTTGCGGTTCTCATCGCGCGCCCTTCCGAATGATGTCGAACAGGCGGCTCGGGCTGAGTGGAATTTCCAGAAGCTCGATCTTCTTCGACGTAAGGTCGAGTGCATCCTCGATCGCCTGCGCAAACAGCGGACCGACCGGGATCGCGCCGGCCTCGCCCGCGCCCTTGATGCCCAGCGGATTGAGCGGCGAGGGCGTCGTGGTGTGGTCGAGCTCCATGCGCGGAACCTCCAGCGCGGTCGGCAGCAGATAGTCGGCGAGCGAGGCGTTGAGAAGCTGTCCCTGGTCGTCAAACGACAGCTTTTCGTAGAACGCGTTGCCGATGCCCTGCGCCACCCCGCCATGGATCTGGCCTGCCAGGATCATCGGATTGATCACCGTGCCGCAATCGTGGACCACGACGTATTTGAGGATCTTCAGCTCGAACGTCAGCGGGTCGATCTCGACGATCATGGCATGCACGCCGTTCGCGGTCGCGCCGCTCGGCGGCCCGAAATATTGCGTCGATTCCAGGCCAGGCTCGGTGCCCGGCTTGACCGCGCCGCGCATCGGATTGGCGCGCTGCGCCAGTTCGCCGAGCCGGATGAATTTTTCCGGGATGCCGACGATCGAAACCTTGCCGTCGGCGATGACCAGATCGTCCTCGGAGCATTCGAAGGCGTCGCTTGCCAGTTTCAACGCTTTCTTGCGCACCGCGCGCGAGGCTTCGTTGACGGCGTTGCCGGCAACCACCGCGCCGCGGCTGGCAAAGGTTCCTGCCCCCCAATAGAACTGGTCGGTGTCGCCGGTAACGACGTCGACCTCAGTGACATCGACGCCGAGCTGATCGGCGGCGATTTGCGCAAAGCTCGTGAAATGCCCCTGCCCCTGGGTGCCGATGCCGGTCGCCACACTCACCTTGCCGTTGGCCTGGACCTGAACCTTGGCGCCTTCGTACGGACCGATGCCGGTGCCCTCGACATAGCAGGCAACGCTGATGCCGACACAGCGGCCTTGCGCGCGCAGCTTTGGCTGCTCTTTCCTGATGAATTTGTCATAGCCGACGAGCTCGAGCGCCTTGTCGAGCACCGGCTCGTAATTGCCGCTGTCATAGACCAGCGGCTGAAAGTCCTGGTAGATGATCTCGTTATTGAACGGGAATGCATCCGCTGGAATCAGGTTGCGGCGCCGAATTTCCGCGGGATCAATGTTCAGCTCGCGCGCGGCGAGATCGAGCAAGCGCTCGATCACGAACACGCCATGTTGACGACCGGCGCCGCGATAGGGCGTGACGATCGGCAGGTTGGTGAACACGGCGGTGAACGTGCTGTCATAAGACGGGATCACGTAGGGCCCGAGCAAGGTACACTGGCTGTTGATCGGCACCGTGAGCCCGTAAGGATTATACGCGCCGGTATCGTGCAGGAAGACGTCCTTGACGCCGAGGATGCGGCCATCGCCCGAAATCGCGATTTCGGCGTCGTGAATCTGGCCGCGCTCATGGGTGGTCGCGACAAAATGCTCGAGCCGGTCCTCGATCCACTTGATCGGGCGGTTGAGCCGCATCGAGATCCAGGGCAGCGCCAGCTCTTCCGGATAGAACATCATGATCTTCGGCCCAAAGCCGCCGCCGACAAAGGGCGCGATCACCCGCACTTGCCGCTCGCCGAGACCGAGTTGGGCTGCAAGGCCGTTGCGGACGAAGACCGGTGCTTGCGTCGTGTCCCAGACCGTCAGCTGCTGCCCGCGCGCATTCCATTGCGCGACCACGCCGCGGGTTTCAATCGGCGAGGAGATGCCGTGCTCGTAACGAAAGCGGCGCTTGAGCACGAGATCGGCCTTGGCGGCGGCGTTACGATAGTCGCCCTTGCTTTGCCGGAGCTGCGAGGCGACGTTGGAGCCGAGATCGTCATGAACGGACGCCGAGCCATTTTCGAGCGCGCCTTCGAGATCGACGACCGCCGGCAGGTTCTCCAGCTCGACCAAAATATCGTCCAGCGCGTCCTCGCCGATGTAGCGGCTCTCGGCGACGACGACGGCGAGCGGCTCGCCGGCATAGCGGACCTTGTCCTTGGCGAGCGGCATATGCGTGCGCAGATTGAAGACGATGCCGGGGATCGGTGGCGGCGGCACCAATAGCGGCCCGGGTTGGCAGAAGGTGCCGTAATCGTCGGCGGTATAGACCGCGATCACGCCGGGGCGCTTTAACGCTTGCGAAACGTCGATTCGCTTGACCTTCGCATGCGCGACCTGGCTGCGCAGGAAGCTGGCGTGCAGCATGCCCGGCAATTCGACATCGTCGATGAACAACGCCTGCCCGGTCAGCAGCCGCTTGTCCTCGTTGCGCTTGATCGGCGCGCCGAAAAATCGCGTCGTCATGGCAGAGCCCGCATCGCCTGGGCCGCCGCCATCATGGCATCGACGATATTCTGATAGCCGGTGCAGCGGCAGAGGTTGCCGGACAGCGCCTCGCGCACCTCGTCTTCGGATGGCGAGGGGTTTTCGTTCAAGTAGGCCGTCATCGTCATCAGGATGCCCGGTGTGCAGTAGCCGCATTGCAGGCCGTGATGCTCGTGCATCGCCTGCTGGATCGGATGCAGCTCGCCGGCACTGGTTGCGAGCCCCTCGACAGTCCTGAGTTCATGGCCATTGGCCTGCACCGCGAGCATCAGGCAGGAACGCACCGGCGCGCCATCCAGCAAGACCGTGCAGGCGCCGCAAACGCCGTGTTCGCAGCCGACATGGGTGCCGGCAAGCAGCAATTCGTGACGCAGAAAATCGCTGAGCAGCATCCGGGATTCGACACTGCTGCGATACGCCGTGCCGTTGACCGACAGCTCGATGTCGTGCCGCTCAGGCTGCATGGCCGATCCGCTGATGCGCCGCGCGGATGGCGCGGCTGACCAGGACGCCGGCGATATGGCGCTGGTAATCGGGACTAGCGTGGACGTTGCCCGACGGCGCGATCATGTCCTGCACCTCGGCTGCGACCGTGTCGATCGCCTTGTCGGTCAAGCGCTGCCCGACCAGCGAAGCGGCCGCGCGGCTCGCATCCGCCGGCGTCTCGCCGACCCCGCACAACGCAAGCCGAACCTCCGCGCAGCGCTCTTCTTGGTCGACCGTGACGATGGCGGCGATGCCGGCCAACGCGAAATCGCCGCGCCGGCGCGCCACTTCCATAAAGCTGCATCCTGTGCGCGGCTTCGGCTCGGGAAACAAAACCTCCACCAGCATTTCATCGGCCGCGATGTCGGTCGTGAGCAGCCCGACGAAGAAATCGACCGCGGCGACCTCCCGTTCGTTCGCTCTCGACTTGATCCGCATCCGCGCTTTCATGGCGGTCGCTACCGCCGGCAGTTCGGACGCGGGATCGGCATGGGACAGGTTGCCGCCGATGGTCCCGCGATTGCGGATTTGGGGATGGGCGATGTGCGGAAGCGCGTCGGCGAACAGCGGACAGGTTTTCAGAAAATCGCCGTTCCGCTCCAGCGCGCGATAGCGCGTCAGCGCGCCGACGCGAATCTCGCTACCCTGGGATCTGTTGACCCCCGCGAGTTCCGCGAGACCGTTGATGTCGATCAGCACGGCCGGCCGCGCAAGGCGAAAATTCATCGCCGGGATCAGGCTCTGCCCGCCGGCGAGGAATCGCGCCTCGTCACCATATTCAGCCTTAAGCGAAAGCGCATGATCGAGCGACGAAGCCGCGACATATTTGAATGGAGCAGGCTTCATATTGCTTCGCTCGCGGGAACCCGGCATTCGCACTCGTCGCGAAGGCATCGGTTGAAATTATCTGTCGCCGTAGCTTGCAAGTCAAAAACAGCTCATTGAAAACATTGCCATATCTGCATCGAAAGAGAGCGAATTCCTGCTTATTTTTCTGTCGGCGTGCTCAAACAATGGGCGCGCCACTTATTGCGGCTTTTGCCACTATCGCGGCATGGCATCGCCAAAGCCAAATATTTCAACTATCAGCGGACCGATGGTGAGGAATCGCCCGGACGAAAGCCCATTGCACACCACTTCGGTCAGTACGACTGACGTAATCTTGGCCGAATCCGCGCCAGAGCGGCTTGTCGTCGATGCGCAAGACATCTCACTGACATTCGAGACCGCGGACGGCAGGGTCGATGCGCTTTCTAATGTCAACCTGCAGGTCGCCGAGCGGGAGTTCGTCTCCTTCATCGGCCCGTCCGGCTGCGGCAAGACAACGATGCTGCGGGTGATCGCGGACCTGCAGCAGCCCTCCTCCGGCACACTTCGGGTCAACGGCATGAGCGCGGAACAGGCGCGGCTGGCGCGCAGCTATGGCTATGTGTTCCAGGCGCCGGCGCTGTTTCCGTGGCGGACGATCGAGAAGAATTTGAAGCTACCGCTGGAGATCATGGGCTACTCGGAGAACGAGCAGCAGCAGCGGGCCGAACGCTATCTCTCGCTGGTCAATCTGACCGGCTTTGAGCGAAAATTTCCCTGGCAGCTTTCCGGCGGCATGCAGCAGCGGGTGTCGATCGCGCGTGCGCTCTCGTTCGATCCGGCCATGCTCTTGATGGACGAGCCGTTCGGCGCGCTCGATGAGATCGTCCGCGATCATCTCAACGAGCAACTGCTGCAGCTGTGGAAATCGACGGAAAAGACCGTGCTGTTCGTCACCCACTCGATACCGGAAGCGGTTTTCCTGTCGACCAAGATCGTGGTGATGTCGCCGCGGCCGGGCCGCATCATCGATATCATCGATTGCGATTTTCCGCCCGACCGTTCGCTGGAAATCCGCGAGACGCCGGAGTTCCTCAAGATCGCGCAACGCGTCCGCACCGGCTTGCGCGCTGGACACTCCTATGACGAGTAGCTCGCTCGCGCTGCCCTTGCGCGCGCCGCGGACACTAGCGCGTCATCTGCTGGTCGAACGTTACGCGCCGATTGTCACGACCGTGCTGGGGCTGATCGCGATCTGGTATATCGCAGCGGTTGCCATGAACTGGTCGCTGGTCCGCGACGGTTTTGAGCGCGAGGAAACGCCCTACACGATCACCGACGTGCTGGCCGGCACCATGGATGCGGAACGTCCGCTGCTGCCGGCGCCGCACCAGGTCGTCTCGACGTTTGTCGATGGCGTGTTCGGCTATCCGCCGCTCGCCCCGCGCAGCCTGGTCTATCACTCGCTGGTGACGCTGTCGGCGACGCTACTCGGTTTCGTGCTAGGTGGCGTGTTTGGCATCACGCTCGCCTTGATGATCGTGCATAGCCGGGTGCTGGAGCGCAGCCTGCTGCCATGGATCATCTGCTCGCAGATGGTGCCGATCCTGGCGCTGGCGCCGATCTTCATCGTGGTTCTCGGCGCGCTCGGGTTGCAGGGGCTGCTGCCCAAATCGATCATCTCCGCCTATCTCTGCTTTTTCCCGATCACCATCGGCATGGTGAAGGGCCTCACCTCGCCGGATCCGCTGCAGCTTGAATTGATGCGAACCTGGTCGGCCGATACGCGTCAAATCCTGTGGAAATTGCGCTGGCCGGCCGCCGTCCCCTATTTGTTTGCGAGCCTGAAGGTGGCGATCACGATCTCGCTGATCGGCGCCATCGTCGCGGAATTGCCGACCGGCGCGGAAGCCGGCATCGGTGCGCGGCTGCTGTCGGGCTCCTACTACGGCCAGACCGTGCAGCTCTGGGCGGCGCTGGTTGCCGCCGCCGTACTCTCCTCGGGCCTGATCGGCATCGTCGCTCTCGTTGACCGCGGCGTCGCCCGGCGCATGGGAGCGCATTGATGGACCCGCGCAAACTTCGGCTCGGCCTTTTGCTTGCAGCCCTCGCGATCCTGCTTGCCTTCCCGCTGCCGCTTGCGCCGGGAGCATCGCGGTTCTTGTCACACCCGATCTGGGAGGCGGCTGCTGGTGGCGGCGTGCTGTTCGTGCTGGCAGCCTGGATGGCCGATGCGAGGTCATCGGCGATCGGAATCGCCGGCGTGCTGCTGACCGCAACGACCTCGCTGGTTTTGCTGCGTGATCCGGAGATCGCGGGCTCTGCGGGTGCCGGCTTCTGGGCGATCGTGATCGCGACCTGGCTCGCGGCGGCGATGTGCGTGATCAATCTTGCCAGCCTGCGCCCGATCCGCATCGAGCGGCAACGGATGGTCAACATCTTCGTCCCGCTGCTGTTCGGCGCCACCGTCTTCTATCTCTGGGAAGTCGCCGTGCGCGGCTTCGGCGTGCCGCCGGTGCTGCTGCCCTCGCCGAGCGCGGCTGCCGCCAGATTTGCCTCGTCGTTGTCGATTCTCACCGGCGATTTTGTCCAGACCTTCGTTCGCGGGGTCCTGATCGGCTATGCGATCGGCTGCGGTGCCGGGCTACTGGTCGCGATCCTCGCGCATCGGTTCGAATTCCTGGGTCGCGGCCTCTTGCCGCTTGGCAATTTCTTCTCCGCGCTGCCGTTGGTCGGCATCGCGCCGATCATGGTGATGTGGTTCGGCTTCGACTGGCCTTCGAAAGCGGCCGTGGTCGCGCTCGTGACCTTCTTTCCGATGCTGGTGAACGCGATCGCGGGCCTCTCCGCCGCCGGCCATATCGAGCGCGACCTGATGCGCTGCTATGCCGCGAGCCACACCCAGAGCCTGACCAAACTCTATCTGCCGGCGGCGCTGCCGTTCATTTTCAACGCGCTCAAGATCAACGCGACGCTGGCGCTGATTGGCGCGATCGTCGCGGAGTTTTTCGGAACACCGACGCAGGGCATCGGATTCCGCATCTCCACCGAGGCCGGACGCATGGCGATTGACATGGTCTGGGCGGAGATTGCGCTCGCTGCGCTTGCCGGGATGGCTTTCTACGGTTTTGTCACGCTGGCCGAACGCGCGACAACTTTCTGGCATCCGTCGTATCGGACCTAGGTCGGCAAGGTCGATGATTTGGAGCTTTCTATGAAGCACAGTTTTGCACTGGCAGCCGGGCTGACGCTCGGTCTCTCGATGGCGAGCGCGCAGGCCGCCGATCCCGTCACCATTCAGCTCAAATGGGTCTCGCAGGCGCAGTTCGCCGGCTACTTCGTCGCCAAGGACAAGGGCTTCTACAAGGAAGCCGGCCTCGACGTCACGATCAAGCCGGGCGGCCCGGATGTGGCCCCGCCCCAGGTGATCGCGGGCGGCGGCGCCGATGTCGTCGTCGACTGGATGCCGTCGGCGCTGGCGTCGCGCGAGAAGGGCGTGCCGCTGGTCAACATCTCGCAGACCTTCAAGAAGTCCGGGCTCGAACTCACCTGCCGCGCTGAAACCGGCATCAAGAAGCCCGCCGACTTCAAGGGCAAGACCATCGGCATCTGGTATGGCGGCAACGAATATCCGTTCCTGTCGTGGATGTCGAAGCTCGGCTACAAGACCGACGGCTCGCCGGACGGCATCAAGATCATCAAACAGGGCTTCAACGTCGATCCGATCCTGCAGAAGCAGGCGGATTGCGTTTCCACCATGACCTATAACGAGTACTGGCAGGTCATCGACGGCGGCTTCAAGCCGAGCCAGCTCGTGGTCTTCAAATACGCCGACGAAGGCGTCGCAACGCTGGAAGATGGCCTCTACGTGCTGGAGAAGAACCTGAAGGATCCGGCCTTCGTCACCAAGATGGCCAAGTTCGTCAAGGCGTCGATGAAGGGCTGGGAATACGCCAAGACCCATCCCGACGAAGCCGTGAAGATCATCCTTGCCGCCGACACCACCGGCGCCAAGACCGAGAAGGACCAGAAACGCATGATGGGCGAAGTCGGCAAGCTGCTCGGCGATGACGACGGCAAGCTCGACGTCAAGGATTACGATCGCACGGTCGCGACCTTGATGTCGGGTGGTTCGGACCCCGTGATCACCAAGAAGCCCGAAGGCGCCTATAGTTTTGCGATTTATGACGCGATGAAGAAGTAGACGAAGCAGTTTCCACACAACTGGAAGGACGGGATTTCAATCCCGTTCTTCCGCAACCCCGAACCATTGGCCAAACCGGTCATGACCGATCCAACCGCACGCCCTCAATCCAAGTCGGATGCGGGGGTCCTCGAACTCCTCCGGCTGTTCAAGACCGACGGAGCGGCCGCGGATCGATACGCAGCCGATCGCCTCGAACAGGCCGGGAACGTCGAGCCCGCGCTAAGGGCGTTCGAATATTTGCCGCGAGACACTGCGCGGCGTCCGGGTCCGTTGTCAGGCATTCCGGTCGCGATCAAGGACATCATCGCCACCCACGACATGCCGACCACGAACGGCTCGCCGGTCTACCGGGATCACCTTCCAGCCGCAGACGCGTGGGTCGTCGAGCGCCTGCGCAATCTCGGCGCGACCATCTTCGGCAAGACGGTATCGACGGAATTCGCCTGGCGCCATCCCGGACCGACCGTCAACCCGTGGAACCCTGACCATACGCCCGGAGGATCTTCGTCCGGGTCGGCGGCGGCGGTGGCAGCCGGTGTCGTTCCGCTCGCGCTCGGCACGCAAACGCTGGGCTCGGTGATCAGGCCGGCCGCTTTCAACGGCGTCGTCGGTCTCAAGCCGAGCTTTGGCGCCATTGCCCGCACCGGCGTGCACCCGCTTAGCCCCTCGCTCGATCATGTCGGGTTTTTCGCCCGGCGCGTGGACGACGTCGCCTTCGCGCTTTCCCTGCTTGCCGGATCGAGCGACAGCGATCCCCACGGCCGGCCGCTTCCCGGATTTCAAGTCGATGTCGATCGGGGCCTGGAGCCGCTGGACAAACCGCGCCTCGGCATTGTGCGTTTCGAGAAATGGTCGCGCGCTGAGACGGAGCAGCAAAACGCCTTCGACGCCGCGATCGCGCGACTACGCGATGCGGGCGCCGTGCTGGGAGAGCTTGCACTATCCGAGCTCGATCAGGTCAATTGGAGCACCATCAACACCATTCTCGCCTGCGAGGGTGCCGCGATCTTCGCCGATCTGGTCGCACGCTATCCCGACCGCACCAGCGATCATTTGAAGTCGCTGGTCGAGGCCGGCAAGAAGCTTTCCGCGATCGACTATCTGTCAGCCAGGACGCTGCAGGAAGCGCGCAAGAACGCTTTCGCAGGCGAGATGTCCGGTTACGATGCGTTGCTGACACTGGCCGCGTTCGGCGAAGCGCCGCGCGGATTGCAATATACTGGCGACGCCGAGTATTGCGCGCCATGGACATTCCTTGGCGTACCCGCCGCGACGCTTCCGATCGGGTTCGGCAAGAACCGCCTTCCGCTCGGCCTCCAGATCGTCGGTGGATACCGACACGATCACCGGATGCTTCGTGTGGCAAAGTGGATTGAGCACACGCTTGGCTTTGATCCTGGCCTGGCCCCGGCGCAGTAAGACGCTACGTCGCGCCCGGCGAACCAGCCAAGAGACGCGACAATTCCCCGCCGACCTCGGATGCCCGCGGCGGATCGGCGCCGGCCCGGCTGCAGGTGAAGGCTGCGCAATGCGCCGCGAATGACAGCACCCGACCGAGCTCCTCCGAATTGGTCTGCGCGAGCGACGCAGGCCCGATCCGCCCGATGGCACGCAAGGCGAACAGCAACGCAGCCTGAAAGCTGTCGCCGGCCCCAATGGTATCCACCATATCCACGGTCGGCGCTTCGACTTCAACCGCACCGGCCTGCTTGTGCCACGCCTGCGCTCCCTTGATGCCGCGCGTAATGACGACAAGGCTTGCGCCGGCGTCGACGAGCGATTGCGCCCTTCCCGCATATTCGCTACCGCCATAGAGATATTCAAAGTCGACATCCGACATCCGTACGATGCTGGCTATGGCGGCGAACGCATTCATCTGATCGACGTAGCGGCGCTTGTCGCTGACCAGATTGGGCCGGCAATTCGGGTCGAAGGAGATGGTGACCGATCCGCGCGCATCCTCGACCATGGCAAGCGCCTCGGCCGCTCCGGAGTTGTGGGTGAGCGTCGTCGATCCGACATGGATCGCTTCGATTGCATCGAAGGCGATGGAGCCGCGGCGATACTTCCAGCTCCGGGATGCCGTCGTCTCGTCATAAAAGGCATATTGCGGTTCGCCGGCGACGGTACGGATGAAGGCGAGCGTGGTCTCGTGATCGCTGCGGATCGCATAGCGAAGATCGACCTTTGAGGCGAGCGCGTGGTCGGCAATCATGCGGCCGAAAAGATCGCTCGAGATGCCGCCGACAAACCCTGCCGGCGCGCCCAGGCGCGCCATGCCGACGGCGATGTTGAGACAGGAGCCCCCCACCACCGGCACGGCCGCGTCGCGCCCGTCCACCGACTTGACGGGCAGGAAATCGATCAGCGCATCTCCGCAGGCAAGCAGCATGGCTCTAACGCAATCTCCATTTGTTTGGTTTCATCCTTCGAGACGCATCGCTTTGCGATGCTCCTCAGGATGAGGTCTTCGCATGTGGCGCGCAGTCAGACCCTTGCGCGTTTTCGTGCATCTCGAACCATGAGGCCACGGGAGAAGTGGCAATGGTTCAAGCGCACCGGAAAGCGTGCTATTTTTTTGCTCCAACACCCATCAATTAATCTCGCGCATCGCATCGCGGCTTTCTTTATCCAGTCTCCGCATCAATCCATGGACGCGCCGCTTGGTCCGGTGGAAGTCGGCCATTCCGGGCGCGGCCGGTTCGCTCAAGCACCCGATCGCCGACATCGAGGCCATCGCTTCGCTGATCGATCCGTGAGAGCGACCGGCGACAGCGCCGAGCATGGCGGCGCCGAGCAGGACCGGTTCCGGCGTTGCCGGAACCGCGATGCGCAAGCCGGTCGTATCCGCCATGATCTGGCGAACCAGCGCACTGCGTCCAGCGCCGCCGGCGATGACCATGAGGTCAGAGTCAATGCCATGGTTGCGGAACGCATCGACGACATCGGCAAGGCCATAGGCAAGCCCGCAAAGTCCCGCCACGAACAGCCGTTCCATCGAGCCGATGTCGGTGTCGAGATCGAGACCCGCGACAACCGCACGCGAATCGGGATCGGCAAATGGCGAGCGGTTGCCGATGAACTCGGGAAAAACGTGGACGTCGCGAGCAAGCAGTGCCGCTTCTCCAGCACTTGCCTCGCGCGAGAGGATCCGCCGCTCTAGAAATTCCAGAATCTCGATGCCGGCGGTGTTCGCTGTCGCGGCGGCCTCGTCATGTGCCGCGTGAGACCTGACGAGATGATCGATGGCCGCACCGGCGGCGGATTGGCCGCCCTCGTTGAGCCAGTATCCGGGAACCATCGCCGAGTAATAGGGGCCCCAGATGCCCGGAACGAAGCGAGGCTCCGATGTCGTCGCCATGATGCAGGCCGACGTTCCCATGATGTAGGCAAGCCGGCGGCACACATCGACCGATGCGCCGGACCTGTCGCCCCCTCCGATGGTGCCGACGCCTCCGGCGTGAGCATCGATCAGCGACGCGCCAACCGGCGTTCCCGCCAGCAGGCCGAAGTCGAGCGCGGCCTGCTCCGTCAGGCCGGCGCCTAAGGGCGTGCCGGGTACGACGATCTGGTTGCCGATTTTCGCGTAGTTTTCCGAGGCAAGATCGCCAAGGCCGATGCGCTCGAAATAGCCGTGGCTCCAACGTTGCTCATGGGCCAGATAATTCCATTTGCAGCCGAGCGTGCAGATCGAACGCGCCGTCGAACCGCTGGCGCGAAAGGAAAGATAATCGGAAAGATCGAAGAAATGCCCGGCCGTGCGAAAAGTCGACGGCAGGTGCCGCTTCAACCAAAGCAGTTTTGGAATTTCCATTTCCGGCGAGACCGAGCCGCCGACATAACGAAGGACGTCATCCTCCGTTTCATTGACGAAACGAGCTTCGGCCAGCGCCCGATGATCCATCCAGACGACGACATTCCGCCTGTTATCGCCTGATGCACTGACGGTCAGCGGCTCACCGGCAGCATTGAGCACCACGAGCGAGCAGGTCGCATCGAAGCCCAGGCCCTTGACGGCGGAAGGTGGGATAGCGGCCTCCGCCATGGCGGTGCGGACGGACGCGGCGCAGGCGGCCCAGATTTCGGAAGACGACTGCTCGACGACGCTGCCTGCCTCGTGCCAGACTGTGATTGGATTGCGCGCGGTCGCCAACAGCCTTCCGGCCTCGTCGAACACGCCGGCGCGCGCGCTCGATGTCCCGACGTCGACACCGATGAAGGCCTGCTTCATTCCCGTCCCGCTCAAACCCGTTTATTTTTTGAGCATGATCTTTTCGGAAAACCGGTACCCACTTTTCCGGATCATGCTCCAGCAAGCCTACCAACAGGTATAGCCCCCATCGACGAGAACAATGCTCCCAGTCATCAGGCTTGCGGCTTGCGATGCCAGGAACAGCACGACGGAGGCGATCTCATCGACCTCCCCCATCCGGCCCATCGGTGTACCACCGATCCAGGCATCATACATCTGCGGGTTGCTCTTGACGAATGCATTAAGCGGTGTCGCGATATAGGTCGGCGCGACCGCGTTGACGCGGATGCCGCGCCCGCCCCACTCGGCCGCCAGCGATTTCGTCAGATGGTGCACTGCGGCCTTCGAGGCGTTGTAAAAGCACTGCTCCTGCGGCTTGTTGACGATGAAGCCCGACATCGAGCCGATGTTCACGATGGAACCCGACTTTGCCGCCAGCATGTGCTTGCCGAAGGCACGGCAGCACCAGAACGTGCCGTTGAGATTGACGTCGATGACATTAAGCCAGTGCTCATCGGTCACCGTCTCCGCCGGCGTTTCGCTTCGGGCGATGCCGGCACTGTTGACGAGGATATCGACCGCGCCGTAGCGCGCCGCCAGTTCATCCGCCACTTCGCCGACTTGTGCTGAGTCCGTTACGTCCATGATGACGGTCTCGGTGTTCAGGCCCTTCTCCTTCAGGCTTTCGCAGCCCGCTTGGGCAATGCCGCCGTCGCGATCGGCGATCACGACCCTGGCGCCAGCTTCCGCGAGCGCTTCCGCACACGCAAGGCCTATTCCCTGACCGCCGCCGGTCACGAGTGCGGTTTTTCGATCAAGCCTGAATTTTTCCAGGTACATCCTATTGGTCATCCTGTTGGTATATCGGCGGTCTTAGCAGCGTTCACTTTCCGATGACCGCGCCCTCCTTGTCGAAGCGGTGGATGCGGGCTGGATCCGGCGACAGCCACACCCGATCGCCGGCCTTGAGATCGAGTTCGCCGACGTAGCGCACCGTCAACGTGCCGAGCTTGCCGGCGTCGACATAAAGAAAGGTGTCGCTGCCGAGATGCTCGGCGACCGACACGGTGCCCGGCCAGCCTTCTCCGTCCTTGGCGATTTTCAGATGTTCGGGCCGGGTGCCGATGGTGGCGACGCCGGGCTCGCCGGAGGCTTCTCCGGGGACGAAATTCATCTTGGGCGACCCGATGAAGCCGGCGACGAACAAATTCGCGGGGTGCTCGTAGAGCTCGAGCGGCGAGCCGTATTGCTCGATACGGCCCGCGTTCAGCACCACGATCTTGTCGGCCATCGTCATGGCCTCGACCTGGTCATGGGTGACGTAGATGGCGGTGGTGGCGAGCTGCTTCTGCAGTTTTGTCACCTCCAGGCGCATTTGCACGCGCAATGCCGCGTCGAGATTGGACAGCGGTTCGTCGAACAGAAACGCTTTCGGCTCGCGCACGATGGCGCGGCCGATCGCGACGCGCTGACGCTGCCCGCCGGAAAGCTCGCGCGGCTTGCGCTCGAGATAGGGCGAAAGATTGAGGGTCGCGGCCGCGGCTTCGACCTTGCGGTCGATTTCCGCGCGCGGCAGCCCTGCCATCTTCAGGCCGAAGGCGATGTTGCCGCGAACGCTCATATGCGGATAGAGCGCATAGGACTGAAACACCATCGACAGGCCGCGCTTCGCCGGCGGCACGTCCACCACGTTGTGGCCGTCGATCAGGATCTGCCCACCGCTCACGTCCTCAAGTCCGGCAATCAGGCGCAACAACGTCGTCTTGCCGCAACCGGACGGTCCGACGAAAACCACGAAAGCGCCGTCCGCGATGTCGAGATTGGCGTCCTTGATGATATTGACCGGCCCGAACGATTTGCGGACCCCCTGCAGCGTGATCTGGCCCATGATGCGGTCCTTTCGCTACTTGACGGCGCCGAAGGTCAGGCCGCGGACGAGTTGCCGCTGGCTGAACCAACCGAGAATGATGATGGGGGCAATGGCGAGCGTGGAGGCCGCCGACAACTTGGCCCAGAACAGCCCTTCCGGACTTGAATAGGACGCGATGAACACCGTGAGTGGTGCGGCGTCCGACGTCGAAAGGTTCAAGGTCCAGAACGCCTCGTTCCACGCCAGGATCAGATTGAGCAGAAGCGTCGAGGCGAGGCCGGGGATCGCCATCGGGGTGAGCACATAAACGAGCTCGCGTTCGATCGTCGCCCCATCCATCCGTGCCGCCTCGAGGATGTCCTTCGGGATTTCTTTGAAATAGGTGAAGAGCATCCAGATCACGATCGGCAGATTGCCGAGACACAGGATCATGACCAGGCCTGCGCGGGAGTCCAGCAAGCCGAAATTCCGGAACAAGAGATAGATCGGAACTAGCACGCCGACCGGCGGCATCATCTTGGTCGAGAGCATCCAGAGCAGAACGTCCTTGGTGCGCTTGGTCGGCGCGAACGCCATCGACCATGCGGCCGGAATGGCGATGATCATCGCCACCAGCGTCGATCCGCCGGCGATGATGATCGAATTGAGGGCGTGATGCAGGTAGTCGCTGCGCTCCTGCACCGTCACATAGTTCTCGGTCGTCCAGTGGAAGAACAAGAATCTTGGCGGCATCGAGAACGCCTCGAGCTCGGTCTTGAAGCTGGTCAGGACCATCCAGAGGATCGGCAGGAAGATCAAAAATCCGAACAACCACGCGGCGGCCGTGGACACCCACACGTGTCTCGAAGTTACCTTGCGTGCCATCGCTTATGCCTCCAGATTCCGGCCGACGATCCGCACCAGGAAGAACGCCACGACATTGGCGATCACGACCGCAACCAAGCCGCCGGCGGATGCGTTGCCGACGTCGAACTGGATCAGTGCCTGCGAGTAGATCAGGAACGCGATGTTGGTCGTTTGCAGCCCCGGGCCGCCGCCGGTAGTCACGAATATCTCGGCAAAGACGGTCAGGAGGAAAATGGTTTCGATCAGGATCACCACCGTGATCGGCCGCGCGAGGTGCGGCAGCGTGAGATAGATGAAGCTTGAGAGGGCGCTGGCGCCGTCCATCTCGGCCGCTTCCTTCTGCTCCTCGTCCTGGGACTGCAGCGCCGTGAGCAGGATCAGGGTCGCAAACGGCAGCCATTGCCAGGCGACGATCAGGATCACCGCGAGCATCGGCGCGTCGTTGAACCAGTCGATCGGCGTTGCGCCGAACAGCGTTGCGACCCAGGCGAACAGCCCGGAGACCGGATGCATCAGGAGGTTCTTCCAGACCAGCGCGCTGACGGTCGGCATCACAAAAAACGGCGCGATCACCATCAAGCGAACGATGCTGCGCCCGAGCACCGGCTGGTCGAGCAAGAGCGCCAGCGGCGTGCCGAGCAGGATCGTGATCGCCAGCACCGAACCGACCAGCACCAGCGTGTTTTGCAGGGCGGTCAGGAACGCTGGATCGGTGAGGAAATAGCGAAAATTCTCAAAGCCGACAAACCTCTCAGTGTCGGGATCGAGCAGGCTGTAATGCAGCGTCGAAAAATAGATCGTCATCGCGAGCGGGACGATCATCCAGATGAACAGCAGGATCACGGCTGGAGCCAGCAGGGCCCGTCCGAGGACCTGTGTCTGCTGCGTCCCCACGATCGTCGGCTGGGTTGCCACAATCTTCTCGGTTGCCGCCAGCTTTTCGGTTGTCATCGCCGCCTCCTGCTGCCCCAAAGGAAGTCGATAAGCGAAACTCGATGAGAGGAACTCGACAAGCGCTGCCGTCCGATCGAGGCTGGACGGCAGCCAGTTTTGCGGCGGGTCGGGAGGAGAGCGCGCCGCAGGCGACGCGTCTTACTTGATATAGCCGGCGCGTTTCATTTCACGCTCGGTGGCCGTTTGCGCCGCTGCGAGCGCGGCGTCGACCGTGGAGGACCCGGAGAGCGCAGCCGAGAACTGCTGGCCGACGGTGGTGCCGATGCCCTGGAATTCCGGGATCGCGGCGTATTGCACGCCGACATAAGGCACCGGCTTCACGGTCGGGTTGTTCGGATCGGCGGCATCGATTGATGCCAGCGTCAGCTTGGCGAACGGCGCAACCTTCAGGTACTCAGGATTCTGATAGAGCGAGGTTCGCGTGCCAGGGGGCACGTTGGCCCATCCGTCCTTCGAGGCGACCAGCTTGATGTAGTCCTTGCTGGTTGCCCAGGCGATGAACTTTTCCGCCGCCTCGACTTTCTTCGAGCCGGCAGGGATTGCGAGACTCCACGCCCACAGCCAGTTCGCGTTCTTTCCCAGTCCCGTATTCGGCGCGAGCGCAAAGCCAACCTTGTCGGCAACCTTGGAGTCCTTGGGATTGGTCACCATGGAGGCCGCCACCGTGGCATCGATCCACATCGCGCATTTGCCGGAGTTGAACAGCGCCAGGTTTTCATTGAAGCCGTTGGAGCTGGCGCCGGGAGGGCCGGCTTCCTTCATCAGATCGACATAGGTCGCGAGCGTCTTCTTCCATTCCGGCGTGTCGAATTGCGGCTGCCATTTGTCGTCGAACCAGCGCGCCCCGAACGAATTGGACATCGCGGTCAGGAACGCCATGTTCTCGCCCCAGCCCGCCTTGCCGCGCAGGCAGATGCCGTACACGCCTGCCGATTTATCCGTGAGCTTCTTCGCCGCGTCGATGACGAAATCCCAGGTCGGCTTCTCCGGCATGGTCAATCCCGCCTTCTGGAACAGGTCGGTGCGATACATGGTCATCGAACTTTCGCCATAGAACGGCGCCGCGTAGAGCTTGCCCGACACCGACACCGCATCGCGGATCTTGGGGAGCAGATCCGCCGTGTCGTAGTCGGGTCCGAGATTGTCGAGCGGAATGAGCCAGTTCTTCTTGGCCCAGATCGGCACCTCGTAGGTGCCGATGGTCAGCACGTCGAACTGGCCGCCCTTGGTCGCGATATCGGTGGTGACGCGCTGGCGCAGCACGTTCTCTTCGAGCGTCACCCATTTCACGGTGATATCGGGATTCTTGGCGGTGAAATCGCTGGTCAGCCCCTGCATGCGGATCATGTCGCTGTTGTTCACGGTGGCGATCGTCAGCGTCGTCTGCGCAATGGAGGGGGCAGAGACCAATAGCGTTGCCGCGCCCAGCAGGGCGCCGAGGACGTGCTTCACGGTAACCTCCCTAGTTAGGCGTTGAGCATATGCCCACGCCTTGCAATTATGTTCACACCGAGTCCCGACCTTGTCAAGGATCAGATCGGCTTTCGAAGGTGTGGATTTGCAACGCGCTGCCGAAGCGACGAAGGTTCCGTCCGCGCGAACTCAACCGCGGGCAACCCTTCGAAGGCGCGCGCCGGAATCGCCGGCCAGAGCGTTTTCCGGCGAAGTGGGCACCGGTTCGCTGTCCAAGAAAACGCGTGAAAACAAAAAACTAGGGCCTCCGTTCCGATTCAATCGGAACGGAGGCTCTCGTGCTCGAGGATAGCGCTCGCGGTAGCTTCGTCGGTGATCAGGCCGTTGATCAGCCGTCCCTGCAATGCCGCCCTGATCGCCGCAACCTTGGCAGAACCGACCGCAGCTCCGATGGTCAGGGCTTCGGCAGGAACCTGCGGCGGGATGCTGGTCAGGCGGGCATTGGTCCCGCCCTTGATGATGCGGCCCTTTGCGTCGAACGCCCAGCCGGTCAGCTCGCCGACCGCGCCAAGCCGCATCATTTCCAACAGTTCCTCGCGGGTGACGAAGCCATCGACAAGAACCTGCGCGCGCTGATCCATCTGCCCGATTCCGACCAGCCGCAGATCGGCCTGGGCCGCCACCGCGCGAACCTTGGCGATCGGATCGATCCGCAGCATCTGCTCGCGCTCGCGCTCGGACGACATCAAAAACGGCAGCGGCATCGGATAGTGGCGCGCCTTGGTCCTATCGGCGAGGCGGCCTACGGTATCGAAGAAGCTCGCCGAACCGTCGGCCGAGATGTTTCCGACCAGGGAAACGATCTGGTGATCGGGACAATCGATCGGCGTGACCCGCTCGACCGCGGCGCGCACGGCTCGGCCGGTACCGAGCGCCAGGATCGCGGGCTTCTCGGAGCGCAGCGTCGATTCCAGGGTGTTTGCGGCCCGCTCGGCAATGCCGGCGGCGGAAAGCGGGGCTTGAGGATCGGTCGGCACCACCTCGCAATGGACCAGGTGAAAGAAGTCCTTCAGCCGCGCGGCTAACTCCATGCACGCCGCGATCGGGTGCTCCAGCCGGAACGTGATCAGACGCTCGGCGAGGCACAGGGAAACCAGCCGCTGCGCCGAGGCGCGCGAGACCTGAAGCATTTTGGCGATTTCGTCCTGGGTGTGACCGGCAATGAAATAGAGCCAGCCGGCTCGCGCCGCTTCATCGAGACGCGATTTCTCGTTATCGGACGCGACCATCGAACTGATCCGTTCGCCAAAAATCCGCCATGCGCGCAAAAATCCGGTCGGCGCCAGCTTCTGTTAGGATGGTCTTGCCGTCGCGCGATTGATAGTGGCTGCCACCGACAAATCCCCAGGCCGTCATGCCGGCCGCCTTGGCTGCCTTCACGCCGCTGACGCTGTCCTCGATCACAAGCGTTCGACGCGGGTCGGCCTGCATGCGCTCGGCTGCAAACAGAAACAGATCGGGCGCCGGCTTGCCGCGTTCCACCATTTGCGCGGTATAGAGCCGTTCGCCGAAATGCGCCGCGAGGCCGGTAAGGCCTAAGGATAAGGATACCCGATCGACATCGCTGGACGAAGCGACGCAGTGCGGGATCTGCAGACCTCTGAGCACCGAGCCCACTCCTTCGATCGGACCAAGCGCTGCAAGAAATGCGGCGCGGACGCCGGCCTTAAGCTCAGCGGAGAACGGCTCCGGAATCGGGCGTCCGAGCGCCTGGTAATATTCGAGCACCGCGGTTGTGCTTCGGCCCAAAAACAGATCGAGCGCCTGATCCAGACCAAGCTCGATGCCATGCGCCGCCAAGGCCTCGGTCAGGCAGCGGCAGCTCAGCATCTCGCTATCGACCAGCACGCCGTCGCAGTCAAAAATAATGAGATCGGGCCCGGTCATCGCAATTTCCTGGTCCCATGAGAGCATATACTCAAGGGTTGGGCAATAACTCTAAGATCAGCCGCAAACTATGCGGATCCCTGGGCCCTGAGATGATGTCTCCCGCGCAAGCTCAGGAGATTGAAATGGTTATGGAGTACGGGCCCATGTTTCGTATCAATGCGACGACGGAAATGATGAACTTGGCCAAGGCGCCCACCACATAAATCGCCAAGAAATTACGGAAACGACAAAAAACAGTGTGATGTTTCCAAGAAGATCATCAAGTCTGCCTCCACATGCAGAGGGAACAAGATCAATACTTCGGGCCTGATAGAACAACTGAATCAATAGCGCGACGTGGAGAGCGAGGAAGCAGAAAGAAAATATCCGATTTCTGATAATGAACATTACGAAGGCCGGGAAAAAAATCCCAATGTATCTTGAGGTCGCTAATATCCGAAGCCCTCGTGAACGACATAGGCCCCTTCTGCCGTTACCACGAAGGCAGCAATCAACGCGCAGACATGTGCGATCAGCGTTGCACGTGATCCAATTAAGTTCATGGCGCCCTCACCTCTCTCCCTGCTTCGTTCACTGCCTGCTTCACTAGCGAGAGCATGTATTTCGAGCACGTAGCGGTCGATCTCGGCGGAGCCGCGCACGCCAGCGCGGATTTTTCAAGCCGCCGGCCACCTCGGCCGTCCGCGGGCCTAGACCTGCTCCGACCGCATGCCCGCCGTCGTCGGGCCGAGCCTGCCGAGAATGATCAAGCCCGAAAAGATCGCCGCGATTCCGGCGATGTGATACCAGGCCAATTGCTCTCCGAGCCACACAATCGAGAACGCGGCCGAAAACAGCGGGCTGAGATAGAGGAACGCGGCGGCGCGCGCCGGCCCGAGGGCTGCGACGCCGTAGAGATAGAACAGATTGCCGATCATGGTCGGGCCCAGTCCCATATAGCCGGTGGCCGCGAGCGCGAAGTCGATGTCGGCATCGCGCCAGACCAGCCACGGCCCGCCGCGCATCACCCAGGCGAGATAGAGCGGCAGCATGACGAGCAAGAATCCCGACCAGGCGGTGAACACCGTCAACGGTAGCGGTGCAATGGTGCGCGTCCAGTAGCGAATCCGGATCGAAAACCACGCGAATATCATCGCGGCCAGCAGCGACCAGCAATTGCCGAGATTGAAACGAAGCTCGGTGAATACCTGGATGTCGCCTTTGCTGATAATCAGCAGCGTGCCGGCAAAGGCCAGCGCAATGCCCCACAGCGCTCCTGCTGCGAGCCGCGCGCCTCCCATCCATCGTCCCAGCAACAGGATCCAGACCGGCGTCGTGGCGTTGATGAAGCCGACTTCGACAGCAAGACTTTGATAGGCGCCACCCAGCAACAGATACGAGAACAGGCCGACGCCGATTGCCCCGCCCACGACGATGCCGGCGAGCCTTGGGCGAACCGCCGGCCAGGCGTCCCGCAGCGCCGGCAGCGCGATGATCGTGAGAATGATCGCCGCCGGGAGCCAGCGCCAGAACACCAGCGCCGGCAGCGGTATCGCGTCGCGCGCTGCGCGGGCGACGACATGATTGCTGCCCCAAAGCGCCGCTGTTGCAATCAGTGCCAGCGTACCCAACGAGTTCGTGTTGCTTCTCATGCGCACGCGGCCGAGCGCGCGTGGCGGGCGCGCTGCGAGACATGCCAGGGCAAGCAGAGGCGTTCGGCATAGTCGACCACGAAGAACAGCACCGTTACGACCAGTCCGAGCAGCAGCAACGACACAAACACTCGAACGGTGTCGAGACCGGCCTGCTTGAACCAGCCCTGGTTTTTGCGCCAGATGCATCGCCGCCTGACACGCCCCAAGGCAAGAAATCGAGCCGCACCGACAATTTGTCCTGCGCCGACGCGGACGATACGCCGGCGCCGGCTGCGACACCCAGAACCGTCAGAATCGAAAGCGAGAATCTCCTCATACTCCAGTCTCCGGATTGATCACTCTGTTTCACCCTCGCCGGCTTGCGCCAGCGAAATTTGGGTCAAATAACTCAGCACCATCTCGACCACATGCTGGCGGCGCTTTTGCACCCGCCGGCGCGCCACCAGATCGCGGTCGAGCAGCCAGGACAACGTGTGCTGATTGGACAAAAAGAAATATGCGAGTCCGGAGATCGACAAGTACAGATCGATCGCGTCGACCTGGCTGCGAAACACGCCCTGCTCCTGGCCTCGCTTGAGGAGAATGCGGATGGTATCGAGTAGACCGCCATAGAGCTGTTTCGTCGTATGCGAGTTCTTCAGGTGCTCGGCATAGTGGATATTCTCGATGCTCATCAGCCGGATCAAATCGGGGGTATCGACGAAATGGTCGAAGGTACTGCTGACCAACCGCTTCATGCCTTCGACTGGCGGTAGCTCCCGCAAATCCTCATCCTGCTGCCGGGCGCGCAGGTCGGCATAGATGCGCTCGAGCACCTCGAGGTAAAGCGCATCCTTGGAGCCGAAATAGTGATAGATCAGGTTCTTGTTGACACCACTTGCTTCGGCGATGCGGTCGACGCGTCCACCGCTCAGGCCATAGCTGACGAATTCGATCCGCGCAGCATTCACTATCTTGGCGCGGCTCGCCTCCGCATTGCGAACGATTTTGGATGGCCGCGGGGCGACATCAAGCTTCATGGCGCCTGTCCGTTTGTTCCGGTGCTCTGAGGCGTTCGGAGCGCAGCCGTGCCGTCGCCTCGAGGTCTAGCGCGCCGCGCGGACCGAACCGGACCGCGTAGTGCCGCTCGGCGAAGGCAGCGGTGATCTTGCCGTCGACAAAATCCTCGCGCACCTGCTCCGGATCGCGCAGCAGCGGATTGCCGAACCCGCCGGCTCCCGCCTGCTCATGAATGATCAGCGTATTGCGGGCGACTGTGGCGGTGATCTTGCCGGGCAGCGCGTTGCGCTCGTTGCCGATCTCGATGAAATTCCGCGTTTGTCTTCCGGGCTCGCCGCCGTTCAGACCATAGGGCTGAAACGCGACGCGGTCGGTGCGCATCTGCAGTAGCGCCTCGGGCGCGAGAATGCGATAGCTGCGGCGGAGGCCGACGCCGCCGCGGTATTGACCGGCGCCGCAACTGTCCGGCACGAAGCAATAATCCTCGATGCGGACGGGATGCTCGGCCTCCATTACCTCGACCGGCATATTGGACAGATTTTGCGAAGCATTCGTCACCGCCTCCAGGCCGTCCTTGTTCGGCCGGCCGCCCCAGGCGCCGCAGATCATGTCGACGATGATGAAGGGTTGCCGGTTTGGCCGCAGCCCGCTGATGCAGATGACGCTGTTGCCGCCCTCGCCTGCCGCCGGCACCTTGCCTGGCACGATCTGGGCGAGCGCGCCTAACATGGTGTCGAACACGCGGTATCCGGTCAAGGCTCGCGCCGCGCAGGGCGCGGGCATCACCGGATTGAGAACGGACGCCTCGGGCGCCTTCACGGTAATGCAGCGAAACAGGCCGACATTGTTCGGCACATCCTTCGCCAGCACGCATCGCACGCTGAGATACGTCAGCGAATGGGTGAAACTGAGCGTCGAGTTCAGCGCGCCCTTCACCTGCGACGAGGAGCCGGTGTAGTCGACCAGCAAGGTGCCGTCGTCATTGACCGTGATCTCGACCTTGATCGGGATCGGCGCCTCCGAAAACCCGTCATTGTCGATGTAGTCCGTGAAGCGATAGGTGCCCTTCGGCCACGTCTTGATTTCCTGCCGCGTCAGCCGCTCAGCATAGTCGAGCAATTCCTGCATGTAGGCGTCGACCTCGTCGGCACCGTAACGCTGCAGCAATTTTTGCAGGCCACGCTTGCCGACCTGGGCAGCGGCAAATTGCGCGGAAAGATCGCCCCAGACGCGATCGGGCACCCGTACATTGATTTTGATCAGCGCCTCGAGCGTGGTGTTGAGAGCGCCGCGATCGTAAAGCTTGAGCGGCGGAATTCGCAGGCCTTCCTGATAAATCTCGGTCGAATCGGAAGCATTGGAGCCGGGCACCCGGCCGCCGACATCGGTGTGATGGCAGATCACGACCGCGAACGCGCGCCGCCGGCCTTGGAAGAAGATCGGCACGAACATGAAGATATCGGGCAGATGCATGCCGCCATGATACGGGTCGTTCATGATGACGACGTCGCCGTCGTGCAGATCGCCCTCGAACTTCGCCAGCACCGCGGCCATGGCTTCCGGGATCGCGCCGAGATGCTGGGCGATGGTCTTCGCCTGCGCCACCATCTGCCCGTCGCCGGCGCAAAGGGCCGCGGAAAAATCCATCACGTCCTTCACAATCTCGGAGCGCGCGATCCGCACCACGGTATAGGCCATGTCGTCGGCGATCGAATCAAGCCCGCTCTTGATGACGGCAAAAGTGATCGGATCGACTCTCATGGGTCGAACTCCAGGACGATGCAGCCGATTCTGTCCTTGTGCACCCTAGCATCGGGCGGCACCACGATGGTGGCGTCGAATTCCTCGATGATCAGCGGGCCCTGTTGACCCGCGTATCCGACGGCGCCGCGGTCGACGATCTCGACTGATATTGCGGGCTCGCCGCGGGCAAAGGAAATCTGGCGCACGCCGTTCCGCGACGTCCCTGCCCGAGGAGCGATCTGCATATGGCCGAAGTCGAGCCGATTGTCGCGCAGGCCACGGCCGGCGACGCGGAGCTTCATCAATTCGATCGGCGTATCGTCGCGATAGCCATAGGTCTTGAAATATTCGGCGATGAAGCGAGTGCGAATCTGGTCGAAATCCTCACCCTCGAACGGCACGGTCAGTTCTGTGGCCTGGCCTTCGTGGCGCAGGTCCGCCTCCCACACAAACGCGGTGCGCCCGGCCTGATAGCCATCGGCCGCGAGTTGTGCCGAAACTTGGCGCTGCAGCTCGGTCTTGATCGCCTCGAGATCGGCGACACTCATCCGGTCCAACCGCCGGCCGACCGTCTTCAGGGAGGTGTGTTCGATATCGGAAGCCAGCATGCCGAGCGCGCTGAAGATGCCCGACATCGGCGGCACCACGACGCGGGGAATGCCGAGCTGCCGCGCCAGATCGGGTGCGTGGACGCCGCCATTGCCTCCGAACGCCATCAGCGTGAGGTCGCGCGGATCGCGGCCGCGTTCGACCGTGACCGCACGGATCGCGCGCGCCATCGCGGCATTCGCCACGGCACGGATGCCGTGGGCGGCGTCTTGCAGCGGCAGGCCTAAGGGATCGCCGACATAGCGGCGGATCGCGGCCTCGCTCAGCGAACGGTCGATACCGAGTTGGCCGCCCGCCAGCGCGGTCGCGTTGATGAAGCCGAGAACGACATTGGCGTCGGTCACGGTCGGCTTGTCGTTGCCGAGGCCGTAGCAGGCAGGCCCCGGCACGGCGCCGGCCGATTGCGGTCCGACCGTCAATAGCCCTCCGTTGTCGATCGAAGCGAGCGAGCCGCCGCCGGCGCCGACCTCGGCGATATCGATCGCCGGCACTTTCAGCATGTAGCCGCCCGCCTTGATGAAGCGGCTCGAGGTCGAGATGCCGTCGCGAAACTCGTATTCGGAGGTCATGGTGGGACGGCCGTCCTCGATGATCACGGCCTTGGCGGTGGTGCCGCCCATGTCGAACACGATGACATCGCGATCGCCGCGTGCGATGCCCAATCGTGCAGCGCCGACCACGCCACCGGCCGGGCCGGAGGCCACCACCAGCACCGGCTTCTCGCAGGTCACATTGGCCGCGAGCATGCCGCCGTTCGAGGTCATGACCAGGATCGGCGCGGCGATGCCGATGGCGCTAAGTCCGGATTCGAGCCGCTCGAGATAACTGCGCATTGCGGCCAACAGATAGGCATTCACCACCGTGGTGCTGGTGCGCTCATATTCCTTCATTTCCGGCAGCACCGCGCAGGACGTGGTGACGAGCAGTTGCGGAAAGTTGGCGCGCAGGATCGCTTCGGCTTGCAGCTCATGCGCCGGGTTGCGGTAGCTGTTGACGAAGGCGATGGCGACCGCCTCGATATCGTCGGCGACCAGCGCCCGCGCGGCGCTGAGCACGCTCGCTTCCGACAAGGGCTCGACCGGCAAACCATCCGCCGCCATGCGCTCGGTGACCTCGAGCCGATGACGCCGCGGCACCAGCGGCTTCGGCTTGTCCCAGGTCAGGTCGAACATGTCGGGCATGCGGATGCGGCCGATTTCCAGCACGTCGCGAAAGCCACGGGTGGTGATCAATCCGGTTCGCGCGCCCTTGCGCTGCAGGATGGTATTGGAGCCCACGGTGGTGCCGTGCAGCACCTCGGCGATGGCGGAAGGCGCGATCGACAGCTCGGCCAAGAGCTGTCCGACGCCTTCAATCACGGCGATGCTCAGATCGTCAGGCGTCGACGAAATCTTGCTCTGGTGGATCAGGCCGGAATCGGTGAACAGCGCGATATCGGTAAAGGTGCCGCCGATGTCGACGGCCACCCGGTATCTGCCATCCAAGACTCCCGCCGTCATACCGGGTCCGCTCATTTTATTGACTAACTAGTTAGTAAACTCATCAGCAAGGCGTCGGTGTGTCAAGACCAGTTTTGATGCGGTCAGGGATAAGAACTCTGGCGTTGGGTTGGGTCGGGCCGGGGCAGCGCCATCTCGGCGTGGACCCAACATTGACTTTACGCCTGCCCGGCAGCGCCAGACCTACCGGACGAGGTCGTGATGCAGGCTACCCAAAATTTCCCTCAAGCTGAGGGCTCTTCGTCCAGCGCACGATCCTTGGCCAGTATTCTTCAAGCGTCGTCCTTCCCATGAACAGACCGAGGTGATCGGATGGCGCGATTTCGCGCCGGAGATACCCCTGCCGGGTGCCTACCAGCCGCTCTGCGGCAAGCAATTGTTCAGGCGCAACCACCTCATCGGCGCTCCCGGCGAGCAGATAGATCGGAAGCCGCAGGCGCGAGAGATCGATCTTTTGCCCGAGCGCGATGAAGCTTCCGCGGGCAAGCTCGTTGCGCTTGTATATTTTCTCGATGATTTCGAGATAGTAGTTTCCGGGAACGTCGATGGTCCAGGAATTCCACCTTCTGAAGATGGCTTCGAGACGCACGAATTCCGGCGAACCGGCCGGCTCAAGCGTCTGCAGCGACCGCCGAATATCATCCGCGTCGATGGTGTCGTTGCCCCAGAACTTCGCGACATTGCGGCCGATAAGGCGGCCATCGCCGAGACTGACCAGGCTCTGAAACACGGTCAGCGGCGTCGCCGCGGCGAGCGCCGACAATTCGGATTGGCCCGCGGCGACATCGATCGGCGCACCGGCGAGGACAAGCTTGCGCACCTTCCCCGGGAACCGCGCGGCATAGACCAGGGACAACCAGCCGCCCTGGCAAAGCCCGATAAGATCGGCCAGACCGCCGACTTCGTCGATGAGGACATTGAGGTCGGCAAGATAGTCATCGATTCCGAGAAACCGCATGTCGGCGCTGGCCGAGCGCCAATCGGCCATGAACAGCCGTTCCGCTCCGGCACCGCGCAGGGCGACGACGAGACTGTGGCCACTGGCAAGATCGGCGACAGCGCTTCCATGCAGCGCGAGCGGTGTGCACAACAGGGTGGGAACGCCCGATTCGACCATGGAAAAGTCGCGGAGCCTGACTGTATCGAGCTCGAGCGCAATCTTGCTGGGCGTGGTGCCTTCCGGTTCCTGCCCGGCGCGGTCGCCGTCGTCTAATCCCAGAAAATGCGCCGTCATCGACGAGGCGATTTCGCCGGCTGACACGGCAGCGAGCGCCGGCCACAAGAACGGCGCGTACGCGAATTGACCTCCCTGACGCCGATCCATTTGCTACAACAATGCCCGCTTTGTTCCTAGCGACGCGCGCCGGATCGAACTGTATCGCGACATTTGCAAACCCTCCAGGCAAACAGCATGGCAACCAAGAGCGCCGGCATCCTGATGTTCCATCGTGACGACGCCGGCATTGTCGTTCTCCTGGTCCATCCTGGCGGGCCTTTTTGGCGCAACCGCGATCTTGGCGCATGGTCGATACCGAAGGGCGAATTGGACAACGGTGAAGACCCGGAAGCCGCAGCGCGCCGGGAATTCGCCGAGGAACTCGGCGTCGAAGCGACCGGTCCGCTGCAGTCGCTTGGAGAGGTGCGCCAAAGTGCCGCAAAATGGGTCCTGGCCTATGCGTTGGAAGGCGATCTGGATGTCACTTCCGTCCGCAGCAACGAAATCACAATTGAATGGCCTCCACGTAGCGGCCGCAGCCTTCAGGTTCCCGAAATCGATCGCGCGGCGTGGTTTGCTCTTCCTCTCGCTCGACGGAAGATCCTCGCCGGTCAGCGACCGCTCCTCGACCGCCTCGAAACGCTCCGCGACAGCGGATGGCCCGAGCCGCCAACGCCTACGCGTTCATGATCGGCAATTCGGTGGTCGACTTGATCTGCTCCATCGTGAACATCGATGACACGTCGTGCAGGTCGATCTTCGCGATCAATCGCTGATAGAGGTCGTCGTAGGCGCGAATATCCGACACCATCGCGCGGATCAGATAATCGACGTCGCCGCTCAGGCGGTAGAAATCCACGACCTCGGGAAAACCGACCACGATCTTTCTGAATTTTTGCACCCACTCGGCGTTGTGCTGGTTGGTCTTGACGGCGATGAAAACGCTGACACCGAGGTTCAGCCTTTCCGCATCGAGCAACGCGACCCGCCGTTTGATGTAGCCCGATTGTTCGAGCTTCTGGATCCGGCGCTAGCACGGCGTCGAGCTCGGGCCCACCCGCTCGGCAACCTCCTGCATCGAAAGACTGGCGTCCACTTGCAGCGTCGCCAGGATCTTGCGATCGAGCTCGTCGAGCATTTCGGCCTCCGATTCAAGTCAGACGCAGAAGATTTCAATCATCCGTCGCTGGATTCGCGCAATGGTATTGCTGGACAACCGTGGCTGTAAGCATAAACTTTCGTCAAGGCCTGCGCAATCTCGCGGACATCTCGCGGCAGCCTGTCGCGCCGGGACCGCGCGTAGGCGGGGCCGGGCCTCATGGTTCGAGACGCGCATCGCAGCCAAGTTTGCGCAGGCTACGTACACCTGCCTGCGCGACGCGCTCCGCACCATGAGGGTCTAAAGACCTCGTCCTTAAGGAGCATCGCCCAACGGGTCGCGCGAATGCGCGCCCGATGACAGGCTCCGCGATGCGTCTCGAACGATGAAACGGTTGACGTGGAAATTGCGCTAGTATAGCTGGGACTTCGTCGCCTACAGCCGCTGACCGCCGCCGGCGTCAATCTGTTGGCTGTGACGCATCCGCCGTCATCCGACGCGAGGAATGCCACCACCTTGGCGATATCCTCGGGCTGGCCGACACGTCCGAGCGCGATCTTTCCCGACAACCCGCTCACACCGACCAGTCTTTCACACTGACCAGCCTTGCGCCGCCTCCAGCTTCCGCGCGCGGTCAATCAGGGATTTGCGATCGATCTTGTTGGTGCCGGCCCACGGCAGTTCGTTGACGAATTCGATCCGGCGCGGATGCTGATAGGCCGGCCCGTTGGCGATGGTGAATTTACGAATTTCCTCAACGCTTGGCCTGGCGTCGGCGCGGGTAACGATGAAGGCGACCGGGACCTGGCTGCGCTCCTCGTCGGGGAGCGGCACTACCACGGCTTGCTGAACTTGCGGGTGACGTTCGAGCAATTTCTCGACCTCGCCCGGATAGACGTTCTCACCCGAGCAAATGAACATGTCATCGGCGCGGCCGACAAAATAGTAGAATCCGTTCTCATCGCGGCGCATCACGTCGCCGCTGTAGTACCAGCCGTCGGCGATCGCCTTTGCGGTCTGCTGCGGCAGATTGTGGTATTGGGCCATCAGCGCGGGATTGCGCATCGACAGCACGCCTTCATTTTCGGTGCCATTGATGAGCTTGACGCTCTCGGGGCTGAGCGGATAGCCGAGCGCCAGCGGCGGCGTCGGAATGCCCTTCGGGTGCGGGCCGAACACCGCGGGCCCGGCTTCGGTGGTGCCATAGCCGATCGAGAGCGTGACGTTCGGCAGCGCCTGCTTGATCTTGTCCCACAGCCCCATGGTCATCGGCGCCGAGCCCAGCATCAGGCGCCGGATCGACGTGATGTCGTTTTGCGCAAGCAGTTCGCTCTCTTTCACCACCCTCGCCCACATCGTCGGCACGGCGGTCGCGGCTGTGACCTTGTATCTGGCGATCGCCTCGATGTAGCTGCGAGTCTCGAACCCGGGCAGCAGCACCACCGACGCGTTGGTGGCGAAGATGGTCTTGACCGCGAACAGCCCGTTCATGTGGAACAGCGGCTGCGCGATGACGTAGCGCTCACCGTCGTTCAGCGCCGCGCGGTTGGTACGGTTGGAAAGCGCCCAGAGCTGGCCGTGATGCGAAAGCGGCACGCCTTTCGGCCGGCCGGTCGAGCCCGACGTGTAGAGCATCTGCCCGACCTCGTCGGGGCCGGCCGTGACACTTTTGAAGTCGCCCGGCTTGATGGTCGCGGCAAATCCATCTGGACCGGCATCGTCGAAGTCGATCACCGGAATGCCGTCGCGAATCAACGATCGGTTCGCGGCATCGACAAAGGCAAGTCGGATCTTCGCGTCGTCCATTACATAGTCGATGGTGTCGCGCGCCAGCTTGATGTTGACGGGCACCGCGACGCAGCCGGCGCGCATGATGCCGAAATAGGCGATGACATATTCGGACCGGTTGAACGACAGGATCGCGATATGCGTGCCGCGAGCAAGACCCTGATCGGTCAGGTAGTTTGCGACACCATTGGCCAGGCGATCGATCTGCCGGTGGGTATAGATCCGAGGGTGAGAGGGCAAAGCGAGATCGATGACCGCTTCCTTGTCCAAATTGCCGGTACGGTCGGGCAGATCGCCGAGATTATGCCAACGCATGGGCGGGACTCCATTCTTTAAGGGGTCACCCAGTTGGCCGCGCCACCGGCGCATCCTGCGTCGAATAGGTGCCCCTGCCGATCGCCAGCAACGATCCCTTCTCGTCGAACAGATCGACGTCGGCGACGCCAACGCTCTTACCGGCGCGGCGTACGCGCGAGACCGCGATCAGCGCGGTGTCGACGGCCGGCTTCAGATAGTCGACGCGGAAATTGACGGTCGGCAAACCCCGGCCCAGCATCATGCCGACGGCGAAATCGCCGGCGGTATCGATCACCGATGCAATGACGCCGCCGTGCCATTGTTTCGAACCAGGGCGGCGTTCGAATTCCGGGCGCATCTCCGAGCGCATGGTGACCTCCTGCTTGACCGGATCGGCTGTCACCACGGTCAGGTTGAGGAACAGATTGAAGGGCGAGGCATCCAGCATCTTCTGGATTTCGGCCGCGGTCAGCGCGATGATCTCCTTGCTCGTCTCAGGTTTGTTCATGGGGTCACCACGACTTTGCCGAACACCGCGCGGTCCTCGATCACGCGCACCGCTTCCTTTGCCTGTTCGAGCGGGTAGGACTTGTCGATCAGGACCCGGAGCTTGCCGGCCTGCACCAGGTCGAACAGCTTCACGATGTCGTCGCGCTCCCAGCCGTTGGAGCCGCGAATCTGCAATTCGAAGGTCCAGATGAAACGCAGATCCTCGACCGGGGCGTAGCCCGCGGTAGCGCCGCAGGTCAGGAGCCGGCCACCGAGTTTTAGACAGCGCATCGACTTCACCCAGGTGTCGCCGCCGGTGAAGTTGACCACCACATCGACGCCGCCGCTCTCGACGAAGCGCCGGCGATGCGGCTTGCCGTGACGCTCGTACACGGCCTTCATGAAGTCGGTCTGGGTGTAGAGGATGATTTCGTCGGCGCCGAGCTCGGTGAGGCGACGCCCCTTCTCCTCGCTGCCGGCGCAAGCGATGACATGGGCGCCCGCCAGTTTCGCAAGCTGGACGCAGCACACGCCGACGCCGCCGCTGGCACCGAGGATCAGCACTTTCTCGCCCGACTTGATCTGGCCGACGGTGTTCATCATGCGGATCGCGGTGCCATAGGCCACCGGCAATGCGGCCGCCTGCTCGAAAGAGACCTTGTCGGGAATGGCAACCAGCTGATGCGCCTTGGCGCGGCAGTATTCGGCAAGACCTCCGTCCTGGGTTTCGCCCATCAGGCCGCCTTCGACGCGGTTGACCGGATCGATCAGCACTCGGTCGCCGACCTTCCAGCCCGTAACGCCGGCGCCGATCTCGGCGATCTCCCCCACCACGTCCAAGCCGATGATGACCGGCAACGGCACCTTGATGCCGGGCATGCCGCGACGGGTGAACACGTCGTGGTAGTTGATCGACGAGGCCTTGACCCGGACGACGACGTCGCCCGGGCCGGCCTTGGGTGTCGGATAATCGGCGACAAATTGAAGCTTGTCGTTGTCGCCATGTTCGTGAAGGACTACGGCACGCATGTTCTTAACTCCTTGTTAGGCCGTGGCAGGGAGCGAGGACGTCGCCGTCGATCGCAATGCAGAAAATCGATTATCATCGTGCGGTGAACCCGAGCGCCACATTGGCAGCGTCCGCATGGCTTACGACGATGCCTTCAGCGTAGGCCTTGTATTCAATTCGCGCCGCGTCGAACACCGCGCGCGGCGTATTCAGCGACGACACCTTGAACGTGAGCGCGACCATCCGGTCCGAACCGTCGGGGCTGACCAGGGCCGCGCCCGCGTAGCGCTCGGCGACCGCCTGCGGCTCCAGCACCAGCACGGTAGCAACCCCGGCGCGGAACGAAACGCCGCCCGATGTCGGCTCCAGCAGAGGAAGACCGAACATCCGCTCGTACAGCGCCGCGGTGCGCCGAGGCGCGTTCGACGCAATAACGAATTCGACGATGTCGATGGCGCCATTGGGATGCGCCCGCCATTCGCCCCGATACACCAGCTCCGGCGTGTCGTGATGGCAGAAGAAGGTGCGGCCGTTCTGCACTTCATCACCGCTGACGCGAACCACCCTGAAGCGCGCATCCTGCGCGCCGGCGGGAAGCGACACCGGGCGGGAGAAGCTCATCGGCTCCGCGGTCGGAACGCCACGCTCCTGTAGCGCTGCAAAAACGAGATCGGGATCGACCGACTTGAATACGAGGCCGGTCAGCCCGGCAGGGTGCGTCCACAGATCGGCGCGCTTGGTTTCGTTGCCCGGCAAATAGCCGAGCAGCTCAAGATAGTTTTCACCGAAGATCGCAAGATGGTTGCTTGAGCCCAGCGTGTGATGACCGCGCCCGGTCAGCTGAAAGCCGAGCCGGCCATATTGCGCGGCAGCCTCATCCAGCTTGCCCATCACGTTGATGACGGCGTGATCGAGAACGGGCCGGACTGAATTGATCGCTAAAGCCATGTCATTCACTCTTTCAACCCACGCACGGCGGGGTAATTTACCTAACAAGGCAAATTTATCTGGCAAGATCAATGCCATTTCGTGATGGGACGCCCTGCGCCGCAGGCGGAAGCGGCTCCGGTTTCGTCATGGAGAACTCGACCGCGGCATCGGCGTGCAACAGCGTCGAATCGAACACCGGAAGATCGATGTGCTGCGGGCCGACCAGAAGGCAGATTTCGGTACAACCGAGGATCACGCTGTCGGCGCCGGCGCGACTTGCCGCGCGCGATGACTTCGAGATTCGCGCAGGCGCTGCACGTAGAAATCCTGCTCCATCGTGTAGCGCGTCGCCAGCAGGAGCGGGCCCTTGCATCCGCTGGTCTTTATCGCGTTCGCGGTAACGTCGGCGATATGCAACAGCCGAATCGACACCGCGCGCTGCACGTCGTCGGCCAGCTTGTGCATGGTGTTGGTGCAGATCAAGAGGCAGCCGGCGCCGCCGTCCTGAAGGGCGCGCGCGATATTCGCAAGCACCTCACAGGCTTCGTCCCAGCGTCCCTGCTTCTGCAGGTTGACGATGTCGTCGAAGTCGACCGACCGCATCAGGATTTCAGCGGAGTGAAACCCGCCCAATCGGCCGCGCACCTGCTCATTGAGCATGCGATAGTAGACAGCGGTACTTTCCCAACTCATTCCACCAATTAAGCCAATCGTCTGCATTTCCTGCTGCTCGCCTCTCGCATGACATTGCTGCCTTGCGGGGATGATAGCAGCCGGATCGCGCAATTCGGTTGCGTATCGGCGGCATGCTAAACGCCTGCCTGAGAATAAACTTCATAGTTGGGCCGAAGTCTGGAATAGGATTTCAAGACCGCGCGCCTTTTTCGCGGCCGGGTCGAGTTTGTCGAAGTCGAAGCTCTTCCCGGGCTCGATACCCACGCTCGCCCGAATAGTAAAGGGATGGTCCGTGAACACCGACACAATGGGCGTCTACGGCAATTACTACCTGAAGCGTGCCATACATCGCGAGACCGGCCCGGTTGGTCCGTTTGGTGCCAAGGCTTTCGGACGCCGGCCACGGTGCAAACCGCATCGCTGCGATCAGCCGGCATCCGAAACCCTCAACAACTTCGGACGAAAGCATACTCGCTTGTCCGACCAGAAAGCTGACGCGGTAGCCGACGAGCGTCAGGTGACCCTTGGAATAGGTGGCAACCGTCGTTCGACCGGCGAGGACTGAATGATTGCGGTATTGGTCGTTCCCAGAGGAATGATCTGGTCGATCAGCTTCTCCAACTCCTGGACGCTCGCGACATGCGCCCTTGCGACGAAGCAGTCGTCGCCGGTGATGCGATCGCACTCGACAATGGCCGGCAGCTTGTTGAGCAATGCTGCGAGTTTGCCGAGCTGGCCCGGCATCGGGCGAACGCGAATATGCACCGCCAACGGCAGTCCAAGCGCCGCTGGATTGATCCTGGCACCATAGCCAAGAATGACTTGAGCTTCTTCCAGGCGCTTGATCCGTTCGGCAACGCTGGGCGGGGACATGCCGACCTTTCGGGCCAGATCGGCAATCGTGATCCGCCCATCCGTGGCGAGCGTCGTCAGGAGTTCGGCATCGATCTGATCAAGGCCGCCGTTTTCGAACCAAAGGCGATTCACGCTAAAGACCTTTCATTTGCAGGCATGCAAAGCATAATGGCTTCGCTCTAGCATTCCATAGCAGAAGTCGATATCGCAAGCTAAGGCATGGAGTCAAAGCCTAGCCCCCTCCCTCGTGCCGTCACGGCAGTTCCGCCCCACATCTGGTTCGGGGTGAGCGCCGTCTTCCACTATCTCGGGCCGGCCTTCGCCGTCTTGCTGTTCCCGGCTGTCGGGGTGCTCGGTGTCGCGTGGTTTCGGATCGCATCGGCCACAGCCATTTTCGCGCCGCTCACAAAGCCTTGGTCGACGATTGCTCAGGCGGACGCCCGCACCCGTCGCTTGATGCTGGCGCTCGGCATTTGCCTCGCGATCATGAACAGTTCCTTCTATCTCGCACTTGAACGGCTGCCGATGAGCCTCGTTGCCGCCATCGAGTTCATCGGCACCATCGGCATTGCGCTCTATGGCCTCAGGACGCAGCGAAATCTTCTAGCGCTCGTGATCGCCGTTGCTGGGGTCATCATTCTCATCGACGTGAAGTGGTCGAGCGACCCCATCGGGTTGGCATGGGCGTTCCTCAACGGCGCGCTGTTCGTGCTCTACATCGTTCTCGGGCACAAGATTTCAGAAGCCGGCGCGGCCGGTGGCATCGAACGGCTTGGCGCTGCAATGGCCATCGCATTCGTCGCAGTGATGCCAATCGGTCTCGTGCAGGCGATGAAGGCGTTCAACAACCCTATCCTGTTGGTTGCTGGAGTTGGAGTTGGCCTCTGTTCGTCGGTGATCCCATATGTCTGTGATCAGTTGGCGATGTCTAGATTGCCGCGTGCGAGCTTCGCGCTGCTCCTGTGTCTCTTGCCAGCCTCAGCGGCGATCATCGGCGCATTCGTTCTCGCGCAGCTTCCAACCTTGAAGGATGTCGCCGGCATTGCGCTCGTGATGGCTGGCGTCGCCGTTCATCGACCGCAAGACTTGGAGAAACCGATTGAAGCACAAGGGTAGTTGCCACTGCGGGGCGATCGAGATCGAACTTGAGACTGATCGGTTGCCCAAGGATCAAGTTGTCGGGGCCTGTCAGTGCTCGTTCTGCCGTAAGCACAACGCCCGAACGTTCGCCGACCCAAAGGCGCGGACGATTCTGATCGCTCGAAGGCCCGAGCACGTCCAATTTTACACGTTCGGGCTCATGACATCACAGCAGATCGTGTGCCGCAGATGCGGCGTCTACGTGGCCATGCTCCTGTCCGAAGCTGACAGCGTCTGGAGCGTGATCAACATCGATACGCTCGACGATCGCGCCTTGTTCACCCAAGCGGCGGAGCCGAGAGACTGGAGTGCGGAAGACCGGGCAACACGGATTGCACGGCGCAAGGCACGCTGGACGCCAACGAACTTGATCGGTTGGCCAGCGTTCGCTTCCGGTTGACGCGCGGGCAGCAGCTCAGGGTCAAAAGCGCCGTTTTGACCGTCCGCCCGTCGTTTCCGGACTTGCCCGATAAGCAGATAATTTCGGAGCCGGTCGGCATGTCTTAAACGTGCCAACAAGGGACATAGCTCAATGTAGAATATTCCGACGAATGAAGTCGATGATTTGCTTAAAAATTGGGTGCCATTCATCGTTTAGGGACTGGTCCAACGGATGCCAAAAAAACCTGAAATCGTGACCGCCATCGTCATCGGAACGATGCGTCCACGTGTCTGGTAGCATGCCGGTCGAACAAACAAGCAGATGCCATTCCTGGTCGGGTTCGGGTACCTGGATCGTGCCAAGAAACGAAGCTATTCTCGCATCGCAGACGCCGCTCTCTTCACAACTCGCGCAATGCCGCTTGCCCGACGTCCTCTTCAGGCTCTATGGAGCCTTTGACCGCGATCGGATGGCGAAACGCAAGAATTTCGAAGCGATCTTGGTTCGACCGCGGCAAGCTTTTCGAGAGGCGATTGCCATCAATCTATTAGAACTTCAACGTCGGGTAGCTCAATTGGCGCCCCTTCACGAAGGTAGCTTTCAACGATGTTCGCCAAAGACAATGGAGTCAGACGCTCTGAAGCATCATGCACAGTTTCCACCAACGAAATTCTATCTAAAACCATTGCTTCTTCGGCATCATTGATTTGGGGATGAAAGCGCGAGGCATGAACGACAAGATATTGCTCGCTCTGGCAACAACGCTTGTTGCGGAAATTAAAAGTGTGTTGGCGTCTCCAAAGAACTGGGCCACTTCTACAGCGTCGAATCCAATCTCTTCCTTCTTCGGTCTGAAACCTTGCGCCGGGCTTTCGTTGGCCTCGATATCGCCGCCGGGCGTAATCCAAAATGGAGCGACGCCGTCCAGCCGGGATACGCATCAAAAGTACTTCCCTCTCCGGAGTGAGCAGTATCGCTCTTGCGGCTTTGCGGTGAACGATCACTGACATATTATTTTATTCGGACCAGTACTTGTCGGAATACTCCTCGGAAAATTTGGCCGCGACCGGCGCTAAATTTGCCTGTGAGCCGGGAAAACGGCATTCACGTCTGTTGCCAATTGATCGTCAGTCATAATTTTACCGGTTCGCCTGACAGAGTGCAAACGGAGGATGACCGCTGTGACATTGCGGGATGTCTCAAACGTACCAGAGGCTGAAGTTGTTCGATCAACTCGTGCTGCCATAGCTTGGCATGCTCGCGCAAGGATATCTGGTTTGCTGATTAGGACGCTGGCCACGGCCGAGATGACGGATCCGGCCGCGATTCTGATATATCCAGCGGCTTCCCCCCTCGCGCCCACGAGGTGCAGTATGCTGGCGCCGTTCCGCTCCCCATTCCGTTAGGAATTTGCGCTAAGATTTACGTTGACTGAAAAATTATTCGGACGAGGGAGAAAACACAGTGAGAGCAATGAGTTGCCGCAACTTTCTCGCAGATATCCTGCCTGGCTCGGTCGTTGCTGTCGCCGGTTTTACAACGATCGGCTGGAGTATCACGCCTAGAGTAGCGGAGGCGACGCAGACGGCGCAAGCGGTGATGGTCCGCCCGCATCGCCACATGGGTAGCCGTCACCGTCGTTGGGGTTGCTGGTGGCAGAGGGGACATCGCTGGTGGCACTGGGGACATCGTGTCTGTGGCTGGCGCTAGCTGACGCGCTTTCGGGCAATGCCCGGCCATGACATAGGGAGGTTCGCTGGTGTGCCGTTTTGGGCTTTGGTCGGCCCGCGCAGTCGCACTCTTGTTCTCAGTGGGCTTTAGTGATCGAATTTAGCATTCGGACAGAATGCAGGGGGATTGCCATGCTCGCAAAGCTTATCCGCGCCGTCGCAGCTGTTACGACTGCCTGTGTGATTACATGGAGCGAAAATGCGCGTGCAGAAATATTTATCACGACTGCCGCTGTAACGCGCGGCGAGTTAGTGATCGTCGGAAGGGTTAGACGACCGCGCGAGCACAGCGTGCGTATTAAAATCAGCCCAAGCAAAACAGTGCAAGTCGAGAGCAGTTCGACTGGAGGGTTTCGTTGGATTGGACCTGAGTTCCCCTCCACTTGCATAGTCGAAATTACCTCCGGGGAGGATAAGAGAGAAGTGGTGATAGAAAACTGCGGCCTTCCCGGACCGCCCGGACCGGCAGGTCCTCCGGGGCCCGCAGGACCCGCGGGCGCGTTGGGTCCGGCCGGCCCCAAGGGAGACCCCGGCGAAGCCGCTAAACGATAGATCAGACCGCAACCGCGGAGGCCGCACCCAGGTGGCGGCCTCTTTGAGTTGCCCAGCGGCCGCGGCTTGAATAACGAGGTGCAAGTTCGCCGCGAAGCCACGACAGATCGAGAGCGGTGTCGTTATGTGCAACTGCGACCTCCCCGGGCGACGTCGGACTGATGTCCCTTCCGGTCAATCTGGTCATCTTGGCAGTCAGGCACCACTTTCGCGGTAAGGACGCGAGTTACCTCGCGCCCACCGGGTCGCCGGAGGCGGTCGCCCGCCCCGGCTCCCACTGAACGTGGCGTGCGGATTTCCCGCACCACACACTTCGGCAGTTGATTCGCAGCTTTCACTGCTATCTGTTCAAGTTGCGTTTCCATGGTCAGCTGATCTTCTCTTTGAATAGAAGGCCGTGTCTCCCGTTGAATGGAGCCCATGTTGCCCAAGAACAATTCAACGTGAAGCCTGGCATTCAAATATCCGGTGGCCGTTTTCGTCCACCACCAATATGAGACTTGATCGGAAGAACTCGCCCGCCTTCCTCAATTCGGCAGCAAGGTACTTGGCCTGATCTATGGCTTCTTCTGGACTCGAAAGCCGCTCTCCCACTTCATCGGGAAAGACTTTCGGGCCGTCGCAGATATGAAAAAAGTATCGCATGGTAGTGCTAGCGGGGCTGGAACGAGACACGTTCTAGCCTCTGGGAAGCTTTCACTTCCTGAACGAAACTGCGGACGGCGTACTGGGCAAGACATTTCCAGCGTCGCGCGGCCTGCCATGCCTCAAACGATTCCAGCCATTCCTTGGCCTGCAAGTACATCCCATATGTCCAGGCGAATGCGGGTATCGAGATGAGCTTATCGCGGCTCACGCTAAACAGGCGCTGCAGGAGCACAAGCTTTAGGACTTCGCCCACGACAAGAACAAACATGCCCATCGTGATGTGGCCCGTACCAGCTAAATAAGCGGCAACCGGCTTGACCGGTTCAAGAACGATCAGAGGCACCGCAAACAAGGCTAGCGTCGGATAAGGGCGTAGCGAAACTATCTGCGCGCGAATACTTCCGAACATCCAGTGCGCGACAAGCGGCCGGGCAACAGTCATTAAGACTGCATCCACTAACAAGTGGATGCTCGCCAGCATGAACATTGCGGATTTCATCATTCGGTTCACATAAATTCTCCAAACAACCGCCACGCGTGAATAAGTTGCGGGTTCGAACGCTTGCTGGAGATAGGTCCCGGCGTATTACGCCAGGCTGGCTAGTGGATTAATCTCTTGTAACAATCGTGGTTTCAGCCCTGGAAAACGGAAACCCCGGAGAGACAAAAAGCCGCATCGAACTTGCTGGCGGCATTCCGAATCGGATGACGCCGTTGCCAGCGATGCTGGGCTAAATGCATCGTAGTAAAAAGGCTGTCGTCGCTACCACGGATTTTGAAATTGCGACCAACACCAAAGCGCGGTGACGCCCAGTGTGCTCAACGGGCCCCGAGCAACTTCCAACATCTCCTGGGTCAGTGGACGATGTCGCACATGGGTCAAGACCAGAATTTTGAGGGCTTTCTGGTAAGGGGCGCAATCGTAAGAGAGAAGATCTCACACGAAGATCAGACAGTGTTCAGCGAGGCACTGATCGAAGCGTATCGACTCGAATCAGAAGTTGTCCGCTTTCCGCGCGTCATGATCGCGAGCGAGGTCTACCATGACGCCGCCGTTACCAGCTCCAAATGGAGCGACGCCCTTCGATCCCGAATACGGCAAGCTGACGATGGTCCTTATTACCTCCATATCCTCCGCCCGCCGCAATCCGGGGCGGAGCGGACGAACTCCGCCCTTTCAAATCAGGCAGCATTGGGCCAGGAGCGGCTATGGAGGCCAGCCAAATCGGGCTTAGCTCACAGAGCCGCCAAGTCCTTGGTAATACGGAACACGCGCAGGTCCTGCTGAACGCCCCTTAGCTTGAAGACGCTTGATACGACTTCCCGGGAAGTAAGCAGCGCGTGCACGCCTTCAGCTGAATAGACATCCTCCGAAACAAAAATCTCTTCCGCATCCGCGAGCTGCTGCACGCGCGCCGCAATGTTGACCGTCTGGCCGAAATAATCGAGCCGTTCGTTCAATGTTACCGCAATCGCTGCGCCTTTATGGATCCCGATCTTGAGAATGAGAGCACGGTCAGCCTGCTTGCCGTTGAAAGTATCGATCTCATTCCGCATCGAAAGAGCTGCAGCGACCGCGTCGGCAGGTTCTAGGAACGTGGCCATGACGGCATCGCCAATGGTCTTGATGATCGCGCCATTGTGGCGAGTCACGACGTCCTGCAGCAGATCGAAATGCCGCTGGACGAGGGCGAAGGCATTGAGGTCGCCGATGCGGTCATAGAGTGCGGTTGACCCTTTGAGATCCGTGAAGAGAAGCGTGATGTCCTTGACCCCAATTCCCTCCCGCGCCTTGATGACCTCGGAGCGGAAGAGATCGCGAAAGGCCTGCGTGGTCAGCAGGCGTTTGCCGTTGAGAAACGGGACAAAATGTACTGGGGCGCGGCCCATGTCGAAACCAGGCGGCAGCACGGCGATGGCAAACATGCCGCGCTCCGAGGTCTTGTTCGCGAGCGTAAAAACAATCTTGCCGGGCGCCATCTCGTGCACGTCGTGGACGTGCACTTTATCGCCATAAGCGACAGGCACAACCTGCGGACCTGAAGCCGGCGCTCCAACGATCGAGACCATAATCGCCGCTCTCCCGAGCGGACAGGAGCCAACGACAGTGCCTTCATTAACCTCGATTTCGATGGACGTGGTCTCACCCGGCGGCAGATAGGTCACCGACCGCGCAATCGCCGCCTTGGCATTCACCAGCGGCTGACCATCGGGCAACAGGCCTTCGGCCGTGTTCTGTGTCTTGAAAAACTTATCCCAGGCCGAGAGTTGGTCGGGATCATGAAACTGTATCTTGCGGATATTCGGACTGACTGTGAACGCGACCGCGATATATTCATCGAGCGCCGCCTCATACCCAACCTGGCAGAACGGACAGTGATAGTGATTTTGCAGGCTCTTCAAGCTGCGGAAGCTCTCGACCACGCAGCAACATTGCGGACAGTACAGCGACCAATCCATCGAGAAAAGGCCAAGAGCCGTGGCATGAAGAAACAGGTCGATAATTTCGTTCTCGGGTAGATGGCGCTCCTGGGCAAAGCTGAAGGCGTTGATCCGGAATAAAGCCAGATCGTCTGCGGTGCGAATGTGACTCTCGAGCTTTGATATGAGCCGTGGACTCCACGCCCGGGCTTCTTCAAGCGCGGCCAGACGTTCGTCTAACAATTGCTCATTGACAGTGCTGACCATGTTCCGGTGTCTCCCATATGACAACGCCGCGCTGCGAGTTCAGGCCACCACGGAATCGCGGGGTGAACATATCCAGATCGACGAAGTGCGGTCACTCTCTTGCGGCTGACGGCTGGAAAGGAGAATGGCAGAGGGGGTATCGTCGGGCATGGCGGGCGTGGTGCTTCCGATTCGTCGTGCCGGTTTCGCTGGAAACACAATGCCACGCAAAATCAAATAGTTATGCTTGTTCCGCCATGCCCGGATTCCCTCGGTCATGAATAGGAGCGGCCAGCTCCGAGATCCCGGTACGCCGAGGTTTCGGAGGGCGAGTTTTATTCGACGGTGAGTTTGACATCGATGTTGTTGCCAGTCGCGTTGGAATAGGGGCACACCTGATGGGCCTTGGCGACCAGCGCCTCGGCCTCACCCCGCGGAACGCCCGGCACGGCGATCGACAGCGCGACGGTCAAGCCGAAGCCCCCTTCCTCCCTCGGTCCAATGCCGACTGTGGCGGTCACCGTCGCGTCGCTTGGCACCTTCGGGCCGCCTTGCGAGGCGACGAATTTCATGGCGCCGAGGAAGCAGGCCGCATAGCCGGCGGCGAACAGTTTTTCGGGATTGGCGCCGTCGCCGCCGGGGCCGCCCAGTTCCTTCGGCGTCGTCAGACTCACTTCAAAAGTACCGTCCAGGGTGGCGGAGCGGCCATCGCGACCGCCTGTGGCGCGGGCGGAGGTCTGGTAGAGAACGTTCACGGACATGGGACTCTATGTCAATCGTGTTGGATGGAAGGGTTACTGGGTAGACGCCTTTGCCGCCCGTTCGATCAAACGCGCCACTTCATCTGGCTTGGAAAGGTAGACCGCGTGGCTGGCGGGAACCTCGATCGTTTCGCTGCCGGCCCGCTTGGCCATCTTACGCTCGAGATCGGGATTGATGTTGTGGTCGCGAGTCGCGACCAGCGCCCAGCTCTTCTTCTGGTGCCAGGCGGCCGCCGTCACCGGCGCGCCGCCGCCGGCCTTGGCCAGCATCGGCTGGGAATGTGCCATGAAGTTCGCCTGGGCAGGCGGGACGTCGCCAGCGAAATCGGCGGGGAAGGCGGCCGGCTCAAGGTACAGGAAATCGTCCTTGGTGGCGCGCATGTCGTTATTGGCGGCGGGGGCCGACGAGAGCAGGCTGACTGCACTCTCGCCTTGGTCGGGGATGAAAGCGGCGATGTAGACGAGGCCGACGACATTCGGCGCATTGCCCGCTTCGGTGATGACCACCCCGCCATAGCTGTGGCCGACTAGAAGGGTGGGGCCCTGTTGCAGATCCAGCACCCTTTTGGTCGCCGCGACGTCATCGGCGAGTGATGTCAGCGGCTCCTGCACCACGCTGACCGTATAGCCGTCTTTGCCAAGAATGTCGGCGACGCGCTGCCATCCGGAACCATCGGCGAAGGCTCCGTGGACGAGGACGACGTTCTTGACCGGCTCGGCCCGCACCGGGGCGACGGCAGCTGACAGAAGTGCGACCGCTGCGGCCGCAGCGGCAACGGGTTTATTTAGCATGGCGCTCTCCTTCATTATCAAACCGGTTCAACCGGCAGGTTGAATAAAGCGTCGACTTGAAAAATTGTCAACCTTTGGGTAGAATATTTTTAGAATTGAGAATTGAGCGGGCAGGCAGATCGCCATGATTGAGATCGAAGCCCGGAAGGAAGCCGCTTCGCGCACCGCGCGCCTCGACGCGGTATTCGCCGCGTTAGCCGATCCGACGCGGCGGGCGATTATCGAGCGGCTCTCACGCAGCGAGGCGCGCGTGACCGAGGTCGCCGAACCCTTTCATATGTCTTTGAACGCGGTGTCGAAACACATCCGCGTGCTGGAAGCGAGCGGCGTGGTCGAGCGGCGCAGGAAAGGGCGCGACCACATTCTCTCCATCAATACCCGTTCGCTGGACGAGGTCGATGGCTGGATCGAGCGGATGCGCCGCTATTGGGAAGAGCGGCTAGACGCCATGGAGCGCCTGCTGCGCGAGCTCAAGAAGGACCGCAAGTTGGGGCTAAAGGATCGCAAGCATGGTTCGCGGTGACACGACGGGCGCGATCGTGCAGCTACGCCGGCGCGTGAGGGCTGGGGCGGAGCAGATCTTCGACCTGTGGACCAAACCCGATTTGATGGTTCGGTGGATGAGCCCCTATCCGGGCGCGGTCGATTGCAAGGCGAGCTGTGACCTCCGCCCTGGCGGAGCCTTCAGCCTTGTCATGTCATCGGAGGAATCAAGCCGCGAAGTATCCGGCACCTATGTGGAAGTCGACCGGCCGCGCAAGCTTGTGTTCACGTGGATTGGCCCGCTGACGAACAATGTGAATACGTTGGTAACCGTCGAACTCATTCCGCGCGGCGATGAAACCGACCTCGTGCTAACCCACGAGCGTCTACCGACGCCGGCAATTTGTGAAGGTCATACGAGGGGCTGGGGAAATATGTTGGACCATCTGGCGGACGCAGTTTCAAAAAACTTTTAGGTCGAAATTTTACCTTCGAAGCACTGGATAACTTTCGGACGCCGGCCACGGAGCAAGCCGCATCGCTGCGATCAGCCGGCATCCGAAACCCTCAACAAGTGCGGAAGTAGGGTCCATCAGGTCGATGTTGCCTCAAAGCGACGCTCGATGTGGAACGACTTCGCCGTTACGAGCCATGCTCCGCCGATCAGGTGGTAAGAGAGGTAGTCGACGAAGAGTATGTCATCGATACGAACGCGGACCTTGACGAGCGCCTGCGACGACGACGCGATGTCGATCAGGAGAATTTCCTGCTGACGCGGCGCATTCTTCGACTTGGGCGATGGACGCGAGGAAAGCAGCCTACGATACTCTGCAGCCGGCAGCACACGGACCTGACCCTCCTGTACACCGTGTAGTTGGGCTGTCGGGGCAAAAACCGCGTCGAACCGGCTCAGCTCGCCGTCATACATCATTTCAAGGTATTGGCTGACGGCAGATAGCAGTGTGCCGTGGGCGATCTTCTCAGTCATCTTCAGGCTCCGGTGGATGATTGCGTGTGCCGAAAAGATCGCACCGAAGCAACGGGCATGTCCTTGCGAAGTGTGCTAGATTGAGCTGCCAAAACGCAACGAATAGCCTGTTTGCACACCCACCGCTGTATGATCATGCCAAAATATACATTTGATGCGCTTGACCGTCGCGTCATCGCCGAGCTCCAGGCCGACGCGCGCCTCACCAACGTCGAACTCGCCAAGAAAATCGGCCTGTCGCCGTCTCCGTGCCTGCGGCGTGTGAAGCGCCTGGAAAAGGAAGGGGTCATCGAAGGCTATCGCGCCCTGCTCAGTCGCGATCGGGTTGGTCTTGGCATGACAGTATTTGTCAGCATCAAGATAGAGGGCCATGCGAGCGAGGGCGCCGACGACTTCGTGGCGGCCGTACGCGCCATGCCAGAGGTGATCACCTTCCATCTTGTATCCGGTGAAACGGACTACTTTCTAGAGGTCGTGGTGGCAGACCTCGCTCACTACCAACGGTTCCTCCTCGACCGTTTGCTCGGCATGCCGATCGTTCGGGAGGTAAAAAGCAACATCGTCATACAGGCACACAAAGCCAGCGCACCTATGCCGCTTGATCACCTGGACTGAGGTGCTGCGGCTGGTCGAAGGCCGCAATGATGCGCGGTTTTGCTCCGGCCGATGTCGGATCAGGAATTGGCGAGCGCAGCAATGAAGGCCACGGTGATGCCGCGAAGGTTGTTGTTCGGCGCGATGATGAGGAAGGGGATTAAGGTTGAGCCGCACCTCTCGCAGCGTCATGCGGGCGTACCTAGATGGTCGCACCAAGAAAAAGCCCGCGATCTTGACCTCGCGGGCTCTGATCGGTTTCCCGATCAGTTACGAAGCGATCGGAGTCGGCCCGTGAGCGCTTTCAATATGACGCCTATAGTAGACCCACAAGAGGGTCAGCCCGAAAAATCTCCGGGACGCGCGACGCTGCTCGAAGAAAAACGCGGGATCGGTCGAGTTCTTTTCGGGGCGGCTGTAACTCACGCAAAAGGGATAAAAGCCGGCGCCATCATCATCTATGCCGAACCGTCAGCGGAAGGGTTTTATAAACGGATGGGAGCCATCAGGATCGGCGAAGGGACCGTATTACTTCTCGCCCGAAATCGTACTGCCTCACCTCCTGTACGTCATCCCTCGCGAGGTCTGATGTGCAACACGAGCCAGTCTCTCGTCTGCCTATTGGTACCTTTGAGACATGCCGGAGCGGCCCGATGATGTCCGTTGATCGGGGAAGACCGGAAATGGCGTTTCGGTGCTGTGAGGACCGTTTTTGACCCTAACTAAGGCGACTTCGATGGGCTGCGCTCTCAAGGCCAAGACCTGTTGCTCTATTGCAACACTTCCGGTTTTTTTCCAGTAATTGCCGTGTCCGCATAGGGAGCGTTAAATTTCCCACGTTACTATCGTGCGTTGTATTGGGCGAAATGGGGGTTTTTCTCGATCAAAGGTGGGACTACATGAAACGTCTTCTCAAATATCTGGCGAGTGCCGCGATGCTGCTTAGTCCGTTGGCTGCGCATGCGGCTGATCTTGCCGTCAAGGCCCCGCCGCCACCGCCGGTGCCCGTGTTCAGTTGGACCGGGTTCTACGTCGGCGCCAACATTGGCGGTGCCTGGTCCAACAACCGCTGGACGGACAGCGTCTTCCTGACGAACTTCAACAACGGCAACAATGGCGTATTCATCGGCGGCGGGCAGATCGGCGGCAATTATCAGATCGGCCAGTTCGTCATCGGCGGCGAATGGGACTTCGACTGGGCGGCCAACAACAATAACAACAATGGAGTCTTTATTCCGGGCGTTGGGAACATTGTCGTCACCAACAACAATCGCTGGATCACAACGGTAGCTGCCCGCTTCGGCTGGGCCATTGATCACTGGCTGCTCTACGGCAAGGCTGGCGGCGGCTGGGTCGGCAGCAACAACTTCTCCGTCGCCAACACCACGACGGGCGTGTCGTTCAACTGCGGTACCCTTGGCTTCTCTAGCTGCAACAACAGCACCGGCGGCTGGCTGGTGGGCGCTGGCTTCGAATATGCGTTCACGAACAATTGGACGGTGAAGCTCGAATACGACTATCTCGGATTGGGCAACCGGACGTTCTTCGTTCCGGCCGGGGCCCCGTTCCTTGCAGGCGATACGTTCACCACCAACAATCGCAATGTCCAGATGGTGAAAGTTGGTGTCAACTATCTCTTCAACTGGGGCGCACCGGTTGCCGCGAGATACTGATCGCTGAATGCACTTTTGACCTCGGCGGATCAATCATAAGGGCTCCGGTTCTCGCACCGGAGCCCGCTCTATTTTGCTGCGCGGAGTTTGTTGTTGGCACTTTTGAGACATGCCGACCGACCCTGAGAATGTCCGCTAATTGGGGGAGACCGGAAGTAGGTGGTTCGCAGTCAAAGTGACGCGAATGACCCCACGTTCTGTTCTCAGAATACGCGACGCAGGTTGCTGGATGGGAAGCGAGCCGCGTTCCATACCGAATTGGCGCTCCGCAGCGGGAGATCGAACATCGCGCCCTGCGCGGATATGGTCGCTGATGCCGGTTAAGCCGCGCGCTACCGTTGCCTGATCAAATCAAGCAGCGCTAATTGCAAAAGGGCCTCGGAGCAATCCGGGGCCCTTTTTCTTTTGCCTAGCGCTCGCCGCGCCAGATTTGATCGAGCACCGCTTCATCAGGACGCGACCAAATTCTCGTCGGCGCTTGTTTCACCCCAAGAGCTGGAGGCTTTTCTCGCCAGCCAGCCAGGCGCAAGGGACCGTCCGGAGTTGCTGCCGTCGGGAGTCCTGCGAAATACTGATCCAGCAACCTCTGCCGACCAGATCAGGAATTTGTCGACACTGACAACGGCGCTTGCTGAGCAAGGGCCAAGCCTGCCGGATGGCACCTTCGATTTTTACAAGCGCAACATTTTGGAGCTGGTGACTGCGCCGATCCGCAATGTCGTCCGCTACCAAGGGCGACAACCGAGGTCATACGCGGCGCTGGTGTGAGACGTCGAGCGCTACCTGATTGAGGCAGGCAACCGGCCCGTCCACGTTTCCGAACTCTGCGGCACGTTCAATGTGGGACGTCGAGCGCTGCACCGCACCTTCATAAACGTGCTCGGCTTCCCGCCCATCGCTTTCGAGCGGCGCAAGCGTCTCTGCGAGCGCATGAGGCGCTGTCGGATCGCGAGCGCATCGCGACGGTCAAGGAGATCGCGATAGAGCATGGCTTCGCTGATCTAAGCAGGTTCGCTACCGCGTATCGCCGGATGTTCGGTGAGCGGCCATCCGAGACGCTGCGGCGTGGTGGCCGATTGCCGGTGATCTGGTTGGTCTGCTGCTACGGGCTTCACTGGGCTTCGATGATTGCGGCGCTGTTCTCGCGTCGGGCCTAGCGTTTGCCGTTCAACACTTCGGAGACGCGGCCGTGATTGTGCACGCCGACCACTTCGGAAATTTCGTGCAGCGTCATCTCGGTGGTGCCTTCACCTACCGCCGTCACTAAACGCTCGGCGCGGGTCAATAAGGATATTGCCTGGGACAGGCCCAATTGCCGTACAGTACGTCTTTTCGCCAACATGCTGCCGGGTCATATCACGCTCAAGATATTCGCCGGCTTCGTCGCCCTGCTTGGCACCTCGCTCGGCGCAATCGGTTGGATCGGCGGCATACTACCGCTCGCGTTGACGGTTGCGATGACCGCGCTCGAACTTCTGGTCGCGTTCCTGCAGGCTTACGTGTTTGCCATCCTTACCTGCATCTTTCTCAACGACGCTATTCATCAGGGACACTGAACCGCCCGGGGGAATTTCTACCCCACACCTCAGGACGTGTTGCCGATAAGTCGGGAAATGGCACTAAACGGAAATGCTGCCGCAATCGCCTCCGTTGGGGAAGAACGGACCTAGCTGGGATACGCCCCGAGGTCTGAGTTTGACCCTGAACAGACATCGGTACGACATGTCGAGGGGCCTTACGGCATCCGGCTGCTAGCGTCTGCGCAGATTGTCCACCAAGATATGTGCGCTGATCAGAAAGACCCAAGTGGGCAATATCACGAAGCTCCACCCGATGTAGTAACTGCCGATCAGCAGCACCAACGCCAACAAGTACCCGATATAAGCAATCCAACGCGGAGCGATGCTTGTATTGATCACAACAGTTGATGTTGAAATCATGAAGACGGCCGCCATCTTGGTGGCGTACACATTGTTAATGATGTATGCGGCTGAACGCGCGTAGTGAAAGATGGTGGAACTTATCAACTCATTCGGTTCAGCTGTAGAGGCCAAAAGCATAACCGCGCCTATTACCGCAGCTGCAGCAAACAACATAACCAGAAATAACAGGGCGCTGCCGAAAAACACCGTGGCAAAGAAGCGATCTTCCTGCTGACCAAGTCGATCACGTAGCACTCCAATGAACCACAAGAAGGCAACGCCGGCAAAAGGTATCAAGTTCAACGCAAGCGCAATTGTCTTCCTATCGGCGGCGAGCCATGCGCCGGACTCTAACGGGTCAGTCGGAATGGAACGCCGAAGCAGCCCAAAGATCGTGAACATGAGCAGGGAGAAGACGATCCCCGCCACGGCAGCGGACTTCGGAGTCTTCAGATGGCTGTGAATGACGGTGTCGTCTTTCGGCTTCGCCATAAGCCCTTATTTCATCAGTGCAGGATCTTTGAATTCAAGCTGAGATCGCAGTATGCGTTCGATGTTTGACCTCCCGGAATGCGCTCCCAGAGAAATGGCCCAAGGACGTTGTCCGGCTGGACATTCCGCACCCCTCTTCCCCAGAAGGACGGCACCGAGCCCAACGGCTTGATCTAGGTCAAGACAGGTGAAACGTTTTGCAGAAGAGAGTTAGAGATGAACTGGCTTAGCCCCCTGTTCGGCATTGCAATCGCGCTGTCTGGTCAAGAAGCATTCGCCAAGAACCGCTTGACCGACCCCGTTAAGATTGCACGAGAATGCAAAAGCGATGTGGAGCTCTTGTGCGAAGGATTTCGCCCCGGTGGCCAGCGTATCATAAGCTGCCTCAAGGAGAAGGTGACCGAATTGTCGCCCGCGATAGTACCGGTTTCTTTGTGTACTCCGACCCCGCCGCACAGGCACACCGGGCAATCCGTGTTTTCTACTCGTGCCCACGGTCTGGCGTTCGCGATGCTCCAATCATCATTGCGATGCATGGAATTGACCGAGCTGCAGCGGAGTTTCGCGACGTCATGGCTGTGCAGAGTGCACGTAACGGGCAAATAGTCTTGGTCCCGGAATTCGACACGCACCAGTTCCCTGACTCCTATGCCTACAACTTCGGTGGAGTGCGTCTCCCTCCGCCCAGCAACACCGTGCTTCCGCGAGAGCATTGGAATTTTGGCATCACAGACAGATTGTTCGCGCACGTCCGTGACTCGATCGGCTCAAACAGAAGGTCTTTCGGTCTGTTTGGGAACTCCGCGGGCGCGCAATATGTGCTGCGATATCTCGCGCTCACTGAGGCTCCTGCCGCTGACGCGGCTGTGCTGCGAACTGTGGGGTCTATATGCTTCCCGACCTCACCGCCGAATATCCAATCGGCATGGGTGGCCTCGATCTCGACAACGGACATCTGCGAAGGTACCTTGGGCGTCGCCTTGTAATCTTACCCGGCAACGCTGATAACGATCCTTCTGCCCCGGACCTGCCTCGCACGGACTACGCGATGGCTCAAGGGCCTCATCGGCTTGCGCGTGGTCTATGGCACTTCCAGCACTGCATGAAACTCGCTGACAGCCTTGGAGTACATTTTGGCTGGCGGCTTGAGATCGCGCATGGAGCCGGGCACGTCGGCCAACAGATTTATGACCAGGGTACAAACATCCTGAAGGGTCAGAGTTGATCGCAATCACTGCGTTGCTCGAGGCGCAAGTCGACCCTTTTTCGCTTGTCCGCTGTCCGCCCCGTGAGCCACCGAAACGCAACGCTCTCGTAGCCGCGTGCACGATGTCTCTTTCTGGCACCTTTGAGACATGCCGGCGAGTTTTCCTTATTTCGTTTCCGCGCTTCGTGCTAAGAATCAGGCCAGCAACGATTTCCAGTGTTCGGTGTGTTTGATGGCTTTGTCCCAAAGCTCATCAGAGCAGCGACGTTCTTTCTCAAGCGTCTGACCCAGCGCACAGATGGCCAGCCATGCGTCAGCACGGGCATTCTCAAGGTCTGGGGATCGCATGCCGTTATTCTTGGTCACGTTCGCGAGGTGTCTGATGATATTCAGGCTTGCATAAGGTGCTGTTCGCGCACGCGGCAACTCCAGTATCGCAAGTTCCGCTATTTCAACGTCGTCATCATTGACCATTTTTTGTGATGCTCCAGTTGTGGCGATAAGTCACCACAGTGGCCCGCAGATAACACCGGCAGATGGAAAAGGAAAGGCGGCCCGCCGTGATAGCGAGCCGCCACTGTGCCGCTTAAAGGTTCAATCTTTTTTGATCATCATTTTGGGCGAAAAGGTTCGGCGCGCTTACGGTACACTGCCAACCATGTCCGAGATTGCGATCTAACCGGACATGTCGCTGACATGTCAAAATCGACGCTAATGACCCATTTCAGACATGACTGCACTTCGCCGGAGCAACGCAGCCCCTCGGTTGAGGGCAGTTACGGGCCCGCGCGGCTCGCCAAAAGGGGTACCTGAATTACCCATCGTGGAGGACATCTGGAATAGCTGTATCATTTCCCTCTACGCCGGTTACGGCCACGTCAACCGGGAGTAGCCCATGCTGATAAAGTGGGTCAGTGCGGCGCAATAGTTCTCAGTCCCAATTACAGGAGGGACTAACAATTGCAAACTGACTGGTGGGACCGGCAAGTTCGAAAGTCTTCAGGGCGCGGTCACCATTGCCGTCAGCGCGATCAAGAGCAATTATGATGGTATCGGTCAAGGCGTTGGCCACAACAAAGGGAACGTACAAGATCGTCAAAACGAACTGAGACACCCAACCGAATTCGGCGTCTAGTACCTCGTAACTGATGTTCGCGATATGCGCGGGCTTGCGCGTTAGTTCTACATGGTTTGTCACTGGCTGTGCTTGAGGCAAAGCTCATGAGACGACGAGAGTTCATCGTGGCTCTCGCAGGTGCCGGTGTCATTTGGCCGGAGGTGGGGCGGGCACAACACAGAAAAATCTGGCGCATTGGGTATCTGACGCCCGGCTTCTGGTGCTTGATGGAGTTGAGGCCAGCCATTGAGACAAATCACATTCCTGTGCCAAGCATTGCAAATGTGAGATAAATCACACTCCCGCGGCGACCCTAAAACCTGGATCGAACAACTCCGTACAATTTGGCATGCGGGCCACAACGGCCGCGCTCAAATCGGATGGAGATTGAAGATGTCGATCAAGACCAGAATTGCCGCCTTCGCCCTCGGTGCGCTTGTCGCAACCGGCAGCCTCGCCGCCGCCGCGACGTCGGCCGAAGCCCGTGACTTCCATGAAGGGCATGGCTTCCATGAAGACCATGACTTCCATCATGGCTGGGGCTGGGGCCGCCGCTCCTTTAACGACGGCTTCTATAATGATAGCTACTATTATAGCGGTTACGGCTATTGCCGCTGGGTGCCGCGCTTCGACATCTACCGCAACTACATCGGCCGTGTTCGCAGCTGTGGCTACTGATCGACCTCATCAGAACTGACGCGTTCGCTTTCAACTCGCGGCGTCCGGCACGGGCCCCACCGTGCCGTACCGGTGCCGCCGGTCTGTGAGGTTTATCCCCACTGAACCTGCACAGCGAAGGTAGCATCGGACCCGCCCGGTCGTCCCCGGGCGGGTCATCGGCTTTTCGAGTGTCTGACAGATACTTCGCAATCAGCCTGAAATCCTTCGGCGCGGCCCGGCACCGCGCGTCACTTCTTCTGCAGCTTGACCAGCGCCGACTGGCGCGAGGTCTCGCGGATCGTGCTGCACATTGACCCGGGGCGCGAGCCCGATCGGGCGCGGCGCGCCTTCGACAGCCACCTCGTACGCGCCAGATGGATCACAGAGGTCGGATACCGCCTTCTACTTCGGGAGGACGATTTTGAGCTTGAATGAGCCTCCCGTCGCAAGACGGCTGCGGCGATGCCGGCAGTCCTCAAAAATCAAGGCATCGGAATGTCTCTTCCTGTGCAGGTTTTCGGACGCCGGCATGAGGAGGCTATCCACGCGCTGCGGCGGCCGGCGTCCGAAAAGCGCCAATGCACGAAGTCGCGGGAAGTTGGGCACTGGCTGGCAGCGAGTGCTATGGGGATTTAATGTTGGTGCCGATCTCGATGATGAGCGGCACGCCAGCCCGACACCACCTCGATGTCTGCACACGCGAGGTCGGGAGAGTGCAGTAGGCGTTTCGGCGCCCGCTCGGAGCGCATCAACGGGCGAACGGCGGACTGGGGGATGGGATTAGGTCGAGAGAGATCGCCGCCGGCGCGGAGCCAGCGCATCGGAACGGGAAAGCCGCAACGTCGACAGGAGGTCTGGCTCATGACGTGTCGATCCTAATCGGTGTGAAAACGCTCGACCGCATCCGCGCGCGCGACGGCGAGAAAATCTTCCGGGAAGCGGCGGGCTACTTGCGCGAGGCCGTCGACATCGTCGTGAGCGAGCGACCTCAGGCGCGCACCAATGTGAACGGGGCCGCCGTCCACGTCTGAGCTTTGACGCCCGCGCTCTCGAGGCGTAATGCACTGGCCATCTCTTTCACGGGGATGGCCAGATGCTTGATCATCATGTCGCTGCTTTCGCAACCATCGCGAAATCGGTACCGATCTCGCCGGACAAGGCCGCGCTCAAATATCTCGAAGCGAGCGGCGCCGCTCCGATCTTCATTGTTGCGATGGGCGACGTCGCCACCATCCGTACCGGCAGCAAGGTCGACCCGCGCGCCGTCGTCGTCTTCCGGACCATGGCGGATGCCAAGCCGATCGTCGCGTGCGCCCGACGTCTCGCCGGCAAGAACCAAAACGCCGACGACGCGGTCGTGTCGCTGCGAAAGGCTGCCGCCGAGTGCAGGGCGACGCTGACGCCGCATGATGTCGCCATGCAGCGCGCTGCCGGCGCGGCCGGGAAGCTCGACGAATATCTGACGTCGCTGAAAGGCACGGGCGTGCTCAAGGAATTTACGCGCACCTATAAGCGGCGGCGGATCGCAGCGGCAGAGCGCGGCAAGGGGTTTATGAGTACAAGGTTGCCGTGCTACGGTTCAAGCGCGCGTTGATCCCGTTGCTCATGAACGGCGGCAAGCCGGCGATCGGCGCGTCGCCGTTCGCCGAGGTGTTCAACACGCAACGCCACCGCTGTTTGCAGAACGATTCCACGTGCATCGCTCGGTTGTAAAGACGCCTCGGACGGCGCTCGACAGCATGATAAACGAACACACCCAACTCGTTACCTCCGCGCCAGAGCGCAGGATCAACGCCGTCGCCGTCGCCGAGAAAGCGCATCGCGTGCTGTCGATCACGGCCAACCCCGCCGAGATCATGCAGATCGAAGCACAGCTCGATCTCGTCGAGCGCCTGATGCGAGAAACCGGGTTCTATCCGCTCGACGAGATTCGCCCGGTGAACGAAGCGCGCATGCGCGCTCGCTGGCGTCTCGGGGCGGCGTTGGAATCGGTTGTGAAAGACAAGCCCGGGCCAAAGCCGCAGGGAGTTACTTCAGCCGGGCTGATGCAATTCCTAAAGCAGATTGAGCTTGACCATCAGACCGCATTGGAAGCGCGTCGGATCGCCGCATTGCCCGACAAGAATTTCCAAGAGGCGATCGAGCAATGGCGCGCGCGCGACGATCTGTTGCACTATGACGATCTTCTTCATATCTCCAAACCGTTCTGGACTCGGGAAAAGCGCCAGGAGACCCATCGGCGCATCGCCGAGGAAGCAACGGCGGCCAAGATCGAGGCGCCGGAGAAGTTCGGCCCGTTCGCGCTGCTCTACATCGATCCGCCTTGGACCTTCGAGACATATTCGGACTTGGCGACAAGGCTGCCGGTACCGGTGCTGACCGATCAAGAGATCATCGACTTCAAAGTCTACGGCCGCACCATCCCGGAGATCAGCGCCAAGGACTGCGCGCTGTTTCTTTGGTGCACGTCGTCGAACCTTGCGCGCGCTCTCGACGTGATGCGCGGTTGGGGCTTCACCTTCAAGACGTCCGCCGTGTGGGACAAGGAACGGACCGGCACCGGCTTGATCTTCCGCAACCAACACGAGGTCTTGCTCTACGGCACGCGCGGCAGCCCGCCGAAGCCGCTCTATATGCCTCCATCGGTCTTCCGCGCCAAGCGTGGCCGCCATAGCGCGAAGCCTCGTGAGGTCCGCGTCGCGCTGGAACGGATGTATCCGAGTTTCAACGCGGACAGCCGCATTGAGATGTTCTGCCGTGGTCAGTTCGATAGTTGGACATGCGTCGGCTATGAAGCCGGCTCTGACATCATCGATGACAGCGGAGACGCCCATAGCGTTGCAGCTCTCTATGAACTAGCTGCACCCGAGACACCCGAACCAGTCCGCGAGGAGATCGAGCGCCGCATCGCTGCCGGCGAACTTGCCACCATCTCGAAGATGTTCGAACGGTCAAAGCGCAGACTGCCGAGATCGTGGCGAAGGCGTTTGAGTACGCGAGGACCGTCGATCGGCTCCGTGAGGAGAACCGCGACCTCATGGCGAACGCGCACAAGACGGCGGCCGAGGAGGCCGAGCAGAAGTACGGCGCTCTGATCGATGATCTCAAGAAGCGAGCCAACCTCGCCGAGGAGACCGCTGGCGCCGGGGGGCCTCGACGTGATCGATGACGAAGATGGTCGACATGACGGGGAAGACGTTCGGGTCGCTGACCGTGCTGTCCTATGCGGGCAGCCGATACGGCGGCTGTGCGAGCAGGGCCGCTTGGCTTTGCCGGTGCGCCGCCTGCGGCAACACGACATCACGACCGGGGCGAAACTGAGAGAGTGCAAGGCGACAAGCTGCGGGTGCAGATGGGGATGGACGAAGGCGCCGGGCCGATCGGTTCGAACCGGCCGGGGTCAATGACCGGACCGCGCGCGAAGGCCGTAGGCGCGGAATTTCGGCGGGGATGAAGGCCAGGTGCCCGGAGCGGACGGCGCCTATACGGGCGTCCTGCGCGGGCCGAGGTCATCTGAGAGTTTAGTTGTGTGCGTGTAAGAAAGAAAAAAATGACGATCAAGAGCAAGAACGCGAACGACGAAGCCTTGCCGCCGCTTTGCGACGCGCCGCCATTGCGACCCGATGAAGATCGCCCCTCGGCCGGGCCGCGCAAAATGTTGAACGAAAAACAGGTGCTCGCGATCGTGCCGTTCTCGCGCGCAACACTTTTCCGAATGGAGAAAGCGGGGACGTTCCTCGCGGAACGTACATCAGCCCGAACCGGAAAATTTGGTACGAAGACGAAATTGTGAGCTGGCAAAATTCCGTCGACGAATACAACGCGAACCGAGGCCGGGGCAAAGGGCGCCGGCCCCGTGGCGCGGCCAACCCGGATGCCTGACAAAGAAAGAACTGCAAATTTGCAGAAACGAGGGCCGACGATCAAGCAGTTAGCCGAGCAAACCCGTGTCAGCGAGCGCACCATGTATATGGCGCGGGCAGTGGCTCGGCTCGATCCGCAGCTCGCACAGCAGGTGCAGGCAGGCAATATGACGATCAACAAAGCCTATGTGCTTGCGACCAAGAAGCCGAAGTTGACGACCTTCGACAAGCTGGTGAAGGCGGGGGTCGCTGCTACCGATGAAGATCGTATCGAACTGCTCAAAGCGGCGGGCTTGATCAAGTGATCTGCAAATTTGCAGAAGATAGCGCAGGCGATGCGGTGAAACCTGAAACACGCTGAACAACGGCCCATTAATGGCCCGCCCCTTTTGGGTGGGCCTTTTTACGTGTCGGACAATTTCCGTAAGTGCTTGGTTTCAACCGAGTTTTTTGCGATCTTTAATTTAAAAAATAAAGTGCTCGACGTAAGGACGCGTGGTCCTGGCGTCCCGACGCTGGCGCTGAGGTCGCCGGTTTATCCCGCAAACGACGGTGGCAAAACAGCCCGTTCTCCGGGGAGCACGAAATAAGCCGTTAAAACCATCGCGTAGGGATGCCGGTTGATTGCGGCGGGCCCGTGGTTACTAACGCGTGTGCTTTTTGTAGCACACGCGGCCGCGGGTGCAACGCCCACCGGGTATTGCCTCACGCCCGCTTACTTCTGGAGGGTGGTTCGCACAACACCTCGGGCGCATTCGCGTTGCGAGAACGAGGAAACGTGTCTTTCTTCTCCCTCGCCCCGTTCTTACGGGGAGAGGGCGGGGTGAGAGGCTCTTTCTGCAGATTGTGCACGCGGATAGAGCCCCTCACCCGCCCGGCTTCGCTGCGCTTCGCCGGGCGACCTCTCCCAAGAGCGGGGCGAGGTGACTCAAAACGCTTCGCGCTTGGCTGTATGAACACCGAATCAATCCACGTCGTCCCGGACAAGCGAGCGAAAGCGAGCGCGATCCGGGACCCATACGCCGAGACGGATATTGGCTGACTTGGTGGTCGACGGCTTTGTCAAACAATGAAGGCCGGTGGTTCTGGCTCCCGGCCTTCGCCGGGATGACGTGAAGAGAATACGCGTTCGCGCTTCGCGCTTTCGCCGGGGCGGACGACGTCGGAGCATGGACATTCGCCCCGATCGGCTTGTCTTGGCGCCCGTTTGAGGTTCTAATGGCCTCCGAGGCGTTTCTTGGCCGCCTGTTCGCACGCTTCGATGCCGCAGCGTGTTCTCTGGGCAACGATTGCCACACCCATTCTCGCGAAGGGACGGTGGCGCTCGGCCTCGAGAACATTGTTCCTTCGCCGCTCGCGGAGGAGACCATGAAGCTCGACCCTTACAGGATCGCCCTCGAACCCTATTACCAGCCGCTCGGCAACGAAATCGAGACCTTCGAGGCAGCCTACGGCGAACGGTTGCCGGTGATGCTCAAAGGCCCGACCGGCTGCGGCAAGACGCGGTTTGTCGAGCACATGGCCTGGCGGCTCGGCAAGGCCCTGGTCACGGTGGCGGCCCACGAGGACATGACCGCGGCGGATCTGGCCGGACGTTATCTGCTCGAACCCGCCGGCACGGTCTGGCATGACGGCCCGCTGACGCTCGCCGTTCGCCACGGCGCGATCTGCTATCTCGATGAGATCGTCGAGGCGCGGCAGGACACCACCGTCGTCATTCATCCCTTGACCGACGCGCGCCGCATCCTTCCGCTGGAGAAGCACAACGAGATCGTGCCGGCGCATCCGGACTTTCAACTGACAATTTCCTATAACCCCGGCTACCAGAGTGCGGTCAAGGACCTCAAGGAGTCCACCAAGCAGCGTTTTGTCGCGATCGATTTCGGCTATCCGCCGCCGTCGACCGAAGCCGCCATCATCGTCCGCGAGAGCGGCACCGATCACGATCTCGCCGGCGTTCTGGTGGCGATCGCTCAACGTTCCCGCAACCTGCAGGGGCACGGCCTCGACGAAGGCGCTTCCACCCGCATGCTGATCCACGCCGGGCGCCTGGTGCGCGCCGGGCTATCGCTCGAAGTCGCCGTGCAATCCAGCATCGTGCTGCCGATCACCGATAATCCCGACATCCGCGCCGCGCTCAGCGACGCCATCTTGGCCTGCCTGCCGTGAGCGCGGCCAAGCATCCGGTGACGCTGCACGTCGTGTCCTCGGAACAGGATAATGCGACGCGCCGGCTTCATCTGCTGATGCGCCAGCGCGAGAATTTGCGCCCGATCTTTCGGGCGACCTGGGACGACCTGTCCCGTTATTTCGAACCGGCCGAACTCGAGGCCTGGGCCGGCGCGGTTCTCGAACTCGCCCACGTCAATGCTGGCCCCGCCTGCCTCATCGCCTATTGGGACACGAGCAAGAGCGGCGCCGAACGGGCGGAGATCGCGCCGCTGCTCGTCGCCGCGCAGATGGCCGCCGACATCTGTCGTCACGCCGGCGCGCAGGCGGCGACCGCCGCATTGACGGCGTTGCGGGTCGCGGCTTTAGCCTTCGGCGACGGTCCGGCGCTGGCGCGCTGGTGGCAGACCATGAGTGCGCTGTCGCGGCAGGCTCCCGAGACCATCACCCTGATCGCGGCCCGCATCGGCGAGATACTTGCGCCAGGCACGATCGATGCCTTCGAGAATTTTGTCGCTGCGGGACTGAGAGCGACCGCCGGCAACAAGGCGCGCCGCATCGCCTACTTCTCACTGCAGGACGCACTCGCCCGACGCCTGATTGCGCGCGATCTCGGCAGCGTCGGCTTTCTGGAAACCGAAGCCGAGCTCAAGGCGTTCCTGACCGCGCTATGGGGACGCACGCCAATGCTGCGCAGTTTCCCCGCCGACAGCAGTCATGCGCCGCAACGGCGCGCATCGATCGCAGGCCCCCTGATCCGCCTGCCCGAGGTTTTCCGCGGCGTTCACGGCGATGCCGCGCGCGCGCTGTTTCGCTCCGCGGCCGCGCATGCCCAGGCCCATCTGGTGTTGGGCCAAGGTCTGTTCCCGATCGGGACGCTGAAGCCACTGCAGATCGCGCTGGTCAATCTCGTCGAAGACGCGCGCATCGAGACGTTGGCGATACGCCAGTTCCCGGGGCTGCGGCGGCTATGGGCGCCCTATCACGTCGCAAGCCCGACCGGCGTCGTCGCAGCCCCTACGCTGCTGGCGCGCCTGGCGCGCGCGCTGTTCGACCCATCCTATAGCGATGACGATAGTTTCGTCGCCAAGGGTCGCGCCATGTTTGCCGCCAGCGCGCCGCGCCTCGCGGATGCGGCGATCAGCCGGGAAATCGGCATGCTGCTTGGCAACGACCTCGGCCAGATGCGGGTGCAGTTCAACGTCAAGACCTACGTGGTCGAGCCGGTCTATCGCGATGACGGCCTCGGCCTATGGGACTTTGGTGAAGACGCGCCTTCCTCGGGCGAAGTGGTGGAGCTTCCGATTGAGGCCATGCGGATCGAGCGGGAACAACGACCTGACCAGGATCGTGTCGAAGGCGAGCCGGAAAAGAGAGATGCTGCGCTGGGCCATGCTCGGCCGGTAGCGCCGGACCATCGTGGTGTCATGATTGCAAAATATCCCGAATGGGACCGCGCGCACGGAATCGAACGCGCGGAATGGACGGTGGTGCGTGAAGTGGGCGCGCCAATGGGCGATCCGCGCCTGATCGAGGAAGCCCTCGAGCGGGTCGACGTCTTGCGCAACCGCATCGGCCGGCTGGTGCGCGGCGTGAAGATCGGTCGGAGCATCCGCCTCAACCGTCAGCATGAGGGCCACGATCTCGATATCGATGCGGTGCTCGACGCCGGCATTGCGCTGCGCACCGGACGCGAGCCGGACCCGCGTGTGTTCCGCTCCTCGACCTCGATGCATCGCGATCTTTCGGCGCTGCTATTGATCGACATTTCGGAATCGACCCGCGACCGGCTTGCTTCAGGTGCGAGCATTCTCGCTGTCGAGCAATTGGCCGTTGCCGTGCTGGCCGAAGCGATGGGCAAGCTCGGCGATCCCTTCAGTCTTCTCGCCTTTGCGTCCGACGGACGCGAAGACGTCAAGATGACGACGGTGAAGTCATTCAACGAGCCCTATGACCGGACCTGCATGGCGCGTCTCGCCGGCCTGAAACCGGGATTGTCGACTAGGCTTGGCGCCGCGCTTCGGCATGCCGCCCACGTCGTCGGCCAAACGACCTCGGGCCGCAAACTGGTGATCGTGCTCACCGATGGCGAGCCGTCCGATATCGATGTCGCCGATCCGCTCGACTTGGTCGAGGATGCAAGGCGCGCGGCGGTCGGACTGCACGCCGCCGGCATTGATGCCTATGGCGTGGTTCTCGGGCGGACCGGCATCCAGGCGGCATCAAGGATATTCGGGCGCGGCAAGACCATGATGGTGCATCGTGTCGAGGATCTGCCGAACCGTCTTTCCGAACTGTATTTCCGTCTGGCGCGCCGATAGATGATCATCGTTCATTCCGACGCCTCGCGACCGGAATCAGTATCGCCGACCGAAGTCCGGACCTCGGACCCTCTATGTGGCGAGCAACTGTTTCAATTTTGCGTCGATAAAGTCGACATCCTTCGGATTGGTGCCCGGACCGCCCGCGAAATGGCCCCAGATGGAGGGAACCGGTTTGAACTCTGCATTCGGCATGTTGGCAACCTCGAACTGGCTGTCCTCGGGCGGGAAGTACAGATCGGTATGGCCCGGCATGACGAACGCCTTGGCCTTGATCGCAGCGAGCGCCATCTTGAAGTCGCCCTTGTACAGTTCGTTGTCGCTGATATCGCCGTTCTGCCAGGTCCACAGCATCGTCAGCAGATTGTTGGCATCCTTCGGCAGGAAGAAACCCTCCCAGAAGGCGACCAGGAAATCCTCAAGCGAGGAGTAACCCATCGCTTCAAGATCGAGTTTCTCGCGATAGAACGCCTGCGAGAATCCCCAGCCCGCGTAAACCCGGGCGGCAGCCCGAAGACCGCGGGCCGGCTTCTCGACGTACCAGCCCTCCTTCCATGCCGCGTCCGCGGTAAGCGCGGCCTTGACCCCTTCGAGAAAGACGAAGTTGTGACGCGAGCATTTCGCCGAACCGCAGAACGGCGCGATCAAATCCATCATGTCGGGATAGAGCGCGCCCCAGTGGAACGTCTGCAGCGCGCCCATCGACCAGCCGGTCACGAGGCGGATATGCTCGATGCCGAACTTCTCTTTGACGAGACGATACTGCACGCGGACGTTGTCGCAGGCCGTCACTTGCGGAAAGCGCGGGCCGTTGTAGGGTTCCGGCGTGTTGCTCGGGGACGACGAGAGCCCGTTGCCAAGCATGTTTGGGATGATGATAAAATACTTGTTCGGATCGAGCGCGCGGCCTTCGCCGATCAACCATTCGTTGTCGTAGTGCTGGCCGGAATACCAGGTTGGATAGACGATGACGTTGTCCTTGTTCGGACCGAGTGCACCGAACGTCTTGTAGGCCAGCTTGCAGTCGCGCAGCGTCGCGCCGCGCTGCAGCTTGACGTCACCCAGATTGTAGATTTCGTAGTCGAGACTCATGGACGCGAACCTCCTCCCTCACCCTGCGCGCCGACGCAATGCGGCCGACGCGCAGTCTCAAGTCTTGCGCTAGCGATGCGCCGCCACCTTGTTCGGAATTCCCTCGATCGGCGCTTCCTCCGTGCCGACGGTCTGCCGGGTAAAGGATTCCACCATTTCCCGGGTACCTTCGGGATCGGCGATCCATTTGGAGTAGAACTCGTAAGGACAGGCTGCGACGCCGCGGTCGCCTTCGCCGGAATTGATCATTCCGGTGTAGCCGCGATGCACCAGCTTGAAGAGATGATTTTCGGATTGTCCGTTCTTGCGTGCGTCGCGGATCAGCATCTTGGACAGCTGCGCATACTGGATGCCGTAGTCCTCCTCGCCGCATTCGCCGAGCGTGCGGCCGTCAAATCCGATGATGGCCGAGTGACCGAAATAGGAGTAGACGCCGTCGAAGCCCGCGGCATTAGCGACCGCGACATAGACGTTGTTGGCCCATGCCATCGCCTTGGCCATGATCACCTGCTGGTCCTTTGCGGGATACATGTAGCCCTGGCAGCGTACGATCAGCTCGGCACCCTTCATGGCGCAGTCGCGCCAGATCTCCGGATAATTGCCGTCGTCACAGATGATCAGCGAGACCTTCAGCCCCTTCGGTCCTTCGGAGACGTAGGTGCAGTTGCCAGGGTACCAGCCCTCGATCGGCACCCATGGCATGATCTTGCGATACTTCTGCACGATCTCGCCCTTGTCATTCATCAAGATTAGAGTGTTGTAGGGCGCCTTCTTCGGATGTTCCTCGTGCCGCTCGCCGGTCAGCGAGAACACGCCCCATACCTTGGCCTTGCGGCAGGCTTCGGCGAAAATCTCCGTTTCATCACCCGGCACCACCGAGGCCGTCTCATACATTTCCTTGGAATCGTACATGATGCCGTGCGTCGAATATTCCGGGAAGATCACGAGATCCATGCCCGGAAGGCCGGTCTTCATGCCGACGACCATGTCGGCGATCTTTCGTGCGTTGTCGAGAACCTCCGCCTTGGTGTGAAGGCGCGGCATCTTGTAATTCACGACGGCGACGCCAACCGTGTCATTGCTTGAAGAAATATCTCCGTGCAGCATATCGCTCTCCTTGCAGCTTGCTCGTCGTTAATCCCTGGTGCCTCGCCACTGCACCCGTTTCGACCCTAGCTCCTCGACGCTTCCGCGTTCATACCGCCATGTGACGGTGAACTATCGCGTCGCTGAGGTCTCCAATCTCGCCCGCCTCCACGACCCGCCCCTTCTCCATCATGGCGAAGCGGTGAGCGGCTCGGCGAACGAACGACACATTCTGCTCGACGAGGACGACGGTAAGGCCGATGTCCCGATTGAGCCGGATGATGACGTTCTCGATTTCCTCGACGATCGAAGGTTGGATTCCCTCGTTCGGCTCGTCGAGCAGGATGATCTTCGGCTCGGCAGCGAGTGCGCGCGCGATGGCGAGCTGTTGCTGCTGGCCGCCGGAGAGCACGCCGCCATTGCGGTCGAGATTGTCCGTCAGATAGGGAAACAGCTCGGCGACGAGCTTCGGTATCTCGCGCTTGCCGTCGGCGCGGGCAAACGAGCCCATCAGGATGTTTTCGCGGATCGAGAAATCCGGAATGATCTCGCGTCCCTGCGGCACATAGGCAATGCCGGCGCGGGCCCTGCGGAAGGTCGGCTGCTTGCCGAGATCGGTTTCGTCGAGCCGGATTTCACCATCCATGCGATCGGTGAGCCCCATCAGAGTCTTCAAGAGCGTGGTCTTGCCGGTGCCGTTGCGGCCGAGGACAGCGGTCACTTTGCCTTCGGGCACGTCGAGACAGATGTCGTGCAGGATGTGGCTGCGATCGTAGAAGCTGTCGACATGCGCAAGGGCCAGCATTCAGGAAATCCCCTTCGATCCGAGATAGGCTTCCCGTACCCTGGGATTGTTCTCGATTTCCTCGACGCTGCCTTCGGCGAGAACCTGGCCGAGATGCAGCACCGTGATGCGCTCGGCGATCTCGCGCACGAACGCCATGTCGTGCTCGACGACGATGATGGTGTGGCGGCCGCGGAGATTGTTGACGATCAGCGAGGTCTTGTGGGTCTCGGCCTGGGTCATTCCGGCGGTCGGCTCGTCGAGCAAAATGATCTTCGGGTTCTGCGTAATCAAAAGTCCGAGCTCGAGCCATTGGGTCTGGCCGTGGCTGAGATAGGCGGCGACCTGATCCGCCTGTTCGGTCAGGCCGATCAGCTCCAGCACTTCATCCACATTCCGTTTCGCGGCGGCGCCGAAGCCGAAACGCAGGTTCGCGAATACTCCGGGATTCTTGCAGCTCGCGACCTCGAGGTTGCGGCGGACGGTAAGCTCCTTGAACACACTCGGAATCTGGAATTTGCGCCCGACGCCGGCGCGCGCGATCTTGTGCTCTTCCCAGTTGGTGATTTCGGTATCGTAAAGAAACACGCGGCCGCTGGTCACCTGGGTCTTGCCCGAGATCAGGTCCATCAGCGTGGTTTTTCCGGCGCCATTGGCGCCGAGCAATACGCGCAGCTCACCCTCATCGACCACCATCGTGACCTCGTTGACGGCCTTGAAGCCTTCGAAGTCAACGCTGAGGCCGTCAATGGTGAGTGCCGCCGCTGCCATCGCCTACTCCGCCAGCTGCGAGGACGGATCGGTCACGCGCAATACGCGGGCCGACCCGTTGGATTTGCGCGTCACGACGCGGTCGACCAAATCATGCGCCAGCCCGGCAAGCCCACGCGGCAGGTAAAGCACGACCAGCACAAAGATCAGGCCGATGATGGCTTTCCAGGCCTCGGCGAAACCCGCGGTTTCGCTCACCGTCGCCGAGATGAGATTGATGATGATGGCGCCGATACAGGCGCCGAGGATCGAGGAGCGGCCGCCGACCGCCGCCCACACCACCATCGTGATCGAGAAGGTGAGATCCATGAAGGTCGGCGAGGCGAATTCCGAGACGATCACGTACAGCATGCCGGCAAAGCCCGTAATCGCCGCCGAGACCGCAAAGAAGAACGTCTGATAGGAGGTCACATCGAAACCGAGATAGCGTGCCCGGTTCTGATCGTCGCGGACAGCCTGCAGGATGATGCCGGCTCTAGTTTCGACCAACAGACGCGCGCCCACCAGCACGAGGCTGAGCGACACCGCGACGAGATAATAGGTCGGGACGATGTAGGGGTCGAATTCCAGGCCCATCACCTTGAACCAGCCAAGGTCGGTCAGGCCGTTGAAGCCGTTGGTGACGGGTTGTGCGTCGATGACGACCAACCTAACCAGCAACACCAGCGCCAGCGTGATGATGGAAACGAAGACGCCCGAGATACGTTTGCGGAAAACGATCGTGCCGATCAGCCCCGCAATCGCCACCGGCAGGACCAAGCCCATCGCGACGCCGAACCACTGATTCTGAAACGGCAGCCAGAGGAACGAAGCCTTGTTGATGCAGCACAGCTCAGTTGGAGCGCCGGGCTCGGCGTTCCACAGCATGAAATCTGGCACCGGCTTGTCCGAGCCTTGCTGCAGGCTGGTCTGGCTCGCGAGCTTCAGCGACATCGCCAACATGTAGGCGCCGGCGCCGAAGAACAGGCCCTGGCCCAGATTGAGGATACCGGCGTATCCCCACGACAGCGCCACCGCGACCCCGACCATGCCGAACACGAGGTATTTGGCGATGCGGTTGAGCCAGAACGGCTCCATCACCAGCGGCGCGACCATGATCAGCACCACGAACGCGGCATATATCGCCCAGTCAATTCGGCGCTTCGACAGCATCGTCAGCGGCCCTTCAGGGCGAACAGGCCCTTCGGCTTGAGCACGATGATCGCGATCACCACGCCAAACACCACGGCGCGCGCCAGGATATCGTTGGTCTCTGCAGCGACCAGCCCATTGATCTCGCCCAAGATGCCTGCGGAAAGCACCGATCCCAAGAGGCTACCGACGCCGCCCATGACCACGACGAGGAAGCCGTCGACGACCATCGGCGTCCCCATGTCGGGAAACACGGTCTTGAAGCCGGACATCATGACGCCTGCAACGCCCGCCAGTCCCGACCCAAACGCGAAGGTCAGTGCGTTGATCCGCGTCACGTCGATGCCGCAGGCTGCAGCCATTTTCGGATTGCGAATGATGGCACGCACCTGCGTTCCGATTGAGGTCCGGTAGATGATGAACCAGGTGACCACCGCAAGGATCGCCGTAACCAGGATGATGAAGGTCCGGTACCGGTTGATGTCCGCGCCTGCGATCGAGAACGTGCCCTGCAGAAACTCGGGCACGCTGACGTTCTGCAGGCCAGGCCCCAATCCCTGGATGTGGATGCCGAAAAATGACAGACCGAACTCGAGCCGCACCGCCTGCTGGATCAGGATCGCAATGCCCCAGGTCGCCAATAGCGTATCGAGCAGGCGCCCGTACAGCCGCCGCACCACGACGCGCTCGATCAACAGGCCGAGCAGCGCCGTCACGATGAACGCAAGCGGGATTGCAATGAATATGTTGGTGCCAAGCCAGATGCCGGACAGCACCGTCACATAGGCGCCGATCATCACCATCTCGCCATGCGCCATGTTGATGACGCCCATGGCGCCATAGGTGATGGCAAGGCCGAGCGCGACCAGCAGCAGGATCGATCCGAGACTGAGACCGATGAACAGGACCTCGAGCATGACACCATCCAGTCATCCACCGCGCGAAAGCGCGCGGTGGATGAGGTTTGCACGATCAGGTTTTATTGAGCTTTGCCGTCTCGAGCCCCTTCGACGTGCAGAACAGGTTGGTCGGGGTCTCGCCATAGGCGACGTAGGGAAGCGGCATGATCGGTTCCTTGTAGGCGTCGATGATCTTGCCCTGCCCGTCGGGGAGCCATTGCGCAATTCGGGGCGTCAGGTAGGTGTGCAGATTTTCCGGCTCGATCTTGACGTGGCCGTTGGGCGCGTCGAACTCCTGCCCCTTCACCGCCTCGCGGATCGCGACCGGCGTGATCTCGGCGGCCTTCTCGACCGCCTGCTTCCACAGGAAGACCTGGAAGTAGGACGATTCCAGCGCGTGATGCGTCACGGCCTTAGGGTCCTTGACGAAGGCGCGATAGCGATCGACGAAGGCCTTGTTGCGGTCGGTGTCGATGGCCTGGAAATAAGGGAACGAGGTAAAGCTGCCGACCGCATATTCGGCGCCCATCGCCGCGATCTCGATCTCCGAGGTCACGGTGGCGCAGATCGGCAGCTTGTCGTGGGTCAGGCCCTGGTTCTTGTATTCGCGATAGAACGCGACGACGGAATCGCCGACCACGTTCGACAGCACCACGTCGCAGCCGGAGCCCTTGATCTTGTTGACCATCGAGCCCCATTCGGAATGGCCGAGCTCGAGGTATTCGTCGGCAATCCATTCGCCGCCGTTCTTCTCAATCAGGATTTTCGAGACCTTTGCCATCTCGCGCGGGTAGATGTAGTTCGAGCCGACGATGAAGAACTTCTTCTTGCCGAGCGTCTTGATGATCCAGGGAATGAAGTTCGAAAGCTGCTGGTTCGGAACCGCGCCGGTGTAGACGACGTTCTTGGAGCACTCGAAGCCTTCGTAGTAGGTCGGATAGAAGTAGAGATTGTTGCGTTTTTCGAATACCGGCAGCACCGCCTTGCGGCTCGCGGAGGTGTAGGATCCGAACACCGTCGGCACGCGATCCTGGATCACCAGCTTGGAAGCCTTTTCATTGTAGGTCTTCGGATCCGACGCGCCGTCTTCGGCGATCGCCGCAATCTTCATCCCCTTGACGCCGCCGGCGTCGTTGATTTCGCTGATGGCCATCAAGGTGGCGTCGTGCAGCGATTTCTCGATGATCGAGAGACCGCCGGTCAGCGAAAACAGCACGCCGACCTTCACTTCACCTGCCGCGCGCGCGCCCGTGCTGAAGACCCACGGCGACGTGATCAACGAGCTGCCGGCGAGCAACCCATTCCTGAGAAACCTGCGTCTATCGACCGCCATCACTCCGCTCCCCTTTGTGCTGGGCGTACCAATCCGTTCGCGCCGAAGCCCGTTGTGCCGTACCGAAAAGTTTCCAGATCAGATCGTTCCCCGAGAACGCGACTGCGTCGGCGGCGACCTAACGATCCACAAAACAAAAAAAGCCCGACAGACCCTCGCGGGTCTCTCGGGCTACCTAGCCAGTACCGAACCAGCAACATCGATGGTCCAGCAAACGTCGCGCGAGATTTCCTCCGCGACAGATAAAAATTAATCACCTTTCGGACGGTATTGCAACAGCTCATTTGCGTGGATGATGGCGGCCGCCATATCATCCATCGACAAGCGCTTCGACATCGCCTGGCGGCGAATGCTTTCGTAGGCATCGGCTTCGTTCAAGCCCTGGCCATCCATCAAGATCACCTTGGCTTTCTGAATTCGCTGAATGCCCGCGAGCTTGCGCTCGAGCTTGCGCACGCGCTTCTCGGCGTCGCGCCGCTCCAGCCACAGACTCCGCGCGATGGTCAAATTGGTGAGCAGGCCGAATGGACGAATCGGGCGCTCGATGACGGCCACCGCACCGGCTTCGAGCACGAGTTGAAGCGTGGACGGATCCTCATAGCTGACCACGGCGATCAAGGTCGGCCGGCGGCCACTGTCGGATTTGAGCAATCGCTGAATTTCGCCGCGCACGTCGTGTTCGATGGCGAGCAGCACGACATCGGCGCCCTCCGCCCAGCATTCGGGCACCGGCCACTGCGTTTCGACCATGCATCCGATGCGGCGGAGATGTTCGACGAGCTTGGTGCGCTCGGTATCCGGCGGATGCACGACGTGAACCCGCAAACCCCGCAAATCACGAAGAATTTGGATGACCACTTCCAGTTCTCCGTCGCGAGGTGCTTATGGATGAAGCAGCGGCAGGTCGTCGACCGACCAGTCGTCCAGGCTCTGCACGACGCAGTAAGGGTCCGGCTTGACCCGCACCCCGGGATTCCAGACGGTTTGAAACCGGCCGTGCCGGTCGAGGCGCGCGATCCGGGGCCACAGGTAGGTGTGATTGTTTTCCGGATCGATCCTGACGCGCCCTTGCGGCGCGTCGAATTCGGCATCGCGCAGGTTGAGCAGCACTTGCTCAGGATCGTCGGTACCGCATTTGGCGACGGCCCGCATCGCCAGATGAAGCTGAAAATACGAGGCTTCGGCGCCGGCGGTGACGGGTGCGTTCGCACCGTACTTTTCCTTGAAGCTGGTAACAAAGCGCCGTGCGGCGGGCGATGAAAGCGTTTCGAAAAACGGTGCGGCGGTGATGTGTCCTTCGGCCGCTTCCGCGCCCATTTCGGCGACTTCGGCCTCGCTGGTGGTCAGGCTCGCAATCGGCATGCGCGCGGGATCGAAGCCAGCCGCCCGATAGGTGCGGTAGAGGGTCGCCGTGCCGCTGCCGACCACGGTGGAGAAGATCACATCCGGCGACGTCTTCTCGATCCGGGCGATGACCTTTTCGAAATCCTTGGCCTGGGGATAGAGCGGGACGTAAATCTCGTCGAGGACCTTGCCCTTTCCCTGGGACACGAAATCCCCCATCACGCGGTTCGACTCATAGGGGTAGATGTAGTTCGACCCGACAAAGAGGAACCTGTTGCCGTAGGCCGACAGCAGGAATTTCGCCAGCTGCAGCGAGTTCTGATTAGGCGCGGCACCGGTATAGATGCAGTGCCGCGAATATTCGAATCCCTCATACAGCGTCGGATAGAACAACAGGCCCCGGTGCGCCTCGACGACCGGCAACACCGCCTTGCGCGTGCTCGACATGTAGCAGGCAAACAACAGCCTGATCCGATCGACCTGAAACAGGCGCTCGGCAAACGCGCGGAACTTCTTTGGATCGGACGCCGGATCGTACATCACCGGCTCGATCTGGCGACCGAGAATACCGCCCGAAGTGTTGATCTCCTCGATCGCCAACAGCGTGGCATTGAGCTGGGTCTGCTCGATCGCCGACGTCACCCCGGTCTGCGAAAACAGGACGCCGACCCGCCAATTCCCCGAGTTTTCTTCCATCAACGTCATAACGAACTATATCACCATGCAATCAAAGCGGTTGCTATCAACCAATTCGGCGGACCTTATTACCGAACCGATCGGATTGGAAATATGCTTGTTGACCGATTTCGCGCCCCCGCGGAGCTTGTTAAGGGACACCACACCGGCAGCGACCTCCGGCTGGCGCTTGATTGCGGCTCTTCACCGATCGATCAAATCCTGATTTGCCGGCGGATGGAGCTGTGGACGCGCCCGGGTGAAGGACACGCGGCCGCGCTTGGCGCCCCACAGCGGCTGGGCAAGGGTTGCGATTGCCTCAGCCGGGCTTTGCGCATCCAGGCAGACGAGATCGGCCGATGCTCCAACTTTGATGCCGTAATCGTCGAGACGCATCAGTCGCGCAGCTGCCCCGGTGATCATATCGAGACAACCGGCCAGCTCCGCCGGCCGCGACACCTGGCAGACATTCGCATAGAGATTTGCCATCCGGATCAGCGAGCCGTCGCCATAAGGCGTAAACGGGTTCAGGACGTTGTTGGTCGAGATCGAGCACGTCACTCCCGCCTCGCGCAATGGTTCGGCCGGCACCACCCCGCGCGGAACCGCATGGTCGTGGCTTCGACCCATCAAATGCAGATCGGTCGATGGCAATATCGTCACCGCAACGCCGGCGCGGGCGAGCTGCGCTGCGATCGCGCCGAAACGGTCGGACGGCAGCAGCGACATCTGGGTGACGTGCCCAACCGCGACCCGCCCGCCCCAACCGAATTCCTCAGTCTTGCGGCAAACATACTCGACCTGCATTCCATCCGTGGTGTCGGCGAGATCGAGATGCATGTCGATTTCAGCGTCAAAATCGCGCGCGATCGCGAAGATGCGATCGATCTGGCGGCGCGGGTCGGTGTCGAAATACGGAACGGCGCCGATCGTCCGTGCGCCCCGGCGCAAGCCTTCGATCAGCAATTCCTCGGTGCCGGGATTATTAGTGAGCCCCTCCTGCGGAAACACGCATAGTTCCACGTCTATCGCCCACGCGTAGTCGCGCGCCAGCTGGCTGATGGCCTCGAACCCGATCATCCCGATCCCCGGATCGAGCTCGACGTGGGTTCGCATGCGCATCGTGCCGTGAGCGATGCAGCGCTGCAGCGTTTGCTTGGCGCGGGCGTAGACGTCTTCGACCGTGAAGTTGCGCTTGGCGGCCGCGGTTTCGCGAACCGCCTCAGTGACGGTCCCTTCTTCGATCCGGCAGCGGTCGAGGATGCAGGTCTTGTCGAGATGAATGTGCGTCTCGATCAGGCCGGGCACCAGCAAACACCCGGCAGCATCGAGTTCCTGCGCCTCGGCCTGCAAGGTCTCTTCGATGGCGGCGATGGTGCCGCCGCGAATGCCGATATCGACGATGCGAAGCTCGCCCTCCTGCAACAGGCGGACATTGCGAATGATCAGGTCCATCAATTCACCGCTGCTGAGGGCTGAGAGGGATCGCCCACGTCCTTGGTCGTCTCGATATGCGGCACGGCCTCGACCAGCTCGCGCGTGTAATCGGTTTGCGGATTGTCGAACAGCGCGCGGCTTTCGCCCTGCTCGACAATGCGGCCGCTGCGCAGCACGATGGTCCGGTCACACATCATGCGAACGACATTGAGATCGTGGCTGACGAACAGGAATGCGAGGTCATCCTCGCGCCGCAACCGATCGAGCAGTTGCAGCACTACCGCCTGCACCGAAACGTCCAGCGCCGCCGTCGGCTCGTCGAGCACCAACAGCCGCGGCCGGCAGGCGATGGCGCGGGCGATGCCGACGCGGGCCTTCTGACCGCCGGAAAGTTGATGCGGGAAGCGCGTCAGCAATTCGATCGCCAGTCCAACACGCTCTGCGCACTCTTCCACCCGCTGCCGCAGCGCGTCGCCCGGGCGCATGCCAGAAAGCCGCAGCAGCGGATGGGCGATGCAGTCAAAGGCGGTGAAGCGCGGATTGAGGCTGTCGTTCGGATCCTGAAACACGATCTGGATCGCTTTGCGAGACGGCGACCGGTGAAAGTCGCGCGCCGGGATATGGCCGATCGATTGCCCCTCGAACGATATCTCTCCCTCGCTCGGGTCGATCAACCGGCAGATCATGCGCGACGTCGTGCTCTTGCCCGAGCCGGATTCGCCGACCAGGCCGACGCTCTCGCCGGCGCTGATCGTCATCGAAAAGTCTGCCACTGCCGCGGCCCCCTGATCGAAACGCTTCGCGAGCTTGTACACCTCCAGCAGCGGCGGCGTCCCCGGCGCAGACGGTGGTTTCGGCGCAACCTGCTTCGGAACGTAACTCGCCCTCTCCTCTTCCGTCACCAGGTCCGCGATGCGGGAGCTCGCTGTCGGCGACGCCGCAACAAGGCGTTTGGTGTAGGGGTGCCGTGGCGCGCGGAACAGGATTTTCGGCTCGGCCTCCTCGACCAGGCGGCCCTGCTCCATCACCACGACGCGGCGACAATAGCGGGCGGCGAGACCAAGGTCATGCGTGATTAGGATCGTTGCCATGCCACGCTTGGCCGCGATGCCGGCCAGCAGATCCATCACGACCTTTTGCGTCGTGACGTCAAGCCCGGTCGTCGGCTCGTCGGCGATAAGGAGCGCGGGGTTGCAGGAAATCGCCATCGCGATCATCACGCGCTGGCACATGCCGCCGGAGAGTTGATGCGGATAGGCGGACAAGCGCTTTTCGGGATCGCGAATCTGCACGGCCCGCAACAGCTCAAGCGCCTCGGCGCGCGCTTCGCCTCGCGATATCAGCTTGTGCGCCAGGAGGGCATCGGCGATCTGCTCGCCGATGCCACGGATCGGATTGAGCGCCGCCCGCGGATTCTGGAAAATCATCGCCATCGCCGCGCCATGAAGGCCACGAAAATCGCCCGACGATATCTTGGTGATGTCCTGCCCCCGAAACAGGATGTTGCCCGCCGTGATCCGCCCGGCCGCATCGAGCAGCCGCGTGATCGCAAAGCCGGTGACGGACTTGCCCGAGCCGCTCTCGCCGACGAGGCCGAGCATCTCGCCTTGATCAAGCGACAGCGAGACCCCACGCACCGCCTCGACCAACCCGCGCCGCGTCGAGAAATTCACGTGCAGGTCGCGTAGTGCCAATAGCTGTTGGGTCATGTTCGCATGCGGGGGTCGAGGATATCGCGAACGCCGTCGCCGAGCAGGTTGAAGCACAGCACGGTGAGCATCAGCGCCAGACCCGGAAAGGCGACCAGCCACCATTTTCCGGTTGAAATGAAGCGCGCGCCCTCCGCAACCATGATGCCCCATTCCGGCGTCGGGGGCTTGACCCCGAGACCGATGAAGGAAAGTCCGGCGGCATTGAGGATCGCCCAGCCGAGATTGAGCGAGATCTGCACCGCCATGGCCGGCAGCACGTTCGGCAGCAGGAAGCGCAGCACCACGGAGATATGGCTATCGCCACAGGCACGGGCCGCTTCGACCCAACCGACATTGCGGCGAACGTTCACCTCTGCCCGCGCAAAGCGGATGTAGAACGGCAGATTGATGATGGCGGTTGCGATGACGATGTTCTCGACCCGGTTGCCGAGCGCGGCGACCATCGCCATGGCCAGCACGAACAGTGGAAAGGCCATCAACACGTCGACGAAGCGGCCGACGGCGCGATCGAGCTTGCCGCCGGCATAACCGCAGATCGCGCCGATGACGGCGCCGATCGCAAAGGAGATTCCGACTGCCGACACGGCGATGGCGAGATCGAGCCGTGCGGCGACGATCAAGCGACTGAACACGTCGCGGCCAAGTTGATCCGTGCCGGCGAGATGGGCCGCGCTCGGGGGCATCAGCGCTTGCGGCACATCCGAGACAATCGGATCGTACGGCACGATCCAGGGCCCGAAGATGGCGACCAGCGTCAGCAAGAAGACCCCGGCGGCGGCAATTCCGGTGAGCGGATTGCCGCGCAGGATCCAGCCGGCATGGCGGAGCGTTGCGCCGGTCATCCGATGCTCACCCGCGGATCGGCGATGCCATAGAGAATATCCACGACCAGGTTGACGATCACGAACACGCTCGCCATCAACAGCACAAAGCCCTGCACCGGCGCATAATCCGAAGAGAGCAGCGCGTCGAGCGCGTAAGAAGCGACGCCCGGCCAGGAGAACACCTTCTCCACCAGCACATTGGCGCCGAGCATGGTCGAGAACACGATGCCTGCGATGGTGATGACGGGCAGGATGGCGTTACGCAACGCATAGGTGACGACAATCCGCCACCAGGGCAGGCCAACGGAGCGTGCGGTGCGCACGAAATCGCTGCCCAGCGATACCAGCATCGAGGCGCGCGTGATGCGCGCCAGCGGCGCGATCACGAACAGCGCCATGCTCACTGCGGGCAGGATCAGTTGCCTGAAGGCGGCCCACCATCCATCGAGATCCCCGGCAAGAAGAAAGTCGATCAAGAGGAAGCCGGTCCGCGATGGCGGCAGCGAGGCGAAGATATCGACCCGACCGGTCGGGTCAGGCGCAAGCCCGAGCAGGTAATAGAACACATAGATCAACAACAGGCCGGAAACGAACGTCGGCACGCAGACGCCGAGCGCACAGAACAATCGCACGCCGTGGTCGATGACAGAGCCCGGCCTTAGTGCCGCCATCACACCGAGCGGCACCGCCGACACTAGTGCGATCAGGAGCGCGGCGAAGGTAAGCTCCAGCGAGGCCGGCAGCCGCTCGCGCAGATCGGTCGTGACCAACTGCCCGGTCGTCATCGATCGACCGAGGTTGCCACGACCGACATCATAGAGATAGAGCATCAGTTGTTCCGGCACCGGCTTGTTGAGGCCCATCTGCTTGCGGATGACCTCGATCTCCTCCTTGCCGGCATTCGGGCCGGAGGCGAAGAACACCGCCGGATCGCCCGGCAGCAGGCGCATCAGCACGAAGGTGAAGACGAGCACGCCAAAGAGGGCCGGAAGCGAGGACAGGAAGCGCCTTCCCGCCCGTATCATGGTTGCGCCGTAGGCCGCCATCATCCGGACCGGTTACTTGCGGCTGAGATCGCGATAATCGACCTGGCGATGAAACTCGTAAGTGTAGCCCTCGATCGAGGGCGCCATCACCGCGTCCTGGTTAGGCTGCCAGAGCGGAATCTGCGGCATTTCGCTGAAATGGATGGCGTTGAGCTTGCGGCCGTCTTCCTCGTATTTGGCCTTGTCGGGCTCGAACCGGGCTTCCTGCGCGATCGCCACCAACTTAGGATCGTTGATCGATGAGTAGTTCCAACGCTGATCGCCGGTGTAGAAATTGCGGTAGAAATAGTCGGTCGAGGGCAGCCAGGCGACGATGCCCTCGGTGAAGAAGGCAAGCTTCTTCTCGTTGATCTGCGTCGACATCTGCGCGTCCGGCATTTTCTGGATATCGACCGTGATTCCGATCTTGGCGAGCGATTCCTTCACCAGCGCCGCCATCGGTTCGGCGGTCGAAGCCTGACCGACATTGAAGCTGAACGTGGTGGAGAAGCCGTCCGCAAGACCCGCCGCCTTCAGATATTCTTTCGCTTTGTCGAGGTCGAGTTTTACGGGTTGCGGGATCGGATAGGCGCCGCTCGGCGGCTTGCCGTCGGCCCAGGTTGCGCCGAACAGCGGCGCGCCGCGGCCGAACAGGGCCGCCTTGAACATGTCATCATAAGGCAGCGCGAAGGCAACGGCGTGGCGCACATTGATGTTGTCGAACGGCGGGATCTTGTTGTTCATCGAAATGAAGGTGACGGCATTGTATTGCGGCGTCGAGATCACCTTGAGCCTGCCCTTGGCCTCGAGCGACTGCACGTCGCTCGCCTGCAGGTCGATGGCGAGATCGGCGTCGCCGCGCTCCACCAGATTGGCGCGTGTCGCCGGCTCCGGCACCGACTGGATGATGATCCGCTTGAAGGAGGCAGGCTTGTCGGCTGAGCCGCGATTCCAGGCCACGTTGCGGCTCATGATCACCTGTTCGCCCGGCCTGAAGGTTTCGATCACGTAAGGCCCGCTGCCGGCCGGGTGCTCCTTCAGCCACGCCGTCGCCCAGGGGTCGTCCGCCGTTGCATGTTCCTTGGCGAGTTTCGAGTTGAAGATGATCGGATAGACGGTGGCGAGATTGGGCAGAGCGAGCTTATCTGGCTTCGGCAGCGTCACCTCGAACGTCAAGGGATCGATCACCTTAAACTGATCGGCCGATGTCATCGAACCGGTGAGGAGCTGCGCCTTGCCAAGGACCGGCGCCGTGACGACGCGGTCAAGCGACCATTTCACGTCTTCCGCGGTAACCGGCGTGCCGTCCTGGAATTTGGCATCCTTGCGCAAGTGAAAGGTGAGCTTCAGCCCGTCCGGGCTGAGATCGTAGGATTCCGCGAGCTCGCCTGTGATCTTGTCGAGATCGAACACCCATTTGCCGTTGAGCTGCTTGCGGCCGAAGCAAACCAGCCGGTCGTAGGTGGAAAGACTCACGGCAAAGGATTCGCGGGTCGAACCCGGAATATTCGGGTCGAGCGTGTTGACCGATGCCCCGGTCACGTAGCGCAGCGTTTCGGCGCGCGTTTGCGCCTGCGCCGATCCGGTTGCGAGCAAAAGCGCGAGTGAGGCAACCGCGAAAAGCAGCCGCTTGGATACTGTAACGCTCATCGGTGCTCTTTCCCTTGTTCTCGGGGCTTATTTTGGAAAGTAAGAACGTCAAACCTGAAGCAAGCGATATGCCAACCAGCATGTCGTTGATGATAGTCCAAGCAGGTACCGGCCAACCACTCACCTCGTTGATTTATCACTCTTTGTCCATGGCCGGCGGTTGCGGCGCGACGACCGCTTGCGGCACATCATAGGCCTTGAACGACGCCCAATGCCGTTCGATATCCGCACAAAACAGCCCACGCGTCAGCCCATGCACGAGCTTCGGCACCGCCGTGGTCATCGCATTGATCGACGAGCCGGAGGGACCAAAGCTCACGGTGGAGGCGATAGCAAAAAGATGAATGTCTCTCATCCACAGTGTTTTTCCCGGATCACGTTCCATCAGCGCGTAGTCGTTGGCGAGGTAGGGAAAGCGGCCGAGGCGCGGACTGCGTTCGTCCATCGGCGGCTGGTAGCGGTCGGCCCAGGTTGCGATGTTGGCGGCACAGTTTCGCAATTCGCGCCGGCCTGTAAAATCCATGTCGATGCCGGTGCCGCAGATCACGAAATCGGCGGCGAAGGTGCCGTTCGGCGTCCGCAACTCGACGCCGCGAGCGCTCTCCGCGGCGGCTTCGATCGGCGCGCCCTCATGCAGATGAAAATTGGCGTGGCGAGCACAGCGATCGTAGGTCGCTTGCGGAAAGCCTTCGCGCATCTCGAGGATGGCGCGCATGAAGCGCCAGCGCCAGGCATCATCCAGATCACAGAAATGTCGTAAGAAACCGCGGAATGTCAGCCAGCGATAGGGCTGGATCACCTGGATTTCCGCGCGGCGACAGAACAGATGCGCCGCTGCCGCGCCTGCCTCGAGCGCGGTCGCTGCGTTGTCGAAGGCGGAGGCGCCTGCGCCGATCACCGCAACCTGCTTGCCGCGCAATGCGGCGAAGTCGATCGACTGCGCTGCGTGCACGCACAGCTGCGATGGAAGTTGGCGCAGCGGTTCTGGAATGGTCCAGTCCCCCATACCCTCCTGCCCCGTTGCCAGCACGATCTTGCGCGCGTAAAGAATCTCGCTGCCGGCGGCGCTCTCGACGGTGGCAGCGAGCAATCCGCCTGGCGCGGGTGCGATCTCAACGACCTCGCAGCCATTGCGCACGGCAACACCGACGACGCGCCTGAACCAGAGCAAATATTCGGCCCAAAGCTCGCGCGGGATCAGGTCGAGATTGCACCAATCCTCCTCTCCGAACCGCGCTTCGTGCCAGGATTGGTAGGTGAGATTCGGGATATCGAGATCGGGGCCGGTGTAATCCTTCGGGCTGCGCAGCGTCTGCATGCGGGCGTAAGTGAGCCATGGCCCTTCCCACCCTTCCTCGGATTTATCCACGACCAGGATGTTGGCGACCCGCGAACGCATCAACCCGAACGCCGTGGCGATGCCGGATTGGCCGGCGCCCACGACGAGCACATCGAGTGCCGGCTTGCCGTCCGGTCCCGGGGTAGGCACAAGCCACGCCGCGTGCGGATGCGCGATCTTGGCGAGATCGGCGCGAACTTTTGCTTCGAGTGCGATCAGAGCGCTGCTCATGCCGCGAGCCAACCGCCATCCACCACCATCACGGTGCCGGTCGTGAAAGAGGACGCGTCGCTGGCAAGATGAAGCGCGGCCTCGGCGACTTCTTCCGCCTTGCCAAACCGCTCCATGGCATGGCGATTGCGGGACGCTTCGCGTACCGGCTCGGGGTCAGCGTGACGCGCAAAACTGCGCTGGAGCATCGGCGTGTCAATCGCGCCGGGCGCGATGGCATTGACGCGGATGCCGTCGGTTGCGAAATCAAGCGCCATGGTCCGGGTCAGGCTGACGATCGCACCCTTGGCAGCGATATAGGCGCTGTTGTTCCTGCCGCCGGCGATCGCAAGCTGCGACGCGAGCGTGATGATCGAGCCGGAGCGTTGCCGCTGCATCTCGGGCACAACAGCGCGCGACCAAAGCCAGGTGCCGCCGACATTGGTGCGGAATACCGCATCCCAATCGGCGGGATCGGTCGTCAGCACCGTGCCGCCGCAGGAAAAACCGGCCGCGGTCATCAGCACATCGAGCCGGCCGCGCAGGGCAATAATCTCGCTGGTCGCAGCCAACGCGAAATCGGCGATGCTCACGTCACCGACATGCATCGACGCCTTACCCTTCCCGCTTTCGATCGCGGCCTGCGTCTGCAGCAGACCGGCGCGATCACGATCGACCAGCGCAACGAACGCGCCTTCTTTCGCGAACAGCACGGCGCTGGCGCGACCGATGCCAGACGCGGCGCCCGTGATGATCGCAGTCCGCCCCGCCAATCTCATATCAGGCCCGCTCCATGCTGCGTCCACCATCGGGTCAGTTCAGCAGCAGAATCAGCGCAGCCGAACCGCGCGCGCCAGCCGAACTCCTGCGCGAGGCGCGAAACGGAAAGCGGCGCGCGATCGGCCGGACTATGCAGGTCGACCGTTGCCGCCTCCTCGGCTTCGGCCAATCGGCAAATGAAGCCGGAATGCAGAGCGGCCAGCGCCTCTCCCCATTGCAGCGCCGACCATTCGACGCCGGTTGAAATGTTGTAGAGGCGATGCTTCGGCCTCGCCGCCTCGATCAGCAAAGTCACGGCTGCCGCGACGTCGGTTGCGTAGATCCAGTCTCTGACACCGGGACGCGGCAGCAGTGCCTGCTGTCCCTGCAGCATGGCGGCGAGTATCTGCGCCTGCGGACTTAGTGTATCGCGCACCCCCGTCGCCCGCTCCCAAGGCCCGAACACGGCGCTCAGCCGGACGTTGATGATATCGCATTGCCACAGTGCCGCCAGACGCGCCGCAACTTTCTCGGACGCAAATTTGGTGATGGCGTAGAGCGAAACCGGATCGCAGGCAGTTTCTTCATCCAGCGGAGTACTGCTAAATGCGTTCGTTCCGTATGCTGCGCCGGATGAAAGATTGATGATGCGTCCAACGCGATGACGCAGCGCCGCGATCAGGACCGACGTCTGAGCGAGGAGATTGACGCGAAGAATAGTCTCGGGCTCGGCCGCCTCGCGCTCTGCGCCAGCAGTGATGGCGGCCCCGAGAATGATTGCATCGCAGCCTACGGCGATGATGTCCTCGACCATCCGAGTGTCTGTGATATCGCCATGGGTGGTCGTCAGACGATCCGCAAAGTCGGCAAAACTTCGCTCCGCGGCAGGCGGCAGGCCCGCGCGGTCGAATAACGTCACCGCGTGACCGCGCGCCAACAGCGCCGCGGCGATATTGAGCCCAACGAAGCCGGTGCCGCCGAAGATCAGGATTCTCATTTATCAATCCGAATATCCGCTGCGCCGGCTCATCGCGGCGGACAGCTCACAGCAACCTCGCACCGAAATTCCGCTCCGGATCCATGTCCGATACCAGACGACCCGTTGGTTTGGCCGCTTCACCTCCGCTGCGTCCGAGAAAGCGGCCGGAGCCTGCTTCGACCGAGCGCTTGCCGTCCGCCACGATGACGCGCCCGCGCGATAGCACAGTGACAGGCCAGCCGCGCAAGGTTCGGCCGGCATAAGGCGTGTAGCCAGCGCGGTCGTGCATCATCTGGTTGCTCAGCGTGATCTCGCGCTGCGGATCCCAGATCGCGATATCAGCATCGGCGCCGACCGCAATGGAGCCCTTGCGCGGATGCAGATTGTAGATTTTTGCCGGCGCGGTTGCAGTCAGTTCAACGAATTTCTCGATTCCCAAGCGGCCCTTGGAAACCATGGCGTCGAACAGCAGTGGCAAGCGTGCTTCGAGGCCCGGCAACCCGTTCGCCACCTGCTTGAAGTTGGGATTAGGACCGGCGCGCAATTTTCCTGTTTCGTCGAACCGATAAGGCGCATGATCGGACGAAATGGTCTGGAGATCGCCGAGCGCAAGCGCCTGCCACAAGGCCTCCTGATCCGAGGCGCGACGCGGCGGCGGGCTGCACATCCATTTGGCGCCTTCCACGCCCGGCTTGTCGAGATCGTCGGCGGTGAGAAAGAGATATTGCGGGCAGGTCTCCGCAAAGACCTTCAGACCCTGCCCGCGCGCGTCACGGATCACCTTGGCGCCTTCCGCCGTCGAGACGTGAAAGATCATGATCGGTTGGTCGACCAGCGCGGCCATGCCGATCAGCCGGTTGAAGGCCTCGGCTTCCGAAATTCGGGCATGGCTGATGGCGTGATACTTGGGATGCGTGTAGCCGCGCGCGAGCAACCTCTTCACCATCCAGGAGATGATGCCGTGGTTCTCGGCATGGGCACAGAGCAGCGCGCCGCCATCGCGCGCCGCAAGGAGAATATCGAGAAGCGGCTCGTCGTCGATTTTCAGGAGGTCATAGGTCATGAATATCTTGATCGAACCATGGCCTTGCTTGATCAACGCCGGCAGGTCCGCCTCCAACGTCTCTTTGGTCGGGTCGGCAATGATCATGTGAAAGCCGTAGTCGATGACAGCGCCTTTTCGAGCTAGCGCGTGATAGTCCTCCAGCACCTTTGGCAATTTCATGCCGACGTGTTGGGCCGCGAACGGGATCACGGTGGTGGTGCCGCCGAATGCCGCCGAGACCGTCGCGCTCTCGAACGTATCGGCGTTCACGATACCCGCGGCCGAGAGTTGCTCGATATGCGCGTGGCTGTCGACGCCGCCCGGCAGCACCAGCTTGCCGCGCGCGTCGATCTCGCGCCGCCCTCCTGACAGCCCGCGGCCAATGGCTGCGATCGTCTCACCGGAAATGGCGACATCGGCCTCGAACACGTCGCTTGCGGTCGCGACCCGTCCGCCGCGAATGAGGAGGTCGTAGGCAGGCTCGGTCATGGGAGGCTCCCGGTCTTCACTCTCACGTCTTGCATTTACCGCATGGAAGCACAGATCGTGCCGTCGCGCTCCCTTGCGTTTACGGAGCAGACAGCGGATCATGCCTCGCCGGATGGCATGGTCGTTGCTTTTATCCTGGCTGCTACTGACGTGTCATCCCGCAGGAAAAACACGATGTCCCGGCCTCGCATTCTCGTCATCAATCCCAACTCCAATCAGCTCGTCACGCAAGGGCTGGAGGACGCCTTGAAGCCGCTCAGCTTTGAGGGCGGACCGGAGATCGTCTGCGAGACACTGGCTGAAGGGCCTTACGGGATCGAGAGTCAGGCCGATGTCGAGCGTGTGACGATGCCGCTGCGCCGACTTGTCGAGAGCGACAACCGCTCGGCGGCCTTCGTCATTGCCTGCTACAGCGATCCGGGTCTGCAGGTCTGCCGCGAGGGAACGGACCGGCCGGTGTTCGGCATCGCCGAATGCGGCGTGCTGACGGCGCTGGCGCGCGCGGAAACTTTTGGCGTCATCGCGATCGCGCAGCGTTCGATCAGCCGCCATGTCCGCTATCTCAGGCAGATGGGTTTGATGGAACGGCTGGCAGGAGAGCGACCGCTCAACATGAGCGTAGCGGAGACGGCATCGGGCAAAGGAACGCTCACCAAGATGATCGAGGTCGGGCGCGAGCTGAAGGACGACGGCGCCGGCGCCATCGTGATGGGCTGCGCCGGCATGGCGCGTCATCGCAAGCCGCTCGAGCAGGCACTCGGTATTCCCGTGATCGATCCGACGCAGGCGGCCGTGACGATGGCGCTTGGCACGGTGCAGTTCACCCATCACTGATTTTGTACCGGTCGCGCGGATCAAGTTCGCGGAAGGAGAAACCGGTCATCTTAGGTTTCCGGCGGCGGCACCGCGCCGGTGCGGCTGGTGATCAGGCCGTAGTGCTCGATGCGGCGGTGACGGGCGAAGTCGAAGATCGTGCTCTTGCCGAAGACGGTGGCATCAAGATCGCAAGCGTGAATCAGAAGCTCGTCTTCCTCGCTCTTGGCCTCGGCGACAATTTCGCCGTTCGGATCGACGATTAGACTGCCGCCGATCAACGAAAAGCCATCCTCGACGCCGGCCTTGGCGACGGCAACCAGCCACGTCGCGTTTTGATAGGCGCCGGCCTGCACCGACAGGCGATTGTGGAACAACCGCTTCTCGGGCCCCTCCTCGCTTCGTTGGGAATTGACCGAGGGCGTATTGTAGCCGATCAGCACCATCTCAACACCCTGCAGGCCCATGACGCGATAGGTCTCCGGCCAGCGGCGGTCGTTGCATACCGCCATGCCGAAGATACCTCCGAGGGCGCGCCAGACATTGAAGCCGAGATCGCCGGGCTCGAAGTAGCGTTTCTCCAGGTGCTGGAAGGCGCGTGTCGTATCGAACTCCGAATGGCCCGGCAGATGAACCTTGCGGTATTTTCCGATGATCTTTGCGGACCTGTCGGTGAGGATGCAGGTATTGAAATGATGCCCGTCCGGCGTCAGTTCGGCATAGCCAAAACTCATGGCCATCTGATACCGCGCGGCGCGCTCGAACAAAGGCTTGGTCGCCGCGTTCGGCATCTCCCGCTCGAACCAGCCATCGACCTCGGCCTGATCCTCCATGTACCAACGCGGAAAGAATGTGGTCAGCGCCAGTTCCGGATAGACGATCAGATCGGCGCCGCCAGACTTGGCTTCATCCATCAGCGCGACCATGCGCTTGACGACGGCTTCGCGGCTATCGGCCTTCTGGATTGGACCCATCTGGGCGGCAGCGACATTGATGATGCGCATGGAAAAGCTTTCTCGGTACCTTTATTGGGGCTTCATTGCACAAATATGGAGCAGAGCGAGGATCTTGCGACCGGACTCAGTTCCAGCGCCAACAGTTAGAGTCTTGGTTCACTCGGAGTCAATTCCGGTGAAGGTCCGGTGTGGCGCGCGTCTGTCCTGCATTTGCCGCAAGCATGACGAACATCAAGCATGACGAACATAATGGCTTCGACGTGCTTGGCTCGGATATCTGCATGTGCCGTCCGTATCCGCGCCATGGCATCGAAGTATGCGCGCGCAAGAAAACCGACAGTGTCAGCGATGCGGCAAGAAATTGTCAGAGTTGAGCTCGCGACGCTGATTGCGACGGTTGAATGCTACTCTTGTGAAACCACACAACACATCTTGTTGCGAAATCACACGGCACAAAAACACTGCGTCGCAAAATCATATTTGCCCGAACATCATCATAGTTGGGGCCATGGGTGCCCTTCTTTTAGCCCGATTAGAGTTAACAAATCCCGCCCACACGGCGCAACCCCTCACCACGTCGGTGAAGGGGCTTTAGAGTTTTGAACATCCTCGACGTCTTGTGGGGAGCGCCAGGCAGGACGCGAGCGATTTAAATCCGGGGAGACTTTCTAATGGCAACGACCTTGTTCAACAAGACGGCGCTGGCGAACGGAACGTCGAATTTGATCGTGCGCTCAGCCGCACTCAATCAATCGACCGACTTGGTACAGGCCGGCGTTGTCTTCAACGATGCGGTTCGCGCGTCAACCGGCCTGTTCAATCTGTCGGGTAGCGGCAATCAGAACCCCTTCCTCGGCGCTTACACCACCGATATCCATGCGGTTCAGAATGACATCGCCGCGATGCTCGCCACTCCCGGCGGAGTGACACTCGGCGGCCAGGCCTTTACCCTGAACACCACCGACACCGCGGTCTTGACCAACGTCCAAGCCCAATTGGGCACGCTGTTGACGGCGGCCGCGCAGACCACCAATGCGGCGACAATGGTAGCTGCGGACCAGACGCTGCACGCCGTGCAGAACGAGATCCTGCAGGAAATCAACAACGATCCGCATATCGCAGCCGCCCTCAACAACGTCACGTTCATGGCGAATACGGGCGCCAACGACGTCGGGTTCCAGAACACTCCGGCGGGTGCCGATGATCCGGCAGCGCTCGCTGCGGCGACGGCGGGCAATAGCCTGAAGGCGGTCGGCGAAGTCTACAATGCGGCGGCCGATGCCCTCTTGGGCGGCATCAATGCGGCGAATATCGGCGAGATCACGACTGACCTCACGGCGGTTCAGACCGGTCTGACCAACATCTTGAACAATCACACCATGCTGGCGCAGATCGAAGCCGGCGAGACCGCCAATGCCGCAGCGCTGACGACAGTCCATCTGCAGACGATGCTGGGCCAGATCGGCCTCCAGCTCAACAAGTATGATGGCATGGAAGCCAACGGCTCGGCCGAAGGCCTGCGCGGCACGGCGGACAATATTCTCGACATCATCGATATCGCTCAGAACGACACCGCCTTGAACAAGGCGTCGGGCGGCAACGGCGCCGCAGGGCATGCTGGCGGCTTCGCTGAAATGCCGGGCAATTTGACCGGAACCGTGACGCATTTCCAAGACAATCAGGCGCAGACCAATTTCTGGGCGGCGTTCTTGTCCGAGGCCAACACCATCAATGCGCAGTTGACCGCGGTCCAGAACGGTACGGCGCAGGCGAGCCAGGCGCTGGTCACGCAGATCACGAACTACGAGCATTTCGGCCAGGCTTTCGATGCGGCGCAAGGCGCGATCTTCGAGGCCCGGTTCGACAACGAACTCTTGAGCGGCACGCTGGAGGCAGATTCCTCCAACGCGATCAAGGGGCTCACCGGCATCCTGAACCATGACACCGGCGCGGCACTCGCGGCGGACATGGCGCAGCTCAATGCCGCGGGCGCAGGCTTCGTCGCCGACGCCAGGGACGTCAGCGGCAACAACATGGCGATCGGCGGAGCCAGCTATGTCGGCACGGCGACGACGGTTTCGACGGCGACCTCGGTTCATGGTCTGGCACAGGGCACCATCCCGGTGACGGCGACCCCGAACATTGCCAACGGCACCGGCGGTGCTGCGACCACGGGCACCTCGACGGCTGCTGCGGCTGCTGCTCCTGCGGCTGATGCTGGCCCCCCGGCAGCAACGACCTTGTTCAACAAGACGGCGCTGGCGAACGGAACGTCGAATTTGATCGTGCGCTCAGCCGCACTCAATCACTCGACCGACTTGGTGCAGGCCGGCGTTGTCTTCAACGATGCGGTTCGCGCGTCAACCGGCCTGTTCAATCTGTCGGGTAGCGGCAATCAGAACCCCTTCCTCGGCGCTTACACCACCGATATCCATGCGGTTCAGAATGACATCGCCGCGATGCTCGCCACTCCCGGCGGAGTGACACTCGGCGGCCAGGCCTTTACCCTGAACACCACCGACACCGCGGTCTTGACCAACGTCCAAGCCCAATTGGGCACGCTGTTGACGGCGGCCGCGCAGACCACCAATGCGGCGACAATGGTAGCTGCGGACCAGACGCTGCACGCCGTGCAGAACGAGATCCTGCAGGAAATCAACAACGATCCGCATATCGCAGCCGCCCTCAACAACGTCACGTTCATGGCGAATACGGGCGCCAACGACGTCGGGTTCCAGAACACTCCGGCGGGTGCCGATGATCCGGCAGCGCTCGCTGCGGCGACGGCGGGCAATAGCCTGAAGGCGGTCGGCGAAGTCTACAATGCGGCGGCCGATGCCCTCTTGGGCGGCATCAATGCGGCGAATATCGGCGAGATCACGACTGACCTCACGGCGGTTCAGACCGGTCTGACCAACATCTTGAACAATCACACCATGCTGGCGCAGATCGAAGCCGGCGAGACCGCCAATGCCGCAGCGCTGACGACAGTCCATCTGCAGACGATGCTGGGCCAGATCGGCCTCCAGCTCAACAAGTATGATGGCATGGAAGCCAACGGCTCGGCCGAAGGCCTGCGCGGCACGGCGGACAATATTCTCGACATCATCGATATCGCTCAGAACGACACCGCCTTGAACAAGGCGTCGGGCGGCAACGGCGCCGCAGGGCATGCTGGCGGCTTCGCTGAAATGCCGGGCAATTTGACCGGAACCGTGACGCATTTCCAAGACAATCAGGCGCAGACCAATTTCTGGGCGGCGTTCTTGTCCGAGGCCAACACCATCAATGCGCAGTTGACCGCGGTCCAGAACGGTACGGCGCAGGCGAGCCAGGCGCTGGTCACGCAGATCACGAACTACGAGCATTTCGGCCAGGCTTTCGATGCGGCGCAAGGCGCGATCTTCGAGGCCCGGTTCGACAACGAACTCTTGAGCGGCACGCTGGAGGCAGATTCCTCCAACGCGATCAAGGGGCTCACCGGCATCCTGAACCATGACACCGGCGCGGCACTCGCGGCGGACATGGCGCAGCTCAATGCCGCGGGCGCAGGCTTCGTCGCCGACGCCAGGGACGTCAGCGGCAACAACATGGCGATCGGCGGAGCCAGCTATGTCGGCACGGCGACGACGGTTTCGACGGCGACCTCGGTTCATGGTCTGGCACAGGGCACCATCCCGGTGACGGCGACCCCGAACATTGCCAACGGCACCGGCGGTGCTGCGACCACGGGCACCTCGACGGGTGGTGGTGGCGGTGGTGGTGGTACTGGCGGCACCCCCCCGGCAGCAACGACCTTGTTCAACAAGACGGCGCTGGCGAACGGGACGTCGAATTTGATCGTGCGCACAGCCGCACTTAATCACTCGACCGACCTGGTGCAGGCCGGCGTTGTCTTCAACGACGCGGTCCGTTTGTCGACGGGGCTGTTCAATCTTTCGGGCAGCGGCAATCAGAGCCCCTTCCTGGGAGAATACACGAGCGACATCCATTCGATCCAGACTGACATCGCCGCGATGCTCGCCACTCCCGGTGCCGTGACGCTCGGCGGCCAGGCCTTTACCCTGAACACCACCGACACCGCGGTCTTGACCAACGTCGAGAGCCAGTTGGGCACGCTCTTGACCGCCGCGGCGCAAACCACCAATGCGGCCACGATGACCGCTGCGGACCAGACGCTGCACACCGTGCAGAACGAGATCCTGCAGGAAATCAACAACGATCCGCACATCGCTGCCGCCCTCAACCAGGTCACGTTCCTGGCCAATACGGGCGCGACCGATGTCGCGTTCCAGAACACTCCGGCGGGTGCCGATGATCCGGCAGCACTCGCTGCGGCAACGGCAGGCTCTAGCCTGAAAGCGGTCGGCGAAGTCTACAATGCGGCGGCCGATCTTGCTCTCGGCGGCATCAGTGCGGCGAATCTGGGCCAGGTCACGACCGATCTCACCGCGGTTCAGACCGGTCTGACCAACATCTTGAACAATCACACCATGCTGGCGCAGATCGAAGCCGGCGAGACCGCCAATGCCGCAGCGCTGACGACGGTTCACCTGCAGACCGTGCTGGGTCAGATCGGCCTCCAGCTCAACAAATACGACGGCGCCGAGGCGAACGGCCAGGCGATGGCGCTGCGCGGCACGGCGGACAATCTGCTCGACATCATCGATATCGTTCAGAACGACACCGCCTTGAACATGGCGGCCGGCGGCAACGGCGCTGCAGGGCATGCTGGCGGCTTCGCGGAAATGCCGGGCAATCTGACCGGATCTGTGCAGAGGTTCCAGGACAACCAGGTACAGACCAACTTCTGGGCCGCGTTCCTGTCGGAAGCCAACACCATCAATGCGCAATTGACCGCGATTCAGAACGGTACGGCGACGGCGAGCCAAGCGCTGGTCACGCAGATCGAGAACTACCAGCATTTCGGTGCCGCTTTCGATGCTGCGCAAGGTGCGATCTTTGAGGCTCGGTTCGACAACGAACTCTTGAGCGGTACGCTGGAGGCTGATTCCGCCAACGCGATCAAGGGGCTCACCGGCATCCTGAACCATGACACCGGTGCGGCGCTCGCGGCGGACTTGGCGCAGCTCAACGCCGCGGGAGCAGGCTTTGTCGCCGACGCCCGGGACGTCAGCGGCAACAACGTTCCAGTCAACGGCGGCACCTATGTCGGTACGGCGACGACGGTAGCGACGGCGACGTCGATCAACGGTACGGCACAGGGCACCATCCCGGTGACGGCGACCCCGAACATCGCCAACGGCACCGGCGGTACCGCGGCCTCGCCGCCCGCCAACACGCCCACGGCGCCCACGCCCGGGGCGCCCTGCACACCAGGTAAGGGCCCCGGTCACGACGACGCCCACGACGACCACCGGGACGCCGGCCCCCCAACTCCGACGCAAGTCTTCTACGAGCACCACCACTCGTTTTGGCATCATTAGGCCGCCAACACGACGAACTCGCCCCGGCGTAAGAGAGCTCCCAGCGCAGAACTTCGTTCTGCGCTGGTTCTTCTTCAGAGGATCGACCAACGCGTCACGTTCGCAATTGATCAAAGCCATTTGCACAAGCGATCGCTCTTCCCTCGTCCCAGCCGCAACATGCCGCTGCGGAGCGTTTGCCGCATCCAGCCGGACAATCGCGCGCCGCGCATTCGCGCACGCAGCTCACAAGACAGCATGCCATGAATAAATCAGCTCTCACCAACCGGCCGCGCATTGCTTCAGCAATCCCCGTTGCCGGCGAATACGCCTTGCACACGGCCGAAAAGGCCTATCGACGGGTCCTCGCCGATCAGCCCACCAACTTCCGAGCGCTTTGCGGATTGGCCGGGATTCGTAACCAGCTTGGCGCGCCCGACGAGGCCCGCGAACTGGTTGGCCGGGCGGTCGATGCCGCAGGGCGAACGGCTGAAGACCATGTGGTGCTTGGGACGACGTTTATTCGGCTCAACGATCTCGAAAACGCCCATCGCCAATTCGAGATGGCTGTCGCGCTCGACGAGGGACATACAGAGGCCAGATTTCATCTGGCCAACGTGCTCAGCGGCCGCGGCGATGTTGCCGGCGCTGTCATTCATTACGAAAAAGTGCTGGCGATCAAATCGGACAACGCGGAAGCCCATCAAAATCTCGGAATGGCTCTGCAGCGCCTGGGCCAATTCGAGACCGCCCTCGCCCACCACCAGGCCGCGCTGGCGACCTCACCGAAGTCCGCCGTCATTCACGTCAGCCTGGGCGACGCCTGTCGGCATCTTGGTCGACATGATAACGCCATCGCACACTATGCGCAGGCGCTCGCGATCAATCCCGGCTCGACGGACGCGCACATCAACCTCGGCGGTTGCTTTCACTTGACGGGCCGTCGCGAGCAAGCGATCCGCAGTTACCAACGAGCGCTGACGATCAATCCGGGCCTCGCGGACGCGCACTACAATTTGGGAAATCTCTACGCCGAGCTAGATAATCTGGACGCGGCGATCGCTCATTACGAGCGTTCCATCGGTCTATCTCCGACCTCGGCCGAAGCGCACAACAACCTTGCCAATGTGCTGCAGAAGCGTGGTCGGCAGCGGGATGCGATCGAACACTATAAAAACGCCATCCGCCTCAAGCCGACCTATGTCTCGGCGCAGCGCAGCCTGGGCGATGCGCTGAAGTCCCAGAACCATATCGATGGAGCCATCGTGTGCTTTCTGGCTGCGCTGGCCGTCGAACCCAGGGATGCCCCGACGCTTAATCGTCTTGCATCGGCGCTATTGATTGAGGGGCGTCTCGACGAAGCATCGCAAGCCTTTGAGGCGGCGATCGATATTGCGCCTGAAAACATCGGCATCCAGCACAATTACGCCGCCGTCAAGCCGTTCGCCAAGGGCGATCGGCGCCTGGCCCGGCTCGAAGAACTACATGCCGGCCAGGATCGGCTTTCCGACGATCAGCGCATCGTGCTGCACTTCACGCTCGGAAAGGCTTATGCCGACCTCAAGGACGCAGAACGCTCGTTCCGTCATTTCGAAGCCGGCAATCGTCTCAAGCGGCGGCAAGTGACCTATGACGAACGCCAAACCATGGCGCTGATGCAGCGTATTCGCAACGCATCTACCAAAGAGCTTCTGAACGCGAAATCCAATGTCGGACACGACTCGGAGGCCCCAGTCTTCGTCGTCGGCATGCCGCGCTCGGGCACGAGCCTCGTCGAGCAAATCCTCGCCAGCCACCCGCGCGTCTTCGGCGCCGGCGAGGTCGATCATTTTGCGACCACAATATCCGATGTCGCGCAGCGAACAGCGGGCGCGTACCCGGACATGCTCGCCAAAATGTCGGACCAGGACTTCCGGGAGCTCGGAAAGATCTACGTCGAACGACTGGGCCGGGACGGGGCAGCGAAAGATCGTATCGTCGACAAGTTGCCGGCTAATTTTTTGTTCATGGGCCTTATTCATCTGGCGCTACCGCGCGCCCGGATCATCCATGTCAGACGCAACGCCGTCGACACCTGCGTGTCCTGCTACTCATTGTTGTTCGCGGAGGACCAGCCATTCGCCTATGATCTCGGCGAACTCGGTCACTACTACAAGGCTTACGAAGCAATGATGGAGCATTGGCGGTCCGTGCTGCCGCCGGGACGAATGCTCGAAGTCCGATACGAAGACCTCGTCGAAGATCTGGCAGGTCAGGCGCCACGTCTTGTAGCGCATTGCGGCATTGAGTGGGACGAACGCTGTCTTGCGTTTCACGAGACCAAGCGCCAAGTCCACACCGCAAGCCTGGTCCAGGTGAGAAAGTCAATTTACGGCAGTTCGGTCGGGCGATCGCGCTTTTATGGTTCGAGGCTCCAGCCGCTCATGGACGCGCTTGGGGTCGACAGCGCTCCCTCCAAGGGTGCACCACAGAGCGCAACAGCTCGCCAAGAACGGCGGTCGAACCGACGCGCGGCAGCGAAAAACTTGTCCGACCCTCCGGCAAACTGGAAGGCCGATATCGACAAGAAAGAGGCCTTGGCCGAACTTGCCTTTCAAACGGCCAAGAAGTTGCAGGAGCGGGGAGAACTGAGCGATGCGGAGCCGCTCTTTGCCGGCGTGCTCGCGATGCGTCCGGGTCACTTTGGTTCACTGCTGGCGTTGGGCTCGATATGCGCCGTTACCAACCGGCTCGAGGATGCGAAACGTTACCTCACGCAAGCAATCGCAGCCGATGGGGACGCCGCCGAAGCACATGGGAGCCTGGGCGCCGTCTATACCAGCACCGGCGACCTCAACGCCGCGGCGGCCTGCTACGACAAGGCGCTGGCGCTTGCGCCCGATCATCCCGGGATCCTTTACGCGTATGCGATGCTGCTGCAGTCGCTCGGCAGGAATACCGAGGCCATCGAACATCTCAGGCGCGCTATTTCGGGAAGACCCGATCATTTCGATTCCCATTTCTCGCTCGGAAATCTGCTTTATGCCGCAGGCCAAGATGCTGAGGCGATTGCGTGCTACCTGAAAGTATTGCAATCCAACCCACGCCACGCGGAAACCCACAACAATCTGGCCAATGCGTATCAACGGCTGGGCCAAATGGACCGTGCGATCGCTCACTATAAGATGGCGATGGAAATCAAGCCATCTTACCCGGATGCCTATGGCAATCTCGGCAATGCCTATCTTGTGCTCGACCGTCTCGAGGAATCGATCGAGCAGAACCGTCGCGCCCTCGCGTTGAACCCTTCAAGGTTCGGATCGCACAACAATCAAGGTGTGGCATTCCAGGCGTTGGGGCGGTTCGAGGAGGCCCAACATGCCTTCGAGCGGGCACTCGAACTGGCGCCGAGGGATGCGTCCGTTCATCTTAATCTTGCAAATATGGAGCGGTTCAAGCCGGGCGACCGTCGTCTGCCGGGCCTTGAAAAGCTCTTGAGCGAAACTGAGTCGCTCGACGTCGAAAATCAGATTGCCGCGCATTTCGCGATGGGCAAAGCCCTCAGCGATCTTGGTCAATACCAGGACGCCTTCCAGCATTTGCTGAAGGCCAATGCCCTGAAACGGAGCACCATCGAATATAACGAGCCGCAGCGGCTGGCGATGTTCGAGAATATCAAGACAGTTTTCTCGCCGGACTTCATGAAGGCAAGATCGGGCGGTGGCGACACGTCGTGGTCGCCGATCTTCATCGTCGGCATGCCCCGCTCCGGGACGACCCTGATGGAACAGGTGCTGGCGAGCCATTCGAAAGTGTTCGGCGCCGGAGAACTGGAGGCGTTCAAGGAAGCGATCGCGGAGTGCGTCCACGGCCGGAAAATCCTGCCGGCCTATCCGCTGCTGGTCGAGGCCCTGTCACAGGATGACATTCGTGAGCTCGGCGAAAAATACACCACCAAGGTGCGCCCACGCGCACCGGAGGCCGAGCGGATCGTCGACAAGATGCCGCTCAACTTTGCCTTTGTCGGGCTGATCCATCTGGCGCTGCCGAATGCCCGCTTCATCAATGTGCGCCGTGACCCTCTCGACACCTGCGTCTCGTGTTTCTCGCTGCTGTTTTCCGGAAGCCAGCCCTTTGCCTACGATCTCGCCGAGCTCGGCCGCTACCATCGCGGCAGCGAGAGGGTCATGGAGCACTGGCGCAAGGTCCTGCCGCCCGGCGTCATGATCGACGTCCACTACGAAGATCTCGTCGAAGACCTCGAGGGTACCACAAGACGCGCGCTCCGCCATTGCGGCCTCGATTGGGAAGAAGCGTGCCGTGATTTCCACGACACCAAACGGACGGTGCGAACGGCCAGCCTGATGCAGGTGCGCCAGCCGGTCTACCGGCGCTCGATCGGCACCTGGCGCCGGTACGGTGAGGCTCTGGAGCCCTTGGGGCAGGCTCTCGGGCTGGACATCCGCGCTATGTTGGCGGACGCATAGCCCGCCCGCGGCGAGCCTGAAGCTGCCGCCGTCGTCAACCGAGCGACGAGCGCGGCGGAGCAATGCCGGGAGCGTGCCGACCTCCGGAAAAATGCCGCAAAAGCATCGCAAACCGTGAGCGCGGCGACGGCAGCTAGAGGACCTTTGTGCGTCAATGAACGTTGCGGCATCCCCCGGCAATTTTGCGAGCGTACCCAATGCGGATTTGCCGGCAACCGAAACGGTCGTCGGATCCGCGGCAGCGCCGCCGCCCGTGAAGCGCAAATATCCGGCCCCTGCACCGCGTCCCACCCAGCAGGGCCCCAGGGGCATTCGATTTGATTTCAATGACGGCTTCAGAGTGACGGTTCCGGAAAGCGACCGTCCCTGGAAAGTCAGGCTGAGCGATCTGGATAGCGGAACTGTCGTGTTCGAGACCGAGCTGCGCGTCGGAGGAATCAGGAGCGCCAAGCGCTACTATGCGCGTTTTCGCGTTGAAGTCTCGCAGCAGGGCGAAAGTACATTCGTACATGACTATTCGGCAAAAGACCGCGAGGTGCTGGTGCAGTTTCCGGTTGGCACGCTAGGCGACCCGATAGGATGGCTCCCCTACGCCGATAAATTCAAGGAGCGCCACGGCTGCAGCCTGACCTGCGCCTTGGGCGAGAATCTGATTCCGATTTTTCGCGATGCCTATCCCGATATTACGTTTCTCACGCATGAAGAGGTCAAGACCGAGCGTTACTACGCCACCTACAGCATCGGACTTTTTTTCGATGACAGGCACGCGACCAGTCAGCCGCGCGACTTTCGCCAGGTCGGGCTGCATCGCACCGCCGGCTACATTCTCGGCGTCGATCCAACCGAAACCAAGCCGCGACTATTCATTGAAAATGATACGCGGCCGATCGTCGAACCCTATGTCTGCATCTCGGTCCAGAGCACCACCCAGAGCAAGTATTGGAACAATCCCGAGGGCTGGCGCTCGATCGTTGCATTCCTGAAAAGAGCTGGTTATCGGGTCGTCTGCATCGACCAGAAGGCGGTTCATGGCCGCGACCTGGTCTGGAATCACATCCCGCACGGCACTGAAGATGAGACCGGCGACAAGCCGCTCGCGGAGCGAATACGCTACCTCAGACATGCCGCGTTCTTCGTCGGCCTGTCGAGCGGCTTATCATGGTTGGCATGGGCCGCCGACATACCGGTGGTGATGATATCGGGCTTTACTCATCCGAACAACGAATTCCAAACGCCCTACCGGGTCATCAACTTCGACGCATGTAACAGTTGCTGGAATGATCCGCTGATCAGGTTTGATCATTACGACTTCCTCTATTGCCCCCGTCACAAGAACACGCCGCGACAATTCGAATGTTCGCGCCTGATTACGGCAGATCAGGTCAAGGCCGCCATCCGCCGCATACCAGGATTCGGGCTCCACGACCGCGACGCCAACTAGCGGTTATGGCGCAAGCCGCCTTTTGTCTAGATTCAGAATTCATGGTCGGAGATATATGGTGTAATGGATACTTCACCGGCGCGGACTGAGGAGACGCAACTGAGACTTCCAAGGCATCTCAAAGGCCTCGAGGCTGAGTCCATCGAGATCATGCGCGAGGTCGTCGCTGAATCCAAGAAGCCCGTGATGCTGTATTCGATCGGCAAGGATTCCAGCGTCATGCTGCACTTGGCGATCAAGGCGTTTTACCCTGCCAAGCTTCCCTTTCCACTTCTGCACGTCGACACCACCTGGAAGTTTCGCGAGATGATCGCGTTTCGCGACGAAACCGCCCGTCGTCTCGGAGTTGACCTGCTGGTTCATATCAACCAGGACGGCCTCGCACGCGGGATCGGGCCGATCGCGTCGGGCTCTTCCGTTCATACCCAGGTGATGAAAACCGAAGCGCTCAAGCAGGCGCTCGACCTCCATGGCTTCGATGCGGCGTTTGGCGGCGCCCGCAGAGACGAAGAAAAGAGCCGGGCCAAGGAACGCATTTTCTCCTTCCGCTCGCAGGGCCACGTCTGGGACCCTCGCAACCAGCGCCCCGAATTGTGGAATTTGTTCAACACCCGTGTTCGGCCGGGCGAGACCATTCGCGTGTTCCCGCTATCGAACTGGACCGAGTTGGACATCTGGCATTACATCTTGCTGGAAGACATTCAAGTGGTGCCGCTCTACTTCGCCAAACGACGTCCGGTGGTGCCGCGCGATGGCGCCTGGATCATGGTGGATGATGATCGCTTCCCTCTCGAGCTGGGCGAACAGCCAGAAATGCGGCTGGTTCGGTTTCGAACGCTGGGTTGCTATCCCCTGACCGGAGCGATCGAATCCAGTGCCGCGACGCTGGAGCAGGTCATATCGGAGATGCGGTCGACGCGCCTTTCGGAACGCCAGGGACGCCTCATTGACAGCGATGAGGCGGCATCGATGGAGAAAAAGAAACGAGAGGGTTATTTTTGATGGACGGCCTCGAGTTTGCTGACCAAGGCCAGAGCAAGGACCTGCTCCGGTTCTTGACTTGCGGATCGGTGGACGACGGCAAATCCACCCTGATCGGCCGCCTCCTGCATGACTCAAAGCTGGTCTTCGAGGATCAACTGTCCACGCTGGCCAAGGATTCGGTACGCTACGGCACCACGGGAGATGACATCGACCTCGCCCTTCTGGTGGACGGGCTCGAGGCCGAGCGGGAGCAAGGTATCACCATCGATGTCGCCTATCGCTTTTTCACCACAGCCAAGCGGTCTTTCATCGTCGCCGACACGCCGGGCCATGAGCAGTACACAAGGAACATGGCGACCGGAGCATCGAACGCCGACCTGGCCATCCTCCTGATCGATGCGCGCAAAGGCGTCTTGGTGCAGACCAGACGACACTCCCTGATTTGCTCGCTGCTTGGCTTGCGTCATGTCGTCCTGGCGGTGAACAAGATCGATCTCGTCTCCTATCAAGCGGACGCCTTCGAGCGCATTGTTGCTGAATATCGCAGCTTCGCTTCAGAGCTCGGCTTTGCTTCGATCGTGTCGATTCCGATCTCGGCCCGACACGGCGACAACATTGCGAGGCTGTCGGACAAGACGCCCTGGTATCATGGGCCAAGCCTGCTCGACTATCTCGAGACCATCGACGTCGCCCGTGAAACCACCGAAAAGCCGTTCCGTTTTCCGGTGCAATGGGTCAATCGACCGGATCTCGATTTCCGCGGTTATGCCGGAACAGTCGCATCCGGAACCATCAATGCCGGCGATCCCATCGCGGTCGCCGGTTCCGGCCAAACCTCGCGGGTGAAGCAACTTCTCGCCTACGAGGGTTCGCAAGCGTCGACGCGAGCGGGCGACGCCATCACGATCACGCTCGCGGACGAGATAGATATCGCCCGTGGCGACCTCCTGGTCAGCCCGACGTCTCGCCCCGAGGTTTCGGATCAATTTGCCGCACACATCATCTGGATGAGCGATCACGCGCTGATGCCGGGGCGTTCCTATTTGGCACGCATCGGCACCAAGACCACGCCGATTACGGTAACCGGGATCAAATACAAGATCGATATCACTACGCGCGAGCATCTCGCGGCCCATACGCTCGACCTCAATGACATTGGGTTCTGCAACCTCTCGACAGGCACGCCGGTTGCGTTCGATTCTTACCTGCAGAACCGCAAGACCGGCTCATTCATCTTGATCGACCGGCTTACCAATCACACCCTCGGTGCAGGAATGATAGCCTTCGGCCTTCGACGGGGTACCAACATCCACTGGCAAGCGACCCTTCTCGGAAAAGCCGAACGCGCCGTCCAAAAGCACCAACGGCCGGCCATTGTCTGGCTCACCGGATTGTCGGGTGCAGGCAAGTCAACCATCGCCAACATTGTCGAGCGGCAGCTTCACGCTGCCGGCCATCATACAATGCTGCTGGATGGCGACAATCTGCGCCACGGCCTCAGCCGCGACCTCGGTTTCACGGAGGCGGACCGGGTCGAGAATATTCGTCGCGCCGGCGAGGTGGCAAAACTGCTGGTAGACGCAGGCCTGATCGTGATGTGCTCCTTCATCTCGCCGTACCGTGCGGAGCGCGAAATGGTACGACGCTTGGTGTCAGATGGGGAATTCATCGAGGTATTCGTCGACACCCCCATTGACGAGTGCGCGCGGCGCGATCCGAAGGGCCTTTACGCCAAGGCGAAGGCCGGCACGATCAAGAATTTCACCGGCTTCGATGCGCCCTATGAAGCACCCGAAAATCCCGAAGTACATTTGCAAACGATAGGACAGCAGCCCGAACAACTGGCCGACCGCATCGTCAAGAAGTTGGCCGCACTCAAAATTGTGGGATAAAGAGGTCATAAGTCCTTACTGCGACGCTTGCTTCCGTAAGTCCGCCACGTCCTGCGCGGTGACTTGCGACGGCTTGCTGCCGAACCGCGCAGTGACGTAGTTGGCGACCGCCGCGATTTCGTCGTCGGAATAGGCATTGCCGAACGCCGGCATCGAGATGGCGTCCTGCGGCGTGTGCCGGCTGGTTCCGGAAATCACGATCTGGACGACATTGATCGCACTGGGATCGTTGACGGCCCACGCTCCGGTAAGCGTCGCGAAGGGCGAGATCGAACTTTCACCAGTCCAGCCGTGGCAGCTGACGCACGCGCCTTCGAACACCATCTTGCCGCGCGGGTCGGGCGTACCGCCCTGCTTGTGCGAAGCGGGCGCCGGCGGCGCCAGCGGCGCCGCCAAATCGGGCGAAGCGGTCGGAGGCACGGTACGCAGATAGGCCACGACGGCGCGGACGTCTTCCGGCGTCAGCTGGCTGAAGCTGCGGTCCACCGCCTCACCCATCGGGCCTGCGGCAGTGCCATGACCCGCCGCATGGCCGATCGACAAATATGAAATGAGATCGTCGTCGCGCCAGCTGCCGATGCCGGTGGCCTTGTCCGACGAGATGTTGAAGGCGCGCCAGCCCGCCGTCACGGCGCCGGCGAATTTCTGGCGGTTGTCGAGCGCGAATGCCAGGTTTCGCGGCGTGTGGCATTCGCCGCAATGGGCCAGCGCTTCGGCGAGATAGGCGCCCCTGTTCCACTCGGGGCTCTGCGATGTATCAGGCTCGAAGCGAGTGTCCGAATTGAAGACGGCAGACCAGAAATTCATCGCCCAGCGCTGATTGAATGGAAAGGCCAGCGTATTGTCGGGCGCAGCCGCGTGCACGGGCGGCAGACTGAACAGATAGGCCTTGATCGCCAGCGCGTCCGCGTCCGTCATGTAGGTATAGGAAACAAACGGCATCGCCGGATAAAGCCGCGCACCATCGCGGCGGACGCCGCGATGGACCGCGTTAAGAAAATCCTGATCGCTGTAATCGCCGATGCCGGTGTCTTTGTCGGGGGTGATGTTGGTCGAATACAGCGTTCCGAACGGCAGCTTGAATCCGAGGCCACCGGCATATGGCTTGCCGCCCTGCGTGGTGTGGCAGGCCATGCAGTCCGCCGCTTTCGCAAGATACGCGCCGCGCTCCACCAGGCTTGCCTTCGCAAGCGACGATGGAACGCCGCTGGGATCGGCGGCCTTGTAGTCGGCCAGCGCCACCTTCGCACCGCCCGCGAAGTCAAGCGGGCCGGGACCGCGGATGATCCAAACGCCTGCCACCAGCACGACCACGACAATCGCGACAACGCTTGCGAGGATGCGACGCGCGGCCCGGCTCATGCCTTCTTCCCCGCGGCGATCAGGGAGCGATCGATCGGCAGCCGCCGCAAGGCGACGCCGGTCGCGGCATAAATCGCGTTGCGCAGTGCCGGCGGTCCCGCCGTGACGCCGGTCTCGCCGATGCCGCCTGGCGCCTCGCCGCTCTTGATGACATGGATATCGATCTTCGGCGCCTGATCGATGCGCAGCATGCGATAGTCGTTGAAATTGGATTGCTGGACGCGCCCCTTGTCGATGGTGACCTCGCCATAGAGCGCTGCCGTCAGGCCGAAGATCAGCCCGCCTTCGAGCTGCGCCATGACGGTATCGGGATTGACGGCAATCCCGGTATCGACCGCGCAGGTGACGCGCCGCAACTTCACCTCGCCGAATTCGTCGATCTCGGCTTCCACCACGGTCGCAATGAAACTGGCGAACGACGGCTGCACGCTGACGCCGCGTCCGACGCGAGCCGGCAACGGCTGGCCCCAGCCCGACTTCTCCACTGCGAGATTCAGCGCAGCGAGCAGGCGTGGATTCTTGCCGAGCAAGCCGCGCCGGAAATCGACCGGATCCTTGCCGGCCTTCTTCGCCAACTCGTCCATGAAAAATTCGATGGCGAAGACATTGTTGTTGGGACCGACGCCGCGCCAGAACCCGGTCGGCACCGCGGGCGGCTCGGCGCGGACGAATTCGACATGGAAATTCGGGATGTCGTAGGGCATATCGATGGCGCTATCGACGCCATCGATATCGACGCCGTTCTGGAATCCCGCCGGAAACCAGCGCGCCATGATCGACGAGCCGCTGACCTTGTACTTCCAGCCGACGATCTTGCCGTCGGACAGGGTTGCGGCAATGGTGTCGCGGTAGACCGGACGGTAGACGTCGTGCTGGATGTCTTCCTCGCGGGTCCACACCACCTTGACGGGGCCATCGAGCTGCTTGGCGATACGCACGGCCGCGACCGCCATGTCGGCCTCGAGCTTGCGCCCAAAACCGCCGCCGAGCAGGTGGTTGTTGACGATCACCTTCTCGACCGGAAGGCCGGCCGCTTTCGCCGCTTCCGACTGCACGCGGGTCATGACTTGCGTGCCGGTCCAGATCTCGCACAAATCGGGTGTCACATGAACCGTAGCGTTGACCGGCTCCATGGTCGCATGCGCAAGAAACGGCAGCTCGTAAGCCGCATCCAGCTGGTCACCGGTAGCGAGGCCCTTGGCGATATCGCCCACGGTCTTCGCCACGGCGCCGTCCTTCTCGCTGGCGGCGCGCAGATCCCGCCAGATATCGTTCGAGTTGAGGTGCGCATTCGGGCCTTCGTCCCAATCGATCACCAGCGCATCGAGGCCCTTCTTGGCCGCCCACATGTGATCGCCGACCACGGCGACGAAATCGTCGAGCACCACGATCTTCTGCACGCCCGGGATTTTTTTGGCAGCGCTGTCGTCGACCTTGGCGACCTTACCGCCGAATACCGGACAGGCCTTCAGCGTTGCGAACTTCATATTGGGCAGTGTCGCATCGATGCCGTAGACGGCCTTGCCGTTGACCTTGTCGGGGGTGTCGAGCCGCTTCAGCGGCTTGCCGATCAGCACGAAATCCTTCGGGTCCTTCAGCGGGACATCCTTTGGCGGCACTTCGCTGCCTGCCACGAGCGCCAGCGCGCCATAGGAAAGCTTGCGCCCGCTGTCCTTGTGCATGACCTCGCTATTGGCGGTCGTGCAACTTGCCGGATCGACCTGCCATTGTTGCGCGGCGGCCTGGACCAGCATGGCGCGCGCACTCGCGCCGGCAGTGCGCAAGTGCGGCCACCACGCCCGGATCGAATTGGAATTTCCGGTGGCCTGAATGCCGAACATCGGATTGCCGTAGAGCTTGTCGCTGGACGGTGCGTGCTCCAGCGCCACGCGCGAGAAATCGGCGTCGAGCTCTTCCGCCAGAATCATGGATATCGAGGTGTAGACGCCCTGTCCCATCTCGACCTGCGGCATCACCAGCGTCGTCGTGCCGGAATGATCGATGCGGATGAAAGCGTTCGGCGCGAACTTGCCCGCCGTGTCGTCCGGCGGCTGCACCGGCTCGTTGACCGCGCGCACAGGAAGATGGAACGCGAGCAGAAATCCACCCGCCAGACCGCCGGTCAACAGGCCGCGGCGCGAAACCCGGTCAGAAATCCTTTGTGCGACTGTCATGGCTCCACTCCTACGACTGACGGCCGGAAGCAGCCTGCTTGATTGCGGCGCGAATGCGCACATAGGTGCCGCAGCGACAGATATTTCCTGCCATCGCGGCATCGATGTCGGAATCGTCCGGGTTGGGCGTGGCGGCGAGCAAGGCAGCCGCCGACATGATCTGGCCGGATTGGCAATAGCCGCATTGGACGACTTCCACGTCGAGCCAGGCTTTCTGCACCTTGGCACCGACCGGCGTCGCGCCGATACCCTCGATGGTGGTGATAGCGCGGTCGCGCACCGCCCCGACCGGCAGCATGCAGGAGCGCACCGGTTTACCGTCGATATGCACGGTGCAGGCGCCGCATTGGGCAATGCCGCAGCCGAACTTGGTTCCGGTCATGCCGAGCACGTCGCGGAGCACCCAGAGCAGCGGCATGTCCGCGGGCGCCTCGAACGACTTCTGTTCGCCGTTGATCGTCAGGGTGGTGGCCATGGGAACCTCTAATTCTGGCGTTAACTGGACAAGGTACGCCGCACCGAAGCCCGCCAAGAGGGGCCTAATCGAGGGAAGGCCGGATCATATCGCACAGCGATCCGTCAACAAAGCGCGTTATTTCTCGCAATGCTGACCTGCGTCGTGGTCGACCCGATGACCGAACTTAGGCGCGCAAGCCCCTAGTTTCAACTATGGGGTGAGCGCCTCTTTGCTATTAGACATCAGCCAGGTATATAATAGGCTGTGGCGGACTTCAGATCGAACAGGAACGTTCTCTTCTCGTGCAAATACCACGTGGTGTTTTGCCCGAAATACCGTAAGCCAGTTCTTAATCCGCCTATCGACGCCAAACTTAAGAAACTAATTCAGCAAGTATGCGACGAGACGCAATCGGCGCTGATTGAAATGGAAGTCGTGCCAGACCACGTCCATCTGCTTGTCGGCTGCGATCCGCAATACGGCATCCACCGGCTGGTGAAGGGCATCAAGCGCCGGTCTTCGCGTGTTCTCCGTCAGCAGTTCCGGGTGCTGCGCACGCGCATTCCAACATTATGGACGAACAGTTATTTTGTGTCTTCGGTCGGCGGCGCTCCCCTCGCGCTCATCAAGCAATACATTGAAAATCAGAAGAGGGTCTGATGGAAAAGCCTCAAATGATTTCAATTGCCGGTCTTAAGGCGCGAGGATGGACACAAGCCCTCATCACGCTCCTTGGGGAACCGGATGTGGTAAGGCGCAATTCTCATTATGCGAAATCAGCGCCTATGCGCCTCTACGACACCGCAAGAGTAGCTTCCTTCGAGGTGTCGTCAGAGTTTCTTGCTGCAAAAGCGAAAGCTGCTCGGCGTCAGTGCGGAGCAAAGACTGCCGTGGAGACAAAGCGCGCGGCACTGATGCAGCAGGTTCTGGAAATGCAGGTTTCTGTTGAAACGCGCCCGGAACATTGGGTGAGACGTGCGGCGATTGAAGCGTATAACGAATGGCACTGGGATGGAGACGGGACGGCGGAAGATGCACCCGCCGAGTTTCTCGAACGCATCACCGTAAACTTCATCCGGCATAATCTAACAGCGTACGACAGGGCATTAGAGGAAGTCGCTGGTCGGGTTGGCATCGCCTCTGCGGTACAGAGCAAAGATTTACTCAGCCATAGGAGAGCCATAGGAGAGAGCTATCCGGCTTTAGCAGATGAATGCAGTCGGCAATTGATGCGTAGAGGACTGTGATGCCGCGCGTTAAAACCCTGTCCTTCGTCGCCGAGTTCCCGCTTCAGACGACTGCGGCGGATGAGAAGACATTGGATACGCGGCTGAACGCGGCCCGGCACCTCTATAATGCCTGTTTGCAGGAGTGCCTTCGCCGCCTCGATCTGATGAAGCAGTCGAAGGCATGGCAAGCCGCACGCGCCGTGCCTGCGACAGTGGAGAAGCGTCACAACAAAGCGCGCTCGCAAGCGTTCGGGGCCGAACTGGAGCGGTTCGGCTTCACCTCGCGCGAGATTGAAAAGCATGCGCTCTCCTGCCGCAATGCCTGCTGGATCGGCGATCACCTCGGCAGCCACGACACGCAAACCACGAGTTTGCGCGCGTTCCGGGCAGCCGAGCAGTATGCGTTTGGCAAGCGCGGCCGCCCACGGTTCAAATCGTTAAACCGGCTGAACAGCATCGAGGGCAAAGCGGACGCTGTGATCCGCTACCGCGCCGAGCCTGTTCCGGCCGTGCACTACAGCGGCCTTGTGCTGCCGCTTATGCTCGATCCAAAGGACAAACGCGATTGGCAAAGAGAAGCGCTCGCGGCCAGGACCAAGTATGTCCGCATTATCCGGCGCGAGATCAAGGGCCGCGTTCGCTGGTTTTGCCAGTTGGTGCAAGAGGGCTTGCCGCCCGCTACGCACACCACCAAGGACGGTACTGTCGGACTCGACATCGGGCCGTCCAGCATCGCGGCGGTATCAAGCGACGACGCTATTTTGGAGCAGTTATGCCCGAGCGTCGTCGAACCGTGGAACGACTGCCGGCGGATCCAGCGCGCGATGGACCGCTCGCGACGTGCAACCAACCTGGACAACTTCGATGCCAAAGGGCGCGCGATCAAGGGTAAGAGAAGGTGGAACAGGTCGCAGCGCTATCAGGCGCTTGCCGCTTCGAAACGCGAGCGCGATCGAGTATTGGCTGCCGAGCGCAAGCGATCGCATGGCGAGTTGGCGAACCGCATTCTCGGTCAAGGGACAACCATCAAAACAGAGGAGTTGAGCTACAAGTCATTTCAGAAGAACTACGGTCGCAGCGTGAAAGTGCGTGCGCCAGGAATGTTGATCTCGATGCTTCAGCGCAAGGCTGCAAGTGCTGGCGGTGGAGTGATTGAGATCAAAACCCGGCATACACGGTTGAGCCAGTTCGATCATACCACGGGCGAATACATCAAGAAGCCGCTCTCGCAGCGGGTTCATGTGTTCGGCGATGGCAGGACAGAGCCGGTTCAACGTGATCTCTACAGCGCGTTTCTTGCGACATGCTGCGATACGAATTTGCTCGACATTCCCCAAGTCAAGATCGCTTGGGCCAGTGCGGAACCGCTCCTGAGGACGGCGATGTCGAGTGTACTTCAACCTGCAAGCGGGAAGGGCTTTGCCCAACCCCACGTCCGTAATGGCGTTAGAGCGGGTCGCCGGATCAAGAGTGTTGGGCCGGCCGTCGAGGCCGGGGATGATGTAGCGCCTCTGCAAACAGAGACCGCGAGAGCCCCGGAAAGACTGCCTTCTGCCTCCCTCAGAACCCCCTGGCTTTAGCCATGGGGAGGTTCAGGAATTCGGATTCGCCACGGGTCCCGGCGCGAGCGGAACCGAAGCGCGCTTCACCTGGGCTCGAAACTGGACCCGTTGATTTGAGAGATCGGTGTTTTCAGCAAGTTTTCAGCGACTATTCCGACAAACTTGCGTTTCGGTCTGCATTGAAACGGTTCAGCTACCTTGTCGCATCCGAGACAGCACAGGCAGAATTCCAAGGCTAGGCGACGGGAAGCTGCGCCAAGATTGCCCTGAAACGCCAGACAAACGCATTACGGCTTAACCAGCCGAGCAGGCAGCATTTGCTGCGCTGGGGATGGCCAGGAAGGTAATGGTGGCGGGCTCGAAGGTTACGGTTTTGGCGAGCGTTGGCGCACCCGCGAGAGTTGGCAGTTCATTTCTATCGTTTAGCATCAGCATGTCACCGTTCAATCTGACCACGCTGTCGCTCAATCCTGCCGCATCCAGTGTGTAGCGAATCAATGCGGTCGAGAGCTTGAGCGAGTGTGGCGCTTTGTCGGTGTTGATCACGAGCAGCGATACACCGCCGGGCACGGCCCTCTGACAGTGGGCGTAGAGGTGAAGGTTCGTTTGAACCGGCGCACCAGGGTCGAGCACCGTGGTTCCCATCAATCGCCGCCAAAGCAGCGCACCCCAATATTTCGGCCGTGGTTGCAGCGTCGCTTCGTCGAGCAGCCCATAATCGCTCGCCGCCAACGTGTTGTGAATCACGACTTGCACGCCTGCCCGCGCTAGCCTCCCCAGTTGATCAAGATAACGGAATGTATCCACAAAGGTCACCGCCCAGGGATTTCCACCGCACGCGGCATCTGCGGTTTCCGTGAGCCAGATCGGCTTGCCAGGCGCGAGCCGATCGCGAAGCGCTCTAAAGAACGACAGCGCCCGATCCGTTCCGGAGAGCCAATCTTCTGTCAGGGCTGTCTCCGGCGCCGTCGTGCCCCCGCATCGTTCCGACACCGTGTTGTAATAGTGATAGGAAATCGCATCCACGCCGGATCCGGATGCGGCGAGCAGATCCGACGCAGTTGGGCCTGCGCTCGCCGCTCCGGGACCGAGGATCATCGTATCGGGAGTTGTGCTCTTCATGAGCGAGTGGAACAGGCGGAAATCCCGTCGGTAAACGGCCAGATCGTATCCCGCTTGCGCGCCTCCCACCCCTGCGATATCGGGCTCGTTGACGAATTCTGCAGCCGCGATCCTTCCGCCGATTGAGCTTGTATAGCTAAGAAGGCGCTGCGCCTGGTCCGCCGTCCAGGCGCCAGCCGCGTCGCGGTTGCTGGCGCCGAACGACGTCACGATCTGCGCATTCACGGCCTGTGAAAATCTGACGACCTCCCGCCAACGCAGGCGGGACAGAACTCCCGTGAAGCCGGGTGGAGGCAGCGAGGGCGGCTGGTCCGAATCCGCAAAATAGGTGGTGTTGGCCCAGGTACCGCTGACGCGAAGATAGGCGGGGCCCAAGGCGGCGGCGAGCGTTCGCAATCTCGCGTTGGTGAGGTCTACCGGCGGCCGATATTGGTACAAACCAGCGTCTTTGTGCCCGGGCGTATCCGACCCGTCGCGCGGCGTCGAGAGCCCGGCCTCTGACTTTGTCGTATAGGGCTTCCAAAATCTTCCGCCGGTAACTTCGACCATTTCAATATTGTAGGACTGGAAACGCTCGTCGACCGTACCGATACGCGGCATGCTTGAAGGCGTCACGGATGGCACTTCGGCCGTAGCGACCGACAAGGCCGACGCGAACAGACCCGCGTATGCGGCATAGCGGCAAGGCCTTGTCCCGACATGATAGGGTATGCGGAGCATTCGTTAATTTCCAGATCAGCTGCGCACACGCCACTAACAAGGGCACCCTAGCTGTCTATTCCAGCGCATGCCCAATCAGCGGGACGGCCGCATTTGATTTGTCGCAGGTACCTGATATCCAATATATTTCCAACATATGCATGTCCGCGCCATCTACGAGTCCTAATTCTTCGATGGGCATCGGCGGGCAATCCACAGGGAGCAGCGACGTGGCCTTTCGCGCATGCAATCTCATGTTCCGCGCTCGCAATCTCACATTCTGCGTCGTGATCGCGTTGACAGTGTGCGGGGCACGGCCCGCTTTTGCCCTGGACCCACGCTACCCGGACTGGCCATGTCAGCAATTGAAGGTGCCCGAGATCTCGATCGCAAGTGTCTGGTCAGGTCCTCCGATCGAGACGAATGACACGGCAGGGCCCACCGACCCGAAAGAAGAAGACCTGGTCGCACGCTTGGCCGCCCGTCGTACCCCGATGGAAGATGCGAGGAAACTGATTGCGGACTACGTGGTTGGAACGAGTGCAGAAAGGCAGCAAAAGGCCACATCACTTTTCGCCGCCCTCTACGCGCGGCTGAACGGGCAGCGCAGCGAGGTGATGAACGGGATCGAGCGCTTCTCACGCAAGCAAAAGGCGATGGCCGAGACGATACGTGGGGAGACCCAGAAATTGCGGGCGATGCAAGACCAGACGACTGATCAGGCCCAAACCGAGCAGCTCACCAACCAGTTGGCGTGGCAGACACGCATTTTTGAGGATCGGCGCAAATCGACGTCCTACGTGTGCGATGTGCCGGTGTTGATCGAGAAACGGCTGTTTGACTTGGCAACCGCGATCAAGGATGCGATGAACGACAATTCGTCCGGAAAATGAGTGGCTGCCGGTTCGGGACGCGCAGGTTATTCGCCAGGGCGTGGCTCCGGGACGGCATCTTCTAGCGGCAGGTTGGCTGCAAGCCAGCCGTCAGTTCCATCGCGGTACCAGGCGACGTTGGGATAGCCGAGCGAGAGTGCGCGCTTGGCGGCATTCCACGACATCCAGCAATTCGCCAAACAATAGAAGACCAGCAGCCTGGTACGATCCCCTTTGGCGGCTTTCTCCAGGCCATCGGCGAAATAGGCGGCCATGCTGGGCGCAAGCTCCCCATATCCGGCGTCAGGAAGCCAGATGCTGCCGGGAATATTGGAACGCGGCCGGTCGTGCCAAACGGTTCCTTCGGGCAGATTCCGTGGCCGCGGCGGCCTCGGCATCACGTCCACAAAAGAAGCCGAATGCCCGCGCCAGATCTTTTCAGCCTCGTCGGTGTCGATGGCCTGGGCGCCGCGCAGCGTGGCGGGCGTCGGCGACCGATAATTTTCGAGGCGATAGCCTTCAGGTTCGAGGGCATCCGCCGCTTGAGCCTGTCGGGCAAGCAAAGCCGCCACCAGCACGACGCAGACGGCGACCTTGTTCATGGCTGCTTGGAAAGTGTCTCGGCTGTGATCGGCGTGTTGGTCTCGTCGAGAATCGGGATGTTGTAGCTGATCAGGAGCTTGTTGATCTCGGCCTGGTTTTCCTTGATGAGCCGGTTGAGGGTGCGTTTCCATTCCTGGTCGGACGGACGCACCGCCATGCCGATACGGAACGTCATGGGCGCGCCTATCGTTTCCTTGACTAGCGGTACCACCACCAAAGGCGGGTTCGCCCTTGCGGCATAGTAGCCAGCCATCGGGCCCCATAATATGCCGCAATCGATATCGCCCCGGGCGAGATCGTCCAGCATGGCTTGCGCGGAAGAATCCGCGCGGGTGTCGATGAAAAGCGGGTAAGACTTGGCATGGGCCAACAGCCCGTTCATCGCCATGACGGTGCTGGGAGGCGTTCTTGCGACAATCCCGATGCGTTTGTCCTTGAGCCTTGGGTCAGAGATGGTTGCGACATCTTCAAGACCGCTTCCCTGCTTGGTGATTAGTGCATAGGTAGTGCGGTAATAGGGGATCGTCAGCTGAGCCTGATCGTCTCCTTGCGGGAATCCCATGATGACGTCGCAACGGAAGGAGCCCAGCGTCATCCGCACAAAGCCGGTTGCCTGCGGGTAGTAGGCATAGCTGAGTTTCTTGCCGAGCTTGGCGGCAAGCAATTCGGCGAGCTTGTTTTCAAAACCCTCTCCCTTCTCGTTGGAGAACGGCAGGTTGCGCGGATCGCCGCAGGCGCGGAACACGTCGGGATCGACGAGCTCGAGCGAGCCAGAATCGCCTGCTTGCTGCGCGCGAACCCTCCCCGCTGGCGAAAAAGCTATAAGCGCGGCCAGCGCTGTCAGCACAAATATCCTCCACCTCAAGGCAAGAGGCGGCCGCTCGTATCTTGACCGCGAACTCATTTGATACCCGTGCAGCTTGCCTCGGCCTCTTTGGCGGCCTGCGGCTTATCTTCGTGATTGGGCGGACGGCCGCCGGGAATGGCGTTGTTGGCCCGCGCGCGCAGATAGACGTAGATGTCGTCGATGAAGCACATGACGTTCACGTTCGTGGCGAACGCCGGCATCACCTTGTCATTGGCAGCGTTAACGTTCTGGCGACCGTTGGTGACGACGTTGACGAAATCGGAATAGCTTATCGTCTTCAGCGAATTGGCCAGCGCCGGCGCATAACTCGACCCCTCGCCATTGGGGCCATGACAGACATGGCAGTCCGAATGGTAACGGCGAAACCCCGAATAGGTGTACCAGTCCACGGTGCCATCGGCACTTATCTTGTAGGTCGGATCGCCGTTCTTGTCGGAATATTTGCCATTGTCCGATGCGGCCACGGCCGGATCGCCCGGCCCGTCGGCATAGGCTGCGCCTCCGGCAAGCGTACAAACCAAAACAACGGCCGCGAATTTCAAGTAGCTGATGTTCACGCAATCCATCCCTCGCGCAATGTTGAAACGAATCGGCGCGCTGCGAAACAGCGGCGCGCCGATCCTTGTCACTTCAATGCCGTAGCTTACTCGCTCGGCAGCGCAAATACCGTCAACGTGCCGCCCAGCGAGGTATAGGACGCCAGGCCAGCATAACCGCCGACCGCACCGAGACCGGCGGTATCGACCGTCTTGTCCGCGGTCGGCAGCTTGCCCTGATCGACCGCACCATGCCAGGCGGCGGCGTTTTCAGGCTGCAGCAGACCGGCCGCCAGGCCAATGCCCGCCCAGCCGCCGACACCCGACAGCACCGCAACATATTGCTTGCCGCCGTGTTCGTAGGTCATGACGTTGCCGATGATGCCTGACGGGGTCTTGAATTTGTAAAGCTCCTTACCCGTCTTGGCGTCGACCGCCTTCAGATAGCCTTCCAGTGTACCGTAGAACACAACGTTGCCGGCCGTAGCCAACGCGCCGCCCCAGGCCGAGAACTGCTCCTTGTTGGACCACACGATCTTCCCGGTCTTGCCGTCCCAGGCGATGAAGTTGCCCATATTGGTTTCGCCCTTCGGCGGATACATCGCGACCGCCGCACCGACATAGGCCTGACCCGCGGTGTACGACACCTTGTAGGGCTCATAGTCCATGCAGACGTGGTTGGTCGGGACGTAGAACAACTGCGTCTCGGGGCTGTAGGCCGCCGGTTGTTCGTCCTTGGTGCCGAGCGCGGCCGGGCAGATACCCTTCGAGTTGGTATCTTCACCGTTGTGCTGGGTCGAATAGGCGTCGACCACCAGCGGCCGGCCGTAGTTCTTGGACGACTTGTCCATGTCGACCTTGGTCGCCCAGTTCACCACCGGATCGTACTTTTCCGCCACCAGCAATTCGCCGGTCGCACGATCGAGCGTGTAGCCGAAGCCGTTACGGTCGAAATGCGTCAAGAGCTTCCTTGGAGCGCCGCCAACCGTCTGATCGCTCAGGATCATCTCGTTGACGCCGTCGAAGTCCCATTCGTCGTGCGGTGTCATCTGGTAGATCCATTTGACCGCGCCGGTGTCGAGATCACGCGCCCAAATCGACATCGACCACCTGTTATCGCCGGGTCGCTGCACCGGATTCCAGGTCGACGGATTGCCCGAGCCGTAATAGACGAGGTTCAGCTGGGGATCGTAGGAATACCAGCCCCAGGTGGCGCCGCCGCCGATCTTCCACTGGTCGCCTTCCCAGGTGGAGGTCGATGAATTCGGACCGACCGGCTTGCCGAGCGACGTCGTCTTGGCCGGGTCGATCAGCGTGTCGGAGTCCGGCCCCTCGGAATAGCCGCGCCAGGCGAGCTTGCCGTCCTTGATGTTATAGGCGCTGACCCAACCGCGGACGCCGAATTCGCCACCGGAGACGCCGACCAGCACCTTGTCCTTGTAGACGAACGGAGCATCGGTGCCCGACTGACCCTTGCCGGCCTCGCCGTCCATGACCGACCAGTCGACCTTGCCGGTCTTGGCATCGAGCGCGACCAGTGTCGTATCGGCCTGATGCAGGAAGATCTTGCCGTCGGCATAGGCGACGCCACGATTGACCGTGTCGCAGCACATGATCGGGATCACGTTCGGATCCTGCCGCGGCTCATATTTCCAAAGGATCTTGCCTTCGTGGTTCAGGTCGAGCGCATAGACGGTATTTGGAAACGGCGTATGCACGTACATCGTGTCGCCAACCACCAGCGGTCCGCCCTCGTGGCCGCGCAGCACCCCGGTCGAGAAGGTCCAGGCTACCTGCAGCTTCTTGACGTTCGAAGCGTTGATCTGATTGAGCTTGGAATACCGCGTATTGGCATCGTCGCCCTGCTGCATGACCCACTGCTTGGGATCCTTGGCGCGAGCATCAAGGTCGGCATCGGCGCGCGCCGGAACGCCGTGCATGACGAGCAGACCGACAATTGAAGTGGTAGCAAGTAGAAATTTATTCATTCGCTTCCTCCCTGGGTATTGTGCCTGGAGGGCAGCGGACGCTCCTTGGACAATGCTGACATTTTCCACGGGACGTCGTTCGCCCTCTTTGGATGATTCTTCCGGACCTCCGTCGCAGCCTGCGAATCGTTTCGCAACCTGCGCGCCTAGTTTCTTACTAAACTGTGCCCATCTGAGTCTTCGGCGAGCAACGAGCTCCCTATTCATCGTCGCTCACGAAGCCGAAGCAAAAAAACTCTAGGTAACTCCTCGATCATAAGCAAGTTGTGATTTGTGGCAGATACTTGTCGTTAAGATCTGTGTCGACGGATCGGCAATTCTCGCATCGCAACACGAACCTTGCAGTGCGCATGTCGGTTCGAAAAGTGCAACGAAGTTCTACGGGCGCCATGAGAGACAACAGCATTGACCTATGTGACCACAACGAAGCGTTATCCGCGCTGTCTCAGGCCTCACGCCCACTCAAATACCTGCAAGCGGTGGGAGTTACGATTCGTGGGCACCGTCCTCGCGACTGTTCTTACTTTGGTTTTGGATTGTGGATCGGGCCGCTCGCAACAAGGACCGCCGGTCACCCCGTTGCCGATCGTCGAAGTCGCGCGAGGTGTCTACGTTCACATCGGCAATATCGACCTGATGAACCAGACCAATTGGGGCGATGCTGCCAATTGCGGCTTCATTGTCGGCGATAACGCGGTAGCGTTGATCGATACTGGCGGCAGCACGTACGAGGGTGAGCGTCTTCTGGCTGCGGTCCGAACCGTGACGCAGAATCCAATTCGCTACGTCATCAACACGCATGTTCATCCCGACCACATCTTCGGGAACGCAGCGTTCGTGCGGGATGGAACTATTTTTGTCGGGCACAAGAACCTGCCGCGCGCGCTGACGGCGCGGGGTGATTATTACCTGAAGGCGTTTCGTGGCGTGCTCGGCGACGCACTCATGGACGCAATCAAGATTGTTCCGCCCACCTTACTCGTCGACGGCAACATGCAGGTCGATCTCGGCAGCCGCGTGCTGACCTTGAAGGCCTGGCCATCCGGACACACCGACAACGATCTAACCGTGTTCGACGAGACGAGTTCCACTCTGTTTGCCGGCGATCTGCTGTTCGTCGGGCATGTCCCAGTCATCGACGCCAGCATCCGGGGCTTTCTCGCCGACCTGTCGGAGTTGACGCGCATTCCGGCCGTCCACGTTGTTCCCGGACATGGCCCGATCGTGAGCGATTGGCACGGCGCGGTCGGAGACGAGCGGCGCTATTTCGAGAACCTGGCCGAAGAAGTGCGCAAGCTGATCGCCAAAGGGATACCGCTTGCCAAGGTGGCGCGGGAGGCCGGGCAAAGCGAGCGGTCGCGCTGGAAACTGTTCGACGAATACAGTTCACGCAACGTAATCGCGGCTTACGGCGAACTTGAGTGGGAATAGCGGCCTTACCGAGTCTGGCCGGAGCGCAAGCTTGTCGCTTGCGGGGTTTTCATATAGTTTTGCCGTTGCCTTGTTGTGGATAAGGAATCTGACCATGTCGGTTTTTTCCAAGGTGATCGTCCCGATCCTGATGGTGGGGTTTTGGCTGGCGGCGCCGTCGGCGGCGATTGCCCAGACCGCAACTTCGGCCACCGATCAGCCTTCGGAAGCAACCTGGAACAACATCAAGGGCGATATTTTCAAGGATCGCCCCATTCTTGATGGCTCCGGCCTTGTGATACTCGACGCGCCGCGGCGCGCGGAGAATGCGGCCCTTGTGCCGATCGGCATGCGAGTCAACCTTGCGCCCGACGACCAGCGCACGCTGCAAGCGCTCACTCTTGTCATCGACGAAAATCCTGCCCCCGTCGCCGGCACGTTCACGATCGGACCGCATTCAGGCGTCACGTCAATTTCCGCGCGCGTCCGGGTCGATACCTATACCTACGTTCGCCTCATTGCCGAACTCAGTGACGGCAAACTCTATGGCGTCAAGGCTTTCGTGAAGGCGTCAGGCGGATGCTCGGCGCCGGCGGCTTCGAATTCCAACTCGATCAAGATGCTCGGGGAGATGAAGTTCCGCACATTCCCGGCTAACGAGGGCGGATCGCCCGAAGCCCAGATCATGATGCGCCACCCTCAAAACTCCGGTCTGCAGATGGACCAGCTGACACAACTCTACATACCGCCGTTCTTTGTCGAGAATCTCAAGATATGGCAGGGCGACGATCTGGTGGTGGCGGTGGATGGCGGGATCGCGATCTCGGAAGATCCGAACATTCAATTCAACTACAAGCCGAACGGCGCTCCCAATTTCCGCGCCGAGGCCGTCGACACGAGCAAGCATCTGTTCAAGGACGAATGGACTGTCGAAAAATCGATGCTATAGCGAGGCGGGTTGGAGGAGACTGCCTCAGAAGCAGCGAACTTCGGCTTCCGCTTGCGCGCGCCGGAACTCCTGGAGCGCGAGCCGTGCCAATTCGGTCGATCGGAATTCAGAACCGACCGGCCCCGTGACTTGAGACATCGAGAGAATCGTCTCGGTTGTCACGTAGCGATCGTAAGGAATGATCGACGCGATCACATCGATTGAGCAGGAACATTTTTGCAAAATTTCCTGCGTTTCTCCGTTGGCCTTCATGCATGCAAAAACATAGTCCGAGCGCGCAGCCGTCGGGTAGTCGTTAAGATCCTCTGCGATCGCGCACGAGCCACCAGCGAAAACCAAGACCGCCATAACAGTGCCCAGCACAGTCCCCATAGCACCGCCTCGCTTGCCTTCGGCAAACGGCGAGCCCCCGGCAGCTCCCGCCGGCGCGACCGCTCGCACTCCTGTCTGAATCGACTTGAGGCTACCCCGCTCAGGACTTCTTGCCGTCGGCCCCAAACTGCTTGAGATAGGCGATGACATTGTCGATGTCCTCATCCTTCGGCAAACCGGGGAAGATCATCTTGGTTCCCGGGACCTTGGCGCGGGGGTTCTTGAGATACTCCTTCAAGGTCGCCTCATCCCAGGTCAGGCCTGAGTTCTTGTTGGCATCGCTGTAGGAATAGTCCGGATAACCGCCGGCCTTGCGGCCGACAATGCCGTTCAGCACCGGCCCAACCGCATTCTTGGCGCCCTCGCCTATCTGGTGACAAGCTTTGCACTTGAGGAATACCTTCTCACCGAGCGCCGCGTCCTGGGCACTTGCAGCGCTTACCGGGCCTGAGAACGCAATCGCAGCAAAAATGCAAATCCAAAGATTTTTCACCGGCCCATCCGTGATCTTGAATTGAACGAAATCGTGAACTTACGCAGCGCAGCGGGGAAAACTTTGTCAGGATCGACAATCGAGGTCAAGCTTCGAACTGAAAGACAGATCAGGAAAGGTAGCTTAGCTAGCTTTTCGTCGTAGCGGCTGCGATCCGCTTGATCGCAGAACTTGCCGTGGCCAACACACTAGGCTAAATCGCCAATATCGGACCAGCCCCGTGTCGAAGTTGATCAGCATAATGCATTCGATCGGCCATCGACCGCACAACGCTCGGGGTACTGGAATATCCGCCGGTCGGCCGCGGGGCATTCGGGAATGCTCATGAAGCCATCCGAACTCGGCCGCGTCCCGGCACTTGAGGTTGAGCACGTCGGCCATCGCTATGGCGCGCGCATCGCCCTGAATGATGTGAGCCTGACCGTCCATCAGTCTTCGTTTACCGTCCTGTTGGGATTGAACGGCGCCGGAAAGTCGACCTTGTTTTCGTTGATCACGCGCCTGTTTGCAATTCGATCGGGCCGAATTCGTATTCTTGGCCACGATGTCGTGGACGAGCCCGCTGCAGCCCTGAGCAAGCTTGGCGTGGTCTTTCAGTCGCGCGCGCTCGACGCCGACATTTCGGTTCGGCAGAACCTGATGTATCATGCTGCGCTGCACGGTATCGCCCGCAAGCGTGCCGACGAGCTCATCGCACAGGTTCTGGACCGCGTCGCGATGGCTGACCGCAGCCGGGACCGTGTCGGGAATCTCTCGATCGGCCAGATGAGGCGCGTCGAAATCGCCCGCGCGCTCCTGCACCAACCGCGCCTGCTGCTGCTTGATGAGCCTACGGTCGGTCTTGACATCAAGGCACGGGCCGACATTCTCGCGCATGTTCGCGAGCTGTCGGCAAGGGAAGGCATCGGCGTGCTCTGGGCAACGCATCTTATTGACGAGGCAGGCACGGGCGACGATATCGTGGTCCTTCACAAGGGCAGCGTGCTTGCGCTCGGCACGACTGACGTGATTGTCGGCCGATCCGGGGGTGTCGATCTGCGCGACGCATTCAACCGATTGACCGGGAGCGCCGACCAGAACGAGCTGGAAACCGCCAGATGACCGTGGCCCTCGAAACGACAAACAGACATGGCTTCTCGCCGGCGCAGTATCTTGTCTGCCTGAAGGGAATCGTCTGGCGCGAAGCATTGCGCTTCATTCATCAGCGCGAACGCTTCGTCTCGGCGCTTGTGCGCCCGCTGGTCTGGCTGTTCATTTTTGCCGCCGGATTTCGGCAGGTGCTCGGAGTCTCGATCATCCCGCCATACGAGACGTATGTCCTCTACGAAGTCTACATCGCACCCGGCTTGATCGCGATGATACAGCTCTTCAATGGTATGCAATCGTCTCTGACGATGGTCTATGACCGGGAAACCGGAGGAATGCGCACCCTGCTCGTCAGCCCGTTCCCGCGCTGGTGGCTACTCACATCGAAACTTCTGGCAGGTACGCTGGTATCGGTGCTGCAAGCTTATGCCTTCCTGCTGATTGCCTGGTTTTGGGAAATCGAGCCTCCTGCCCTGGGATATCTTACGCTGCTGCCGGCGCTGCTGCTCAGCGGTTTCATGCTGGGCGCGTTGGGAATGCTGATCTCGTCGCTGATCAAGCAGCTCGAGAATTTTGCCGGCGTGATGAACTTCGTCATCTTTCCGATGTTCTTCGCTTCTTCGGCGCTATACCCGTTGTGGCGGGTCAAGGAATCAAGCCCGCTGCTGTACTACGTATGTGAGCTTAATCCTTTTACGCACGCGACCGAGCTCATTCGCTTTGCGCTTTATGAGCAGGTTGCCTGGATTTCCTTGGGTGTCGTTGTTGGTTGCACTGCCGCCTTTCTATTTGGCGCGATTCTAGCCTACGACCCGGCGCGCGGCTTTCTGGCTCGCCGCAACAATCCGGGAGGTTAGAGCATGATCGGGAAAAGTGGATCCTGCTTTTTCCGAAAGGACCATGAAGAAGTCCATGGGTCGCATAGCGATTATCGAAGATAATTGCGCTACGCAGAACTATTCGGAAGCATTGCTCAGGGAATGTTGACCGGTGGGCACGATGGCCTCCACCGTCACTCCGGCTTCGCTGGAGGTGACGGCCAACGTGCCACCCAAAGCCGCAACACGTTCGCGCATTCCCGCCAGGCCGCGTCCCAGCGCGTGGCTCGGCTTCAACCCGTTGCCGTTATCGCGAACCCGCACCAGCACGCATCTGCGTTTGCCGCGGCTAAGGCTCGAAAGCTGCTGCGTGGGCTCGATGGCCACATCGACCGACGTCGCGCTCGCATGGCGGAAAACGTTCGTGAGCGCCTCCTGAACCGTGCGATAGATCGTCAAATCGGCCGTCTCGCCGGTGTCGCCGAGAGATTGCGAAACCTCCGCCTCGATCGTCACCTCCGGATGAGACTCCTTCCACAGGCGCACAAGCGCGCCGACCGCCTCACCAAGGCCAAGTTCCGCCAGTCCAACCGGCCGGAGCCGGTCGAGAACCCGCCGGTTGAACTGCTGCAAGGCGTTGATCTGCTCTAGCATGGCCGCGCCATGTCTTCGCAGGGCCGCCGTATCCGGCTCAGACATGTCCGCGGTCCGCGCCAGCGAACTGGCGTGGGCCCGCAACGCGAATAGATAGGGCCCAAATTCGTCATGCAGCTCGCGGGCAATCTCCTTGCGCTCGGCATCTTGCAGTGAAATGGCGCTTTCGGCCAGCCGGCGCTTTTCTTCAACGGCTTCTCCCAGAGTTGTCGCCAGATCATTCAGCTTGCCGCAAATCGCCGCTAGCTCGGGCGGACCCACCATTTTGACCCGCGTGCCATAGTTGCCGGCTTCAATATTCTTCATCGCTTCCGAGAGCGACTGAATTGGTGCGAGCGCGCGGCTGACCACCATCATCGTCATCAGGAACAGCGCAACGGCAATGGCCGATCCGACCTGGAGCTGGGTAACGATGCCGTCCCAGATCTCGACCATCTCGTCGTTCGGATGGGACGTGATGATGAGCGACCCCGGCCTTCCATGAATCGAAATCGGGACATTCACGGTGGTCTTCTCGGGGTGGATGAGCGCGACGAACCATGCCGGAACCGAATACGGGTCGTCGTCGCCGTGTGTGTTATTGGCCACAGCCTCCGCCCCATCGTCCTGCCGCGTGATGCTGACATGACGCAGCTGGTTGAGATCCTGAACAATCCGGCTCAGCCTTGCATCGGGGTCCGGCGTTTCATTTAGGTCCGCGACCAGTGTTCCGACAAACTCGCGGGCCAAGCGCAGGACGCTTTGATCTTCGGCCTGAACACGCGGCGCCGCCTCCAACACAAGCCGCGCAATGTTGACGGCCAGACCGAGCACGAGAACGAGCGCCAGCAGCAGGTTGAGCCGGTATCGTAACGACAATTTCTGCCACATAACGGTGATCCGGTAAGGGGGGCCCGCGCGAACTCCTCCTCAAGAGGAGCGTTGACAGACAAAAACAGCGATTATCTAATTAAAGCGTATAGCAATTGCATCCAAAACGCACAGACTGGTCCGAGGAACCGCGTGTGACGGCGATGTTGCCGTGGTTCGGCGTGATGCGATGCAACATGAGTTGATAGAGTGGACCAAGACCGATGCGTGTTCTGATCGTCGACGATCATCCCATCGTGGCTTCGGGTTGCCGCGCGCTTTTCGCCGGCGATAGTGACATCGTTATCCTGGAGGCGCCCGACGCGGAGAGCGGAGAGCGCGTGTTTGCCGCCGAACAACCCGATGTCTGCGTTCTCGACATCAACCTGCCGACCGTCTCGGGATTTGAACTGGCTCGCCGCATCCTCGCGCGCAGTGCCTCCGCGCGCATCATCATGTTCAGCATGAACGACGACTCGGTATTCGCCGCGCGCGCGATCGAGATCGGCGCGAAGGGCTACGTTTCTAAATCTGGAGATCCGTGCGACCTCGTTGACGCCGTTCGGGAAGTGGGGAGCGGCGGGGTCTATCTGCCTGCCGCGCTTGCGCAGCGCGTTGCGTTCGCCGGTCCTGCATTTTCGCAGAACCCGCTGTCGAAACTGACGTCGCGCGAGATCGAGATCCTGCGCCTGCTTGGCACCGGCAAAAGCCTTTCCGAGATCGCGTGGCTGGTCCATTCATCCTATAAAACCATCGCCAATACGTCGTCCATCATTCGCCACAAGCTCGGCCTGCGCTCATCCTCCGAGCTGGTGCGCTTTGCGATCGAGACCCGGCTGATCTGAACTTGAAGGTCAGCTTTCTCCGGCATCGATCGCAGCCCCCGCCAACAGCCCGCGCATTTCGTCGCAGATCGACGCGATCATGCCCTGGCTGCGCGCGCCCCGCGGCGGCGGCAGCGCCTTCTCGAGAATGATGTGCGTTGGCCGGTCTGACAGAAAGAACAGGCGATCCGCCAATTGAACAGCCTCGGCCAAATCATGGGTCACGAATAGGGTTGTTATCTTCGAGCGGGTCGTGAGCGCCACAAGTTCATCGCGCAAGCGGGTGGCGACCGCTTCGTCGAGCGACACAAAGGGCTCGTCGAGCAGCAGAAAAGCCGGCCGGACTGCAAATGCACGGGCGATAGCCACACGGCGCGCAAGTCCCAGCGACAATTCGCCTGGATACCGGGCCAGATGAGAGCCGAGGCCCAGTATCTCGAAGAGATCGGTGAGATCGGCCCGGGCCTCATGGGCGGGAAGCACCAGGCGGACGTTGTCTTCGACCGTCCGCCATGGCAATAGACGCGGCTCCTGAAATACAATCCCGAGACGCCCGGAGCCGGGGGCGCGGAACCGGCCGCGAAAATCCGGATCGAGCCCGGCAGCGATCCTCAAGATCGTCGTCTTGCCGCAACCGGAAGGGCCGATCAGGGCACCGAACGATCCCGCATCGAGCCGAAGCTCCAGGTCGCGAACGACCTCGAACGGCGTACCGTCGGCCGAGAGGTAGCTCTTCGCATCGATGCGAAGTTCAAGTGGGACGGCGTCTCCAGCGGTTTGCGTGTCGTTCAAGCGGTTGTACCACGAAGCTTTCAATCACGAGCATAAGCACGATAAAGCAGATCGCATAGCTTAGTATCGTGGTCATGTCGAACAGCGAGAATGCCGAACCGAGGACGAATCCAACCCCATTGGGACGTCCGATCAATTCGACGACGAGCACGATCTTCCAGACGATGGACAGACCGGAACGCGAACTGGCCGCCAGATAGGGAGCGAGCTGCGGTATCGCGATGTGGCGAATCCTTGAGAACCTGGCAAGTTGAAAAGCTTCCGCCATTTCGTCCAGCTCAGGATCGAGCGCGCGGGCGCCCTCACGCACGACCACGACAACATTTGGCAATTTGTTGATGGCCACGGCCAGAATCGCCGCGGTTTCGTTCAGACCGATCCAGATGTAGGCGAAGATGATGATCACCAGCGCCGGCAAATTGATGAGCACGATAAGCCACGAATCGGCGAACCGGTCGACTTGCTTTGAGCGTCCCATCGCATAGCCAGCGACCGTGCCGAGCACCATCGCGATCGAAAACGAAGCGACCACGCGCGCCAGCGTGCATGCCATCTGGAACGGCAGCTCGCCGGAGCGAATCTCCGAAAGCGTCGCCACACCGACCGAAAACGGACCTGGAAGCAGCCGCGATTGAACCGTTGCGGCTGCAATGGCCCAAACCGCAATCAGGGCAAGCAGCGAAAAAAGTCTCGGCAACAATGCCTAATCTCCGCGTGATGCCGGTTGATAGTAAAGCTTGCTGTCGAGTTCTTGCGACGGACCTACGAGATCCTCGCCGCCGGCGCTCGCGAGCGCCCCGAACAATGCGCGGGCGTCGGCTTGTTCCGCCGCAATCGACCGCTGCGGTATCCCTTCCCTGGTGCGGTCGCGATAGGCCACGAAGGTCCGATCGTCTTCCGCCTTCATAAGCGGGCGCAGAGCATCCCACTCTTCGTCGGATCGCAGCATGATGTCGTTGGCTTCTCGCGCAGCCGCGATAAAGCGGTCGATCTCGCTCTTATGATCGGCAGCGAATTGCTCGGAAAACACGTACCCGATGAGCGCGACCGGTTCCCGTACCCCTAGCGCCGCTTCGGCATCCCGCACGTCGAGGATACGGCGATAACCCTGCGTCTCCAGCCGGGCGCAGAAATTCCAGAAATTCAGGCTCGCCTCGGCCTCACCCTGCTGCAATTTCTGGTAGATTAGGGGCGGCGCGCCGTATTCCAATGTCGCGTCGCGTTTGAGATCGATGCCCCGGCGAGCCGCAGCTGCCTGAACGATAAGCCAGCTCTTGTCGAGCGGTCCGCCCGCGACGGCGAGAACGCGGCCCTTGATATCGTCGATCCCGCGCACGGGTGAATTGTCTTTCACCATGACGGCGCCGACTGCGCTGGAATAGGGATAGAACAGCAATTTGGCGCCGAGGGCGCGAGCGCGCGCGACCCAGAGCCAGTCAACAATTGCAAGATCGACCGATCCGCTGTTCAGGGCCAGCTTGCCCGCATCGGGCGAGGCGTACTCGCTGATCTTCAGGTTTAGCCCGGCGCGATCCGCAAGGCCGTGCCGGCGAATGACGTCGAGCTGCCAGGCAAACGTGCCGGTGCTTTGCAGGCCGATGCGCAAGGTCTCGGCGGCAAGCGCCGGAACTGCTCCGGCGCCGAGACAAAGCATGACTGCGATGCAGTTGCGGATCGAACGAAAACGGCAATTGACCACCATTATTTACTGCAGCCCTTCAGATCCTTCTCTTCGATTGTGAAGATCGCACCTGTCTTGATTTGAACATTCGGGACGACGCAGGTTCGTCCGCCCTTGTCGACAAATTTGACATCGTAGGCGCCTGCGGGCGTATCAGTGATCTTCAGGCGCTCGTCATGATCGACGGTATGATCGCGATCATTGTCGGCCTGGTTGCGACCCCACTCGTTCTTGCCAGACGGCGAAAGCTGCAGTGAAGTGATAGTGTCGGCGGTCAGGTTCCAGAACTGGGTGTCCTTGGCCGAGGCGCCCGCCGGAATGAACGCCAGAATGAAGGTCGCCAGGATAGCGATCTTCTCCATCTTGCGCCGCTGCCAAAACATCGCGACTCCATCGGCGAGATGCGACGCGCCGGCGCGGCTTATGCCGTCGACCTGGTCCGACTGAGCGTAGCAGAAAAGTAACAACTTCATGCCGCCAGCCGCGCGGCGTGCCACCGCAAATGATCTTCCATGAAGGTCGATACGAAATAGTAGCTGTGATCGTATCCGGCCTGGCGGCGAAGGTTCAGCGGGATCTCAGCATGCGCGCAGGCGCGCTCCAGAAGTTCCGGGCGAAGCTGTTCGCTGAGGAATTGATCGGCATCGCCGTAGTCGACCAGGAAATCGGAGAACCGAGCGCCATCCTCGATGAGTGCGACGGCGTCGTGCTGGCGCCACGCCGTCCTGTCATCGCCGAGATATCCACCCAACGCCTTGGTGCCCCATGGCACCTGTGACGGCGCCACGATCGGCGAAAAGGCGCTTGCCGCACGATAGCGGGTGGGATACCGCAGCGCGATCGTGAGCGCCCCATGACCACCCATCGAGTGGCCGAGGATCGACTGCCGCGCGGGATCGACGGGAAATTGCCCGGCGATCAGTTCGGGAAGCTCAGCCGTCACATAACTCCACATGCGGTAGTTCTGCGCATAAGGCGGTTGCGTGGCGTCGACGTAAAAGCCCGCGCCAAGTCCGAAGTCGTAGGCCCCGGCGGGATCGCCCGGGACCCCCTCACCGCGCGGGCTGGTGTCCGGAGCCACCAACACAAGGCCTAACTGCGCGCAGGTCCGGCGAAACTCGCCCTTCTCCGTGACGTTGGCGTGCGTGCAGGTGAGGCCCGACAGATACCAAACCACCGGCAGCGTGGCCCCGGCCTGATGCGGGGGAACATAGACGGAAAAGGTCATGGCTGTGTTGGTCTCGCGGCTGGCGTGCTTGTAAACACCCTGCACGCCGCCATGCGACCTGTTCAGCGAAACGGTTTCAAGGGCCATAACCTTCCCGCTCCCGCGCCACTACGACGCAAAGATTGTAGGCGATTGGAGCGATCCAACTCCGCAAGAAGCCTCGCCCCCTTGCGGAGTTCAGACCAGCTCGGCCTGGTCAGGCCGCGGCTTTCGATTTGGACTTCGCCACATGGGTCGCAATCGCATCCATCAGCGCCGGCGACAGACAGTCATAGGGTTCAAGCCCCAATTCCTTCAGACGCCCCCTGATCTCGCCCATCTCGGATGGGTTGACGCCGGACTCGATCACCGACGAGCAGAACGCCGCGAATCCCGGAGCTGCCGAGCCGCTTTCGACGAACAGTTCGGGATGGATGAAGTCCAGACCGTAGAACGGATGTCCCTTGTTCTCGATGCGGCCATACATATGCGTGCCGCAAGCCTTGCAGGCGTGCCGCTGGATCGCCGCGGCGGCGTCGACCACCTGCAGCTTGTCGCCGTTTTCGAGCACCGTGACGTTATCGCGGGGAACGACGGCTACCACTGAAAAGATGGCTCCCTCGGGCTTCCAGCATTTGGTGCAGCCGCAGGCATGATTGTGGGCGACATCTCCCTTGATGCCGACCTTGACCGGCTTGTCCTTGCATTTGCAGACCAGTGTGCCGCCCGCAAAGCTGCCTGAACCCTTCTTCAGTCCCTGGTCAATCGATGGATGGAGATGAACAGTCATTGGCCTTCCTCCTTGTTTGACGTTCTTGATTTAGTAAACGACGACCGAGCGGATCGACTTGCCCTCATGCATCAGATCGAATCCCTTGTTGATTTCCTCGAGCTTGAGGACGTGGGTGATCATCGGATCGATCTGAATCTTGCCCTTCATGTACCAATCGACGATTTTCGGCACGTCGGTCCGGCCGCGGGCACCGCCAAACGCGGTGCCCTTCCAGACCCGGCCGGTGACGAGCTGGAATGGTCGCGTCGCAATCTCCTTGCCGGATTCGGCGACCCCGATCACGACCGATACACCCCAACCGCGATGACAGGCTTCCAGCGCCTGCCGCATCACCGTGGTATTGCCGGTACAATCAAAGGTATAATCGGCGCCGCCGTCGGTCAGCCCGACCAGGTGCTGGACGATGTCGCCACTGAGCTTCGACGGATTGACGAAGTCGGTCATGCCGAAACGGCGGCCCCATTCCGCCTTGGAATCGTTGATGTCCACGCCGATGATCTTGTCGGCGCCGACCATCTTGGCACCTTGGATGACGTTGAGCCCGATACCGCCGAGGCCGAACACCACCACGTTGGCACCGGGCGTGACCTTGGCGGTGTTGACCACGGCGCCGACGCCCGTGGTCACGCCGCAGCCGATATAGCAGCTCTTGTCGAACGGGGCGTCTTCGCGAATTTTCGCGACCGCTATTTCGGGCAGCACGGTGAAGTTCGAAAACGTCGAGCAGCCCATATAGTGGTAGATCGTCTCGCCCTTGTAGCTGAAGCGCGAGGTGCCGTCTGGCATCACGCCCTTGCCCTGCGTCGCACGGATCGCCGTGCAAAGATTGGTCTTTTGGCTGAGGCAACTTTTGCATTGGCGGCATTCGGGCGTGTAGAGCGGTATGACATGATCGCCCGCTTTCACCGAGGTGACGCCCTGCCCCACTTCACGGACGATGCCGGCACCCTCATGGCCAAGGATCGAGGGAAAGATGCCCTCGCTGTCGAAGCCATCCAGCGTGTAGGCGTCGGTATGGCAGATGCCCGTCGCCTTGATCTCGACAAGGACTTCGCCGGCTTTGGGACCGTTCAGTTCCAGTTCGACGATCTCAAGCGGCTTCTTGGCCTGGAACGCGACTGCGGCGCGTGTCTTCATCTGGCGTTCCTCCACTCAAAGATTTTCTTGAGCCTGGATAAAGTTAGCGCTTGTGAAGCTTCCTCGATCGTCGGGAGACCGCGGGTTGACGACGAGGCACGTCAAAGCGCCACGCGTCAACAACAAGCCACAAACATTCCAGGCATGATGCGATTTAATGTATTCGAAGCATTGCACGCTTGCTTGCAATGTCAAGGGCTAGCGATTTCGTCGATCGCACCCTTGCTTGTCGAATCGAAAATGCAACAATTGAGTCAAACCCTGTGGCCGACAGTTTCGAATCGGATTGCAATGCGGCAGATGCGACAGCATTACCGACCAATCGGGGACGGCGCGCCTCGACGTCTCCGCTTTACTGCGGCGCGCTGCCCACGCCTGCGGCCCGCGGCAGCCTCGTACCGGCGACGTGGGAATCACCAATGAGGCGGACGAAATTCCGCCAAGATTTTGAACCGCGAGGTTCGACGGCGCGTAACGTTCCAGAGTCGCTGCAAACGAGGAGACAAGGGAATGATTGAAATCATTCTGACCGTCTGCGCCGTCGCCAATCCGTCCAATTGCGAGGAAAAGTATCTTCAATTCGAGTGGGACGGCTCGATCCGTCAATGCATGATGGCGGCGCAGCCCTATATCGCGGAGTGGATCGGCAGGCATCCCGAATGGACGGCCAGGAAATGGAGCTGCGACTATCCCGGTCACGAGAAGCGGAGGATTTGATTGGGCTTGGAGAACGCTTAGCAAGCGTGGCGTACTGCAATCGTGTGTCGGCCCTGCGGGTAATAACGAGTGGGCCGCGTCCGGCACGCGTCGACATAACCGACTTTCAATTCGGCCCGAAGGCTACCCCCCAGGGCAATTCGCCAACCTGAATGGACTTGATAACGCGCAACGACGCCACGTCGATGACGGAGACATCGTTCGAAACGCCGTTGGCAACCAGCAGGTATTTTTCGTCGGGTGTGAAGGCACCATGCCAAACCCGCTGTCCGACCAAGAGATATTTCAGGACGGCGTGAGTGGCGCCATCGACGACGGCCACCCGATTGGCAGGCCCGAGATCGATGAAGCCGAGCTTCCCGTCCTTGGTAATGTTGATGCCGACCGGCTGGATTGCCTCGGATCGCAAACCCGGGATTTCGAACGTTACGGTTTGCTTGAGCTGCCGTGTTGCCGGATCGATAATCGCAAGGCTCCCGCCGATCTCAGAGGTCACCCATAGCTCCGATCCGTCGGACTTGAATGCGGAGAAGCGCGGTCGGGAGCCGACGAGCAGATTGCCGGTGATTTCGCGGCTCGCCGGATCAATGAAGTGGACCATGCTGGTGGTCTCAGACGTGCATATCACCTCCTTGGAATCCGGACTGACCGCCATGCCCTCAGGCTCGGTACCGACCGTTACCTGGCCTATGGCGGTACGCTTTTCCATGTCGATGACGGTCACCATCGCGTCGTTTTCGTTGGCGACATAGAGAAACTTTCCGGCCGGATCGAGAGAAAACTGTTCGGGATCCGGACCCGACGGCAGTTCGCCGGCGTCATTTCGGCTCTTCGTGTCGAACATCTGGATCGTATCGTCGTCGCCGAGCGCGACGAAGACGAATTTGCCATCCCGGGTAACTTCGATACCCCGCGGTCGCTGTCCAGTCTTGATCGTTGCAACGGTCTCCATCTTGTCCGTATCGACGACGGAGATCGAATTGCCTTTTTCGTTCGAAACATAGGCAAGGAAGGCGAAAGCCGGATCAGACGAAAAGATAGACACGCACAGGCAAAGACCAGGAAGCATCAACCAGCGCAAACCAAACATGTGGCGTTCTCCAAGATGTCAGATCGAGCTCGAAAAACAATCGAACGACGATGCGGATAATCGTACAGTTCGAAACCAATCGAGCCGTTTGGGCGTTGCTTGCACCAGACGACAAATAGAGCTACCTGAAAAAATAGAGTACCGGAAAGTGAAAACTGGGCGAAACGCCGGCATCGACCTATTCACCGGTATGGTTCGGCGACGGCGGGCGTGTTGCAGCGCAATCGGCGATGTGGGATGCCTAAACATGACATTGGAGGCTTGATTGCTCCGGCTTCTGATTGGTGTCCTTGCACTCCTCGCGCTGAGCGGAACCGGCCTGTGCGATCAACCGGCGGAAATCAAGATCGGTTATCTTCGTCAGCCGCCCTCACGGATCAGGATATCATTGATCGATATTCCCGCCGTCAACGATGGCCTCGCCGGCGGGCAGTTGGCGATTGATGACGACAACGCCACCGGTCGCTTCCTCAATCAGCACTACACGCTGATCGAGAAAATCCTGGGCGAGAACGACGATCCGGCGGCCGCCGTCACCGCGCTCGCGGACCAAGGGGTGTCCTTTATCGTAACTAGCCTTGACGCGGATCGGCTGCTCAAGGCGGCGGATGCCGGCAAGGCGCGCGGCGAAACCCTGATCAATGCACTCGCGACGGACGAGCGTCTGCGCGAGCAGGATTGTCGCGCCAACGTCTTTCATGTCGCGCCGACGCGTTCCATGCTCGCCGACGGGCTTGCCCAGTACCTGGTCTGGAAGAAATGGCGCAAATGGGTGCTGATTTCCGGTTCGCACGAAAACGACGGCTTGTTCGCCGACGCGCTGCGTCATGCAGCAGCACGCTTCGGCGCCAAGATCGTCGAGGAGCGGGCCTTCAAGGACACCGGCGGCGCGCGCCGCACCGACAGCGGCGTCGCCGAGATTCAGCAACAAATGCCGGTGTTGACGCAGGGCATGCCCGACCACGATGTGCTCGTTGCAGCCGATGAAAGCGAAGTCTTTGCCGGCTATTTGCCGTACCGGACCTGGGACCCCCGCCCCGTCGCGGGTTCAGCCGGACTGGTGCCGACCACTTGGGACGCAGCCTTCGATCAATGGGGCGCCGTGCAGCTGCAGAACCGTTTCACCAAGACTTTCCAGCGGTCGATGACTGCCCACGATCTGCAGGTCTGGACCGCGGTTCGCATGATCGGCGAGGCGGCAAGCCGGAGCAGTTCGACCGATTCCCGCAAAATGCTCACCTATCTGAAAGGGCCGGATTTCTCGGTCGCCGCTTTCAAAGGGCAAAAGCTCACCCTTCGTGACTGGAACCTGCAGCTGCGACAGCCCATCCTGCTGTTCGATGGTAGGAACACTGTTTCAGTGTCCCCTCAGGAAGGTTTCCTGCATCAGTCATCGACGCTTGATACGCTCGGCCTTGACCGCCCGGAGACCAAGTGCGTCCTCAAGTGACCATCGGAGCCACGCGCCCCTGCTCCTTGGATTACCTCGCGGGCTGAGAGCTGCCCACTCAGTTGGCCAAACCGTGCCCATCCTTGTCGTCGTTGCAACGCTTCGCGAGTCCGGTGGGAACCATTTCCAGAACACAGGCGTTCAACGTCTGCTTGCCTTGTTTCGAGCCTGGTTCTATCGTTGCCTGGTGCGGCACACGGCCGTGTGGTGCGAGAGGAGACAATTAAATGGCTTGGAAGACTCCAAAAATCGTCGAAGTTCCGGTGGGCATGGAAATCAACATGTACGCTTGCGCGGCTCGCAAATAGACGTCTGCGACAGCTTAGCATTGCGGAGGAGGTGGGACCGTACGGGGGCTTGCGATGCTCGCGGGCAAACCACGCAACCACCTCCGGACCACCCGCGATCCCCAACAACGCGTAATCGATACCCGCGAAATTGGATAATAATTCGATGATATCTCGACGCAGTGTCCTGACTACCTTGACCGCCGCCGCTTTGATCGCGGGCACCATTCCAACGTTCGGAAAGTCGAAGCGGTCGAATCCAATCCAGGCTTTGGACCCGGATAACGATGGCACCATCGACCTGGCGGAGGCCAAGAAGGCCGGCTCGGATCTGTTCGACAAGCTCGATCGCGATCACGACGGCACGCTGGACAAACGGGAACTTGCTGGCAGGCTGAGCGCGAAAGAATTGGCTGCCGCCGATCCGGACCATGATGGAACGCTGACAAAGGACGAATATCTAGCTGTCGTCGAGCAGCACTTTAACGCGGCAAACTCCGATAGCGATGGTACTCTGGACGCAAAGGAGCTCGGTACGAAAGCCGGTCGCAGTCTGCTTCGGCTCTTGAAATGATCTGATCCGATCTCGGAAAGCCCGTAGAATTCGGGGGCGCGCGCGCCTGCCCCACCGGATGGTAATCTCTACCGCATCGATTCCGTCCCCGATTGCGCTAGCTCCATTGCGGGGGCTCCGATCGGCTCACCAAAATTCTCCTTTATTATCAATAGCATCCCATAGCCCCGCTGCCGCGGGCGCGAAGCCACGCGCCCAAGATGGCATGAAGCCTGCATGGAGGAGCCCAACCGGGTAATTCAACATCGATGAAGGTCCCCATGCTTGTTACTCTCGTCGCTATTCTCTGCAATGGACAGCTTTGCTTGGAAAAGGTTGTTACCAATAGCGAGCAGTCGGGCATCACCATGACTGCCTGCCAAATCAACGGGCAAATTGGCATTGCTCAATGGCTCGCCAGCGGCCCCTACCGAGACTGGAGGCTGGAAAGATACAAGTGCGTTCTCGGCAAATACGTCCCAAAAAATGAAGCATGACGTCTCGTGCCAACCCTTCGATCGAAGGGTTGGCTTCTAGAGCCCCAAGAATAAGAGGCCTTGAGAGTAAGAGAATGTGATCTTTCGTCGGCGAACGCCGGGATTACTCAAAGACAAGCCCAGCTACCCGACACTGTTGGCGGTTCAACATCTGGCGCCCCGAGCTCGGCTCGGGCAGCGTCCTCGTCTCCTCCGCTCGGGGTTGAAGAGGACTACGGACAAGGCCTCTCTAAGTCATGCTGCCCGGCATGAAGCAGCGGATCGAGATTTGATTACCGATCCGCATCGGCCAGACCATGGTACGCCCTGCACGATTAGGCTCAGTGATCAGGGCATCGTCCGGAACATCGATCCATTCATTGTCAAGGCGCACCCGATAGTGGCCGTCTTTCGATTCCCAATCGGGGTCTGCAACGGCTTGACCGTCCGCCATCGAGCAGCAGAGTCCTTTGCGGCTCGCCAGATGATCGAACCACGGCTTTAGCGGTGAATCGGCATAGCGACCATCAAGGTCGCGTGCCGTCACGCTGTAGACGTGGCAACCAAGGATCACACTAAGGGTCAGACCAAACACGATGCGTTTCATTTGCCACGCTCCTGTATGTCGAACTCAGTCCCCGATTTCTTCCGCGCCTGCCCCTCCTGTGCAAATCGTAGTGCTATGATATCCTACATGCAAATGTAACGCCGCGATTGCGGCGGCTTTTGTACCGGTTCGATCTCGGCGCGGAGCAATGCCTCTTGGGATGACGGATCCGGAGAGCCCGATGGGCCGGCTTCAGCACGCTTTCGACCGAGTAGGTGGAACTGGCAGGGAACTGCGGCGGGCTGCATGCTGGCGCCGATCGTCTTAGGCGACCCTCGAGCGTTTTCCAGCGAAGTGGGCCCCGGTTCGCGAAAAGAAAACGCTTCAACGCGAAAAGCTAAAGCCTCCGTTCCGACGTTGGCGCAACCGCTCTGGCGGTCCGGTGTCTCCGGCCCTTCGCCATTTGAGGGAACTCGAGATCGAGAACCACCCTCTGCGTACGCTTGGGCAGAACGCTCGGACCGGCAGCCACGTCTCGGAAGACCCTCTGGCAAAAGCGTCTCAATCTTTGCGTCAGGATTTTTGGCTGCGGCATCGGTTCGCCGTCGAAACCTTCCGCGCGATCGCGCGGAACATCCCTTGGCCGGTTTGGATCCGTTCGCCGTACGCGCTGACACTCGCCGCGCCGCTCCGCGCTGTTCGGACGATGGCCTCGATGGCGAGGTTAGCGACGGCGTATGCGCTGGTCCGATTTCGACAGCGATCGTTCGGTACTTGCCAGCGTCCCCGGGGAGTTGCCAACGCGTAGAGGAACCGCAATAGTGTGTGAGGGTTGAGCAAGCGCGTTGCATTTCGGGGCTGGAAGCGTTGGAGACAAGGCAAATGGAGAGACCTGGGCTCGCGAAACTGTCCGATCGGGACGTATGGCGCGTCGGCGTGCTGTTTTCGCGTAGCGGATTGATGGCGGTCTCGGAGTCCGAGCACTTCTTCGGCACGGCGCTTGCCATCCAGGAAATCAACGCCGCGGGCGGAGTTCTCGGACGCGAGATTGAGGTCGTCGCTTACGATCCGGGCTCCTCGCCAGAGACCTACCGCAAGATGGCCGACCGGCTGCTGACCGAAGACGGCGCGTCCGTCATTTTTGGCTGCTCGACCTCGGCCGAGCGCAAGGCCGTGCTTCCCGCCATCGAGCGGCGCAACGGCCTGCTTTGGTATCCCTCGCTCTATGAGGGCTTCGAATACTCGCCAAATGTCATCTATTCCGGCGCCGCCCCAAATCAAAACAGCTTCCCGCTCGCTGAATATATCGTTCGAAAATATGGACCGCGCGTCTATCTCATCGGCTCCGACTACATCTATCCGCGCGAATCCAACCGGATCATGCGCGACCTGGTCGAGTCCTACGCAGGCCAGGTGGCGGGTGAGCAATACGTCGCCATGGACGCCAGCGATGCCGAACTGACGCGAGCGCTCGAGCTGATCCGGATGCGCTCGCCGGATGTGGTCTTCTCCACGATTGTGGGCCGCACGGCGCAACGGTTCTATCGGTTCTTTGCGAAGATGGGTTTCGACCCCGAGCGGCTGCCGATCGCGAGCCTCACCATGGCGGAGGGCGAGATACGCGAGATCGGATCGGAGCTCTGCGCCGGCCACCTGACCGCGGCCGGCTATTTCGGCTCGCTCAAGCGCGAGAGCAACAACCGCTTCAAGACCGCGTTTGCCAAGGCCTTCGGCGCGGACAAGCCGGTCAGCATGTGGAGCGCCGGCGCCTATGCACAAGTCAAGCTATTCGCGATGGCGCTCGCCGAGGCGGGCAGCCTGGACACGCAGCGGCTCGTCGAGGCGGCGCTCGGGCTCAGTCTCGATGCGCCGGAAGGTCCGATCCAGATCGATCCCGACAACAACCATATCTGGCTTACGCCGCGTATCGGACAGGTGCGTCCGGACGGCGAGTTCAATATCGTCTGGGAGGGAAAGAGCCCGATCAAGCCCGACCCGTACCTCTCGGTTTCTCCGATTGGCGGACGCTGGCTGACCGAAGAAGCGGCGATCGCATGAAGCCCGGCGTCCGCCGTCTCATCGAAGACCTTCGCGGCGCGCGCGTTCTCGTCATTCATCCACGCGACGCCGAAGGCGAAGCGTTGATCGATCAGCTGCGGCGTATCGGCTGCAACGTGCAAGGTGTCTGGCCACCGCCGGCTACGATTCCGCATGACATCGATACGGTGTTCCAGATCGTCGAGACGTCGGAGGATACGATTTTCCCGACCAGCGCGAGCGAACATCCGGTGACGCTCGTTGCGATTGTGGATTATGAGAATCCGACGATCTTGAAGCGTCTGCTCGACAGCAACGCCCACGGCGTCGTCAACAAGCCGATCCGCTCTTTCGGCATCCTCTCATCGCTTGTGCTTGCCCGATCGCTGCGCGGGTATTCGCGGCGGCTTGAAGGCAAGGTGCAGAAGCTGGAGGAGACGCTGAAAGCGCGCCGCGACGTCGACAAGGCCGTCAAGATTTTCTTGTTGGTCTCAAGAGGGTCAATGAGATTGAGGCCTACGAGCTGATCAGACAACAGGCGACGCAGAGACGGCTGACAATGGCTGAAATCGCGGTCTCGATCATCAGCGCGCAGGAAACGCTTGGCGAACTTGGTGTTCTCGACATGCCGGAGCAGCGCCGGCCTAGCTCATCCACTAAGCAATAGCGGCCTGCTTTTTTTGCATTCTTCTTTGTTGACTCGCATAGCGGATTGAGAATTATCTGTAGCCAAGCGAGCCATTATTGCGCTCGCTTGCGTGGCCGGTCGGCCACTTGAAATAAGGCTATGTAGCCCTCGACGTGCGCCGTTCGGTGCATTCGGGGGTTTTTTTGTTTTGCACGCGCAGGAAGCGTGACAAGGAGCGTAAGTAACGATGGGATCACTTGGCTCGACGACAAGCGACGAGGCGAAGATCAAGGTTGCCTGTATCCAGATGCAACCGGCGATCGGAAAGGTCGAGGTGAACGTCGCCCACAGCATCGGGCTGATCGATCGTGCGGTCGCGCTCGGCGCCAAGCTTGTTGTGCTGCCGGAACTCTCCAACACCGGATACATGTTCCTGTCGCGCGAGGAAGCCTTCGCTGTGTCGGAGCCTGTTCCCGACGGGCGAACCGTGAGAGCCTGGAGCGAGGTCGCCGCAAAGCACAGACTGCATCTCGTCGCCGGCATCTGCGAGCACGCCGGCGCAAAACTCTTCAACAGTGCGGTGCTGATCGGGCCGGACGGCTACATCGGAACGTTCCGCAAGGTTCATCTCTGGAATGAGGAGAACTTGTATTTCGAGCCCGGCGACCTCGGCTTTCCGGTGTTTCATACCGCAATCGGCCGTATCGGAATGGCGATCTGCTACGACGGCTGGTTTCCGGAAACCTATCGGCTCGCCGCGCTCCAGGGCGCCGACATTGTCTGCGTCCCGACAAATTGGGTGCCGATTCCGGGCCAGGCCCAGGGCCGCGAGGCGATGGCGAACATTCTCACGATGGCGGCTGCGCATTCGAATTCGATCTACATCGCCTGCGCCGACCGGGTCGGGACCGAGCGCGGCCAGTCTTTCGAGGGCCAGAGCCTGATCGTCGGCCATACCGGCTGGCCCGTGGCCGGTCCCGCGAGCCGCGACAAGGAAGAGATACTGATTGCCGAAATTGCGCTCGGCGAAGCGCGGCGGGCCCGCAATTGGAACGCTTTCAATCAGGTTCTGCGCGACCGCCGTTCCGATCTCTATGACGAGATGCTGGGCAGCAACATCAAGCGCGGTTGGTACTAGAGCATGAACCGGAAAAGTGGATATGGTTTTGCGAAAAGGTCATGCAAAGACCTAGAGAACATTTGAGTGTTGGTAACCAGACGGAGGATAACCCATGACTTCGCGTCACCTTCTTGCCTCTCTTGCATTCGCCGCGGCGATAGCTCCGGCCATGGCGGCCGATCCCATCCGGATCGGGGTGCCGGTAGGCCTCTCGGGTGCAAACTCAGTCGTTGCCCCATCGGTCGTGCAGTCCGCGGAGCTTGCGGTCGAAGAGATCAACGCCAAGGGCGGCGTCCTCGGTCGGCCGCTGGCGCTTGACGTCGCCGACGACGCTTCCGGTGCCGCCGGCGCGCAGAAAGCGTTTGACGCACTCATCTTCCAGAAGAAGGTCAACGTGCTCATTTCGATGGAGACGAGCGCCGCGCGCAACGCGGGCCTGCCAATCGTCGCCCGCGGAAAAACACCCTTCATCTATACATCGTTCTACGAAGGCAAGTCGTGCAGCCCCTATCTGTACGTGAACGCCTGGGTACCGGAGCAGCAGGTGCCGCCGATCGTCGACTACTTCAACAAAGAGAAGAAGGCGAAGAACTACTTTCTGATCGGGTCGGACTATGCCTTCGGCCGAGGCATGCTCTCGTTCACCAAGGGCTACATCGAAAAGACCGGCGGCAAGGTTGTTGGCGAAGAATACCTGCCGATGGACGGCTCGGACTGGACCTCGATCATCTCGAAACTGAAGGCATCGGGTGCTGACGCGATCATCACGTCGACGGCCGGCGGCGCCCCCAATGTGACGCTCACCAAGCAGCTACGCGCCGCTGGTGTCTCGCTGCCGTACGGAAATCTCGCGGTCGACGAAGGTACGGCGAAGAGCATGGGCGCCGACGCGACCGACATCTACATATCCGCCTCGTATGTGACGGGAATCGACAGCGCCGCTAACAAGACGTTCCTCGCGGCCATGAGCAAGAAGTTCGGCGCAGACCTGAAGACGCCGAACGACCTGTCGGTACCGGAATATGAGGGTGTTTATGCCTACAAGGCCGCGGTGGAAAAGGCAGGCGGGACGGACCCGCAAAAGGTGCTGGCGGCGCTGGCCGAGGTTTCCGTCGACGGGCCGCGAGGCGCCATCCGCATGGGCAAGCAGCGCCATGCTCCGCTCACGATGTACTTGGGCCAGGTCCAGGCGGACGGCAGTGTGAAGGTCATCCAGAGCTTTCCGAACGTCGATCCAGGCCAGCAGTGCCCGCCTAAGTCTTGAGGCGAATGGAGGGCGCGAGGTGGAACAAATCCGCGTCGCGCCATCCAATCCGGAGGCCGTATGCTGACAGTTGCCATCGATGCCGTCACGACGGCGGCCTTGCTCTTCATCATCTCCTCCGGACTACTCATCGTGTTCGGGGTGATGAAGATCATCAATTTCGCCCACGCCGCCTTCATGACGGTTGGAGGATATGCCGCTCTCGTCGGCTCAAGGCTCGGACTGCCCTGGGCTCTCGTGCTGCCTCTTGCCTTTGCCACCGGAGCCGTTTGCGGAGGATTGACGGAGGCAACCATCGTGCGCCGGCTTTACCAGCGCCCCTTGGACGCCATTCTCGCGACCTGGGGATTAGGGATCGTCATCGGGCAGACTATTACGTTGATCTTTGGCCGCGAGGTACAGTTCGTTCAGGCACCGATTACCGGCACCGTTGACCTGATCGGCATCGACTACTCGGCCTATCGCATCGCGATGATCGCCGCCGCGGCGATCATCGCGGTGATTTTCACCGGCTTGCTCAGCGGCACGCGCCTCGGCCTCTCGACACGCGCCGTCATCATGAACGAGATGCTGGCCCAGGGACTTGGCGTTGACAGCGCGCGCGTTCGGCTCGTCACTTTCGCGATCGGCAGCGGGCTTGCCGCACTATCGGGCGCGCTGATCACGCCGCTTTCAAGCGTCGATCCCAACATGGGCCTTCCCTGGCTCATCAGCGCGTTCATGCTCGTCATGGTCTCCGGCGGGTCGCTGTTAGCGCTTACGGTGTCCTGTCTCGTGCTCGGCGGAGTTCAGGTGATCATATCGACGTTCGTCAATCCCATCCTTGGCGGGCTGACGATCGCCATTTGCGCGGCGATCGTGCTTCGCATCCGTCCGGAAGGATTTTCGCGTGCCTGACGTCCGTCAGCTTAGCCCGGCAGCGGCGACGCCGATCGGCGTGTCTGCAAGATTCTGGATCGCGATATTGGCTTCGCTGATCGTCGGCGGTGTTGTCCTGGCACCATTGCTGCTCGACACCTACATGATCAACATTTTGATCCGCGCCTTCTTCGTCGCAATTGCGGCTGTTACCGTCGATATCATGTGGGGCTACTGCGGCACGCTAACATTCGGCCAATCGGCCTTCTTCGGCATCGGCGTCTATGCGCTCGCAATCGTCTTCACCGAGTACGATTTCGGATCCTGGCAAGTGCTTTTCGCGATAGGGGCGGCCATCATCATCTCGGCAGCGGTCGCAGCTCTTACCGGCTGGCTCTCGTTTTATCCGGGTTCCACGCCGCTCTACGCGTCAATCGTCTCGCTCGTCCTGCCCATTGTCCTGGTCCAGATCCTCTACTCGGGTGGCACTTTCACCGGGTCGTCCAGCGGGCTCGTCGGATTCGAGACGTTCGATCTGTCGTTCGAGAACTGGTTCCGCTTGGCCGGCCTCAGCCTCGCCGCTGTTGCCGTGGTGGCAATGATCCTGATGCGGAGCGATACCGGCCGCGTGCTCAAGGCGCTCCGGGACAACGATGAGCGCTGCGCCTATCTCGGCATCAATACGTCGCGCTATCGCATCTTTGTCCTGGTGCTCACTGCGATCATCGCTGCCCTCGCCGGCTTCGGCTACGCCGCGTTCGGCGGCGTCGCCGCGCCTGAGAATGCCAGTTTCACGTTCGGAACCAGGTTGATCATTATGGTCGCGCTTGGCGGCCGCGGGACCATCATCGGGGCCATCGTCGGTGCGCTGAGCATCGAGGTCGCGAGCGCCTACCTCTCGGGCAGCCTGCCTTATGTTTGGGAGCTGATCATCGGCATAGCCTTAATCGCCGTCATTCTCGCATTCCCGGACGGTCTCGTCGGTGCGATCAATAGACTGATGCGTGGCATTCAGACGCCCCAGGCCGGACCGGCGATACGCCTCCGTCCAATCACCGCCTCCACTGCCGTGGATGGAGACAGCGACATAGCGATCGAAGTCCGCGGGCTCGCCAAGCATTTCGGAAGCCTGTCGGTTCTCGACGACGTGCAGTTCACGGCACGGCGCGGCGAGCTCTTGAGCTTGGTCGGGCCGAACGGCGCCGGAAAGACGACGCTGATCCGCTGCTTGTCCGACGGGCGCGAGCGATCAACGGGCTTCGTCGCGATTGCGGGGCACCCGATCGGCCGGCTGGCGCCGGATCGCATCGTCCAGTTTGGTCTTGGGCGCAAGTTTCAGGCCGCCTCGTTTTTCGAAACGCTGACTGTTGCGGAGTGCCTAAAGGTCGCCCGTACGCATCGCGCTCGCCCCTCGCTGACATCGACGTCAACGACCATCGAGTTGCCGCCTGCCGCGATATCCGTGCTTGAACGGTCGGGACTTGGCGATCGGCTCGGCGAAGAAGCGCGCAAGCTCAGTCATGGCCTCAAGCAAGCGCTCGAGCTCGCCATGGTCCTCTCGCTCGAGCCAGGGGTCCTGCTGCTCGATGAACCAACCGCCGGCCTGACACGCGCCGAGCGCCAGGGCTTTGCGGATATTCTAACCGCGCTTGCCGCACGCGATCGCTTGTGCATTCTGCTCGTCGAGCACGATCTCGATTTCGTTCGCGAGATATCCTCGCGCATCATCGTGCTGCACCTGGGTAAGATCGCCCTCGACGGATCAGTGGACGAGGTCGTGAACAGTGCCCTCGTGCGAGAGATCTATACCGGCCAGCAGCAGACCGCGTCTGAGGCCGGATCATGACCAACGCACTCGAGGTCGAAGGACTGGCGAGCGGCTATGGTACGTCGGAGGTCATTAGCGACGTCAGCTTCACGCTGGCCAAGTCTGAGGTCCTCGCCATTGTCGGCAAGAACGGCATGGGCAAGACGTCGCTGTTGAAGGCCGTGCTGGGGTTCCTTCCGGCCTGGCGCGGCACCATCAATCTCGCGGGAAGAGACGTCACCCGCATGCCGCCGCATCTGAAGCGCCGACAGGGTCTGGTCTATGTGCCGCAGGAACATGCGCTGTTTCAGGATCTGACGATCCGCGACAACCTCCGCCTCGGGCTTTTGTCCGATCGAGAGTTCGCCGCGGCGCTCGAGCATGTCGGCCAATGGTTCCCGGTGCTGACACAGCGCCTGCTGCAACGAGCCGGAACGCTCTCGGGGGGCGAGCAAAAGATGCTCATCGTCGCCCGGGCGCTGATGGCACGGCCGGAGGTCCTATTGCTGGACGAGGTCACCGAGGGTCTGCAACCTTCCCTGGTTGATCGTCTGTCGGATGTGCTGGCGGCCTTCGGTCAGAATATCGGCACTTCGATGATCGTGATCGAACAGCATCTTCCTTTCGCGCTTGGCATCGCCAACCGGTATCTGGTTTTTAAGCGAGGCGAGATCGTCGATAGCGCCCGCGTCGATGCAGAAGCGGCGGCCCGGATCGAAGCTCACATGCGGATCTAGTTCTGAAACGCCACGCCGTTCTGATGCAACTTGACGCTGAGCCAATGAAGGAGGCGAAACTACCACGGCACATTCTTCAATTTTTGTACCAGGAAATCTGAAAACACCCTGACTTTTGGCGCAAGATGCTTGCTGCTGCTGTAGGCGACATCGACACCGGCTTTCCGGAACGCTGGGATCGTTGTGGATGAAGACATCCCCTGGTTGCATGGTCGGGATTGGGTAGTGGTCGATCACATGGCCGACCGCCAGCGCCGTCGAATTGATATGGCCGGGCGTGCCGGTCATCGCCTTGTGCCAGCATTCCGGCCGTCCGCATCGAACACGCCGGCGGCAAGATCGCCGGATTCGCGCACGACGGTGGAAAACGCCGTCCGCTGCAGGGTCTGGGCCTGCTCCTCAACCACCGCGATCAATAGCTCCACATGACCTGCTTGTCGATGAGGGTGAGACCCGGTTTGTTCACGCTGTTATTCCCTTGCGTTCCATCACGATGGAACCCAGACCATCGATCCAGGCGTCGAAATTCGCGGTGACGAAGGTTGACGTCTCCTCTTCGGCGATGATCGCCGGCCCGGACCGGCGGGCGCCGACCGACAGCTTGTCGCGACGGTAGCGCGACACGTCGATCGGCTTGCCCGGCCGGCCGTCGAAAATCCGGATGCTCTCGCCCACCATCGAAAGCGGGTACTGGTCAACGTCTGCAATCTGCTCGAGCAGCTGCGAGACGGTCGAGACATTGACGGACAAGGCCATGATTTCGAGCGCCGCGGCCGGGATCGAGCGCCGGAACATCTTCTCGTAATCGGCCTCATACCGCGCGCGCAGCGCCGCCGTGTCCGTTGCCAGGAGATCGCGGACCGGTAGTTCGACGGCAATCTCGTGGCCCTGCCCGACATAGCGCATGAACGTCGCCCCGTCCCGTATATTCCCGCGGCCTTGTCTTCCAGTCAAATCCGACCTATCTTACTTTCGTCTTACCGGGTGACGCTGCCATGTCCGCCAAGCCGAAACTGACAACCACCGTCTCGACCAAGGGCCAAGTGATATTGCCCAAGGTGATCCGGGAACGACGGCACTGGCCCGCCGGGACCGAACTGGTGGTGGAGGATACCCCCGAGGGCGTGTTGTTGAAGGCGAAGCCCGCCTTTGCGCCCACCCGGCCGAAAGACGTGTTTGGCTCCCTACCCTGTAAGAGGTCGGCAAAGTCGCTCGCGGATATGGATGCAGGGATCTCCGCCGAGGCGAAACGGCGGCATGCTCGCAATCGATACTAATCTCATCGTCCGATATCTGGTGGCCGACGATCCCGGACAGGCTGCCCGGGCACGCAGGCTGATTGATAACAATGACGTCTTCGTCTGCACCACGGTGCTGCTGGAGAGCGAGTGGGTGCTGCGCAGCGTCTATGGGTTTTCCGCTGTCCAGTGCGCCAAGGCCCTCTCCGATTTCGCGGGGCTGCCGCGCGTGAGTGTGGAAGATGCTGCCGCCGCGGCGAAGGCGCTAGGCTGGATAAGGCAAGGCATGGACTTTGCGGATGGCCTGCATCTAGCCAAGGCGGAAGGCTGTGAGGCCTTCATCAGCTTCGACCAGGATTTCGCGAAAACCGCCAACGCCCTTGGCGGCATCAAGGTGCGGACGCCCTAGGGCCAGGCGCAGAGCGCGCACACATAAGGTACGGCTCTCGCGGATCATGCCACTGACCCGGATAAGACTCCGTTTAAACCAGAAAAATCTCCGGACGACTCTGATCGAACCAAACTAGACTCGAATGGAAGCCGAAAACGGCTGTTGGAAGGTCGCGCTCATCCTGCGCCCCAAGCTCGTGGTCTGCGACGAATCGGTATCGGCGCTCGATTCCTCGCTCCAGGCGCAGATTCTCAATCTGCTGGTCGATCTCAAGAAAGATTTCGGGCTCGCTTATCTCTTCATTTCTCACGATCTGTCGGTGGTTCGCTATTTTGCCGATCGCGTGCTCGTGAGGTATCTCGGCCCATCGTCGAAAGCGCCGACCATGTCACCCTGTGGCGCAACCCGCGCCACCCCTATACGCGTGCCTCGCTGGCGTCGATTCCGTCGGCGAAACTGCACAACAGGCCGGCAGCCGTGCTTACCGGGGAGGCATTTCCGAGCGCGGATGCCGGTTCAGGGTGCGTTATCCGGTGGCGGTCAAGCAGTGTGAAACCGATGATCCGGCCTTGCGGAAGCTCTCCGATGGCAACGCGGTGGCCAGCCATCTTGTATAATCTGCCGACACCCCGTCATATGAAAAGAGAGCGGCACGAAACGATATCATGACCGAACTTAGGCGCGCAAGCCCCTCGTTTCAACTATGGGGTGAGCGCCTCTTTGCTATTAGACATAAGCCAGGTATATAATAGGCTATGGCGGACTTCAGATCGAACAGGAACGTTCTCTTCTCGTGCAAATACCACGTGGTGTTTTGCCCGAAATACCGGAAGCCAGTTCTTAATCCGCCTATCGACGCCAAACTTAAGAAACTAATTCAGCAAGTATGCGACGAGACGCAATCGGCGCTGATTGAAATGGAAGTCATGCCAGACCACGTCCATCTGCTTGTCGGCTGCGATCCGCAATACGGCATCCACCGGCTGGTGAAGGGCATCAAGGCCCGGTCTTCGCGTGTTCTCCGTCAGCAGTTCCGGGTGCTGCGCACGCGCATTCCAACATTATGGACGAACAGTTATTTTGTGTCTTCGGTCGGCGGCGCTCCCCTCGCGCTCATCAAGCAATACATTGAAAATCAGAAGAGGGTCTGATGGAAAAGCCTCAAACGCATCACCGTAAACTTCATCCGGCATAATCTAACAGCGTACGACAGGGCATTAGAGGAAGTCGCTGGTCGGGTTGGCATCGCCTCTGCGGTACAAGCTATTCGAGCAAAGATTTACTCAGCCATAGGAGAGAGCTATCCGGCTTTAGCAGATGAATGCAGTCGGCAATTGATGCGTAGAGGACTGTGATGCCGCGCGTTAAAACCCTGTCCTTCGTCGCCGAGTTCCCGCTTCAGACGACTGCGGCGGATGAGAAGACATTGGATACGCGGCTGAACGCGGCCCGGCACCTCTATAATGCCTGTTTGCAGGAGTGCCTTCGCCGCCTCGATCTGATGAAGCAATCGAAGGCATGGCAAGCCGCACGCGCCGTGCCTGCGACAGTGGACAAGCGTCACAACAAAGCGCGCTCGCAAGCGTTCGGGGCCGAACTGGAGCGGTTCGGCTTCACCTCGCGCGAGATTGAAAAGCATGCGCTCTCCTGCCGCAATGCCTGCTGGATCGGCGATCACCTCGGCAGCCACGACACGCAAACCACGAGTTTGCGCGCGTTCCGGGCAGCCGAGCAGTATGCGTTTGGCAAGCGCGGCCGCCCACGGTTCAAATCGTTAAACCGGCTGAACAGCATCGAGGGCAAAGCGGACGCTGTGATCCGCTACCGCGCCGAGCCGGTTCCGGCCGTGCACTACAGCGGCCTTGTGCTGCCGCTTATGCTCGATCCAAAGGACAAACGCGATTGGCAAAGAGAAGCGCTCGCGGCCAGGACCAAGTATGTCCGCATTATCCGGCGCGAGATCAAGGGCCGCGTTCGCTGGTTTTGCCAGTTGGTGCAAGAGGGCTTGCCGCCCGCTACGCACACCACCAAGGACGGTACTGTCGGACTCGACATCGGGCCGTCCAGCATCGCGGCGGTATCAAGCGACGACGCTATTTTGGAGCAGTTATGCCCGAGCGTTGTCGAACCGTGGAACGACTGCCGGCGGATCCAGCGCGCGATGGACCGCTCGCGACGTGCAACCAACCTGGACAACTTCGATGCCAAAGGGCGCGCGATCAAGGGTAAGAGAAGGTGGAACAGGTCGCAGCGCTATCAGGCGCTTGCCGCTTCGAAACGCGAGCGCGATCGAGTATTGGCTGGCGAGCGCAAGCGATCGCATGGCGAGTTGGCGAACCGCATTCTCGGTCAAGGGACAACCATCAAAACAGAGGAGTTGAGCTATAAGTCATTTCAGAAGAACTACGGTCGCAGCGTGAAAGTGCGTGCGCCAGGAATGTTGATCTCGATGCTTCAGCGCAAGGCTGCAAGTGCTGGCGGTGGAGTGATTGAGATCAAAACCCGGCATACACGGTTGAGCCAGTTCGATCATACCACGGGCGAATACATCAAGAAGCCGCTCTCGCAGCGGGTTCATGTGTTCGGCGATGGCAGGACAGAGCCGGTTCAACGTGATCTCTACAGCGCGTTTCTTGCGACATGCTGCGATACGAATTTGCTCGACATTCCCCAAGTCAAGATCGCTTGGGCCAGTGCGGAACCGCTCCTGAGGACGGCGATGTCGAGTGTACTTCAACCTGCAAGCGGGAAGGGCTTTGCCCAACCCCACGTCCGTAATGGCGTTAGAGCGGGTCGCCGGATCAAGAGTGTTGGGCCGGCCGTCGAGGCCGGGGATGATGTAGCGCCTCTGCAAACAGAGACCGCGAGAGCCCCGGAAAGACTGCCTTCTGCCTCTCTCAGAACCCCCTGGCTTTAGCCATGGGGAGGTTCAGCAGCACAGAAACGATCGGCTTTGAACTAACCCGACCCGCCCTGCAGGCGCGCCGCAACGCCAAGTGGAACCAGTACGAGGCGGACGTCATCCCCGCCTTCGTCGCCGACATGGATTTTGCCGTTGCCGCCCCGATCCAGGCGGCGATCGAACGAATCGTCCGGGACGGCGACTACGGTTATGCCTTGCGCAATGGCGAAAAGGCGGACCGGCTCGTGGCCCGCGCCTTCGTCGAACGAATGAGGTCACGCTACGGATGGGAGCTCTCGCCCGATCTCGTGATGCCGATGGCGGATCTGGTGCAGGGGACCTTCGCGCCGATCCTGGCATTCTCGGATCCCGGCGATGGTGTCGTTCTGCAGGTCCCGAACTATCCGCCGTTCCGCGACGCCATCAACACAACCGAGCGTAAGCTATTGGCGCTGCCGATGCGCGACGACGGGACGCGCTACGTCTTTGACATGACCGAACTCAAGAAGCTGGTGGACAAGCGCACCCGCGTCTTCATCCTGTGCAATCCGCAAAATCCGACCGGGCGCGCCTTTTCCCGCGACGAGTTGCTTGCTTTGGGACAGTTTGCCATCGCGCACGATCTCATCATCATCTCCGACGAGATCCATTCCGACCTGGTCTTTCCAGGGCACCAGCACATTCCCTTTGCTTCCCTCGGGCCGGAGATGGCCGCCCGCACGATAACCCTGAACTCGGCGACCAAGAGCTTCAATATTCCAGGCCTTCGCTGCGCGCTAATCGCCTTCGGCAGCGAGGACTTGCGTCAGCGATTTCACAAACGCATCCCGCTCAAACTGACGGGCTCCGGCAATATTGTCGGCGTCGATGCCACGATCGCCGCCTGGACGGAATGCCAGCCCTGGCTCGACGCCGTGATGGCGCATCTTCTCAAGGCGCGAGACCGGATAAAGCAGGTGCTGGCCGTGGAAGCGCCGGAAATCCGCTTCCATGCACCCGAGGCGACCTATCTAGCATGGCTTGATTGCCGCCAACTGAAACTCTCGACCTCGGCCTTCCAGTTCTTCCTGGACAAGGCCCGGATCGGATTCAGCGCCGGCGAAACCTTTGATCCGGATTGCGCGCAGTTTGTCCGGTTCAACTTCGCGACATCGATGCCGATCCTTGACGAGATCCTGGACCGCATCGTTGGGGCGACGCGGCAGAACGATCGGTGATGCAGATTAAATTGGTCGGACCGCCAACGTCGGCTTTTCGCCGTCAACAGCTGATCGGACGAATCGCCGTGAATTGCGATTGTAGATCGGCGATTGCCGCCTTGCCGCTGGCGGAAAAGTCCTGCATCGTGGCTGCTTGATCACTATTCGGCTTTTATCATTTGATGGCTGAGCGACCAAAATCACCCAAGAACGTTGCCATCGACAGGCGCAAGCCGGCGCCGGAAATTGCGCACAGCCTGAAGCTTGATCACGGGCTTGGTTTTCTGGTGCGGCTTCTCGAAACCCGCGCCACCGCGCTTTACGAGAAGCTGACGGCGCAAAGCGAGATCACCCCGCGGCAGTTTGGAGTTATGCTGACGCTGTATCAGCACGGCACTTTGACGCTGACCGAGCTGGCGACACACATCCGCGTCGATCGCAGTACATTGGGCGAGATGATCAACCGCATGTCGGACAGGGGCCTGATCAGGAAAGAAAGCAACGATGCCGACCGGAGGTCTGCAACGGTTACGCTAGCAAGATCGGGTGAAAAGACGCTGTTGCGATTAGTTTCTGGCGCTGCACAATTGCAGGAGGAGCTACTTGCCCCCCTGCCTCCCGACGATCGGGCACACTTCCTGCGATGCATGAAGCTTTTAGCGGAACCGCCATCCGAGAACGGCGACAGGGGCTGAGACGGAGCGAAATCTGCTCCATCTTGCTGACAGCCATGCCCGTCTCGCGATCATATCGGTATTGATGGAGCAGCCACACTGTGTTATTACGTATACGTAGTAATTCGGCGCTTTTACCACTGTTCCCGGAGGAGAAAGTTGCGCCTGATCGATTATCTAAGCGTGCCCTATCGTCTGGAGGCGGAAACGGTGGAACTGGCCAACGGCGCCTGGGTCAGGCGCGTGGGCTATCCGGAATTGCCCGGTTGCGTGGTCGAATCCGCCGTCGTCGAGGACGCCCTTTCTCAACTCGAGCGGAAGCGGATCGAGATCATCATGCATATGGTCGGCGAAGGCCGGTCACCGCCGGTGCCGCGCCGGCCGCTGCGAGATTGCGATCCGGCGTGGGTTGCGAGAAAGGTCGGAGTCTCGCGGAAGCTCGTTGCTCTGATTGATCGCGACGAGACCACAATCGTTCCCGAGCACAGGAATTACTGAGCCGTTGTCATCGAATCCAAAAGGGAAAGAGACATGCTTTCGCACGAAGACAATGAAACGCTGGTTCGGGTCGGTTCCGGCGCGGCCATGGGATCGCTGTTCCGATTGTTCTGGATTCCGTTTCTGTTTTCGAAGGACCTGGTCGCGGACAGCCAGCCGAAGCGAATCATGCTGCTCGGCGAGGATCTGGTAGCGTACCGTGATTCCCAAGGACGCGTCGGTCTCATCGCCAATGCCTGCGCGCATCGCGGGGCGCCGCTGATGTTCGGCCGCAATGAGGATTGCGGCCTGCGCTGCGTCTATCACGGCTGGAAATACGACGTGACCGGGGCGGTGACGGACATGCCGGCTGAGCCGGTCAAGAGTTGGCTCAAGGACAAGGTGAAGATCACGGCGTACCCTTGCAAGGAACGCAACGGCATCGTCTGGACCTATATGGGTCCCGAGACGGCCGAGCTGCCGCCGCTGCCCAACCTCGAATGGAATCTGGTGCCTGCGGAGAACGTGCAGGTCTCGATGCGGGTGCAGGAATGCAACTGGCTGCAGGCGCTGGAAGGCGAAATCGATTCCGCGCATGCGCCCATTCTGCATAGCCGGATCGACTCCAAGGGAGCGGTCAACGAGTGGCTCGCCAAGCGCGACCTGCGACCGACATTTGAGTGCGTCCGCCAGGATTTTGGCATGAGCATCGCGGCAAAGCGCCGGCTTGGCGATGACAAGCTCTATTGGCGCGTGAACCAGTTCATGATGCCTTTCTATTCACTGGTACCGCCGCAATCGAAGTTCCCCGATCTGAGCGGTCACGCCTGGGTACCGATGGACGACAACCATACCCTCTGCATCTTCTTCTCGTACCATCCATCCGAACCGCTCCCGGCACGCACCCGCGAATTGTTCGAGGAAGGCCACAATGGCCGCGAGACCGGCCATCCGAGCAGGCACGCCTTCGTCAAGCGCAATGCCACCGTGCCCTATGCGGACTATTGGACGAGGTTCACACGTGAGAGCGGATACGAATTCGACTACCAAAGTCAGGTCAACAGCTGGTTTTCAGGTCTGCCGGGGCTCTGGATTCAGGACGGCGCATGCCAGAGCGGGATCACCCCGATCTTCGACCGGACCAAGGAGCATCTCGGTTCCAGCGATACCGGTATCGCCATGACCCGGCGGCTGCTGCTGGAAGCCGTCAGTGCCTATCGGGACCGCAACATCAAGCCGAGCGGGGCCAGCAATCCCGATACATTCATGGTGCGCGCGGTCTCGCTGACGCTGCCGGAAAGCACATCATGGGTCGATTTCGGTCGTCCGCATATGGCTGCGAAGCTTGGTGCCGACTTTGGCTATGCGCCGTAGAAAACGATTGGCGAAGGAAGCATGCGGTGACGGAAAATCAGACCTCGAATGGCGGCTTTGAAGTACGCCTGCACCGCAGCGGGCGCATCCTTGCCGTGCCACCTGGCGAGACCATTCTGGACGTGCTGCTCGACGCCTGCGTCAACGTTTCCTTCTCCTGCACCGAAGGTATTTGCGGCACCTGCGAGACAAAAGTCATCGACGGTACTCCCGATCATCGCGACTCCTTTCTCAGCGACGAGGAAAAGGCGGAAAACAGCAAGATCATGATCTGCTGCTCCGGATCGAAATCGCCGGTGCTGACGCTTGACCTCTAACTCACGAGAGCGGACGCGCTGCGAATAGCGGTCCATCCCGATAGCTGAGGACCACGATCTCCACCGCGGTGTCCAGCTTCGGCTCGATATCGGCCAGCACCCGGGTCGCTATGCGCACGCCCTCGATGAGATCGACGATGCCGACCCGATAGGGCACTTCGTCCTGAAACGCGGCCGGCGCCGCGTGGACCACCGTCTGCGAATAAAGTTTGCCGTTGCCCGAAAGCGGCACCCATGTAACGCGTTGCGACCAGCAATGTGGGCAGAACGGCTTTGGAGGAAACGTCAGACGCGCGCAATCGTCACAACGCGTCGTCTCAAAACGGCTAGCGGCAAGAGCCTGCCAAAAACGCCGGGTGAATTCGCTCATCCGCGGCGGAAAGGCGCGACGACGATCGACGGTTTGCAAAGCCAGGGTCATCGGACACCCTCCAGCACATGGACTAACGCTGCATTGTAATTGCCGAGCTCGGCGCTGGTGACGGCAAGACGGGCATCGGCGACCTGGCGTTCGCCGGCACGGCCGGTAAGCTGCTCGATGACCTCGAACAGACTATAGAACGGAGTGACATGCGCGGGATGGCCCCGCGACTGCAGGCCGCCTGAGGTACAGATTGGAATGCGACCGCCCAGCGAGGTCACTCCTTCCGAACAAAGACGGGCGCCCTGTCCGCGCGGCGCCAGACCCAACGCTTCGCTGGCGAGAACCTCGATGATGGTGCAGGGAGCATAGAGTTCGGCAAGATCGACATCCGATGCGACGATACCCGCTTCCTCATAGGCCGCTCGCCCTGCCTTTTGGGCGGAAACAAGCGCGATCATGTCGTTCGGCACTTCGTTGATCTGGTGCGCGCCCTCGTGGAAAAATCCCCTGCCGCGGACACGGACGTAAGGTTTGCCAGACGCTTTCGCGATTTCCTCATCCACCAGCACGATGCAGGCGGCTCCGTCGCCGCGTGGCGGCACCTCGTAGAGCCCGAGCGGCTCGACGATCGGCTTCTGCGCAAGCACCTCGTCGAGCGTGATGGGTTTGCGAAATTGCGCGATCGGATTGAGCGATGCGTGGCGCCGGTTCTTGACCGAGACGCTCGCTAGTTCCTCGCGAGATGAATTGAATTCGTGGATGTAGCGGGCGGCATCCATGGCGTACCAGGAAATCGGCGTGAATCCGAACGGCGCATGGAAGTCGACGTCGCCGGTGGCACGCATCGAACTCATCATGTGCTTGACGGCGGGTATCGCCGACTCCCAATTGATGCCAAGCGCAAGCGCGACCTTTGACTTGCCAAGTCGGATATCATTCGCAGCCGCCTCGAAGGCAAGGGCCCCGGTCATACCGTTGCCCAGGACTTCCTGCACCGAGCCCGCGCATGGCAGCCGCAGATAATTCGCAATGAAGGTGGCAAAATATTTCTGCTGCGTGTAGGGACGCGGTTGCGCAAATGCGAGCGATGAAATCTCGCTTCTGCCGACTGCGGCGTCCGTCACCGCCTCGATCACGATCTTGGCGAGGATTTCATGTTCGAGCACCTGCAACTCGGCGTCGCGGGGGCTCTGCCACTTTGCAACCGGCAACGCCGCTGCACCCAGAATCGCAACGCTTCTTGTCATCGAATTACCCTTTCGCGAAAGACCGAACCCGTGATCATCGGCATACGATCAATGCGTCGACGGCAATGACGCCGCTCGTCGCCGCAATGACTGGATTGACATCGATCTGATCGATCACGTCTCTCAGATCATGCGCGAGCTCGGACAGTCGGCAGATGGTATCGACAAGCCCCTCGACATCCGCCCGGGCCTTGCCGCGAAAGCCCGTCAACAATGCTTGCCCCTTTAGCGCCCCGAGCATCGCATGGGCGACCTGGTCACCGACGGGAGCAAGCCGAACCGCGGTATCGCCCAGCAATTCGACCATGACGCCGCCCAGTCCCGCCGCGATCAACGGTCCAAACTGACGATCGTTCTTGACGCCGAGGACAATCTCGACGCCAGGCGGGGCCATCTGCTGCACGCTGATACCGTCAATCCTGGCCTGCGGGGCATAGCGGGACGCCGATGCCAAGATGTTTTGCGCCGCCTCGCGAACGTCTTCCGGCGTCGACAGCCCGAGCCTGACACCGCCGGCTTCGGTCTTGTGCAAGATATCCGGCGATACGATCTTGATCGCCACCGGTCCGCCGATCCGGCCTGCCACTAGTGCCGCATGTTGCGGGTCGCGCGCCAAAATCTCCTGGGGGATCGCGATGCCATAGCAGGCGAGTATTCGTTTCGAATCCGTTTCCGCGAACGTCACGCCGCGGCCCGCGGCTTCAGAGAAGATGGCGCGCGCCGCCTGCTCGGCCGACGGCGGCGATCGCCGCGTAGCCTGCCTCTGCCGGTGGGTCCGACGCTCATGCCAATCGAACCACGCCCGCAAGGTCGCAAAGCAGCGATCGGCCGAACGAAACATGCAGACCTTTGGATCGGCATCGAGAAGTTCACTGCCCGGTCCCTGATACCACTCGTTCATCCAGACCACCGCCAGCGGCCGATCGGTGCGCGCCGCGGTCTCGGCAATCGTCGCCGCGCGTGCGCCGCTCGAGGAGGCGTGCGCAAAGATCATCGGGATCACCAGCGCGCTGAAGCCGGAATCGTCGACAAAGGCATCGAGGCAATATCCGAAACTTTCCGAAGTCTTCAGCACTTCGGCGGTGAGGTCGGAGGGGTTGGCGACGGAGCCGAAATCGGGGACCACCTGGTGCAACGCGGTTGCGGTTTTGACCTCAAGCGGGGGAAGCCGAACGCCATGCGCTTCCGCCTTGTCGGCGCAAATGACAGCGGCGCCGCCCGAGGTCGAGAGGATTCCGACACCTCGCCCGCCCATCGGAGCCTTGGTCTTTGCGAAGAACGACGCCGTCTCAAGCACCGCCTCAAGATTGTCGAGCGCAATAGCGCCGACGTCCTCGAAGGCGGTCTGGTAGGCGGTGACCGACCCGACCATCGTTCCCGTGTGCGACATCGCCGCCTTGCTGCTGATCTCGCTGTTGCCGGTCTTGTAGGCGATCAGCGCTTTGCCGGCGTCTCGCGCCTTTCGTGCCGCGTGAAGGAATCGGTCACCATCCTTCACCCCCTCCAGCAGACAGATGATGGCCCAGGTGTTGTCGTCTTCGGCGAGGTAGGAGATAAAATCGCAGACATCGACGTCACAGGAATTTCCTGCTGCGAGATAGTGTGAGAACCCGATCCCGCGCTCCATGCCCTGCAGAACGGTGTAACCGAGCGCACCGCTTTGCGATACGATACCGATCGGACCACGCTTGTGGCCCATGGCTGCGTAGTCCGGCATGAAATTCAATCCCGCGCCCGAGCGCGTATTGGCAAGGCCAACGCAGTTTGGCCCAACCACACGCACCCCGGTTCGGTGCGCGAGTTCTATCAAACGATGCTGCGCCTCGATGCGATCGGGTTTGGCGGTCTCGGCGAAACCCGAGGCGTATACAATGACGCCCCCGGCCCTAACCGCCGCGGCGGCCTCGATCATGCTCTCTACCATCGGCCGCGCAACACATAGCACCACGCAATCCGGGCTTTCCGGCATGTCCGCCAGCGACGGTACGCAAGGGCGCCCCAGCAAGGTCTGGTACTTCGGATTGATCGCGTACACCTTGCCGGTGAAGGCGGACATGTTGGAGAGAGTCCGCTCGCCGAACGAGCCGCGCGTCTCCGATGCGCCGACGATGGCGACAATTTGGGGATCGATCAGGCGGCGGAGATCTTGGCGATGGTATACCGCCCGCGCAGTTGTGGGGACCATGCCTAATCCTTCTTGGTTGCTTGATCGCGGGGCGTTCCGAAGGCGCCCGCTTCGACCAGCCGGACGACCGCGTCAGAAGGCAGATCGAGCATCTCGAAGAGAATCTGGTCCCTGTGCGCGCCGACAGCGGGCACCTTACGCTGCATCGCCGTATCCGCGCCTGACATCTTCCACGGCGCGTTGACCCCGACGAACTCGCCGGCGCCATCCGCAATTTTCGCGAAGGCGCCCCGTTGCAGAAGATGCGGGTCGGCCAACGCCGCGCCGGGATCGCGATATTCGGCGCAGGGGACGCCGGCACGGTCGAGCGCGGCGATGCATTCACTCACCGTGTGGCGCTCCGTCCATTTCTCGATGACATGCATCATCGTGCTCCAGTTCGCGCCCCGCGCCAGCACGGTTGCGAACCGCGGGTCTTCGGCAAGTTCGCTCTGTCCCGTCACCTCGCAAAGCGCTGTGAAATTCCGCGGCGTGATCGGCGCGATAAGGATGTCGCCGTCCTTGGCCCGGACCGGACCATAAGTCGGGCGCGGTGCCTGGACCGGAAATTGGGCTTCCTGCAATTCGTAGACGAGCAGGTTCAGCATGCAATCCATAAGCGCGACGTCGATGCGCTGGCCCCGGCCGGTGCGCACGCGCTGCACCAGCGCGGTTTGGATCGCGGAGTAGCCAAAAATCCCGCCCAGCACGTCGGCCACGAAAACTGCTCCCGAAGCGGGGCGGTTCCTGTCGCCGGCATAATGCATCAGCGAACGATCGAAGCCGCTCTCGGCGTGAACAATCATGGCATACGCCGCGCGCTCGGCCGCCGGACCGGACTGCCCGTAGCCGGAGATCGAGCAATAAATCAGGCGCGGATTGATCTCGCGCAACGCTTCGTAACCAAGCCCGAGCCGATCCATCACACCTGGACGAAAATTCTCCACAAGAACGTCGGTTTGCTGGACGAGCTGATGAACCAGCTTGATCGCATCGGCGCTTTTCAGGTCGAGCGCGAGGCTGCGCTTTCCGGCGTTGAGCTGACCGAAATAGGCGCTGTGCCCTGCCCGCAGGGGCGCGCGCAGCCGCATGTCGTCACCTTCCGGCGGCTCAATCTTGATGACATCGGCGCCGACATCGGCGAGCAGCCGTGCGCAATAGGGGCCGGCCAGCATGATCGAAAAATCGAGCACGCGCATGCCATCGAGAGGCGCCGTCATAGAGTCTAACTTCTGCACCCGGTAACTCCTTGATCTATCGTGCCCGACACCGCACCGGCAGGCGCTTCAGCCCGCCCAAGAACGAGGTCTCGGTCCAGGCCGGACTGCCGGCAAGCTCGACTTGATCGATCCGCCTGAGAAACTCACGGAAGAATGCTACGATTTCGGCCTTGGCCAGGTGCCTGCCGATGCAGGCGTGAATTCCGAAGCCGAAGCCGAGATGCCGATTGGGTGAACGTTCCGGAATAAATTCGAACGGCCGATCGAAGGCTTCTTCGTCGCGATTGCCGGAGGGGAAGCTGATGAAAAGACTGTCCCCTGCCTTGATTTTCTTGTCGCGAATTTCGTAGTCGGCGGCCGCCGTCCGGAAGAAGTGCTTGACCGGCGACACCCAGCGCACCATCTCCTCGGCCGCGTCAGACAAGACATCGGGCTCGCTCTGCAGGCGAGCCATGGCATCGGGGTTTTCGATCAATGCGAGCAGGCCGCCGGCAATGGTGGCGCTGGTGGTGTCATGCCCGGCGCTCGCCAGGGCCACGTAGTAGGAATAGGCTTCGAAATCACCTATCGGTTTGCCGTCGATCTCGGACGTCGCGATGACAGTCGCGACGTCGTCTTTGGGGTTCTGCCGTCGCTCCTTCGCGACGTCCTTGAAATACTCGACATAAGCCATGGTCGCGTCGATCAGGTCGGCGCCTTGCTGCATCTCCGGATCGCCACCGCCAAAATAGGCCTGGGTGATTTTCAACAGGTGCGCCTCGTCCTCACGCGGCAATCCCAGGATCGTCATCAGAACGCGCAACGGATAGTAGATCGCAATCTCGTTGTAGAAATCGCATTCGCCGCCAGTCGCGCAGAGCCGATCGACGCTCTCCTTTGCCAAGGCATCGATGCGATCCGCCAGGGTTCGCATGTGACGTGGCTGAAACCACGCGTGGGTGAGCTTCTGATACTTGGAATGGTCCGGATTATCCATCTGCGGTAAAGCGCGGACCAGCATCGGCCTGCCATTCATGGCTTGCCTGACCTTGCTCTCGAAATCAATGCTGAGCAGCTTCGTCCGCGGCTGATTGATGAAGCGATCTGCCTGCCGTTCGATCTCGATGATGTCCGCATACTTCGAGATCGTCCAGAATGGACGATAGCCATCGGGTTGCGTCCAATGGACCGGGTCGTCGCGCCGCAACTCGGCAAACAGCCGGTGCTGCGCGTTCACGCTGGCGTAGGTCTTATGATCGGCGATCGCATTGTCCCAACCCGTTCCCAACATGCAACTCTCCCTATCGTTTCGCGCGCCGTTTTGTTGGTGCGTCGTGTCGCATTGGTCCTACCTGGGCAGCCCAAGTCCCCGTTGCGCGATGACGTTGCGTTGAATTTCGTTGGTTCCGATACTGATGACCCACATCAGCGAATGGCGCAGGTTCTGTTCGAACCGGCCGTTGTCGATCGCTCCCGGCATCTGCTCGGAGAGCGCGGCGCGCATGCCCAGAATGTCGAGCGCGGCCTCACCGAAACGTTCCATCAGCTCGCTGGAGAAGACCTTGCTTATGGCGCCGTACTCCGGCGGCGTGATTCCGTTCACCGCTAGTTCCGCGCAATGCATCGTGAGCTGGCGTCCGACCTCGATCTCGCAGGCGAGCCTCGCGATGCTGTCACGAACGATCGGATCGTCCGAAAGCTGCGGCGCGTCGCCTTCCCGCGCCATCACGCGCCGGCGCAATTGCTCGAAGGCGTGCACCACCTTGAGAACGATACCGCCGCCGACAAGGCCACGCTCGAAGGCGAGAGCCCCCGTCAGCACTTTCCATCCGCCATTGACCTCGCCGACGATATTTTCAAGGGGAATACGGACATCGTCGTAGAAGATATTGGCAAAGGAGCCATCATACATCGTCGTCGCAGGCCGGATCGTGACGCCCGGCGCCTCGATCGGCACAATGAACATGCTGATTCCAGCGTGCGGCGGTTGCGCCCTTGGGTCCGTCCGCGCCGCGAGGAACATGTATTTGCCCCACCAGGTGGTCGTCCAGATCTTCTGCCCATTGATGACCCATTCGTCGCCCTCACGCACCGCACTTGTGCGCAGGGCCGCGAGGTCGGAACCTGCCTGAGGCTCGCTGTAGCCCATGCCGTGCATCGCCTCGCCGCAAAGAATCTCTGGCAGATATGTTCGCTGCTGATCCGGAGTACCGAACATCATCAAGGCGTTGGCCTGGATCGCCGCGCCGATCCGCGGCGCCTCTGCCCGCTCCATCGTTTCGATGAAGGCGAGTTGCTCTTGCGGTGAGCGGGCCTGACCGCCGAATTCAATCGGCCATCCCAACCCGATCCAACCGGTCTTGCCCACATCCAGTGCAAATTCAGGATCGAACTCGCGCTGGGAGAAAGGCTTGGCATCAAAAAAGGCCTTCCGCTCGCCGGACCAGTTTTGTTCGAGCCAAGTCTGCGCCTGTGCGCGCAACTCGTTGCCGGCGGAGCCGAGATCATATTGCGGCAATCCGGCGCCGCCCTGATCGAGCAGAAACGCGGCTACGCGACGTCGGGCGTCCGGCGCACCGCCGAGCGCAATGGTGTCGAGATGCACGCGCTTGAAGTGACGCGGCGCCTCGTGTTCCTCGGCGTAGCCGACGGCACCGAACGTATGTTGGGTTTCAAGCGAAACGCGCCGCAACGCGTCGCCGGCGAAGGCAACAGCAGAATTGGCGAAATGGCGCCAGTTCCGTTCGCCGCAATCGTGCTGATGCGCCGCGTGATCGAGCGTGAGCCGCACGCCTTCAAGTGCGATCAGGCAGTCGGCAAGCTTGTGCTGGATGGCCTGGAATTTTCCGATCGCCTGCCCGAACTGGTGGCGCTCCTTGGCGTAGTCGACGACCAGCTCGAAAGCGCGCCGCGCCGCGCCATACGCGCGCGCCATGAGGGCCAGCTTTGCTTCGAGGAGGAGATCGTCCAGCGCGGACGGTTCCAGTTCGATAACGGTCGCCGGTGCCGAATTCAGCCGAATCTCATAGAGCCCCCAGGCGCCCATGGCCCGGGTAGGTTCGAGGTCGACACCCGCTACGCCCATCCCGACAGCCGCGAGCGCGCCGCCCTCGGTGGCCACGAGAAGATGCGTGCAGCTTGCCGCGACCTCGACGAAGCGAACTAGTCCGCTCGCTTTTTCGTTCGTAACCCGGATCGAGCCCGCATGGGAGTCGGGGTCGAGCCCACCGAAGGAAAACGCCACGCGCACTTCACCGGCGCGCAATTTTTCGAGCAAATCGATTGCGGCTTCGGCGTTGGAACCCGAAAGCCCGAGATTGGCGAGAGCGGCCGACCACATCGGCGCAGGGCATGCGGCGCGGCCAAGTTCGGTCATCACCACCAAAATCTCGCGGAGGCCTCCTTCGCTGAAGTCGCAGCCGAGCGAGGCGACGCCCTGCCCGACTAACATGGTCCAGATCGCCGAAATTTTCGCCGGCGAAGCCGCATGCCGCGTTGCCGCCTGTGAGCCCCAATGCTCGCTGAGGAATCCCCGCAAGGAGTCCCGCAGCATCTTTCTGACTTCTTCGCTCGGGAGCTGACTAGGATCCATGAAACAAGCTACGCCTTGCCGAATTTCGGCTTGCGCTTTTCCTTGAACGACATGGTCGCCTCCTTATGATCGGCCGTGGCGAATGTCACCTGCTCCAGCGCCATCGAGGCTTCAAGCAACATGTTCACCCGATCCTTGACGATCTGGTTGATCGACAGCTTGGTCCAGCGAATGGCCCAGGTCGGACCGTTGGCGAGCTCCAAGGCAATTTCGCGAGCCTTCGCCAGCACCTCGGAGCGGGGCACGACGTGATTGACCAATCCGATCCGTTCGGCTTCCTTGCCGCTCAGGAGCGTGCCGCGAATGAGAAATTCCTTGGCCTTGTTGACGCCGATGAGCAGCGGCCAGATCACGGTCCCGCCGTCGCCCGCGACCAGGCCGACACGCGAAACATGCGTATCGCCGATGCGAGCGTCCTCGGCCATCACGGTAATGTCGCTCAGCAGCGCATGGGTCGCAGCAAGACCGATGGCATCGCCATTGATGGCGGCGATGATCGGCTTGTCCAGTTCGAGTTGGCGCGTGACGGCGCGCCGGCTGATCATGGGATCATGCACCTCGCCCTCTTCGAGAACATCGCCGCCTGGCCGCTCCGACATGGCCTTTACATCGCCGCCGACGCTGAAGTAGTCGCCCGCCCCAGTCAGCACCACCGCGTTGACGGCGTGATCGTCGGCGAGGTCATCCCAGATCGACCGCAACTCCCGGATCAATTTCTGATTGATGGCGTTGCGCGCCTGCGGGCGGTTGAGGGTGACGGTTGCCACCTTCTCTGCGACATCGACCCTCAGGCATTCGTATTTTTCGTATCTGGACACGTTTTCCTCCCTCGTATTCGTTCAAAGCGACATCGGCTCTACCGGCACGTCATGCACGCCTTAACGGCGGATACCCGGCTGCACTTCCGCCAAAGCGACATGCAGCGACATCGCGCCCGGGTCCTGCTCCAGCATCCGCTGAACGGATTCAAGATGGGCTCGCATCAGCCGCGTGGCCGCCGCGACTTTTCGCGCGCGCAGCGTGGTCAGGAACTGCCGGCGCTTCTCGACCAGCCGCGGCATCGCAACGCCGCTCGAAGCCGCCTTGGCATAGACGAAGCGCATGTGAATCTCGGTTACTGAATCGACGATCATGGCGATGACCTTGTTTCCGGTCGCCGAGGCCAGCAACTTGTAAAACTCCCGCGAACATTCGACCCGATCGAGTAATCGGCCCTCGCGCGTCGCAAGCTCGGTCCGCTCTACATTCGCCTCCAGCGCCTGAAAATCCGCGTGCCGCGCATTCGCGCACGCCAGTGTGACCACCAGCTCGAGCACGTGTATGCGAGCCTCCGACAATTCTCGGACCGAGATCGTGCCCAGACTCAACATGTCCTGCATGACGTCGTTCATGCGACTGGTGTCGCCTTGCTGTATGAAGGCGCCCCCTTTGACTCCCTTCTGCAGGCGCAGAACGCCCGCCATCTCCAGACTGCGCAGCGCCTCTCTGAGAACGTTGCGACTGACACCGAGTTGCTGCGCGAGGTCGCGTTCCGGGGGCAGCTTGTCCCCCGGCTTGAGGACGCCAAGCGCCAATTGCTCGCGAATCCGCTGGCAGATTTCCTCAAACGCCCGCCGGGTGTGAATCGGCCGGAACTTCAGCGGGGCCGGCGCCGCGACGGCACGATGATCGGTGACCCGGTCCCGCCGATTGAGCGCGGTCAGCCGGGGACGAACGGCGGTGCGAGGGCTTGACTTGGTCGTCATGGGGATGATTATTAAATGGATCACCCATTAAAGGAAAGCCCCTTTTTGGGCTTTCACAAAAAGATCGGACCCTTCATGAGCTTCACCGAAGAGCAGTCGGCTTTCCGCGACAGCGTCAGAAAGATGGTCGCCAAGCACGTGGCTCCGATCGCGGCCGAGATCGACGAGACCGATCGCTTCCCGCTGGAGATCGTCAAATTGTTCGGCGAAATGGGGCTGATGCAGCTTTGGGTGCCCGAGCAATATGGTGGTCCGAACGGCAACCTGACGATGGTCTGCATCGCCCGCGAGGAAATCTCCAAAGTCTCGCCCGCCTGTGCCTCGATCGCCGGTCTCAACTCGATGTTCATCATGCCGCTGCTTCACTTCGGCTCTGAGGAGCAGCGAATGAAATACCTGCCGATCATCGCCAAAGGCGGTGTCGTGACGGCAATCGCGATTTCCGAGCCGCAAGCGGGATCCGACGTCACCGCGATCAACACCCGCGCAAGGAAGGACGGCGACTACTACGTTGTTAACGGCCGCAAGCAATGGTGCAGCTACGGCGTGGTCGCGGACTATATCGTGGTCATGGCGCGGACCGGCGACGGGCCGGGCGCGGACGGCATCAGCGCCTTCATCGTCGAACCGAAGACGATGCCGGGCATCACTTTCGGACGTCACGAGCGCAAGATGGGTTTTCGCGGTGCGCCCAACACGCCGATCTTCTTCGACAATGTCCGGGTGCCCGCAGAAAATCTCGTCGGGGAGGAAGGCAAGGGCTTTCGGGCGTCGATGCGCGCGCTCGATCTCAACCGTCCGACGATCGGCGCCCAGTCGGTGGGACTGGCGCAGGGCGCGCTTGACGCCAGCGTCGCCTACGCGAAGGAGCGCAGGCAATTCAAAAAAGCCATCTCCGAATTCCAGGGCGTGCAGTTCATGCTTGCCGACATGGCAATCCAGATCGAGGCGGCGCGCGCCCTCGTCTACGAGTGCGCGCGGGCCGGCGATGACGGCGACTGGAAGCGCCTGAACCTGCTTGCGAGCATGGCCAAATGTTTCGGCAGCGACATGGCCATGAAGGTCACGACCGACGCCGTTCAGATCTTCGGCGGCTACGGCTACACGATGGATTATCCGGTCGAGCGCATGATGCGGGACGCCAAGCTGACCCAGATCTTTGAGGGAACCAACCAGATCCAGCGCGTGGTCATCGCCCGCGAACTGCTGAAGTGAGAAGATCACTCACGTTAAGAAATAGATGGAGGAAACCATATTGACCCTTACCGCAAACCGCATTGGCGGCGTATTGACCATATCCGCGCTTCTTGCCGTATCTCCAGCCCTTGCGCAAAAGGCCTATGGTCCGGGGGCTAGCGATACCGAGATCAAGCTTGGTCAATCGACGCCGCTCAGCGGCCCGGCATCCGCTTTTGGCGCCGGCGCCGGACGGGCCGTGGTCGGCTATTTTGAGATGCTCAACGAGCAGGGAGGGATCAACGGGCGTAAGATCAACTTTACCCAACTCGACAATGCCTACAGCGCCCCCAAAGCGATTGAACAATCGCGCAAGCTTGTCGAGGACGTCGGCGTGCTTGCCGAGGTCGGCACCATCGGAACCGTGCCCAACGTCGCCATCCAGAAGTTCTTGAATTCCAAACAGGTGCCGCAGCTATTCATCACTGCGGGTGGACGTCGTTTCAACGATCCAAAAACCTTCCCGTGGACCGTTCCGCTTTATCCCGATTTCGAGACGGAAGGAGCGGTAGTCGCCAAGTACATTCTAAAAGACCATCCGAACGCGAAGATCGGCGTCTTCTACCAGAATGACGACTTCGGAAAGGATTATGTCAGAGGGTTACACAGGGGTCTTGGGACGAAGGCTTCGCAGATCGTTGCCGAGGTCTCCTATGAGCTTTCCGATCCGACGATCGATTCGCAGATCGTTCAATTGAAGGCCGCAGGCGTGGACACCGTGATCGAGCAATCCGCCGCCAAGGCCACAGCCCAATCTATCCGCAAAATTCACGAACTGAATTGGAACCCCCTCCACATTATCGGAGGCTCGGCGGCCTCGCTCGAAACTGTCCTGAAGCCCGCGGGTCTCGAAGCTTCAAAAGGCTTGGTCACTACCCAATTTCTCAAGCAGCCGGGCGATCCGGCGTGGGCCAATGACGAGGAAATAAAGGCATACAAGGAGTTTCTGAAGAAATACGCGCCCTCCGCCAACCCGGACGACTATTCCGTGCTGGTGGCCTATATGAATGTGAATGGAGTTACGCTTGCCCTGAAGAAATGCGGAGACGAGCTGACGAGGGAAAACCTTATTCGCCAGGCGACCTCACTCCATGGCGAACGACTGCCGTTGATGCTTCCAGGCATTTCGATCAGCACGAATCCGGACGACTACGCGGCTTTTAAGACGCTCCGGATTGCGGTTTTCGACGGAACGAGCTGGACGCTATCCGGCGAGCCGTTGTCGGCCGACTGAGACTTGTTTACATGTCTTGACTGAAGGGCCCCGGTAGCATTGCAAGGCTGCCCCAAGGAATGGCGAGAGCGCGGCGATGCCTCTCACCAGCCTTTCGGGAGCATATCAGGACGCGATCCCGTCGAGATCAACCATATCGCCGACCGGAACCCAGTTCGCGCCGTCGAACTTGGTGAGCTGAAGATTGTGGATCGCGCGATAGTCCGTTGGCGAGTTGCTGACCTTTATCCCGTCGAGAAAGAGCGGGGGTTTCTCGTTCTTTAGCGAGGTCGCCTGCTTCAGAAGGTTTTCGCGGGTAAGGTCATTGTCGCAGCGTCTAAGCGCCTGTTCGATCATGTACGCATTGTTATAGCCGGGTGTTACCGTGTTATCGTCCGCACTGACCGACGGCATGTATTTTTTCATGAACTCCAAATAAGCCTTCACGCTCGGCCGGCCTTGCTGCCTTGGATCGGTGGCGATAACTTCCCACCAAGCCGACACTAGCCCCTTCGAATTCTCGAGACCGGCGGCGGCAAGCGTCCCACCGACCGAACTGCAATTCGAATTGACAACGTGCAACGGCTTCCAGCCGAGGGCGGCCACCTTGCGGATGCCCTGCGCTGCAAATTTCGAATAGGTCAATTGGACGAACACATCAGCGCCGGCCGCTTGGCAGTCGGCGACCTGGCTGTCGATTGTCGGTTCGGTTATTTCATGACTTACTTCCTTGACGATGGCGGTCCCCGCTTTGTCGCCCAGTCCCTTCCTGAGTTCGGCGAGAAAATCCTTGCCCAAATCGTCGTTGACGAGTTGGACCGCGATCTTCGCGTCCGGCCTTTGCTTCAGGATGTGGGCTCCGAGGGCAGCGCCCTGAGCTACGTAGATCGGATAGAACGGAACGATCCAGGGATATTCCTTGGGGTTGTTGAAGCGTTCGGCGCCCGACGTAAGGAACAGATTCGGGACCTTCTTGGCATTCAGGTATTTCTGAACCGCAGCATTGGCCGCCGTCCCGAGAAACCCTGCGATTGCAAATACCTCCTCTGACTCAACCAGCTTTCGTGTTTGTTCGACGGCCTTCGGCGGCGAAAATGCGTTGTCGAGCGAGATCAAGTTGATCCTTCTTCCATTGATGCCGCCGTTATCGTTGATCATCTGGAAGTAGGCCGTTTGGGCCTGGCCATAGACGCCATAGCCGGAGGCAGGCCCGCTATAGGGAGCTGTTGTCCCGAGTTTGATTTCGGTATCGGTAACACCAAGGTCGTAGTTGTTTGCCGCGCGCGCTCTCCGCGTCCGACCGAGCGTAAGCGTAGCCGCTCCAAGACCTGCGATCGCAGAACGTCGCGTCATTGAGTTCATGACCCTGTCTCCTCCGGTTTGTCTCGCTCGATTTCTGCTCGTTCGTAACGCGAAAATTCCGGACGATTGCCTCAGCAAATCGTCCGCCGACGGGCGCGACGCGACACCGAGCGCGCAGACGGTGTTGTCGCAAGCCGCATTCATTCCAGACATATCGTGGCCTCGGCACGAACGGACGGCAGGAAGACGCTGTCAAGCTTTTGAAAGTCGGCTTCCGTGAGGTCGATTGCACCGCAGAACGTCAGTGGATCCATGTGGCCGTTGAGAACGTCCGGATACCGCCATGGCGCGACCGCTACGGCGCGAGTTGCGATCCGGAACTCGACCACGAGCGGTTGAGGCCGGCTCGAGCCATGCCCGCTCTGATAACCATCCCCGATGCAATAGATTTCAACCTGGAAGCCGCGGGGACCGAGGCACTGGACTGCGATTTCAATATCGAGCAACCCGAAGGCGGCATCCCCTTTCGCTCCGTCCTGATAGAAGTAGACGAAGGGTATCCGGCCATACTTGCTTTCGCCTCTCGCGAGGTCTGTGGGCACCTGAGCGTCGCTACGACCCGGCGTCCGCGGCGGGATCGGACCCAACAAGCACATCTGCGGCTGGGAACGGCACTCAACCAAGAGCCCGGTCTCCCCGCTTGCGCGGCGATGCTTCGCCCGGCTCTTCAGCTCCGCGGGATGCCAGCTTCGTGATGTCGAATTCGCGGCCGAGAAAGGCGAGGGCATTGTCGGCCAGCACCGCGCTGTTGCCGAGCGCGCCTTTCGCGAACTCTCCCGGTCGCTGTTGCCTGATCGCGAAGGGATAGTCGGATCCGACCACGATATGATCGATGCCGACCGCATCGCGCAGGAACTGCAGCGATACCGGATCGTAAAGGATGCTATCGTACCAGAACTGCCGCGCCGCCTTCGACGGCGTTTCCTTCATCTGCCCCCGCAAGCCGATCGACCATCCGAAATCCATGCGCGGCAGGATCCAGGACAGCGCTCCGCCGCCGTGACTGAGCAATATCTTCAACCGAGGAAAACGTTCGGTGACCCCGGCGGCGAGCAGCGACACCGCGGCGAGCGCGGTTTCCAGCGGAAACGCCGCGGTCGCCACCAGTTCAGGCGCTGCCCCGATCCGTTCCAGGCCCGCCGGATGCAGGGGATGGATGAAAATGCCAAGCCCGAGATTTTCCGCGGCCTCGTAGAGCGGCACCAGCGTCTCGCTTCCCAGCGCGACACCGTTGATATGCGTGCCAATTTCGATGGCGGAAAATCCCAGTGTCTTGACCTTTTGCAGCTGGCGCACCGCGCGGGGAACATCCTGTGCGCAAACCATGCCGACACCGGCGAAATTGCCCGGCGCCTGGGCGATCATGGCCGCGATCTGCTCGTTCATAACATCGGCGAGGTATTCCGCGTCATCCGCGGGAAGCCAGTGCGACAACAGCTCCGGCATCGGCGACAACACCTGCATGTCGGTGCCATCCTCCACCATGTCCAGGAGCCGCCGTTCGACGTCCCACGAGCGCGAGTTGATCTTGCGGAACATCTTGCCGCCGATCATCACGGCTGCCGTGTCAGGTGCGGAAAATTCGACGCTGGGCCAGCGCCGGTCGCGCGCGGCGTCCGCGGCAAGTCGCGCCGGCACAACATGGGTGTGAATATCGATCACGACGCCCAAGCGCATCCTCCCCGATTGCTCTTTACGAGCTTGTTGTTGTGACCAGCGAACCGCTTCCGGCCCTTGATCATATATTTTACTTTACAAACAGGATTGTTTGTTTCTTACTTGCTGTCAAGGCGTGTTTTAAGCGCCACTCGACAACGCTGCGGGCAGTCATTCTGCTCTCGCGGGAGCGAACGCGATGGACCTGTCGAAAACACGCGTCGTGATCGTCGGTGCCGGACAGGCCGGCGCCCGCGCGGCGGAAGCGTTCCGTGCGGCCGGGCATTGCGGGTCGATCACCCTGCTTGGTGATGAAGAGCAGCTTCCCTATGAGCGCCCCCAACTCTCGAAATCGATTTTGATCGATACCGAGCCAAGCCCGGCGTTCATTCGAACTTCGAAAGCCTGGGCCGAACTTGACGTCGCGCTTCGCACAGCTTCCCGCGTGATCGCCGCCGATATCGAGATGCGCCGGATCGGATTGGCCGACGGCCGCGAGGTCGCGTTCGACCGGCTGCTTCTCGCCACCGGCACGCAGGCGCGGCGGTTGCGCGAACTGGAAGACGCCGCCCTGCCCGTTCGTTATTTGCGCTGCATGAACGACGCGCTGACGCTCCGCCAGGCGCTGGAACCGGGCAAGACATTGGTTCTGATTGGCGGCGGGGTGATCGGCCTTGAGGTTGCATCCGCGGCAACCGGGCGCGGATGCAAGGTCACCATTGTTGAAAAAGCCGACACGCTGCTTCCCCAGATCGGATCGCCGGCTCTCAGCCGATACGCGCAGCAGCTTCACGCGTCGAGGGGCGTGAATATCCTGTGCGCCGCCACCATCAAACGGGCTACCTCCGGCGGTCTGGAGCTGGACAACGGCAGCCTGGTTCCTGCCGATCTGGCTCTGGTCGGCGTCGGCGTCGAGCCATCGGCGGAGCTCGCACGGCAGCTCGGCCTGCAGGTCGATCAGGGCGTCAGGGTCACGCAAAGCGGCGCTACGTCGGTTGACGGCATCTATGCCGCCGGCGACGTGGCTGAACAGTGGAGCCGTTGCCACGATCGCTGGATGCGTGTCGAAAACTGGGCCAACGCCCAGAACCAGGCGATTGCCACCGCCAAGACCATGGCCGGCGCAGAATCCCTCTACGACGCGCCGCCCTGGTTCTGGTCCGACCAATACGACGCCAATATCCAGATCGTCGGGCATCCCGGCGGCGGCGACGAAATCATCAGGGGCGACGCCGTCAACGGCCCATTCACGTCCGTCAGCCTGCGCGATGGCGAAGTCATCGGAGGCGTCACCGTCAATTCAGTCCGCGACATGGCGGTTCTGCGCCGTCTCGTTTCGGCGCGCAAGGCGGTTCGAAAAGCCGATCTGGAAAATCCAGCCTTTGAATTGAAGCGCGCGCTCGCCTGACAGGAGGAACCTCATGAATACCGAAACCCAGCCGGCGCTGCTCGTCGATCCGGCGCAACGCATTTTCAAGGTCGCGCGCCGCAACTTTGTCGATCCCGAGATTCTGGAGGCCGAGAAGGAACGAATCTTCGACCGGTCGTGGCTTTACCTCGGGCATTCCTCGGAATTGCCGAAGCCGGGAGACTACATCACCCGGATCGTTGCCGGCCGAAGCATCCTCTTCACCCGCGACAGCAAGGGACAGCTTCGCGCCTTGCTGAATACCTGCCCGCATCGAGGCGCCCAGGTCTGTCGCGAGCGCAAGGGCAACGCCAAATCGTTCCAGTGTTTCTATCACGGATGGGTGTTCGGGTCGGACGGCAAGCTGCGCAGCCAGCCGGGCGAGGAGTCCTATCCGGACGGCTTTAAGAGCCGCGACACGTCGAATATGCAGGCCGTGCCGCGGTTCGAGAGCTATCGCGACTTCAATTTCGTTGCGTTCGACCGCAACATCGTCCCGCTGGTCGACTATCTCGCCGGTGCCAGGGAATATCTCAACGTGATCTGCGACCAGACCGAGGCCGGGATGTCGATCGTGGCGGGCAGCCAGGAATACTCGATCCGCGCCAACTGGAAGCTTCTCACCGAGAACAGCATCGACGGCTATCACGCGCTCACCACCCATGCGACCTATTTCGATATCTTGATGAGCTCGACCAACAACCTCGCTGGCGGCACCGGCGGCGGCTTTGGTTACGATCTTGGCAACGGACATGCGGTTCTGGAATATGTCGCGCCCTGGGGTCGGCCGGTGGCGCAGTGGATCCCCGGATGGGGCGAGGCCGGCAAGACCGAGATCGTCCGAATTTACGACAATCTGGTCGCGCGCCACGGCAAGGAGCGGGCCGACAGGATTGCGCTGAAGAACCGCAATCTTTTCATTTTCCCGAACCTTGTCGTCAATGACATCATGGCATTGACGGTCCGCACCTATTTCCCGGCCGCCCCGGACTACATGGTCATCAATGCCTGGGCATTGGCGCCCAACGACGAAACCGGGTGGGCCCGCAAATATCGCCTTAACAACTTTCTCGAGTTCCTCGGCCCCGGAGGATTTGCCTCGCCCGACGACGCCGAGGCCCTCGAGCATTGCCAGCGCGGCTTCAGGAATTCCAAGGAAGCAATGTGGAACGATATCTCGAAGGGCATGGGCAAGGACAAACCGTCGCACCATGACGAACTGCAGATGCGCGCATTCTGGACCCAGTGGAGCAAGCAGATGTTTCCGGCGCCGGTGTCGAGCATCAAAGGCGTCGCAGCCTGAGGGAGGAAGACATGCATTCCGTGACTCGAAGCGAGGTTGAAGATTTTCTGTTTAACGAAGCCGATCTGCTCGACCAGTGGCGATTGCCGGAGTGGCTCACGCTGTTCACCGACGATGCCAAGTATGAAGTGCCCTGCACCGACCTGCCGGCAGACGCGTCGTCCGAGAGCAATCTTTTCTACATTGCTGACGATCGCGCCCGGCTCGGCGAACGGGTCAAGCGGCTGATGAAGCGGACCGCGCATGCCGAATTTCCTCATTCCAAGACCAGCCGGATGGTCGGCAATGTTCGCATCAAATCAAGAAACGACGACGAGTTGGAAGTGAGTGCCGTATTTCAGACCCTGCGTACCAAGGACGGCACCACCGATCTCTATTTCGGAACCAACAACTATCGATTGACTGCGAACGGCGACGGCTTCCGGATCAGGGAAAAGCGCTGCCTTCTCGCCAGCGAAGGCCTCCGCCCCAGCGGGCGAATCAGCATCGTATTGTGAATTGGAAGCCAAACAGATGAATTCCCGCTTTACCGGACAAGTGGTGGTCGTCACGGGAGCCGCCAGCGGAATCGGCGCGGTTATCGCCAGGCATTTCGCCGACGCCGACGCGCGTCTGGTGCTGTCGGACGTCGACGAGGAGCGGCTCGGGCTCGTCGCCGACGGCATTGCCGCAACCGGGCGCGACCGGCCGAAGATCAGGGCTGGCGACCTGTCGCGAGAGGAGATCGCCGGCGGCATCATCAGATCCACGGTCGAGGCGTTCGGCACCCTGGATGTGCTGGTCAACAACGCCGGCGGCGGCATCATCAAGCCGTTCCTGGATCATACCCCCGATACCCTGCGCACCACCATCGACCGCAATTTGTGGACCGCGCTGTGGTGCACCTGGCACGCCGTTCCCATCATGAAATCGAAGGGGTACGGTCGCATCGTCAATATCGGCGCGGACTCGGTGCGGAACGGGCTATGGGATCACGCGGCCTATAACGCCGCAAAGGGCGGCGTGCATGCGATGGCGACCGGGCTCGCGCGGGAATTCGCAAAGGACGGCATCACCGTCAACGTCGTGGCGCCCTGCATCGTCAACACCCCCCGGGTGCAGCAGGCTACCCTCAAGACGCCGCAGGCGATGCAGCGGTTCGTCGATGTGGTGCCGATGGGACGCCCCGGCGAGATGGACGAAGTCGCATCGATGGTCTGCTATCTGGCCTCCAGGGAAGCTTCCTTCGTCACCGGACAGGTCATCAGTGTCAACGGTGGCAGCACGATGTTATGATGGAGACGATGGTTCAAGACATTCTGATTGGGTCTGTGGCCGACTTTCCGGAAGGCGAGATCCGGCGTGCGGCGCTGCCTGACGGCACCGGTCTCGCGATCTATAACGTCGAGGGAAGACTTTACGCGACCGCGGATCTTTGCACCCACGGCGAGGCCTCGCTCTCTGAGGAAGGGATGCTGACGGGCAATATCGTCGAATGCCCCTGGCACTTCGGTACATTCGATGTGACCAGCGGCAAGGCGACGGGGATGCCGTGCACCATAGCTTTGAAAACCTATGTCGTGAAATTGGTGGATGAAGACGTCTATGTCGAAAACCGATGAAGCTAAACCCGCCGGCTTGCCGCTAACTGGGCGCGGGACGCCGAATTCCCGGCAAAGGTTGCGCTCGAGACGCGAACGATCGGTCGAGCCGAAGGTCGTTCCACGAAGGACCCAGGCCGAACGCAGCGAAGCTACCCGCAAGCGGCTGCTGGATGCGGCGGTGAAGCTCATTCGCGACAAGGGCTTCGGCGGGCTACGCACAATAGACGTCGCCATTCTTGCTGGCGTGTCCCGCGGCGCGCTGATGCACCATTTCCCAAGCAAGCATGCGCTGGTGGTGGCGGTGCTCACTTATGTCAACGAAACGACGTTCACGCAGAGCATACGCCGCGCGCACTCGGCTCGAAGCAGCGGCGACCCGATCGAAGGAATTATTCAGGACGCGCAGGAGTTCTTTTTCGGCGACTATTTCTTCATCGAACTTGCGATCGCGATGAGCGACGACAGCACACAGCGACTGAGGCGAGAGACGCAGCAGTCTACACGGCAAACCCGGTTTTCGATCGAGGCTGCATGGCTCGATACGCTGGTGTCGTCCGGAATTCCGCAGCAACTCGCCAGCGACGTTCTCGCACTGACCTTGAGCGTGGTTCGCGGCTTTTCCGTGAGATTGCTGATCGAACGAGATCCGGAACGGTTTGCTCGCCTGCTGGGCGTTTGGCGCAACATCATCCGGCAACATCTGGTCGCTTCGCTACCCAAGAAATCTCGAAAGCGGGGACGAAAGCCATGAATAAGGCTGCAACGGCGGTCAGAAGTTCGCTGATCGAGCTTTGCTACGTCCGGCTCGCGGTGAGCCAACCGCAATCGGCGGCTGCCTTTGCCACCGAAGTGCTGGGCCTGCAGGCTGTCCCCGACAAGCAAGCGCTGCTGTTTCGATCCGACAATCGCTATCACACGCTCTGCCTCGATACCGATACGGCTACTTCATCGATCGGGATCGAGATAGCCGACGAAGCCGCGCTCGATCGGATGGCAGCGGCCCTGAAGCAGGCCGGATTTACGGCACGTCAAGCGACCGCCGAGGAGTGTGCGCGGCGATTTGTCCGGGGAGCCCTCATCGTCGTGGATGCCACGGGCAACGAAATCGATCTGGTGTTGCGACCGGCCCAAAGCGGGCGTCGTTATTTTCCGAGCCGCGACGCCGGGGTTACCGGCTTGCAGAGCATCGGACTTCGTAGCCGCGCCTTGAAAGATGATCTCAGGCTATGGACGGCCATACTGGGCGCGCGAGTGAGCGATCGAGCCGGAGACATCAGCTACCTCCAATTCGATCACAAGCATCACCGGATTGCGCTTTATCCTTCGAGTTGCACCGGCCTCGTCTATGTCAGTTACGGCGTCGAAAGCATGGATGCGATCATGCAGAGCAATTATTTCGTTCAGGAGCGGCAGATCAAGATCGTGCACGGCCCGGGACGCGATCCGGCATCCGGCCAGATCTTTCTAAGGTTCGAAGGCCCCGAGGGATACGTCTTTTCCTACGCTTACGGCCTCAACGACGTCGAGCCGGACCATCATCCCCGGCAATTTGCTGCCCAGCCGTCGTCGCTCTGCGAATGGGGCAGCGAATGTCGAGACATCCCCGAGCTGCAACTGGCAAGCGACCGATGATTATCCGCGAACGGAGACTTCAATGATTGAATTGAAAGACCTGTGTTACGCGAGGCTCGGCGCCTCCGATCTCGATGACGCGGAAAGCTTTTCTATCAAGAGCCTCGGGCTTCAGGTTGCGGAGCACACGGCTAAATCGCTTTATTTGCGATCGGACGATCGCGCCCATACACTCTGCTATTTCGAAGGTGACCCCGCCGATCAAACCGTAGGATTTGAAGTTGAGGACGAGGACAAACTCACCGCTGCCGCCACGACCCTGGATGAACTCGGACATGCCGTGCATATCGGCACTGCCACGGAATGCTCGCTTCGCAAGGTCACGGCATTCATCGGCTTCAAGGACCCGACCGGCAATCAGATCGAGCTGGCCGTCCGCCCGGAGCGAAGCGGCAAGCGATACTTCGCGACACGCGACGCCGGCATCACGGGCTTCAGCCATGTCGGCCTTTATACTACCGATCCGGCGCGCGATGAGCGATTCTGGACCCAGGTCTGCAACGCGCGTGTGAGTGACCGAATCGGCGATATCGCCCTGATCCGCGTCAATGCGATTCATCACACGGTAGCGCTGGCACCGGGCCGCGGTCCCGGCATTCACCACATCAACCATCAGGTCGGCAGCAATGACGATGTGCTGCGCTCGTACTACCATTTGTCGGGACAACGTGTACCGATCGTCTTTGGTCCAGGTCGCCATCCGACGTCGGGAGCCCGCTTCCTTTATTTTCAGGGACCGGACGGAATGGTGTTCGAATATTCAGTAGGCGTTGATGAAATCGAGGATGAGGAAACACATCGACCGCGACAATTTGGCTTTGAACCTTCGAGCCTGTGCATGTGGGGAGCAAAGTCTACGCGGCCACGATGACAAGCGTGCCGATGGAAAGCCGCGATCCCAGTTGTTCCAAGCCACGGTCCAAGTGCGCTCGATGATGATGGCCGGCGCCATGCCGCCGGCGGCACACATCAAGGGACCTTTCCCGGTTGCTGGTCACGGCCGACCGACGAATTGCAACAATAGGTACAAATCCGTTGCAACCGCAACCTAGACCGCCGTCCTTTCGGGACCGGCGAAGGCCCAAAGCGCAAACCTTGCAGCGCCGATTTCGATGGTTGCTCCAACCTCGGGATGAGCGAGCGCCGGAACCTCGATCCGCAGCTCTCCCGCCCCTGTCCGAACCCGAAGCGTACGCCGCGCGCCGCGAAACACCAATTCCAGAACCTCGCCGCTCCAGGCGGCATCGACCTCGTTCTGCATCTCTTCTGGCCAGATATCCTCAGGCTTCACCAGGATGCGGACCTTGTCGCCGGGAGCGAATCTCTGATTGCCATAGGCAATGCCCTGCCAGCTCTCACCCCGCACCCCAAGCTTGGAGAGATCTGCCGCCGCCTCCACCGTGGTCACGGTCGCGTCCAGAAGGTTCGGCGCGCCAAAGAAGCTTGCGATGGCTTCGGAGTTCGGACGCTGATAAATATCCTGCGGCGGACCGACCTGAAGAATCTTGCCGGCTCGCATCACCACCACGCGGTCAGACAAGGCCATGGCTTCATCCTGATCGTGCGTCACATAAAGCGTGGTAATGCCGAGACGCTTCTGAAGCGACCTGAAATTCATCGCCCATTTGCGTACGCAATCGCGCGTCAAGATTGCTGAGGGGCTCATCGAGCAACAGCACCTCCGGCTCGAACACCAGCGCGCGCGCGATTGCCACACGCTGTTGCTGGCCACCTGATAGGGCCGGCGCCGGACGCTCCGCATAGCGGTCCATCTCCACGAGCTCGAGCGCCTTCGCGACCCGCTGGCGGATTTCGGTATCGGGCTTTCGGCGCACCCGCAACGGATAGGCCACGTTGTCGAATACGGTCATATGAGGCCAGATCGCATAGGATTGAAACACCATTCCCAGTCGCCGGCGATCGGGGGACAGATAAATCTTCCGGGCCGGGTCGTTGACCACCCGCGATCCGATCGAGATCCGCCCACCCGTGGACTCTTCGAGCCCGGCGACCATGCGCAGCGTCGTGGTCTTTCCGCAACCGGATGGTCCCAGCAGGGTGACAAACTCGCCCGCTTCGACCCGCAGATCGATGCCGTCGACCGCGACAACGCCGCTGAACACGCGAGAGACATTTTCGAGAACAAGATCTGACACGACGATACCGCTTGCTAGAGGCTGTTGATGTAGCGCTTGATGAGGCGGAGCTGAACCCACCGGAACAGGAACACCAGCAATCATCATCATCAAGCCGATAACGCTGACGGTCTCAGCCTGCCCGTTCTCCCACATCCGCAGCAGCACGATGGAAAGCACCTCCGAGCCGACCGAATAGAGCAGCACGGACGCGCTCAATTCACGCATGATCCCGAAGAACGTCAGCACCCACCCGACGGCGAAGGACGGCCACGCCAGCGCAATCAGGATTCGCCACAGTGTTTGCCACCAACTCGCGCCGTGAACCCGGGAGCACTCTTCGAGATCGAAGGAAAGTTGCTGATAGGCCGCCGACATCACCCGTACCGCGATCGGCGTTCCCAGCGCCACGTAGGCAATCAATAGCGCCCAGATCGTCCCGTAGATTGCGATGAACGACGGCAAAAACGCAAAACTCCAAAGAAATCCAACGGCCAGAACCATGCCGGGCATCATCCAGGGCAGCCACGCCAGTACATCGATCACTTGCCTGCCGCCCCATCGGGTACGCGTCGAGATATAGGCGACGATGCTGCCGAGAACCATCGTGGCCGAGGCGCCGAACAAGCCGAGCAGGAACGTATTGCGGAATGCGCGCCAGACCTCGCTATTCGAGAATACCGAGCGATAATGCTCCAGCGTCAGCATGTCCCACTGATAGAATCCAAAGAACTGGAAGAACGATCCCAGCAGCAGCTGACCGATCGGCAGCACGACGCTGATCACGAAGAACGCCACGCAGATTGCAAACGTCAGCCATCGCCACGGGCCGAGATCGATCAGGCGCGGGGCATAACCCTTTCCTGTCACGGTCTGAAAGCTTTTGCCGCGCAACAGCCGCCATTGCCACAATACCAGCAGGAACATCAGCGCCATGATGGCGAAACTCAGGGCACTGGCGAACTGATAGTTCGGGATCGATTGATGGTTGATGGAATTGTAGATCGCAGTGGTGACCACCTCGATCTTGGCAGGCGTACCAAAGAACAGCGGCAATTCGAAATTCTCCAGCCCGCGGATGAAGCTCAGCAGAAACGCGGTCACGACCGCCGGCATCATCAATGCGAACGTCACCTTCAGAAAGGTCCGCCACTGCGATGCGCCGCACATCCGGCTGGCCTCTTCCAGCGCCGGATCCATCGAGCGGAATGCCTCGACGATGAACAGGAACAGAAACGGCGTGGAATATTGCAGCATGTGCCAGATCACGCCGCCGTAGGAATAGATATTGACCAGCGGATCGGCCGAGCCGGTGATCCAGCGCCAGGCCAGATTGACGACGCCGACCTGCGGGTTGCCGAGCATGCCCCACGCCATCGCGGTGAGGATCGGCGGAACGAAGAACGGCAAGGTGATCAGCACTTCCAGCGTGCCGCGCGCTGGCGTGTTGGTGCGCGCGATGATCCATCCAAAGAGCACGGCTAGCGCCAGCGCGATCACCGTCTTGATCAGGGAAATGCCGACCGTGTTGGCAAACACAACCGCCGTCTGCCAGGTGAACACCTGCCGGTATCCGGAAAGGTCGAACGTCCCGGCAATACCGGGAGGAGTGGTATGCAGGCTGCCATAGAGCAGCATCGAAAGCGGGTACAGCGACAGGAAGGCGAACAGCAGGATAAGGCTCGCAATCGCCAGGCGCCGGGGCAGCTTGCCGTCCAGCAGGCCCGGAAGCTGGGCGCCCGGCGCGAGCGCCGGGCCTTCGATTTGATCTGTCGAGAGCAATGTCACTTCAGGGCTACTGATAGAGTTTCTTGGCCAGCTCCATCATTGCCGGACGCTCCTCCAATAATGCCGGCCCGATCAATTTTGCGTCGGCGAACGGTTTTGCCTCCTGGTTTGCCTTTTCGGCCACGCCCTTGACGACCGGCAGCATCCAGCCATTGGCGTAGAGCAGTTGCAAGTCTTGGTCGAGGAAGTGATTGACGAACAGCCGCGCGGCGTTCGGATGTGACGCGTTCCTCAGCAAGGCGAATTCCATCTGGGCATAGGGCGCGCCCTCCTCCGGAATAACCACCTTGACCGGAAGGCCCCTGAGATCAGAGGCAAACGCAAACACCTGCGGCACATAGATCGGAAATTCGCCGCGCGCGACGCGTCGCGCGTCATTGCGCATGTCGCGGCTGAACACCGGCTTCTGCTGCGCCAACTGTTCGTTGAAAGCGGCGCCCATGTTCTTCTGCAGAATCGCGAACATGGTATTGCCGCTGCCGAGCGGGCGCATGTCGTCGGACAGGATCCTGCCCTGCCACTTGGGATTGTTGAGATCGTTCCAGCTCTTCGGCTCGTCTTCGGGCTTGACCAGCCGGGTGTTGATCAGGATTCCCATCGGCTGCACATAGGCCGGAACGCTGATGTCACTGGCCTTGAAGGGCGGTCGCAGATTTTGCGCATTGGGCACGGCGCCCACGTTCTGGAGATAATCGCCGGTCTTGCGCTGCTCCTCGATCATCGTCGTTGTGATGATCTCGACATCCCCGAGAAACCGCCCAGCCGCCTGCTCGGTGCGCACCCGCTCGGCAAGTTCGCTGGCGCGCAGATCGAGGCTCTGCACCTTGATCCCGTATTTCTCTTCGAAGGATTTCAGCACAGCGAGATAATAAGGTGCGCCCAGGGCCATGCTGTAGATGACGACCTTGCCTTCCTTCTTCGCGGCAGCGACGACGGAATCCCAGGACGCATCCTGCGCCGACGCCGGCACAGCGAAGCCGGCCAGCAACGCGATCAGGGCAGCTGTCTTCAGTTTCGCAAACACTTTCGTCCTCCGCGCGGTTTCTTGCTTTGCCGATCGACCGCTTCGATCAGGTGTCAGACTTCGATCACGACATATTGCTTCTCGATCGAAACCGGAAAGGTTTCGGCCTGAAGCTCGCCCTCGACCAGCGCCCCGCCCGCTTCCACTTTCAGCTCATAGCTGCGCACCTTGGTGCGGTTCGGTTCGCACCAGGATTTGCCGGTTCGCAGATCGAACTCCCAGCCATGCCAGGGACAACGGAGCAATTCGCCCCGCCGGCTGAGCTGGTACGATCCAGGCTCAGAGGATTCGACCAGACCGACGACGCGGCCCTTGCACAGCGAAGCCCCTTCATGCGGGCAGCGGTTGCCGATGGCGAGATATTCGCCGTCGACGTTGAAAATTCCGATTTCCCGGCCTTTCACGTTCACCAGCATTCGCTTGCCGGGCGGAATGTCGTCGACGTTTGCAACGATATGCCGCGACATCAGCGGATTCCGTAGAACGCCTGGGCGTTTTGATAGAGAAGCTGGTGGCGTTGGGCCTCGCTGAGCGGCGCCTTGAAGGCGGAGCGCGGATCGTCGAAATCCCAATGCGGGTAGTCGGTCGAGAACAGGATCCGATCCCAACCGATGCGGTCGAACAGATCGATCAGCTGGGAGGCGCGGGCTGGTTCTTCCATCGGCTGGGTGGTGAACCAGACCTGCCCGCGGATATACTCCGACGGCGGGCGCTTCAAGTGCGGCACTTCGCTGCGCAGCCGCGCCCAGTGCTTGTCCATTCGCGCGCTTAGCGAAGGGATCCAGCCGAGCCCGCCTTCCATGATCACGACGCGGAGTTTCGCAAACCGCTCGAACACGCCTTCGAATACCAGGCTGGTCAGAACCGCCTGCATGGTCTCCGCTACTGCGTGATGTTCCTCCATGTAATAGGATGGCCAGCCGCCCCCGGTGGAGGGATGACCATTGGTACCACCGACATGGATGGCGATCGGCAAATTGTTGCGCACCGCGGCCTCGAAGATCGGCCAGTAGCGGCGCCGCCCGAAGGGTTCGTCGGTCCGCGGCAGCACCAGGATCTGGGTGAAATTCCGATCGGCCGCCCGGGCGTCGATTTCCGTAACCGATCCGGCGGTGTCCTCCTGCGCGATCAGAACGGATGCCCGCAACCGCGGTTCGTTTTTCACCCACCGCTCGATCTGCCAGGTGTTCATGGCCTGCGTCAGCGCTACGCCGAAATCCAGGTTTCTCTGACTGCCGGGATTCCACCGCAGCGGGATCAACATGCCGTATTCAACGCCGTTGGGATCGAGATGCTGACTGCGCATCAGCGCCAGGCTGGAGCCAGGCGGGCCGCCCTCGTCGGGATAGGCATCGACCCGCGCCGCATCCGGCGACATCCGTGGATGCGTCAACGCTTCCGAAAATGCATGCCGCAGATGACTGCCATAGACTGACAGGTGCTCGATCCATTGCTTGGCTAAATACGGATGGACCTCGGTCCACGCCGTCATCGAAGGATGAATATCGCAGTCGATCACCCGCAGCTTCGCTTCGGTGGGCCTGTCGCGATCGAGCTCAACAATGCTCATACGCCAATCTCCGTGAGCCGCCCGGCTTTCGCCAGCCGGGGATACGTTGCCAATGCGTTTTCGCTGCTAATCTTTTGCAGGAGCGCGCCGGAGAGTCTTTCGGGCAACACATTGTCGCCATCGAACTGCCAGTGCGGATAGTCCGTCGAAAAAAGAAACAGCTCGTCGGATTCCAGATGCTCGATCAGCCGCACGATCGCTTCCATCTCGTCCGGCGCGTCGATCGGTTGCACCGTAAAGCGGACGTGGTCGCGGATGATTTCCGATGGCGCGCGTGTCACCCAGGGCACTTCCACCCGTACGCCTTTCCAGGTCTTGTCGGCGCGCCAAATGAACCCGCTCAACCAGGTTAGCCCCGACTCGATCGCGACGACCATCAGCCCGGGGAACTTGGCGAACACCCCCTCGGAAATCATGCTCTGCAACTGGTTTTCGAAGGCGGCGGACTGCGAGATATAGTCCTCGACATAATAGGACGGCCATCCCGTCGCGGTCGGGGCATAGCGGTAGGCGTTGCCGGCATGAACGCCGATCGGCAGCTCCAGTCGCTCTGCCAGTCTATAAATCGGCCAGAGTTGCCGACGACCCAGCGTGACCTCGCCTGAGACCAGCATCAGCACTTGCACGAACCGCTGATCGCCGGCGCGGCGCTCGATCTCCGCGACCGCCAGCTCGGTATTATGCGCGGGGATCACGATGGAGGCGCGCAGCCGCGGATCGCGGCTGAGCCACTCGTCGCGGATCCAGTCGTTGGTGGCGCGGCAGAACGCCGCCGCCATGTCTTCGCTGTGCATGACCTGGGCGCCATACAGGCAGTTGAGGATTCCGAAACGCGCCTGATAGCGATCGAGCACATGCGCCTGCATCGCCTCCAGCGACGAGCCCGGCTTCCGGCCGTTATCGAGCTTCCAGTCCGGACGGCACGACAACGGCGCGTTCTGCGGATAGCTGGTCAGGCTGAGGTTGAGACGGTCGAGCGCACGCACCCTGACCATCTCGCGCCAATACTCGTCGAGATAGGGCAGAAGCACGTTCATCCCGGGCAATGCCGGATGAAGGTCACAATCGATCGCGCCGGCATATTTTCCGGGACGCTCGACATCGGCTGATTGGCGATCTGCCACCACGAACTCTTGTCTGTTTTGGCCGGATTTTGGGCTGATGGGTGGTCGCTCATATTGACGCATCAATAAATGACGTGTCAATTTATTTGATCCAGATCGATGCAGCCGGAATCAACCCAGCTGGACGGGTTCCAACCTTTGCCGGGGATAATGCGAAATGCGCGCGCGCAAGAGTTTGGCCAAGACGTTGGCCAAGACGTTGACGATCGACCACGGACCGCCCGACCAGGTACCCGTTGGCTTGCTCGCACAGGAACACATCACGGTTTTGTTGGTCGGCATCGGCCTGCGCCTCAACCGGGGTGCGACGGCCTATTACCGCACGACCTTTGACCTCGGCATGGCGGAATGGCGCCTTCTGCTGGTGCTCAACAACACCAAATCTCTCAATGTCGGGGAATTGTCCGAGGTTGCCGATCTGGACAAGGCTGCCGTCAGCCGCAGCCTGACCGTTCTCGAGGAACGCAAGCTGGTCTCGGTCGAGCAGACCCGCACGCGCGGCCGGGCCGCCATTGCCAAGCTGACGGCTGAGGGAAGAAAGCTGTCGACCCAATTGATGCAGGTTTCGCTCGCGCGACAGGCGCGGCTGTTCAAGAACTTCGCCAAGGCCGACAAAGAACGCTTGAACGCCCTGCTTCATCAACTCTCGCAGGCCTTGGCCGAAGCCGACTGGGAGCATTAGTTTCATGGCAATCGATGAACTCTTCAAAGTGCGCGGGTTATCCGTACTGACTGCCGGCGGGGCCAGCGGCATCGGGCTCGCCTATGCACTAAGCGATGGCGGAGAACGGCGCCCGCCTCATGGTGGCGGACGTCAATCAACAAGCACTGGCCAAGACCGTGGCCGCGCTGGCCTAGTTGGGCGCAGAAGTCGCAGGCGAAAAGGTCGATGTTACCAGGCGGGACGATCTGGATCGGGTCGTCGCAGCGACTGTTGCGCGCTATGGCCGCATCGATGTCGTGTTCGTCAACGCCGGTATCAGCGGCGGGCCGGGATTTCTCAGCGCCGATCGAACCCGCAACCCGGAGCGTGCGCTGGAGTTCATCTCCGATGAATTGTGGACCCGGGTCCTCGAGACCAACCTGACGTCGGTGTTTCGCACCATCCAGGCCGTCGTTCCGCCCATGAAGCGGCAGGACGGCGGGCGCATCATCGTGACAAGCTCGATTTCCGCGACCAAGGCCGAAATCTATCTCGGCACGGCCTATGTGGCCTCCAAGGCCGGCGCCGCGCAATTCGTCAGGCAGGCCGCGATCGAACTGGCGAAATTCAACATTCTCGTCAACGCCATCGCGCCGGGACCGGTCATCACCAATATCGGCGGCGGCCGGCTGAAGGAAAGCGAAGCGCGCAAGCCGTTCGAGACGGCGTGTCCGATGCATGACGTCGCCAGCCCCGACGACCTCAAGGGCGCCGCCATCTATCTCGCCTCGCCCGCCTCGCGCTTGGTCACGGGGGCGCAGATCGTGGTCGACGGCGGCGTCACGCTGGGAGAGGCCGACTAGCCCCGCTTGTCGATCAGGCATGGTCTCCTCCACTAAGGCTGCGTCCGGCAGCTTCTCTTAAGCGGCATTCGGACGGCAAGCAGGCGGACTTCCGATGCCAAAGCCCGTCTATTTGTAGATCTCCTTGGCAAGCGCCAGCATGGCGTCCTGCGTGTCGACATTGGTGGTGCCGAGCAGCTTCGCGCTGGTCAGCGTGCGCACCTGCTCGCTGACCGTTCCGTTGAGATCGGGGACGACCGGGATCAGACCGGCATTGGCATAGATCAGTTGCACTTCGTCGCTGAGATAATGATTGATGAACAGCCGCGCGGCGTTCGGATGCGGCGCATTCTTGAGCAACGCCATGTCGAAGCGGATGTAGGGAACCCCTTCCACCGGGATGACCAGTTTCACCGGCAGGCCCTTGAGGATGGTCGTATTCGAAAACAGTTGCGGAATGCGCAGCGGATACTCGCCGCGGGCGACGCGGCGCTCATCATTGCCGACATCCCGGCTGAAAATCGGCTGCTGTGCGGCGAGCTTTTCGTGGAACGACCGCCCGAACGCATCCTCCAGCACCGAGAACATCACCTGCCCGCCACCGAGGGCGCGCATGTCGTCGGATAAAATCTTGTCCTTCCAGGCCGGATCCAGCAGATCCTTCCAGCTTTTCGGTTCGTCTTCGCCCTTGACCTTTGCGGTGTTCACCAGGATTCCGTAGGCGAGGATGTAGCTCGGCACCAGCACGTCGGTGGCCTTCTGCTCCGCGGTCAGGCGCTTTGTATTGGGGATGCCACCATGCGGCCCAAGTTCGCCGTCACGCTGCGAGCGGATCATGGTCGCCGCGCCGTTCTGGATGACGTCGCCGATGAAGCGCCCGGCGGCCTGTTCGGTACGCACCCGCTCCCGCAACTCGCTGGCTCTCACGTCGAGCAGTTCGACGGAGATGCCGTATTTCTTTTCGAAACTCTTGATCGCGGCGATGTGGAACGGCGCGCCGAGAAACGAGGTGTAGAACGCGAGCTTGCCTTCCCTCTTCGCCGCGGCGACGAGGTCTGGATCGTCAGCCTGCTGCGCCGTCGCGCCCAATGACATCGCGCCCAGCGCCACCATCGCCGCGACCAGGCGCAAACCGATACGGATCATCTCGCTCCCTCTTCCCCAGTCTTTCCGCCCTTCCCGGCCTGAGAACGGTTCGCGACTTCAATGCGCGGACGGGCAAACGCCTCAGGCAGTGCGCTTGGTGATCTCGACGATGCCGCGGTCACCGTCGACCTTGACCCAGTCTCCGGTTTCGATGATCTCCAGCGGATCGCGGTCGAAGTCGGTGACGGCGGGCACCCGCATCACCACGGCGCCGAGCGCGACCTTCGTCGTCGTCCGGTTGTACAGAATGGCCTTCGGCGCGGTGCCGGCGAGCCGAGCCAGATGGAAGTATTGCGACCAGCCCGACGAACCCTTGGCGCCGGGGAAAACCAGGATCTTGTCTTTCAGGGAGATGCCGCACAATTCGTGCCGGGTCTCGACCACCTTGCCGGTCCTTGGATCGAAGCCGCCCCAACCCGACACGGTATCGTGGGTGACCAGCGCCTCGCCTTCCGAAATGCCGCCGACGACCTTGCGTCCGTGCAGAACGATTGTCGTCATGCCAGCCTCCCGTTCCAGCGCCCGCTCACCGCCGCCTCGACGCAATCGGCGACCGAGCCGAACCACGTCTGCACGCCGGTGATTGCGGGAAGATAATGCGCCTGCTTGGCGGAATCCGTGGCGACGACCCTGGTGTGCTTGGGCATGATGCGCGAGATCGCCGGACAGGTATCGGTGAGGACGTGCCCGCCGGCCGCCTGAATGATGTCGGTGTAGCCGCTGCGATCGGCGACTTCCTTCAGTGCGCGCGGCGTGAACACCCACAACGACGTGTTGGGGCTCAAGCGCTTGCCTTCCAACAGCCGGGCAGCGAGCCCGACCTGCTCGATGGAATTGTGCGGACATCCGAGCATGACGAAATCGACATCATGCGATTTTGCGGTTGTATTCAGCTTCTCGTAGGCGAACCTTCGCTCGGCCTCGCCGTAGACCAAGGCCGCCCGCGGCGCTCGACCGCCGAACGCAAACTCTTCGGAACGGGTCTCCGGCGTCACGCCCGGCATGTGGTACATCTCCACGCCGCCGGAGGAAGCCGCCGCCGCGCCAAAATGCTTCAGCTTGATCATGTTGGGCTGCGCCGACAGACCGCGGAACGCGGGAATGTCCTCCTCGACCATTTCGCCGACCGCATAGCCCAAGAGGCCCCAATCCATCATGTCGTCGACCGGCACCCGCACGTCGATCAGATGAGTGGCGCGGCGGTTCTGCGGGATGTGCAGTCCGAAATAGGGAATGCGGCCGGTGATGCTGGCGGCACCGGTGCTCTCGCGCCCTTCGGTGTTGGTGCGCGCGCCAAGCACGGCGTTGCAATAGATCACCGCCGACGATTCCATCCAGGCGCAATGCTCGCCCATCACAGGTACGTTGCCGACCTGATAGGGCGTGCAGGTCGCGAGCATGTTGATGCCCTTGGCGCCGAAGAATTTCTCGCCTTCCTTCTGGATCCGTACCGTCTCTTCCAGACCCTCATTCATCTCCGGGTGCTTGCTGTCGATGCCCATCACCAGGTGGCAGGTGTAGGCCTTCACCGGCGGCATTTGCACGCGTTCGGAACTGTCGAGATTGAACTCGGAGAAGATCGCGTCGTTACCCTGTTTGGCAAATTCGCGGATCATCGGGCCGGCGGCAACGAAGGTGCCGCAGACATTGTTGGTCGGCACCAGGCGTTCCGCGCCAAGGGCATCACCGTAGCGCACTAGGAGGTCCATCGCCTTCTGCACGGCGGGACCTTCGCCGCCGTCCAGCATCTTCTGTTCTTCGTCGGTGAGTTTCATGGTCAGGCGTTCGCTTCTGCAAAGGGGCGGATGCCGCGGGCAATCTCGTGACCGCTGACATTGCGCTCGAGATTGTCGCGGAGACGGACCTTCAGCGCCGCCATGTCGATCTGGTGCACGCTGCCGGTAGCCGCAAGATCGAGGGCGTGCGCGGCGGCGGCACCCATCGCAATGCAAGGACCCATGACGCGGATACTGGAAAGCGCCGCATTGTCCGCATCCACGCAGCGGCCGGCGGCGATGACGTTGTCGGCATCGGCTGGCGTGAGGCAGCCGAACGGCACGTAGTGCATGTGGTCGTCGCCAAACGGACGCCAGACATGGTCGTTGCCGGAATCGTGCAGTTCGATCGGCCACGCCGTTCGCGCGATCGCATCGTCGAATTTGCGCCCGGAGACGACATCGTCGACCGTGAGCTGCTGACGGCCGCGGATCCAGCGGGTCTGCCGGATGCCTGGAAAGCCGTAGGCCCGAATCCGCGCCTTGCCGAACGCCTTGGGAAATTCGCTCTTCAGGAATTTCACCGCGCGATCCGCCTGCTCGCGGCCCTCCAGCGTCTTGTCGGACATTTCGAAGGGATCGAGCGGGGTTTCGATATGGGTCATGTTCATGGCGGCGATGCCGCGGCCGGGAATGATGAAGCTCAGCCCCTCGCGACGAACCAAGCCATAGGCATCGCCCTTGTCGCGCATCCGCACCGGCAGTTCCTCGCGGCTCGGCACGTGGGCCTCATCGATGCCTTCAAGCACCACCATTTGAGTGCCGAACACCGGACCGTCGGCTGCTTCCTGGCAGGGAAATCCGGCCTGCCAGATCAAAGCAGCGTCGCCGCTGGCATCGACGAAGCCGGTTGCTCCGACGCGGACATCGCCGTAACGCGTCGACAGGCCGAGCGATTTGATCCGGCGGTCTTTCACTTCGACTTCGCGGACGATCGCGCCGAGCAACACCTTGACACCGGCTTCGCGAACGGCGTTTTCGATCCACCTGGCGAGCGCGACTTCGTCGTAGATGATGATGTTGTTGACGCCCTGCCGGTAGTGGATCGCGCCAGTCTTGGAGAGATCGCGGATAATGTCCTCCGCGATGCCATAGGTCACCTGGTAGCCATCCTTGCCGTTGGAAAACATGCCGCAGATGGTGCCGACGATCGAATTGACCGCCTGTCCGCCGAGCACGGGCAGTCCGTCGATTAGAAGCACATTCCTGCCAAGCCGCGCGGCCTCGATTGCCGCCGATACGCCGGAAATGCCGGAGCCGACGACACAAACATCGGCCTCCCGGGACAGCGGCTCGCTGCGAGTACGGACGACAGTGCGGGTCGCCGCCGATGCCTTGGTGCGAAACGAAAACGGACTGCTGCTCATGGGTCTTCTGCGTGTTTCCTGATCCTGGCCTGAGGCGAACGGTCACCGCTATTGGCGCAATTTGCTCTTTTGCGTTGCGGAAATTAACCCCCGGATATCAACTATCAGTTTTCTCATTTCGGAAAAACTGATAGCGTGTCGGCTCGCCGCCGCCCGGTGGTTGGAGCGTCCCAGGACACAGGCGCAATGGACACGATCCAGAATATCAAGGCGTTCCTGCTGGTCGCCCGGACCGCCAGCATTACCACCGCGGCAAGGCAGCTCAGCGTGGTGCCCTCGGTCGTCACTAAGCGCATCGACCGGCTGGAGGACCAGATGCGCGTGAAGTTGCTGCAACGCTCGACCCGCCGGATCGCGCTGACGGAAGCGGGGGAAGCACGGTTGTCGCGCCTACAGGCCGCGGTCACCGAGCTCGAGAGCATCTTTCAGGAATCGAAGGTCTCGACGTCCGAAATGGAGGGACACCTGCGGATCAAATGTCCGACCACGATTGCCATTCTGAGCCTCGGCGAGATGTTGACCCGTTTTCAGATTGCGCACCCCAGGATCAACATCGAACTGGTCATGCTCGACCGTTCGGTCAATCCGATCGAGGAGGGTTTCGATCTCGCCATCGGCGCGCTACCGACGTCGTATCCCGGGGTCATCGACGAACCCCTATGCCCCTATCCCCGCGTCATCTGCGCGTCGCCCGCCTATCTGGAGCGCTGCGGCACGCCAAATCATCCGCGCGATCTTGTCCAGCATGATTGCCTCACCTTCGCGACGACTGGACAGAGTTGGGCGTTCGAAAGCCGGCGCGGTTTGATCAATGTCGACGTAAAGATAAAACTGAGCGCCAACGATAGTCAGCTCCTGCTCCGTGCCGCCGTCGCGGGCATGGGCGTTGCGCGGATCGCGCGCCATGTCGTCAAACCGAGTCTGGAACGCGGCGAGCTCGTGACCTTGCTGGCCGATTATCCCGTGCCAGAATTCTGGGTGAAAGCGCTGATCCCGAAAAACCGCATCGAGCGACCGGCGGTGCGCCATTTGCTGACTGTGCTGAAACAGGGTTTTGCCGACCCCTCCGATAGACCTACGCAAAGCTGAGACGGTCGTCGACCGCATGAGCCCAGAACTGGCAGGTTTTGGTACGGCCCCTTCCAGGATCGAGGACCGGCATCCGCGTTTCATCGCAGAAGAACAAAGGCGCCGCATGGATGGTTCGCAGCTGGAGCTCGTAGAACCCCTTCAGCCAAGCTGTCCGCTTCACCAAGCCCGCCAAAGTCGAGTGGTCGAGATGGACGCCGTGACCCGCCAGGATCTGCACCTGCCGGTACAGCGTCGAGAACCAAGCGAACTTCGAGACCACCGCGTGGGTCACCAGAGCGGTCGACGCCATGCTGTTCTCGATCAGCCGCGGCAACGCCTTCGCCTGTACCACTGCGCCTTCACAGCCCCGGCAGGCATATTTGGGGCGGATCATGCGGAGCACCCGCATGGATCGCTGGAATGACGTCGAGCACCTCGCTGACGTCCCGGCCGATCTTGCGCAGGCGGCCTTGGCAGCACGGGCAGGCCGTCGTCGCGGGCTCGATGACTTGCTCGCAGCGTGGCAGATGCTTGGGCAGCGCGCCAATGTTGCGCTGGGCCTTCTTGTGGGGCTTCCCGATCGTACCAGCCGCCTGGCTTGGCACATGATCGTCGTTGGCGGCTGCTGGTAGCGTCACGTCTGTGGCGAGATCAGCGAGATCGAGGGCGAGCTGATTGGCGACGACCGCAGCGAGTTTTTCCGAGCGCGAGCCGAACACCATGTCTTTGAAGGTGCCGATGACAGCCTGCAGCCGATCGTTCTCGGCATCGAGTGAGAGCACCATCGCAATGAGACGAGCAGGATCTGAAGGAAGATCTTCGGGGCGAATCGCCATCGACATTTGATACTTATGATTTGTCGAATTCGTCGGACTGGCCCGACTGGTCCGTTTCCTGCCAACATGGACATAGCCCAGCCAGCCTGCAATTGCTTCTGATGAAGTCTGAGCGGGCATCGGCACTCTTTTCCCGTCCGATTCAATTCGAACTTGCGCGACTAGCGCTCCAGCGTCGCCTGGTGCGACGCGTGACCTTCACTCGATTTAGAATCCTTTCAGATTAGATCGATTTTAATTTCGAACGATTCAAATGCCGCGTTCGGGATTGCACCTGATGCGGCGGAGTTCAAGGCTGTACCCTTGCATTTCCCGTTGATGGGTTCGTTCGAGCCCGACACCAAATCGCAATGCTTTGTATCTGTGAATTGACGGATCGCGTAATTGGGGCGTTCGCATGAATAAGATGAGAAAAACAAGGGCATCTCTGCATTCAGCCGAGGGCAGCGGCCGGTCCGACAGTTACAACATCAGGCGACGCTTTCTGGCCGCGGCGAGTTCCGCCGTCATTGCCTGTCTCGGCTGCGGGCTCTCGCTGGCTGTCGCGCAGACTGCCGGTGATGCGACGCCGAAGGCGGACTCGCAGCTTCCGCCAGTCACCGTTACGGCTCCTGAACCGAAACGCCGAGCCGGCAACGCGCCTTCGCGGCGGGCTGAGCGCGGAACGCAGAAGCCCAAACCGCAGGCCGCGCGCCGCGAGATCCAGCCACAGCCGACGATTCAGGAGAGTGGCGCCGACAGCAGCAGCACGATCACTGCTGGCAATGCCGGGCCGGCTTCGAAGCAGGTATTATCGCTGGGCAAGACCGGCACCAAGCTCGAGGATATGCCGGTCAGCGTGCAGATCGTCCCCCGGGAAATCCTCAACCAGCAGGGCGTTACCGTGCTGCGGGACGCTCTTTACAACGCGAGCGGAGTCAATTTCGGCGGTCAGGATTCGCTGGGCTATTTCGACCATTTCTTGATCCGCGGGCTGAACGCGCAAATCTATAATGACGGATTCTCCGACGGCGATCAACTTGGCGGCGTCCCGCATTCCCTGAATGGCGTCAAGCGGATCGAAGTTCTGGAGGGCCCGGGGTCAGCGTTGTTCGGGAGCGGCCCACCCGGCGGAACCATTAACATCATTCATTACGACCCGTCGCCCGATTTTCACTGGGGTAGCAGCGTCCAGGCCGGGTCGTTTGGCACCGTGATCAACAACAGCTTCGTCACGGGGCCAACGAACATCAACGGGCTCAACTACCGGCTCGATGCTTATTTCGCGGGAGCGAATGGCTTTCGAGATCTGAGTTACCAGGATTACGAGCTGCGGCCGGAGTTCACCTGGCATATCGAAGACCATACGCTGAGCTTCTCACTCGACGCTCGTCATCTGAGCCAGACCCCCGATTCGTACGGTTTGATCTATCTGAATGGCTCACCGATCACCGGTGTACCCATCGACGCGAAATACTCAACTCCGTTTTCCTTCGCCGACCAGGACTTCATTCGCCCGACGCTCACCGACAAATGGGACGTAAGCGACTTCCTGACCATCAATAACCGCTTCGCCTATACGCACCGTTCCATCGACGTGATGCGCAACAATGACAGCATGAGCGCGACCGGCACCCACATCGTGGGGGACTCGCTGGTGGGCCGGCAGCTCCGCTCGCAGGACGATTCTGACGCCTTCTATGATTATCAATTCGAGCCGGTCTGGAAGTTCAACACCGGCTCAGTGCATCACACGCTGCTGACAGGCTTCGAATATCAACACCAGATCCTGGACACCAATAGGAGGACGGCCGACCTGCCGAACATCACCGACATCTTCGCGCCGACACCACCCGAATTGTCGCCGAATGGATTGGTGTTCCAGTGCGATGCCAAGCACTCCTGCGACCAGGACCATCTCGTCGGCAATTTTTACGGCCTCTACGCCACCGATCAGATCGACCTGACCGACAAATGGAAGCTTCGCCTTGGTGCTCGTCAGGATTGGTTCGATACCGAGCTTGATCCGTTGATCACAGTACCAACTTCGGCGACCAATCCCGCGCCGAGCCGCTTTACGAGCACCGGCGTTCCCATCGTTGCTGGCGTTCCGCAAATCCGCAACGACCAGCCGGTGAGCTGGAACGTCGGCACGCTCTATCACCTATTTCCCGGAATCTCGCCCTACATCGCCGTGTCAAAAAGCTATCTCACCAATTTCAACTCGGAGAACACGCAGAATGGCATTGGCGCTCCGGAATCTGCGCTGCAGTACGAAGCCGGAATCAAGTTCTCGCTGTTCAATGACAAGATTATCCTGAATACCTCGGCCTTCAACATATCGCGCGACAATGTCGCAACCTTGATCAGCGCGACCGAAACGATCGTTTTCGACAGCCAGCTCACCAACGGCGTCGAGGCGTCGCTGGACGCGAAGCTAACAGATCAGTGGCATCTGCTCGCAAACGCGACCGCAATGAACGCGGTCATCACGTCCGCGCCGCAAGCAGTCACGACGGTCGGCAACCATCCGCAGGGCGTGCCGACTTATATGGCCAACCTCTGGACCACCTACAGATTCTCGATCGGCGGCGTGCCGGGATTCCAGGTTGGCGCCGGTCTCAACTATCGCGACAAGACCTACAGCGATACGACGAACGTCAATTTGGTTCCATCCTACGTGATCGGAAACGCAATGATTGGCTGGGAATCTACCTCCTGGCGCGTCGCCTTCAATATCAAGAACATTACTAACGAGCGCTATTTCATCGCCGCAAACGGTGCGGGGGGCTTGGTCGGAGAAGGCTTGGGCGCTTTTTTGACGGTCGCGTATCGGCAATAAAACGCCGCGAGTCTCACTTTAAAATGATTGCAGGCCTCGACACGATCGAGCGGTCGGCGGGGCTTGTTTGATGTTACCCTTAACTAGAGCGAGCACCGGCCGGCCACCGATCTCGAGCACGAAACTTTCCTGGCCTGCTTGCTTCCGCCTGTTCAACTGGCGTCTCGCCAGTCTCGAATGAAGCTGCCAGGACGAACCCTGAAGGCGTGTGATTATTCCCGGCTAGGCCTGAGCTAGACCGCCTCATCGATATCGTGGGTCACGAAGATCACTGTGAGATCGAGCTCGCTCCAAAGCCGGAGCATCGGATCTTCAAGGTCGGCACGCGTCTGCGCGTCGACCGCGGCGAAGGGTTCGTCGAGGACCATAACGCGATGACCGCACATCGGTTTTGCCGCCAAGAAGAAGAGTCGTCGCGGAAATCTTTCCGCGGGAGGTGTGTCCATCGGACTTGCTCAAATCACGAAAGGTGAAGCTGATTCTTGCAGGCTTTTCATCTAGGTCGTGATAACAGATAATGGAAACGGGAAACAGCAAACGACGGGATCGACGCGCCCCTTGAAAGTACTCGCTACAAAAATCCGGCTTGCCTTTGTGCTCATCGTGGCATTTTCGTTCGTTGCCGGCGCAACGCAGGCGACCGAGCAGGTGCGGATCGGGGTTTTGAAACTGTCGTCGGCCGCTCCGCTGTTTCTTGCCAAGGACCGCGGCTATTTCGAACAGGAAGGAATAGACGCCGATCTGAAATTCTTCGATGCGGCTGTGCCGATCGCGGTTGCGGCGGTCTCCGGCGACATCGACATCGGTTTCACCGGCTTCACGGGGGCATTCTATAATCTTGCAGGTAAGGGTGGCCTTAAGGTGATTGCCGGCACGGCGCGGGAAGCGCCGGGCTTCCAGAATACAGCTTACGTCGTCTCAAAACGCGCCTACGACGCCGGCTTGCGGACCCTCGCCGATCTACCCGGCCATTCCGTTGGCATCACGCAGGTAGGCTCGACCTTCCACTACTCGCTCGGCCTGATCGCCGACAAGCTGAACTTCGACCTAGCAACAGTGAGGATCGTTCCGCTGCAATCGCTCCCCAATGTCGCCGCCGCCATAAAGGGCGGCCAACTCGATGCGGCTCTGACCGCCGCCACCACGATCACGTCGGTTGTCGCTTCGGGCGATGCGGTCGTGCTCGGATGGGTCGGCGACGAGACGCCATGGATGCTCGGCTGCGTCGTCGCCTCCACCGCCGCTATCGAGAAGCAACGCAGTCAGATCGAGAAGGTTCTCGCAGCCTACCGCCGCGGTGCGGAGGAATACACGCGCGTGCTTCTGCAGCGCAGCGCTAATGGCGAGTTCACGCGCAGTCCGGAAGGCGACGCCATGCTTGCGGTGATCGCCAAATATACGGGGCAACAGAGCGAACAATTGCGTATTGGACTTTCCGTGGTCGATCCTGCGCTCGATACGGCCGATATTGCGCGGCAGGTGGCCTGGTTCAAACGTCAGAAGATGATCGATGCAGACGTCGATGCCAGCAAGATCGTGGACAAATCCTTCGCGCCTGACCGGCCGATGAACTCGAAGTAAGAAGCGGAGTGATCAATGACGACGAGTGAGGTTTCAGCAGACGCGGAGCGAGGAAACGCGTAGCGACACGTTCCCCATTTCGGTCGCCACGGGCCATCCGAACGGTGATTAGTCCCATTCGAGCAACGCAACCAACGGGCTTGCAAGGTTTCTGGATCAGTGAACTCTCCACCGCCTAAAGGCGGTGGCTTCGGGTTACGGCTGGAAGCCGGATTGATCGACCCTTCGGGTCGATTTCGTCAAACAACTTTGAAATTGTCGTCCGGCTCTTCCGGCTTTTGATCTTCGATGTACTTCTTCCAGACCTCATCGGTAACATTGCCACTGGTTGCCACCCAGTATCCACGCGACCACAAATGCTGGCCCCAATAACGTTTCCTCAGCGAGTGATACTCCGTCAGAAGCTTATGGGAACTCTTTCCCTTGAGGTACTGCACCGAACGAGACACCGAAAGATGTGGAGGGATCGAGAGCAGCAGGTGAACATGGTCACGGTTTATCGCCCCGGCGTGGATCGACATCTCCTGGCTACGGCTGATTTCCCGCAGCAGCTCCCTGGCACGAAGCCCGACATCCCCAACCAGAACAGGATAGCGATATTTGGTCACCCATACGATATGATATTTACAGTCCCATATCGTATGACTGCCTGATTTCGCCGTCTCCATAATGTAAGGATGCTACCGCATCCCTTCGCCTGAAGGCGAGGGGTTTACGGATCCCGGAAAAGGGACTCTAAACCTGCCATTGAAGACAGCAACCGCTTCTCGCATTTGGCGATCCCTGATGTCCGTCACGGGATCAAAGTCGTCGATTGTGCTTGCCCCAAAACGACTTTGTGGAGGCGCGTTTGCGAACCAGACGCAACAGATGAGTCCGGCCGCCGAGGACCGATAACAAAAAGTTTCAGGCTTTCGGATGCTATTTCTGCGACGTCACATTTGGCAGTCCGACAACGCGGCTGGAAGCCCCCGCTACCCTTGTATGGTCATCTTATCCATAATATGACCTGCAACCGGAGATCGCCATTATGTATGGCCTGGATGAGACGGAATGAACGGGAGTGTCGTGAGACGTTTTTTGCTTGGGCTCACGCCATGGATTGGGGCCGTGCTGCTGTGGTACGCGGTCCGGTGGAGCGGATTCGTCAATGCCTCGCTAATTCCAGCGCCGCATCGAGTCGCGGCCAAGTTCGTCGAGCTTCTGCTGCATGAAGGCCTGCTGTATGATATCTATGCTTCAACGCGGCGGGTGTTCCTGGGAGTGATACTGGGCATTGCCGCCGCTGTGCCCATAGGCTTTGCGCTGGGCTGGTACCGGCCGGCGCGCACCTTTGCCGATCCGATGATCAATTTCTTTCGCGCGCTGCCTCCGATCGCGCTGATCCCTCTCGTGATCGTGTATTTCGGCGTCGATGAGATCGCGAAACTGGTGATACTGTTCTACGCCTCGTTCTTCTCGGGCGTCATCGTGATGTATGAGGGCGTTTCACAGATCGCGCCGCTCTACATTCGTGTCGCGCAAACGTTGGGCGCCGGCGAGTTCGAGATCTTTCGCAAAGTCATCATTCCGCTGACAGTACCGCACATTCTGACTGCACTGCGTGTTGCGCTAGGGGTTGCCTGGGCAACGCTGGTCGCATCAGAGCTGATCGCTGCACAGCGCGGATTGGGCGCAATGATTCAGAACGCTTCGACATACTTCCTGCTCGACGTCATCTACGTGGGCATCATCTGCATTGGCTGTATCGCGTTGATCATGGACACGATTCTGCGACGGATCAGCGCCAGGCTGCTGGTGTGGCAGGAGAGAGCCACAGCATGAGCACGGCGACCATAAGCCCTCGGCGCGCGCAGTTTGACCACGTCTCGCTGGTCTTCGATACGCCCAAGGGAAAACTCGGCGTCGTGGAGGATGTCACCTACGACATCAATGACGGCGATTTCATTGCCGTGATCGGCCCATCCGGCTGCGGCAAGACCACGATGATGAGCATGCTGGCCGGCTTTCAAAAGCCCACGACAGGCAAGGTGCTGTTCGACGGGCGCCCTGTGCGAGGACCCGGTCCCGAACGTGGCGTCATCTTTCAGGAATACGGCGTATTTCCCTGGCTGACCGTCAAGCAGAACATCGCTTTTGGCCTGCAGCTCAAGGCCAATCACGTCGCCCTTTCGGAGAGGGATCAGATTTGCGAACACTACCTTACTCTGATGGGCCTGGTAGATTTCGCCAATACCTACCCGAAGCACCTATCGGGCGGCATGCGCCAGCGGCTCGCGATCGCGCGTGCCTACGCCGTCAAGCCGCAGTTTCTCCTGATGGATGAGCCGTTCGGCGCGCTTGACGCCCAGACGCGCGCGAACATGCAGAATCTGCTGCTCGGCGTGCTCGCCACCGAGGGCAAGACCGTCATGCTCATCACCCATTCCGTGGAGGAAGCCATCTACCTTGCCTCACGCATTGTGGTGGTGACGGCGCGACCCGCCCGGATCAAACAGATTATCGATGTGCCCTTCCCCTATCCTCGCGATGAATTGCTTCAGGAGCGGGCGGAATTCAGCGAGTTGAGAAGCCACATCAGAGAGCTTGTGATGAGCGAATATCGCGCGCAGCAGGCTCAAATTCGACCAGCATCATTTTCGGAATAATCAAGGAACAAGAGGAAAGGCATGGCTATGGATCGACGACAGTTTCTGACAACGACGGCAGGCATTGCGCTTGGCGGGTTCGCGGCTTCCGCGCCGGCCATCGCGCAGGCGAAAACCAAGATTTGCGTCGGCCATTTGCATACGGTTGCCGTCGACGGGCAAATCTGGACCGGAATCGACCGGGGCAGCTTCGACAAGCAGGGGCTCGATCTGGAACTACGACAGTTCAACACTGGTCTTGAACTTTTCCAGGCCCTGATCGGCGGCAGCCTCGACGTGCTGTCGACCGGTGCGGTGCTGTCGAATTTCCCGGCGCGCGGACAGGGCAAGGTATTCCTGATGAACGACATCGAGGTCGCGACCGCGCAGCTCTGGGTGCGCTCGGATCAGGGCATCAAGTCGTTCGAGGACTTGAAGGGCAAGCGGATCGCAACCGCGACCGGTACCACCGCGCATGTTTTCCTCGACAAGGCGCTGCGCGCCAACAAGGTCGACCCCAAGGAAGTTGAACTGGTAAACCAGACCATGCCGGCCGCCGTCACGGCGTTCGTGTCGGGGGCCGTGCCAGCCGTCGCGCTTTGGGTGCCGTTCAATGTCATCGTGCGCGACAAGGTGCCCGGAGCCGTCAAGCTTGCCGATGCGTCGGCATACTACCCACAGGCCGCCATTATCGACGGCTGGGCGGCAGCCAACGACTACTACGAACCGAACAAGCAGACCCTCGCCAGGCTCATCAAGGGTTGGGCTGAGGCGAACGACTACATCATCGCGAACGGCAATGAAGCGATGGAGAAACTCCAGAAGGCCCACTATAGCCAGACGCCGCTGGCGGACATCAACGAGTCGTACAAGGCGCAAAAGATGTTCACGTCGCGCGACTGGAAGAAGCTCTATTCGGACGGGACCGTCACCAACTGGTTGCAGCAATCGACCGATTTCTTCATGACGAATGCCGGCATCAAGGACTTCACGCCCGCAAGCAAATATTTTGATCCGAGCCTCTATCTCAAGACAATTGCGTGACTTGGGCAGTGGCTCGGGCAATCCGAGGCAAACAGCAACGGGCGCATGGCTGTGCGCCCGGTTTCCTGTTGTGAGCGCGAGCCAAGGCAAACGCCGACCCGCTGCCACAAAGAGACGGCTCGGATCAGCACGCACGACACTTGCAGAATGTTTCAGGCACGACGAGAGCGGAACGGCTCAAATGTTCACTGCTTCTTGTTTTCACCTCGCTCCCATTCCAGGAATTCCCGGAACAATCGCTGTTTCTCTGCTGGCGACTGAGCGACAACCTTGCCGCCCTGGTATCTGGCCTGGAACTCGTCGAACTTGGCTTGTTGCAGCAATTCTTGCACCGCCTGAAAGCGCTGCCATCCCGGCAATTCCTTGCTGAGGTCGACTTCCTGCCATTTCGGGTGTCTCGGCGGTTTCTTGAAGTCTGCAAAACGAGAGAAAAACGATTCTACAAATTTCGCCACACGCTGATATCTATCGCTATTCGGCTGCCAATTATTGGTGATCATAACGGCGTCGACTGCGATGGTCTTGATCGTCTGGCCCTGATCAATCAAATTTGGATAGAGCGTTTGTTCCAGCTGTCCCGGGGAATAGATATTCTCAAGCGTTCGCGTGTAAGGGACATCCAATAGGTGCAGATTGTCATTCGCGGAGATGCGGGAAAAGATGCCGGTGGGCTTTCCTGAGAAGACCACGGTGGCGGCGATTTCCCCTTTCTCGATGGCAGTTATCGCGTCTGCCTGACTGAAATTGACCTCCTCGACCGCAATACCGAGCAGACCGAATACGTCCCGCGCCGTGATTTGCGTACTGGAGCCCACATCCGAGAAGTTTACCTTCTTGCCGTTCAGTTCCTCGATCTTGTTGACGCCGCGGCCAGCCACCACGTGCATTTCTTCCGGAAACAAGCGCGTGATGTAGGTCAGCCGCTGGTCAAGGGCGGTGCTGAGCTCGCCGGTCGACGCAAAATATCGCAGCATCTGGGTAGAAGTGATTCCGATATCCACCCCCTTCAGATACAGCACATCGCGGATGTTTTGCGCGCCGCCCATCCCTACGATCGGCAGGATGCGCAGGTTGTCATCGTTGAGCAGCACCGCGAGATCGTGGGTGATGTCCAGGTAGGTCTCCTCCGGACTCCCGGCAACAATGGAAACCGTATTGGCGTTTACTTTGGCCTTCCATTGTTCCTCGAGACGCGGCGTGCGCGCAGACTCAAGGCCGGATGTGTGATCGATAGCGAACGCGCCGCGAGCGAACATGCTTGTCAGTGCAACTGCGATCAGAACCGGGCGGATCAAAATCAGCGGCGTCACTCCGAACTTGCGTCCACGCGGCGGCGAGCCTTGCTCAACTCGTTGACACATCATCGTCTTGCGTCCCGCAGTATGTAAATCAACATGTTGATCAACCGCAACTGGTATCACGCAGAGGGTGCACTGCACGCTGCCTGCAAGTGGTTATCTTTTTCTCCACTTCAAGGCCTTTTTTTGTTCGCTCCTGCACTGCGCGACGATGATCTGACGGAAAAGCAGCGCAAGGAGTTTGGGCTTTACAATCCGTCGACAAACTTCGGTTGCATTGCTTTCCGCGTGACGACATCATATCGAATGCTGACGACGTTCGGAGTTGCGATCGCGTCGATGACGGCATGCGAGACTATCCGCGCGCTTATGATGGGACAATAATGTTGACGCGCAGGGAGTGATGTTCATGAATTGGCGCAAATTCATTGCAGCCACGTGCTCTACTCTCGGCATGTCGGCGATCGGGATGCCTGCCCTCGCACAGAGGATGCCCGCCCTCGCACAGAGCAAGACAAAGATCCGGGTCGGCTATCTTCATACCCTGGCCGTGGACGAACAGATATGGCTGGCCGATCACATCGGGGCATGGGCAAAGTACGGTCTCGACCCGCAATTCACCGAATTCAAGACCGGCATCGAGTTGTTTACGGCGATGTCAAAGGGCAGCATTGACATGCTGGCCACCGGCGCGGTGATCTCGAACTTTCCGGCGCGTGGGCAAGGCAAGATGTTTCTCGCCAACTCGATCGAGTTCGCCACCGCGCAGCTTTGGGTGCGCGAAGACCAGGGAATCAAGGAGTTTTCCGATCTGCGCGGCAAGCGCATCGCGACCACGGCAGGAACCACAGCGCATGTATTTCTCGACAATGCCCTAAGAGAAAACAAGCTGGCTCCTGCCGAGGTCGAGCTGCAGAATCTTCCTATGCCACAGGCCGTTAACGCGTTTATCACCGGCGATGTGCCGGCCGTCGTCTTGTGGGTGCCTTTCAACATCGCGGTGCGCGAGAAAGTTCCGCAAGCAAAAATGCTTCTCGATGCCAGCGCCTACTACCCGAGCGCGGCAATCGTCGGCGGCTGGGCGACGTCGAACGCCTATCACGACAAGAACCGGCCGATTCTTGCCCGGATTATCCGGGCTTGGTCCGAAGGCAACGACATGCTGCTAGCCCGTTCCAACGAATCCCTGGATATCCTGCACAAGAACTACTACCAGCAGGTTCCCGAGCGGGACATGAGGGAGCAGTTCGGAGCGATGAGGATATTTCCCACGGCGGTGTGGCGGCGGCTGTACAGCAACGGCACGATTACCGAATGGTTGCAGCAGGTATCAGACTTCTATACGCGCGTTGGCAAGATCGAGAATCCCGTGGCGGCAGCGCAGTATTTTGACCCCAGTATCTTTCTGTCGGTCGTCAAGGAGTGAAGTCCCTTCGTATCGGCCGGCCTGATGGCGCCCTCGAAGATGCGGCGGGTGCTCACCGACCCTCGTGGAATGGAACATCCCGTTCGGACTTGATGGGTCTCGGCATTCCAGTCGAAGAGCCGGCTTGAGGTGAAGCGTAGTGTGTGCCGGCATCGAGCGAGCGTCGCTGCGACGAACGCGCTGCAGCCTGTTCCTGCCCGGCACGATTGCTCATCGACCGCACGTTATGCACCATATTTCGACTTGCGATTGCTTGCGCCGCGCCTCCACAATATTCCCGATCGATATCGCAGTGATCGATTCATTCGGCAGCGGAACTCCAGCGTCATATGCATGCTGACAGGCATTCAAGGGAACCTGCATTTCGCCGCTCTGAAAAGTTAGTAACGCCACAATTGCGCGGACAGGTTGTATTTCGCTCTACAATTTTGCGTTGCTGCATCACCTTCCCACATTAGGCCACAATAACGTCTACCAATACTATCGTAAGGTGTCGGGTTTCGAACCGCATCGGTTTGGGCGAAATCAGGTGGGGACGCTCTGATGAAGTCTGTACTGGAATGTTGGTCTGGGCCACGTGTCGCGATCTCTGCGGCCGGTGCGGCATGCCAGCCAGCATTGGATGTACCGATACAACCGGAATTATATGACTGAGGCCCGGCTTAACAGAGCCGGAGCGTCGCGTCTCGCTGTAGGCGTGATGGCAATTTCCGTGGTGTGGGATGACGAAGGTAGCGTCTCAGCGAATGTTGCTTGTTCCGCTGAATAGGCTGGACTGAGTAGACGGAGAGTTCCGCGTGAGTGATCCAAAGCAAGACCCCGGCGATCCGCGCTATTATGCACCCACCGGGTCGCGTGAACGAGATCAGCGCCTGGAACCTGGGCCAGCGGACCACGGAAATGGCCAGAAAGGTTCGTTGCCGTCACACGATGTTGCGGATTTGCGTCCAGTCAGAGGACAAAATATGCGAACGCAAAACCAGTCGGATATCTTCGCTGAGGCGCTCGCAAGGGTCAAGCGACGAGAGCTCGAATCCGAGCTGGGCGAAGCGCCATCGTATCGCCACCCGTCGATCGGAATTGTAAAACTGGCGGTTGCGGCGGCTGGGGCTGCCCTCATCGCACTGGTTTGTGTGGTTGTGCTTCCGGCCTCGCTAGCTTCATTTGAAGACGGCACATGGTCGCCGGCTCTACCGAGATGGCACGGATTGAAGTTGTCCTTGTTCCCCACGCCGCCGCGCAAGCCGGCACCAACGCTGATCGTCCGCGACAATAGCGGACTCATCAACGAGCCGCTGGAGCTCGGTATCAGCGTGGACGCTCCCGCTCCCGGCACGACTGTCGCGATCAATAGACTGCCGGCCGGTGCAAGGCTGACGGCCGGCGCACGGGTGAGTGCGAACCAATGGCGCGTCCCGGCCCAGGAAATTTCAAACGCGGCGATCATCCCACCGACCAACTTTGTCGGCGAAATGAATTTGTCCGTCGAGTTGCATGGCGCAGACGGAGGCACGCTGGTAGCCGCCTTCGACCGCCTGAGCTGGACGTCCCCGCAGCCGGCCAGCACCGTTGCAGCGTCAGCTAGCGCAACACCCACGGTGCCTCCGGGCCCCCCTGGTGTGCTGGCGCCACAACAACCGCAGGCCATGGCATCCCCGCCGCCAACTGCCGCGCGCGTGGAGCTGGCTCGGGAATTGAGTGCCAATGAGATCGCGAGTTTTGTCAGACGAGCGCAGGAGCTGCTAGCGAGCGGCGATCTACAGGGCGCGCGCGCGTTGCTGCTCCATGCGGCGGCAGCTCACGATGCCCGCGCTGCGCTTTTCCTGGCGAAGACCTTCGACCCGATGGTATCGAGGCAGTCCGGCGCAGCCGATCCGGCGCAAGATCTGGCCCAGGCGCGAAGCTGGTATCAGATAGCCAGGGATTGGGGTTCACCTGAGGCACAGCGCCAACTCGACGCACTCGCCAGCTATCCTCGGCGATAATAGAGTCCCGCTTTTATCTCGGCTTGCACTCGAACCCGACAGCGCTGAGATGTCCGATGCTGGCCCGTCGCGAACGGGACCGTCGATGCGGGGCGCGCGAGCGGAGATCGGGCCTTCAAAATGAGCGGCCTGTCAGGGCCGCAAATCCATGTCGATGCGGACAAAATCGCCGCGATAGGTCACCTCGCCGAGATAGATGACCGTTCGATCGGTCGTGGTGAATACGCGTCGGACTTCGGCTACGGGTGAATTCAAGGGCACGTGCAATAGTTTTGCCGCTTCAAGATCCGCGGTGCCGATGGTCAGCGTTTGGCGCGCGCTGCTGATGGCGGGATCGCGCATGTCTATCAGGATTGGAATCACCGTTTCCTTGCGAAAGCGCTTCGGGTGTTTCCGGAAAATCCTTTCATCGAGATAGATCGAAATCACGCAATACGGCCGGCTATCACGCGAATGTACGCGACGCATGAAGACGTAACGCGCCGCTGGCTTTCCATCTTCGGCGTGCAGGGGTGCGTCGGTACGGCTTTCCGAGATGTTGATGACCTCCGGCGAGGTGTCGCGGTAGACCTCGGCAAGCTCGCACAAAGTCGTCTCGACCTTAAGCCAGCGATCCTGCTTTGGCGTGCCGGTAATGAAGGTGCCACGCCCCTGCTGCGCTTCGATGATTCCATCGCGCGCCAACAGTTCGACGGCCTGCCGAATGGTGACGCGGGAGACGCCGAACTCGGCGGCCAACAACTCATTAGCCGGCAATCGCAAGCCCCGCGCCCATATTCCACGCGCAATCCGCTGCCGAAAGACGTCGGCGATTTGCGCGTATTTTGGAACATGGCTGTCGGAGATCAGATCCATCTCACACCCTTCCACATTTCAGATTCGAAACCGGCCGCAAAACCAGACGACGCGGTCATGACATGACCAGAGCCGCGCCTCTTTCCCCGATCATCAAGCTGCTCGCATTGGTATTGGCGGAGGTGATCAGCGGCATCACCGAAGCATCGATCACGCGTAGCCTTTCGACGCCACGAACCCGTAACTGCGGATCGAGCACCGACCTATCATCGCTTCCCATTCGGCAGGTACCTACGCAGTGGAAGACGGTGCCGCCGGTGGTGCGCGCGAAATCCCACAGACCAGCCGGGCTGCTGACGGCTTGGCCGGGAACCATTTCGATGTCCCACAAGTCACGAAACGATTTCTGCCGATAGATGTCGCGCAGGATCTGTAGACCCGCAACGATCGTCTTGCGATCGATTTCCTCGGCAAAGTAGTGCGGCTCGATGCGCGGCTGGTCGAATGGATCGGTCGACCGGATGGCGAGATGTCCTCGCGATTGCCCGTGACACTGCCAGACCGACGCCGTGAACCCGGAATAGCGATGCAATGGATCGCCCGGCTTATCGACCGACAGCGGCATCACATTGAACTGAACATCGGGGCGGCTGCCGGCCGCGTATTTCGTACAAGCGGCACCACCTACCTGCCCCGCGCCTGCGCTTAACGGGCCGCTACCGGTGAGCAGCCACTGCAGGCCCATCTTGACAAGGCCTGAGGGGCTTCGAACCTGATCGTTCAGCGAGATTCGCTGCTTCAATCGGACAATCATGCGCGCCTGGTAGTGATCCTGCAGATTGCGGCCGACTTCCGGCGCGTCAGCGACAACGGGAATGCCAAACCCCTGCAGCAGATCCGCCGGACCGACACCGGACAGTTGCAACAGCTGCGGCGATTGTAGCGCGCCGGCCGACAGCACGACTTCCCGCTCGGCCGCCGCATTGAACACTTGGCCGTTCTGGATCCATTCTACGCCGGTCGCAACACGGGCCCTGAACACCACTTTGCTGACCTGCGCGCCGGTGATGACGATCAGGTTCGGACGGTGTGCGATTGGACGCAGGAAGGCGGACGCCGAACTGCTGCGCCAGTGGCGCCCAATGCCGAGTTGATAGGCGCCGACCCCGAGCGTGGTCGCGCCGTTGAAGTCCGCATTGCGTGGAAGCCCGGACTCGACGCCGGCCTCAACCCATGCCGCAGAGGCGCGATTGCCAGTGCGAAGGTTCGAAACCTCGAACTCCCCAAGCCCTCCGTGATACTGACTCTCGCCTCCTTGGTAACGTTCGTAACGTCGGAAGTAAGGAAGCAACTCGTGATAGTTCCACCCGACGGCACCGAGCCGCTCCCAGTCGTCGAAGCCTTCAGGCTGGCCGCGAATCAAGATCAAGCCATTGATCGACGATGATCCGCCGAGCACGCGGCCGCGTGGCCAGACGATCGAGCGTCCGCCGGTACTGTCGCTCGGTTCGGTCACAAAGAGCCTGGAAAAGCGCTCATCATAGATCGAGCGATAGTAGCCGACCGGAAGCTTGAGCCAAAAGTTGCGATCGGATCCTCCGGCCTCCAGCAACAGCACGCGGCACGACGAATTGGCCGATAGTCGGTTCGCAACCACGCAGCCGGCCGAACCGGCGCCGACGATGATGTAGTCATACCCTTGAGCAGTCATCCGGATTTTCCGCGGGCGCGCCGCAATTGTATGGTCGTCATGTTTATAATGTGACCTGGCAAGTAGCAACGGAAACGCGCCCGCAGGACGTCGCGCGGCTTGCCGGCGTCGGTCACGGCGCCTGCTATCGGATGGGCGCTTCGCCGTTTGATCCAAAGCCGAGATTGCGCTCGCTGGACTAGCAATTCGCGCGTGCCAGCTCGGCGATTTACGCTGGTCGACACTTCCGTTCGGCGATGGTAATGAACCCTCGATCTTCGCTTCAATGGCAACGAAATGGCCGCGCCACAACGCGCGGCTCTCAAAAAACAGACAAGGGAGAGACGCATGGCCAAGGCACCGCCTTCCGCCAAACGCGACCGCATCAAGGCATTTACGCCCGCACTGGTCGACTACACCAACGATGTTGTTTACGGCGACCTGTGGGAGCGCAAGGCTCTGTCGAAGCGCGATCGCAGTCTCATCACGGTGGCGGCGCTAGTGGCGACCTACCGGCCGGAGCAGCTCGTGTCGCATCTGTCGCGCGCGATCGCCAATGGCGTCACGCAGGAAGAGATCACCGAAGTCATTACCCACATGGCGTTCTATGCGGGCTGGCCGGCCGCGATGTCGGCCGCGCAGGTCGCCTACACGGTGCTGGTCGAAGGCAACAAGGGGGAATGACGATGGCCAATGACGTTGTCGTCGGCTTCATCGGGCTCGGCACCATGGGTGGCAAGATGGCCACCAACATTCTCAAGGCCGGATACAAGGTTGTGGTGCACGACCTGCACCGACAATCGGCGGGCCATCATTTGCAGGCGGGCGCTGATTGGGCGGATACGCCGCGCGCGCTGGCCGAGAAGTCTGACGTGATCTTTACCTCGCTGCCCGAGCCTGCGGATGTCGAGCGCGTTTCGCTGGGGACCGATGGCTTAATCGAAGGTGTAAAAAAGGGCGCGGCCTACTTCGATCTGTCGACAAACTCTCAAAGCGTCGTGAAAAAAATTCACGAGGCCTTTGCCGCCAAGGGCGCGCACATGCTCGACGCGCCGGTGAGTGGGGGGCCGTCCGGCGCCGCCTCGCGCAAGATGGCGATCTGGGTTGGCGGCGATAAAGCCGCTTTTGACAAGCACAAGGCCGTCCTCGACGCGATGGGTGATCGAGCGGCCTATATCGGGCCGATCGGCACCGCGACGATCGCCAAGCTCGTGCACAACATGTCGGGTTACGCGATCACCTGTGCGCTCGCCGAGACCTTCACCATGGGCGTGAAAGCCGGCATGGACCCCGTGGCACTCTGGGAAGCCGTGCGCCAGGGCGTCGGCGGCCGCCGTTTCACATTCGACGGCCTGCTCGATCAGTTCCTGCCCGGCACATACGATCCGCCGAGCTTCGCGCTCAAACTGGCCACCAAGGACGTCGCGCTCGCGACCGCGCTGGGACGCGAGCTGGGCGTGCCGATGCGCATGTGCAACCTCGCCTACGCCGAGATGACCGAAGCGTGCAACCGCGGCTGGGAAGGACGCAACTCACGCTCCGTGATGTTGCTCCAGCAGGAACGCGCAGGCGTCAAGATAGCAGCCGATCCGGAGCGCGTGAAGCAAGCGGCGGAACGCGCGAAGTCCGGCTGATGCTTGCACGCGACAGCAAGCCGTCGATGTTGTTGCAACAGCCGGGCCAGATCGGCCGGCTGCGGCTGAAGAACCGTGTCGTGATGGGCCCGATGGGGACCAACTTCGGCACCACCGACGGTTTCTCGACCGAGCGCGACAAGATCTACTATGCCGAGCGGGCGCGCGGCGGGGCCGCGATGATCATCACCGAGGCAATGGTGGTCTCCGGCAATGCGCGCAATCATCGCGCTTCGCTCTGCATCTTCGACGACCGCTTCATCCCGGGCCTTGCCGATCTGACAAAAGCGATCCACCAAGCCGGTGCGTTGGTCTGCGGCCAACTCAATCATCGCGGCATGCTGCTGCGCCGCTCGGTTCTCGGCATGGAGCCGGTCGGTCCCTCGCCGGGGAAAAATCCGGCGACCGGCGACGAGGTCCGCGCACTGACCGAGCATGATATCGCCGAGATCCAGGAGCAGTTCCTGACTAGCGCCGTCAGGCTCTACCGCGCCGGCTATGACGCGATCGAACTGCACGCCGCGAACGGCTATTTGTTCCAGCAATTCTTCACACCGCGCCACAACAAGCGCGAGGACGACTACGGCGGTCCGGTCGAAAACCGCATGCGGCTGTTGATGGAAACGGTGCGGCTGATCCGTTCCGAACTGCCCGACTTCCCAACGATGGTGCGCTTGTCAGCGACCGAGTACGTGGATGGCGGCTATTCGCTCGACGATATCGTGACGCTATCGAAGGCACTCGAAGCCGCGGGCGTGATCGCAATCGATCTCTCGGGCGGTACCAACGAAACGCCGGAATTATCGCGCTATTGCATCCAGCCGCCGTCATTTCCGCGCCGCTTCCTTGAGCCGCATGCGCGACCGATCAAGGATGCGGTGACCGTACCGGTCATCATGGCCGGCCGGATCTTGACCCCTGAAGATGCGGAAGGCGTGCTGCAAGCCGGCAGTGCCGACTACATCGCGCTTTGCCGTGCGCTGGTCGCCGATCCGCACTGGTGTCTCAAGGCCTTCGGCGAAGTGAAGCGGCCGATCCGCCCTTGCATCTCGTGCAACGTCTGCTTGGAGCGGCTGACGCTCGAGCTCGATGTCGCCTGCGTCCAAAACCCGCTTGTTGGCACCGAATTCGAGACACTCGCCAAGCTCGAACCGGGGCTCGAGGGAATCAAGAAGCAGGATACCCGCGTGCTCGTCATCGGCGGCGGCGTCGCGGGGTTAGAAGCCGCGCGGGTATTCGCGGCGAACGGCCATCGGGTCGAGGTGTGGGAGCGCAAACACCAAGCCGGCGGACAGATGGACCTCGCGCTTGCGGCGCCGGACAAGGACGACGTCTCGGGTGTGTGGACCTACCGGGTCGCGACGCTGGCGCAGCTCGACGTGCCCATCCGAACCGGCGTCGAGCCAACCGTCGACAGCATCCGCGGCTATCGTCCGGACTTGATCGTCATCGCAACGGGCGCCATGCCGCGCGATGCCCCGTTTCCCACCAACACCAATGTCCCGATGATACAGGCCTGGGACGTGCTGCGTAGGCCAGAGCTTATCCCCGAAGGTTCAAGCGTCACGGTAGTGGGCGGCGGCATGGTCGGCATCGAGACCGCCGAGTGCATCGCCAAGCGCGCAAGGCACGTCGCAATCCTCGAAGGTCGAAGCGTCGTTGCCAAGGAAATGGCGCGCAATAATCGGTGGGACGTGCTGCTGCGCCTGGGCGACGCCAATGCGCGGATCGTGACAGAGGCAGCGGTGGTTTCGATCGAAGGCGCTGCGGTTTTGTGCCGCAGCGGGCAGAACATCGTGCGCCATCCCGCAGGGGACAGGATCGTGCTGGCGATAGGTTCGCGTCCGGTGCACGACGTCTCGCAACTTGCCGACCTGGCCGGCGTGCCTTGGGTCATGGCGGGTGACTGCAACAATGTTCCGGGCGATTTTCTTACCGCGATCCGCGATGCATCCATGATCGCATGGGCGGCGGAGGAGAAATTCCCGACTGGGCTTAGCAAGATGCGTCCGATGCGATGAGCTAAAAACAGAGACTATCGGGAGGATCAACATGAAGGGCCATCGCAGCGCTCGCCGGTGCGCTGCCGCTTGCCCTGCCGTCCGCCGCTCTCGCGCAAGCCGGCAGCAAGGGCGCCGTCAAGGTCGGCGTGTCGCTGCCGCTCACGGGCAACACCGCGTGGGCCGGCAAGACCAACCGTATCGCAGCCGCCATTGCGGCCGAGGAAGTGAACGCGCAAGACCTCGCGGGTGGCTACAAGATCGAACTTGTGTTCGGCGACAGCCAATGTGAACCGCGGCCGGCGCACGATCAGGCGCAGCGCCTGATCAGCCAGGAGAAGGTGCAGTTGCTGATTGGCGAGTGGTGCTCCAGTGCGTCCATCGCAGTCGCCCAGGTCGCGAACGACGAGAAGGTCCCGCTGCTGGTCATTATCTCGACCGCCGACCAGATTGCGGGCGACGCCGGGCCATATGCGTTCCAGAGCTCAATGCAGAACCGATACTCGCAGCAGCGCGAGGCGACGCTGCTTGGATGGGATTTCAAATTCGAATCGGTCGCGATCATTGTCGAGAACAACGATTTCGGTCTGACGTTCCGCAAGAACATGGTCGCGCTGAGGGAGAAGGCCGGCAAGAATTCTCGACGTCACGCAGGATTGCAACGACACCAACTGGCATGCGACCATCACGCGCATTCCGGCTTCCAAGCCAGATCTCGTCGTCGTGTCGATCTCGGCAGTTCAGGCTGCGAATTTCGTCAAGCAATATGCCGAGGCCGGCATACCACGCCGCTGTTCTCCGACTATCCGCCGCCACGCATCTTCGAGCGTCAGGTAGGCATGCAGGCTGGCAGGATCGGCCTGGTGCGCGCGGCCTTCTTCGTGAAGAGCGAAACCAACACGCCGGCCCAGAAGGAATTCGTCGCGAAGCTTGAGGCGCGCGCGCAGAACGGAGCTGAACGAGACACATGACGTGACTTGCTGGGACGTTGCGAGCTACGACGCGGTGCGGCTGGTGGCCGATGCGCTCAAGCGCGGCGGGCGGCAGGCGGCCGACTACGTGAAAGCGATGGCCGCGACCAAGATCGATCTGGTGCTGGGACACTATGAGTTTGACGAAAAGCGCGGTGCGAAACCCGACGGACTGAACTTCGTATTCATCCGCACCAAACTGGACGGCAGCATCGAAATCGTTCAATAAGATGTTTGCCCAGGTTTGGCGGCATCCTGGTCGAGCAGAACGTTGCAGTCGCGCTTACGTGCTGATGCGTGGTTCGGTCGTGCTCGAGGGCAACCCGAAGACGCTGGCGGCCTCGCCCCAATTGAAGGATGCTTATCTCGGCATGGCGTCCGGACCGACCGCTCCATCCCGATCCGGACTTGAGTCGTTAGAATGGGCCATTGAAAGAATGGGCCATTGAAGCGCCGGTTTGAACGGGAAGCGAAGTGGGAGACATCATGACCGAATTCGATTACGAGCTCTTTGCGATCCGTTACGCCACCCGTGACGCGCGACGCGGCGCGCACTTTATCGGCGACGATCCGCATGACGGGCCAATGCCGATGGATTATTTCGTGTGGGCGGCAAGGGGCGGCGGCCGAACGTTTATCATCGATACCGGCTTCAACGCGGAAGTATCGGAAAAGCGCAAGCGCACATTCTTGCGCTGTCCTGTGGAGGCGCTCGCCGGGCTCGGGATCGACGCGAATGCGGTTGAAGATGTCATCCTCACCCATCTGCATTACGACCATGTGGGCAATTTCGACCGCTTTCCCAAAGCACGGTTTCATCTCCAGGAGCGCGAACTGTGCTATGCCACCGGGCGCTACATGCACTATCCGCGCCTCTCCCATTCGTTCGAGGTCGAGGACGTCTGCGGTATTGTGCGGCTGAACTATGCGGGGCGAGTGATGTTCCACAATGGCGATGCGGAGCTTGCGCCTGGCTTGACGGTGCATGCGGTGGGCGGTCATTCGGCGGGGCTCCAATTCGTCCGGGTCAAGACCCGCCGTGGATTTGTCGTACTCGCCTCCGACGTCACTCATTTCTACGAGAACATGGCAAGTAGCCGGCCCTTTACAACGGCCTTCCATATCGGAGAAATGCTGGAGGGCTTTGACAGGCTGCTCGCACTTGCGCCGGACGAGAGCCACATCGTCCCGGGGCACGATCCCCTGGTTATGAAGCTCTACCCGGCCCCCGGCCCTGAACTCGAAGGGCTTGCGGTGCGCCTGGACATGCCGCCATCCGGCGTTGCGCCGTGCCGCGCAGACTATTCCTAATGCGACCACCATCGTCATCAATACGGTGCAGTGGGCCACACTGGACCCGGAATATGCTGCACTCGACGAAGGACATGGTGCAAGGCCTAGCCGAAGTCGGTAGTGCGGGCAGAAGAGGACGTCCACCAGCGCCTACCAACCTTCAAGCCCCACGCGCCAGTTCTATCGTTGATGACCGAGACCGATTCCCAGCTTCAAGGCCTTCTGCCTCAATGAGCCCTCCGAACGCTTCATCAACTTCGCTAGTTTCGATACTGGCGTTCTGGCCTTCGAATGCATCTTCAATAACTTGACATCAGATGCCGTAAATTCTTTGCGGGTGACTTTCTTCTTCGTTACTTTCTTGGCCACTTCTATCTCCAATCCGATTCGGAGCAACTTGATAGCACGATGACATTCATCATCAAGCAGGCGAACCGCGGTTTCCTGAATTGATTGCCCGGCTGGACGGGATCAAGAAACCACCATTTCCGATCAAGCGTTTCGCCGAAACTACGAACAGCTGATTAAAAAACACCCTGTTCGCCTTGATATCTCAAGCGAATTTTCCTAACTGAGACAAAATCCGAGCATTGGAGATCAATGGCTTACGGCGAAAAATCCAACCAAGAGGGCGCCAGCGTTGGCGGATCGATGCATCCGAGGCATCGGAGGTTCGAGTCGCCGGACTACTATAATGCCACCCCCCACTAACGACAACGCTCTCTTTTCCTATCGGCGCCTTGCTACGCAGATATGGCGTTGGCAGGAGGAACAAACTCGAGGAGCAAGTTGAACTCAACGTCAATCTAGGATGACCGTTCACGAGCAAAATGGGCGCCATCGAGGAGGCGGCAGCTGAAATGCTCTTAAGTGCCGCTGCGCAACCCGTAACCGGCCGGCGTCAACGTTTGGTCGGCGCCCGGCAGCGAAAGGCCCGGGGACCGGTTTCCTGCTAACATCGGCCAGTGCTCAGTCACAAACCTCGCTTCGCAGGAATACCCATATGCAGCTTCCGTATCACGATCGTTATGCTTACTCGCCGATCATTGACCGTCCGGACTACTCTTGGCCGGACGGCAAGCGGCTGGCGTTCTATCTTGGCCTCAACATCGAACACTTCGCGTTCGGCGCGGGCGAAGGTCATCTGCTGACCGTACCGGGAGTTGCTCCAGACGCTCGGACGTTTGCCTGGCGGGACTACGGCAACAGGGTTGGCGTTTGGCGCTGCCTCGAACTATTTGATGAACTCAACCTCCCGGCGGCCCACCTCATCAACACGACAGTCTTCGACTATGCGCCCCGTATCGTCGACGCGCTAAAGGCGCGCGGCGATGAGTTCATTGGGCATGGCCGCACAAACGCCGAGCGCCACAGCTACATGTGGGAATCTGACGAGAAGCGCTTTCTGCAGGAGGTTCGCGATGCGATCGAACGCGCGTCCGGGAAACCGCCGAGAGGCTGGATGGCTCCATGGATGGCCGCGACGCACCGAACGCCCGACCTCTTGAAGGAGGTCGGATTCGATTTCCTGATGGACTGGCCTGCCGACGATCAGCCACTCTGGATGAAGACGCGCTCGGGTCGAATTATGAGCGTACCGTACCCGCTCGAGATTAACGATAGTCCTCAGATCCTGGTGAGGCATCATTCGCCGGAGCAATTCCGTGACTTCATCGTTGGTCAATTTGAAGAGCTGCTCCGTCAGTCGGCAAAACAGCCGCTCGTATGCGGCATCGCATTGCACGCGATGATCGTAGGTCAGCCCTACAGGCTCCGCATGCTCCGCGAGGCCCTGCAGCACATCGTAAACCATCCAGAGAAGGAAAAGGTGTGGTTCACCCGGCCATCCGCGATCTATGACCATTGCGCCGGATTGCCGGAGACCAAATTTCAGGTCGCTTAAGCGCATGATCCGGAAAAAGTGGGTACCGGTTTTCCGAGAAGATCATGCGCGAACAAAGACCTATAGCGCGAGGGTGATTCAACCTGATCCCATCGCGCTATAGTCGGCATGCAACTGACACGGTGCTGCTTTCGAAGTAGCGGAAAACCAGAACTCATTCGACAAAGGATGGATGCAGGGCATCGGTGCATGCCGCCCGTTCCCACGTACGGGCGACCCTGAACAGGTTCGCCTCGTCGAAATATCGGCCTACGAACTGGACCGATAGAGGCAAGCCATCACGCGACAGACCCGTCGGCATGGCGAGTGCGGGATGACCGGTCACATTGAACGGAGTCCGCGCTTGTCGCATGTAGGTACGCTCGATCTCTTGCGGCTCATCAATCCGGCACGCAGGATCCATCGAACTCGCGCAAAGCAAGATGTCAACCTCCCGCAGCGCTGCCTCGACCTCACCGATCATCTGTGACCGCTGGCGGTTGGCCAGAACGTAATCGCCCGCGCCTATGAAAGCGCCGGACATCAGACGGCGTCGGGCCAAACGACCATAGTCGCCCGGGCGATTCCTCAACCATTCGGAATGGATCGACCATGCTTCGCTCTGCAGAACCACGCGATTCACCGCAGCAAAATCCTGCAGCGCAGGCAACCTGACGTCGATAACATCAGCGCCTTCCGACCGCAGCGTGAGAGCGACCCGATCGAGACCAGCGACAACTTCCGGATCGGCCGGCATGTCCACCTCGTGAAAATGTCGCACAAAGCCAATGCGCAGGCCACGCACGCCGTGCTCGAGTGTTTTCAAATAGTCGCAGCTCTGCGGCAGCCGGACGCTCGCCGGGTCGAGAGGATCGTGGCCGACCAGAGCGCCGAGCATCAGGGCATTGTCTGCAACGGTCCTCGTCATCGGGCCCACGTGGTCGAGGCTAAATGCGAGCGGAAAGACGCCGCGTCGCGAGACAAGCCCGTATGTCGGTTTGGTACCGACGATCGCACACGCGCTCGCTGGATTGCGCACGCTACCCCCGGTGTCGGTTCCGAGCGCCATCGGAAACAAGCCGGCGGCGAGACCGCTGCCGGACCCGGAGGACGATCCGCCGGGATGATGATCGCGGTTCCAGGGATTTCGTGCCGGTGGCCAGGGTAGATCGAAGCTCGGTCCTCCAATAGCGAACTCGTGGGTGGACAGCTTTCCCAAGATGATCGCGCCCGCCGCCCGCAATCTCGCAACGCATTCGGCATCGGTCCGGGCGGCGACATCATTCTCTAAGATCTTCGAATGGCACGTGGTCGGCAGGCCGGAAACGTCGATGATGTCCTTGATCCCGACCGGAACCCCGTGCAGCGCGCCGCGCAATCGCCCTTGCGCCGCTTCGGCCTCGGTTGCGCGCGCCTCTTTCAGCGCCGCTTCCGCGTCGACATGTAGGAACGCGTTGAGGCGCGGATCCAACCGCTCGATCCGATCGAGGAGCGCTTCGACGAGCTCGACGGGGGACATCTCGCCATTTGCGATCGCCGCTGCCGCCGCATTCGCGGCCATCCAGTGCAGTTCGCTCATTTTCGAACCACCACCATCGGCGGCCAAGGCTCAGACAACGGCTCCGACGCCGTACCGCTCGATCGGCGGATCCTTTCTGTCACCTTCGCCGCCGAGATCGCCGCGGCGACCACATCGTCTGGGAACTCCTTGAGGGCCTTTTCAAGACCTGCGCGCCGCGCAATCGCTTCGACCTCGTCCATTGCAACAATCCTTCTCCGGTCAGATGCCACAGAACCGCTCAAAGACATAGATACAACAGAAAAGAGTGGTCATGTCGGTTCTTGATCACACTGCGGAAGTAGAGCGCTATGCTGAAAACGCTGATCAGCGAGTTCTTGCAGAAGAGGCTGTCATCGGCGCATTTTCACAGACCCGCATTTGCAGCCGTTACATCGCCCTGCAGGTCTATCGATCTGGGCAAATTTAAGTAGTGTTGGATGAACGGGTCGGATCCCATCCTCATCTTTGTTCATGCGGCTTTGCTATCGAGACCGGCGCCATACGCAAGGCGTTCCAATCGAACCAACCCATAACGTCACCAGCGAATTGAGACATCGGCGGGCTGATCCCACAAAACGGCCAGGTCGCACTAGCGAGGAGCTTTCCGCCGACGTGTCTTCGAGTTTCGGCGAATTCAGTTTCTGCTTGTCGCTTTCGATGGTGACCACGCCCCCGAATGGTACCCAACTGGTTCCGTCGAATCGTGCCAACGCACCTGCCGCCACGGAGTCCGGTCGCTTGGCGTCGTTGCGGACAGGTTCTTTGCCTCGTCCAAAACGTGCTCTCGCTGCGATTGCGTTAAACAAACGCTCTCGCTCGCAACCCGCACTTTCGTTTGCGATGATTGCGGCGCGTCGGTTGATCGTGATGAAAACGCATCGGTAAATTTAGAAGTCTTCGCAAGCTCTGCGGTGTCAGCCTGTGGAGAGGCGCGCTCTGGCGCGGTTCGTAAGAACCGCGTGAAACGAGCCTCGAAGAAGCAGGAAGGTAGCGGCTTGGCTGAGCTAGCGTAGCAATGCCTATGTTCACTCAGCTTTGCGTAGGTCTATCGGAGCGGTTGCGTCAATCTGGCCCGACGACGATGCTGTGATCACAATTTTGAGCGGCTTCCAGTTGATCTCGAGCGCCTTGCGGATGGCCTGAGCCGCGAACTTCGGGCTTGGCAAAAAAATAGCGGCACTTCATTGACGGACGGACGATTGCGGACGTGATGCCAATAGTCGGGCGTCACGTCGGCTGGGTCGATGCCGAGTGCTGCGACGGCATCGACAATGTGCAACACGCGTTCGACCTTGGGCCAACCGGATAGCCGCAACAGGATGTCGCCGCCCGGTCATACATAGGGCGCGGGTGCCCAGCGCTGGCCAGGCGCGACAGATGGCAAACTATCGATGCGCGATATGATTGTACCGCAGTCGTTCGAGATCCAACGCACGAACAGCAGACTTCCTAGCCTGCGGAGAAGGCCAAAAGCGCGGGCCGCCGTATTGTGGAGTTCGCTTGGCATCCATCGCTGTCGAAGACGTGACATCGTCTCTGCGTTGGCGCGCCCGCTTGTGATGTGACCGAGCTGCTCGCCTCGATGCGATCAGGGATCAGCCGTTCTTGCTTTTGTGACCGGCATTCGAGCCCAAGAAGCCACCGTCGCGAAAAATAACATGATGTTACGTTTGTCGCATAACAGAGTAATTGTGTTAGATCGCCGAAGGACTAATCTGACACTGCTTTCGATGGGTTTGGCTAGCTCGATTTCCAGTCACCCACAGAGCGTGAACTTTCCGAGAAGTGGACTTCGGTCGACACCGGTATCTTGGAAAGAGGAAAACACAGTTACCCAAGATTTCAATGAAGCCCGCTAACGGGACGTCAGCAAACAGATTTGGAGGAAGCCCGCAATGACTAGTGCTCAAACGACCCATCACACGAGTCAATCAAAGAAGGCCGCTGCGAGCGGATGGATTGGATCGGCGCTCGAATATTATGACTTCTTTATTTACGCTACGGCGGCATCCTTGATCTTCCCGCAGATATTCTTTCCATCGGAGAATCCCACCGTTGCCATCGTCGCATCGCTGGCGACATACGGCGTTGGCTATGTTGCTCGGCCCATCGGCGCTTTCTTTCTGGGGCACTGGGGCGACACCCATGGCCGCAAAACAGTTCTGCTTGTCTGCATGTTTGTTATGGGTCTCTCGACGATGGCCGTCGGCATCCTGCCGACATATCAGCAGGTCGGCGTACTGGCTCCAGTCCTTCTCGTTATTTTGCGCCTGATACAGGGTTTTGCTGTTGCCGGAGAAATTTCCGGAGCCAGTTCAATGATCCTGGAGCATGCCCCATTTGGACGACGCGGATTCTATGCCAGCTTTGCGCTGCAGGGTGTGCAGGCCGGACAGATTCTTGCGGCGGCGGTCTTCCTGCCGCTCGCTGCCTACATGCCTAACGAGGCGTTCAATAGTTGGGGCTGGCGGATACCATTTTTGCTCAGTTTCTTCGTCATAGCCGCCGGCTATATCATTCGTCGCGAAGTCGATGAAACACCAGCCTTTGCCAAGGAAGACGAGCAGGGGAAAATCCCGAGAGCTCCCATCATTCAGGCTTTCAAGCTCAACTGGAGAGACATGCTCCGGGTGGTCTGCATGGCGCTGATGAATGTTATTCCGGTCGTCGCGACAATATTCGGCGCAGCCTATGCAGTCCAACCGGCCTACGGAATCGGCTTCGCAAAAGACGTCTACCTGTGGATTCCGGTGCTGGGGAATATGCTGGCCGTGTTCGTCATTCCGTTCGTCGGCAACCTGTCGGACAAGGTTGGCCGCAAGCCACCTATCATCATAGGCGCGCTCTGTTCTGGTTTGCTCGCGTTCGGCTATCTCTACGCGATCAGCATCAAGAACGTGCCGTTGGCAATCCTGATGTCGCTCTTGATGTGGGGCGTTGTCTACCAGGGCTACAACGCTATCTTCCCGAGCTTCTATCCCGAGCTGTTCCCGACGCGAACTCGGGTCTCCGCGATGGCGATATCCCAGAATGTCGGGACGACGATCACGGCGCTGCTTCCGGCTCTCTTTGCCACCGTAGCACCTCCCGGTTCGGCCAACATTCCTCTTACTGTCGGCGCGATCGCCTTCGGCATAACGGTCATTGCCGCGGTCGCTGCCATAACCGCCCGGGAAACCTATCGGATCGGCATAAACGATCTCGGAAATCCCAACGCAGCTCCAATGGCGAAGGCAGACTATGAACGGAAACGCGCCGAGGCTGCCAGCGGTGCCGTCGTCGTTCCAACCTGACGGCGGTCGACGAGGATTAGTCAAACCCGATTGCGAGCTTTGGCGTTGACGATCGGGGCTGCTCATCTCCCCCGAATAAACCGCCGCCCTTTTAAGCAAACCGAACAAGGGCGGCAGCAGGTTCGGTAGCAATATATGAGGTTAGTTAACATGACCCCCGAAGCCGAGTTTCATCAACGCGATCGAGATGTTCATCCGCCGGCGTATACGCCCGTCTACAAGACGAGCGTGTTGCGCTCGCCGCGCATCCCGCTTTGGTCCCTGCAAAACTCCTTGTCGGAGGTAACAGGTCCGATTTTTTCGGCCGACGAGCTCGGTCCACTCGATAATGACCTCATCCTCAACTACGCCAAGGAGGGTGAACCGATAGGCGAACAGACGATCGTCCACGGCTACGTCCTCGATGGCAACGGCCACCCTTTATCAAATACTCTCGTTGAAGTATGGCAGGCCAATGCCGGCGGACGCTACCGTCATCGTAACGACACCTATATTGCGCCGATCGATCCCAATTTCGGTGGTTGCGGCCGAATGCTTACCGACGAAAAAGGTCATTATTTCTTCCGAACGATCAAGCCAGGCGCGTATCCGTTTCGCAACCGTGTCAACAGCTGGCGGCCGGCTCACATTCATTTTTCAGTTTTCGGAACCGGCTTCGCGCAAAGATTGATAACGCAAATGTATTTCGAAGGGGATCCGCTCATCCCCCACAATTCGATCATCGCCACCATTCCCGACAAGTCGGCGGCAGATCGCTTGACAGCAAAACTCGACCTCAATGCATCGCGCCCGCTGGAGTGCCTCGCCTATCGCTTCGATATTGTGTTGCGAGGACGCCGCCAAACTTTGTTCGAGAACAAGCTGCAGGGAGGCTAGAATGATACCGACCTCATTCGTCTCCTACCTGCCTGAGACGCCGTCGCAAACGGCAGGCCCTTATGTGCATATAGGCCTAATTCCAAGTCAGGCCGGCTTCGAAATCTTCCAGAATAATTTCATCGGTGACATCGCCGGGCCGGACGTCGCAGGCCAGCGCATCGTCATCGAGGGACGGATCTTCGATGGCGCCGGCCACATAACGAAGGATGTTCTAGTAGAGACATGGCAGGCGAACGCGGCCGGCCGATATAATCATCCCGCCGACAAGCAGAATAAATCACTCGATCAGAACTTCCGAGGCTGGGCCCGGACAGGCACGGACTTCGGCACGGGACTTTATACGATTCATACCATCAAGCCGGGAAGCGTAGCCGGCCGTAAGGGCCGCAAGGCAATGGCGCCTCATGTAAATTTCTGGCTGGCCTCCCGCGGAATCAATATCGGCCTGGCCACACGTATGTATTTTGGCGACGAGGAAGAGGCAAATTCCCAGGATCCGGTCCTGAACATCATCGAACAACCGGAGAGGCGACGAACGCTAATAGCGCCTCGGTCTGAACGGGGCGGCGCAATCATCTACACTTTCGACATCTATCTTCAAGGTGATCGAGAGACGGTGTTCTTCGACGTCTGAAGCATTTCAACAACGTTGATTAACCGGCGGGTCTTCGATCTGGCCGCTGACAAAGGGAGGTTAATGTGGCGACGGACGAGGAACTTTTGGCATCTGCAAAGCCCGGTAAGCCGCCGGCCAACTGCCCCGTGCTCGGAACGTGGAAACTGCGAACCTACGTTCGCGAACGCTTGTCCGACGGTCAACGGCACAATCAGTTCGGCGAAGCGCCGGACGGATATATCGGATATACGCCCGACGGCAGGATGTACGCAATCTTCGCGCGACACGACCGCTTAACGCCTCGGGACGTGGTGCCCACTGACGAAGAAGGCGTGCAATTGCTTGGCACAATGGTCGCCTATGCCGGCACGTTTTCTTTGGGAGAGAATGTCGTTGTTCATCACATAGACACTTCGTGGAACCAGGCTTGGACCGGCACCAACCAAATACGGCACTTCGTGCTGGAGGGAGATACGCTAACGATCACAACCGCTCCCTACAAGAGTTACCTTGACGGTACCATGGGTCGATCAATTCTCGTCTGGAGCAAGGTGAAGTGATGCCGCATTCCCTGGCCGCAAGAGATTTGTGATGAACGATCTGTTTGGAATCCAAGGATCGCATGTGCTGGTCACCGGTGGCTCGAGCGGTCTTGGGCGATTTTTTGCGGCGTTTCTTGCGACGCGAGGGGCACGCGTGACCGTTGGCGCGCGCCGGGCGGAAGCCTTGGCTAAAACCGTCGATGAGATCGCCGCTGCCAAGGGCCAAGCCCAAAGCGTGGTGATGGACGTCACTGTCGCAGCAAGCATCGAGACCGCGTTGGACACCGCTGAAGCGCGTTTCGGTCCAATTCAGATTGTTATCAATAACGCTGGAGTTACGGCGACACGGCCGGCGCTGCAACAGGACGAGACCGATTGGGACAAGGTAATCGACACCAACCTGAAGGGGGTCTGGCTGGTAGCTCAGGCAACCGGGCGTCGAATGGTAGCGCACAAGGTGAAAGGCTCCATCGTCAATGTGGCCTCGATCTTGGGCCTGCGGGTGGCCAGTTCCGTCGCTCCGTACGCGATTTCGAAGGCTGGCGTTGTGCAGATGACCAAGGCGCTGGCCCTGGAATGGGCGCGCTATGGTATTCGCGTCAACGCGCTCGCCCCGGGATATTTCGAAACAGAGCTCAACGACGATTTCTTTCAGCAGGCTGCCGGGCAGGCGCTGATCAAGCGGATTCCACAGAGGCGGCTAGGCGAACTGCGGGAACTCGAAGGGCCGCTTCTGCTGCTGGCTTCGGAGGCCGGTTCATACATGACTGGAAGCGTGCTCGTCGCCGACGGCGGTCACGTGGTTTCGACCCTGTGAGTGATAGCTTCTTGAACACTGGCTTCAAGACTCAATGATGAAAAGCCAGTTTTTCCGAAAAGAAATGGTGATCCAATGAATACGAACGAGACGCACCCTTTCGAGACCGGCTTGGATCGACACCCGTCCAACTACATACCGTTGTCGCCCGTCAGCTTTCTGACCCGCGCCGCCAGCGCGTTCGCCGACAAGGTGGCAGTGCTTGATGGCCAACGTCGATTTACTTACGCGCAGCTCCTTGAGCGCTGCGTCCGGCTCGCCTCCGCACTTGCGCAGCTTGGGGTCAAGCGGCTCGATACCGTGGCGATCATTGCATCGAATATTCCGGAGATGATCGAAGCACATTTTGCCGTGCCGATGCTTGGCGCTGTCCTCAATCCGCTGAATACCCGGCTCGATGCTGCAAATGTCGCCTTCTCGCTCATGCATGGAAGCGCGAAGGTTCTGATCGTCGATGCCGAATATGCACCGTTGGTACATCAAGCGCTGCAACAAGTTAATCGAGAGATCGTCGTCATCGATATCGCTTCCCCTGATTCATCGGTCGCGCCAATAGGCAGGCACGCCTACGAGACGCTGCTCGCATCCGGCGACCCGAGTTTCAGCTGGCCGGGCATCACCGACGAATGGCAGTCGCTATGCCTGCTCTATACCTCTGGAACCACCGGCGACCCAAAAGGTGTCGTCTATAGTCACCGCGGCGCCTACCTTTCGGCGCTCGGAAACGGCTTCAGCTTCGGACTCACATTCGACAGCATTTATCTTTGGACACTGCCGATGTTTCACTGTTCCGGATGGTCTTATCCGTGGGCAGTTGTCGCCGCTGGCGGAACGCAAGTATGTCTTCGCAAGGTCGAACCTGCACAAATCTTCCGCTTGATCGCGGAGCATCGGGTCACCCATCTCTGCGGCGCGCCGATCGTACTGAATATGCTGGCTCATGCGCCCGCCGATCAGCGAGTACAGTTCCAGCACACGGTAACGGTTGCGACCGGCGGCGCGGCGCCGCCTTCCGCCGTCTTTCGATCCATGGAAGCCCTCGGCTTTCGTGTCACTCATCTTTATGGGGCAACCGAAACCTACGGGCCCGCGACTTCTTGCGTCTTCCAGCCGGAATGGAACGCGCTTCCCGATGACGAGCGCTTTGCCAGAATGGCGCGGCAAGGTGTTGCCTACCCGATGGTCGAGGCTGTCACGGTCGCTGATCCCAAGACCATGGCCCCGGTTCCACGCGATGGCACGACGGTCGGCGAGATAATGTTGCGCAGCAATACCGTGATGAAGGGCTACCTCAAAAACGAGGCTGCGACGGCAAAAACGCTTGTCGGAAGCTGGTGCCTCTCTGGCGATCTTGCCGTTTGGCATCCGGACGGTGCAATCGAGATCAAGGATCGCTCCAAGGACATCATCATTTCTGGGGGTGAAAATATTTCGAGCCTTGAGGTGGAAGAGGTGCTTACGCAGCACCCTGCTGTCATGTTGGCGGCCGTCGTCGCCCGTCCGGACCAGACATGGGGGGAGACGCCCTGCGCATTCCTGGAGCTCAAGCCTGGCGCTCCACAACCAGACGACAAGGAGGTCATCGCATTTTGCCGGTCACGCATGGCGCGTTTCAAGGTTCCCAAGACCTTCGTCTACGGCACTCTGCCCAAGACGTCGACCGGGAAGATTCAGAAGTTCATGCTCCGTGAAAAGGCGGGCGCATTGTGAACGAAGGGCGCGAGACCGATAACGCGGAACGACGTCGCAAGCCGGCTCGCCCACTGGCCGATCGCCCGATGACGATGCGGCACGCTGACGTCAACGGCATCCAGATCGCCTATGGTGTCCACGGCTCTGGTCCGCCGCTTGTTCTCATCATGGGTTATCGTCTCAGCTCGCTCGCCTGGCCACTCGGCTTCGTCGAGGCGCTGGTGGAGCGATTTACCGTGGTGCTTTTCGACAATCGCGGGACAGGTGCAAGCGACAAGCCCACAATCGGTTATGAAATCTCAAACATGGCCAAAGATGTGTGCGGTCTTATGGATCACTTGGAAATCGCGCGCGCCAATGTCCTGGGATATTCGATGGGAGGCGCGATCGCGCAAGACTTCGTTCGGCAATTTCCCGATCGAGTCCTGGGTTTGGTGCTTTGCGCGACGATGTGCGGCGGTCCTCGCGCGATATACGCGTCACCATCCGTCATCCGAGTAATGCGAGAGCTTGACGGGCTGAAGCCGGAAGAGATCGCCCGACAGATCTGGAGTGTCACCTATTCGCCGGGATATCTCGAGAACCACCGAGAACTGGCAGAAAGTCAGATGCGACGCGAGATCGCGGCGCCAACCCCCTTGCACGCCGCCGATTTACAATTTCAAGCCTTTGCCGAATTCGATTGCTCCAAGGCGCTTCCGAACATTCAGGCCCCAACGCTCGTTCTTACTGGCGATCTCGACCAACTGATCTCACCGCGGAACTCCAAATTCATCGCAAGTCGCGTTCCCGGAGCCAGTCTGATCGTCATTCCGAGCTGCGGTCATCGTGTGATGTGGGAGGCCACCGACGAATGTGTCGGATTCATCACAGAATTCCTGGCCAGCGTTTACGAGGGGCGTCGCTGCAACGTCGCTGCGCCTGTCTCGCAAGACGACCAGTGGCCTCTAGCAGAATTCGTCAATTTCTTCACTCCTGCAGTTGAGCTCTTTACGAACTGGCCATGGATGTTAGCAGGACTCGGAGTAGACACCATGACGGTCGCTCGGCAGTCGGTCTATTTCGGAGGCAAGGCCCAATTTGGTGACGGCAAACCAATTATCCTCCTCCCTCAACTCGGCAGCAACCTCGATTTCCAGTTGCTATCAAACTGGCTCAAGGTGCTCGGCTATCGCCCGGTGACTAGCAGTCTTGCTGTGAAATTCGACGACCAATTGGTCAGCAATTTGATAAGCGCCACTGCCGAGCGAACCGGCAGAAAGGCGGTTCTGGTAGCCCCCGCCTGCGGAATGCAGCTCGCATCGGCAATTGCCGAAGCCCACAGAGATTGGGTATCTGACATCGTCGTACTCAATGTTTCGCACCACCCTGATTTGCCCCTCGGCATTCGAGCTCACTTCATCTCGTCCGGCTGGTGGCTGTTTCCTGCCATAGCCGCGCTGCCGCAAGTGCTGCGAAATATCCGAATCGAACTGATCGAAGCACCACGTTCTGTCGCGCCATAAATCGATAGTTGCAGCTCGCCGCTATCACCATACACCAAACATGCCTAATTCCGGAGCCTATCATGAGCCGCATGGTCTACGTGTTGAACGGTCCCAATCTGAATCTGCTTGGCAAGCGCCAGCCCCACATCTACGGACATGAAACTCTTGCTGATGTCGAGGCTGATTGCCGCAGGGTGGCCGGAGAGCTCGGACTTGAGCTTCGCTTTCACCAGTCGAACCGTGAATACGAGATCATCGACTGGATTCACGAGGCACGAGAAGCCGCAGGCGGCATCGTGATCAATCCTGCTGCATTCACGCATACGTCGGTCGCGATCCTCGACGCACTGAACACCTTCGAGGCGACGATCATCGAAGTTCACATATCGAACGTCCACAAGCGCGAGGAATTTCGTCACCACTCCTATGTATCGCTTCGCGCCGACGGCGTAATCGCGGGGCTTGGAACTCAAGGCTATACGCTGGCGCTGCGACGTCTTGCGTATTTGCTCGACAAGACCGACGTAAAATGAGTTTGGGCTCTGAACGTAGGGCGTGCGAATCGCCATCGGGATTCGGTCAGGTCGTTATCGTAGCTTGGCAAAGTTCGTACTTTTGGACAAACATCTTGACGATAGAAAAGGAAGAAACCCGATGACGATCAATGGACGCACCAAGCTCATCGCCCATCTTGGTTATCCTACCGAGAGCTTCAAGGCACCGATGATCTACAATCCGTATTTCGAGAAATACAATATTGACGCCGTTGTCGTTCCGATGGGCTGCAAGGCCGAGGACTATCCTGCCTTTCTCAAGCTCGTGTTCAAGCTTTCGAATGTCCATGGCGCGCTTGTCACCATGCCGCATAAGGTGACCACGATCCCATTGCTGGACGAAGTAATGACCACAGCGAAGGTAGCGGGCTCGTGTAACGCAATCCGCCTCGGCCCAGGCGGTGGCTTGATCGGTGATATGTTCGATGGCGAAGGTTTTGTTCGCGGCATTTTACGCAAAGGACGGGTGTTGGCAGGTGCGCGAGCGCTTGTGGTCGGGAGTGGAGGCGTCGGCTCTGCGATTGTGGCGTCGCTGGCCAAAGCTGGCGTGGCAGAGCTTGCACTGTTCGACGCCCACGCCGCAACGATGAACGGTTTGGCAGAACGTTTGCGAGCTCATTATCCGGCATTGAAGATAGAGGTCGGTTCCAGGGATCCGGCCGGTTTTGATGTTATCGTCAACGCGACGCCGCTGGGCATGAAGGAAGGTGACCTATTGCCGATGGACGTTGCTCGGATCTCACCCTCGACGTTCGTCGGCGAGGTGGTGATGAAGCAGGAAATCACGCCGTTTCTGGCGGCAGCACGGGCGCGTGGCTGCGAAATCCAGGTCGGCACCGACATGCTGTTCGAGCAGATTCCAGCCTATCTTGAGTTCTTCGGCTTTCGTACGACCACGCCGGACGAGCTTCGGGCGGTCGCGCAGATCAATTACTGAGTGCGTCCTCTCAGGTACGGAGACACCCTGTTTACGCTGTTTGCGGGGTCACCACTCACACCATCTCGGGTGGAAGCAAGCGACAACACGGTAAGGTGCGCAGGCGACAAGTCAGAACGCAGCCTGGCATCCTCTCAAGGTATGACCTGTTTGTTCCAAGTATGTCCAACGTCAAGCTCGGGGGATAGTCAACGGCCGTGATTCCCGTCTCTGGGCAGCGAGGCGAATGGCGGCATTCGGCGCGCCAAATCCCTCATAATTACGACGCTGGACAATTTCGAAGAAAAACCGTTCATCGAATGTGTGGGTATAAATTTGGAAGAATTCGCCATCGCCTTCGCGATCGTACAGTATCTGGTTGTCGCGAAGCGCTGCCATCGTCGCGTCATTGAGATCGTATTTGGCTTCGATGTCGTCGTAGTAGTTTTCGGGAATCTTCAAGAATTGCGCGCCGCGCGCACGCATGTCCGCCACGGTCGCGAAAATATCGGCGCATGAAAACGCCACATGCTGGACTCCGGAGCCAAAAAATTCGTTGATAAAACGCGCCGACAGCGTACGGCTGGCCGAGGAGCCATTGAGGATCACGCGCAGTCCTTGACTGCTGTTAATGAGCGCCTGGCTCTGCACCAACCCTTCCGGATCGGCGATCTCTATTTGAGGTAGCCGACGCAGATCAAGAATCCCTGTATAGAACAGCAACCACGACAGCATCTCATCATAAGGCATCGACTGCGAGATGTGATCGACCGCGCTGAGACGGTCGTTGGCCGCATCAGTGCGCAGCGCTTCGAAGTCGCTATCCCAGTTCTTGCCGGATGCCTCCAGAAAATAGAGTAGGCTGCCGCCGACGCCCCGTATCGCTGGGATTTCCAGTTCTCCGGTCCCGACGGGTTGATGGAAAGTGCGCGCCTTGAGCGCTTCAGCGCGGGTCATGGTTTTGCCGACGTCATCGACATCGATCGCGATCGCGCAGACGCCGGGGCCGTGTGTGATGTAATGCGAATGGGCAAAGCTATCCGGCTCACAATTGATCACCAGTTCGACGTTGCCTTGCGACCAGCGTTCCACGTCCTTGCTGCGATGGGAACCAGTCTTGCGAAAGCCGAGCTGGCTCAACAGCGCGGACAGATCCTTGGATTTGGCTTCACCAACGGCAAATTCGATGAATCCGACGCCGCGGCTCCGCGCTTTCGGCTGCAGTGAGGCCGTCGATGCGTTCGGCGATTCTTTCGCAAGTTGATCTTCGAGCAAAATCAGCGAACGCAACCCGTCTGTCGCGGTACGGACTGCGGAACCGGACCGAAACTGATCGTTGAAAATCTCCAGCGACAGCGGACCGGAATAGCCGGTTGCCTGTACGGCTTCCATGAAAGCGACCACCGGCAGATCGCCTTGACCCGGAAAGCAGCGGAAGTGCCGGCTCCAAGACAACACGTCGAGGCCAAGCTTCGGGGCGTCCGCGAGTTGAACCAAAAAGATCTTGTCCGCCGGGATAGATTGAATCGCCGAAACCGGAAACGACGGCGCCAGGGTATGGAAACTGTCGAGAATGACCCCAATCGATCTGTGGTCTGCGCGGCGGACGATTTCCCAGGCGTCGCGGTAGTCGTTGACATGCCGCCCCCACGCCAGCGCCTCGTAGCCGACGCGCAGGCCGCGCGAAGCGGCGCGCTCGCCGAGCTCGCGGAAATCCGCTGCGGCACGATCGATACCGCCAAGCGATGCCGGTGAAATATTGCTGCAGATCAATAGCAACTCTGTCTGCAGTTCCTGCATCAGGTCGAATTTACGCTCAACCCTTGCGAAGTTGCGCGTGCGCTGCGGCTCAGGCATGCCTTCGAAATCGCGAAAGGGCTGGAACGCGCAAATGGAAAGACCAAGATCGCGGCAGAGCTGCGTAACGTCCCGCGGACTACCGCTAAACGACAGCAGGTCGTTCTCGAAAATCTCGACCGCCTCGAACCCGGCGGCAGCGATGGCACGCAACTTTTCATCGAGGGAGCCACTCAGCGAAACGGTGGCAATCGAACGAGCGGTCATGTGGTTTACTCCGGGATTTTGCGCGGCGAGATGCCGGCACCTGTTCGTGCGGCTTCCTGCACGGCTTCGACGACGGCAAGGGTGCCCATCGCGTCTTCTACTGAGATTAGCGGCGGCTCGCGGCGGGCGATAACGGCAAGGAAATGCCGCAACTGCTCGACAAGCGGATCCATTGAGGCAGCCTTCATTTCAGTACAGGTCAGCGGCGCGTACCATCCGTCTTGGCCGGGATAGGACCACGACTGCATCGTGGGGACGGCAAGCGAGCCTTTGGTGCCGGCGAAGAAATAGCAGGGTTGGTTCTGTCTGGGGTAAGCCGTATTCTCACCCGACGATAATTCCCAGCTCCACGGAGCCGGCGTAGTATCTGACACCGAGAATGTGCCGATGGCGCCATTTACGAATTTTAGAAGCAGCCCAGCGGTATCCTCGACCGCGAATTTGCGGACCTTGTTCGAGACAATTGCCTGCACCTCAGCGATCTCACCGCAGATGAACCGAAGATTGTCAATGTCGTGCACAAGGTTGATGAGAACAGGGCCACCGCCGGGCTCGCGCCGCCAGGCAACGTCGAAATAGTCGTCAGGCTTTTTCAGGAGCCATAAACCGACCACGGCTGTCGGTTGGCCGATTCGACCGCCCGCAATTGCCTCTTTAGCGGCCTTGATCATCGGGTTATAGCGACGATGATGCCCGACCAGCACCGCCACGCCAGTTCTCCGGAGCTCGCCGAGCAGTCTTTGGGCCGAAGCGACCGTATCGGTCACCGGCTTTTCGACCAGTACCGGCACGCCTCGCTCGACACAATCCAACGTCATCGAAAGATGCATCGCATTAGTCGAGGCGACGATCACACCATCTGGCCTTGCTCCGTCGAGCAGCGACAGGCAATCGGGATACCAGGGAATGGCGCGCGCTTCGGCAAAGGCCTTCGCATCAAGAGATGGATCGGCGATCCCGGCCAACACGCAATCCCGCGACGCGTCGATCAATTCAATGTGCTTGCGGCCGATCAAGCCTGCCCCGGCGATGCCGATCCGCACTACTGCGTTCATGCCGCTGACCCCGTCATCAGCACGGTCACGAGCCGTGCGGCTGCCCAGACCCCCGGCTTCACTCGGCTTCTCCTGGATGATGCACGACCTATCGTCCTTTTGTCGCGTTGTCAGGCTGCGCGTGAAACCGAGGATCCCTTTGCCATTACATCGTCGAATGCAATTCCTATTTCGGTTGAGGACGGCGTCAGGCCGGTAAATAGTTCGAAGGCATCTGCTGCCTGGTAGATCGCAAGTTCCCGCCCTGTCATGACGGCGGCGCCCTTTGCCTTGGCGGCCAATAGCAGCGGCGTCCAGAGCGGAGAATAGACGGCATCCGCAACCCACAGACCGGCATGTAGGAGGGCATCCGGGACGGGTGTGCCGCGGTCGGGCAGCATTCCCACTGGCGAACCGTTAACTACTCCCGCGACCCCACCGAGCGCATCCTCGATGCTATGCGGAACGCTCGTTGATACTTGGTCTTGCAGCTGTGTGGCCAGATGCGCGGCCTTGGCGTACTCACGGTCGAAAATCCTTAACTCGCTGACGCCGAGATCGGCTAGTGCAAACGCGATCGCCTTACCTACCCCGCCAGCGCCGATCACGGCGACGGCACCATGTGCGGAAGCTGTGACGAGCCCGCTGACTGCTCGCGAAAAACCAGTCGTATCGGTGTTGTAGCCGATTAATCGACCATCGCGGACAACGACTGTATTGACGGCACCGATCGTCCCCGCCGACGGCGACAATTCGTCAAGCAGAGCGATCACCGTCTCCTTGTAGGGAAAGGTAACATTGATTCCGGCGAAGCCGAGCCGCCGAACGCCTTCTAGCAAAAACTTGAGCTGCTCTGGCGTGGCGCCAACGACCTCGATGAGTTGATAGTGGCAGCGCAAGCCAAGTGCCTCGGCGGCCCGCTCGTGCATGGCCGGCGACGCTGAATGCGCAATCGGCGCGCCAAGCAACCCGGTAAGAATGCGTCGGGAAGAAACCGAATGAGCGGCGTATTTCGACATCGATACCCTTGGCGGCAATCTTATGAGATGGCCAGGATAGAACATCAGCTATCTAACACAATTACCCTTTTGTGCTACAAACATAACATGATGTTATTTTCTTCGGATCCGCGACGCTTGGGTCCGTGGTCGATCTTGTTCGGGCCGGAGGGCCTGCATCTCGGAACGCAGGCAATGGATGAAATGCTCGACGTGAAGCGACAGCGGCACGCCGTGCTTAACCGCAACGTAAGTATCGAATTTGGTAGGTTCGACGATTCGCAACTGCTTAATGCCTGGGAACCCGCCATAGGCGACGGTGAATTGATCGATGACGGCGATACCAAGACCGGCCTTGACCAGTGCGCAGACGGTAGTGCCGAACCGTGCGCGGATGGTGATATCGTAGCTCAGTTTCTCGCGGGCGAAGATTTCGGCCATGATGCGGCCATAGGGGTCAGTCGGATCAATGCCGATCAGCGGATACCGGATCATTTCCGCTGCGGATATTTGCTTGCGACCCGCAAGTTCGTGGCCTTCGGAGACGATGCAAAACAACTCGCCCGACGCAAGCGGCAGGAAGTCGAGGCCAGAATGATCGAGCCGATAGCTCATGGCAACGCAATCACCTCTGCCGAGCAGCAGATAGTCGATGGCCTCTTCGATCTTGAGAACGTTGATATCCATACGCAGTTCTGGATAACGCCGGCGCAGGCGCTCGATCGCGCGAGGTACCATGACTTGGGAAATGCTCGGCACCGAACCAATGCGCAACTCCGACAACGCGCCGTGTCCGATTTTGGAGATGATCTCGGTGAGGTCATCGACCTTTTTGTAAACGCCGTTGATCTGTTCAAAGATGTTCTGCGCTTCGGGCGTCGGAAAATATCGTCCGTTCTGGCGTTGGAAGAATCTAATGCCGAGTGACTTTTCTGTGTATTTCACGAGGCGGCTAATTCCAGGTGCCGACACGTTGAGAAGCTTAGCCGCGCCGCCAATGGTGCCTGTCACCATGACCGCCCGAACAACCTCGATCTGGCGAAGTGTCATCATTTGCCTGAAACTCCGGCCATCCCAGCCTCCTGCGGCATCAACCGTGACTCGCCGGCATTTGGAAGCTTCTCGCTCTTCTAAAAAGGATCGAATGGGCAAAGCCTACCACCAGAATCATCAAGCCGGGAATGGGACGGCCGAAGTAGTGCAGCGCAGCGAAACAATGTGCCAGGTGATGGACGAAGAACAAGTTTGCTGACGGACGCTGATCGGCTAGGTTTGCGTTGGCCGAGAGAGTGGGAGAGCGCGTCCGTGACCGCCGTTACGAGGGACGGCATTCCGACTGAAGTCCGCCGCGCCTGGGCCGCCGCCGCTCTTGCATGCATGGGCGTTGTCTTCGGCGACATAGGAACGAGTCCGCTGTATACGCTGAATGTAGCGGCAAAAGCCGCAAGCCCGGGCGGACAAGCGTCGCCCGAGGCGGTGCTCGGCATCGTGTCGCTGATTTTCTGGTCGCTGATTATCGTCATTTCCATCAAGTATGCCGTCCTGATCATGCGCGCCGACAATCACGGCGAGGGTGGCATCCTGGCGCTACTCGCTTTGATCAGTCCGCGCCGCGCCAAGCACAACAGGCGGCGTGCGTTCATGGTCCTGATCGGCCTCGTCGGGGCGACCCTGCTCTATGGTGACGGCGCTATTACGCCAGCCATTTCCGTTCTGAGCGCGATTGAAGGCATCAAGATCTACACCCCCCAGATGGAGCACGCCGTCATCCCGGTAACGGTGGCGATCCTGATATTTTTGTTCGTCATCCAGCGCAAGGGCACTTCCTGGATCGGCGGGATTTTCGGGCCGATCATGTTGATTTGGTTCGTGGTGATCGGCGCGCTTGGTATCGTGGGAATTATCAAGGCGCCAGCCGTGCTCGCCGCCCTGAGCCCGCAGCCGGCGATCACCTATTTGTGGCACGCGGGACCCTTGGCCTTTGCGGTAATCGGCGGCGCCTTCCTGGCGGTGACCGGTGGCGAAGCGTTCTACGCCGACATGGGCCATTTCGGCGCGTTTCCCATCCGCATCGCCTGGTTCGGTGTGGCGCTGCCCGCGCTCACGCTCAACTATTTCGGCCAAGGGGGCCTGCTGCTCACCGAGCCCGGTACCATCGAAAGCCCGTTCTACCAACTCGCCCCGGAATGGTCGCATTACCCTCTTGTCGTGCTGGCGACCTCAGCGACCGTGATCGCCTCCCAGGCAATCATCTCTGGTGCCTATTCTCTGACGCAGCAGGCCATTCAGCTCGGCTTCCTGCCCCGCATGAACATCATCCATACCGCCGGCGAGGAGATCGGCCAGATCTATGTCCCGTTCGTAAATTGGACGCTTGCGGCGGCCACACTTGCCGCCGTCATCGGTTTTGGGTCGTCGGACGCGCTGGCGGGAGCGTTCGGCATCGCCGTTTCATTGCTGATGGCGATCACGACGCTGATGGCCACGTTCGTGGCATTGCATTGGAAGCACAACCCTTTCATCGTTTACACGGTGAATGGCAGCCTGCTCGTCCTCGATCTGGTCTTTTTCGCGTCGACCTCCACGAAACTCCTGGACGGCGGCTGGTTTCCGCTGGCAATCGCCTTCATCCTTGCATTCGTCATGCTCACCTGGCGCAAGGGCGAGGAGATCTTGGACAAGGTTCGGCTGCAGGTACGACAGCCTTCGAAAGAGTTCGTCGAACGGCTCCAGATCGATCCGCCGTTTCGTATCCCGGGCACAGCGGTTGTCCTCGGTCGCATGGCAAAGGGCGTGCCGCTCGCGCTCTCGCACAACGTCAAGTGCAATAATGTCCTGCACGAAAGAGTGCTGCTCGTCGCCGTGACGATGGCGGAAACGCCGCGCGTGTTGGACGAAAATCGGGTCGAGGTCACGCCAATCTCCGACGGTGTCACCCGCGTCGAGTTGCGCTTCGGCTTCATGGAGCAGCCGAACGTTCCCAAGGGACTCAATGTCGCGGTGGCGCGCGGGCAAATTGCGCAATGCGACCTCAGTCGGGTGACCTACTACACCGGTCATGAGACGATTATTGCCAAGGGCCGGCGGTCGGGCATGGCGCGCTGGCGCGAGGAGCTGTTCGCGTTCATGCACCACAACGCCCAGCGGCCGGGCGCGTATTTCCAAATTCCAAGTGGACAAATCATGGAAATCGGCGTCGAGTTCGAGATCTGAATTTAAAGCAGGGCCATTAGGGCTGCTGCTCGGATGTATCTGCTCCGCGAATATTGGCGGAATTGCCAGATTGAAAACGCCTAGACTGCTCTAAGACCATTAGGCTCTGTGAGCCGCCGCAGCAGTCCCCGCCGCAGATCAATCCGTTCAGCGCGCGTTTGAATTCACTTTGTTGTCCTGTGAGCGATCGGACGGAGCGGCAACACCACTCGGCTGCACGGCAACGTTCGAAGCTGTCCGACGCTTGGGGACCGCTCAAACATCACGCGATGCAGTTCGTTACATTATCGAGAGCCAACTTCCCGCCAAACCGTTTGAAAAACCGTTTGTGTCGGCGCTTCTTAAACGGTGAAATCTGCCAAGTGCCTGAAAAGCTTGGTGGGCCTTCCTGGATACATATCGAACTTTATGCGTCGCCCCGACTCCCGAAGTCCGTGAAATCTTCGAGCAGCTTAGAGGCGGCAACGCGATTGCCATGTAGCCGGACCTGCAGGAATTCTTGATGGGCTTCAAATCGCTCAACGGCTGGCGCGGAACCCCCATGTATTGTTGGCGTTACGAGCGGCGAAGCGCTTACCTCATGGCCGCGCTCAACTTCAGCGAGTTCTCGCCGCTTCAGGAGACGTGATTACATCTCCGACGTGACGAAGGCACTCGCCGTATCGCGAACGGAAGCTGCCAAGCGCCTTGCCCGATGGCGCGAGCAAGGCTGGCTAAGCCGGGTCGGATCGGGTGCCTATGTCCCAGCCTCAATCGACACGCTCGGTTCGGACCAGGTTCTCGACGATGCCTGGATCCTTGTGCCGGCAATCTTTGCACCCGCTTACATCGTCGGTCGTACTGCCGTCGGAGCATTGGGACCTGACCGAGCAAATTTTCAAAGACATTGTGGTGATCACCGGACAAACCATCCGCGAAAGACACCAGAAACGGCAAGGATTTGAATTTACGCTAAAACATCTCAAGCCTGAAAAGATTTTCGGGACCAAACCGGTCTGGCGTCACAAAACCAAAGTGCCTGTATCCGATGTTCACCGCACGGTCATTGACGTCCTCGATGACCCTGCTCTCGGCGGTGGCATTCAGCACGTCTCGGACTGCCTGAATGTGTACCTCAAGCGGCCAGACCGCAACGATCAAAAGCTAATCGTATACGGCGATCAGCTAGGCAATGGAGCCGTGTTCAAGCGCCTTGGTTTCCTCGCGGAAAGGCATGGCGATAGCGCTACTCTCGTCGAGCTCTGCCATGCGCGCTTAACAGCAGGCAACGCTAAGCTCGATCCCGCTTTGGATTGCAAGCAACTCATCTCAAGATGGCGGCTCATCGTTCCGTCATCTTGGGTATCTGGAGCCACTGGTTGATCGACAAGCGTGAAATCCTTGACCTCGCCGTACAGACATCGCTCACACCGCATGTCATAGAGAAGGATTACGTCCTCGGTTGGATGCTCGCCGGCATTTATGCTCATGAGGAGCTCGCCGAAAGCTGGATACATCGCGGTAATCTCGTTGGATTTTTCGTGATCAGGAGCTTCCGGAACAAGACCACAGAAGCCGTCTTCAACGGCGAAAATCCGAAGGGCTTTCCGGCCGACTTGATCAAGGTGGCGCGCCGGAAACTGCGTTACCTGAACGCCGCGGGCGATCTCGGCGACTTGAGGTCGCCTCCAGGCGCCGGCTTGAGGCGCTCGCGGGCGATCGCCAGCGGCAACACTCGATCCGCATCAACGACCAATTCCGGGTATGCTTTGTTTGGACGGCGGAAGGCCCGGCGGAGGTCGAGATCGTGGACTACCACTAGAAGAGGATGCGACAGTGACCAAGAAGCTCAAGCCCATGCATCCCGGTGAGGTTTTACGGGAGGAGTTCCTGGTTCCGCTCGAAATGTCGGCAGGCGCTCTTGCCAAGGTCTGCGGCTTGCCTCGGACGCGAATCGAGCGGATCGCCAGCGAGCAGACCGGCATTACGGCCGATACCGCGCTTCGGCTCGCCAAGGCGCTCGGCACGACGGTGCAGCTTTGGCTGAATCTGCAGACCGACTATGATGTTCAGGTCGCGAAGCGCGATCTCGGCAAGATTCTCGACCGCATTGAAACCGTAAACAAGCCGAAGGCGGCTTGACCGGCGGAGTGCAATACGCATGGCGTCGAAAATTTGCGGAAAGACGCGCGCGGCGGGCTCCCGCATCATAGCGCCGCGGCGAAGCGGTAGTACCCATCTTCATCGGCCGTGGCGCCCCAGCATACGCCAGAGCACGACCGCCTGTCCTGACGGCGGCGTTTTCCGCACCGTGACGTCCGGCACCGCTACGATGCGGCGACTTCAGCGTGTGCCGTTGCCGGCGTGCCGAGCCGGCATCGCTTCCATCACGGTTTTTCCGGGCTTGAGCGTCGGTCGTAACGATCGCCCACAGAATGGCATCGTCGACGCGAAAGTACTCGTGACGAATACGGTTGCCGATCGCTTTGATCTGGCCCCGTGGCTCGGTCGGAAAGTCCGCGAGTCAGTCGTCTGGAATGCGCCGCACAGCCTCCGATATGGTCTGGATCGCCTAGCCAGCTGCGCGACGAACTATCGGATCATTCCGAAAGGTGTCCAGGGTCGTGCGGGCCTCGATGTCGTGCAAGACCGCGATCTCGGCGAGGCAGTCGCGAATCGCAATGGTCGGGTCCTTCGGCATTACGAGACCCGGATGGCGTCTCGCTCGATATTTTCCTTCATGAGCGGATGAAGGGCGTTCCGTGTCGTAATGGTCACTGGGATGTCGAGAGCCTTCGACAGGTCCTCCTCAATTTACATGAGGCGGAACATGTTCGGAACTTTCGCTTCCGGGTCGTAGTCGATGAAGAGATCGAGATCACTGTCGGGCCGCGGGAAGCCAACAGCCCGGGAGCCGAAGATGAATAGCCCGGTCGCGCCGTTCTCGCGCAGAGCGGCGTCGTAAGTCTTCAGGACTTCGATCAGCGCGGCTTGGTTCATGGGGCGCATAGTGCCACAGTTCGTGCCGAAAGACGACCCGTCGGTTTTCTGGCTACCAGTGGATGGCCGCCACGGCGATGATCGGAGTGGGAATAGCGGTCTCGGCAAGTTGTCGGCGGCTGCAGCGAACCAACGAGTGTCGGATCATAGCGCCACGGCGAAGCAATAGATGCCCATCTTCATCGGCCGTGGTGCACCATTTGCGGACAAGACACAACGGCTCGCGCCTATTCCGTCGGCCCGGTCACGGAGATTGCTTCTGTTCCCCGCAAATCGTTGAGTCGGACGCCCGTCACGGCATGCTTGAACGCTAACTCGACCACACCGACGATCTGCGTAGCCGCGTCTTCTGGCGGCAGTCCAGCCGGACGAATATTGGATATACAATTCCGGGTCGAATCCATCGCGCCGACACGCGGCCGCCACGTGATATAGGCGCCGAGCGAATCGGCTGCCGACAGACCGGGACGTTCGCCGATCAGGACCACCACCAGCCTGGCGCCGAGCAGTTGACCGATTTCGTCACCTATCGCGACGCGTCCCTGCTCGACAAGAACGAGCGGCCCGATCGTGAGGCTGCGAGCCAGCAGGAGCGGCCGCAGATGATCTAGCATCGGCAGAAGATTGGTCTCGACAGCCAATGCGGAGAGACCGTCTGCAACGACGATCGTGACATCGTTTCCATGTAGCTGGCCATCGATGGCGAGACGGCATGTGGGCGAAAGGCGGCGCCCTAGATCCGGACGACGCAGATACTCGGCCCGATCACGAGCCGTGCTCTGGACACGGATGGCGCTCCAGTCTCGCTCTCGAAGCGATTGCCCGATGGCCTCAAAATCAAGCGCGGCGTGAACGGCATCGCGTGCGCGGGCATGATCGAGCGTGAACTGGAGGCCTGTCGCGGTCAGTTGTCCGGACCCGGCCCGCCCGAGCGCGATCCGTGCCGGCGTGAAGCGTCGCAGGCGCGCGAGACTCTCGACCACTACGAGCTGATTGCTTTGATCTGGCGGGTCGTCCGGCATCATCAGGTTTCCATCGCCTCGATCAGCGCAATGGCCGGGCTGATCGCTCCGGACGCCGCTTTCTCAAGCAGACGGCCGTCCACGTCGGCCAAGCCTATCCGCTGCAGCCATTCCTCGAATTCCGGAGCGCATCGCCGACCGAGAGTCTGGCGGACGTAGAGGATGTCGTGAAACGCCAGGCTCTGATAGTTCAGCATAACGTCATCGGCGCCGGGAACCGCAATGACGAAGGTGACGCCTGCGGCGCTCAACAGCGTCAGCAGCGCATCCATGTCGTCCTGATCTGCTTCGGCATGATTGGTGTAACAGACATCGCATCCCATTGGCACGCCGAGCAGCTTGCCGCAGAAATGGTCCTCGAGCCCAGCCCGCGTGATTTCTTTGCCGTTATAGAGATATTCGGGACCTATAAAGCCGACGACAGTGTTGACGAGCAGCGGCTTGAACCGCCGCGCGACGGCATAGGCGCGCGCTTCCATCGTCTGCTGGTCGATTCCAAAATGCGCTTCGGCGGACAATGCGCTGCCTTGTCCAGTCTCAAAATACATGACGTTCCGGCCGACCGTGCCGCGACCCAGCGAAAGCGCGGCATCATAGGCCTCTGCCAGAACGGACAGGCTGATCCCGAACCCGCCATTGGCTTTTTCCGAGCCCGCTATGGATTGAAAGACGAGATCGACCGGGGCGCCGAGATTGATGGCCTGGATGGCGGTCGAGACATGACCCAGACAGCAGGTCTGCGTCGGAACATCGAGGTGCTCCCGAACCTCGTCGAGCAGGGTGACGATCCTCACATAGTCCTGCACGCTATCAGTCGCCGGATTGACGCCGATCACCGCGTCGCCGACCCCGAACAAAAGTCCGTCAAGAAGGCTGGCCGCAATTCCGCGGGAATCGTCGGTCGGATGGTTAGGTTGCAGCCGCGTGGAGAGTCGGCCGGCAAGCCCGATCGTGTTGCGGAAAGCCGTAATGACGCTGCACTTGACGGCGACGACGATGAGGTCTTGCGCGCGCATGATCTTCGACACCGCGGCGGCCATCTCCGGAGTCAGGCCGGGGGCCAGCGCAGCCAGTTGGCTGGTCGTTGTCCGCGTGTCGAGCAGCCATTCGCGGAACGCGCCGACCGTCATATGGGACACCGGGGCGAATGCCGTCAGATCATGGCTGTCGAGGATCAGGCGAGTAACCTCGTCCTCCTCATACGGTACGAGTTCGACGTTCAAGAAGGTCTTGAGGGGAAGATCGGCTAGCGCCATCTTGGCGGCGACACGCTCGATGGCGCTCTGCGCCGCGACGCCAGCCAGAGCATCGCCCGAGCGGGCTGGCGAAGCTTTGGCAAGCAGCGTCTTGAGGTCGTCAAAGGCCCAGCGCGTACCGCTGATCGTCGTGTGATAAGACATCCAGCAACACCTCACGCCACCCGTATCGGACGATACTCGGAGGCTTCTTGTTCAACGCCTGACGCAAAGCAATTCGCCCGCCAGTCTATTCGGACAGGGCGCTGGCGTTTCGCCGTGATCGACGGGCGAGCAGGTTGGCGGCGATCAACAGCAGGATCGACAGGCCCATCATCAAGGTGGCGGCCGCCGTGATCGCCGGGCTCAATTGCTCGCGCAGGCCCGTGAACATTTCGAGCGGCAGGGTCCTCTGCTCGGCATTGGCGAGAAACTGCACCACGACCACTTCGTCGAACGATGTCACAAAAGCAAAAGCGGCGCCTGACAATACGCCGGGCAGGATCAGCGGCAGCATGACCCGAAGGAATCCGGTCACCGGTTTCGCCCCGAGAATGGAAGTCGCCCGCATCAGGTTGCGGTCGAACCCCGTGAGGCTTGCGCCGACGGTCACCACGACAAAGGGGCTCGCCAGAACGGTATGGGCGAGGATGATGCCGAGATAGGTGTTGGCGAGTCCGACGCGGGCGTAAAAGAGATAGGTTCCGACGGCCGTCACGACGACCGGGACGATCAGGGGCGAAATCAGCAAAGGCACGACGAACCGCCGCGCCGGAAATTTGGGATCAGACAGGCCGATTGCGGTCAGCGTTCCCAGCACGGTCGCCAGCACGGTCGCACCCAATCCGATCAGCAGGCTGTTGCCGATAGCGGCGCGCCAGCGCGGCGTCCCGAGCACGACTTCGTACCACCGCGTCGAAAAGCCGGCGAGCGGAAAGGTGAAAAACGAACCGCTGTTGAAAGACAGAGGCACCGGCACGAAAATCGGCACGACGAGGAAGATCAGCACCAAGACGCACCAGAACCAAAGCGCGGTGACGCGGACCCATTCGGCGGTCGTTGGGTATGGCGACAACATGGCGTTTCATCCCATCTTGAAGAGATCGAGACCGAGATATCGCGTCAGGGTCACGTAGAGGCCGAGGGTGGAGGCGAGCAGCACGAAGCTCAACGCCGCCGCCATCTCCCAATTGAGTTCGACGTTGACATAATTGGCGATGAAATTGCTGATCAGCTGATCGCTCGCTCCGCCGATCAGCACCGGAGTGATGTAGTAGCCGAGGCACAGGATGAAGGTGAGCAGGCAACCGGCGAGAACGCCCGGCATGACCTGCGGTAGATAGACCCGCCAGAACGCAGTGAAAGGCCGGGCCCCGAGCGATTGGGCCGCTCTGACCAGCGAAGGCTTGACCGAGCGCATCACGCTGTAGATCGGCAGCAACGTGAAGGGCAGCTGGATATGCGTCATCGCGATGATGAGCCCGGTGCGGCTATACATCAATTCGAGGCGATCGGACGTCAGGCCGAGCCAGAGCAACAGGTCATTGAGCAGGCCAAATTTTTGCAGGATCACGGTCCAGGCGGCGGTACGCACAAGGATCGACGTCCAAAACGGCAGCAGCACCAGAACAAGGACGATGCCGGCAATCGCGGGACGCAGGCTGGTGATCACGAAGGCGAGCGGAAAGGCGAGCGCCAGCGTTGCGAGCGTGACAATCGTTGCGATCAGAAACGTCCGGCCAAAGACACGGAGGAAGACCGCCTGGTCGGCGGGGACCGCGCCGATTGTTCCCCGCTCGGTCCATCGCAGGTCAAAGGCGCTGAGGAGGTAGAACGAGGTGAACCGGTTTGTGCCGGTGCGAATCGCCGCCCAGCCTTGCTCTTCGCCCAGAAGGGGCGCCGCCTTGATCATCGCCTCCTTGCCCGCCGCCTGATCTTGGGTGGCGATGCGCGCTGCACGGAGCACCTGGCTGCGCGCGCCGGGCAGGCGGGTGTTGAGGGCCTTGGCGAATTCGTAAACGGCGCCCGCCGCCTGCGCCTGCTTCAGATCGGCCGCCAAGGCGAGGAAGACTGGCTCGCCGGGCAGGCCCGCGCCGCTGTCCTGCCGGAGCGCCTGGACGGTGCGAGGAAGCGCATTGGCGATGGTCGGCTCGTAGACGGCCCGCGACAGCAACGCGATGATCGGCGCGCCGAAACTGAACAACAGAAGCAGGAGGAGCGGGGCCGCCAACGCAAGCGGACGCAGGCCCTCCCGTTGATCTGTTGCGCTGATCCTCGGCATGGCGATCGATGACATGAGGTGCCCCTCGCGTGGCGCTAGGGATCGGGCGGCGCCCGATCGGAGTTTTGTCGCGGCCTACCCTATTGGGCGAGCCAGGCGTTGAAGCGCTTGACCAGATCCTCGCCATGGTCGCCCCAGAATTCGACGTCTCCCACCAGATAGCTCTTCATGTGATCTGGCGCGGTGGGCAGTTTCGGCAGGACATCCTTGGGAACGAACGGCGTCGCATCCGACAGCACGGGACCATAGGGAATGAAGCGGCCGAGCTGCGCGCCCACCTCAGGTTCGGCCGCATAGGCGAGATACTTGTAGGCCAGGTCCAGGTTCTTGGCGCCCTTCGGAATCGCGATCATGTCATATTCGACGATCTGGTTGTCCCACACGATCGCGAATGGGCGCTTGTCCTGATCGATCGCATTTTGAATGCGTCCGTTCCATGCGGTCGTCATCACCACTTCCCTGGACGCAAGGAGTTGCGGCGGCTGGGCGCCCGCATCCCACCAGACGATGTCCTTCTTGATCGTGTCGAGCTTCTTGAAGGCGCGGTCGACGCCGGCGGGCGTCGCGAGCACATTGTAGACGTCGGCGATCGGTACGCCGTCGGCCATCAACGCCCATTCGAGATTCTGCGCCGGCGCCTTGCGCATGGCGCGCTTGCCTGGGAATTTTTTTGTGTCGAAGATATCGAGCACGGAGGTCGGTGCCTCTTTCAGCACGGTGGTGTCATAGGCGACGACATCACCATAGACATCGATGCCGACGCCGCAGTCTAAGGCCGTGCCGGGCAGGAACCTCGAACGATCGGCAACCTTCGAATAGTCGAGGCGGATCAGGACGCCGGCGTCGCAGCCTTGCAGGACCGTCGAGGTCTCGACCGTCACGAGGTCGATCGGCACATTACCTGTCTCGACCATCGCTTTGATCTTGCCGAGTTCGCCTGTGTATTCCTGTTCGTTGAACTTGATGCCCATCTTCTTGGCGAACGGCTCGAACCAGGCCTGGCGTAGCGCCGCCTGCCATGCGCCGCCGGTCGCCATGACAGTGAGCTCTTCGGCACCGGCGGGTTGAAGCTGGCCAACGATCGCGGCGCTCGCCAAGGCAAGCAAGGTCGTCCTGCATACTCGTTTCATGAAACGCTCCCTGTGTTTGCTATGTTGCCGTCCGGGACGGCGCCTGCCGGAAAAGCCCGGCAATCGGCTGTAGGCCAGCAAAGGTCGATCGCTTCGCCCGCCACCATTGTCGCCTCGGGGCCGATTTTTACCGTCAGGACCTGCCCGCTCGCCAGACGGGCGAGGAGGCGCTGATGATCGCCTTGATAAATTCGGCCATCGACCGTCGCCTGAAAACGATTGTCCGATGGGGCGCTGGTGCCTGACAGTCCGATCCGCTCGGGCCGGATCGTCAAATGGACCGGCGCGCCGGCACGAATGTCTCCGACATTCATGGCGGTCGTCGTCAATCCCGTTGGCAGCGCGACAAGACATTGATCGCCGTCGACACGTTCGACCACGCCATCCAGTGCATTGTTTTCACCGATGAAGCCGGCGACGAACGCGGTCGCCGGCTTATTGTAAAGCTCGTCCGGCGTTCCAATCTGATCGATGGCGCCGCTTTCGAATATGGCGACGCGATCCGACATGGTCAGCGCTTCGCTCTGGTCGTGTGTCACGTAGACGATGGTGACGCCGAGCATCTGGTGGATCTGCATCAACTCAATCTGCATATGCTCGCGCAGCTTCTTGTCGAGCGCGCCGAGGGGCTCGTCCATCAGAACGAGGGTGGGCTGGAAGACGAGCGCGCGGGCGAGCGCGACGCGCTGCTGCTGGCCGCCCGAGAGCTGCGCCGGTTTGCGGTCCTTGAAGCGCTCCAACCGCACCATTTCGAGGGCGCGCGTGACGCGTGGTCCGATCTCGGCCTTGGCAACCTTCCTCACCGACAGCGGGAAGGCGACATTGTCCGCCACGCTCATATGCGGGAACAGCGCGTAGTTTTGGAACACCATGCCGATATTGCGTTCGTAGGGCGGCAGGCGGTCGACCGATTTGCCGCCGAGCGTAATCACGCCCTGGCTGGGCCGTTCGAAGCCCGCCAGCATGTTCAAGGTTGTGGTCTTGCCGGAACCCGAGGGTCCGAGGAACGTCAAAAACTCGCCCCGACCGATGCTCAAATTCAACCGACGGACGGCGTGAAAATGGCCGTACATTTTCTCGACGTCGATGAATTCGACATATTTGGCGTCGCCTTGTCCCTCGCTCTTGGGACCGCCAATTGGTTTGCTTGTCATCGCAGCACCCGTCCTCCGGCTATTGACGGCTCCCGGCTGGATTGTTGCGACATGAGGCTGAAGGGGGAGCCCGTCTCTGCTGCCAAGGCTTCACGAAGCGACGAACTTTGTCGGGTCGAAACCATCGCCTACCTCAAGAATACGCCGCGTTACGACTTGTTGCCGTCATTGTGTGATCACACAATCATCACTTGAGTGATCATGCAAGATGAGATTAGCGGCGTCAAGTCTGCAAAACGCACGTTTTTTGTGCTAGATTTATGGGATAATACAAATTGAGAGCCTTAAGCCATGCGGACAAGTTGAATTGTCTGATGATTTGCCGCATGTTAAGAGGGGCTTGATGAAGACAAGAAAGCTGGGGGCGCCAAGCAGGGATGCTCGAAAATCTGGAATTGCCGAACAACGATGGACCGATTTATCGGCGGTTGGCGGATGCAATCGGTGAACGAATTGCGCGCGGCGAACTGGCCGAGGGCGACAGGCTACCGCCGCATCGCGAAATTGCGCGCGTGCTGGGCATCAATGTCACGACCGTCACCCGCGCCTTCTCGGCCTTGCAAAAGCGCGGCCTGGTTGAGGCACGTCCCGGCCGCGGGACTCTCGTCGCCGCACGGGAGACCGAGGAAGGCAGCTTCAAATCCGCTCCCAGCGACGAGGCCGGTCTGATCGATCTGTCCGTCAACAGGCCAGCGACTTCGGCCTATCGTGAAGCACTGGCCGCGCTTCTGCCGCAGCTTGCAAAAGATCGCCGATTTAGCGCCTTACAAGACTATCATCCGCCCGAGGGTCCGCTATGGGCGCGCGCCGCGGTCGCGGACTGGCTCAATGGCGTAGCTGGCGATGGTGACGCCGGTCGCGTCGTCCTGACTGACGGCGCACAACACGGCCTTGCCTGCGTCTTACGGGCTTTGATGCAGCGCGACGACATCGTCCTCGCCGATTCCATTACCTATCAAGGCATCAGCGCCCTCTGCCGATCGCAAGGGCTCGACCTGCGCGGGTTGTCGATTGATCGCGAGGGCATGCGGCCCGAAGCTTTCGAAACGGCTTGCGCGACCTTGCGCCCTCGCGCGGTGTTCCTCGTGCCCAGCTTGCATAATCCGACCACGGTCACGTTGAGCGAAGAGCGCCGCCGCGCGCTCGCGGCGATCGCGCGCCGCCACAACGTGCTGATCATCGAGGACGATGTCTACCGTCCGCTGCTCGATCGCGTCATTCCATCTTTCGCGGCGCTGGAGCCCGAACTGACCGTCCACATCAGCGGCCTGTCGAAATGCATCGCACCCGGCCTTCGCTATGGGTTCGTGGTTGCGCCACGCGCGGTTCTGGGCAATGTCGCGGCGGCCCTTCGGATCGATTGCTGGAGCATCAGCCCGCTGACCGCGCTCATCGCTACCATCTTTCTGGAAGAAGGGACCGCGGGACGGGTCATCGAATTCCAACGCGAGGAGCTGCGCCGGCGGCAGGCCATTTTGCGCGACACGCTCGCGGCATTCGATGTTCAGACGGATGAGACGTCGCCTCATGCCTGGCTGCATTTGCCCGAACCCTGGCGAGGCGCTGCTTTCGCCCGTGCCTGCCGTCAGCGCGGCGTAGGACTGCTTCCGGCGGACGCGTTCGCTGTAGGACGCGAAACTCTCGCCCATGCCGTGCGCATCAATGTGGGCGCCGCGCCTTCATCCGGCGAACTGCGGCAGGCGCTTTCGATCATCGCTGAACTCCTGAATGCCGGTCATCTCGAAATCTCGGGCGCGGTCTGAGACGCCGTGGCGGAGTTGATCAAAACAGACGTCGCGATTGTCGGGGCCGGAATCATTGGGCTTGCGATTGCATTTCGGCTGGCGGCGGATGGCCGTGAAGTTGTCGTGGTCGACCCGAACGAGGCAGGTTCGGGCACCTCTTACGGCAACGCCGGGACATTGGCTCCCTACGCCTGCGCGCCGGTTGGCAACCCCGACGTTCTGCGGAATCTGCCAAACCTGCTGCTCAATCCGGACAGCCCTCTCACCATCCGGCTGGCCGCTTTGCCCGCGCTCGTTCCCTGGCTGTCGCGATTCATTTGGCAATCGACGCCCGCCCGTGCGCGCCGTAACGGATACGCGCTCGCAGGCTTGCTGAAGGAAGCGATGCCGGCTTGGCGTGCGCTCGCCGAACAGGCTCGGCTTTCGGACCTTCTTCGTTATGAGGGCTGCCTCTATTTCTATCGGGGAAAAGTGCCCCAGAAAGACGGCGAGTGGGCCGCTCGGCTGCGGAACGAACTCGGCGTTCGACAGGAATGGCTGACGTCCGAAGAGGTCGCAACGCTGGAGCCTGCGCTTCCTCGCGCGGCCGGCGGCCTTTTTTTCCCGGACGCGGCCCATACGATCGATCCAGCCGTGATGACCCGCCGACTGGCAGCCGAGGCCAAAGGCGCTTCGTTCGAACGCGCCCGCGTTGATCGGCTGGAGCCGCAGGACAGTGGACGAATCCGCTTGGTATGCCGCGATCGCACGATCGAAGCGCATACGGCCGTCCTCGCCGCCGGCGCATGGTCGCAATCTCTGGCCGAGCAAGGCGGCGATGCCATCCCCCTCGCTACGGAGCGCGGCTACCACATCGAATTCGCAATGCATGCTTGTCCCATTAACAGGCCCGTCAGCCCGGTCGATCTGGGCTTCTATGTCACGCCCATGGCCGGCCGTTTGCGGGTCGCTGGAACGGTCGAGCTTGGCGGCCTCTCTGCACCGCTCAATCCAAAGCAAATTGCTCTTCTGGAGCGAGGCGTCCGCAAGCTTTTGCCGGGTCTCGGGCCCGTTCAATCGCAATGGCTCGGCTGTCGCCCCTCGCTTCCCGATTCGTTGCCCGTCATTGGACGCAGTCGACGCCATCCGAACCTGATCCACGCGTTTGGCCATGGACACCTCGGCATGACCTTGGCCGGCGTGACGAGCCGCATTATCGCAAGCCTCATCGAAAAGCGAAATGATGGTCCGAACCTTAGCGCATTCCGGCCTGATCGCTTTGGTTGAGTGATTTTTCGCGGCTGGGCTGTGCCTCGAGCCGCGCAGCACTCGCGATTCGCATCATGAGCGGTTACGGAGTGATCCCTTCTGGCCGCAAAGCGGGCTCTTCGAAGACTCCAACGACCGGTTGCCGAGGATGCGACGCAATCCAGCGGATTCGTGCGATGAGCCCGCCGAATCTACGATTGAAGAGCGGAGGACCTAGTCGGGTACGAAGTGCAGCACTAGCCTCGCTGCTGCTAAGGCATGGCAGACGTAGACGAAGCAGGGCGTTTCTGGTGCGGTGATCGGAAGTAAGACCTGATAAGCCATTGATTCATTGGTGGGCACACCAGGGTTCGAACCTGGGAGTCGCTGATCAAGACGCTGATGTCTTCATTGAGTTATCAATGACCATTCCGACAAACCAGCGGTTCAGTCTGCATTGAACCGACAAGACGTCTTGCCTTTGTCGGAATGGCGTGCCCTCAGCGAAACTGCTCGATCTGCGCATTGGTTTGGGCAAGCCTACCGAGGTCGAGCATGACGGTTTTCGTTCCAATTCCGTCCTCGACATGGGTAAGTTCTTTTGACCAATTCAGCTCAAATGCGCTGCATCCTTGGCGGCATTGCATGTCCCCCGACAGCCAGCCCGTTCGATGTCGATTGATCGCACCCGCGCACCTGTCGCTGCGCTGCAACACGGAAAATGAGACTGATATTCAAGCAGCCGGGCATCTTAGCGGTCGGACGATGCGCACTATTCGCTTTCCGCGGAAACGTGGGGCCGGATCGGAGTGCGTTCAATCCGGTGCAAATCACCGCGTAGCGACCGTCGACGAAAACACCAAATGGGAGGAGTTCTATGCTGAAGGGCAGTTTGTGTCTTGCCGCGCTGGCGAGCCTGTTCATGTCGGGTGCAGCTTTCGCTCAGGAGAAAATCAAGGTTGGTGTAACAGCGACCCTGGAGGGCACCTACACCGTGCTCGGCGAGGACGGCATACGCGGCTTTCAGACCGCATTGAACAAATTCGGCAAGAAGGTGGGCGACAAGGAGCTCGAATTCGTCATTGCCTCCACCGATGCGACGCCCAACTCCGCGGTCCGCGCGGTTCGCAAGCTGATCGAGCAGGATAAGGTCCAGATCCTGCTTTCACCGCTGTCAGGCGACGAAGGTATCGCGGTCAAGAATTTCGCCAAGACGCACCCGGAACTGACGTTCGTCAACGCCGCGTCCGGCGCGCAGGAAACCACCTACGTCGATCCCGCGCCAAACTTCTTCCGCTACAACATGGACGGCGCCCAGTGGCAGGTCGGCCTGGGCAAATATGCCTATGAAACCAAAGGCTACCGGAAGATCGCCACGGTGGGCGAGGACTACTCTTTCATTTACACGCAGGTGTTCGGGCTCGTGCTCGAATTTTGCGGTGCCGGCGGTCAGGTGACCAATCGGCAATGGGTCCCGCTCGGAACCAAGGATTTTGCCTCGGTCATCGCCGCACTGCCCGACGACGTCGACGCCATCTATCTCGGACTTGGCGGAGCGGACGCCGTCAACTTCCTCAACCAATACCAGCAGGCGGGCGGCAAGGCGCATCTGCTCGGCGGCTCGATCATGGTCGACCAGACGATCCTTTCGGCCAAGGGCAACGCCAAGAACGCGCTGATCGGCACGGTCGCCGCCAGCGGCCAGGCCGACACCTGGGAAGATCCGGGCTGGCAGGCCTTCGTGAAAGATTATCAGGCCGCTTTCCCGCCGGAGAAGCGCTTCCCGAGTTCGTCTTTGCTCGCGACCAACTACTATAACTCGACGATGGCGTTGATACTCTCGCTCAAGAAGGTGAACGGCGACCTCAGCGACAATCAGTCCAAGCTGAAGGCTGCGCTTGCTTCGATCGAACTCGATGCTCCCAACGGCAAAATCAAGCTCGACTCCAATCGTCAGGCGATCGGTACCAATTTCGTCACCGAAGTCGTCGATGACGGCAAGGGCGCCTTGTTCAGCAAGGTCGTGAAGGTCATCCCGAACGTGAACCAGACGCTCGGCTACGATCCGGCGGTATTCGCCAAGATCGGCCTGCCGGGCCGTACGGTTCCCGAGTGCAAAAAGTATTGAGACAAATCGGACGGCCAGCGCCCTCGGGGGCGGCCGTCCGCGCTTCAAATCTCAAAGTTCGAGCGACCCTCGAACACGCTCTTGCATTCTCCTCGCGGATGATGAACCTTATAAAAAACAATAAGACACAGTCCGCGGGAGGAATGCATGAGCCGGGCGCTTGCCGTCTTTCACGGCCATTTTGGCCGCGCGACGGTCTATCAGCTCAATCGTCCCTTCAACGTGCACGCGCATCGCGAGGGGCATTTGATCTTCCACATCGGCGGCACGCCAGGCTGCATCGAAGTACTCGAACAGCCTCATCTGCTTTGCGAAAATACCGTGGTCGCGGTCAATCCCTGGGAGCCGCACAATTTCCTGCCGAAAGACCTGGCCAATGGGGCACTCTTCCTGGTTCTCTACGTCAACGCCGAATGGTTCGCAGGCGTCCGCGGCCTGCGTTTTGGATGCACGAAATTCAGGCGTACCGCGACGCTCGACGGGAACGTCCGGGCGGCGGCTGCAATGGTTTGCGGCGCGCCCTCTCTCAACGGCCTCGACGGAGAGTTGCGCAGCCTGATCGACGCCTGCCACGAGGAGAGCTGGCGCCAGGCGGAGGCTTCGCCGGCCGATCATGCCGGCACCGCAGTCACCGACTTTCGCGTGCGCAAGTCCATCAAGCTGCTGGCGGAAGGGATCGGCGCCGAGATCGAACTCAATGCAATCGCGCGCCAGGCAGGCCTTTCGCGACCGCATTTCTACAAACTCTTCCGCACCCAGACCGGTATTACCCCGCACCTCTACTTCAACACGTTGCTGATGGAGAGAGCTTTGGACTCGCTGGTGACCACCGAGGCTTCCATCGCCGACATTGGCTTCGATCTTGGCTTCACTTCGCAGAGCGCATTTACGCACTTTTTCGCCGGCAATGTCGGCATGGCGCCTACGGATTACCGGCGCGCCGCCAAGGTCCTGCGGGCCTGATCGGCCAAGCCGGCGCGCGAAAGAATACTGACGATCAAGTCCGGACCGCGCGGACCAATAGGATGGCCGCGGCCGCGGACCGCAAACGACCATCGCGCCAGGGGAGGACAAGAGCCGACATGGCGTCGAATGTTCCAGTCTCAGCCTATCGTCGCGCACGGGCTGGCGCAGGCCGACCGCCTGCTCGCCCTGAGCTCCTGACGAAACGCAGGTGGCGTCCATGACGAGATTCATCGAACGCCATCCGTTGTGGGCACTTATCATTTTGATCGCAGTGGCGGCAATGCTGTGGCTGTTCTTTGCGACCTGGCCGCCGGTTCTGGAGGACGCCTTCGGCAGGAAGAAGGTGTTCCTCAGCGCCGTTTTCAACGGCATCACGCTCGGCGGCCTTTATTTTCTCGTGGCGAGCGGGTTCACGCTGATCTTCGGGCTGATGCGCAACGTCAATCTCGCGCACGGCTCGCTCTATCTGTTCGGCGGCTATATCGGCTACGCGGTGAGCGTCGCGACTGGATCCTGGATGTTGAGCTTCATCGCCGCCTTCGTCGTCGTCGCGCTAGTCGGCGTCGCCATGCAGATCCTCGTCTTTCGTCGCATTGAGGGACAGGATCTGCGCCAGACCATGGTGACGATCGGGCTGTCGATTGTGTTTGCCGACCTGATGCTGTGGGCCTTCGGCGGCGATTTCTACCAGATCCAGACGCCGCATGCGCTGGTTGGCCCGATCGAATTGCCGTTCGTCACCGCCGTCAAGTCTTCCGGCGAGGTAGTCTACCTGCAATACCCGATGGTGCGCCTGGTCATCTTCCTGGCGTCCGTCGTCATCGGCATCGCCATGTGGCTTGCCCTCAACCGCACGCGCATCGGCATGATCGTGCGCGCCGGCGTCGACGATCGCGACATTCTGGGGGCGATGGGCGTGCGTATCCAACTGGTGTTCGTCCTGGTCTTCGCCCTCGGCGCCGGTCTAGCCGGTATGGCCGGCGTCGTCGGCGCCACCTTTCAGTCGATCTCGCCCGGCGAAGACATCCGCTTCCTGCTCGCTTCCCTCGTCGTCGTCATCATCGGCGGCATGGGATCGATTCCCGGAGCTGCGCTCGGCGCACTGATCGTCGGCCTCGCCGAGCAGCTCGGCTCGGTCTACATCCCGACCTACGCCATCGTGGTGACGTTTCTGATCATGGTGCTCGTGCTGGCCGTTCGGCCGCAGGGCCTATTGGCGGGGCGCTAGCCATGTCGATCACGCAGGACGCGCGACTTCAGCCCGAACCAGCCGCGGCGAGGCCATTGAGCGGTCTCGCCCGGACGGAATTCGGTCAGCCCGCCGTCTGGGTCGTGGCCTTCCTCCTGGTCATCATGCCGCTGATCGCCAACGACTTTTTCCTCATCGAGATTTTCGGCACGACCTTGATTCTCGGCGTCGTGGCGCTGAGCCTGATGTTTTTGGCCGGCTATGGCGGCATGGTCAGCCTGATGCAGCTGACCATCGCGGGTCTTGCCGGCTACATGACGGCGGTGCTCGGCGCCAGCGGCAATGCCAACATCAGCCTCGGATGGCCGTGGTGGCTCGCAACTCCCACGGCGATCGCTCTGGCGACACTGTTCGGCACCATCGGTGGGGCGCTCGCGGTGCGCACCGAGGGCATCTACACGATCATGATCACGCTGGCGATCGCCTCGGCGTTCTATTATTTCACCAATCAGAATTGGGTCATTTTCAATGGCCACACCGGTATCAACAGCGTCGTCACGCCACATTTTTGGGGCGTCGACTGGCGCGCGGATGTTCCGTTTTATTATCTGATACTCGCGGTCGCGGTGCTCTGCTTCGGCGCGGTCAGCTATCTGTCGCGCGCGCCGTTCGGCTTGGCCCTGCAAGGCGTGCGCGACAATCCGCGCCGCATGATGGCGCTTGGGTTCAACGTCAACGCGCACCGCGTCGCGGCCTATGCGTTCGCCTCGTTCTTGGCCGCACTCGCCGGTGTCTTGCAGGTCTGGAACTATCGCCAGATCTCGCCGGGTTCGGTCGGAGTCGAGCGGGCGATCGACATTCTGATCATCGCCGTCGTCGGCGGCATCACGCGCCCGGTCGGTCCATTCATCGGTGCCCTGATTTTTGTCCTGCTGCGCACCTTCACATTGGATTTTCTCGTTGCGATCGGGCTCGATGGCAATCGCTTCCGCCTGCTGATCGGCCTGGGTTTTCTTGTCATCGTGCTGTTCTCTCCGGACGGCGTCGTCGGACTTTGGGAACGGTGGCGCAGCCGGCGCGAGTCGACAGCGCCACGGACGGGCGGAGATCACCGCCATGGATAGCGTCGCGCAGCGTCTTTCAACCGTCGGCGCCGGCGCAGCGCTCGAATTGCGCGGCGTGACGCGGTTCTTCGGCGCGCTCGCGGCGCTGACCGACGTCACGCTGACCGTGCGCCCCGGCGAACGGCGCGCGGTACTCGGCTCCAACGGCGCCGGGAAAACCACGCTGTTCAACTGCATCACCGGCGATTTTCTGCCGACCTCCGGCACGATCCGGTTTTTCGGCGAGGACGTCACCCATTTTCCGCCCTTCGAGCGCATCCGCCGCGGGCTTCGGCGCACCTATCAGATTTCCGCGCTGTTTCCGGGCCTCACCGTTCACGACAACGTCTACCTGGCCTGCTGCGGCGTATCGCGCAGCCGCTTCTCGCCGTTTCGGCCGCGCGGCGACGACGTTCTGATGCAATCGGCCGACGATCTGGTCCAGGCCGTGCACCTGACCGCGGTGAAAGGCCGGCGCGTCTCGGAGCTCGCCCACGGTCAGCAGCGCCAGCTCGAAATCGCGCTAGCGCTCGCAGGCGCGCCGCGCTTCATCCTGTTCGACGAACCGGCCGCAGGCTTGTCGCCGACCGAGCGCGGTGAACTGGTGGAAATCCTCACCGCGCTACCCGGCCATATCGGCTACATCGTCATCGAACATGACATGGACGTCGCGCTACGCGTCGTCGAGAGCGTCACGATGATGCACAACGGTCGCATCTTCAAGGAAGGGCTGCCCCAGGAAATCGAATCCGACCCCGAGGTTCAGGAGCTTTATCTAGGAGCAGGCCATGGCTGACGCGCGCCGCGCCGCAGCGATCCTCGAGGTCAGAGGCCTCGACGTCTGTTATGGCAGTTCGCACGCATTGCAGGGCGTCGACCTAACGCTTGATTCCGGCGTGCTGTCGGTCGTCGGCCGCAACGGCATGGGCAAGACGACGCTGTGCAAGACCATCATGGGCTTGGTGCGTGCGACCGGCGGCTCGGTGCGTATGAGCGGCGAAGATCTGCTGTCGCTGCAACCGGCGCAGATCGCCCGGCTTGGCGTCGGTTACGTGCCGCAAGGGCGACGACTGTGGCGCTCGCTCACCGTCGAGGAGCACTTGCGCATGATCGCGGGCACGCGGCGCGGCGCGTGGACCATCGAGCGCATCTACGACACTTTTCCGCGGCTGGCCGAGCGCAAAAACCACGGCGGCGCCCAGCTCTCCGGCGGCGAGCAGCAGATGCTGGCGATCGCTCGCGCACTGGTGACCAATCCGCGCCTGTTGCTCATGGACGAGCCGACCGAGGGCCTCGCTCCCGTCATCGTTGCCCAGGTCGAGGACATGCTGGTGCGCCTTGGCGAGGAAGGTGACATTTCCGTACTCGTCATCGAGCAGAACATCGGCGTGGCGACGGCGGTCTCGAAGAATGTCGCGATCATGGTCAACGGCAGAGTCAATCGCCTCATCGAGTCCTCGCGCCTTGCCTCCGACCGCGACCTACAACAGCGCCTGCTCGGGGTCGGACGTTACGCTGAGGTCGAACCCGACATCGGCGCCGAGACAAAGGAAGATTCAAGAGCGCGCCCGGTCGCTGCGCGCCCTCCTGGCCTGGGGCCGACCCGCATCTATATTTCTAACCCGTCGCCGCCGACCCGATGGTCGCAGCCAGTACCGATCGCACGCATCGAAGCCAACGCGCGGACGCTTTCCAGCGGCGTGTTGAGATTGCCGGAGACCGCGCCGCCGCGACGCGACGCATTAGCAGCGCGAAGCTCCGGACCGCCGACGGTTCTCGTCGCAGGCACGCTGGATACCAAGGGCGAGGAACTCAGGTTCATCCGCGACATCGTTGCCGGCAGCGGATTGCGCACGCGGCTCGTCGACGTCTCGACCAGCGGCAAGCTCGCGTCCTGCGACGTCTCCGCTCAGGAGATAGCGCTCAACCATCCGCGCGGCGGCAGTGCTGTGTTCGGTTCGGACCGCGGTGCGTCGGTGACGGCGATGGCCGAGGGCTTCGCCAACTGGCTGCGCCGCCAGGCCGACATCGTCGGCGTGATTTCCGCCGGTGGATCAGGCGGCGCTTCGCTGGTGGCGCCCGCCATGCGCGCGCTGCCGATCGGGGTGCCGAAGCTCATCATCTCCTCAGTCGCCTCGGGGGATATTGCCCGCTATGTCGGACATGCCGACGTCACCATGATGTACTCGGTCACCGATGTGCAGGGACTGAATTCGATCTCGCGCCAGGTGCTGGCTAACGGCGCCAACGCTCTCGTCGGCATGGTCAAGGCGCGTCTCGACGCACGCGCAGCGAGTGCGCGCGACGCGGGCGCCAGTCCGCCGGCGGTCGGTTTGACGATGTTCGGCGTCACAACGCCTGCCGTACAGCAGATCACGGCGGCGTTGCGCGGAGATTTTGAGTGTCTGGTCTTCCATGCCACCGGCGCCGGCGGCCAGTCGATGGAGAAGTTGGTAGATTCCGGCCTCCTGGTCGGGGTGATCGACATCACGACTACGGAAGTCTGCGACCTCCTGATGGGCGGCGTATTCCCCGCAACCGAAGACCGCTTCGGCGCGATGATTCGCAGCCGCCTCCCCTATATCGCCTCGGCCGGCGCACTCGACATGGTCAATTTCGGAGCGCCCGACACCATTCCCGAGCGCTACCGGGGCCGCAAGCTGCACGTTCACAATCCGCAGGTCACACTGATGCGCACGACCGCCGAAGAGAACGAGCGGATCGGCCGCTGGATCGGCGAGCGCCTCAATGCGATGGACGGGCCGGTGCGTTTCTTTCTACCTGAAGGCGGCGTCTCCGCGCTTGACGCACCGGGGCAGCCCTTCTGGGACCCCGAAGCCGACGCCGCCCTGTTCCGCACACTCGATCAGACGGTGCGCCAGACCGGCAACCGGCAGCTCATCCGGTTGAAGCGCAACATCAACGAACCGGAATTCGTGGCGGCGATCGTCGCCGCGTTCCGCTCTTTGATCGGGCGTCCGGGCACGCGCCGACGGATAGCGAGGTGATCGATGCCCCGATTTGAACGATCCGAGCTTCTGAAAAAATTCCGCGCCATGGTCGCGCGCGGCGAGCCGATTGTCGGTGCCGGCGCCGGAACCGGGCTCTCCGCCAAATGCGAGGAGGCCGGCGGCGTCGACCTGATCGTCATTTATAACTCCGGCCGCTACCGGATGGCCGGACGCGGCTCGCTCGCAGGACTGATGCCTTACGGCGATGCCAACGCGATCGTCGTCGAAATGGCGGGCGAAGTCCTGCCTGTCGTCAAGAAAACGCCGGTGCTTGCAGGCGTCAACGGCACCGATCCGTTCCGCGACATGGATGTTTTCCTCGATCATCTGAAGGCGCTCGGTTTTGCGGGGGTACAGAATTTTCCGACCGTCGGCCTGATTGACGGTGTCTTCCGCGCAAATCTTGAAGAGACCGGAATGTCCTATGCGCTGGAGGTCGAGATGATCGCCAAGGCGCGCGCCAAGAACCTGCTGACCACCCCCTACGTGTTCGATGGCGCCGATGCCAAAGCGATGGCGGCGGCGGGCGCAGACATTGTGGTCTGCCATCTCGGCCTGACCACCGGCGGCACTATCGGCGCCCAGACCGCGCTGAAACTCGAGGATTGTCCGGCCCGCATCGACGCCTGGGCGGCGGAGGCCTTGGGCGTCAATCCCGAGATTCTGGTGCTGGCGCATGGCGGTCCGGTGGCCGAGCCGGCGGACGCCGCATTCATCATGAAGCACGCCCGAAGGTGCCACGGCTTCTACGGCGCTTCCTCGATGGAGCGGCTTCCGGTGGAGCGGGCGCTGACGGAACAGGTTCGAAAATTCAAGGCGATCGGCGGACGTTGAGCGCCGGTCACGGGAGGTTGACACTATGTCAGGGTTTCTTGTTGGCGAATTGATCCTATGGCTGATCGTCGCGTTGATCGTGATCGTCGTGGCGGTCTACGTCGTGAACTGGCTCTATCACCGGTCCTCCAAGGAAGTCTCGTTCGTACGCACCGGCTTCCTCGGCGAGCGGGTGGTGATCAACGGCGGCGCCTTCGTGCTCCCATTCATTCACGAGTTCACGCCGGTCAACATGAACGTGCTGCCGATGCCGGTCATCCGGTCGAAGCAGGACGCCGTGATCACCCGCGATCGCATGCGCATCGACATCGAAGCCGATTTCTATGTCCGCGTGCAGCCGACGCGTGAGGCGGTCGCGATCGCCGCAGCGACGCTCGGCCGGCGAACGCTGGAACCCGAAAAGCTGCACACGCTGCTCGCCGGCAAGTTCGTTTCCGCGATGCGCTCGGTCGCCTCGGAAATGACCATGGAACAGATGCACGAGAAGCGCGGCGAATACGTCGCGCGCGTCAAGGCCGAAGCCGCCGAGGCGTTGGCCCAGAACGGCCTCGAGCTGGAATCGGTCGCGATCACCGACCTCGATCAGACCGACCTCGAATTCTTCAACCCGTCGAACCGCTTCGACGCGGAAGGCCTGACCCAGCTGATGGAGGACATCGAGGCCAAGCGCAAACTGCGCAACGACATCGAACAGGATTCGATGATCAAGATCCGGACCCGCAATCTCGAAGCCGAACGGCAGGCGCTCGAGATCGAACGCGAGAGCGAGACCGCGCGGCTTGAGCAGGAGCGCGACATCGAGGTCCGCCGCGCTCTACAACGGACCGAGGTGGCGCGCGAACGCGCGTTGCGCGAGACCGAGGCTGAGGAAGCCCAGATCGCGGCGCGCCAGGCCATCGAAAAGGCTCGCATCGCCAACGAGCAGGCCATCGCGGAGGCGCGCATCGCTTCCGAGCGCGAAACCCGGCAGAAGGAAATCGAGCGGACCCAGGCGGTCGAGGCCAAGGAAATCCTGGCGCGGGAGGAAATCGAAAAGGCGCGCATCGCCAACCAGCGTTCGGTCGATACCGCCCGCATCGCCTCGGAACGCGAGGTGCGGCAGAAGGAAATCGAGCGGACCCGCACCGTCGAAGAAGCCGAGATCCAGGCGCGCGAATTCATCGAGAAGGCCCGCATCCAGCAGGATCGCGTCATCACTGACGCCCGTATCGCCAGTGAGGAGGAGACCCGCCGGCGCGAGATCGAGCGCACGCGGGCGGTCGAGGAAGCAGATATTGCCGCCAAGGAAGCGACCGAGAAGGCGCGCATCGCGCAGACCGCGATCATCAGCGCCCAGCGGATCGCCTCCGATGAGCAAACGCGTTCTCTCGAGATCGAGCAGGTCCGAGCGATCCAGGAGGCCGAGATCGCCGCGCAGCAGGCGGTGGAGGCCGCGCGCATCGGGCGCGAACGCGCCCTCGCCTCGAGCCGCATCGCCGCCGAGCAGAGCACGCGCAAGCTGGAAATCGACCGCAACCAGGCGCTCGAAACCGCCGGCATCGCCGCGCGCGAAGCCACCGAAGCCACCCGCATCGCGCAGGAGGAGCGGGTCCGCGCGCTCGAAATCGCGCGCAACCGTGCGGTCGAGGAAGCTGACATTGCTTCGCGCGAAGCCATCGAGGCGGCTCGGATCGCGCAAGAGAAGAAGATCGCCCTTGCGCGTATTTTGAGCGAACAGGAGACCAAGGAGCAGGACATCCAGCGCACGGAATCGGTCGAGGCGGCTGAACTGAAGCGGCGCGACGCGATCGAGCGTCAGCGCGTCAACTTCGAGCTCGCGCTCGAGGCCGAGCGCATCGCATCATCTCGGGCGCGCGAAATACTCAATATCGACCAGAAGCGTGCGATCGAGATCGCCGACGAGGAGCGGATCATCGCGCTGTCGGCGAAACGCTCCGAGCGCATCGACGCCGACCGCCAGGTCAAGCAGGCCGAGATCGTCGCCCGCCGCGACGTCGAGACCACCGAAGTGTCCAGGGAGCAGGCGCTCGAAGCGGCCCGGCTGGAGCGCCGCCGCGTGATCGAGCAGCTCGAAATCGCGCGCGTCCAGGCGCTGCAGGAAGCCGAGATCGCCTCGAACGAGGAAGTGCAACGCGCGCGCATCGCTTCGGACCGCGGTCTCGACGAGGCCCGCATCGGGCGCGAGCGGGAATTGCGCAAACTGGAGATCAGTCGCGAGAAGGACGTCGAGACGGCCTCGATGGAAAAAGCAATTTCTCTCTATCAGAAATCACTCGAACAATCGGCCGCGCAAGCCGACGCCGAGAACGCCCGGGCGCGCGCGACCGAGGCGGCCGAGCGCGTCATCACGGCGCGCGACAGCGAGATCGCCAAGCGGCGCAAGACGGTCGAAATCCTTATCGCCGAGAAGGAAGCCGAGGAGACGCGCATCGCCGCCGAAGCTGAACGGGTGCGCGCGGCAGTCGAAGCCGAGGCGCAGAAGCTGCTCAACGAGGCTGAGAACGTGCTCACCGATCAGGCGCGCTACTCGCTGTTCCGCCGCAAGCTGCTCGATCGCATCGAGGGCATCGTGCGCGAGAGCGTCAAGCCGATGGAAAAGATCGAGGGCATCCGTATCCTGCACGTCGACGGTTTGGCGGGCGGCAATGGCAACGGCAGTGCACGCAGTGCAACCGACGAAGTAATCAATTCGGCCTTGCGCTACCGGGTTCAGGCGCCGCTGATTGATTCGATCCTCGCCGACATCGGTGTTGAGGGCGGCAGCCTTGCGAAGATGCCGGGCCTTATTCGCGAAGCCCGCGACATGCAGGGCATCCACCAAGCGGCCGGGTCAAAGAAAGAGGGCGAGGCCAAACCGGCCGCCTCACCCGAGGGCGAGGCACGGCCGGCTTCCCGCCCGGGCAAGAAGAGCTGAGGGCAGCGTCATGGCTCGGGTCTATGTTTCGACCGTCGTCAACGTCCGCAGCGATCGGGTCTGGGCACGGGTACGCGACTTCAACGGCCTGCCCAACTGGCACCCGGCGATCGCCGAGAGCCGCATCGAGGGCGGAGAGCCGGCGGACAAGATCGGCTGCGTGCGCGATTTCACTTTGCGCAATGGCGACCGCATTCGCGAAAAGCTGCTGGGCCTCTCCGATTTCGACATGTTCTGCACCTATTCGATTCTCGAATCGCCAATGGGCGTCGAGAACTACGTCGCGACGCTGCGCCTCACGCCGGTGACCGACGGCGACAAAACCTTTCTGGAATGGTCGGCCGAATTCGACTGTGCGCCCGAGCGCGAGGCCGAACTCATCAACAATATCGGAGCCGGCGTGTTTCAGGGCGGCTTCGATGCGCTCAAGCGCGTGTTCGGGGGCTGAAGCCGTGCCACACATCGTCAAAAGCACGATCCTCGAGGCGCCGACCGGCGTGGTCTGGAACGTGCTGCGCGATTTCAACGGCCATGATCGCTGGCATCCCGCGGTCGCGACCAGCATGATCGAACGCGCGCAGGCCGCGGACCGAATCGGTTGCGTGCGGCGGTTCAAACTGAAGGACGGCTCCGAACTGCGCGAGCAACTGCTGGGGCTCTCCGATCTCGAACAAACCTTCAGCTATTGCCTGCTCGATACGCCGATTCCGATGTTCAACTACGTCGCGCATGTCCGCCTGCTGCCGGTCACCGATGGCGACCGCACGTTCTGGCATTGGGAGTCGCGCTTCACCGCGCGGCCCACCGAGGCGGCGGCGATCATCGAAATGGTGAGCGAGCAGATCTATCAGACCGGGTTCGACGCGATCCGGCGGCATCTGCGGGAGGCCGCATGACAGCGGAGACAAGATCATGCCCGTCACTGTGAAGACCTTCGCGACATCAGGCGAGGCGGCAGCGACGCTGTCGTCGGAGCGCGATGCGCGCTATCTCGGCGGCGGGACCCTGGTCATGCGCGCGCTCAATGAAGGCGACGTCTCGATTTCGACGATCGTGCGGGCGACCGATCGAGCCCTGATGCATCTCGATGTCACAAGCTCCCGCATCACAATCGGCGCCGGCGTCACCTTTGCACGCGTTCTCGCCGAGCGCGAGCTTGCGTTTCTGCATCCCGTCGCCGGCTCCATCGGCGGGCCGGCCGTGCGCAACATGGGCACGGTCGGCGGCAACCTGTTCGCGCCGACGCCGTTTGGCGATTTCACTGTTGCCCTGCTCGCGCTCGACGCGACCGTTGCGTTGCAGGCCGGCTATGGCGCGCGCGACGTGCCGGTCGAGGAGTTCCTTACCGGACGCGGTCGACAGCCGGGCGGTCTCGTACTTTCGGTTTCGTTCCAGCGCCCGTCCGGCGCGGGAGCGTTTCGGTATCGCAAGATTGCACGCATCAAACCGAAGGGCGCCGCCGTGGTAACGCTCGCCGCGCATGTGGCGTCGAGCGGCGGCCGCGCCGTCGGTGTGCGCATCGCGCTCGGCGCGATGGCGGCAACGCCTGTTCGCGCCAAGGCGGCCGAGCGCGCGCTTGAAGGACGCACGCTCGATGCGGCGAGCATCGCCGCTGCGGCCGCCGCCGTGACCGAAGGAACCTCCCCTGTTGACGATTCGCTCGCCAGCGCCTGGTATCGGCGCGAGGTCGTCGGCGTGCATCTGCGTCGCCTGCTCGCCGGCCAGCAATAAGGAAAGCGGAAACTCCATGGCCAAGACCGCGCTGCAATTTCGTCACAATGGCCGCGACGCGGCGATCTTCGTCGATGGCGGCGTTAATCTGCTTACCGCGCTGCGCGAACTCATCGGCGATATGACTCCCAAGTTCGGTTGCGGCCAAGGAGGATGCGGCGCCTGTACGGTGCTGATCGACGGCGACGCGCACCTCTCATGCCTGACGCTGGCCGAGACGGTACAAGGCCGCTCGGTCGAAACGCTCGACGGCATAAAGGACGGACCGAATCTGCACCCGCTGCAGCGCGCCTTCATGGAGCATTTCGCGGCGCAGTGCGGCTATTGCACGCCGGGCATGCTGATGGCGGCAAAAGCCCTACTCGACCGCAACCCCTCGCCTTCACGAGACGAGGTCGTGAATGCGATCTCGGGCAATATTTGCCGCTGCACCGGTTACGAACCTATCATCAACGCCGTGCTCGCCGCTGCGAGCGGCCGCGCGCGCGCATAGAGGACCGCCATGCTGGAACTGCGCAAGGACATTTTCGCCGACGAGCGCGACGACAATCTCAAGGAGATCGGCAAGGGCACCCAGCGCCAGGACATGCTCGGTCACGTCACCGGCACATCCACCTATTTCAACGACCACAAACTGCAGGGCATGCTGCATCTGCAGCTGCTGCGCAGCCCGCACCCGCACGCGCGCATCCGCCGCATCGACACGACCGAATCCGAGCGACTTCCCGGGGTACGGCGAATCATCCGCGGTGCCGATGTGCCGCGCAACCTCAACACGCTGCTCAGCCTGATCAACTTCGGTAAGGACGATGAGCCGACGCTCGCGGTCGACAAGGTGCGTTACAAGGGCGAGCCGGTCGTGGCGATCGTTGCCGACAGCCCCCGCGAGGCGTTCGAGGCCCTGGCAAAGGTCCGCGTCGATTACGAGCCGCTGCCCGCGGTGTTCGACATCGAGGAAGCCCTGAAGGCCGGCGCGCCGGTCGTCAATGAAACCTATCCGAAGAACACTTTTACCTATCACGACATCTACGATCATCAGAAGCTGCGCTTCGGCGACGTCGAGCGCGCCTTCGCGAGCGCCGACCATGTGCTCGAACAGCGCTATCAGATGTCACCGATCGAGCACGCGCCGACCGAGACCAACGGTTCGATCGCAGCGCCCGACACCAACGGACGATATGTCGTCTATACCTCGACGCAGGCGCTGTTCTTTTCGCTCGACACCTGCGCAAAGATCCTCGATGTGCCTTCCAACACCTTTCATTTCATCGGCGGGACCGTCGGTGGCGGCTTCGGTGGCAAGGTCGATACCTTGACCGAGCCGCTTGCGATCTTAGGTGCCATGCTGACCGGCCGCCCGGTACGTTATATTTTCGGCCGCGAGGAGGAGATGCAGTACGGTCCGCCGCGCGGCGCCGAACGCATCTACCTCAAGGACGGCGTCATGGGCGACGGCCGTATCGTCGCGCGCAAGGTGCGCGCCTATTTCGACAGCGGCGCCTATACGAGATTGTCGAGCTACGCCGTCGTGAAATGCGTCGCACATCTGCCAGGGCCCTATACGATCCCGAACGTTTACGGCGATGTCTATTGCGTCTTCACCAACCGCACGCCTGCCACCGCGATGCGCGGCTTCGGCGTCACCGCGATGGATTTCGCGATCGAATGCCAGATGGACAAGCTCGCGCATCTCGTCGGCATGGACCCGATGGAGTTCCGCATCCTGAACGCCTATCGCGACGGCGACATGAAGGCACATCGGCGCGAAGCCAAAAACACTGCATTGATCGAATGCGTGCAGGTCGCCGCCGAAAAGGCGAAATGGCCGCTGCGCGACGAATTCAAGCGGATGTCGTCACGCACGGACGGCGGCGGCGCACGGGCCGCGGTTCCCGCCACCGCCCCGATCGCGCCGGCGGCGCGCCCAGCCGCGCAGCAGCGCACCACGTACGATCGGGCACCTCAGGTGGCCGCCCAATCCCAGCCGCCACAGCCAACACCGCCCGACCCGGTTTCGCCAACGCCCGCGCCGCAGCGGCCCTCGCATGGCGCGGTACGTTTTTCCTCCGTGTTCGGTTCGAGGAGACGCTGATCATGACCCGGCATCGCGGACGCGGCATCGCGTCGATCAATTATCCCATCGGCATGAATCTCGGCGGCGATCCGAGCCAGGCCCTGGTGCATTCCAATCCCAGTGGCAAGTTCACGGTGTCGCTATCCTCGATCGATCTCGGCCAGGGCATGAAGTCGGTAACCCGGCAGATCTGCGCCGAGACGCTCGGCGTGCCGGTCGAGGACGTCTATGTCGACACCGCCGATTCCGACACCGGTCCGCATTGCATGGGCAGCTTTGCTTCGCGCGGCACTCATCGCGTGGGCAATGCAGTGATGGCCGCTGCGAGAGAAGCGCGCGGCGTCATGATGGAGGCCGCAGCCGAGGAGCTTGAGGTCAATGCGTCCGACCTCGAAACCGACGGTCGCGGCAACATTCACGTCAAGGGCGCGCCGCATCGATCGATCTCGACCAAGGATGTCGCGATCGCCGCGCAGTTCAAGCAGGGCAAGACCATTTCCGGGCGCGGCATCTTCCTGGTGCCGCTATCCGCCGTCGATCCGGAGACCGGCGAAATGTCGCCGGCAACTTGCTATGCGCACGCCTGCATGGTGGCCGAGGTCGAGGTCGACGACGAAACCGGCGACGTGGCGATGGTGCGCATGGACAGCGCCTACGAACTCGGACGCGCGCTCAATCCGCGCCTGGTCGAACAGCAGCTCGTCGGCGGCGCCTGGATGGGCGTCAGTCACGCGCTGTTTGAGACAACGGAACCCTATTATCCCGATCCGGGCCACGGGCCTCGCGATTTTGTCGAATATCTGATGCCGGGCCCCGGCGACATCTGCCCGCACGACATCGCGGTGCTGGAACGTCCGGCGGCGGATGGTCCGTTCGGGGCCAAGGGCCCGGGCGAGATGTGCGCCAATCCCATCATGCCGGCGGTCGCCAACGCGATTTTCAACGCGGTCGGCGTGCGCGTCGACGAACTGCCGATCACGCCGGAAAAAGTGCTACGCGCGATCAAGGCCCAAGGCGGCGCGCGGCCGCAGGCGCGGCGCTAATGGCGGCGCGCGGAACCATCGGCGGCATCGACAGCCCCGAGGCGTTGGAGAAGGCGTTGCGAGCGGCCTATTACCTCGCCGACGATGGCATCGCGACGGCGGCCTATCTAGCGCTCGCGTTGGGTAAGCCATTGTTGCTTGAGGGGTCCCCCGGCGTCGGCAAGACCGAGGCGGCGAAGGCGATCGCCGCGATACTTGGCCGCCGGCTCATTCGCCTGCAATGCTACGAGGGCATCGACGCTTCCGCCGCACTGTACGAATGGAACTATCCGCGACAGATGCTGGCGATCCGCCAGGCGGGCGACCAGAGCATCGACATCTACGGCGAGAGCTTCCTGATCGAGCGTCCGATGCTCGCGGCGCTGCGCGCCCCGGATTCGACGGTGCTGCTGATCGACGAGATCGATCGCTCCGATCAGGAGTTCGAGGCCTTCCTGCTCGAATTCCTCTCTGACTTCCAGATTTCTATACCTGAACGCGGCACCATCCGGGCAGCCGAGCGGCCTGTCGTGGTGCTTACCTCCAACCGCACGCGCGATCTGCACGAGGCACTACGCCGGCGCTGCGTTTATCACTGGATCGATTACCCGACGCCGGAGCGCGAGGCGAGGATCATCATGATGCGCGCCTCCAGCGTTGCCGAGTCGACCGCGCGCGCGATCGTTGCTGCCATCGGCAAGCTTCGACGCGAGCCGCTAAGCAAGGCGCCCGGCGTCGCCGAGGCGGTAGACTGGGCAGAGGCGGCGACGCTACTCAACAAGGGCGGCGCACGTTGGCCGGATGCGTTCAAGCGCTCGATTGGCGTGGCGCTGAAGGACGAGGAAGACCTCGCCTTCATCTCGCCCCGGCTCGATGCACTGATCGCGGAGGCGGCCGCGTGAGCGAAGCGCCGCAACTGCCCCGCGCCGCGCGCGCTTTCGTTTCGTTTGTTGCCTTGTTGCGCGGCAACGGTTTTGCCATCGCGCCCGAGCAGACCACCGCGTTCCTGGAAGCGATCGCCTTGCTCGGTCCGCGCGGGTTGGGGGACATCCGTCAGGCGGGGCTCGCGACCCTGGCGCCACCGCCCGAGCGACGCGCGACATACGACCTGCTGTTTCGAATCCATTTCCTCGGCGACGAAGAGATGCCTGCCGCGGGAAGCGAGGATGAACAGGTGTTGCGGCTGCAGGAGGATGGGCACGGCGACGAAGAACCGCCGATCGCCGATGAAGTAAACGAGTCAGGCGCAATGGCGGTGCGCGCCGAAGCACTGGTCGAGCGCCGCCTCAGTCCGGGCGGACCAAGCGACGCGCTGCGCCGCCTCGCGCGCGAGGCCCCGACCCGCCTGCCGCGCCGGCGCGGGCATCGACGCCTGCGTGCAAGGCGCGGACCCTGGGCGGATCTTCGGCGAACGCTGCGCGATGCCGCCCGCAACGACGGCGAGGTGATGCGGCTCGGCCGGCTGAAGCGGCGGGAGCGGCCGCGCAAGATGTTAATGCTGATCGACGTGTCCGGCTCAATGAAAGCGCGCTCCGAGGACAATCTCCGCCTTGCGCATACGCTGGTGCAGGCGACAGCGAATGTCGAAGTCTTCACCTTTGGCACGCGCCTGACGCGGGTGACCCGCGCGCTGCGGCTGAAACATCGCGAGCAGGCGCTCGCGGCTGCCGCGCATCTGGTGAGAGATTGGGACGGCGGCACCCGCATCGGTGACGCGCTGCAGGCGTTTTTAGCCGTGCCACGCTTCGGCGGCTACGCCCGTGGAGCCGCGGTCGTCATCCTGTCCGACGGGCTGGAGCGCGGCGACCTCTCGGCGCTGCGCGACGCGATGGTCAAACTTTCGCGGCGCGCCTGGCGCCTGAGCTGGTTGACGCCACTCGCTTCCGGCGCGGGCTTCGTGCCGCAGACCGAGGCGCTGATCGCCATCCGCCAGTTCGTCGACGATATGGCGGACGGTGGATCGGACGCCGCGGTGGTCACCCATGTCCTGTCGCTCCGCAAAGGGAGAGCCGCGTGACCGGCATCGTTGACGCCCATCATCACATTTGGCGCCAGGCCGATCTTCCCTGGCTGACCGGACCGATGCAGCCGCGCATCTTCGGCCCCTACGAGCCGATCCGTCGCGACTATCCGATTCCTGAATACCTCAACGACCTCACCGGCAATGGCGTCGTCAAATCGGTCTATGTTCAGACCAATTGGGCCAAGGAGCGTTTCGAGGAGGAGACGGCCTGGGTGCAGCGCACGTCCGAGGAAACCGGCTGGCCTCACGCGATCGTCGCCTACGCGGATTTCGGCACCGACGATGTGCGCCGGCAGCTCGACCGGCTCAAGCGCTACTCGCTAGTGCGTGGCGTGCGTATGCAGCTGCACTGGCACGAGAACCCGCTTTATCGCTTTGCTGCGCGCGCCGATCTGTGCGCCGACCCGGCCATCCGCCGCAACGTCGCGCGGCTCGCCGACTACGGTTGGAGCTTCGATCTGCAGGTGTTTGCGCCGCAGATGCCCGACGCGGCCGGCCTTGCCGAGGCCTGTCCGGACGTCACCTTCGTGCTGCAGCACGCCGGAATGCTGGAAGACTTATCGCCTGCCGGCCGGGCGGCGTGGCGCGCCGGCATGGTCAGGCTCGCGAGCCGTCCGAACGTTGTTTCAAAGCTCTCCGGGCTCGGTACATTCATGCATCGCAACGACCCCGCACATGTCGCCGCTATCGTTGCCGAAACGGTTGATATCTTCGGACCGAATCGCTGCCTGTTCGGCTCGAATTTTCCGATCGAGAAGCTGTGGACCAGCTATCGCAGTCTCGTCCAGGCCTATCTCGACGCCACGAAATCCGACCCGCGTCATCGCGATGCGATCCTACGCGACACGGCGATGCGGATCTATCGGCTCGCGCCCTAGCGCTTTTGGCGCCGGCGAGAACCAACAAAGAAACCGGGAGGCAAACATGGCGCTGGAAATCAAGATTCTCGACTATGGGGACATCGAGCTGGAATCGAGTTTCCTCGTGCTTGGCCGAGACTGTGGGCGCACGCGCCGCGTACTGACGCTGGGCTTCCTCATCGTCGGGGGCCCCTACCCGATCGTCATCGATACCGGCTACCGATCCAATCAGATCATGGAAACGCTCGGCATGCGTGGCCTGCAGTTTCATGAGAACATGATCGAGAACCAGCTCGCGCGCCATGGCGTGCGCATGGGCGACGTCCGTTTCGTTTGCCACACCCATCTGCACATCGATCACGCCGGCAAGGACGATCTGTTTCCGATGAACACGACGGTGGTCGTCAACCGCAAGGAATTGGAATATTCGGTTTCGGGCCTGATGCATCCGCAATACCCGGCGCCCGACATCAAGCATCTGATCGATCGGCTACACACCAAGAGCGCGCTGCGCTTCCTGGATCTCGAGGTCACCGGCCCGGTCGAACTGTTACCCGGCGTCTATTGCGAGGCAGCCAACGCCCACACCGAGGGGTCGATGAATCTGCACGTTCACACCGCCGAGGGGATCGCGACGATCTGCGGCGACGTGCTCTACGACATCAACGACCAACTGGTCGATCCCTTCCGCGAGATCCACGACGCCGAACCGCGCACCACCGGCAACCACGGCACGTCGAAGCGCGCGGAAAAGGCGGCGATCAAGAAGCTCGTCAACAGTTCGCGCTTTCTGCTGCCGGTGCACGACCGTCCCTGCAAGATTGAGGGTGGCCAAGTCGTCGGGCGGCTGCAGGACCAGGTGCCGGGCCCGATCGTTCAGTCGCTGCCGAAGCGCAATTGGTTCCCGGCCTGAAGCGGAGGAAGGCAACGCCCATGACTCACGCCACGCTGCGCCCTGAATTCGAAAACCTGATCGATCCCTATGCGCCCGTCGGCCAGCTAGGAACCGGCTTCACCTTCACCGAGGGGCCGATCTGGCATCCCGCCGGTCACTATCTCCTGTTTTCCGATATGCCCGCCGACGTTCGCCGCCGCTGGGACTCAGCGCGCGGCGTCGTCGAGGTCAAGCGTCCCTCGAACAAATGCAACGGCATGACCTATGACGCCGAGCTGAACCTGATCGTCTGCGAGCATGCGACGTCATCGCTGATCCGCGAGCGCCCCGACGGACGCCGCGAAGTCATTGCCTCGCACTTCGACAATCAGGAACTCAATAGCCCCAACGACGTCTGCGTGCATTCGAGCGGCGCGATCTATTTCTCCGACCCTTGGTACGGCCGCATGCCGGTCTACGGCGTCGAGCGACCGCGCCAGTTAGGATTCCAGGGCGTCTATCGCATCCCTCCTGGCGGTGGCGCGCCGCTTCTATTGGTCGATCGCGACCTGTTCGAGCAGCCGAACGGCCTCTGCTTCTCGCCCGACGAAAAGCGGTTCTACGTCAACGACACCGTGCACGCGCTTATCCGCGTCTTCGACGTAACCTCTGACGGCTCGCTTGCCAACGCCCGCTTGTTCGCCAGCGGCATCCGCTCGGAACTCGAGCCCGGCGTGCCTGACGGCATGAAATGCGACCAACACGGCAATATCTGGGTGACGGCACCGGGCGGCGTCTGGGTGTACGCGGCGAATGGCGATCTCTTGGGCAAAGTTCGCGTGCCCGAACTTGTCTCCAATCTCACATGGGGCGGCACTAACTTCCGCACGCTGTTCACGACCGCGACGCACTCGGTTTATACGGTCACGACCAAAGTTGGGCCGCGCAACGAGCCCTACATGACCGTCGCGAGAGGCGCAGCCGCCGCGGCTTCTGCGCCCGCGCCGATAATCGGGGCCAAGGGCCTGCAACTCGATCCGAAGCGCTGCGCGCTGATCATCCAGGACCTGCAGAACGACGTCATCATGGAGGGTGGCGCTTTTGCGGACTCGGGCGCGCCAGCGCATGCGCGGGCGCAGCGCGTTGTCGAGAATGTGCGGCGGCTTGCGGACGCCGCCCGCGCGCGTGGCGTCGTCGTGATCCACGTCTGGTTCATTGTCGAACCCGGCGCCCCGGGCCTAACGCTGAACGCGCCGCTGTTCGAGGGCCTCGCCGATTCCAAGGCGCTGGTGCGCGGCTCCTGGGGCGCTGCGCCGGTGGCGGGACTGGAGCCTCGTCCGGGCGACTTTATCGTCGAGAAGATGCGCATGAGCGCGTGGGAGGGTTCCAGACTGGAAACTATCCTGAAGGCGACCGGCCGTGACATGCTGATCGATACCGGCGCCTGGACCAACATGTCGATCGAACACACCGCGCGCACCGGCGCCGACAAGGGCTATTTCATGATTTTGCCGGAGGATTGCTGCTCGACCATGAACGCCGAATGGCACAACGCCTCGATTAATTATGCGATGCAGAACGTCGCCGTCGTCACCAACGCCGACGCGGTGATCAGGGCGATCGGCTGAGCGCGCAAGACGGTATGAGGAAAGGCAAGGCGTGCCCAAGCTATTCCACCTACGCTGCTCCCCGCGCGCGGCCTCCGAATCCTCGGCCGGCGCCGAGGCGTTCGTCACGCGGTTCCGAGAGGCGCGACCGAACTGGGACATCGACGTCATGGACATCTGGCGGGAAACCCTGCCGGAGTTCAACGGCGAGGCGCTGGAAGCCAAATATGCGCGTCAAAGCGGACGCGAATTCAGCGACACCCAGCGTACCGCCTTCGCTGAGCTCGAGCGCATGGCGATGCGGTTCGCGCTCGCCGACCGAGTCCTGATTTCCACGCCGATGTGGAATTTTGGCATCCCCTACAGGCTCAAGCAATGGTTCGATCTGATCGTCCAGCCTGGTCTCACCTTCCGCTTCGATCCGGCTCACGGCTATTTTCCGTTGCTGAAGAATAGACCCACGATCGTGATCCTCGCGAGTGGCAGCGATTTTGTCACCGGCATGAACCGTGGGCGTATCGATATGGCGACACCCTATCTGCGGGAAGCATTGCGCTTCATCGGCGTCAGCGACGTTCGTTTCGCGTTGATCGGACCGACAGCGGGCCCCGCCGAGTCGGCCCGATCCGCTCGCGAGGCCGCGCTCCGTCACCTGGTCGAGTTAGCGTCGAGCTTTTGACGGTAGCGTCGGGATGTATCGAGCTTGATAATCAGGCTTCCCGACAAATCTCCGCTCGACGCCGGGTTCGGCTCAGCGCGCTCGTTCGATCAAGCCCACCAACCTTTTCGATCGCCTCCGCAAGGCAACGAACGTCACCCACGGGCCGCCACCGACGAAATCGCGATAGCGCTGCGATGGCGGGTCTAACTGGTGACGCGTTCGCCGCGTCCATAGACCAGCAGCATCAGAATAATGACGAGGCCGTAGATCACCTGTCGGCCGGCCTCAGGCATCTCCATGATCGACAGGACGCTGTTGAGGAGCACGATCAGCACGACGCCGACCAGCGTGCCGAGATAGCGGCCACGACCTCCCAGAATGTTTGTGCCCCCGATCACGACCGCTGCGATCGAAGGCAGCAGATAGGCGTCGCCCATCGCCTGATAGGCCTTGGTGGAATAACCGGCGAGCAGCACGCCTGCGAGAGCGGCCGCGAGACCGCAAAGCATGAAGCAGATGACGGTGACGCGGCGCGTATCGACGCCGGCCAGATAGGCCGCCGCCTCCTTGTTGCCGATGGCGTAGATGTAGCGGCCGAGCGGCGTGCGCTGCAGGATGACGACCACCAGCACCGACACCGCGGCCCAGACGAACAAGGCGTTGGGGATGCCGAGCGTGTGCTCCGAGGCGAGCGTTCGCATCAGGTCAGTGGCGGCGGTCTGGGGCGCATAGCCGCCGGTATGTGCGACCATCAGGCCGCGCATCACCGCATTGACGCCTAACGTGAAGATCATCGAAGGTACGCGCAAATAGGCCACCCCGATGCCGTTGACGAGGCCGACCAGGAGGCCGATTCCGAGCCCGACGGGAATCGCGAGCGGCCCGCCGATCGAGGTCGCCATCATCGCGGCGGCCGCCAGTGTCCAGGGTACCGACAGATCGATCTGGGCGATCAGGATGACGATCATCATCCCGGCCGCCACGATGCCGAGAAAGGAGCCGATCTGCAGTTGCTGCAGCAGATAGGTCGGCGACAGCAATGGAGCGCTGCCGAAATGGGCGATCGTATAGGTGGTTCCCGCCACCAGGATGACGAGGATGAACAGGGCCGCGATCAGGATCGGGCGGTCGTCGCGTGAGAGGCCAAGGCTCATCGTCCAAAGGCTCATCGTCGTCATCGGAAGAGCTCCAGTGTGTTCCTGACGCGCAGGACACCTAGCGCCCCGATGCTGACGGCCGCCAGCAGGATCAGGCCCTCGAACAGCGGTTGCAGCAAGGGGGCGATGTCGAAGATGCGGAAGAAGAAGGAAATGACGCGCAAGATCATGGCACCGAAGATCGAGCCGATGGCGCTGCCGGTGCCGCCGAGCAGCGAGGTGCCGCCGATGACGACCGAGGCGATGGAGTTGAGCGTATAGGCCCCGGCCTGCGGAATATCGGCATTGCCCGACGAGGTCTGGATGGCGAGGAACAGGCCGCCGCAGCCGGCGAAGAAACCGCCGAGCGTGAAAGCCGCGATCTTGGCGCGCTCGATCGGGAGCCCTGACATATAGGCTGCGCCTTCGGCCGAGCCGACCGCATAGACGGCGCGGCCGGTGACCGAGCGGCGGAACGGCATCCAGACGAGAAGCGCGATCAGGATCAGGAGCACGAAGGGCACCGGGATCCCGGCGAAGGGCGCAAACCAGCCTGCCGCGCCATCGTCGAAGATGTGCACCGTCGAGGCGAAATCGCCGAGTGAATTGGTCAGCGCCCAATTGAGATCCTCGTCGATCTTGCCGCCGGGCGTGGGGCGCAGGAAGAGCGCGACGCCGATATAGATCGCACCGGTTGCAAGCGTTGCGATGATCGGCTGAATGCGTCCATAGACGACGACGCAGCCATTGACGAAGCCGGCGAGCGTGCCGATCGCGACGCACACGGCCATGCCGAGCAGGATACCGTTGATGCCGCCCGGGAAGGTGCCGAGGCCGAGATGCAGGCCGAAAATCTCGAGATGCAGCGGTGTGCCGCCCGTCGTGCCGGCCAGCAGATAGCTCGCGAAACAGCCCACCATGGTCATCACGGCGCCGACCGAGAGATCGAGCCCCGACATCAGCACCGGCACGGTCTGGGCCATCGCCAGCATGGCAAGCGCGAAAATCTCGTCGCCATTCTGCACCAGCACGGCGGAGGAGAAGCCCTTCGGATGCGCCAGATTGTAGAGGAGATAGAAGACGCAGAACAGCAGGATGGCGGTGACGAAGCCGATATTCTGGCGCAGCCGGATGACCAGATTGTCAAGCATCGACAGCACCGGCCGCGGCCGAGGCCGCCGTCGCGGCATCAATGTTGAGAGCGCTCGCAATGATGTTGGTCTCGGTGAGCCCGGCGCCTTCGAGCTCGCGCACGATGGCATGCCGCCGGCATCGGGCTGGACCACGCCGGCGATGATCTTGATCGGCATCGATTTGCCGGCGCCGTTCTCGCCCAGCACTGCATGGATCTTGCCGCGCTCGCAGGCGAAGTCGACCCTCCAGCGCGCGCACGCCACCATAGCGCTTGGAGATGCCGGACAGTGAGAGGAAGCCGCGTTGCGTCAGGACAGCATCCTGCATGGCGCGGGCTCAGTCAGCGACGGCCTGGCGGATGCCAGGCCGTGACTGAAACGTAGCCGCTGCGGTCACTGGGTGTTCTTCTCGCTCTGCGCCATGATCTCGGGCGCCGTGAAGTTCACACCGCAGGGGAGGAACTGGTTCGGAGCGAAGAAGTTGGCGTTGAGGTCCGGCCAGTAGTTCGTGCCAGGCTTGAGGTCCTTGTAGGTCGCGACCGGGATCGGGATCGAGATCAGCTGCGGCATGACATTGCCCTGCAGCGCCGAGATCGCCGCCTTGGTGGCGATGGCGACAAGCGCCGGCGACTGGCCGTAGGACATCCCCTTGAGGCCTTCCTTGTAGTGATCGGCGATCTGTTTGCGGAACTCGTTCTCGCCCTCGCCCGACATCGGCACGAAAGGATGCTTGGCGGCGATCATCGCCTGCACGGTGCCGTCCGAGCCACCTTGCGTGAACACGCCGTCGAAATGGCCGTGCACGGCAAGCGCATCGGCGGTCACCTTCTGCGAGGTGCCGGTGTCCCAATTGCCCACCACCTCGGTGATGTTGAACTTGTTGCCGGGAGCTTCCAAGATTTCGCGGAAACCGATATGGCGGTCACGATCGACCGAATTGCCCGGCAGGCCGCGCACCTCGAGGATATCGCCGGCCTTCTTGCCCAATTCATCAATCAGCCATTTGGCCGACATGCGGCCCATCTCCTTCTGGTCCTCGTTGACCATCATCACCTTGTCGGTGTCGAGGATGTTGTCGAAGGGCACCACCACCACATTGTTCTTGTCGGCCAGGCGGATGATGCGGTCGAAGCCATCGGGCGCTACCGCGATGGTGACGATGGCGTCGAAGCCCTGATTGATGAAGTCCTCCATGGCGCCGAGTTGCGCCGCGACATCGGTACCGGTCGAGACGACTTTGAACTCCTTGATGTTCTCCTTGATGCCCGGCTGCTCGGCAAAGGCCTTGGCGGTCTTCACCATCTGGATGCGCCAGGTATTACCGACGAAGCCGTTGACGAGGGCGATCTTGTAGGGGCCGGGCTTCTTGTCCCACTGGAAGAATTTGGTCTGATCCGACCAGGGCTTGAAGCAGCCCGGGTTGGCGCCCGGTCCAGAGACGATCTTGGGGCCTGCCCAAGCACTGACCGAGGATAGTAGGAGGCTGGCGCACGCAAGCCCCGTAAAACGAAGCGTCAACTTCATATCTCTTCTCCCTGAGCGTTCTGTTTTCCGACCCTGAACAGCTGCCGGGAATTGAGCTTCCCGTGCACTTATCGGACTAGCATGCCATGCAAGGTGCGATGCGCACAAGCCGCCACGGACAGCCGAATGAAAAAGCAGCGATGGAAATCAAATCCAAAAGCTGCAACATAGCTGACATTTGCGAAGCCACGAGGAACACGCGGGGAGATAGCTTGTGCTTCGGCGCGCAATAAGGACCCCGGTTCGTGACCCCCGGGACAAGGCCCGCCAAGGTGATCCAGAGAGGACGGGTGCTCGGATGGTGTGGTCAAGTCGGGGGAACGGACATCGTCGTTCTCGATCCGCGCTTCAAGGCTTGCTTCGCGGGTCATGTGCGCATCGAGCGCTTGTGGTCGGGGGCGCGCTGGGCTGAAGGTCCGGCCTGGTTCGCGGCAGGCCGCTATCTCGTCTGGTCGGACATACCGAACAATCGCATGATGCGGTTTGTCGAACCCACCGGCGAAGTCTCGGCCTTCCGCGAGCACTCCAACAATTCGAACGGCAACACCGTCGACAATCAAGGCGAGCACCTTACGCGCCGCGTGACCCGCACCGAGATTGACGGCTCGATTTCCGTCATTGCGGAACAGTGGAATGGCAGGCGTGGCGGTCCGGGAACGTGAAGCGAAGGCGGCGAAAAGCTTATGACACGGCCTCGCCCATCGGCATCGAGGGCGCTCCTTCCACGATCTCGACCGAACTGAGCGTGGGATGTCGCGCGAAGCGGCGACGAAGGACCGCGGTATCGCAGTCCTCCTTCGCAAGGATGCCGAGTTCGATGGCCGCCCTTCCCTGAACATCGGACACCATCCGGAATTCGATGATCTTCAACCCGAAGCGCTGCACATCGGCCAGCAACTGCGACGCGGCCGCCAGCGCATCGGAGGCGATTGCCCTGTAGACGACGCAAGGACCGCGGCTGGCTGGGTTTGGCATAGGCTATTCTCCTCGCCGCGAATCCTATCAGTGGACGGGCAGGTGAATTTCCCGATCTTTTGTGCAAAACTGGTGTTTCGCAGATGAATCGTCTGCGTCTTCGGAGCTTTGCAATGAAATCGTCTTCCCGGACCAAGACCAGAACCAAAGCGGATCTCGACCTGACGGACCGCAAGATCCTCTCGATTCTCCGCACCGAAGGGCGGCTGACGGTCAACGAACTGGCCAGCCGCGTCGGACTTTCGCCGTCGCCGTGCTGGTCGCGGGTCAGGCGGCTGGAAGAGATCGGCGCAATCAAGCACTACTCTGCGATCATCGACCACGCCGCCATCGGCCTGAAGGACATCGTCTTCATCGAGGTGACGCTGGACAGGCACGATGAGAAGGTGCTCGCGCGCTTTGGCGACGCGCTGGCAAGAATCCCGGAGGTGATCGAAGCTAATCTTGTCACCGGCGAATACGACTATCTGGTCAAGGTAGCGGTCGCGGATACCACACATTACGAACGCTTCCTCCGTGAAAAGCTCTACAGGATCCAGGGTATCAGACATTCCCGGTCGACATTCTCCCTGCGGACTCTGAAACTTATCGCATCCGCCGATCCGCTCCTAATCACGGAACACGGCTAGGCAATCGAGAAACCGAGCGATGCCGAGCAGCTCAACTTCAGAAGGCCCGTGTGTCGTAACCGCCTCGCGTCTCCTCGACCTTCATTCGGCAGATTGCTGCCGACCACTCATACGCCCCAAAACCGCTCACTATGCGAATGCCGATGACCTACCCGCGTGCAATCCCATCCATCCATTTGCGAATTACAGATTTCAATATCGGATTGGTCAGCCGGCGATGAGCGTTTCTCAGGACCACTCTCTGATCCGAAGCGATGCCCAATCATTCCCGTCCGCCGCCGTGCCTACTACCAACTGCATTTGGTTGCGGGGTGATTTGAACCCACGAATCAAGTCGTCGATATTTGTTAGGGTGTTTCCTGCGCCAACAAAGGCCCACAATCTACTGAGATTGCTGGACATTTGACCGACTTGGTTGCGGCACAGGATTTGAACCTGTGACCTTCAGGTTATGAGCCTGACAAGGTGCGGCTCACATGACCGCTGGCCATAATGCCCTCCGTCGATCAGGTGCCGGTCATAAACTCGCATTTTCCCGTCTTGCTGGTACGGATCATGCCGACCATTGCTACGAGCTGTCGTCATTTCTTCCCGTTTGCGAGCATTCTGGCGCGGACCTCGGATTTCAGCACCTTGCCGACTTTGGAGCGCGGAAGGTCATCCCAGACTTCAATCTGCTTGGGTGTTTTGACGCTTCCGACCCGCTGCTTCACGAAGGTCGATAACCCGGCAACATCGACGGTGCGCCCTACTCTCGGCTGCACCACAGCGACAACGCGTTCGCCCCACTTGTCGTCTGGCAAGCCGATGACGGCACAATCCTGGATGGTTTCGTGGGCCTGAAGGGCGTTCTCGACTTCGACGGAATAGACGTTGAATCCGCCAGTAATGATCATGTCCTTGGCGCGATCGACGATGTAAAGGAAATTGTCCGCGTCCAGGTATCCAATATCACCCGTATGATGCCAGCCGTGCACGAAGGCCTCCGCCGTTGCTTCGGCGTTCTTGTAGTACCCGTCCATCACCAGTGACCCACGAACGACGATTTCGCCGCGTTCTCCGGCCGGCAGCAGATTGCCGTTGCCATCCATGATGCCGACCCGAACCAGCGGCCCGACACGGCCCGCCGACGACAAACGGCCAGTCGCGATCGAACCATCGGCATTGTAATGGTCCTCAGGCGGCATCATCGAGATCATCATCGGTGCTTCGGTCTGCCCAAAGAGCTGTGCCATCGGGCCGATCTTTTCCAGCGCCTCGGTCAGGCGCGCCACCGAAATCGGGGCCGCGCCGTACCAGAAGCATTGCAGCGAGCTGAGATCAGCGTTTTCGAGCTTCGGATGATCCAGCAACATGTAGATGACGGTTGGCGGAAGGAATGTGTGCGTGACCCGGTAGCCTGGGATCAGATCGAGGAACTCGCCGACGTCCGGATGGTGCATGATCACCACCCTGCCTCCGAGCGTCATGATGGGGAAGCATAGCACACCGGCAGCATGCGTCAGTGGCGCGAGCGCAAGATAGGTCGGGCGCCCCCTGAACGGATAGCCGATCAGGGTCAACGCAGTCATCGTTTCGATGTTGCGTCCCGAGAGCATTACGCCTTTGGGTTTGCCGGTCGTTCCGCCGGTGCCGGGTATGAGTGCAAGATCGTCAACGGGATTGCGCTGAAACGGCTGACCGTCGACATCGGCGAGCCAACGCTCGAACGACGGCGCGAACAGCATATCGGTGTTGAAGCATACGAGACTGCGCAGCTTCGGCAGATCAGGCCTTAACTTGTCGACCATTGGCGCGAAGTCGCTGTGAAACAGCAACAGGCTGCAATCGAACGCATCGAGGATGAACTGGTTTTCCGCGGCCTCGTTGCGCGGATTGATCGGACACCAGACAGATCCGGCGCGCGAAATGCCGAATACGCAGGCAAAGGCGATCGGATCGTTGCCGGACAGGATAGCGACTTTCTCTCCGGGGTTAACGCCGGATTTGGCGAGTCCGTGAGCGATACGATAGCTGAGGCGCTGCACGTCGCCATAGCTCAGGTCCTTTCCGTCCATAGTCAGGCATGGAGCGTCCGCACCAAGCGACGTGCCCTTATCCAGATAGTCGACTAGCCGCATGGGCAATCTCCCGACAAGGGCGTGTGGCGCGGTCGTACGCGCCACACGCTTGCATCAATTGTGAACCGTCAGAATTGGGTTCATCACCAGTCCGAAGCTTCGCAACTGGCCCAATAGTTCCCGATGTCCGAAGGCCTGACAGGCGGAGGCAAAACCAACCTTCCTGGGAGCAGTCTGCAGCAGCGAGAATGCCGCGTAGGCTTGCAGCATTCCGGTCTGCTTGTAATTGCAATTTCCGTGGATCACGCAATGAGCGCGACCGAGCGGTCCCGATGCATAGACGGAGTCGATCGAGGTATTGATGCGCGGATTCTCGCGCGGCGGCATGGTGGCTTGCAGCGTTGCCGCGATGTCAGCCAGCGCTTTCTCCTGCTGGTCGGACGGAAGTGGCTTGATTTTCTCTTTCACCATCTCCTGGGTCTGAACCACGCCCAGCATGACGTCGCGCTGCATGACACCGCCCAGCACCCTGCAGTTGGACACGCGCGGGTCATTCTTGAACCAGACCGGATGCGCTGTTCCACCCCACGGCACGGCGATGGCGCCCTCGTGCTGACCGGGAACGTTGACCTCGAAATTGGCGGTCACATCCCATTCGACAAATTTGTTCTGGACGAGGTAGTACCAGTTCGCCTTCAGGATCGTGAAAATCGTCTGCGTCGAGGCGTAAGTCGGGAACCCCTTCCACAACACCAGGATGTCGAGCGTATCGAGACCGGGCGTTTCGAGGCAAATGTTCGCTGCGATTTCTCCCGTTGTGTACATCTGCGCGACGTTGGGCGCGAGCAGCAATCCTTTGGCCGCGAATTGTGTGCCCCAGCGCTCCTGCGCCAGCAGCACCCAGTCCTGTTCGCCGGTCGTATCGGTATAATGACAGCCGGCCGCAAGACAGGCTTCGACAACTTGTGGGCCATACTTGATGAATGGGCCGACCATATTGCTGACAACCTTCGCGCCCTTGAACAGCCTGGTCAGCGCTTCGACTGTGTGCTCAACCTCAGCAATTTCGTAATCCGCGGTTTCGATGCCGGGAATTTTTTCGACAACGGCCTTCACTTTGGCCGCGTCACGGCCGGCGGCAATAAAGGGAATATTGTATTCCCGCAGATATTCACAAACCAGACGCCCGGTGTAACCAGAGACGCCATAGACGACGACAGGCTTTTTCTCGCTCATGTTCATATCCTCCCGAATTTCTATTTTTTGCGTTCGGCGATTTAAATGCCCATGCCGCCGTCGACCGGCAGCCCGACACCCGTGATGAAGCGCGCCTCGTTGGAGCAAAGGAAAACAGCGGCGTCGGCCATGTCGCCGACCTCACCCAACCGCCCGAGCGGGGTCTGCTCGACGACCGAGGCGACCGCGGCGCCGGCGTCGGATGCTAGTCCTGCGGCGACGATGTCGTTGGCCAGTTGCATGCCCATATCGGTGGGGACAAGCCCGGGATAGAGACAGTTCACCCGCACACCGTAACCAAGCTTGCCCGCTTCCATCGCGGCGACTCGCGTCATGCGGTCGACGGCCGACTTGGTGCCGGAGTATCCGGCAATGGCCGGGAATGCGATCGTGGCCGCGACCGACGCGATATTGACGATGGCGCCGCCGGCACCTGCACCTCCGCCAGGTCGCATCGCGCGAAAAGCATGTTTCATGCCGAGACCGGTGCCGACGATGTTGACGTCGCACATCCGGCGGAGATCCTCAGCCTTGAGATCGACGACGAGCGAGGTAATCTCGATGCCTGCATTGTTGATCAAGATGTCGTAGCCACCGAGCGTGGCGATGGTGGCTGCGACAGCTTTTTCCCATTGCGCGTCGTCGGTAACATTCAGTTCCACAAAGCCAGTCTTGGCGCCTGTCTTTGCAAGGCGGCCGGCGGTTTCCTTGCCAAGGTCGGCGAGAATATCGCCGATCATCACAGAAGCGCCGGCCTTCGTAAGCGCCTCTGCGATCGCAGCGCCGATGCCTCGCGCGCCGCCGGTGACCAGAGCCTTGCGGCCTGCCAGACTTTTCTCACTCATTTTGTGCTCCTCCCTTTGTGATTTCATTGTTGTGACGCGCCGCGGCCTGCCGAGCGGGGCTGCCGCCCCGGGAGCGTGCCCCTCGCCCGCTCAGAAGAAAATCTCGGCTGCCCATAACGAACGGTGGTGGTGTGCGGTCTGCTCTCCTCCCTGAGCAGCTTCTCCCGGCCGCGTCGCCTTGAAACTTGACATTCGTCCAATATTTTCTTGACGATTGTCCAAAAACTATACACTTGTCAAGTAATCCTTGACCACGAGGGGGAAGAATGATTTTTCAGGGCAACTGAGGGCGTTATTGCCGCCAAGGTGACGCGATGATTCGGAGTTAGGGTGCGGAAAGAGGCTGGAGCGACGCGGCGGAAAATTGAAACGACGAGCCGGCCGAGCCGGCCCTCGGATCGAATCGAGCGTGCGGGTGTCGACAAGTTCAGTGCACGACGAATCGAGCTTGCCGAGGCTGCGTTGGAAACCCTAGCCGAGCTAGGCTATGCGAGGACCAGCCTGCGCGAGATCGCGCAAAAATCCGACTTTACGCACGGCGTGCTGCACTATTACTTCAGCGACAAGGTCGACCTGATCTGCTGTTGTGTTCGTCACTACAAGGCGAAGTGCGTCACGCGGTACGACCAGATCACGTCGGCGGCGCAAAGCCGCGACGAACTAATGAAGGGTTTTTTGGAAAAGCTCGGCGAGACGGTTCGCGACGAGGCCCAGATGCATCGCCTCTGGTACGACCTTCGCTCGCAGTCTCTGTTTGAAGAGGCCTTTCGCGACGACGTCGCCGAGATCGACAAGAGCCTGGAAGATATGGTGTGGCGTGTCGCGTCCCGCTTTGCCTCACTTGGCGGCCGACAGCCCGCCGTCTCCCGGGCCGCCCTCTATGCGCTGTTTGATGGACTCTTCCAGCGATGCCTGCTGCGGCATCTCTCGGGCGATCGCAAGGCGATCGCGGACCTGCGGGAAGAAGTGGCGCGCCTCCTCCCGACCGTTGCATAGCGGCCGGCGGCAGTTCAAATTAGCGCATTGAAACCGAAGCGGGAACGTCGGCGTAAATCGTTGCGCGATGCCAGAGTTTGGCTCGGTAAAAACGCGGATGTTTGAGGTTTGCAGGCCCGACCGGGTGACCCGGCCTGGTCCCGGCGCAGGAGAACATGGTGATGACCCGCTCCATGCTGGACACGAACATCATTTCCGACTTGATCAGGAACCGCAGGGGACTAGAAAATGAATAAATGGGCGCGGCTTATAATGCAGGATGGTGAGCTGTCGGTGGGTTCGCTACATCGCGATACCCACTATCGAAGGAACCCTGTCAAGCCGGCCGATGTTGCTGTCCGTCGGCGGCACGTACACGGTGCCGTCGAGACGCTTGAGCTGATCGACGACCCCGTCCACATCCTCGACCGCGACATAGCCCACCCATCGCGGCGTCGCCCCCTTCTTCCACCCGTCGAGCGGCAGCTCCAATAGTCCCGCGACAGGCGTCCCGCCCACGCTGAAAAGCTGGTAGGCAAACTCGGAGGTGGAGGTGTCCTGCACGTCCCAGCCCACCACCTTGCCGTAAAATGGACCGCGCCGCCGACACGTCTGTCGTCAGCAGCTCGTACCAGGCGAATACGGCGGATTGCTCTACCGTTCAAATTGCTCCGATCGCGCTCCATGCGGCAGTGCATCGTAATGTGCGCGCCCGCTTCGAATGCGATCGTGATCATGACGGAGCGGCGCGCTATTAATCAACATGAACGGGAAGTGAATATATAACAACGAATTAGTGAACTCACTCCAGCTTGCGTGGCGCATGAGCCAAACGTAAAGTTTCCCCGGCTGGAACCTGAACACTTGCATGGAGGACGCGACATGTCCCGGGTGAAGCAAGTTTCGAAGCGGAAGCGCCTGACCAAAGCCGCTGGTGTGCCGACACTGGGCGCCGCTGGACTGGGTCTTTCGCTGGCGGGAAGCGCATCTGCATCCGCTCTTCCGACTGCCGACGTTCCGCAATCTCTGAACACTACACCCAATCAACGCTTCGTTCTTGGCGAAGAGGAAATGGCTGACGTTAGTCTTGCGACATTCCACATCTTCGATAAGGAAAACGGCGCCGGCGGCTTCACGCAGGTGGCGCGCGGCTGCGGCTGCGGTGGATGCCATGGTTGTGGCGGAGGCGGTGGATGTCGTGGTTGTGGCGGTGGCGGTGGATGTCGCGGCTGTGGTGGCTGTGGCTGCAGAGGCTGCGGTTGCGGCGGTTGCGGCGGCGGCTGTGGTTTCGGAGGCTGCTGCTTATCGTGGGGCATCTGCCGTTTTTGCTGATCCGCGGCGCGCCTTGCTGGGCATCGACAAGCGAAGGTTTTTTTGGCCGGGCTCGGGAAGCGACCCGGCCAATTCTTCGCACCATTGGGATCGTCGCGCTCGCACGGCCGAACTCGCTGACAACAGCCGATCTATTACCAACACCTGCGGGACCGGTAATGGAATAGCGGTGGTGGGGAGAACGACCACGGCACAGAAGGCGTCAGCGTCTGCTGCCAACTGCGTAAAGGAGGTTGAGGCCTCACCTGAAGGTCAAATCGTTTATGCTCGCCTTGCTAACGACGATACAGACACTTCGGCCAAATTGAGTGACCAAAAGCCGCTGACAAAAAAAAATGAACAAGACGCGCTCGTCTGTCGGACGAGATTTTTTCAAATTGCGGGCCGCTACACCCTGAAGCTTTTGGCTCGCTTGCGGCGCGGCGCTGGCGCCGGACCTGGCTCGTCGTGGTTCAACGCCCTCAACATGGCAATGCGGGCCATCATAAGCATGCCGCCCGCCTCGGCGGCAGAGATCAGAAATTCCATGGCAACCTGCCAGTGCTCGCGCTCGGCAGGGGACAGCGCCAGGATGTAAATGACAATAGGCGTTTACGTCCGATGCGTTCGGACAGTTGAAGCACGAGAACCCAGTGCCCAGATGGGAGGTCTTCAATTCCCGCAAGTTAAAAGCGTGCGAGAACTATTGCACGACCGAGAGCAGCATGGAACCAGCGCCGCAAGGCTTGATGGTAGCAAAATCAGGCGGCGGGTGATAGAGAGCGGCAATGCGGACCTTCTTCCTCGTCATGCTTGTCGCCGTCCTGTCGGGTTCAGCGGTTCTGGCCGATCCGGCCAGCCATCCTAGACTGGACTACGCCACACCCCCTGATCGGCTTCCGCCTGCGAAGAGCGCCGCAAGGAATCCCTGTGCCGCGTTTGGTCCCGGTTTCGTGAAAGTCGAAGGCACCGACTCCTGCATAAAGGTCGGCGGCTCCTTTAGAGTCGATGTCAGCGGCGCTGCCGGGCCGCGTTAACGAACAGGAAAGCACGCTCCATTCGGTTTCCGCCACGTGCGGCTATTCAACAAGCATTGCGCGCTCTTCGGACTAACCGCATGCCTACATCTTTGCCGCCGCCCCGATTCAGGATCGAGTTCGATGGCCTTGAGAAAAGCGGCAACGCTTTGACGTTCGCGAACCGGGCTGCGCCTCGCCTACCCCCGGTATCGCCAAGGTGTGCCGCCGGCGGCACTTTCGTCAATGGTCCATTGCGGCAGCGCCAGCCCCGGCGCGACATCGGTGAATACCATGCGCACGCGAGTACCGATGCCGACCCGCTCGACCTCGCTCTTCGGCGCGAGCACGCCGTCTGACCGCGTCAGGTTGCCGATCACGCGCAGTCCCTCCTCCCTCGTCGGCTTGCCGCTCTGGGTGTCCAGTTCGACTAGCAACACGAGATATGGTGTGTACTGTTTAAACGCCGGCTGAATGGCGTGGTGGACCTCGGTGTAGGAATGCACGGTGCCGCGGCCCTCGACGGATACCCATTCCGAGTCCAGCTCAGCGCACCAAGGGCACGCGGTGGACGGCGGGTAGCGGAACAGCTTGCACGAGGTGCATTGCTGCAGACGGAAATCGTGCTCCGCACAGTAGGCGAAGTAGTCGAGGTTCGCATGGTCGAGATCATTGATCTCAAGCGGCATGCCGAGATAGTGCGCGGATATCATGTTATCACCGTGTTTTCCTCGCACCTCCGCGCATTCCAGCATAGCGGGAATGCGGCGCGAGATGCTCGGCTTGTTTAGCAAAAACGGCATACCCGCGTCCGCGAGTATGAGCGGAATGGCTTAGGACGACCCAGGTCAACATGTCCGAGTTCCGATGTTTCGGTGAATTATATGCGGCGTCGCGTTAGCAGTGAAAGCTCTCAAGAGTAACAGGGGACTCACATGAACTTCGGCAGCACTTTGGTCCACAACGCCTCGGTCGACTTCATCAACTTGCTGTGCGGAACCAGCGCGTTGTAGGTGTAGCAGAACAACCAATCGATCGGCTGGCGTTTCATGTTGACCTCAAGCGCGCGGGTCACGGTATCGACGGTGCCGACCAACGCGTAGCCGAGGTCGATCAATTCCTTCGCGGTCGCGAAGTTCTTCGTCACCGGGTCCATCAGACCGCGGCGGAAGCCGAACGGCTCGAACCACGCCCTGCCGGAGAAACGCCCGGAGTCCTCCCACAACGCCATGGCCTCCTCGTCCGTGTCCGCGATGATGACATCGCGCAACAAGCCCGTGCCCTGTCCGCGGGGCTTTCCCGACACCTCGGTATAAAGGTCGAACAGCGGTGACTCGTAGGCCTCATGCATCGGCGGGAGGATCGCGGTGACGCCCTCACGCGCAGCCCAGCGAATAGAGTTCGGCGACGAGGCGAACGGCAGGAACACCGGCGGGTATGGTTTTTGCAACGGCTTCGGCACCACGCCGACCGAGGTCAGCATGCCATTCTCAACGCCCTTGCCGTATTTCACCGTGGTCTCGAGATCCCAAGGCGTTGCGCCAGCCGGTACCTTCCAGTACTTGCCCTGGAACGTCAGCATCTCCTCGGTCCAGCATTTCTTGATGATCTGCCAGTTCTCCTCGAACGCCTCGCGGTTGGTCCGATCGATTGCATCATGATGGTGCGGCAAGGTCCCCGAGACGCCGTGCGTCTGCTGCGCCATGACGTCGACCCAGCGTCGCTGGTAGCCGCGGGCGAAGCCGGCGCAGGCGCGCCCGCAGGTCATGTGATCGAGCATCGCGATGTCCTCGGCAACGCGGATCGGATTGGCGGCCGGCAGAACGATACCGAGCTGACCGACGCGGATGCGCTTCGTCTGCATCGCGAAGTAGAGGTCTAGCAGCACGGGGTTGTTGGAAAGCTCGAAGCCCTCGATGTGGAAGTGATGCTCGGTAAAGCTCACCGAATCGTAGCCGAGGTCGTCGGCAAGTTTGACGAGTTCGGTCAACTCTTTCAACATGCGCTGGTAGAGCTCCGGCCGGGTCGCCGCCATGCCCGCCTCGATTTCGGCGCGCGAGCCGACGCTCGGCAGGCAAAATATCGATGCTTTCATTTTGCTTCCTTCCCGTCCCGCCGCGCGGGCGCATCGCTTTGCGGCACACACGGGCGTGGGCCGTCAACGTTCCGAGCAGACGAAGCCTCTCGCCTCGCATCATAACCTACCCTCGCCGCATCACCATCGCCGATCCGGTGCCGGGCATCGCCCAGCCGAGATTGGCTGATACCTCGGCGTTCCTCACCTGGCGGCAACCACCCTCGCGATAATCATAGGTATGCTGGCGCCTGCCATCCGGCCCGATCGGACAGCTATCGTCTGCATCGTGGCGGAGCTGGCGGACGTTCTCGATCACCATGGCGATGCCGTGGGTATAGCCCTCACAGAGATGGCCACCCGATGTGTTGTTCGGCCTTTTTCCACCGAGCATGATGGTACCGTCGGAGACGTAGCGGCCGCCCTCGCCCTTCTTGCAGAAGCCGTAATCCTCGAGTTGCAGCATGGTGGTGAAGGTGAAGGCGTCATAGGAGCCCGTGAGGTCGATGTCCTCCGGGCTGACGCCGGAATTCGGCCAGAGGATGTCCTTGGCGTAGTGGCCGGCGACGGTGGAGATCGGTCCGACCTGGTAGTGCATGTCGACCCGCGGTTTCGAGCAGCGGCCCACCACACCACGGATCCGCACCAGCGGCTGCTTCAGGTTTTTCGCACGCGCGGTTGTGGTCACGATGATGGCGTTGGCGTTGTCTGTCTCCACGCAGCAGTCGAGCAGGTGCAATGGCATGCAGATCATGCGACTGTTGACGACATCCTCCACCGTGAGGCGCTTCTTGTAGTAGGCTTTAGGATTGTTCGAGGCGTGATGGCTGTGGGCAACGCGGACATAAGCGACCTGCTCGGCGGTGGTACCGAATTCGTACATGTGGCGCATGAAGGTCGGCGCGAACGACTGTCCCGCGCTCTGCCAGCCGTAGGCGCGGCTGTGCAGCGCGTCGCCTGAGAGGGGAGTTGCGGCGCGCACGCCGGTGCCACCGATCCGCACCTGCGAGAATCCGTTCATCGAGCGGAAGATCACCACCGTCTTACACATGCCGGCCTCGATTACGCCGATCGCGATGCCGATCAACGCCTCGATCGATGATCCCCCACCGAACACGTCCATGTAGAAATTGAGCCGGATGCCGAGGTCGCCGGCGACGAATGGCGAGAACACCGAGTCGTTTGATTGATACGACAGCATGCCGTCGATCTCGGAGGATTTGAGCCCCGCATCGAGCATGGCGTTGCGCACCGCGATTGTTGCGAGCGCCCGCGTCGTCGTGTTCGAGCCGCGGGTGTAGGCGGTCTCGCCGACGCCGACGACGGCGTACTTGTCGCGCAAGAACTTCGGCGTGGTGGCGTCGACGTCTTCTCTGGGCAGGGGCATCCTGAAACTCCGATCGGATTCTTCTTTGTTGTTTCCCCGGTTCTGTCCTAGGCGCCGCCGGGCGAAACCCACCATTGCAGAAGCCCTATTTTCTTATCGGCGGGTAACCTAACTTGCTGGGCGCCATCTTCAAAGGCTGCCAAAAACCGCCGTTCGCACACGATTCCCACACGTCCGACCTGTGCTGGATAGGTTCAAATCCCCGATCCACAACACCCAATTCTTGCGATTGGTTGAGCGAGAAATCCCGGGCTTGTGGCGTAGCTGAGTGGGAATGGACATCCGAAGTTCGAGGCAGGCGAAGCGCTCCGACTCGAATTTTTGTTCGATTTTTCTCTACTAGAACAACCACTTAGTTCAACGCCTTCATTTTTATGTTGAACGTTTCGTAGCACGGTTTGATCAGCGCAGCTGTGGCGGCTCGAGCGCAATCAACTCGGCCAGACCACCACTTTGTCGGACAACCTCTCAACGCTGCGCCTGCGATCTCACGACCATTCTTCGGCAGCGACACTAGATGCGGCGGAGGCAGCGCAAGAGGCGAGCCTTTCTTGAGCCGAAATCCCTGCTGCCGGCGGATCCAGCGCGCGATGGACCGCTCGCGACGTGCAACCAACCTGGACAACTTCGATGCCAAAGGGCGCGCGATCAAGGGTAAGAGAAGGTGGAACAGGTCGCAGCGCTATCAGGCGCTTGCCGCTTCGAAACGCGAGCGCGATCGAGTATTGGCTGCCGAGCGCAAGCGATCGAATGGCGAGTTGGCGAACCGCATTCTCGGTCAAGGGACAACCATCAAAACAGAGGAGTTGAGCTACAAGTCACTTCAGAAGAACTACGGTCGCAGCGTGAAAGTGCGTGCGCCAGGAATGTTGATCTCGATGCTTCAGCGCAAGGCTGCAAGTGCTGGCGGTGGAGTGATTGAGATCAAAACCCGGCATACACGGTTGAGCCAGTTCGATCATACCACGGGCGAATACATCAAGAAGCCGCTCTCGCAGCGGGTTCATGTGTTCGGCGATGGCAGGACAGAGCCGGTTCAACGTGATCTCTACAGCGCGTTTCTTGCGACATGCTGCGATACGAATTTGCTCGACATTCCCCAAGTCAAGATCGCTTGGGCCAGTGCGGAACCGCTCCTGAGGACGGCGATGTCGAGTGTACTTCAACCTGCAAGCGGGAAGGGCTTTGCCCAACCCCACGTCCGTAATGGCGTTAGAGCGGGTCGCCGGATGAAGAGTGTTGGGCAGGCCGTCGAGGCCGGGGATGATGTAGCGCCTCTGCAAACAGAGACCGCGAGAGCCCCCGAAAGACTGCCTTCTGCCTCTCTCAGAACCCCCTGGCTTTAGCCATGGGGAGGTTCAGAGCCCCATTCGATATCGATCAACCGATGGATTTAAGTAGGAGAGCTTCGGTGACCGCCCTCCCTGACGGCGTCGCCGCCTTCCGGATGCTCGCGAACAGCTGATTATGGCATGCGGACGAAACCACAAAGATGCAAACCGCGCAGAGGATAGCGCGAGGGCGCTGAGACTAAAGTCGCCTTGCGGATATGGCCGGGCACAGATGCCGCACGCAGCGCTCCAACGAGGCGGCGATTATTTTCGGGTCGCGCCGGACGGCCCGTGCTCTGGCGGCGCTGCGACCGCCAGAGCACGGGACAGCGAATGAATTGCCGGAGGTCCGCGGGCCCCTTTACGCTCAAGACGGCGGCGCGGGCCCTCAGCTCGCCCCGCCGACGCGAAGACGGCGGGATGCGCATCAGGCCTGCTGCTTGGCCATATTGATGATCCTTGGCTGAGTATATTCCTCCAGCCCAGCGTGGCCCAGTTCGGCTCCGATGCCGGACTGCTTGTCGCCCCTGAACGGAATGTCGGGCTGCAGGTTGAGATGCCTGTTGATCCAGACCGTGCCCGAATTGATTTGCGAGGCCACGGCAAAGGCCCGTTCGAGATTCTTCGACCAGACGCTGCCGCCGAGCCCGAACTCCGTATCGTTAGCGCGTGCAATGGCGTCTTCGACCTTGGCATAGCGCAGCACCGGCAGAATTGGGCCGAACTGCTCCTCCCTGACCAATCGCGTATCGTCGCCGATGTCGCGAACGATCGTCGGTTCGATGAAATAGCCCATGCGCTGCAGAACATTGCCGCCCGCAACGATAACGCCGTCCTGTTTGGCATCCTTCAAGAAGCCCTTCACCCTCTCGAAATGCGCCTTATTCTGCAGCGGCCCTATCTGGGTTCCAGGCTTGGCGCCGTCATCGACGACAGCCTCGCGGGCCAGCCGCCCGAGTTCCTCGCAGAATTCGTCATATTGCAAATCATGAACGTAGAGGCGCTTGATCACGACGCAGCCCTGGCCGGAATTGAAGGTCGCGCCGGCGAACAGCTCGGGCGCTATTTCCTTTGGATTGACATCGTCGAGCACAATGGCGGCGTCGTTGCCGCCGAGCTCCAGCGTGAGGCGCTTCAGCGTGCCGGCCGCGCTTTCCATGACTTTTCTGCCGGTCGCAGTCGAGCCCGTGAATGCGACTTTGGCGACGTCCGGATGGCTGGTGAGCGCTTCCCCAAGATCGTTGGCGTCGACAATGACGTTGATCACCCCAGGGGGCAGAATATCAGCGCACAGCTCACCCAGTTTTAGCGCCGCCAGCGGGGTCGTCGCCGCCGGCTTGGCGACAACGGTGTTGCCGGCAAGCAGCGCCGGCGCGATCTTCGCGGCAAGAAGGATCATCGGCACGTTCCACGCCGATATCGCTCCGATCACGCCGAGCGGCATGGGTTGTTCGATGATCTTCTGGAAGGCATCCTCCTTCAAGATCCGAGGCGCCAGGTCGAGACCCGCATAATAGCGCATCGTGGCTACGACGGCCGCCATTTCCAACACCGCCTGCGCGATCGGCTTGCCATTTTCCGCCGTCAGGATTTCCGCAAACTCGGCCTGACGCACTTCAACCGCATCAGCCAGCCTGGCCAGCAGCGCGCCGCGGTCCCGCACGGGCGTCTCCGACCACCGCGGAAAGGCCGCTTTGGCCGCGGCGACGGCCTGTTCGAGTTGCGCGCGGTCTGCCCTGGGCGCCACGGCAACCACTTCCTCCGTCGCCGGGTTGACCACATTCAGCGCCATCGTGCCGGACACCAACTTCCCATCGATCAAAAGCTTGTAGTCGCTCATCTGTGCATCCTCGAATTCGTGGCAGGGACCGCCAGGAACCATTCCAGGCGCGCCCGACTTCAGCCGAGGTGTGCTATTATGGGGAGGGGTGATGAGGGGTTGAACGAGGCGCGAGCTTATATCGGCTCGTACTTTTCATATGAACCAAGGGGAGACTTAGCGGCCCGGTACGGCGCGAAAACTCCTTTATTGCGAATCCGCGCGAATGAGTTCGGCCAGGAATTCGATCACGATGCGCGTGCGGGGCGGGAGATTGCGCCACGAGGGGTGGTCAACGCGCCAAGCGCCGCAACGGAAGTGGCAATCGACTCGAAGCAATTGCACATGTCTTTATCCTTTCTACGGTTTGGTCTTCAGAGAAATTCGAGAAACTTGCGGCCATGAGGTGCAGGCCACGACGACCAAGGCGCCAGTAGCTGCGCCGAGCACCGGCAGCCATGGGAAGTGGGCTACGAGGCCATGTCGCCTCGCGACATTCAAGCCCGAAGCGCCGCCAAGCCCGCCATTGTGAGGCAACGGTGAGTGCAGCCATCCCGTAGGGGGTATGTCGCCAGATCGGGAGCAGTGCGCGCGTCCGTCACTGTTCAGGATAAATACGCGTCGGGCACAGGCAGGCTTTCGGGTACTACGGGCCATGGCCGCTGGAGCGGGCGCTCCGGTAATGCGCTGTGCGCAGGCTATTGGACGGCGCAGAGGAATTGACGGCTGGTCGCAGGACGAGTTCCGAACCCGCGCTCCCGGGGAAAATTAGAAATCCATCATGATGCGAACGGACTCCGCGGCGAGCATCTCCCCTTGGCCCGCAACAGCACTGAAGGAGCAGATATCGTCTATTGCACGCGTGGTGCCCCCGTTGCGTCCACATCACGCTCCTCGTGGCCATGCGATAGGCGTCTAGGTGCGCCCACACATTGGAGGCACGAAAGCCGGGCCCGCGGGTTGCGCTTTCGCTGGATTCGCCAATTCAACGCGTCGATCGTTCCATCGAGTTGATACTCGGTATCTTCAACAGCCCTGCATCCGGTGAACCAGAACGCGTCGGGGAGATCGCCGGCACGATCGTCCTCGAGCAGGTTAGCGTGAATGAGGGAATTTAGCCGATCGCCGTGAGTGAGAGGCTTATCTCATATAAGGAGCCGTCGATGGCGGCGATAATGGTGACGTTCTTGAACTGGACCGGCGCGAAACGGCAATGTTTTGTTCGCAGCGGCATGGTTCGAAACTGAACCAGTAGCGCGGCCATGCTTCGTTCCTCGCCCGCATAGCTTGGATAAAAGATAAGGCTGCCCGCCTTTACGGGGCGGCTCGTCAAGGTCCACCGGGATCTTCGCAAGCCGGGCGTGATCCGGGACAACATCCGCCAAACCATCGCAGCACACGCTAAATCAAGTCCTCATTTGCGGGCTCCGTTTCCGTCGGTCGGTCGCGACGCTACTTACACGGACACCTGGACCGGCCCGGCCGCGCCAGAATCTGTTAGAGTGGTGATTCAAGAGTTTAATTTAAGCCGTTGAAATCGCTGTTGGCTCGGATGCTGGCATGCCGCTCATTTTGAGAGATGCCAACACGATTGCGAAGGCAACCTCCTCGCGCGCCACAGCGACGTACATCGCAGTTCCTATGAAAATTACGCCGGACAAAACTAGCAAGTCAAAGTACTTGCTATCGTAACGGAGGAAGGAGATTGCCGCTCCGGTAAAGCAAACGACGCTCAAATACCCTCAAAGATATCGCCATTTCAGCTCTCCTCGTCCCGTCGACTGCATCAGAGGTAGACCAACGTACGTCGATTAGAAGGTTGCGGTCTTCGATCCATCCAAGCTTTAGGGCATCCTGCAAAGTAGCGACGCGGGCTTGCGCTTCCTGATCGCTGTCAACTATGCCATCAGCACGGAGAGCCGACGTATCTGCAAGGTCGACTGCGCGCATTGCGCGGTAGCGCAATCGCCGGAAGCTAACACCGATCTTAGCGACACTGTTGCGCCGCACCGGGTGTGTCAGGCGCCCTGACCTACCGAGGTCATCGCGCGCCATGGTTTCAATTTCACCAAAGTCCGCCGTGCTGCCCGTTTCAAACTGAAGTCGGACGTCGCGCCATGTCTGAAAAAGAACCCAAAACCGGAAGTGGCAAAATCTAAATGACAACCCTCTGGTTCGATGACAAAATCAAATCGCGGCAAGGGCTGTTTACGATGGTGCGCTTCGGAGACCGTTCGCCGATGACGCTTTTGTTCCACGCTTCGGAAAAGCCCGGAATCCACTCGATGACGTATGCCGCGCGCAGCATCGTTTGGATGGTCATATATCTGCTTTTCATTTTCCTTCCCCTGTTCGCTCTCCTGACCGGATCGCTGCCGCCAGCGCGCGGCTTTTGGACAGAATTTTCAGCGGCGCTCGGCTATTCCGGATTGGCGATAATGGGCCTGCAGTTCGGACTCACAGCGCGCTTTCGGTTTGTCACGGAGCCGTGGGGTGAGGATGTCATCTATCATTTCCATCGGCGGATTTCGCTCTTCGCTGTCGCGCTGGTGGTCGTGCATCCTCTGATCATGTTTTCCGTTCACCCTGAATTACTTGCGTTCCCCCAATACGGCGAGGTGCCATGGGGCGCTGTCTTCGCTTTTCTGTCTGTGTTCTCGCTGCTCGCATTGGTGGTGACCGCGTTGTGGCGCGCCAAACTGAGAATTCCTTATGAATTGTGGCACATCACACATGTCGCACTGGCGATCATCGCCGTCACGGCCGGGCTTCTGCATATGGTTGGGTGGGGCTTCTATTTGGCGGACCCCTGGAAGCGATCTCTATGGATCGCCCTGACGATCTTCTGGATCGCGCTGGTGTTTTACGTACGTGTTGTCAAGCCGCTGTTCGTATTGCGTCGCCCCTATCGCGTCCGGGAGGTACGCCGTGAGCGCGGCGATACGACCACGCTGGTGATGCGGCCCGATGGCCATCCCGGCTTCCGTTTCAGGCCAGGCCAGTTCGGCTGGCTCACCGTGTGGGGGAGCCCGTTCAAAATCACGGCCCATCCATTTTCATTCTCGTCCAGCGCGGCGACATCGGATGGCCATGTCGAGATATCCATCCGCAATCTCGGTGACTTCACCCGCGAGATCAACAAGGTCCCGGTCGGCCAGCGTGTTTATCTCGACGGCCCTTACGGTGCCTTCACCATCGGCAATCCAGCGGATATGCATGTCTTGATCGCTGGCGGAGTCGGCATCACGCCGATGATGAGCATGATCCGCACGCTCGCCGATGTGGGCGACAAGCGCGCCGTGGTCCTGCTTTACGGCAGCAAGGATTGGGATTCGATCACCTTCCGCGAAGAACTCGAGAAGCTCAAAGCGCAGCTCGACCTGACGGTTGTGCACGTCCTCTTCGAGCCTCCGGTCGGCTGGACTGGCGAGCGGGGCTTTATGACAGCCGAGGTACTGATGCGGCATCTGTCAAAGCCATACGCGGACCACGAATATTTCATCTGCGGGCCGGCTGTGATGATGGATGCCATCGAAAGGGTGCTCGGAGAGCTGGGAGTACCGATGTCCAAATACCATTCCGAACGCTACAGTTTTGTTTAGGGAGAGTGCCCATGCGCCGATTGTTTGCCGACCGTCTGGTCCTCGCCACGGGGGTCGCCGTCATTCTCATATCTGCTCTGTTCGCGCTGTCGCGCGTGGTCTGATAGCCGAAGTGGAATATGGTGATGCCCGCTCACCATCGAGCGCCGCCTGAGCCGGATCCCTGACCTGCACCGGATGATCTTGCAGCAGCCTTTGCGCCGGCGGCATTCGGAAGAGAAGCGTCATGAGCGAGCAGACCCTCGGATTGATAGGTATTCTGGTTAGCCTCGGCTTGCTTATCTTCCTAGCGTTTCGAGGTTTCACCCTGCTCTTGGCCGCACCCGGTGCGGCGATCCTCGTCGCTGCTTTTTCGCGAGAGCCGATACTGGCCAAATGGACCTTGACGTTCATGCAGGGCGCCGGGGGCTTCATTATAAGTTTCTTTCCCCTTTTCCTGCTCGGCGGCGTATTCGGCAAGCTTATGGATGACAGCGGGGCCGCGCTTTCGATCGCGCGCGGCATAACGAAACGGCTGGGCGAAGAGCGTGCGGTCATGTCGGTGGTGCTGGCCAGCGCCGCGCTCACATATGGCGGTGTCAGCCTCTTCGTCGTCGCCTTCGTTGCTTTTCCGGTGGCGGCGGCATTGTTTCGGCAAGCTGAGGTCCCGCATCGGTTGATCCCGGCGGCGATCGCGCTTGGCGCCTTCACCTTCACGATGACCGCGCTGCCCGGCACCCCGGCTATTCAAAACGCCATCCCAATGAGGTATTTCGGCACAACCCTCTTTGCGGCGCCCATCCTCGGTATTCTCGCGTCCTGCATCATCCTGGGCTTCGGGTTGTGGTGGCTGCGGGTGACAGAAGTGCACGCGCGAAAGGCAGGGGAGGGCTATGATGACGCACCCCCCGCGAACGTCGATGAACAAATCATTCGGGAACGTGCAGCGAATGCCGATAACTTTGACCAGGCAGAGCTAACGCACGGTCATCGAAGCGAGCAATTGCCGTCATTTGCATTGTCGGCGGCTCCGATCTTTATCGTGCTGGTAGTTAACCTCATCATGAGTTTGGTTGTGTTGCCACGAGCCGATACAAGCTTCCTTGCGGAGCCCCGTTTCGGTGAAACGTCGCTCTCTGCGGTGAGCGGGGTGTGGTCCGTCGTGATGGCGCTGGCGATAGCCTCGCTGGTCCTTGTGGTAATCCTGCGTGGGCGTCTGCCGTACCTGCGCAAGACACTCGACGCCGGCGCAAATGCTTCGGCGCTCCCCGTTCTCAACACCGCAAGCCTGGTTGGTTTCGGGGCAGTGGTGGCGGCTTTGCCCGCCTTCGCGGTGGTCCGAGATGGAATCCTGGCGATTCCCGGTGGTCCGCTCGTGTCAATTGCCGTGGCGGCCAATGTGTTGGGGGGCATCACCGGCTCTGCTTCCGGCGGATTGACCATCGCGCTGAATGCCCTGGGTGAGACGTATGCCCGGCTTGCTGCCGTTGCGGGCATTCACCCGGACCTGATGCATCGTGTAGCCTCCATCAGCTCCGGCACACTTGCCATGCTGCCGCATAATGGGGCCGTCGTGACACTGCTTGCTATCTGCGGGGCCACCCAACGCGGGAGCTACCGCGAAATCATGATGGTGGGTCTGATCGGTCCGCTGATCGCCTTGGCTGTGGTTATCACGTTGGGCAAGCTGTTTGGAGCATTTTGACGTCGTGACTTGGAGAGGCAAAGACAGGGTGGATTAGATTGGCAGGGATTGATCGCCACTATTTCTAGAGAGTTTTGTGCGTGGCGAAGTAATAATCACCGAGATGGAGGCGACGAATGGGCGACACTGCCACTATCGCTTACTGCGGTCCCGCTGCGGTGCCGGGCGATCTATTGGCGCGCTGGAATTTCGATCCGCTGCTCATGGCAGCGCTTGCGGCACTAGCAATCGTGATCGCTAGCGGTCGCGTTGCCAATACCCGCGCGGGCTGGACCTCTCTCTTGCTGATGGCCACGATCTTCATCTCGCCGCTCTGCGCGCTGTCTTCGGCGCTATTCTCCGCGAGGGTGCTGCACCATGTGCTGTTGATCGCCGCTGTGGCACCGCTCCTTGCGCTCGCCTTCCCGGTACAGCGCTTCCCGTCACGGGCGCTTGCCGCGCTCGTCAGCCTTCACACGGTCATCCTCTGGGTCTGGCATATGCCCGCGCCCTACGGGTGGGGGCTCGCCAGCGTGCCCGCTTATTGGCTGATGCAAGCATCCCTTCTCGTCAGTGCATGGCTCCTTTGGCGCGCAATTTTCGTGTCGACGGCGCAGCCGGGCCCGGCACTTGTTGCGCTCGCCGCGACGATCGGACAGATGGGACTTCTGGCTGCTTTGATCGTCTTCGCACCACGGCCGCTTTATGCGGTGCATTTTGCCAGCACGGCAGCTTGGGGAATGAATCCGCTCGCCGACCAGCAATTGGCCGGCCTCCTGATGTGGGTGCCGGCGTCTCTTCCCTATCTCGGGGTGGGACTCTGGTTGGCCTGGTCGAGCTTGAGACCGGTCGAGCCAACCGCATGACAACTTTGCTCAAATTTATCCACCTCGGCACGATCGCCATCTGGTCGGGTGGATTGATCGTTCTGCCATTTCTGTTTTGGCAGCGCCGGGACATCAAGGTCGGACCTGAGCTTGATCGATTGCATCGGCTGACACGGTTCGTCTATGTGGGCATGACCTCCCCGGCGGCCTTCGTCGCCATCGGCAGTGGAACCGCGCTCATCTTCCTGCAGACCACCTTTCTGGAGTGGTTCTCCCTGAAGATGGTGCTCGTCGGAATCATGGTGATGCTGCACGTCGTCGCCGGATTGATCCTCATGCACCTTTTCGAGCCCACTGGTCACTTCGGCCGCTTCTCCTACGTTGCGCTGACTGTCGCCTATCTTGTGCTGATCACGGCGATTATCGGGGTGGTCCTGGGCAAGCCGCACATCGATTCCAACCAGTTCGCCCAGAATTTATTCACGCCCGGCGGGCTGCGTCAGTTTTTAGGCGAAACCAGAATACCGATACCATGATCAAACACGAGCTTGCCGCCATGCCAGCCTGCGAAACCCGCCATCACCGAGGCGACACCCGAGAGCGCGAGGCCATGCGGCAGGATCGATTCCGGGTAGTACAGACGCAGTCCCCAGTTCGCCCCCGTGATTGCGACCAGTGTCATCGCCGCAATGGCGTGGGACCAGCTCGCCTCTCGCATCCGGATGCCAGGCACCAGCAAGAGCTCTGCGGTGCCAACAATGCTGGCCGCGACACCGGTCAAGAAAGTGAAGCCGGCAGCCCAGAGACCAACACGCACCCAGAACGCGTCGCCCGACCACCAGTAGAAAAAATCGACGCCAAGGGTGGCGATTACGAAGGCGATCGGGAAGTGCACCATCATGACGTGGATCGGATGGCCGACCAGCGCGACCGCGGATCCGGTATCAAGCCGGAGCAGCTCCAGCATGACCGGACTTTCTCTCGTCACTGCGGGATCGTTGTTGCTCTTTACCATGGTGCCAACTCTCCATGTCCGAGGCAAATCTTCCGTCCAGATCATAGCGTTCTGCGCGCTGTAGTCTACTTCGGATCTTGCGCGGCACTCACTGGTTGTACAGGACCTCTATCGACGCTTGATCCCGCCGGGCCAGCCGCCGCGTCGATCGCGACACTGTGGTGGGCCATGTTCTTGGCTGCCATCGTGCTCTTTGTGCTCGTTATGGTCCTGTTCGCCCTGGTGATCTTGCGCCCGGGGTGGGGAGCACGAACGTCGCCCACGCGCTGGATTGTGCTCGGCGGGCTGTGCCTGCCGGCACTCGTTCTGACACCTCTCGTCTCCTACGCGCTGATCGCGGGTGAGCGGCTGTTGCCGCGACACATCGCCGAGCCGCTGCGGATCGAGGCAGAGGCACAGCAATGGATCTGGACGTTCCGCTACCCCGGAAGTGGCGACATCAAAACGGAGGGTATGCTGCACCTGCCCGCGGGCGTTCCAGTCGATGTCGTGGTCACCAGCCGCGACGTCATCCACGCCTTTTGGATTCCGCGGCTCGCCGGGAAGATCGACGCTGTGCCTGGACACACGAATCTCCTGCGCATCCAGGCCGATGTGCCAGGCCGTTACCAGGGGCTTTGCAACGAATTCTGCGGTAACGGCCACAGCGGGATGCGGTTCGACGTCATCGTCCATCCGGCAGCAGAATTCTCAACCGCGATCGCTAAACCCGATACAACCGGGAAAGTAGCGCAATGAAGACCTCGATCGATGGCTCACCGAACCGCGGCACGGCGATAGCACTGCACCGCGAACTCGCGCGGATCTGGGCCACAGGCCCCGGGCTGCAGCGTCTTGCGGCGGTCAATCACACCGTCATCGGCGTACGCTTCATGGCGACGGCATTTGTGTTCTTCGCAATTGGCGGCGTGCTCGGCATGTTGGCTCGCGTACAACTCGCAACGCCGCAGGCGACATTCATGGACACCGAGACCTATAACCAGGTCTTTACTATGCATGGGTCGATGTTGCTGTTTCTCTTCGCGATACCCATGATCGAGGGCATAGCCGTCTACCTTACACCCAAGATGCTCGGCACCCGGGATTTCGCCTTCCCCCGGCTGACCGCCTACGGCTATTGGTGCTACCTGTTCGGCGGCACCATCCTCACCGTCGCCCTGGTCGCCGGTGTCGCGCCCAATGGCGGCTGGTTCATGTACACGCCCTTGAGCTCGAACGTCTACACGCCCGGGATTAATGCCGACGTTTGGCTGCTTGGAGTGACCTTTGTCGAGATTTCGGCGCTTACGCTGGCCGTCGAGATCATCGTATCCGTCCTCAAGATGCGGGCGCCGGGCATGTCGCTCGACCGAATGCCGATCTTCGGCTGGTACATGCTGGTCACGGCATTGATGATGGTCGTGGCCTTTCCACCGCTGATTCTGGGCTCGACCCTGCTTGAAACCGAGCGCGCCTTCGGCCTGCCCTTCTTCGACCCGACACGTGGCGGCGATGCACTCCTCTGGCAACACCTGTTCTGGATCTTCGGTCACCCGGACGTCTACATCATCTTTCTACCCATGGCCGGCATCCTGTCCACGATGATCCCGGTTTTCGCCAACACACCCCTCGTTGGATATCGGGCAATCGTCGTCGCAATCATCGGCCTTGCCTTCGTGAGCTTTGGCATCTGGGTCCACCACATGTTTACCGTGGGAATCCCCCATCTCGCGCTCGCCTTCTTCTCTGCGGGGTCGGCGATCGTCGCGGTGCCGACCGCGGTGCAGTTGTTCGCATGGCTCGCCACGCTGGCCCACGGCCAGCCGCGCTGGAATGTGCCGATGCTGTACATCTTCGGCTTCTTTTCGACCTTTGTGATCGGAGGCCTAACGGGCGTGATGCTCGCCATCGTGCCGTTCGACTGGCAAGCGCATGACACCTATTTCGTCGTCGCCCATTTCCACTACGTGGTTGCCGGGGCCCTCGCGTTCCCGTTATTTGGGGCGCTCTATTATTGGCTGCCGCTCCTAACCGGCCGCACGGCGGTCTACCGGCTCTCTATTCCTGCTTTTTGGCTCATCTTCGTGGGCTTCAATCTGACGTTCTTCCTGATGCATCTGGTCGGCCTGCTTGGCATGCCCCGGCGCATCTATACTTACCCGGCAGTCGAGGGCTGGGTTTGGCTCAATCTCCTGTCTTCTATGGGCGGCTTCATCATGACGATCGGCTTCGCACTGGTGGTGATCGACCTCATCGCGCAGCTTCGCTATGGGCGCCGGGTAAGGCGCGATCCCTGGAAGGCAGCGACGCTCGAATGGGCCATGCCGATCCCCCCGACCCCCTATGCCTTTGCCTCGCTCCCCCGTATCGACACCAGGGCCGACCGGATTGCCGCCAGCGAACTTGCGCCCTCGCTGGCGCGTGGCGAGGGCTATCTCGGATTTACGCGAAACAGCTGGCAGGAGACGCTGGGCGTTCACATTACGTCGGGCGAACCGGAGCAACTCATCGTGCTGCCGCGCGCGACCTACCTGCCGCTATGGACGGCGCTTTGCACCTGCGCGGCGGTGCTGGCCATGTTGTTCAAATTTTACTTTCTGGCGCTTCTCATGACGCTTGTGGTAGCCGGGTTGTTCGTGCGGTGGGGACAGAATGCGGGCCATTCCCGCGACTACGGTTCCCTGCCGGTCGGCAGAGGCCTCAGCCTGCCGCCGCACACGGAGGTGGCTAGCGCTCCACCCTGGTGGGCCCTGATCTTCACGCTGGTTGCCGACGGCACGCTATTCACTTCGCTGGTGTTCGGAGTGCTCTATCTCTGGATCTCTGCGCCGAACTGGCCCCCGGCGGCGACGCCTATGACCAACCTGCCACTCGCTTTAGTCAGCGTGGCAGCTCTTTTCGTCGCGGCTGGCGGGGCGCGCGGCTCGTTGCGCGCCCAAGCCGGTGGCCGCGTGCCACACGCTTGGATCGGGCTTGCGGCCTTCGTGCTACTCGCGGCGATTGGCGCGGTCATGGTCCTGATCGGGAACGTCATTCCGCATCCGCGCGAGCATGCGCTCGGCGCGACAGCCGCTGCGCTTTTCGGCTATGTCATACTGCATGCCGGGATCGGTCTGCTTTTTCTTCTCAGCAATTTCATGCGTCTTGCCACCGGCTTCGTATCGCCCCAGCGCCTGATCGACCTGCGCTTGACTCGGCTCTGGCTTGACTACACTGCAGTCGCAGGCGCGATCGCGATCGGCCTTGTATTGGCTTTGCCCACGCTTGTGGGCATCTTGGGAATGCGACCGTAATAGCGCCCTGCCCCCAGAAACGGAGTGGGGGCGCGAAACGCGGAGGGTTGGTCCGATGAGCGTGCGTCCCGTTCCCGCCCACCGTCTTTGGCTCCTCGTGCTGGGCTTCGGCGCTTGGTGCAGCGCCCTCATCACCGTTTATGTCCTCCACAGTGTAGGCTGCACCTTCGCTTGGTCGGCGAACACGATTCGCCTTAGCCTCGGCTTGGCCATCCTCGCCCACCTTGTCCTGATCGGGTGGCTATGGCGCAACTACGCGAAGGCCCCTGCAGATCCGGCGTTCGGCCCGACCGGCTCGTTCGTTCACTGGGTGATCGTGTGGACCTTGCTCGCGGCCGTCGTGACCATTGTTTTCACCCTTGGCCCAACACTGCTGCTAACGAGCTGCACTTAACTAGACCGCGATCCGATGGACGGCTCTGGTAGCGCGTCCGGTACGAAGAAAGTTCGTATTGGACGGTGCGGCCGTGCTCTCGCCCATGTTGATACAGAAGCGGCCCAGGAACCGCGGCATACTGTCGGGCGGTGCGAGGCGGTGAGCGCAAAGTTGCTGGAACGCCAGGGCCGGGCGAAGGGCAAATTCAGGTTGATCTCGGGCGCGGGTGAGGCGGGCACCAGTAAGTCGAGCCTTCCCGCCTGGCTCGCTGGCGGATCGGGGACCAGCCGCACACGCTACCAGCTGTCAACGCTCGTCCCATGATCGAGATGATGCGCTTTGTTCCCTCGTGCAGCGATTCGAGCGCGCCGCACGCCTTGAACATCAAATACAATCGATCAGCGCTCTAACGACGCCTACGGACGCAAGTGCCGCCTCTTCCGCTGATGGACGCGTGACATTGCTCTTCGGTATGGTACATACAACGTTGGGCGGATCCCTTTGTTACGGCGCACCACTGGATCTCCCGGGTCTTTGCCGGTGTAGCCAGGGCCATTATGCCCGCCGATACGCACACTGGCGACAACATGTGTAAGCCAATGGAAAGGATCATCGATTACTGAACGAGCTGGGTGCGAAGACGCGTAAATTCGGCGTCGCTGATCGACCCAGCCTTTTTCAGCCGATCAAGCTTTTCGATTTCATCTGCGGCATCACCTCGCGCTCTGGCAGGTGACCGTGGCGGACGACGCGCCGGTGGCCGTCCTGGGCCTTTAAATCGGCATGCTTGCCGAGAAAGTCCCCGACCTCGGCCTCGACCGCCTTGGCGAGCAAGGCACGCGCCCCGTGAGTTGATCGTCGAACTCTCCTGGCTGAATCAGCTTGGTGACGTTATCAGTGAACACGGCATATCGCTCCTTAGCTGGAGGAGTGGAGGCGTCAGGCACCCCCACGATATGCCGCCTTTCCGATTCCCGCGGTCACCAGCTTTCGGCGATAGCTCCGTCCCGGCACCGACCACCGATATCGCGTCGAACATCGAGTATGCTTCACTCGAAGCAGTAAAAGGATGCGAGCTAGAGATTACCTCTCGTTCTTAATCGGTCCCGTTCGGTGGTCGGCAAATCATTAGAGAATTCATTCTTGGCCCAGAGCGGATGCGTTTCTGCGTTCAGACTTGATAACACTCGCCACCAAGGTGGTGCTAATTTTAAAGTAGTGTCGTCTTTGCTACCAAGAGTTTGGGAGACCGCCGCGTCACCCCTCAAGTTCCGATCGTTCCAGACGGAGGTTCGTTGATCGCCAACACTATCCATTTTCAGAAATCGAAACCAGTGATATCATTAGTCACGGACACCGTTGAAGCGGGCCGCACTTTGCACTCAAGGCAAAACTCCCGCCCGTTGATTCCCGCTGGGCGGGCTTGGTTGGGCTAATTTTATGCACAAGTTCAGTTGGCGGACCATGCTGATTTTCGTTATTAGCCTGTTGTTAGGAGTGATGTTGATTGGCTTGGGGACCGCCTATATGGCCAAGCTGAAGCAACAACGTCGTCAGCCTTCCGACAGCAGCCTTTTCACTCGCCATCCGGACGCCGAAGCTGATCTTCACCTGAAGGCTAGCATCCCCGAGGCCGTCGCCCTTCGCACCACTGTGATTGCTGGCGACCGTACGAGAAGTACGATCATGTCAGAGATTGGCTAGAGTCAACACACGTCCGGCTGGCCACACGCCGGTTGAGCCGCGTCGTTCAACACGTGACCCGGAGCTATGCTCTTCGAAGCCGTAGAGTTTATTACCTTAGGAGCGTGAGCCGAAGCTCACTCACCTCGAGAAACCTGTAAATGCTGTCGAATAGACCGTCATGAAGCCGCTTCCGACAGTGATCACGCCTACACAGCCTTGCAAGCCGCGATTGGCCCAGGTGAGCCATAGCGAACGAAAAGATCAATAAAAACAATCGGCTTTGCCCGCGAATATGCAACGAGCGACCGATCATCACCTGGTCAACTGACCGAACTTAGGCGCGCAAGCCCCTAGTTTCAACTATGGGGTGAGCGCCTCTTTGCTATTAGACATCAGCTAGGTATATAATAGGCTATGGCGGACTTCAGATCGAACAGGAACGTTCTCTTCTCGTGCAAATACCACGTGGTGTTTTGCCCGAAATACCGTAAGCCAGTTCTTAATCCGCCTCGACGCCAAACTTAAGAAACTAATTCGGCAAGTATGCGACGAGACGCAATCGGCGCTGATTGAAATGGAAGTCATGCCAGACCACGTCCATCTGCTTGTCGGCTGCGATCCGCAATACGGCATCCACCGGCTGGTGAAGGGCATCAAGCGCCGGTCTTCGCGTGTTCTCCGTCAGCAGTTCCGGGTGCTGCGCACGCGCATTCCAACATTATGGACGAACAGTTATTTTGTGTCTTCGGTCGGCGGCACTCCCCTCGCGCTCATCAAGCAATACATTGAAAATCAGAAGAGGGTCTGATGGAAAAGCCTCAAATGATTTCAATTGCCGGTCTTAAGGCGCGAGGATGGACACAAGCCCTCATCACGCTCCTTGGGGAACCGGATGTGGTAAGGCGCAATTCTCATTATGCGAAATCAGCGCCTATGCGCCTCTACGACACCGCAAGAGTAGCTTCCTTCGAGGTGTCGTCAGAGTTTCTTGCTGCAAAAGCGAAAGCTGCTCGGCGTCAGTGCGGAGCAAAGACTGCCGTGGAGACAAAGCGCGCGGCACTGATGCAGCAGGTACTGGAAATGCAGGTTTCTGTTGAAACGCGCCCGGAACATTGGGTGAGACGTGCGACGATTGAAGCGTATAACGAACGGCACTGGGATGGAGACGGGGCGGCGGAAGATGCACCCGCCAAGTTTCTCGAACGCATCACCGTAAACTTCATCCGGCATAAGTACGACAGGGCATTAGAGGAAGTCGCTGGTCGGGTTGGCATCGCCTCTGCGGTACAGAGCAAAGATTTACTCAGCCATAGGAGAGCCATAGGAGAGAGCTATCCGGCTTTAGCAGATGAATGCAGTCGGCAATTGATGCGTAGAGGACCGTGTGACCGTGATGCCGCGCGTTAAAACCCTGTCCTTCGTCGCCGAGTTCCCGCTTCAGACGACTGCGGCGGATGAGAAGACATTGGATACGCGGCTGAACGCGGCCCGGCACCTCTATAATGCCTGTTTGCAGGAGTGCCTTCGCCGCCTCGATCTGATGAAGCAGTCGAAGGCATGGCAAGCCGCACGCGCCGTGCCTGCGACAGTGGAGAAGCGTCACAACAAAGCGCGCTCGCAAGCGTTCCGGGCCGAACTGGAGCGGTTCGGCTTCACCTCGCGCGAGATTGAAAAGCATGCGCTCTCCTGCCGCAATGCCTGCTGGATCGGCGATCACCTCGGCAGCCACGACATGCAAACCACGAGTTTGCGCGCGTTCCGGGCAGCCGAGCAGTATGCGTTTGGCAAGCGCGGCCGCCCACGGTTCAAATCGTTAAACCGGCTGAACAGCATCGAGGGCAAAGCGGACGCTGTGATCCGCTACCGCGCCGAGCCTGTTCCCGCCGTGCACTACAGCGGCCTTGTGCTGCCGCTTATGCTCGATCCAAAGGACAAACGCGATTGGCAAAGAGAAGCGCTCGCGGCCAGGACCAAGTATGTCCGCATTATCCGGCGCGAGATCAAGGGCCGCGTTCGCTGGTTTTGCCAGTTGGTGCAAGAGGGCTTGCCGCCCGCTACGCACACCACCAAGGACGGTACTGTCGGACTCGACATCGGGCCGTCCAGCATCGCGGCGGTATCAAGCGACGACGCTATTTTGGAGCAGTTATGCCCGAGCGTCGTCGAACCGTGGAACGACTGCCGGCGTATCCAGCGCGCGATGGACCGCTCGCGACGTGCAACCAACCTGGACAACTTCGATGCCAAAGGGCGCGCGATCAAGGGTAAGAGAAGGTGGAACAGGTCGCAGCGCTATCAGGCGCTTGCCGCTTCGAAACGCGAGCGCGATCGAGTATTGGCTGCCGAGCGCAAGCGATCGCATGGCGAGTTGGCGAACCGCATTCTCGGTCAAGGGACAACCATCAAAACAGAGGAGTTGAGCTACAAGTCATTTCAGAAGAACTACGGTCGCAGCGTGAAAGTGCGTGCGCCAGGAATGTTGATCTCGATGCTTCAGCGCAAGGCTGCAAGTGCTGGCGGTGGAGTGATTGAGATCAAAACCCGGCATACACGGTTGAGCCAGTTCGATCATACCACGGGCGAATACATCAAGAAGCCGCTCTCGCAGCGGGTTCATGTGTTCGGCGATGGCAGGACAGAGCCGGTTCAACGTGATCTCTACAGCGCGTTTCTTGCGACATGCTGCGATACGAATTTGCTCGACATTCCCCAAGTCAAGATCGCTTGGGCCAGTGCGGAACCGCTCCTGAGGACGGCGATGTCGAGTGTACTTCAACCTGCAAGCGGGAAGGGCTTTGCCCAACCCCACGTCCGTAATGGCGTTAGAGCGGGTCGCCGGATCAAGAGAGTTGGGCCGGCCGTCGAGGCCGGGGATGATGTAGCGCCTCTGCAAACAGAGACCGCGAGAGCCCCGGAAAGACTGCCTTCTGCCTCTCTCAGAACCCCCTGGCTTTAGCCATGGGGAGGTTCAGGTAAGCATCTTGGCGAGGTCATTGCGATTTCTCAGGTGTCAAATGTCATGGACGGCTCCGGAACGTTACACGGCTGTTTCGGTCGCCAGCTTCTCGTTAATTGCTTGATACCATGACACGGTCTGCTTCTGTTCAAGCAGACAGGCCTGCTTTTCGTCCGCAGCACCGACTCGTCCTCGTCGCGTGCGCGCAGTCGTAATGCCCGTCGGCGCAAGCTTGGTTTGGCAATCCGACAGCACCTTGTGGGGCTCAGGGATTTCTGTTCGGGGAACGAGCTTCCGCAGCTTGCACAGGCCCGCCGAGCAGATCTGCAATAAATCGACTGCCCGGGTGGTAGCTGCAAAATGTCAGGATTGCGATGACGATCGGAACCCCGATGAAGGCGCCGAACAATCCCCACATGAAGGTCCAGAAGAAGACGGCGAACAGCACGACGAAGGGTGAAATAGACAACACGTCTCCGGATACACGTGGCTCGATGTAGCTACCGACGACAAACTGAATCAAATTCAGGCCAAGGAATATTCCCAATACCGCCTGCCAGGTGGAAAACTGCGTCATCTCAAGCAGGATCGGAAACAGCGTCGCGATGAGAGGGCCGATAAAGGGAACGTAGTTGAGCACGAACGCGATGATACCCCACTCGGCCGCAAACTGAAGCCCGGTGATCCAGGCGAGCGCCCAAATGAGCAAGCCCGTCACGACGCTCATCTGCGTCCTGACCAGCATGTATTTTCGAAACTTGACCGCGGTCGCGGCAGTCGCGTCAATCAGAATGCGTGCGGCGTCCTGGTTGCCAAGCGCCTGGACTTTTCGTCGAGCATCGTCGACTTCAAGCAATCCAAGCATGATATACACCAGTGTTACGATCCAGAAGCTCAGCGTCGTGTTGACGCGCTCGGTGACCTGCCGCGCGGTACGCAGCAGCCATCCAGTATTGAAATGCTCGGCCCACAAACCGGCGACCGAGACTCCCCGATCTTCGAGCCAAGCCACCATCGTGTCGTAAAGCGCTTGATAACGCGATGCGTCGGCAACCAGCGAGCGTCCGACCCGACCAAAAGCCAAGGCGGCCAGCGAGGCAAAGGCGAGACACACCACGGCCGTAACAATGATCGTGAGGGCAAGGGCTACCAGCGCCGGCAATCGCGATTGCAGGCGCTGCTGCAACGGCCAGACGATAGAGATGATTAAGAATGCGAGCGCCAATGGCGCAAGGACATCGGTGCCGTAATATACCGCCACCAGGACCAGCACCGCAGCAACTACGCCAGTGGAAATCCTCAGTGTGCCATCGGCCGTCATTCAGGAGCCTCGAAAGCAGGAACCTCTAATACCGTTTCGTCGAGAATAGATTAAATTCCGGTGCCGTATCCGAAATGCGGCGATTTGCGGTCTCCAAGTCACGCTCCCCGGAATGCGGATCTGGTTTCAGCGGCGTCGCCATGCAAACCTTTCGACATCGATCAAAACGAGCCGAGCGTAGACCCCAGCGCGATCACGGCGGCAAGCGCGATAATCGGGCCGACGATCGCCGCCATGACGATATCGCCATAGCTCTCGCGGTGCTTCGATCCACAAACAGCAAGCAGCGTGACCACTGCACCGTTGTGCGGCAGGCTATCGAGTGTCCCTGCGCCGATCACGGCCACGCGATGCATCAGGCCGGGATCGAGGCCGGTCTGCATGTAGGTCGGCCCGAGTGCGTCAAGCGCAATAGTCAGACCACCCGATGCCGAACCCGTGAGCGCGGCAAGAATATTTGTCGCCACAGCAAGCGAGACCAGTGGCCCGCCTTCGATACCGAGGACCCATGTCTTCACGGCTTCGAAGGTAGGCAACGACGCCACCACCGCGCCGAAGCCGACCAGGCTTGCTACACTGATGATCGGCAGCACCGCGGCGTTCGCTCCGGCGTCCATCGTCGCCCGCAGGGTGGGCAAGCGGTTGAAATTGGTCGCGATCAACACCACGATCGCCACCGCCAGCGCGACGATGACGGACCAGACGCCGCCGACCGCGGCGAGCGACGTCGCGCCCCACAGCTCCTCGCTGAGGAAGGAGGCGTCGATCTTCGGGAGAACCCAAAAGGACATAATCAGATTGACCGAAACGACCGTGACGAGCGGAAGCGCGGCCAGCACGAACGGCGGCAGCGCGGCGGCGTGAGCGCCCCTGGCAATTTCCTCGGGATCGAATTCGCGCGCCGTGGTGGCGCGCCCGCGGACGATCTCGTCGGCTGCTGCTGCGGCGGGATCGGTCGGACCAGCGTAGTTGTAGGCCTCTCCGGCGCGCCGCGCCTTGGCTTCGGCCCGCGCGAGCCACCACAGGCCGAATCCGAGCATGACCGCCGACGCCATCAGGCCGAGGCCGGGAGCGGCGAACGGGTTGGTGCCGAAAAACGGCATCGGGATTGCGTTCTGGATTGCGGGCGTGCCGGGCATTGCCGACATTGTGAAAGTCGATGTACCGAGTGCGATGACCGCGGGCATCAGACGATGCGGTATGTTGGCAGCCTTGAACAGCGCGTGGCCCATGGGCGCCAGCACGAAGAATGCAACGAACAGGCTGACGCCGCCATAGGTGACGAAGGCTCCCGCCAGCACGATGGCAAGCATGGCTCGCCTCGTGCCCAGGCGCTCGGTCAGATATTTGGCAATGGCCTCGACCGAACCGCTGGCTTCCATGAGCTTGCCGAACAGCGCGCCAAGGAGAAAGATCGGGAAAAACTGTGCGACAAAGCCGGCTGCGTTGCTCATGAAGGTCTGCGTCCAGTTTGCCAGCAGCGGCTGGCCTGCCAGGAGCGCAGCAATCAGGGCGCACAGCGGCGCGAGAAGGAGAATGCTCCAACCCCGATAAGCGAGCCAGACCAGCAGACCAAGAGCGATCAGGATTCCGACGACACTCATTGTGCCTCACCGTTGTGGCGGGCAAGGGCCAAAGAGAAATTCATACGGTCAACACTCCGCCAGCAGCACGTCGAGATCGGCGCTCGACCTGTTGCCGAGATCGGCGCCATGATGGGTCAGGAAATCGCCGGCGCTCTTCCGGCCCTCCGCCTTGAGCATTGCGAGGAATTCCCATTCGGCATTTAGCTTCGACGACGCGCCGAATTCGGCCAGCTTGTCGGTCATGATGCTGTGGGTTCGCATGCTCGCCCAGCGCGCACCCTCGCCACGTCCGGGATCTGCGGCCTGGCGCAGCAAGGCGATCATGCGCAGTTCCTTCATGAGAGGCGAGTTGAAGGAAATCTCGTTGAGTTGGTCGAGGATATCGCCCGCCGTCCTCGGCGTAGTCAGCCGCTCGCGCGGATTGATCTGGACCAGGATGGTATCATGCGCATCGCTCTCGCGGACAAGCGGGGTGATCGTCGGATTGCCAGCAAAGCCGCCGTCCCAATAGGCCTCACCCTCGATCTCGACAGCCTGGAACATGGTGGGAAGACAGGCCGAGGCGAGCAGCACATCGGGCGTGATTTGGCTGTTGCGAAAGATTCGTCCGCGGCCGGTGTGCACATTTGTGGCGGTGATAAACAGCTTGATCGGAGATGCCACGAGGCGCTCGAAATCGATGCTTTCGGCCAGTATCTGCCGAAGCGGGTTGAAGCCCATGGGGTTGAGGTCGTAAGGAGAGAATACGCGCGACATCAGATCGATGGCGAGGTAGGCGGGCGTTGTGTCGAGCGTCCAGCGCCCCATCAGCCGCTCCAGGGGAGAGCGTTGCAGCGGGCTGAAGGCGGCAGCACGCGAGACACGCCGCCAATAGGTATCAAGCGCGGCCCGGGCGCCGTCGGCCCCCCCCTTTGACCATCCGTCCACCAGCACCGCCGCATTCATGGCTCCGGCCGATGTCCCGGAGATCGCATCGATCTTCATCCATGGCTCTTCGAGCAAGCGGTCGAGGACACCCCAGGTGAACGCGCCATGCGAGCCGCCGCCCTGCAAGGCGAGGTCGACAAGAACCGGCCGGCGTTCCGTCGCCGGTGCGTCGTCGATCGCCGAACTCATCTCACCAACTCCGCAATGGATATGAACTGACCTCAACCGCCGAGCGTGTTCTTGTAGATCTTACCGTCTTTCATGATAACCTTGAAGTTCTTGGCGGGGTCGGCAATCAGGTTGATATTCTCCAGCGGATTGCCATCGACCAGCAAGAAATCAGCAAGCGCGCCCTGCTCCACAACGCCGAGCTTGCCTGGATATGGACTGCGTTTGCCAGACATCGCCAGCAGTTCGGCGTTGGTGCCGGTTGCCATGGCGAGCGCTTCAGCGGGACTGTACCAGCGGACGAGCGAGGCTAGAATGGCCCCCTGTTTCTGCGCCAGCGCCTGGGAGAACAGGACATCGGTGCCCCACGCCGTCTTGATCTTGTACTTCTTCGCCAGCTCGTATGTCCGAGCGATACCGGGCCAGACTTCATCGGCCTTGGCGCGTTGGACTGAGCCTTCCGGAAAGCCTTGTCTCAACTCCTCAGGCAGAGGTTGCAGACTCAGCCACACGCCCTTCTCGGCAATCAGCTTGGCGGTTGTCTCGTCCATCAGGAAGCCGTGCTCGATGCACTTCACACCGGCGGCAATCGATCGCTGAATCGCCGCTGGCGTAAAGGCGTGCACGGTGACGTAAGTCCCCCAATTGTCGGCCGCTTCGACAGCCGCCCGCAGTTCCGCCTCCGTGAAAGTCGACACGTCAATCGGGCTGAACGGCGAGGAAACACCGCCACCAGCCGTCAGCTTGATCTGGGAGGCGCCCTGCATGAGTTGCTCGCGGACGCGCAGGCGCACCTCGTCGGGGCTATCGGCGACCATACTGCCGCCAACCTGTTCCATTCGGCTGAGCGCGCCGCCGATCGTCCGCGGCAATTCAGTCAATTGGCGAAAATCTCCGTGCCCGCTGGTCACCGTGATGAAAGCCCCCGAGGGATAGATACGAGGCCCCGCGATGAGCCCTGAATCAATGGCGCTCTTCAGTCCGAACACGGGGCCACCCACGTCGCGGACCGTGGTGAAGCCGCGCATCAGCGTGTCTGTCGCCTCGACCCCCGCTGCGATATTATTGTATCCGACGTTACCGGCGACCGCCTGAGCAGGATCGGGCCGTATCAGCATCGCATGCCAATGCGCGTCGATCAGGCCGGGCATCAGCGTTCGCCCATTCCCGGCGATGACGGTCACGCCTGGCTCTGCGGCGATGGGCTCCGTCGAGATGCGCTCGATGATGTTGCCTTTGACCAGCACATTGGACGGCGCGGAGAGTGAGGAGCCTTTGCCATCGAAGATGCGCACATTCTGGAACAACGTCGCACTGATATCGGCCGGCGAATTGCTTTGCGGATGGACGGCGGACGCCAGTCCGAGAGCCATGAGCGAAAGCGCGGCGACGACAAACCGTCTGGACACCGAATTCATGCAAGCACCTCAGGCTCGGGAATTTCGATACCGCCTGTAGTCGAAAATACCGGCTTCCGCGGTACTATTCAATGGGCCGCGTCGCTTCGAGCGCGAGTTTGCCATGCGTGGATTTTGTCGCTGACCGCGGCCACGACGGAGGGTGCACGGCCAGCGCTCGACGACCGGTGACGCCATTGCCCCCGATAGGCACGCACTGACCGCTGGTTTATCGATCGCCGGCGCGAACGCACCCAGCCCGACGATACGGATTCAAACCCCAAACTAACATTTCGAGTGGACCACCAAGTGGTCCGGCGCGAACGATCTCGGGGTTTCATTTCATTTGCACCCCGCTTGTGTTGCGGGGATGATCGTTCAAACGCCATCTCGATGACCGCGGCACACGCATCTGCCCGACGCGGAAGGCTGTCGCGCTATTCAATCGGACAAGCCACGCCCTCCGCGCGACCGCCCGCGGTAGGAATCAATACGATTGTTCCCTCGGTCCTGACATCGACACAGGTGCCAGCTTTATTGAGCGGTAAACTGACGCAAGGCGGCCCCATGTCTCTCCCATCAATTCCGCATGCGGGCCGCAGGGTCGGGCCGTCGACGTTCGACCGCCGCGATCGGGAAGAGTTGCGCGAACTACTGGCACGCAAGCTCACGCAAATTCGATACGCGGCGACGGCCTTCGTCCTCGGAATAAATATGGATTGCGAAGCCCCTCTGAGATAGCCCATGGGAACGACGAGCGTACCGGACAAACGGGGCAGATACCGGCGACGTCACAATCATGACCGCCAATGCCGAAATGATTGAAATGAATTTCATCGATCGCCTCCTTGTTCCATATGATAGCGGGCCATTGATGGCAACGCATTGTCCGGTGCCGCGCAAGCGGCCCGAGGATGGAAGCAGTCGTTTACACGACGCCATCGATTGGTCGGCGAGTCTGGAAAAGTCTTAGGATTGCGAAACCGGCGGCAGCTGCAGCGAGATGCTTGAGCGTATGTCCGCTCAGAATCGAGCCTGCCGAATAGACCTTCTCGTCAAAATACTCCAGCGCCTTGGCCAGCGCATAGAGCGAGGCAGCGGTGATCCAATAGGATGCGCCGGTATATTTAGGCGGAAAGATTTGGAGGATTAGGACCAATGCGAGACAAGGAAAAAATTGCGCCCAGGCATAGAGCCGCAAATCATCGGTCCAACGCCACAGCAGAAGACTGAAAATGCCGATTGCCAGCAGCGGCCGCAGCAACATCGCTCCCGCTCTCGCATCCACGCGCTCCTCGACGACTGCGGCAAGGATTGCGGCGAAGCACAACGTCATCGGCAGCCGATCCCAAAACAAGGTGCTGTCATTCGGATTCAAGTGGTAATATGATGAACCGAAGCCGGTTAGAAACAGCCCCGTAAACAGCACAATGGTCGTTGCGTCGCGACGAACCCACAACAGGCCTACAGCGCCGACCGCGATGAAAGGCAGATTCGAGACCACGTTCCAGAAATTCGGTATGCCGAACAATTCGCGCTGGTCGGCAAACTGATGGTAGCTCTGATCCTGCAACAATGGCGGAAGTGGCAGCAATGCCGCGAGTGAGACAATCATCAAACCATACAGAACCGGTACGGGTCGATCTCGGACGGTGCTGCTGATTGTCATTGAGTGATACATCGTTGATCGAATGATACGCGCTCGACGATTATCCTGAACGACCGGCAAGGCTGGCGCCGGGCAAGATCGACATGGCAATAGGCATCAAGCGCCGCCCGCGCGCCTTCGGCTCCGCTCCATCCGTCCGCCATCAAGGCTGCATTCATCGCGCTTGCCGACGTGCCGGAGATCGCTTCTATCCGCAGCCACGGCTCCTCGATCAGCCGATCGAGCACGCCCCGGGTGAACGCGCGGTGGGAACCCCCGCCCTGCAAAGCGAAGTCCACCAGAACTGGTTCGCGCGCTGTTACCTCCATCGTCACCTCTTCGGTCGGAGATCAAACGACACCGTCTTCAGGAGACGGGCCCATAATACTGCGTCTCGACGCTTGGTATGATCGAACAGCGCGAACAGGCTGCCGCCCGTCGCCGCAGCCAGGACAACGCCGACCGACAGCGCGAGTGGCAAATGGGCATTAAATCCGAGAAAGGACATGGTGACGATCTCGAGATTCTGCGGCGCGAATATGATCGCGCCGCGGCGACCAGAATTGTGACAGCGAGGTAGATCCAGCGCATGGGTGCCTCCTCACCTCGATCAAGAGACCGCGTGGCGCGCACTCTGCCCGCTACACCTCAACGAGTGTGACGCAGGCCGAAGCCCAATCCGATCCAGGCCGCGCCGGCGATGATGAGGTCGATGCCAAGGAACAGGCCGAGGATGTAGAGGCCCGAGACCGGCCAGTGCGCCAAAATCAGCAGGCCGAGCAGCAGCGTGATCACACCGGACAGCAGCACCCAGATCCACGGCGTTTCCCGTTTCATGCTAAAGGCCAGGATGGTCCGCATGATGCCCGAGACCACCAGCGATGCGCCGAGAATGAGGGTGAGCAGCGCGGCGGCGAGCAGCGGATTCTCGAATGTGACGAAGCCAGCGATGATGTAGAGCACACCGAGCAGGACCCAGAGCAGGAATTTGCCCCAGCTCTTGATTTGGAAGGCGCTAAAAACTTCGGCAACGCCGGCGATGATCATCATTACGCCGACGACGAGGACGCTCGCGACGGTGGCCATCACAACGCTGCCAAGCGCGATAAACCCGGCGAGCAGATAGACGACGCCGAGTGCGACGATCCAGCCCGACTTGGCGCGTAGCGGCGCCGTATCAGAAATAACTTGAGAATTGGTCAGGGTGTCTGAAGTATTGGTCATGACGGTCCTCCCATACGAAAACCTATCTGACGTTCGCCTTGAAGAGACGAGAGGTCGAAACATATCGAACAAGTGATACCGGCTGCAATCGCTATTTCTCGCCATTTTCGACTTTTCCGTTTTCGATATGGTCTCGCACCTGCTACTGATTTTGGTGATCGACCCGGACCAGAGTCGTGTTGGTAACGCATCCGTTTTTCTCTTCTGGCCTTGTGGGCGGAAGAAAGAATGTAACCGCCGTTGGCGCCGGCCTTGGTTGAGACAATGGAATGAGTACCCGCATCCACCCCTTCGAGAGTGGCAACGGATAGTATTTGAGTGACGTCTCGTCCCTTCCAGGAAGAGCATGCACGATGAACTCAAGAAATCTTCGGGGTACCTCATTCGTCATGGCGACGGTCCGGAACCTGCGGCGCATGTTACTTCCGCCGCCGCTGTGGGTGGCACGCTTGAGGACATCGATCTGGTCGCAAATCCCGGCGAGAACTTTGTCGTCATCATAAAGGATGGCAAAATCTAAAAGGACACGCTGAGCAAGTGAGGTCCAACAAGAGGCGAGTGGGAGGAGCCGTTGAGTTCACTTCGCAGGTTCCTGCCCGCGACTTTCGGCTGGCTGATCGCGGTGATCTGGTTTCTGTGCCGGGCCGCGCTCATCGCGTGGGCCACCCTTGCCATCTATTATTCGGATCTGCCGTCGGCCGGATTGCGTCTGGGGCTGGCGGGCGCCTTCGCGGCGTTCGCGGTCTGGGCGCTCTGGCTTTCGCGTCAACGGCGCATGTCCGTGATCGCGATCGCGCTGTTTCTCGGCGTGGTCGTGTGGTGGTCCACCATCCGTCCCTCGCATGATCGTCACTGGCGACCGGAAGTCGCGGTGATGCCGCGTGCATTCATCGATGGCGACCGCGTGCGCCTCACCGGCGTCCGCAATTTCGACTATCGCACCCGGGACGATTTCACGGTGCGCTACGAGGAGCGCGAGGTGCTACTGTCGCATTTGACAGCCCTCGATTTCTATGTGTCTTACTTCATGGCAGGTCCGGTCGGACACACGTTCCTGAGCTTCATCTTCGATAACGCGCCGCCACTTAGTATCTCCATCGAGACGCGACCGGAGGTCGGCGAGAGCTTCGCGCCCATCGCCTCCCTCTTCAAGCAATTCGAGTTGATCTATGTGGTAGGTGACGAGCGTGACCTCGTCGGCGTGCGCGCCAACTACCGGCACGAGGCGGTGTACCTCTACCGCCTCAGCACCTCACCAGACGATGCGCGCCGGCTGCTCCTTGTTTACCTGGCGCGGATCAATGAACTCGCCGATCGGCCGGAGTTCTATCATCTGTTGACCAACAGCTGCACCATCAACATCGTGCGTTATGCGAACGCCGCCGGCAGGGTCGGCCGCCTCGACGTCCGCCATCTGCTCAACGGTCTGGTCGACAGTTATCTCTACTTTTCGGGCCGGATCGATACGACGCTGCCGCTTGACGAACTGCGGCGACGCTCGCAGATCAACGAGGCCGCGCAGGCGGCCGACGGCGCTCCCGATTTCTCGCAGCGAATTAGGGCATCCCTGCCGACGATCTCCCGCTGAGACGTCTCATGATATCATTTCAAATTCACAGTCCTGACGGAAGTCGTGGCTTGACCTGTGTTTGGCGCCTTGTGCTTTTGTTGCGGTGATTGGATTTGAACCTGTGACCTTCAGGTTATGAGGGGCCATCGAGGCGACAAATACCTAAGCCAATTCAATAAACCCAGGAAGCTTTTGTGCCTCCATTGTGTCCTGGAATTTTTTGTCACCCCTCGTTAGTCTTTGGAAGAACGTCGTTTTTCGTCGCAACGATCACACCCGACAAAATCAGCAGCTAGCCGAACATATCGGCGGCGATCGCATCCATCGCCTTCTTGTGGTCCTCCGACTTGAAGAGGTGGCTGTAGCGAACCCGCCTCGTAACCTCGACAAACAAAGTTGGCTCCTGATACCCGTCCGGCGGCCGCCGTGCGCTCGGCCGCCGGACGGCGATCATCCTTAAGCTCGAACAAGGCAATGCTCTCGGCGCGTTCGATGGTGTCGATACGCGGCGCGGTTTTCGCGTAGTTGTGTTCGGGCAAGCCGTCGATCTGCTCGACATTGCAGACCGTGTAACCCTCGAGGAACGGAGTGGTGTATTCGGATTCCTCGCCGGTCGCGGCGTCGGTCTCGGAGCGGTGGTTTGTCGGCATAGACCACCGGCGTGCCATGATCAGGCGACGCCAATTTCGGCCCAGTAAATGGTGTCCTGTCCGGTCTTGCGCACGGCGTAGACGCGGTGCGTCGGCTGGTTTGTTTTCTTCGATCATGTTCTGTCCTTTCGGCAATGAGACCGCCGGAGTGGCAATCTCGTTGCCGTTGGAAGACTGAGGCGGATCGAACGCAGCAGTCAAAAGCGCGCAGCGCCTTGGCATAATGGGCGGCAGGTCGTAGGCGGGCACCGTTCGGTTTTGACGGCGAGCGCCGCCACGGTAGAGCGGCAATCCTAAGAGACTGCTCGCGGATAGATTCAGTCGATGGGCATGGCATGCCGTCAGTGGCAAAAGGCCGGGCGCACCAAATGCAATGTTCTGAGAAAGCGTGCGGCATGGCAAAAAGGGGAACCGCACGGCCTCCAGCTTCATTCCCAGAGTCGCCGTCAGGAAGGCGGTCGAACCTGTGATATTAAAATGCTGCAAACCGGGCAAATGGCCGCTATCAAAGCGCACATAATAATTGGGCTGGTGAAGGGGACCGATCGGTGCAAGATTGGCCATAACCACGCTGAGGTTGTATGGTAGCGCCCGATCATCCCTCCGAGCCGATTGCCGCCGTCACCATTACGGATGAGCTGCTGCGCCGTCCGCCAGCCAAGCCCGACTATCTGCGCGAGAAGCAGGCGATCCAGGACCTTGCGCAACAGATGGCGGATCGGCCGACGGAGATTATTCCGCGTCTTGTGGCGCTCGCCATGGAAATCTGCGACGGCGTTTCAGCCGGCGTCAGCGTTCTTGACCCTGAAACCAACCGCTTCCGCTGGCTTGGCGTGCAGGGAGCGCTGGCGGCGATGCAAGGTGTGACGGTACCACGCCAGAACAGTCCGGCCGGTATTTGCATGGATATCGGCGGACCGGTCTTGATGGCTCAACCGGGACGCGCCTTCGGCTGGATGCAGGGTGGCGCTCTGCCGGTATCAGAGCTCTTGCTGGTGCCGCTGCAGAGTAAGGGCGCGGCGCCGCTCGGCACCTTGTGGGTAATCGCTAAAGAGGCTGGACATTTCGATAGCGGTCATGCGCGATCCATGAGCGACCTCGCGACTTTTGCGGCAATCGCGTTGCGCATGATCCAGTCGGAAGAACGGCTCAGCCAGGCCTTGAGTATTCAGGAGACATTGGCCGAAGAGATGAACCACCGTGTCAAGAACGTCTTTGCGCTGGCCGAGAGCATGGTCCGTTTGAGCGCGCGGAGCGCCGTGAGTAAGGAAGATCTGGCTGTGAAGCTGATAGGACGTCTTCATGCGCTGGCGGACGCGCATGCACTCGTGCGCCGGCGATTCGATCAAATGCCTTGGGAAGGCGCCGATTTTTGCGAGATCCTCACCCGCATCTTGCTGCCACATGATGAGGGACGATCGGTCATACGCGGTCCGACACTCTGCGTCGGCGAACGGGCGGCCACCAGTCTTGCCTTGCTGTTTCATGAGCTGGCGACCAATGCTGCTAAGTATGGCTCGTTGAGCATCGATCAGGGTGCCGTCGAGATCGAATGGGATGCCGATGAGAAAGATATACGCTTGCAGTGGCAGGAGACCGGAGGCCCCGCCACCAAGCCACCGGAAAGGCAGGGGAATGGCGTGAGGCTGGTCAACGCCACGATACAACAATTGGGCGGCAAGATTGAATATGACTGGCGTCCCGAAGGTCTGATCGCGCGCCTTCGGCTGCCGATCGCATCCCTCGGCAACTGAACCGTTCAATCGGCGAGACGGCGATCAGGCTGCGGCCTTGTCTTCTTGTAGGCGCCACGCATGACCATGGCCAGCGCGTCGTCCGGCAACGGCCGTTGCAGGGATTTTGGGCCGCCCGGCACGGTCCCCCGTCCGGTCACGCGCCGGATCTAACCGGTCCTCAAGATTTTGCGTCTGATCCGACCGGCTAACGCATTTATGGCGTTGATGCGTTAAAGATGGATTTGCGCTCCCAGATCATCAGACGCCACTCGTCAGCTTGAAAGCCGTTCTTACGATCATGCTTATATTTCGTGGCTGGACGGTAAGACGAAGGGCGACTTCGCTAGAGCCTTCGAAAAGCTCAAGCGGATGGTCGCAAATGAGACAGCGAAACTCGCCGTGCTTGCCTGGTGGTGTCGTTAGCTCGATGCAGCGATAACCAGCACTGCACTCCGGACAGATCGGACTTGCGCATGCACGGAAGGTTAGCATCATGGTCCCAGTAATTCTACGAGAACGCACGGCGGCAAATGTACGGCACCCTCGAAACGGCTGGCCAGGAACGACATGCTCGAAGCTTTCGGGCACAGGTCTATGTGCCCGACAGATCGCTGTGTCACGACAGTGACAATCGTCCTGCCTACCTTTGGCTAAAAAGACCCTCCGGCTTATGGAAGCCCTGCGGATCCCAGCAGGGTCGCCGACAGATATTCGGCGGCCTTCGGATCGGCGGCGTCGAAGCCCCCCGGGGCGCGGCGACACGGCATGTTCCAGGCTAGATAATTGTGGCTACTCGCAAACAACTAACGGGCTCTAACAAGACAGAACGTGCAATTTCCAGGCTTCTGCGCGAAGATCATCCCGAAACCGAGCCTCAGCCCGGTCAAGGCATTCAGACCTAAGGAGCCCGACATGAGCAGCACTCGTATTCAGGCGCGGAGCGAAATGGGACTCAATGTGATCCGCCTTTTGGCCTTCGGCATGCTGTTGATCTTCCCTGCGACCTCCGAGGCGCAGAGCCCGCCGATTGCCGAACAGATAGCCAAGACCTATGGCCTTGATTCGTTTGGGCAAATCGAGGCTATCCGCTACACTTGGAATGTCGGCGACGGCAAAGTTATCCGCAAATGGGAATGGAGCCCGAAGAGCGACACGGTGTCCTACGAGGGGAAAGACAAGGAAGGCAAACCGATCAAGGTCAGCTATCAGCGCTCGCAGGTCTCTAGCCAAGGCGATGCCATCAAGAAGGACATCGATGCTTCATTCGCCAACGATCAGTATTGGTTGCTGCTCCCCTTCCACATCGTATGGGACGGCGCGACTGTGACCGATGAGGGCATGCAGAAACTTCCCATCGGAGACGGTTCCGCTGAACGGGTCGTGGTGAAATATCCTTCGGAGGGTGGCTACCAGCCCGGCGATACCTGGGAGCTCTATGTTGGCGCCGACAAGCGAATCGAGCAGATCGTCTACCGCCGCGGCGCTGCCAACCCGCCTCACCTCGTGATGGCAACGTGGGAGGCCTACAAGAAGGCCGGGCCACTCCTGATCTCAACGGATCACCACGGGACGGTGGATGGAAATCCCTTGCACATCTCCTTTGTGGATGTGTCGGTCAAGCTGACCGGATCAGAAAACTGGATCAACGCGCAGTGAACATCGGAGAGGCTCGTTCGAGCGACTGATTGTGTCTCTCACAAATCAGTCGCTCGCCAGAGCGGGGTGCGAGCGCTGTCGAAGCTTTTGATGCCGGCGCTCATCAGCGTAATAATCGCACGCTCTATTGCGTAGTAGCCTGGGTAGGCGCACCCCTCGATCGACCGCGCGGCGGTGCGCCTTCGCTAACCGATACGTTGAGTAGCTATTCAATTCTCTGGAGCACGCGCACATGCCCACCAATCCTTTCACCGACGTCTGGCATTTCCTGACCGCGACGACGAGTGATTATCTCCATCAGGGGAACTGGCGCTATCTGATCCTGGCGCTGTTCTGGGCACTGCTGCTCGCCAGCATTGCCGTGGCCTTCCGGAATTGGCAGGAAGATTCAGAGCAACGTAGCGGCCGACATCTTGGAATCTGGCTGGTCCGGGTCCTGATCGGCTGCATGTGGTTCCAGGGCATGTTGTGGAAATTGCCGCTACCCGTCTCCGACGGTCTGCAATACTGGACCGAACAGGAATCGACCAACGCGGCTTTCGTGTTTCACCGCACCTTCTTGAAGGACGTCGTGTTGCCTAACATGAGCATCTTTGGACCCATTGTATTTCTTGCCGAGCTGGCGTTCGCTGCATCGATGATGCTTGGGCTTGCGGTGCGATTGGTAGGCGCACTGGCCGTCGCCTATGTGCTGCAACTCTGGCTCGGCCTCTATGGTAATCCGTCCGAGTGGCCCTGGACATACATGTTCCTGGCGATGCTGATGTTCCTGTTTGCGCTCGACGGCGCCGGCCGCAGTCTCGGCTTTGATGCTTGGTTGCGCCGCAATGTCCCCGCTGTGCGCGATGGGAAGGGTCTTATCGGCTGGTTCTTCAACATCGCGGGCTAGTCGCCTTCCCTTTGTGTAAGTGATGAACGCTGGACAAAGAATGTTTGGCAGGCAGATGACGGCACTGACCAGCGCAACGATGCTTGTTGCGGCGCTGGGCGCAACTTGCGCATGCGCCGCTGAAATCGGTTATCTGGCGCCGCCAGGAGTTGCTGCAACGGAGTTTCCCTCACCTCGGCGCCCGGTTGCGCCGATTGTCAGCCCAAGCCGCTCCGGCGAGGAGCACCGCGACTCCCTGAATGAGGCCGGTGAGATTGCCCGCCTTCTTGAACTGAAGCCGGGCATGACGGTCGGCGACATTGGTGCAGGCAGCGGCTATCACACGGTCCGTCTCTCGCGTCTCGTCGGCCCCACCGGCTCCGTCGTCGCCGAGGATGTCACGCGGGAATACCTCATCGAGCTCGCCAGGCGAACGGAACGCCTGAGGCTGACCAACGTCACATTCGCGCTGGGCGAAGCACACGACCCGCGCCTGCCCGGGTCCTCGCTGGATGCCGCCATCCTCGTGCACATGTATCACGAGATAGCCCAGCCCTACGCCTTCCTCTACAATCTCGCACCCGCCTTGAAGCCGGGCGCACGGGTCGGAATCGTCGACCTCGAGCGACCGACTTCGGAGCACGGTACGCCCATCGAGCTCTTGCGTTGCGAAGTGACCGCCGTTGGCTATCGCGAGATCGCCACCTATCAGCTCGCAGGCGGCGGCGGATACCTGGCGGTATTCTCTCCAGCGGAGCAAGCGGGTCGAAAATCTCCCCGGGATATCGTTGCTTGCGGGGATCGTACCGACAGTCGCTGATGCCCGAGCGGAGGTCGAGCACCCCAGCAACTACTGTCTCTGGTATCGCAGCTCAAGCGCGAGGCGAACAAACGTCCCCGCAATGGACCAAGCCGCCTTGACGCCAGCGATGAGATTACCAGAGACCTTCGATACCCCGCCGATCCGACGCCGCTGCCCGACGGCGATCTCGAGCGCCGGCAGACGGGCGGCCGCGACCCGCATCAGCATTTCCAGATTCCAGCCATAGGTCTCCTCCTTCATGCCGAGACGCCTGAGTTCGTCCCGCCGGATGGCGCGAAACGGCGACAGGTCGGTGAAGCTTGCGCCATAGACGAGCCGCAGGAGCAACCTGCCGACATGGGCCGCGACGACCTGCTGTGGCGCTAGGCTGCCAGGCTCGCGGGAGCCGCGAACGCGCGAGCCCAGAACGAAGGCAGCCTGATCAGCGACGATCGGCGACACCAGATCAGGGATGAATTCCGCAGGATCGCTGCCGTCGCCGTCGAGAAAGATCAGAATATCGGCGTCATCGCGCACAGCGGCGATCCCTGCCTGGATGGCGCGACCGTAGCCGCGTCGCGGTTCGACGATCACGCGAGCGCCGGCGGCCTCTGCCCGCTCCGCCGTGCGATCCCGCGAGGCCCCGTCGACAACGACGACTTCGCTCACATTCTGGGCTAGCACCGAGGTAACGACTTGGCCAATCGCTGTCTCCTCATCGAGACACGGAATGATCGCCGAAACGACGGGCAGGCGGCGCGATGCTGGCCGCTTCCCGTCGATCTCGTGGCTCACCTCGTTCACAGGCTCCAGCGCAGGCCGCAATTGGCGCAGCTCTTAGGTGGCTTATCTGAAAGGAGCGCCGTGCGAAAGTCCCGATACGCCTGCCCGTTCCAGATGTCCTGCACGGATTGCTGTCCTGCATGGCCAAGCGTGTAATTGTCGTAGTCATGCTGCGAAAACGGCGCGATACAGCACGGTAGAGCGCGACCATTGGCCGTGAAATACATCAACGACCACGGCCGCCGGCAGAGCGACCACGGCGAACCGTCACCACTGCCCTTCAGACTTAACCCCGGCTCGGTCGCTGCACCCGACGCGCTGAAGGTCAGGCCAAGGGAACGCGCCAGATCCTCGGCCTGTCTTAGATACGCCGCTTCTTGCTGCGTCAGGCGCTCGAACAGGGCCTGATCCGGCCGAGCCTTGCCAATCGCCAATTCAGCGAAAAACACCAGCCGTTGCAGATAGACCTCCTTGACACCGATCTCCGCTGCAACTTTCACGAATGCCGGGAGTTGCCCGACCGTCTCGCTCAGGCCAGTGAGCCAAACCGAAACCAGCGGTCTGGTGTATCCCTCCCGCTCTTGCAGTTCGCGAAACGCTCGCACGTTGCTGATAATGCGGCCGAAATAATCCTTGCCACGGATCGCCTTGAAACTTTCGCGGTTTGACGCGTCGAGCGACACACGCAGTTCATCAAGCCCAGCGTCGATCAGCGCACGGCCGTTGCGTTCACTCAGGACCGTTCCATTGGTATTGAAGAGAACGTAAACGTTGCGGTCCTTCAGATATCTGACCATCCGGGGCAGGTTGGCGACCAGCATCGGCTCGCCGACGCCGTGCAGAACCGCCCGCGCGAGATCGGGAACCTGGTCGACAATCGACGCGAACAGATCCCAGCTCATGTCCGCCGGCGGCTCGAGCTCCTCGTAGGTGCGAGGACAGGTGGTGCACAGCAGGTTGCAGCGGTTGGTCACTTCGAGATAAAGGCAGACCGGAGGTCGCTGGGCGACCTTGGTGCGCTCGCCCATAACCGAATCGTGATAGCGGCGCGGATCGAAGGGCGCGTGAGAGCCTGGCGCTTCGCCGGAAAGGCTCATTGCGATGACCCCGCGTCTGCGGTCCGCTGCATGTGGTTTCTCCAGGCCACCAACGCCCAAGCCAGAAAAAGGCTTCCGAACAGAACCGATTTTGTTACCATTCTGGGAATGTAGAAATCCCAGTCGAGTTGTTCCGACAGCAAGAGCGCTCCGATCGAAACGACCCATGTTGGTGCGGAGCCACACAGGGCGGCAAACGGCGTGACGACGAGAAAGTACCAAGGATAGTTGGGCGACAACAACAGCAGGGTGACGAGTAACAGCATGTTGATGTCGGCGAGACGGGAGGCGATGGTGCGATCCGGACTGCGGGCGACAGAGAGCCCCGTGAACAACAGGACCAGCGCGGCCGTTGCGACGTAGGCGACAACATCACCTTGATGCTCGCCAAACACAAGCCGCCAGAGCGACAACAGCCAGAGATCGTTGCCGGCGCTGATCCCCTCTTCCGTCAGATAGCCCTTGGTCAGGAATCCGAGGACGCCCCAACCGACGGATAAATAGGGAAGATAACAAAGCGCGACCGCGGCGATCACTACGAGCGGCATCTTAAGGTCCCAGGGGCGCCAGATCCCGGCCAGCACCGGGGCCGTATAGGGTTTGACCAGCACCGAAAACGCGACCAAGACCGTTCCGCGCAGAGCATGGCCGGTCAACGCAATCCATAGGCCCAGCAGCATCAGCGCAACCATCAGCGCATCGACATGGCCGCTATTGGCAATCTCCCACAGGGGTAACGGATGCCAGAGATAGGCGATCACGCGCGTCACCGGGCGGTTCATACGTCGTAGCAGAAGGATGATCAGCGTAACGGTGACGGCCTCGCACCCCAGCAGCGCGAGACGCATCATAGTCACGGTTTCACCGATCCGCGTGACAATGAGGAAGAAAAATTGTGCCACCGGAGGATAGATGGTGACGGCAGTAGCGGCCCGATTGATGTGGGGAAAGATGGTCCCATCGCGCAGAAATGCCAGCGCCTCATCAGTCGGGAGATAGCGGTAGGGGTTGATGCCGGCAGACTGAACCCGGCCATCCCAGACATAGCGATAGATGTCACTGGACAGAAGCGGATCGAATAGCAGCACATAGGCTCTCAGCATAATCCCAAGGCCGAAAATGAGCCAGAGCGCGCGATCGGGTCGTACGCGCTCGATCAGGCGAGTAGCTACAATCGTCAGCAGACCTGCGGCGATGCTCAGAGCGATGAACGCATTGTCACCGAAAGCCTCGAAGGCAAAGGGCGTCACCACTGTCAGAGCGGCCAACACAGCACCGATACCGGCCAACACATGAAGCGGAGGCGCGTTGTTGGCGGAGCGCGCCAGTCGACCGAATTGACTCGCAATAGCCCCCGGCATTGGCTTCATGGGTTTATCTGCGGCGCGGCCTTGAGAAAGGCCCGGGTCGCGGCGGCAAAGCCACCGCCAACAAAGCGCGTGGAATGGCCGGCCAATTCGTGCTGCAGCCAACGCAGCGTTTCAAGGTCATCGACATCGTACCACTCCGGAAGCAGCGTCGTGGCGAGCCCGATTTCGGCAGCGCGCTCGCATGTGCGGCGAGCTACGGTCTCCGTTCCCCACTCGATCTGAGCGAACAGCTGCCGATGCGGGTGTTTCAAGCCGATGAGGTAGTAACCGCCGTCGCTTGCTGGCCCAAGCACCATCCGATCGCCAGGCTCGCGCAGGGTTTCAATGGCCTGTACCAGCAAACGGGGTGGCAGGGTCGGGCTGTCGCCATTGACGAGCAGGACACAGTCATGTCCGGCAAGCAGGAGAGCGCGCGCCGCGCCAAGCAGCACGTGCCCGAGATCATCGCCGATTTGAAGTAACAATCCGAACCCTGCAGGAAGCAGCTGCCGCATGATGTGTTCGGTACCCTCCGGAGCATAGACGCCATAGCCGCGCTTGCCGAGCGTCCCCGGCACCGCCTCGATTGCTCCGGCAACATCGCGCAGAAAGCAGCCGGATAGCTCCGATGCGGCAACGGCGCCAATGGCCGTGGCAAGCCGCGTCTTTGAGCGGCCCGGCTGGGGCGCCTTGCAAATGATCCCGATCGCCGCGACGCTCACGGCAGCAGCCGGGACCGCAGGCGATCAGCGGCGATCGCGATCAACTGCAGCGCGTCATGACTACCGTCCGCTTCGCCCTTCTCAGAATCGCCGTCGACGCGCCCCATTTGATTTGTCACATTGGCAAAAAACAGGACGGGCTTTTGCCCGACTTGTGCGAACGCATAAAGCGCGGCGACCTGCATTTCGACTGCCATCAGGTTCCTTTCGACCATTGCGTCGATCGCCGGTTGGGTTCACGGAACGGCGCCTCGGTTGTCCAGGTCGCGCCCGCGAGGACCGGCACGAGAAATTTTTCGAATGCGCCGTTGAGCGCCAACGTCAATCCGGCGTCAGCATGCCAGTAGTCGGATGCCGGCATCGAATGATAGCCGCCTTCGTCGCGCAGCGCGCGATCGATGATGATGATGATGAAATAAAGGGGCGGACGTATCGGCACGATCTGTCTGGAGGAGGTGACGCTGATCAAGAGTTTGCAGCTTGATGCGAACATTTCCTCGGCGATTAGGACCGCGAACGAGGCGCCGACCGCGCAGCCAACGATTCCGAAATCAATCCCGCCGCGGCTGAAACAGTAGGGCTGCGTATGATAGCAGGCCCATCCCGATTCAAGCCGGGCCTCACCGCGGGCGAGCAGGCTGCGCACAATGTCGCCGTCAGGGTCGAGGACGCAGATTTCCGGGATGCTCGAGGCGGCAATCCGCTTTTGTCTGCGGGTTTCGCGCAAATTTTCCGGCGTAAACGCGGACCGCTGCGTTTGCGCCAGGATGGGCGGGACCCCGCCATCATTGACCGCCATCACCCGACAAACCTTGTTACGCCATGGCCGCTCATTGGTAGCGTTCTCCTCGACAGCGGGCAAGCGCCGTCCGCCGGCGGCGGCTTTGCGGGTCGCAGCCGGAAGAGGGCAAGATGTCGCCGACGTCATCAAAAATAACCTTCGTGTGATGTAACATGGTGGCTTTGAATTTCGTAATGGCCACGGATATCGCCGGCTTCCGGTACGGCGAAAGCTTGCGATACTTGAGGCTTCGTGTTGATCCGATAGCGCTGATCGCGTAGCATGATATCCGACCGCTGCAGCGCTTGGTGTCGAGGACCATCATGAATCACGAGACCGCAGTTTCGAATGCCAAGGAGATCGCCGATCGCATCCTCGCGCCGACGGCTAGGCAAAACGATAAGGATGCTCGATTTTCGTCCGAGGCCGTCGCGGCGCTCGGTTCGGCCGGATTGTTGGGGATCATGCTGCCCACCGACGTGGGCGGCTCGGCCCTGGGACCGAGGACCCTCGCCGCCGTCATCGCGACGCTGGCAGAAGCGGACGCGTCCGCCGCGATGGTTTACTTGATGCACATGAGCGCCACCGCGACGATCGCGGCGGCCCGTCCTGGTGCCACGGTCGCGCAGACGCTCAAAGACATTTCGGCCGGCCGACACCTGACCACGCTGGCGTTCAGCGAAGCCGGATCTCGCAGCCATTTCTGGGCGCCTGTGTCGCGCGCGAATCGCAACGGCGCCAATGTGCGCATCACGGCCAAGAAATCGTGGGTCACGAGCGCCGGTCACGCGCAAAGCTATGTTGTCTCGGCCCTCGCGCCCGAAGGGAAGAGCCCAACCGACTCAACCATTTACCTTGTCGCCAGCGGTACGCCCGGACTGTCGGTCGCCGGCCCATGGGACGGGCTCGGGATGCGCGCCAACGCATCCGCGCCGATGATGCTCGAGGATTGCGAGGTCGAGCCCGGTCTCCAGCTGACAGACGATGGCGCCGGCTTCAAGGCGATGCTTGAGATCGTGCTGCCACTGTTCAACCTCGGCACATCGGCGGTCGCGCTCGGCCTTTGCCGAGCGGCGGTGGCGGGGAGCGTGGCTCATCTCAAGAACGCTCGCTTCGAGCATTTGGGCCAGACTCTCGGAGAGAGCCTGCCGACGCTCCGCGCGCAGCTTGCGACGATGCAGATCGACACTGATGGGCTTGCGGCGCGCGTCGACGATCTGGTCGATCACCTTGAGCGCTTCCGAGATACCACGATGCTGCGCGTGCTCGAGAGCAAGGCGTCGGCCGGTGATGTTGCTATCGCCGTCACCTCGGCGGCAATGCGGGTGTGCGGAGGCGCGGCGTTTTCCAAGCACATGGCCATCGAACGACTGTTCCGCGATGCCCATGCGGGCGCCGTCATGGCGCCGACTGGCGATGTTCTGCGCGAGTTCATCGGCAAGGCTATTTTGGGAATACCGCTGTTCTGAGCGCTGCGCCGCGTGGCAGCGCTTGGGAATCGCGACCGATCGCGTTTGAATCTTAGGCTTGATAGCGAGAAGCAATCATGAGCAGGACGATCTGGGTAGGTGCCGTCGCATATGATCCCAAGGTAGTCAGTATCTGGGAGGGTATGCGGCGATACTTTCACGAGGAAGCCCGCCTACCCGTTGAGGTTGTGCTATTTCAGAGCTACGAGGCGCAGGTCGCCGCCCTCCTGGCCCAGCCCGGCGAAACACTGCCGCGCATCGACATCGGATGGAATACGAACCTCGCCTATGTCCAGGCCGATGCCTGGAGCGACCACCGTTGCCGACCTATCGCGATGCGCGATACTGATGTGGGCTGGACTACCAAGATCGTCGCGGTAACCGGTGGGCCGATCGCTAGGCTCACCGATCTCAAAGACCGCACCCTGGCCCTCGGCAGCCGCGACAGCGGCCATGCGGCAATCCTCCCGGTTTATTTTCTGCAGCGCGAGGGACTGGTTGAGGCGAAAGACTACAAAACGCTGCGTTTCAATACCGACCTCGGCAAGCATGGTGACACGGGTACAAGCGAGTCCGATGTCGTTCGCGCGGTCCTCGACGGCCGCGCCGATGCCGGCGCAATCGGCAGCCCGTTCTGGAAGGCCTTGCGTGCCCAGCATCTGGTCCCGGAAGGTGCGCTAACTGAAATCTGGACCTCGCGGCCCTATAATCACTGCATGTTCACTGCTCGGTCCGATCTGGACCCCGCGTTGGAGCGGCAGTTTGCCAAGGCCCTATTCGAGATGAGCTACGACAACCCGATGCATCGTGCCGTGCTCGAGGCGGAAGGGCTGCGCCAATGGCTGACCCCGCAGCTTGAAGCGTATGCCGAGTTGCGGGAAGCGTCGGCGCAACAAGGTTTTCTAGCGCGGCCTTCGGCTTAGCGGCTACAAGCTAATGCCTGCGGCCCTAGGCGCACTCTCCACCATTTATCAGGCGCAGTTGAAAATCATTGCCAACCGGCGCTGATGTTCATACTCGCGGTCGAAGGCGCGGCGCACGGCTGCGAAGGATTCGGCAAGTGGAAAGATTTCGCGGCTGACCAGTAGGTCGTTATCCTCGGCTCCGACCGGATGCCAAAACACGCCTTCCGCCGTAATCGTCACCTCGGGAACCAAGTCCGCCCTTGCCAAAGCGATGCCTTGTGTGGCGGAGCCTCGGAGAGCAATTCGCCTGATCACCCGATTCTCCTCGCTAACGTGATGGGCGTCAAGAAAGCGCCGGAATTCCTCGGCCTCCGCGTCGGTTGACACGGTCGCTGCCAATCGCACCCGGAATCCTTCGGCGCAGGCCCGCTCGATTCCCTTCCACGCGCGCGCCCATGTCCCCTTTCCACGATGGCTGTCGTGGCGCTCCGGCGTCGGACTGTCGAGGCTAATCTGCAACGTTACGCGCTCGCGCTGCAACGAGCGCAGTACTCCGAGCCGACTTCCGGCAAACAGCATGCCGTTGGTGAGGACCGTGATCGGCGCCGCCACAGCGCACGCGGCAAGGATCTCGCCAATATTCGGCAGCATAAATGGCTCACCGCCGGTCACAAAAATTTCACTTAAACCGAGCTCCGCCGCCTCGACAGCGATCCGTCGCACCCGTTCGATGCCAAGAGCCCGCCGAGGTGCCTTGGGTGACGAACGCACGCAACAATAGTCACAGCTCAGATTGCAGTCGAAGTTGGTGTAAAGCCACAGGCGAGAGCCGACAGGCCGATCTTCTGCGACATTCTCAGGAGCCTCTCCGCAGCGGAGCACCCAGCGGGCACGACCTTCTTCGACTGCCATGTCGACGAGACTGTTGTGGGTGAAGCGACACCATGCCTCGAGCTCCGGGCCGATACTTGGATCACAGCTGATCACGGCCACGAGGTCGCCCTTGCGGCTGCGACGCAGCGCAGCTATCAAATCCGGCAGGAGGCCCGAGGCGAACGTCTTAGTGCCGGCGTCGAGTTCAACGTTCGCATTGGTTCCCATGCAGCTTACTATAGTTTTTGCACCAGGAAATCCAAGGTGATCTAGGTTGGTCCTTAAAGACTCTCCAAGTTTACCGCACCAGTTTCGTACCAGAAACGACCTCAACGGAACACCACGAGCGCGATCGAACCCGGACGAAAATGCGCTAAAATCAACCGAGCTGGCCTTTATCCTCAGGCTCATAACAGCTGGTTGCAGGTTCGAGTCTCATCGCCCCAACCGTGAGAGATTCCTCGTGTGATCACTGCACCAGAAGATGCCCCTGCTTTGTAACCCGTCGCAGCGCGGGTATCCCGATAGACGGCGATTCAAAGCTCGACCGAGGCCTAGGGCAGCTTGGAGGTGCCGACGGCGATCCTGTGCGAGTGGAACATGCATCCCTTTAGGACGCCGCGCTATCTTTTTCTACGATTTGCCTGATGTCGTCGTTCCAAGCGTTGCTGGTGATCAGCATCATGCATCGTCACCAGACGAGTGGGTTCGAGGCCCACTTTTCGTCAGCTCACTTTTTTCGACCCTTCGCGATGCCGCGTTCTGCTATAATTCCAGCGGGTTCTTGGCCGCGCCGTATGCCAGCTGCAATAGCAGCCGGATATTGCGGAGCGCCGACCGTTGAAGCTTTTTTAAAGCGCGTCGGCACCGAATATCCTCGACCGCGGATCAAAGAAGGGAGCCATCAGCTGTGGTTGCGAGACGATCTGGACCGGGCCATCGCACCGGACAGTGCCGGGCGACGTCGCTGAGGATTTTTAATACTGGAACGCCCGCACCCACGCTTCGTAGAGGTGCGCAGGCTCGCCGACAGCTCGCTACTTCTGTTGCCCAAGATCAATTCACCTGCCGCTGACCGCTTCCCCATGTGGCCGGCTCTCCCGTCCTCCGAGTACTATCAGTCAGTATGACTTCCATTCGGTCGTCAGGCCTTCCTCACCTTGGCGGCTTGTCGGGCCCCACAAACTTTCGTTTGAACCGGATGGATCCCCCTTGTTCACGTCAACGCCTTTGGTCGCATGCTGGCGGTACGAACCCCGGGAGCACCTCAGGCCGCTCGCGAAGACGCGGTCTTTGATTCCGCCTTCCCCTTTGAGGGACAGGGTCGGGTACTCCGATCACGATCGATTTCGAGCCTATTTTCCCGTTCACTTCATTCCGGCCTACAACCTTCCTATCTACGCTTCGCAGCCGCCGTTACGCAAAACGCGGTTGCGCACCCGTATGGCAGCGAGTCTTGGCGGTAGCGCTCGCGTCGTCGGAGCTGGTCGGGGTTGCGGAGACGACGCGAGCGCGGATTGCCTGTTCATCGTCTCGGCTTTTAAGTCTCCAGCTGTCGTTGCCGGTCTCGATGATGTCGCAGTGATGGGTCAGTCGGTCGGGCTTAACTGAGCGACAATGTGCTCACACGATTCCCAGCGGCGGTCGGTGCATCGCAGGCCCTCCTGGCAAAGAAGGCAACGGCGCCCGAGGCCAGTGAGCAGGTAGCGAGAAAATAGAGTGCTATTTCGAAGCTGTTGGTCGAATCCTTGATCCAGCCCACGATAAACGGTCCAAGATAGCCGCCAACGTTTCCAATCGAATTGATCAGCGCGATGCCGCCTGCAGCGGCCGTTCCGCTCAGGAACATTGACGGAAGTGGCCAAAACGTGGGACGCGCGCCATAGAGCCCCACCAGAGCGAGCGACATCGCCGCAAGCGACCAGAAAGAGCTTCCGAGCAATCCTGCAGCCGCAAATCCGACACTGCCGATGACCGAAGCAACGATAAAGTGCCAACGACGCTCGCCGCTCCGATCGGTCGACCAGCCCCAAATCAAAAGTGCGATCATGCCGACGAGATAGGGGATCGCCGAAGCGACGCCGGTCATCAAATTGGACAAGCCGAGACCTTTGACGATTTGCGGCAGGAAGAAAGTTGTCCCATAGCCCGCCGTAACAGTTAGCATCCAGATGATCGATAGCGCGATGACCCGCGAGTTCGTCAACGCCTTGCCCAAGGTCAGTCGTCCCCGTCCTTCGGCTTTGGCCCGCTCCTCGTTGAGCTCCTTTTCGAGCCATTGGAGCTCATGGGGTTCGAGCCAGTTTGCGAGAGAGGGTCGGTCGATCATGGTCCGGAGCACGACGAACGACAAAATGACGGCTGGCGCCGCTTCGATAAGAAACACCCATTGCCAGCCTCGCAGGCCCAACCGCCCGTTCATTTCGAGAATGGCGCCCGACACGACGTTTGAGAACGCATTCGCAACAGGCACAGCGATGAATAACGTTGCTATGATGCGGCCTCGATATCGATCCGGGAACCAATAGGTGAAATAGAGCACAACGCCAGGGAAAAATCCGGCCTCCGCAACGCCCAGCAGGAAGCGGATCACGATGAAACTCGTCGGCCCGGTTACGAAGGCGCATGCCGCGGAAAGGATCCCCCAAGTGAACATGATGCGGGCGATCCAGCGCCGGGCTCCCACGCGCTCGAGGATCAGGTTACTTGGGATTTCGAAGATGGAGTAGCCAAGGAAGAATATGCCGGCCCCCAAGCCATAGGTGAAGGCGCCGAAGCCCAGATCCTTGTTCATGGTCAAGGCCGCCACAGCAATGTTCGAGCGATCGACATAAGCGATGCAATAGGCGACCAAGATCAGTGGCAAGATGCGCCAGGCGATTTTTTTGATGACGGCTGTTTCAAACGCCTTCGGCGCGTCCAAAGCGCTCTCCCGAAAAAGCGGCATTCGCAACAAGTCTGAGACTGGATGTGCGGCGACCAGTACGGAATCATCGACAATCAGGCCGCCGCGATTAACGTTCGACAGCGCCTCAAATCAACGCTTGGGTAGTGACGGCGACACTGCCAGCTTCTGGCTGCTAGCGTTTCCGGTGACCGGGCCTGCAAACCCGAACATGTCTATAGGTCTGGCTTAGCTGAGAAAGGTTCAACCTGTGATCCGACAGCCCCTTGGCGCGCCTGCGCCGATGTTTCTGAGCGCAGTTCTTTCCCGTGGCTTATCGGTGGTTTGAAGAAGGTTGCGAGACGCTCGACCCGAGACTGGCAAAATCGTTGCTCAACGAGTTGGGCTCATTGGGCATCGAACGAGCGACAGTCGCTCCGCCTTGTGGCCTGAGCTGCGATGTCCGCTTGGGCTCAAAATGCGAAATACTCGCCCGGAGTAAATGTTTTCCGGGTTACCCCTCATAACGGACATTGATTGAGTCCTTCACGCTTTCCCGCGAGTGAAGTGTCACGCCACCGCGGCCCACCGTCTGGCGCACCTCGAAACTGCGGGCGATCCAAATACAGCCGCTTGTTGTCCCTGCCCCCGGAACGCCCCCGATCTGGTCCACGCGTCAAAGGTGGCACAATATTGCCAGACGGTGTGTAAGCGTCTAGCCAATCGCGCCTTCAAGCGAGAGAAGTTTGCTCATTGATACGCAAATCAAGGAAGCGGCATGATCGTGACGACGGTGCTGAGCGGGTGGTTATCGTCAGCCGGCCGGCTTCCATTTCCAGGGAATCAGGTCGCCGATGCGATTGATGGGATGGTCGGCGATACGGGCAAGCACGTCGCGCAGATAGATCTCCGGGTCGAGCCGGCTCATCTTGGCAGATTATGCCGGGTGACTCGGACTGCCGCAATCCATTTCGCACAGGCGTCAGCCAGAAAGCTGACGTCTGACAACCTGATGATGCAAAGCGCGTGAGAAAGGCAAAAGCCCCAACCCCGAAGAGGCGGAGCTTTTGATCTAGATGGATCAGTCGCCGTCGCGGCGAGAGCAGATCAGGGTGAAGCTCTCGTCGCCCTCAGCCTTGACCAGCGAGGCATAGATCGGCGCCGAAAGCTCAGATAATCGAGCTTGACCGAGATATACTCCCGATCGCTGTCGCAAGTGGTCTTCCTCCAAGCCGCGCCAAACTCGGTGACGCCGGCAAAGACACGATAGTCGGGCGGCTTCTCGTTCTCCTTCTCAGAGGCGACGAACCTTGCCTTGATATTCAGCTCTTGACCGACCCGATGAAGCCGTTGTCGGAGGCAGTGAAGGTGCCGATGGTAGCCATGGCTTGCTTTCGTCCACGGAGACGGGGGAATCCTTTCGACGCCGGCTCCCCCTCGATCTTAGTTATTAGGGTCCGGCACGTAAAGGAAAGCATCTATTGAAGGTTTTTCGACGTCCCAACGCGACATCACGGCCCAGCCTTTCGCGCGGATAGGAGTCCATCGCTCCTTGGCTTTTATTCTGCGCAGCTTTTCGACAACGACGCCCCGTATCTGGTCGGCGCCAGTCTTGATGGGTTCCGGCATGCCACGGCCGGTGGCGTTTGGCGCCTGGCTCGATCCCTTGGCTTCGGCGATAGCCAGTCGACCTGGACCAGCGCACACCTAGTCGGGAAGCTCGTTTGACTTACCGAGAAGGCGAACGACACGGAGTCGCTTTGAGATGTTGGTGGGCTCTGCGTCGATCGGCGCAAACCACACGAAATCGTGGTATCTGGTCAGATAGGCACACGTACAAAATCGTCCGAACTGGCCTGAAAATGCCCATCTCACCTCCTTCCCACGACCAGCAAGGGCGACCAGCAGATGGATCTCAGCCGAAGTTTGTCCGCTGTCGTGGAAGCGGACGAGAGAATGGACATGGCTCTAGCGGCGCGATTGACCCGATCCGGAAGGGGCGCCCGGGCGTATCGTTCATGTGCGCGACATGTACGTGTGCTTTTCTATCGGCACATCTCAGAAGTGCAAGAGGGAGCGAAGCAATGTCCTGCCAATTGGCGACACTACTCACGCGATGTGTTTTGACCTTCAGTGTGTGCCTGGTCGCTGTCGGCGGCGCGGCAGCCGCTGCGCGTGCTGCCGATGCCGAGGCGGTGACGATCGATACGACGTTCATCGTCAAGACGCCGCCCGTGCGTCTCGACAACCCGACGCACGAAGCGCGCGCGAGCGTCATCCTGATGACTGGCGGCGACGGCCTGCTCGGCCTCGACGCGACCGGCAATGTCATCAATTCGACCGGCAATTTCCTGATCCGGTCCGCCGACCTTTTCTTGCGTCATGACCTCAACGTCATGATGGCGGATACCGCACCAGCGCACCCTGCGGGACTCACCGATGCAAACCGCCTGAGCGCGACGCATGCGGCGGAACTGCAAGGCTTCATCAATGCCGCTCTCAATCGATGGGGCAAGCCGGTCTGGGTGGTCGGCACGAGCAACGGCAGCGTTTCGACGGTGACGGCGGCCGGCTTCCAGCCTGCCTTGTCGGGCCTGAGCGGCGTGATCTTGACGTCGCCGGTCACCGAACTGCAATCAGCCATTCAGCCGACCTTCAACCTGTATGCATCACGCATCACGGTGCCGGCGCTCGTCGCGTGGCACAAGGACGATCACTGCACGATAAGCCCGCCGGCCGGTTCGGCCGCCTTGTTCGCGCTCATCCCGTCAGGACACAAGGAAAGCCGCACATTCGCACATGGTCACTCGGTTGCGACCGACCCATGCGGCGCCTTTTCGGAGCACGGCTACGCCGGCATCGAGGAGCAAGTGGTCAAGCAACTTGCCGAGTTCATTCGTGGAGACCATGACGATTGATGGCCGCGCTGGTTGCCGGCGCCATGCATCATCGCGGGCAATGATATTTGCCCGCTTTTTCCTTTCGAGTTTCGCGCGCTATTCTGGCTCTCGTCGCTAATCTACATGCAAGTCCCGATGCTCCAGGCCGTGAGCCCATTGTTCACGCCCAACTCGTCAGTCGGGCGTGTTCTACCGTGCTGCAAGCCGCCATTGCCGCTGCATGTGCTCGATCCGGTCGGTCAGTCGGACGAACGCAGCGCCTGTTTCAACCTAGTCGCCGAGCCCAATCCGAAAAGCTGGACGATCGTGCGCGGGCAACAGCCGAAACACAAGCCCACGCCAGTTCCGCCAAAGATCAAGATCGACACCTCATGATGACGGAACTGATGCTCGACATATGCAAGTACGACCAATGTCTGTGTTGGCTTCCAGCCGACAACGTTATCCCTTGCATCGTCACGTCAATGTTGCTGCTCGGCAAAACTCAAAAGCGCAAGATTGCGTTACAAAGACGATCCGTGACCCGTTCACAACCCAATTCACGCCCATGCCGCGTGGCAAAATTGCGTACCTTGCCGCCTCGTTCCGCCACATCGACGCCTGCGCCCGCGGCGAAACCCCCATAGTTGCGGCACCGCCGCCGTTCCCAACCCGCGATTTCCTGCCTTGGCGCTTTTCGGCCGCCGGCCGTCGCAGTGCCTGGAGAGACCATCATTCCGGCGGCCGAAAACCTACACACAAGCGGTCATTGGCGAGCTTGCTCGACCGCGCATTTACACTTGCGATCTCGAGCTGCGAGGATTTTCTCGCGGAGGCGCTCGGCTTTCTCAACGTAGAAAACGGCTTTAGCCTTGCCATATTCTTCGAGAGCTCCGCCAATGGCATTGAGCGCATCGTCGCGATGGGTTGGCTCGCTACCTTTATCGAACAAGGCGAAATAGGCCAGGGCAAGTTTTTCTTGGGTCTGCGCCCAAAGGAATGGTGTGTCCTCGCGGGTCCTTTCCTTCAACGCCTCATGAAGGGCAACGACGGCCTCCTCCAGCCGGGCCGTCCCTTTCTCGCGCTCGTCGAGGATCACAAGCGCGGCGCCCAAACTGGTTTCGGTAGAAGCCCAGTCCAGCGGCGCGCGGTCGCGGGGTTGTTCCTCCAGCGCCCTCCGGTAGGCAGCGATCGCCTCCTCCAACCGAGCCGTTCCGCTCTCACGCGCTCCGATAGTTCGAAGCGCATTGCCGAGACTGGTCTGTGTACTGGCCCAGTCGAACGGCGCGCGCTCACGGGTATTTTCCTTCAGCGCTTCGCGAATGGCGGCGACGGCGTCCTCCAGCTGCGCCGTCCCGCTGTCACGCTCTCCCAAGGCTCGGAGCGTGTTGCCCAGGCTGGTCTGGGTCTTGGCCCAGTCGAGCGGCACGCGCTCGCGAGTGCTTTCCGACAACGCCTCGCGAAAAACGCCGACGGCTTCCTCCAGCCGCGCTGTTCCTGCCTCACGCTCTCCGAGCGTGCGGAGCGCATTACCCAAATTGATCTGGGTCTTGGCCCAGTCGAGCGGCACGCGCTTGCGAGTGTTTTCCGCCAGGGCCTCGCGAAAAACGGCAACCGCCTCCTCCAGTCGCGCTATTCCGCCTTCCCGCTCACCTAGTATCTCGAGCACGGCGCCAAGGTTGTTCTGGGTCCTGGCCCAGTCCAGCGGGACCCGCTCACGTGTTCTTTCCTCAGCGGCATTGCGATAGGCGGTGATGGCCTCTTCCAGCCGGGTGGTCTTGGTCTCGCGCGCGCCAAGGATCTGAAGGGCGGCGCCCAGGTTATTCTGGGTCTTGGCCCAATCGAGCGGAACCCGCTCGCGAGTCCTTTCGTTCAGCGCTTCTCGAAAGGCAGCAATGGCCTCCTCCAGACGCGCCGCTTCGCCCTCCCGTTCGCCGAGACGCATGAGGGCATTCCCCAAGTTGGTTAGCGCCGCGGCCCACTGGAGCGGAACACGTTCACGCGTCCATTCGTTCAGCGCCTCGCGACAGGCGGCAACGGCCTCTTCCAGCCGGGCAATTCCGCCCTCGCGCTCCCCGAGGGTGCGGAGCGCAATGCACAGGTTGTTTTGGATCATTGCCCAATCGAGCGGCATAAGCTCGCGAGAATCTTCCTTTAGCGCGTCACGAAAAGCAGCGATCGCCTGTTCGAGGTGCGCTGTCCCGCTTTCGCGCTCGCCGAGCAGCATCAGCGCGCTGCCGAGATTGTTCTCGGTGACGGCCCAATCGTTTGGCATGCGATCGCGCGTCCATTCCATTAGAACATTGCGAAATGCTGTGACGGCTGTTTCCAATCGGCCCGTTCCGCTCTCACGTTCTCCGAGGACCCAAAACGCGAGGCCCAAATTGTTTTGGGTCGTCGCCCAATCGAGCGGCGCGCGTTCCAGAGTCCACTCCTTTAGCGCCTCGAGATAAGCGGTGATCGCCGCTTCCAGTCGCGTCTTCTCACCTTCTCGCTGCCCAAGGGCCAAAAGCACATTGCCCAAGTCGTTTTGGGTCGAGGCCCAATGCAGCGGCACGCGCTCGCGGGGCGTCAGCTGAACCAACCGGTTGTATCGCTCAAGTGCCGAAAGCAAAGCACCGTTATCGCCGAGTTCGTCGCCCTGCTGGTAGAGGGCGCTCGCCTCTTTTTGTAGGTAGCTGATCCGCTTATCCTCGTGAGCGCTGTTTGGCGGAAACAGTGCAGCCGCATTGGCAAAATGCTTTGCAGCTTCGCCATACCGCAACCGGGTAAGTGCAAGGTCACCGCGTCGGGCTGACGTTTCGGCCGTGTTGACAGTGAGGCGGTCGAGACCGTGCTGCTCCTCCATCTCTACATTCGCCAGCAGAGCGTCTGCCTCGGCCAGTTGGCCGGCTTCGATTGCTTTTTGCGCATCAGTTTTCAGGGCAGCGATTTTAGGATCGTCGCCGGGCTGAGCCGACGCCATTGTCCGAAGGTCCTTGAAGCGCTCTGCGATTTCGACAAGCTTCGCGGCCAGGCGCTCCGGAGGAATGTCATTCTCGCCAAGAACACCCAGCGCGGCACGCACCTGGCGTTCATTGAGGTCTAATTTCTCCTTGAGTAGGACAATATTATCTCGCTGTTGAGTGGTCAGCTCTTCCAGCGGGCGTTTGGCATCGCGAACAAGTTCATCCACCTTCTCTTGTGGGATACCGATGATCACCGTCGAGCCAGTGACACTGCCGCCAATAGCGATGCTACCGGCATCCGCCTTGACCAGAGCACAGGCAGCGGCAATCGACGCGAAGAAACACATGCCCAATGCTGCAACGAAGCACAGATGCCGCTTCATAGCGTGGCGCCTCATTTCGGTTTCGACGCGCAATCCGAATTGGTCATGGCCCCCGTCCGGATGGTCGCGCCGGTCACGTTGCCGCCAATGGCGATGCCACTACAGTCTGCCTCGACGTTGACACGCCCCAGCTGTGAAGCTTTCGCCTCGGGAAATTTCGGGGGAGGAAAGAAATAGACAAAAGCTACCCATAGTCCGGTTGCCGCAACGACCAGCCCGCCTCCGAGCCAACTCAGAACCTGCTGATTGCGCCTATCGCGCAAGAATTGCCAGAACGAGTTCATGACAGCTACCCGCAAGTGAATAATCGCGGCAAAATGCGCGATCGTGTCGCTCTCTGTAACGAGACGAGCGCCGGCCCGTTCGAAGCGGGCTCTAATCCAGGTTGCAGACCTGGACGCGACGATAGCCAACCGTATTGCCGGAGGCCCCGGTGACTGGTCTGCGGGAGATGGAGCAATCGCTTCCGACTGCGCGGCCAGCTGGGGAGCCTTCCACAAAAACGGGAGGCGGAGGACGACCCGGTCCGCGTGAACCATGCCAACCTCCGCCACCGCCGCCACCTCCACCCCTAGCTGAGGCCGGCGCGGACATGGCCAGGACGCACATGACCAGGATACCGACGGTAAAGCCGCCTGCGATTGACCTTCTGAAATTGATCATGACCTGCCTCTTTCGTTTGTGACTGGAGGCAACGTCGCCGCGTCTCTCGGCGCGCGAGGGGTGAATTGACAGCGATCTTTCAGCCCAGTCCGCGCGGCTCGGGAGGCGGCCAATGCGCCTCCGTAGTTCCTGGCAGTTAACACAGGATGGGCCATCCGGCCGTGAAGCAGTTCACATGCGAAAAAGCTTTTTGCCACCGACCGATTTCACGATGTCGGCTGCGGGTCATTCGCGTCGGTTTGACGCTCAGCCCGCTACTTCCGGTCTACCCCAATGAACGGACTTCGCGAGACCGGCCCAGCATGTCCGGTTGGTGCCCAATAAGAAATATCCGGCCAGTCTCAACAGTCGGAAACGTTGAAATCAACGCGGCGGTCGATTGCATCGCTGGCGTCGTCCCTTCCTGTGCCGATCAGTGTCTCCGTGGAACCGACACCGGTCGCTTTCAACTTGTCGGCGAGACGAGGGAAGCTACTCTGCAGCAGATCCTTGATGAATTGAGCGCGCAGGATTGAAAGTCGCTCATTGACCTGCGGCGGTCCCGTCTTCGAGGTGTGCCCGACGACATGAAGGCAGGTATTGCGTTGCGCCGCCCGGGTTGCGATTTGACTGAGCCACATCGGGTAAGGCCCCGAGATCTGCGGATCATCGATGAACTGGGTTGATCCCGGCTTGAATAGAAACCGCACTGACAATTTTTTTCCGGCCAAGCTGTAATCGACAAGACTGCCGAATGCGTCGGTCGCGTCGTTCCTGCGGTTGAGTTTCCAGTTTGCGAGATAGATGCCGGAGCGGACACGCAGCTGATCTCCACCTGCCATCTTGAGCGCCGTTCGGTAAAAAGCCAGTGCCTCGCGATAGTGCCTGTCATCGTATTCAAGAATACCATCACTGATGAGCGACGACGTGCCGATGCGTTCGACATAGACCGGATCGATCGGGTCGCCCGGTTTGGTGCCCTGACAGGCCTTGATGTAAACACTGGTTGCTGGATCGGCGGCCCAGACGGGGTTGTCTGCAAATGCCGGCGTCGGCGTCACGTCGACCGCCTCCGGCTTGGCGCGGGCGACGCCTTTGGAAATGATGCTCTTGCTGCGAAGATCGGCGAGCGCGAGGCAAATCCGATAGGCGTCGCGCGGTCCGTCCGCCACGCCCGCATTGTTGATCGCGGTAAAGGTGCCGATCAGCACGACTGGGGCACGCGACAATGCTTCGCTCGAGAAGGGACGTACTTCGAAACGCGGGTATGACTTGCTGACCAGCGCCACGATGCGTTCCTGCATCAACCGTGTAGCGGTCGATTGTGCTCCGCTGATGCCGTCGATCAGCGGGTCGATCACCAGTTCGATCTTTTCGGTACCCGGAAGCACAACAGCCTTCGAAAACAGATCATTCGCTGCGCGGAGCAGCGCGTCATCGAACTGCACCGGAGTCGGCGGGGCTGGTGGGCTCGCCGCCTGCGTGCCCGGTGCGGCCTGCGGGAACGCCGCCGGGATGCCGGCCAGCAAACAACAGATGACACATGCCGCGAGGGTCAACCTTCGTGCCAGCGACGTCACGGCTCCCCTAAAATTCTTATCCACAATGCCTCCATCTTGCAAAATCCTGAAATAAAATCGCTTCGGAGTCCCTTCCAGGTCCTAGCGGAAATCAGCGGCACAGATGCTGTAGAGTATCACGATCGGCCTCCGAGAGGTCGCCGAGTTGGGCGCGCGCAGTGATCTCCTGACAGGTTGCCGTCGTACGGCGCCGCGGCGCCGCCGGCGCTGTCGTTCGCGGCTGATCGAGCGCAAAGGCCGGCAAGCGCGCGGCTTCCGCGGCAAGTCTTTTTTCCGCGCGTTCCCGTTCCGCCTGCGCGCGGGCGAGCCTTTCTGTCATCGCGAGCTCAAGCGCCTGGCGTTCTTCGGCCAGCCTCGCCTTGTCGGCTTCGAATCCTGCAACCTGCGATGCCAATCGCTCGCGCTCCGCTTTGGCTGCCTGTTCTTTCGCCTGTTGCTCGGCCTCGTTGTTTTCACCTGCCCGAGCTGCCGGCTCCGGGACGCCGCCGGTACTGGCGGCCGCAAGCGTCGGCGAGGTGGGCGCGGCGGGAGACTCGCCGCCTTTCGCGTCAACCTGTAGCTCGCGCTCGTCCCGTTCACGGCGCGCCGCGAGCTCCGAAGCCGCCTTTTTATAACCGGCTTCGGCAGTTTCGAGTTCCTGCCGCAGGTGACGTTCCTTTTCCGCATATTCGCTAACCAGCCGCTCCCGCTCATTGGCATTCTCGATGGCGTCCAACCGCGCGCGCGCTGCATCAACCATCACACTTGTGGGAAACTTCGAAATAAAGCTCTGCAAGTCGGTAGTGCTTGCCGAAGGGCCCAGCTTTTTCCAGGCATCGATATCACTTTCCTGAGGATTGAGATAAAAGTCCCGGAGCAACGACACCGACAGTTCCGGTGTCTGTCGGCCCTGGGTCTCGCGATTCACGTTTATCGCGACACGGCGGAATACCGTTGCGACCTCTAGCCCAGGAACCTGGATTTCCTGCACCAGTGCGGCGGTGAAAGGGCTGTTGCGGCCGATGCCGTCGTCGGCGACGCTGTTGGGCTGGGTCGAATAAGCAATCAGCATTCCCTGCGAGCGTTCGATCTTGGCCAGACCGCGCGTCGCCCCAATGCCACGATTTCCCTTGTTTTGAGCCAGGCTGTTCGCGAACGGGTTGTCGCGACAGGCGTCCAGTATCAGCAGCCGAACGCCATCGGTATAGCCAAGCGCGTCGATGACGTCGTCGAACTTTACGAGGTCGAAGGGCGTGAAGGTGCCGTCTTCGTACTTTAGATCGACCGGAACCAGATAGTTCTGACCGTTGATCTGCAGCCCATGCCCCGAATAGTAGACCAGGGCCGCCTCGGAGCCCCTGATGCGCTGGGCGAAGCGGCCGAGCGCGGCATGCATCGCCGACCTGTCGAGGTCGCGGCCATCGATGACGGCAAAGCCCACGCGCTTGAGTTGCTCGGAAATATCGTCCGCATCATTTCGGCTGTTGCTGAGCTCCGGCGCCGACTGGTATGCGCCATTGCCAATCACGAGCGCGACACGCTGTTCGGCAGCGCACGCCTCGGCGAGGAAGCCGACAGCGAACATGAAACTAAGCGCGAAGCATCGGATCGCTACGTTCATATCCATAACCCTGGCAGAATATTCCAACTGAGGTCTGATTTCAACGCAAAGCCCTCATTGTGCGGCCGCGAAGGATTTGTCCGACAGGGGGTTTGCCGGACCGCGCGACGAGCAGCTCGAGGACTTCGGACCCAATCGCGGGTCGTCACCGCAACTTGTTCGCCTTGGAGGCCCATGTTAGCGTGCTTTGGGAGCTACCGAATGTATTTTATGTATCGATTTAGCCGCGCGTGCCTAATTATTCTCGCGACGATAATTCTGGATGCGCCTCTCGATGCTGGCGCGCAACAAGCCGCTCCGGCGAGGACGCCTTCGGCTCCGAATGCCAGGATTTTCTTTATCGATCTCAAGGACGGCGCGACGATCCCCTCCAAGGTCAAGCTCCGCCTCGGAATTGAAAACATGGAGATCGCTGCTGCCGGCGTCGCCAAGCCAAATACGGGTCATTATCACCTTCTCATCGATTCCGAATTGCCGCCGCTCGATCAGCCGATCCCGATCGATTTCAACCACATCGATTTTGGTGGCGGTCAGACCGAGGCGGAATTCACGCTGCCCGCCGGTGAGCACACCTTGCAGCTCTTGTTGGGTGATCAAGCTCACATTCCGCACGACCCGCCCGTGGTGTCCGAGGTCATCCATGTCAGGGTCGATGCGGCGACCGTTGAAAAGGCCCGGACGCCGGCGCCGGCGGGCGCCAGTGTGTTTTTCGTCGAGCCGGCGGATGGCGCGACGGTCGGTCGCAAGCTAACCGTGAAATTTGGACTCTCCGGCATGGAGCTCGTGCCCGCGGGGACCTATAAGCCCAACAGCGGGCATCATCACCTGCTGATCGATGCCCCGCTTCCCGCGTTTGATCGCGAGATCCCGAGCGACCTGAACCATGTGCATTTCGGCCGCGCCCAAACCGAGGCGGAAATCACGTTGACGCCGGGGGACCACACGCTGCAGCTACTGCTGGGGGACCACGAGCATATTCCCCACGATCCGCCGATCTTCTCGAATGTCATTCATATCCATGTCGCGGACGCAGCGCCGGAAACGGCTCCGCAGGTCGCCGCGGCAGGGGGCCGCCGGCCTTCGCCGCCGGACGCCGCTGTATATTTCATCTACCCGAGCGACGGCGAGCGCATCTACCCTAATTCAACGATCCGGTTCGGCCTGCGCAACATGGGCGTAGCGCCGGCGGGCGTCGTCAAGCCGAATACCGGCCATCATCACCTGATGATAGATGTCGAAACCCCACCGCTGGATCGGCCGCTGCCGAGCGACTTGAATCACATTCATTTCGGCAACGGCCAAACCGAGAAAAAAATTACGCTTTCCCCTGGTGAGCATACGCTTCAACTGATCCTCGCCGACGATCACCACATCCCGCATGATCCGCCCGTGATCTCCGAACGGATCAAGGTGACCGTCAAGGTGGTGAGGCCAGCGAGGAAGAGATTTCGCAGATGAGGAGCAAGTGACATGACCACGCCGCGCAAAACATTTGCGAAGGCCGGACCTTTGATGATCCTCATGGTCGGGGTGGCGCTGGCGTTGACGGCGTTGTCAATTGCGCCGGCGCGGGCGGAACCCACCGCGTCCGCGCCGGGGGCAGTGGTCTATTTTCACTCTCCACTCGACGGCGCTCGTGTCCCCCAGCGCTTCACGGTGAAGATAGGGTTGAAGGAGATGGGCGTAGCCCCCGCCGGTGTCGTCAAGGAGTTCACCGGGCACCATCACCTGCTGATCGACACCGATATGGTGCCGCTGGATCAGCCGATCCCCTCAGACTACAATCATCTTCATTTGGGAAATGGACAAACCGAGACGGTGCTGACGCTGCCGCCGGGAACTCACACATTGCAGTTGCTGCTCGGCGATCACCAGCACTTTCCGCATCAGCCTCCCGTCATGTCCAAGAAGATCACGATCTATGTCCACTAATCGAACGGCGATATCCAGAAGATTTGCGATGTCTGGAACAGAACCGGATCCAGTTGCCGAGCAGACCGGGTTGCCGCGATGCTGAATTTGCGCCGGGCAGGCGTTGCCATCCTGACGTTGCTGTCGGCGACCGTCGTCGCCTTTGGCCAAAATGCGCCTGCCGAAACATCCCCCCGGGTGGCGCTCGTGATCGGCAATGGATCCTATCCGCAGTCTCCCGTCGATTCGGTGCCCGGTGACGGGCGTGCATTTGCCGACGTGCTGAGGGACGGCGGTTTCGATGTGGTCTACGCCGAGAATGCCAAACGGACCGAGATCGAAGCCGCGATCAGCGCGTTTACGAGGAAGCTCGGGTGGGGCGTGACCGCGGTGGTCTATTATGGCGGTCACGCCGTTCAGTATCAGGATCGCAACTTCCTGCTGGCGATCGATTCAAAGATCACCACCGAAGCCGACGTGCGGATGGAGGGGATCGACATCGATGTTATCCTCGATCCGCTGATCGTCTCGCGTCCGGCCGGCTGTGTTGTCATTGTCGATGCCGCGCGAAAAAATCCCTGGCAGCAAGTCGCGTCTGGCCGCGTCCGCGGTCTTGCCAATCAACCGCCGATAGAGGGTTTGACGGTGATCTATCCGGTAGCCCCGGGAGATGTCGTTGGCGACGCGCCGCGTAGCTCGAACTTGTTCGCCGTTGAACTGATCAAGTCGGCAAAGGTCCCGGGACTGTCCTTCAAAGAAGTTTTTCGGCGGGTTCGGACCTCTGTCGCGCAGGCGACGCACAATCAGCAGATGCCATGGGAGTCATCGGCGTCGCCGGAAGATCTCGTGATCAGTTCGACACGCAAGCCAGCCGCGACGCCAGTTCCGCTGGTTCGTGCGGCCGATCCGGTCGAACAAGGGTTCTGGGATACGATCAAGGGCAGCGATAACGCGGCCGATTTCAAGGCCTATCTGGATTCCTACCCGGACGGGCCGTTTGCTGCGACGGCGCGGGCGCGACTGCGGCAGATCGAAGCCAAGACCGAAGCCAAGACCGAAGCCAAGACCGAAGCCAAGATCGAAGCCAACCCGGCCGCTTCCGAACCGGCGGCTGCCCCGCCTCAATCCGCTATCCGCGATTGTCCGCAATGTCCCGAAATGGTCTTGATACCCGCGGGGGTCTTCGAGATGGGCTCGACCGAGATGTTCGATTTCGAGGCTCCCGTTCATCAGGTGTCGATCCGCAAAGCGTTCTACATTGGTCGACGCGAGGTCACCTTCGAGGAATGGGACGCATGTGTCGCCGAAGGCGGCTGCACGCAAAGGCCGGATGACCGCGGCCTCGGACGCGCCCGGCGTCCGGCCACGGATCTGGATTGGGACGACGCCAAGGGCTACACCGCATGGCTGTCGCAAAAGTCTGGACAAACCTACCGGCTTCCCACCGAAAGCGAGTGGGAGTATGCCGCGAGGGCCGGCACCACGACGACTTATCCGTGGGGCCGGACCGTCGAGAAGGACAGGGCCAACTGTATCGGCTGCACCAGCGATCCCCTGAGAAAGGCGATCGACACCGGCTCGTTTCAGCCGAATGCATTCGGTATCTTCGATATGGCGGGCAATGCCGCCGAGTGGGTCGAAGATTGCTGGAACGAGAACTACCGGGGAACCCCGACCGACGGATCGGCCTGGACAAAGCCTCTATGCCGCGAGCGCGTTTTGCGCGGCGGCTCATTCAATAACGATCCTCGATATTTGCGTTCGGCCGCGCGGTTCAAATACGATCACGATGTCAGATTTTATACGAATGGCTTCCGAGTTGTTCGCGATAAATAGCGTCTGACGATTCTGCGACTAGCTTAGTTTTTGGGACTAAGAAGAACTTCGAATATTTCTGGCGCGCGATGCCCTTATCGCAAAACCCAAGACGCCATGAAGTCCGCTCGCCGATCTGGAAATCCCCTTAAGCGGACGCGCCAGCGCGCAGCAGTTGCCGATAACCGTGCTCCGTCATCCATTTGGCGCGCGACTGACTGCACTGAGGCCCGATTGAATCTTTTTTGCGCTCAGCTAGACCTACAAGCATTGTGCTGGCCTGAATGCCCGGTCCGAACTTTTTGGCCGTCAGCGACAAGCTTGTGGCGCACCCTTTTTTTGAAATCCGGCGCGTAATTTGCAAGGTCGCTCTCGGCGGGCAAACGCAGTCGCCTGCCGCCGTCGCACCGATCAATAGGCTGGCCGCAACCTTCCGTTTGGACATGCCGCCGGCATGTAAACGCAGCACGTCGCGTATCTTGCGCACGGGTAATCTCTGTCCAGGCATGCCTTGCTCCCTCTTGAGGGGGCGAGGCATTGCCGATTCGCAGATCACCCAACGCTGTTCGTAACACCCATCCACAGCCTGGTCGCGATCCCCCGGAATGGGTGGTCGCGATCAATCGGAACGGCTGGTCGCAATCAATCGTAATCGGTGGTCGCAATCAGCCGGCGCCCAGGTTGAGGATAAGATCGTCCTGACTCCGATCCAGATGCTTATCCTCACGCCTACTTGCCGTGCGGAAGACCCAAGGCTCAAGCGTCGAGGTCCGATCGGTCGTGCTCCTGTCACGGGTGGCCGGCGAGCTCAGACGACCACCGCAGGGTGCAACAGATTTTCCAGACCGATATTGCAGTACATCTCGCGGCGCATGCGATCGGCGACGCCGTTGACGATCTCCGCGCCGTCCTGAGACGGATCGACATGGACCCGGAACGGTCGCTTGCCAAAGGGAAGATCGACGACCCGGACGATCTGGCGGGCGATTTCCGAGGGATCGGCATCGGCAGGCTCCAGAGCCGCGAGGCCTTTCAGGGCCTTCTCGGCAATTCCGGCATAGGGACCGCCTTCGTATTCGGCGACCCTCGCCTGATCGGACGGCTTGCCCGAGTGAGCGAAATGGTTGGTGCCCTTGGTGAAGGCGCCGGGCACCATGATCGTCGTCTCGATACCCCAGAGGGCAAGCTCGGTCGAGTAGGACACCGCAAGCGCATCCATCGCCGCCTTGGCCGCGAAATAGGGCGCGAGGAAAGGCGGAGTGCCACCGCGTGTCGAAGAGGAGCCGACCCAGACCAAGAGGCCCTTGTGCTGACGACGCAGGTGGGGAAGCGCGGCGCGGTTGACCCGCTGAGTCCCGAGCACGTTGACGTCGTATTGCTGAATGAATTGCTCCGGCGTGAAGGCTTCGGCCGGGCCGAACACCATGTGGCCGGCGTTGTGGACGATGACGTCGAGACGGCCGGCGTCGGCGACGATGTGGGCGATGCTGGCGTCGGCCGATGCGTCAGACTGCACGTCCAGCTCGACGATGCGCAAATCGGCCTTCTGTTCAGTGGCCCAGGCGGCAACGGCGGCGACCTGGGGCGCATTGTGGCCTTCGGTCTCTCGCATCGAGGCGTAGACTGTGTGGCCGGCTTGCGCCAACGACTTCGCGGTCATGAGGCCGAAGCCCGAAGAGGCGCCGGTAACAAGGATGACGGACTTGGACATTGTAGTGTTTCCTTGAGTGGGTGTGATCGGGTTGGAGGGGTTGCCGGATCCGAGGGGGATCAGATGATCCCGCCGTTGGCGCGCAGCGTCTGGCCGTTGATCCAGGCGCCGTCCGGACCTGCGAGGAAGGCGACCGCATCGGCGATATCCTGTGGCTGGCCAAGACGTTCCAGCGGCGCCAGCTTGGCCAGGCGGTCGATCACCTCCTGCGGCTTGCCGTCGAGGAAGAGCTTGGTCGCGGTCGGGCCGGGCGCGATGGCGTTGACGGTGATGTTCCTGCCACGCAGCTCCTTGGCGAGAATGCTGGTCATGGCCTCGACCGCCGCCTTGGTGGCGGCATAGACACCGTAAGTCGGCTGCAGCAGGCCGGTGACGCTGGAAGAGAAGTTTACAATCCGACCGCCATCCCGCAGGCGGCGAGCCGCTTCGCGCAGCGTATTGAAGGTGCCCTTCAGGTTGACCGCGATGTGGCGATCGAACAGCGCATCACTGCTATCCGCGATGGTCGCCAGGTTCATGATGCCGGCATTGTTGACCAGCACGTCGACGCCGCCGAAGGCAGTTTCGGCCGATTGGAACATGCGCGCCACAGCAGCAGCATCCGAGATGTCGGCTTGGGCGGCGACAGCTCGGCCGCCGGCCGCCTCTATCCTGGCGACCGCCGCCGCAGCCGAGGCAACGTTGCCGGCGTAGTTCACAACCACGGTAAAGCCGTCCTTGGCCAGGCGCTCGGCGACGGCGGCGCCGATGCCGCCGGAGGCACCGGTGACGATCGCTACTTTGTTGGTCTTGGTGGTCATGATCCATCTCCTCGGGTTTGGGCACCGTGATCGGGGCCTGACGAAGGCAAGATGCATCTTCCCCAACTGCGGATAATTATGCATATTTCGGCATCATAATTCGAAAGACCGAACAATGGATCGCTTCGACGCCATGCGCGTCTTCACCCGCATCGTGGAACGGCGCAGTTTCACCCAAGCTGCGGACGACCTTGGTCTGCCGCGATCCTCCGTCACGGATGCTGTCAAAGGGCTGGAGGCGCGGTTGGGGGTGCGGCTACTGCAGCGCACGACACGTCAGGTCAGTCCGACCCTGGACGGTGAGGCCTATTACCAGCGCTGTGTCAGTCTGATCGCCGAAATGGAGGACGCGGAGGGCGCCTTCGTCGGCGCCAAGCCTTCGGGGCTGGTTCGTGTTGACGTTCACGGCACTCAGGCGCGGTATTTCCTGTTACCGGGCCTGCCTCGTTTCCGGCAGCAATATCCCGACATCCGGTTGCACTTCAGCGAAGCCCACCAGCCGCTGGATATGATCCGCGAAGGCCTCGACTGCATCCTCAGAGCGGGCGAGCTAAGCGACAGTCCGCTTATCAAGCGGCGCCTGGCGCTGCTCGACAGGGGGACCTTCGCCAGCCCCGACTATCTCAGCCGCTTCAGCAAGCCGCGGACACCCGACGACCTCGCAGGTCATGAGATGTGAAAAACTCCCTGCATTGATTTTGCTTGCATTTCTTGTCATCCCGATGCGCCTTGTTCCGGGTTGGTTCACCCGTTTCGTGGGCGTTTCATGGGCGTGATCCGGGTCCGTTCATGCCGCCAAGGTCGAGGGCAGTGGTGATCGATCCTGCCACACAGCCGTTTGCCGAGTTCTATTGCGTGGGCCAACGGCTGGCGCTTCAATGGGCCATGCCCGACGATCTGGAAACCCTCACCCTCCGTCCGACGGTGATCGCCGGTCACCGCTGCGAAGACGACTTCGTGGTGATCTGGCGAGGCATGTCCATCGGCAGGATTAGGAAGGCGAGTGGAGCGCCGCACGATACAGCGCAATGGACATGGTCCTGTCGCCTTCACGGCAGGCCGCAGGGCAGCGATGAACGGGGCAGCGGCGCCGACCTCGATGACGCCAAAGCGCAGTTCCGAATCGGCGTGGGCGCAGATACGTGCGAGCCTGACCGATCAGGACATCGCAAACGCACATCGCATCGCCGAGATCAGCACCGAAGCTCTCGCGCGGTACGGTCGGGGGCACCGGCGTTGAGGCTGCCTAAGGCCGCTTGAACCTTTTAGGCAATCGCCTAGACCTACGAGCATTATGCGGGCCTGCATGCCCGTCCCCAAACTTTTAGCCGCCAGCGGCAAGTTGCTGGCGGCACCTTCTTTGAAATCTGATGAGCACCTTGCGCGGGGCCAGCGGTGACCAAAAAGGCTGGTCCCGCCAATTTGACGATCCGATTCCAACCGGCGATGGCGGCGAACTCCGAACCCTCCGCGACGCGGGCGTTTATATTCTTGCGCTGCCTCCTGCCGATGCGGAGCGTCAGCATTGGCAGGTTGCAATGGAATGCCTGATCTCTGCCGCCGAGAAGGGCGGCATTGTCATGATGGCCCGCATTGCCATATTGAGGGCGCTGAATCACCGCAAGCCAGACCCGGAGATCACCCCACGCCGCAAGCGCGCCAAGCGCTATCGGGTCATCCAATGAAAGCTGTCTGAGACAGGTGATATGACGCCAGCAAGACGATGTCCGGTTTGACGCGCATACCGAACTCGTTCCGGACATGGTGCAATGTCCGGAACGTGCCACATAAGGAGACTAATGCACCGCAACATAGTGGTTTGAGCGGAAATCCGAGCCTATAGTCGCTAGAGCCGCCGCATCGGCGATGTCGCGGCGATGACACAAGCTTTGTGCGTCAGGGATTTTGGCCCAGATGAGCGGAGGCGACATTGGGCACTGCCGCAAAACAGACGGTCGTTTTGGCTCGCCACCCGCTCGCAAGCGGGGCAAAAGTTATTTCGACCGTCGGAGTGGCACTGGCCTATTTTATCGCCGCACGGCTGAGCCTTGCGTTGCTGGAGCCGGTCGACGGTGTTGCCGTGTTCTGGCCCGCCGCAGGGGTAGCTTCAGGGATTTTGATCGCCCTTGGTTCTGCGGCTCGGTGGACTGTTGTCGTCGGGGTGGCAGCTGCAACGGTCGCAGCCAATTTGCTGGGCGATCGCAACATCGGGAACTCCGTGTTCTCCGCTGTCGCGAACGCGGGTGAGGCCGTCATCGTCGCAGGCCTGATCCACCGCTTTTGTGGCTCCCCATTCGAGTTGAACGAACTGCGAAGGGTGCTGGCACTATTCGCCGCGACCGTTGTTGGAACGAGCCTCTCCGGCATTGCGGGTACGGTAGGCTTTGTACTGTTTCACGGGTCGGCCGCGTCCCCGCTGGTGATCTGGCTTCACTGGTTTTCATCTGACGCGCTCGGCACCATTGCGGTGGCGCCCCTCGCGATTGGGCTGGCATCGTTGATACGCAACCTCCCGCCACGGCGCGAGATCGCGGAAGGCGTTTTAGCGCTTGCTGTGGTATCCCTCGTATGCGCCTTGCTGGTTTTGTTGCCCAGTGAGCCCTGGACCGCGGAGCTGGCGATTGGCGCGCTCTGCCCTTTGCTGCTCTGGATCGCAGCTCGCCTTCGTCCCGCGTTCACCGCGGTTGCCACGTTCATCGTTGCGATCACGATTGTCTGGACGACCATCTTCGCAATCGGCGTTTTCGGCGACTTGCACCTGTCGATCGAACAGCGTGTGCTGGGGGCCCAAGCTACCATCCTGGCTATCTCGCTGGGCGCCCTGGTTCTTGCGGCCCTGTTTAGCGAGCGGAGGCGTCACGAAAGCGCGATTCTGGAGAGGGAAGCCCGATTACAGGAGGCGCTGCGGGCTGGCAGCGTTATGGCTTTCGATTGGGACGTGTCTGCCGACGAAGTACGGTTCAGCCAAAATGTAACTGAGATCCTCGGTCTCCACCCTCGACGGGTTCTCAGCGGGACTGAATGGCTAAAACAAATCCATACTGAAGATCAGCAGCGGGTGTCATCCTTCTTCGAGCGTGCTCGTCCGGACCAGCCCTCGCATTCGATCGCATTCCGCTGCCGGCGGCCGGATGGTGGTGAAGTCTGGCTGGAACAGATTGCGATCGTCCAGTTCGATTCAGCCGGAAAACCCACGCGCATCAACGGGCTCACGACGGATGTTACCGAGCGCAAACGTTTTGATGAGAAGCTTTCGCTCGCATGGAAAACAGCAGAAATGGCCGATCGCGCCAAATCGAGCTTTCTGGCCGCCGCAAGCCATGACTTGCGACAGCCATTGCAGACCCTGAAACTCCTGCAAGCAGCGCTTGAGCCGCACCACGCAAGCGGCGAGGCACGCAAACTTGTCGATGGAATCGGGCAGTCGCTGGACACCATGACCAGCATCCTATCGAGCCTGCTCGACGTGAACAGGCTGGAATCAGGAAACCTGCGTCCGTCGGTGAGCGAGTTTTCGCTGAACGAAATCTTCGAGCCGCTCGCTGGAGACTTCGTCGCGCCTGTGCAGGAAGGAGGGCCCCGACTGTGCATCGTCCGCTCCGAGCTCATCATCCGCAGCGACAGGCGCATGCTCGCGGAGATGATCCGCAACCTGTTGTCGAATGCGGTCCGATACACTGACAGGGGACGAATTCTGCTTGGGTGCCGGCGGACCGGCGACAATGTTCGCATCGAAGTCTGGGACAGTGGCGTCGGTATCACCGAAGACCAACTCCCGCACATATTTCATGAGTACTATCAGGGGACCGTCGGTGCGGAGCGGGGCGGCTTCGGGTTGGGCCTTGCGATCGTAAAGCGGCTCGGGGAAATCCTGGATCACAGGGTCGAGGTGCGCTCAATCCCCGGGAAGGGTACACGGTTTTTCATTGTGGTTCCCCGCGGTCGATCCGGTGTCAAGATACCGGAAACAAACCCACCGGTGCATCCTCACCACGATGCCCTCCTGGGCAGCGTTCTCGCGATCGAGGATGAGGCGTCCGTGCGCACGGCGCTTGGGAGACTGTTGAAGAAGAGAGGGGTTGACGCCACCATTGTTGCAACGGCGACGGAGGCTTTGACGCTAATCAGAGAGCAGGACCTGAGCCCGGATGTGCTGCTGTGTGATTACAACCTTCGTGGCTCACCGGATGGTGTAGAGACCATCAGGCACCTGCGTGCCGCACTCGGCCGAAACGTACCGGCCGTTGTGATGACCGGCGACACCAGATCGCAGACCACGATCTCGATTTCTGCGCAAGGTGTTGCTGTCTTGATCAAGCCCTTCACGGCCGAAGAACTTCTGGAAGCCTTGAGAGGCCAGGAGAAGCGAGTAATTACTGTGAACGCCTCATCCCATTGAATTGCAGGGCGACCGCAGCGCCAACGATACCCAGAATTCTCGCCGCGTGTCCCGGCCTCGAAAGGTATCGCGTGCTCTCAAACCCCGAAGAGCATGGATCGCCGCGATGTCCGTAGCGGGTCAATATGCGAAATACTCGCAAGGAGCAGACGTTTTCCGCTGTTCCTCCAGCAGCAGACATTCGTCACGGTATCTCGAAGGCGACCCCTTCAATTTTAGAGGGCGAAGCTAAAACATCGCGTCCTGACGATACCGGCATGCGTCCGGGTCTCTGCGATGAACTCTGTCCCTTTTGGTCACGCCGCCAAGGATGACGGCATGAGCACACCGCCCTCAGCCGACGCTCTGGAAATCCCTTAAGCGGACGCGCCACCGAGCAGCAGTTGCTGATAACCGTGTCCGCTCATCCATTTGGCGCGCGACAAATGGCTTTCGAACGCCTTCCGAGCCCTATCCGATTCACGGTCCGGATCAAGGTGGAGCACCATTCGTGTAACTTCTCGCCAGTCCGCACCCTCCGCGTTCGCGTCGAGCATGCGCAGATACGTGATAACGTGTTCCTCGTCGTAAACAGTCAACAACGCACCGGAGGGCGCAGTATCGGCGACATCTGGATCAAGCGGCAGCTTCGGCATGGACGGTCTCGCAAAGGTCCAGTTCAGTGGCCCGACGCGTGACTGGTACAAACACCCGCCGGGCCTGACCATTCCCTCTGGCCCTCGAAGGTATGGCTGAAATAGGACGTAGCGACTGATTCGTGGCAAAAGTGATGAAGGGTCAGACCGCGCGTCTAGGCCGCTTCGGGCCGTGAACCTTTTGGCGCTCACCTAGGGACGGGCGCCCATGCGTCCGGCTTCTCGCCGCTGTCATGTGCCGGTCGGTCGGCGCCAGCGCACGGGCGAGTCCGGCGCCGCGGCAGGCAAAGCTTTGCGCTGAATCAAAGCCGTCTGTTTTGAAGTCCGCTACGGTGTTGCTCACAACGAGCCCTGGGACGACTTGAAAACCCGGAGGCGGGTTACGAGTATCATTCCTCTGGACCTTCAAAGAAGGTTCAAACAGTGGTGCGCCAGATTCGAGAGGCCAGTTTCACCAGCGGCGCCTCAAAGCCAGCCTCAACAACAACAGCAGCTTTCCGCACCCGCCGAAGCCAAAAGAAAAACCCGCCGAGTTAAAGCGGCGGGCGTGAGATCTGCCCCAGCGGGGTGAGCGCGGGACCGAAGCCCCGCGCTGTTTTGGAAAGAATGAGCGCGATTGGAACCCGTTCACATACGCTCGGTATGGCGCTTGCTAACGCGACACCGAATTTCGAGCTCGACGGCGTAATTTTTCTGAGGCCTAGTTTGCCTTCCCCGGCCGGGCCATAGCCTTTCACCATTACTAGAGGGGAGATTGCGAAAATGATTACGCTCAAAATTGCTGCCCTTGTTCTCGGTGCCGGTGTGCTTTTCGAGTTGTTTTCGGGAGATTTTGGACGCGATTTTCGCTCTCGCCGTCCTCGCTTGCTTTTCGTAGCGCGTCGGCCTCCCTCGCAGCGTACACGCGATGTGACTGGCATACTTTGTTCTGATGCCGAACTTATGCACCGGTTGCCCTCAGGGGGCGCCGCAACAGACTGGCGACGAAGCACGAACGGGCCGCCCAGCATTGGCGCGAGCCGGCGCTCGCATAAATGACCGCGGGATGGTGCTTGAGACACCCCGCGGCCTAAAGCCGGATGATACCTAAAAAATAAGTGCTCAAATCGCGCCGGTGTTCCTTTTGTAGAACACCCCTGTCCAAAAATGGAATCCGTAGAAGTACGGGAAAAATCCTAATGTCAGCGATCAGAGGTTGAAATTGACGAACACAATTCGAGGGACGCCAAATGTGGAAGCTGTGGACCCGAGACGAAAACGTCCAGCCGCCCGCACTTGGATCGCACGAATTCGATACGGACAAACGCGCTTTGGAAAAGGCGTGCGATCTGATCAGGCGTTCGGTCCACGTCAAAGTGCAATACATCGAAAAGCCGAACGGCGACCGGTTCGAATTGGAAGCAATCAGGCACTGGTGTGACGGGCAGCCCAAGACGCCGTGAAGAAAGACGCGGGCCGCACCGCCGCAACCTGTAGCGGCTTCCCTCCCGGCCCGTTCGCACGTATGCGCGTGGTCTATTGCGTGGGCCAAGGGTTGGCGCTTCAATGGGCGATGCAAAACGACGCCAGTCGAAACCCGACGCGGACGTTCACATGAACACGAACGGAAAAGAAGCCGCCAACTGAGGCGATCTTAGCTGCTTTACTTGGGCGGATGTAAGCCCGGAGACGTGATCCATTCGGCCATATGAGCCACCATCTCATCTTCCCGTGCTTTCTTTAACAGGCTTGCCTGTCTTGGCCCCGGCGGTAGGGTTTTGGCTTCCTCTCGCAACCGCTGAGCTTCCTCGGCGAGACGTTCTTCCAGAGAGAGTGTGCGTTTGATCCGGCGACGCTGCATGACACAACCTCCGTGCTTACGGGTCCTAACCGCAGGGTTTGCACTTCCAAATCCATCCTAATATGCCGACGCCCGCCCGTCGGTTCAAAAGTGAACACGAGCTGGGAACGTTCCGTGCCCTTCCCTCCCGGCCCGATTCGGCGCTAGCCATGGGGCCACGCAATGGCCGCTCCGGGTCAGGTTCGCGGGGCCACCCGCAGGGCAATGATCGCAAAACCTGTCGCGCATAAAACGACCCCGGCAACCGGGGGGATGCCGAGGCCGCCAACCTAATGGAGGTTTCTTCCGGTTGGGGTTTTAGGGGGCGTCGCCGGAAGGCGTTCATTATGGCTGCCATAGGAGTTGGGGGAAGCGAAAATAATATGCATGTAACTCGTCGTGTATGCACCTTCCCTGAAGGATAAGGAAAGCCCCGGTTCAGCGGGGGAACTGAGAACCGGGGCTTCATGGAAGGTGCCGTTGGGCAATGATCCGGCACTGTCACCGAACTTCACACAACCGAAATTGTTCCAAAGGCCGGGTTCTATTGCGTGGGCCAAGGGCTGCCGCTTCAATGGGCCATGCCCGCCCTCACCCGCCGCCGGTCAAAAGACGCCCGCGAGGAATGCTGGCACGTCTATTACGGTGACGTGCGCGCCGGAACGATCGCGATCCGCTCCGGCAATCCAGCCGACACCGATCCGTGGGCCTGGAGCTGTGGCTTCCATCCGGGCAGCCATCCAAGGGAATACAGGTCCGGCACCGCCGCCACCTTCGACCAGGCGCGGGCGGCCTTTGAGGCCGCTTGGCGCGTGTTTCTATCGCACCGGACTGAGGCCGACTTTCAGGAATGGCCTGAGCGGCGCCACTGGACGGCGCGGAAATATCCCATGTGGGAAGCCGGCGAACGGTTGCCGTCGCAGCGGCCGACCAGCATCATGCGGTGCACCTGTGGCAAGTCGTTCGACAGCCACCGGCTCATTGAGAGCCTGATCCACGTTCCTCATCTCAGCGCAGCCCATGAAATTCGTCGAACCGAACCCCTTCACTGATCCCGACGCCGCCGCGCGCAAGCTCCTGGAAATCGCCAACGCGACCGAGCCTGCCCAGGACGGCCGGATCTACATCGAGCTGGTCAACGCTGCCTTCCTAAAGGCCGGCGGCATGGCAGAGCAGTTCCGCGCCGGCATCCAGAGGGCGGTCGACGAAGGTTGGATGGTGCGGCATGAAATCGGGAACCTATGTGAAGTTCACGGATGCGGGAGCGGCGCTGTTCGCCTAACCCTCACCGCAAACCCTAACGGAGATTCTCTATGCCGAAGGTCGACGATGTAGCTTGGATGAGCCAAAGACACGGCTTTTTGGTTCGCCAGGATGATGATCAGCCGATCGCCTCATTCGAGTTCGCTAGCGAGGCCGCCGCGCAGGCCGCGCAAAAGCAGATGCAAGAGATCTTGGCGACCTGCATTAAGGCGATGGGCTACGCCGAGAGCGCGCGATCGACAAAGACTGGCTGACGCGGCATGGAATCGGGAACCTATGTGAAGTTCACCCCTAGCGGCGCTGAGCTGATCGCCTAGCGGACAGCCCCATAGCGATGCGGCGACGTCCGGTTTGACGCGCATTCCGGACTCGCGTCAGACATCACACCATGTCCGGACCTATCCTACTATTTGCGGCACCGAAACCGGTGGTTAGGATTTCTAAGGGCGCTCCCTGAAGAAGGCTGGTTCCACATCTGAGATCGAGCTACCGATGTCCATTGCCGATGAACTCAAGAAAAAGGCCAGTGAACTAGCCGCTCAGCGCGTTTCGAGTTTTGATCCGCATATCGACGGGGCTTTTCAATGCCCCAGATGTTGGATCGAGGATGGTCGCAGGCTGCGCATCGCTACAGTGCCGAGCAAAGCTCTTGCGGGACTTAACACGTATCACTGCTTTGCCTGCAATTACGAAATCACAGGGTGATACGGGTGGTGCGCTCGATAACGCATTGAAGCGGATGCAGATGTTCGCGAGCAAAGGCGACCACCTGCATCGCCTTTGCCTTAGCTATTTCTTCGTCCGAGTAAGTCCCGCACTCGGCAATTCCTTCATTATGAACGCGGAGCATGAGACGCCTTGCACTTTCGATATCCATGTCGAAGAACTTTTCGATAGCGTCCACGACAAAGTCCATTGGAGTGTAGTCGTCGTTCAAGATCAACACACTCCAAGTCGAGTCCTCGGAGGAACCCAAATCGGCCATCTCTTGTCTCCCAGATGGTTGTGGCACGGGCGCTTTCAGGAATGGCGATTTTAGAACGCCAGGACGGCGGGTTTGGGTCAAAAGCGCCGTTTTGACCGTCAACCGCTCACATCCGGTGTACCCCGATCAACGGACATTCCGGGAGAAGTCGGCACGTCGCAAAGAGGTGCCACGCGCCGGTATCCAGGGGGCGGTCGACAAAGGTTGGATGGTGCGGCACGAATCCGGGACCTATGTGAAATTCACCCCTAGCGGCGCCGAGCTGTTCGCCTGACGCGCCCCGGATCAGATTGGACGCCCTCGATTGTGCCAGGAGACGACGATCGAGACACCTGCCTGGTAGTGAACGATTTCGGACGACGCGGTCGCGCATGGTGCGAGACGGATGTCGAGGCGACCGACTTAGAAACCGTGATCCAGGACCTGCTGGACGGGCAATATTCCGAGCCCGTGCGCGTCGTTAGCTTCAATACCGGCGAAGGCTGGTCGCGCGACATCTCAGTTAACGTCGCTGAGGAGCTCCGTCGGCGCTGCGAGCTCGAGGCGCGCGAGGTGCCGCCGAGCCTCGCGGGTTTTTTCGCGCGGCACGAAACCCTTCCACGCCAGCTCACGCTTCGCTTGGTCTAGTACTACTAAGTCAGAAAGCCGCAGTCTCGGGTGTTTGAGAATCAATTATGGAGGCGAATCCCACTGAAACAAGGGGGCTGGGATGGGTCTCCACGAAGCGAAAGACATTAAATCGCGTTTTACCCGTTATGTCGAGGAGCTCGTGAGCGTGATCGGCCACGCGGATCGGGCGGGTCCGTTTCGCGACTATTGCACGGGCCCGGTGATGCCGGGCGAGCGCAAGAGCGTGGAGCCGATGGCGGCGATGACGGCGCCCGGGCGAACCGCGGCACAGCATCAGTCGTTGCTGCATTTTGTCGGCCAGGGAGCTTGGTCTGACGATGCTGTGTTGACCAAGGTGCGCCAGACGGTGTTGCCGCGATGACGCGCTCCGGACCGATCGAGGCCTGGATCGTCGACGACACCGGCTTCGCGAAGAAGGGGGTCGCACTCGGTCGGCGTCGCGCATCAGTATTGCGGGCGGCTCGGCAAGCCGGCGAATTGTCAGGTCGCGGTGACACTGTCGATTGCCAATCGCGCTGGCCAGCCTGCCGGTGGCGTATCGGCTGTATTTGCCGGACGCATGGGCCGAGGACGATGCACGCCGCGCCAAGGTGCGCGTGCCCGACGAGATCAAGTTCAAGACCAAACCGGAGATCGCACTGGAGCAGATACGCTGGGCGTGCGAAATTCGGTCTGCCGCGTGGTGTCGGATTGATGGACGCGGCCTATGGCAATTACACCACGGCTGCGCGCAGGCATGACGGCCCTGGGCGTGCTCTATGTGGCCGGCATTTTGCCGAATACGTTGATGTGGCGATCCGGGACCGGCCCGCGGCGGAAAGGCAAACCACTCAACAATACGGGCCGCCGCGACCAGCCCGACCTGGTCTCGGCCAAGGAAGTGGCGATTGGTCTGCCGAAGCGGGCCTGGCGCACGGTCAAGTGGCGGGAAGGCTCAGCGGAGCAGTTGTCTTCGCGCTTCGCGCGTGTGCGCGTTCGGTGGATCGGGACACAACAAACTGCTTCCCGAGAAGCTATCGCGGGAGTGGCTGCTGGTCGAGTGGCCCGAGGGAGAAGCCCAGCCGACCCAATACTGCACTCGACGTTGCCGGCGACGATCAGCTTCCAGCGGCTTGTCGATTTTGCCAAGCTGCGCTGGCGCATCGAGCGCGATTATCAGGAGCTCAAGCAGGAGGTCGGTCTTGGTCACTACGAGGGACGTGGTTGGCGAGGCTTCCATCATCACGCCACGATGTGCATCGCGGCTTACGAATTCTGGTCGCCGAACGGGCGACGATTCCCCTCAGGACCTCGTTCCGCCGCGCCGTTCCAGACGCCTCGCCTTCCCGAGAGTTATCGACCCAGAGGATCCGCCCTTGCGGCCTGAGCGCCACATCCCGAATTCGATCGCGACCATGCGCCGACGCATCATCGACGCTCTCGTTAGACGCTTGCCACGATGTCCGTGCTGTCGCGCCTCAACCGCGCGACGCGTGCGTTTGAACTTATGACGCAGTAGTACTAGGGCATATTCCGCAATCGCGCCGCGCATCTGGCTTCGGACTTCCGTGTACTGTATCTCTTAAAATGACGAGCTCGCGGCCGTTATTTCTTGGCGGGCTTGCGTCGCGCTCCCCTCATCCTTTGCTCTCCTGCAAGGCCAAGTAGAGCGACGTGTACCAATCTCACCGGCTCACGGCCTTCAACTGCCATAGCAGGACTTCCATCACCATTTGCCACTCCCTCGCGTTCGTGCATGCTGCGAGGTAGCGCGTCGACATAGCGTCCGGCATCCAGCAGTGTTCGCAGCTCGCCACCGTCCGGCAGCACGATCGGATCGTCGAAGGGGCGGGACCAATTCATCGGGACCGCTTCTTCGGCGAACAGCTCGGCGCCGGCCGGGGTGAACTTCACGTAGGTCCCGGTCTCATGCAAGCCAGAGCCTGCCGCGCTCGATGGCCAGCTTCACGCCCGGGCGCTGTACTCGGCCGGCGGGCCGCCCTCGAACCTGTACAGGAACGGCCCGTTGATCTTCTCGATATGGGATAGGGGCGTCCTGCGCGGGCTTCGACCGTGTTGGCGATCTCGATCAGCTTGCGCGCGGCGGCTTCCGGATCGGCGTAGGGGCGCGGTCGGACGAGCTTCATGCAAGGTTCCGATTGAGCTTTGGGTGGGGATAGGATATCCCGCTGGCCCCTCGATTTTATTCCGCTTTCTGGGTACTTTGGCTTCGGGTCCGGTCGGGGCCCTTATGCCTTCTGGGGCTTATCATGAATTATTCGATCGACGCAGCGTTTGAGCGGCTCGAGAATGCCCTCGAAATCCGAGCTGCGGTCAGGCCTGAAAGCTGGTCAAAACGAGGCCGATACCCGGCTAAAGGTGCTTGACGAGAAACCCTGTTCGAGGTCCTGGGTTGGAAACATGACCCCGTCCTGGTCGAGCCCTACACCAAATCGGGTTTCATCGATTACCTGCTGACGATCGGCGAACGGCGCGGTGCCATGGTCATCGAGGCCAACAGGGTCGGCAAGCTGGCGCCGGACACGAAATCGAACGAGTTGATGTCCGTCGCCCTGAATCGCCCCGTGGTCAAACCACTGATGGAGGGCATCAAGCAGGCCATGATCTATGCCTTGGAGAATGGGGTTGCTGTCGCCGCCGTGACCGATGGCAATACCTGGCTGTTCTTCAAGGCCTCGCGGACTGACGGCAAGAAGCCGCTGCAAGGCAAGGGTATCTTGTTCCCCAGGCCTCGACGCTGTGGTCGCCAATTTCGCCAAGTTCGCGGAATTGCTCGGGCCCGTGCCGGTTATCGAGCGCCGGCACATCGCGCACCTCAACGAGGCTGAAGGCCTGACCGTGACGGACGCGGAGCAGCAGTATTTCGTGCTGCATCCCTCCGATGCCCAGATGCGCAAGCGAGATCCCTTGGCCAGCGACGCCGCGCTGCTGTTCTCGCAATTCTTTTCCCGGCTGTCCGACGAGCAGGACCGCGAAATGTTGCGGGACTGCTTCGTCGACCACCGAGAGCCGCAAGGCCGATTTCGAGCTGGAGAAGATCATCCAGCGCGTGCTGAACAACATCGCCCCGATCTCGACCGGAGGCGGCGGTGCGCTGCAAGCCGAGCTGGAGCAGACCATTGCATCTAAGCGCTCGGAAACCGTGCTGCTGATCGGCAACAAGGGCGCCGGCAAATCCACCTTCATCGATCGCTTCTTTGAACAGGTCCTGCCGCGGGTCACCCGCGAGAAGTGCGTCGTGGCGCGCGTTGACCTGCAGGATTACCACGGCGATCCGAAGGGCATCGTGAGCTGGGTGATCCTTCAGCTCCGGGAGAAGCTGGAGGATAGGGTGTTCACCAGCAACCCGCCGACCTATGACGAGCTGCGGGGCATGTTCTTCTCGGAATACCAGCGCTGGATGGTGGGCAGCCGCAAGCACCTCTACGAGACCAACAAGATCGAGTTCAAGAACCAGTTCGGCATCCACCTCGAGGAGCGCCGCGAGAAAAGCCCTGATCAATGGGTCAGGAAGCTGCTCGAATGGGCGTCACGGGGCCATAACAAGCTGCCGTGCCTGGTGTTCGACAACACTGACCAATTCCCGACCGACGTGCAGGATGCGGTCTACCAGATGGCGCATTCCTTCGAGGGCGCCGGGCCCGTGTTCAACGTCGTGCCAATCACCGACCGCACGGTCTGGCGGCTGTCAAAAGCTGGGGCATTGCAGAGCTATTCGGCCAAGAGCTTTTACCTGCCGGTACCCGACGCCAAGGAAATCATCTCGCGCCGCGTTGACTTCCTGAAGATCAAGGTCAAGGCCGAGCCAAACGCCGCCAAGGCCTATTTCTCGAAAAAGGGCTTTCAGGTCGAGGTCAACGACCTGGCCATGCTCGCGGAAGCCGTGGGCAAGGTGTTCGTCGAGAACGATTATGTATCGGCACTGATCGGCCGCCTTGGCAATTTCGATATCCGCCGCATGTTGAAGCTGGCGGATCTTCCTGTCGCCCGAGCTGAAGATTGACGACATCATCAAATCCAAGTTCGGCGGCCCCAGCGTCACGACCGACGAGTACCGGACCCATCGCGCACTGATCAAAGGCGAATACGACCGCTTCAGCGAGACCGAAAACGAGTTCATTTCGAACCTGTTCTACACCAACCCGCTGAAGCCGGAATCGCCGCTGCTGGCGTTCTACATCCTGTGGCTCCTGCGCCAGCGGCTTAATTCGGTGCGTGACGAAAGCGTCGAGAACAAGCACTGGCTGGTATCAGAGCTGTGTCAGCTTTTCGAGGGCTGTGGTGTCCCCGAGGAATTGGTGATGCAGACCATCGCCCGGCTTTACGACCGTAGGCTAGTGGAAGCCTTGGACCCGAACGTCAAGGTCATCAGCATCGCCGACAAGATCGCGATCAAGGAATGCGGTCTTGCCCATATCGAGATGGTCATGCTGTCGGCGGTCTTCACCGAGCAGATGGGCTTGGTGACCGGCGTGAATGAACTCTTCGCGCGGGATGAGATGCGGAAGCAGATGCTGGAACATCACATGCGCGAGGTCCGGGAGACCTTCATCCGCTATCTGCTACGAAGTAGACGCTGGTCGTATGAACATTCCTTGTAACCCGGCATATTCGCAGATCGGGAAGGCCCGTGCACAAGTTGAAGCACTATTGGCGCGCCGTCCTCCTCTGAAGGCGATCGCGAATACTGGAAATAAAGCGACCCCGGCGGGGGGCCAGACTTAAGGTTAATTAAGCATTACGCCGCTGCCCTGTCCTCCTTATCCGGACTGCGCGCGATAATATTCAGCGCATCATCGGGTAGCGGCCGCTGCGGCGCCTTCGCCTCATCCCAAGGCGCGCGCATCCAGACGTCGCGCTCCTTGGTCGGTGGTCAGGATCACTGGCATGGCCTTCAAGTGAAAATGGGCGCGATGATTCGTTGGGCGCCGTGGTCATCTGGTTAGTGGTATCAACGTATCGAGTTCACGGCATTCCCCTCCCACATGAACCATCGCGTGGCAGTTAGCGCAGACGATGGCAAGGTCGGTAAGCGTTACTTTCTTGCCCGATTTCGGGGCTTTACTAAGTTGCTCTTTGTGATGAACGTGGGCGTTTCCGGCCAATTTCGCCGTATCGCTGTAAGAAATCGAACTCGCACCGGGGCACCTCACAGATTAGACGCCATGAAACCCCGCAATTACAACTAGCGTTCGCTTCCGCGCCGCATCCGACAGGAGTAATGCCCCGCTGCCGGCTGGGGAGCGGGATTCATGATCCACCATAGCGATAGTCTGTGGCTCTCAATTTCGGTTGCATGGGCCGCGCTGCAGCTTGCGGCGCTGCTCTCGTAATTTCGAACTGACGAAAAGCGGCGCCAGCGATTTTGCCACGCTGGAGCCGTTTCCTTTGCTTACCGCCTCAGCCG
>CAWGJM010000054.1:0-56086 GCA_963822795.1 uncultured Alphaproteobacteria bacterium
TTGCGTGGGACGCGCCCGCAAAACGAACTGATGGAGACCACCATGACTGCCGCCATCGTCGACGCACAAGGACCTGTCACCGCCGATCGCATCAAGACTTGCGTTCGCGCGTCAACGCCGAAAAAGGTGCGACCTGGCGAGTGACGTTGCATGATTACGGATCGCAGCGCGCCTGGTGGGGCGGGGCCAGAAGACACCGGGGGAGCATGGGCCCAGCCTCGGTGTCAGGAATGACGCCGCGCCCACGTCGATCAACTCGCTGGTGACAGGAAAAGGTGGCGACGACGGGTTCACGCTGATCTGGTCCCGCCGTAGGACCGACCTGATCCGACAGGATCGACGCCTCGCCTTCGCGAGCGGGCCTGAATTGGCGCTGGTCACGATGCGGCTTTCCGCCGCCGTTGTCTCAGGTGCGGACCATTCCGCTCGTTGTTGAAAATGCCACGTGTCGATAACGTAGAATCGCGCAGACGCCGCGCGCCCCCTAGGGCGCCGCGCGGGCAAAATTCTTGATGGCTCCACGATAGGGCCGGGACCGCGCAAGCGGTCCCGGCTTGCCGGCCAATAGCCGGCAGTCGTCCGGCCGGATCGTAGCCAGCAAGAAGACTATCATACTTGGTAGGTGGTGCCGGAGGTCTGCGATGGGCTACGCTGTTCTACAGGAGGAGCGGCGATGCAAGACATGCAGACGCGCTTAGAAAAGCTGCACAGGGACGCGGTGGATTGCGCGTTGATCAGCAAGCGTGGACCGATGCTCAGAAGAAAGAGCTGTTCGACCGGCTCGCCGATCACCTATACTTCATATTGCTTTTGGCACGCGTCACAAAAAACGGACGGGCGGCATGGAACAGTGCAGTCGTCGAAAATCGACGTAGCCGCGATCCATGACATAGATGGCTCCGGCCTCTGGCGTGATCAAATCCAGCGCTAACGCATCGCCCATTTTGCCGTTGGAAAAACGGATAAAACTGGGGATTGGGCCACGTAGGTCGAGCAACCTGTGCATTTTGATGGCCGCCTTCGTGCTTCTAAAATCGGCCCATGGGAACAGGGAAAGACACAAATCGATCGTGGTACTGTCGAGAGCATACATCGTATTATCGTGATCAAGCCCGATGTCATCGTCGGCATAGAGTTCGCGCGCGCGACGGATCAGAATGGCGGCAAGATCATGCCACATGCGCCAATCGCGTTGCTCGTTTGCGTCCGCCAACGTGGACCTCGCGACCGGATTACGAAACTCCATGCCGTAGAGTTTTGATGGTTGCGCATCCAGACATGCTTCGATGTCGCGCAAGCTCTCTCGAAAAGTCAGCTGCGCAAATGCCATCGCCTCCATAGATCGACTTGGAAAGCCAGCGTGTCCTGACGCGGAGTGCTGTCCAGCACCCATTGCAACGGGGTGTTTGAGATAAGGCCACCGTCCCAATAACGCTCGCCGTCGATTTCGACGGCGGCAAAGCCCGGCGGCAAGGCGCCGCTCGCCATCACGTACTCGGGCCGGATACGATCATCGTGCACGAAAGCACCTTGCCAACGTATCCATCGGCGACCAAGTCTCTGACGCGATTAAACGCGTGGGCCCCGCGAGCTTGTAGTCCCGCCATGTGGTGGCTCCCTTCAGGCACTCGACCAGCAGCAGGTCGATGTCGCGTTAGGCGCGTTTGACAAAGTTCCGCCCCGCCTCCGATCCGAAGTGCTCTTTCACGATGAGAAAGCGTGGGCAATCGGCACCCATCATCCTCTCGCTAAACAACCGTTCGACCATGCCGCTTTCCGCGCCTGGCCCCGTCTTGCCATCGGCCTCGCCAGGGCCGCCGACAAATCGCGTGAACCACCGGCTCGCAACGATCTCGTGTTTCGCGTCATCCTAGAGACGGACGATGAAGCGGATTCACCTCGAGCGGCCCAGCGAGCCTCAACTTCGATGATGGTTTATGACGCGGAGACCGCAATGGCCGTCACCGCTGCAACGGACATGGTCGCGCTTGTTCCGCGGCGCTATGCCGAGGCCTGCGCCAGTTCAGCGCATATCAGGATTATCGACTTTCCTCAGGATCACGCGGAGATGATCGAACTCTCAATGCTGTGGCACAGCCGCGTTCACGATGATCCCGGTTCACTGTGGCTAAGAGCACTCATTCGCGAGGCCGTCAATCTGAGCTCCGATCCTTTGCGGACGCGGGGATCGGTGAACAGGACGAGCACGTCTGCAAGCGCCGCAAAGGCAAAGAAAGCCAAAAAGGTGCCGGCTCGCGCTGGAAGCCGTCACGCCAACCGCGTTTAGCGGGAAATCGGGTCGCTTCTCTTGATGAAGGGATTTCATAATGCTCCTGATAAACGAGCATTATCCGCGACCGTGTTGCGCGCAGTATGTTCACCAGATGTCAGAGCAGAGGCGCCCACAGAACTCCGAGAAAAAACAGATCGCCGGCGGCCGGGCTTCGTTCAAGAGCCTCCCTCGCGATCTTCCCTATGGGCTGATCATAAGCGCCGCTGCAACTCTCACAGTGTTCGGCATCTTAATTGCTCTCTTGGACGGCTGGGCGTCCTAGCAACTGCCCGGCATCAGCCGGGCAGCGCAGAGGTGTTATTATGTCAGAGAATGAAACTGGCGGCGCAGCAGAGGCGAAACCCAGCCTCGGAAGCCCGTTGATCAGGCCGCAACCCATCATGCCGGAAATTACTACAATGGACCGCCTGCGACAGATATTGGCAACGCCGATTTATATTATCGCTTTGATTTTTGATCTTCTGTCGGAGCTGTTCACAGGGATTGCTGAGCGCATCGACGGGTCATCGTCGGGGTATCACTCCTGAGTTGGCAATATTCGAACGGCCGATGATTAGAATAGGGCCATAGTCTTGCGGGCCACACTACCCGACACCGCCGGCGCATTGCCACAGGTAGTGATCAGACCGAAGGTGAAGGCTTTCCCGCGATACCCGATTGGCGCCCGTCCAGGTCAGCAGCTAGGCTTTCGATGAAGCATTTTCATAATGCTCCTGACACATGAACATTATCAGAAAAGCGCCAAAACGCGGCAATGAAATTTCCTTTTGGACACGAAGGACGGCCTGGCCGGAAGCCTTCGGGACTATGCGCGGGCCAAGTGGAGACAACAGCCCGGTCCTTCGAGGCAGCCATTTAAGGCTGCAGCAGTGCGGGCTGGTTGTCGTGCAATCATTGCGACACGCTCTCGAAAAACTCATGCCAGACGATGAACGCGTTTCATGATGCTCCTGATATTTACGCATTTTCACAATCGTGCTCCGCGCTCTATTGATTCGAAAAAGACCAGTTGGACCGGTCCCTCTATCCCATTCGTTTATTGCCTGTCCGCAGGAGGTCTCATTCCGACCGTGGCAATGCTGGAGCATTCGCCGAAGAGCAAAACACCATGTGCCACACCCTACGCCAACTCACGCCTTCCACAGTGCCCCACTCAGATCGCCAAGATGATCAAAAGACTTCGTTCCTAAGTAATGCGAGCAACCAAACTGCTTTTGAACGAATATCCGACAAAGCCGTCAGGATTGGCGGCATCCAACTCGCACGCCAGATTCTTCGTAGCGACGGTTTCCGTCAAGCCGGCTTTACGGCGGAGCTTGCAAATCGCTTCGCAAAGCGTGGCCGCGCACCGGTCCTCTTTCAAGAGGGAGAACCCCATCGGAAGCAACGGAGTGCTACGTCGCGCTTCTTTGCTCCCAAGGTCGTCGCCACGCGCTACCGTCAACTCATGGTGGAGCATAGCAAGCGATTGATGAACGAGTTGCGCTCGACCGGTCGCGCTCACCTTGATGCGCTGGGCCTGGAGTTGTCGGTCGCGGTGACCGCCGAGATAGTTTGGCTAAGTGACCGTGGCAGGACAGGTTTGGCAAACCGATTGAATAGCTTTTCTAACAGGGAACAGCAGAACACTGGTAGGCTCGCGACCTTCATAAGGATGATTCTTGCCCTTTATCGGATGATGCGGTTCTTCTTACGCGACGTGATGCCGGCGATAAGATCGCGCAGGATCGCCAAGCGGGAAGACATTATTTCGCATCTGATTGATCAAGGCTATAGCAATCGCGAGATTCTTATCGAATGCATAACCTACGGCGCAGCGGGCGTCGCAACCACCCGCGAACTAATGGTTGTAGCTGCTTGGCATCTCTTTGACCGCATGGATCTGCGGATGCAGTTTCTGAATGGTGACGAGATCGACCGAATAGCGATCCTGGAGGAGGTGCTCAGAACTCGAACCTGTTGTCGGCATACTCTACCGCCGCGCCGAACAAAACCTGATTTTAGACGACGGTGGACGACCGGAACGTATATCAGTCGGCACACTGCTGGCGATAGACATTCGCTCTGTTAACGCCGACCCTGCGGCCACGAGATTCTGTCCTCACAGGCTCGATCCGAACCGACGGATTGAGGATCGCAGATCTCCCCGAAGTTTGATGAGTTTTGGCGATGGTCCACATCGTTGTCCCGGCGCGGCTGTCGCACTGCTTGAAAGCGTAATTTTCCTCGAACACCTTTTTCGCGTTCCCGGGATTCGTCTGGCGCAAACGCCCACCATAGCATCGAACCCGCTCGTCGAGAGCTACGAACTGCGCGGTGCTGTCCTCGAATGTAGCTAGTTAAGCTAAGCTAGCGCAATCTGCATAATTTAATTCTCTGCATGTGTGCCAACAGCGGACCTTCACAAGCCGCCGGAAGGGTGCGAGTTGACTTGATAGCGGGCAACGTCTCGACGCTCCATGCGGCTCCGTTGCCGACCAACGCGGCAAGCATGAAATCAAGGGTTGCCGACAGTTGGATCCAGCTCCGGTGGGGCGGCTGGCGCGCCGCGGCGGGCATAAGTGTGTGCGGCGTATCTTGAAGGAGGGTAGTTATCACGGCGCCACGGCGCCCGCTGACGACCATCAGTTCGCGATCGGAGGACTTCCGTTATCTGAAGGCAGGCTGTTTCGCCGCAAAGCCGCTGGACGGATCATCGGTAGTTGAGATGCCTTGAGTGGCGCCGGGGAACGGCTTCCGCCAGGCTCCCTCGCTTGCACGGTTGCAGACATCCGGGTCGGCACGGTCGCGGTGGTAGGCCTGGCGCTCGCATTCGGTCACCGCGCCTTGCTCGATCAGGCTACTGTGCCGGCCTTGCAGGGTGCGATCGGCGGGGCGGGTGGCGTGGAGGGGCAGCTTGCGTTGCGGATTCGGAGGCATGGTCGCGGTCTCGAACCTTCTTGGAGTCCTCCTGCGAGCCCGCCTGTGCCTGCGCGTCCTCCCAGGCCTCAAATTGCCGGAATAGTGCTTCCTTGTCGGCCTCCGAGTGGACGTTAGCGACGGCGGGGTTCTCTTGCAGAAATGCCTCAAAGCGTTCTCGCTTTACCGGTTCGACGCTGTGTTTGTCGAGCCATTGCTGCGCGAGCGGTAGGCGATTCCAGCCGGCGAGCGGTGCCTGCAGGGAAACCTCCTTCCACTTGGGATGAAAGGGCGGGTTCTGCAAAGCGGGGAATTTCGTGAAGAAGGCGTCAACGAACAGAGCAAGCTTGCGACTGCGTTCAGTGTTGGGTGGCCAATTGTACGCTGAAAGCACCGCCGGCACTGCGATCGTGTCCACCGTCTCCCCCTCGGGAATCAGGTTCGGATAGTCCTTCGAGGTCAGCGTCGCCGGCAGATAATCGCTCTGCAGGGGCTTCGAATAGTCCACCGCAGCGAGATGAAAGCGGCCGTCATTGTTGAAGGTGGTGACAGACAGGTACGGCTTGCCGCCCACCACGATGACAGCGTCGAGGTCGCCATTCTTCAATTTTTCCATTGCGATCCGCTGCTCGATATAAACGAAGTTCGCTTTGATCCCGAGCCGCTCGAAAACTGTCAGTGCAGTCACAAACGTGCCGCCATTGGGCAGGTCGACGCTCACCGTCTTACCCTCGAGATCGTTCAGAGTCTTGACGGTCTTCGGCGCGATGACCTGCATCTCCTCATTGTAGAGCTTGGTCACATAGGTGAACTGCTTCTTGATGTCGTTGGCGAAGCCCTTCTTCTCGAGATAGTCGAGCGTGTCGGCGCGCACGATGCCGAGATCGACGCCTTTCAGGAAAAGGATGTCGGCGACGCTCTGCACCGAACCTCGACCGGTGACCGACAGGACGCGCAGCTTACCGTCGTCGTCGAGCACGGAAGCGAGGTCTGCACCGAACTGCACGTAGGTGCCGCCGATCGTACCAGTAAGCAGCGTGACCGTGTTGGCGTTCATCGCCTTCTTGGTCGAGACCGAGCCGAATTGGAAGACCGCCTTCAGGCTGTCGCTGACCTTGGCCGGGTCATACTCGGTCTGTCCAGCATGGGCCGCAACGCCGGAAGCCATCAAGATCATCGCGGCAAACGTTCTAAGGGACTGACGCACGGCATCCTCCCGATGTGTAGAACCTGGCCCAAGGACATAACCTCCCCCGACCGTTGATCGTTCCCATGGCGCCCAATGGAACAGTGGGCCCGACCGTGAGCTGACCGGAGGTGATCAGAATCATTCGATCACCTCGTCAGCGTGAGCCAGCACGGTCGGTAGAATGATAAGGCCGAGTGCACTTGCCGTTTTCAGGTTCAGCGCGAACTTGAAACGCGTCGGACGATCACCGGTAATCCTGGAGCGCTTCGTCTCATCTGGGCCAAGTGGGTGCTTCACACCGCTTTCGCCTTTGCAGCGGGTGGCTTGCGGTGGCGCAGGAAGCGGCCGAGCAGGCGGCGTTTGCCCTTGCGCGGAATGAGATCGATGTCGCTGACGAGTTTGGCGCCGCCCTTGCGCCGCTCCAGCACGATCTTGTGGCTGTGAAACGCCTCCAACTCGGCGCGATGCGCGACGCTGACCACGGTGGCGTTGGGTAACTCCTTGGTCATCAGCTCCATCATCTTGTCCTGACTTTTCGCATCGAGCGCGGAGGTCGCTTCGTCCAGCACGATGATATCGGGCTTGTGCAGAAGCAGCCCCGCGAATGCGAGCCGCTGCTTCTCGCCGCCGGACAGCGTCTGATCCCACGGCGCCTCTTCCTCGATCTTGCCCTTGAGATGCCCAAGGCCAACCTTGTCCAATGCTTCGCCGATCTGCTCCACTGTCCAGTCCTCGGCGGCGGCTGGGTAGGCGGCGGCGCGGCGCAATGTGCCCGACGGGACGTATGATTTTTGCGGCAGCATGAACAGCCACCGGTCGGGATGGAAATTGACGCTGCCGCCGCCCCACGGCCACAGCCCCGCGATCGCACGCACCAATGTGCTTTTGCCGGTGCCGGATTCGCCGGCCACCAGTAGCCGCTCGCCGGCTTCGATGACGACTTCCGCCTCGCCGACCACGGCAGTGCCGTCATCGAGTGTCACGGAGAGATCGTTGAGACTGAGAATAGCGTGGCCTTCGGTCTCGCCGCGCATGATGCGGCCGATGCCGTCGCCACGTTCGGCACGCTCAAGGCCGTCCAGCGACATCATCAGCGAGGCGATGCGCCGCGCGCAGGCGTTCCAGTCCGCAAGCCGCGGATAATTGTCGACCAGCCAGCCAAATGCGCTTTGCACGATGGTGAAGGCGGACGCCGCCTGCATCACTTGTCCCAGCGTCATGCTTCCGTCGAGAAATTTCGGCGCGCACAGTAGCAGCGGCACCACCGGCGCGATCAGGCTCGATCCCTGCGACACCAGCGTCGTGCGCATATGCTGCCCGGCGAGGCGCCCCCATTGCTGCAGCACCTTGGTGAAGGTCTCGTCGATGCCGTCGCGCTCTTCTTCCTCGCCGCCGAGCAGCGCGATGCTTTCGCCGTTCTCGCGCACGCGAGTCAGCGTATAGCGAAATTCCGCCTCGGCCTGATTCTTGTCTTCGGAGATTTGTACGAAGCGGCGCCCGATCGTCATGATTGAGCCGCTGGCGATCGCGGCATAGAGCACCGCTGCGATGACGAGGAAGCCGGGAATGGTGATCGTCGATCCCGCGACCGTCACCGTCAGGGCGCCGCCGATGGTCCAGAGCACCACGATGAAGGTGGTCGCCGACAGAAATGCCGAGGTGACGCCGGCGGCGAAATCCACCGGCGAATCGGTGGCGACGCGCAGATCCTCGGCGATGCGGTATTCTGGATTCTGATGGTCGCCGCTGACGAGATTGAGCTGATACCGAGGGTTGATCATTGTCCCCGATCTCGTGGACGTTTGTTATATCTCCATAGTGAATGCGGTATCGCTTCCCGCTGTCACAACCAATAACGTCGAAATATCTTTTGGCGTCGAACTGCGCTCGTTGCTCGGGCGATAACCACTCGCGCAAAAGGTTTACGCCGCGCGCTTCACGAGTAGCTCGATCAGGTCCGCCCCGCAGAACTACGAAGCCCTTCGGCGCGAGCGGTTGAAAATTGCGATGCACAAGAAGCTCCCGAAGCTGCAGGCGTGCAAGGAGGCCGGCGCGAGGACCATATTGGTCCTCGAGAAACTGCGACATGGCGTTGTCGAACCAGTGGGTCATCTACGAAGCCGCCGAGGCCACTCTGGCTAGCACGCCCGACCGACCCGACGAGGTCTGGCTGGTCGATACCACCATCCCGAAGGAATGGACGGCATGGCGTCTGATCCGCGACGGAGCCGGTTTTCCAGACGACGAGACCGCCCACCGCTACTGGGACTTCAGCCCGCTCGAGCTAGAAGCCGTCGGGTAAGAAGAAGCGCCCACACTGATCGCGGCACCTCAACCCAGATCGACGAATCCCGGCAAATGCCGGGCTTTTCGTTTTGCCTTGCGGGTAACGAACGAAGCCGCGCACGGAGTCGATGTCGACGCAGAAACGGGAAGCAAGCTATCAATATCGTACCTTGCCGAACTTAGGGACATGGCGCAGCAGAACGTGTAGACAGTCGCGCCAAGCCATTAGTCCTGCTGGCTTCTCTGATATAGCTCGTAGACCCACGGCGAGTGATGGTGCTCCTGATAGACGAGACCGAGATGTCTTTTCGGCCGCGTGACACCGACATAGAACAGCCGCCTTGCCTCTCGTAGGCTTGCAGGACTACGCTGATCACGCTCGCTCGGCATATCACTGGCGTTGACGCCATACATGATGACCGCGTCGAACTCCCTGCCCTTAGCGCTATGCAATGTGCTAAGGCTGACGCGCCCTGTTCCTTCGTTACGACCCGCGAAGTGGGCGAGCGGGAAATCGAGATTTTGCGCCGAATCAGTGTTGGTGATCATTTCGGTACAAATGTCCCATTCTTGCTCCGAATTGCGGGTAACGCCGCGCCATGGCGTGATGAGGTCTCGAGAGAAGCGCTGCAGCCATGCATGTGTTGTCGCGTTGCTTCCAATCGAAGCGTTGAGGAACGCCATGAGCGCGGCGGACAAATCCTGTTCCTCACGCTCGCTGGTATGGCGTCCGAACACGAGCGCACCCGCCGTGGAAAGAAGCAGTGCAAAGGGCGGATCGGCATCTCGCCATCCGCCGGTCACCCAGCGGGCACATTCTTCAATGAAACGCGCGAGGCGCGAGCTTCGCTTGACGAGGGCATTTCCGTCGGTTCGGGCGAAGGGAATATCGGCGTTCTTCAGCGCGGTGGCGACCTTGTCGCCGAGCCATGCCGCTCGATAGAGGACGCCAATCTGCCCAAGCTCAAATCCCTGCCCGACAAGCTTGGGGACGATCGTGTCGGCGACGGCCTGCGCCTGCGAATCGTGGCCATACAAGATGGGCCAGAAGCTCAAATCACCGTCGGGGGCGCCGTCGATACCACGGTAATCGCGCTCTTCGCCAAGCGCGCCGAGCGAGGCGCGAATAATCTTACCGCCGGAACGATAATTAAATCGCAGTCTGATGGTCCGCACATCGGGTCGATGCGTCAAGCTTTCAAGGAGTTAGGGATTAGCGCCATTGAAAGCATAGATTGATTGATCGGCGTCACCAACTGCGAAGAGCCGGATTCCTCCCTCGAAGCACAGTAGCAAGACAAGCTCATGTAGCGCATGACCGAGATCCTGATACTCATCAACGAACAGCACTGGGAAACGCGCACGAAGAGCGTCACGAATCCAGAGGTTCTCCTTAATCATGCGATAGGCAAGAAGCGGCATATCGTCAAAATCGAGCAGGCCCTGACGGCGCAACTCCACTTCATAAGCCTCAATAAAAGCAGTCAGTTCGGGATTACGCCCTCGCCATTCCGGGCGTGTGCGATCGACGTCCCGACGCCGCTTTGCAGACGCGAACTCCCATCTTCGATGAGGATCTTCTGCACCGTTGACGGCGCTCCTGTACGCCGCCTCAACTGCCGCCCTCGCCTCTGACCTCATCGCAACCCTGAAGTTTGCTGGAAGGCCCGCCGGCACACAGCGGGCATAGGGGCCTATCACCTGACTCAAAGCAAAACCATGCACAGTACCGATGAAAGCACGTTCGCCAGGAGTAACGCCGAGGCGCGCGAGGCGCGCCTCGAGTTCGATCGCGCACTCGTTATTGTAAGTGATGCAGGCGACGCCTCGCGGATCGACGACGTCTTGCACCAAGACCCGCGCCATTGCGGTCGTCAGGGTTTTGGTCTTGCCGCTACCGGGGCCAGCCAGAACAGCGCAATGCCGGTCTCGAGGACGGCTGCGGATTGCTCCGGGTTGGCCTTGAGCTCCGCAAGGGCACGCAGGAGGGCACGATCGCTAGACACGAGCGACCGAAGCAACGACTGCGGAGATCGCGTTTTCGATGTAGGTCGGCGGCTTGAGGCCCACGGCTTTCTTCGACAGCCGGGCGCCGAGCCGGCCCTTGCCGATGCTGGCGATCATGGCAAGTAGCTGCGCAGGATCGACCGGCGCGCCCGCCCGCCAGGCGGCGATGCGCGCCGTGCGGAGCGAACCGAAGTCCTGCTCGCTCAAAATGTCGAGCAACGGGCTCAGCAGAGTCGACGTATTGGCGATGGATACTTCGAACGTTTGATCATTCAGGAAGACGAAGGACTTCGCCGCGTCCACACTGAACGCGGCATAGTCCATTGCCTGCCACGTCGCGAGTGAAGCCGGCGTCAAAATTGGCTGACCACGCATAGTAAGCATGTCCTGCCAGAGATCGAGGGTTCGCTTCTTGCCGAGAGGAGGCTTGCTTCCGTCGAGAGGATCCCAGTCGGTGATTACACAATACGGAAGCCTCAAAGCTTCGGCGAGCTTAAAGTAGGGACGGAAGTTGACGCCGCCGACATTGCAGACGGTGATCCCAAGCTCGTCGAGCGAATGACCCATGGAGCTGGCGAAGGTGGGCAGGAGAGCATCCTCCGCGTCACCCTCGACGAAAATGACGCCTTGGGCGAACAACAGCTCGGCGCGCGTTGCATCAAGATAAGATTCGAGATCGTCGATCTCCTCAGGCGTTACGGGCAGGTTCGCCAGCGAGAATGCTTGCGTTGTCCCCGCCTGCTTCTTCAGCTGAACGATCGATCGCAACGGACTCACCGCGGCCAAAGTCGGCGAGTGACTGGTGACGATCATCGCCTGTGACGCGTCGACATTGCCAAGCAACTTCTTGAAGACAGATCGCTGAAGTTGCGGGTGAAGATGCGCTTCGGGCTCCTCGATGCAAAGGAGCGAGAAATTGCGCTCGTTCTTCTTGCGGCGCCAGGAGAACTCTGCGAGCTTCAACGCCAGCAACGCGACGTTTGCGGAGCCAAGGCTTGCGTCCGCGATGCCACGTTTGCCGTTGTCGATGAACATCGCGATCGCCCTAAACAGACGAAGAGGATCGGTCGGTCCAAACCTCAGGCGAGCATCAATATCGTGCGCTTTTCCGGAAAGATGGACAATGCCTGCGCGCAATTCATCTTCCAGCGTCTTGATAGTGGGGAACGTTTCTAGGGTGTTGGTCGCCTTGTCCAGTTCGGCCGCCACAGCGTCGATATCTGTGCGGCTGATCCCGGAAACGGCATCCTCAAGCAGAGGGCGTAGCGGGGAACTGCGCCAGTTGCCCAACTGCCCTTCGGCATCGCGCAAGGCGTCAAGCAAATCGATCGCGATGCGGCGGCGAACCCTGCTCGGTAGCGAGCGGGTTTCGTCGCCGCCGCCGAAAACCAAAAACTCGCAATCGGCGCTCGATTGGGGGGCACTGGTGACATCGGATTTCTTGCGGAAGACGTAGCTGAGTTGCGCGATTGCCGGATCATGAGGAGCGCGGAAATCGGTCAAAAGCGCAGTCAAAGCCATATCGGTCGCGAAATCCGAAAGCTCCAGATGGACCTCGATAGGCGCGCTGTAGTCGGCCGGCCCTCCATCGCAGAAGTCAGTCAGCTTTAGCTGTCTGGCCGAGTCGGGGAGCGTTGGATCGAGGATAAGCTGGATTGCGAAGAGAAGATTGCTTTTTCCAACCCTGTTCTGTCCGAGCAATACGACATTGCCAGACAACGGAATGTCGATAGATTGAAAATTCCTGAAATTTCTGATGCTCAACTTGCTCAGACGCATCGAATCCCCCAGGATCGCAGGGTTTTACACGTTGCCCGGCAATCAGTAGCCCACGATGGTGGTCTCTCATAGAGACTTGATCGAACTATATAGTAAAGTACCTGATGATCACTCGCTGCACCCACATCGTCGATGGTTTACTGGCGTTGCGCGGTGCCCGCGCCGCGGCCGCCAAGGACGCGGCAATCGGCCGCGAGATCCTGACGCTGCCCCTTCTCGCCAGTCGCCTCGCCGGCGGGTTCACGACGCCCGCCGGAACTGACGTGCTTTATCCAGCTATCCAGGCGGCGCTTGTTGCCGGCGGTTTTCAAGACATCGGCGGTATCGCTGGGTTACCGGGAATGCCGCGCGCGGTGCTTCAATCGCTGGACTCGGTCTGGCGGACGGATTTGGATTTGTCGTCAGTTGCTGGCGACACAGCGCGGTTTCACGATCTCGCGCTGATTGAGGCGCGAATCCGCAAAAGTATACCGGCAACCCATATGCTGCCGCGCGACCTTCGAGACGCCGCCTCCAAACGTGTCGATCGAGCGTGCAAGTTGCTCGGACCCGTGACGCTCTCGAGGATCGTGGAAGTCGATCCAGTCTGGCGCTCACTTCTCAATGAGATTGGGCGTGTTACTGAGCTATCCTGGGACCTGCCCGAGTGCGTCGAGCAACCTTGGTTTGAAGGGATAATCCGCAGAAGGGCGCATACGAGACCGGTTCAGACCTCGGCCGAAGTAAGCGCCGATCCAAAATCGGAGGTCGTGGAGGCTCTGCGGTGGGCGCGCCGATTATTGTCCACGGGCAAGGTTAAGGCGCACGATGTCGCTATCGCAGCGACCGCCACACAGGACTGGGACGACCACTTTCTAGCCTACGCGAGAAGCGCTGATCTGCCTGTGCATTTTTCTCACGGCATTCCGGCATTGAGCACGCCGGACGGCCAAGCCTGCGCCGCACTGGCAGATATTCTTGACAACGGTCTCAGCCAGGAACGCGTCTGGCGTCTGATCAGGCGCCTGCCAACACGTCCGTTCGCCGGCTCCCTTCCCGAGGATTGGTTCACCGGGATTCCGAGGAGTGCGGGCCTAAGAACGCTCGAGCAGTGGCGTGAATTGCTTGTGGCGTCGAGGCCCATGCGCGCGGCTGCCGAGCTTGCCGAACAATGCCTATTGCCAATACTCGAGCTTCTTGCCCGCGGACCGGATGCCGGGGGCGAAGCTGGCGCGCGGCTGCTAAGTGGCGCCAGCTTGGCGATGTGGGAAGAGGCCTTGCGAAGTGCTCCGGCGCACGCAATTGCCTTGTCGCTGCAATCGTTGCGCGTGGCCGATCAGCGCGACCCGGCCAATAGCGCCGTTTGGTGTCCGGCATCGCAATTGGCCGCGTGTCCGCGGCCGTTTACGCGTCTGCTTGGGCTCTCTAGCCAATCTTGGCCTCGCTCGGAACATGACGACCCACTGATACCGCATCACATGCTGGACCGTCGCAAGCTCCATCCCGTCAGTGCTGCGCAGCGCGACCGGCTTCATTTCGAGGCCATCCGGGTGCAAACGCGGGAGCAACTTGTCCTGTCGCGCCCAAGGCGAAGCGCCAAGGGTGGTCTGCTGACTCCAAGCTCTCTGTGGCCGGGCAACTCAGTCATTCACAAGCGTGACCGAGTGCCTGAACATGCATTCAGTGAAGCAGACAGGCTGTTGGCGCGCCCCCGCGACGCCGGGCAGCTCGCCCATGTGCGCCAAGCTCAACTTTGCTGGCGAAACTGGCAGTGGCAGACAGGTCTGACGGCACATGATGGGCTGTCGGGCGCAAATCATCCGGCGATCGAGGCGGCCTTGGCCCGCGTCCAGTCGACAACCTCGTTGCAACGCTTGCTGCGTGACCCGCTCGGGTTCGTTTGGCGATATGCGTTGGGTTGGCGGTCGGCTCGGCTGGAGCCTGAGCCCTTGCAGCTCGATGCAACATCGTTCGGCGAGCTCGTGCACGAACTGATCAGTGACGCGATTGCCGCGCTTGAGCCGTCGCCCGGGTTTGCGCATGCAAGCGCCGAAGAGATCGAGGCTGCGATTGCGAGTTCTTCAACGGCCGTCCTGAAAGCCTGGCCGTTGCAGCGATCGGTTCCGCCCCCGATCCTGTGGCTCCAGACCGTAGAAGAAGCGGCTCGCCGGACAGCCAAGGGGCTCGCCTCCGACGATCAAGTTCGATCCGACACGCGCAGCTGGACAGAGGTGCCATTCGGCCAGACAGATCCGGTCCCGCAGCAGGCGCCGTGGGACACGACGATAGCGGTTCCGATAGAGCAGACCGGCTTGATCTTCGGCGGCCGTATGGACCGCCTTGATATTCGCGCTACAGGCGATGGCGCGCGGATCACGGACTACAAAAGCACCAAACCTCCCCCAAAGCATCAACGCATTACGCTCGGACAGGGACGAGAGTTGCAGCGTGTGCTGTACGCCATCGCTGTGCGGGCGCTACTTCCCGATGTGAGAACGGTGGTCACGCGTCTGATCTATCTCGCGGATGATGCGGCGACCTTTGAGCTTAAGGGTGATGAACTTGATAGCGCGGTCATTCAAGCCGCAGGTTTTCTGACGGCAGCGGTCGCGATCTTGCGGAGCGGACGGACGGCACCACGTTGGGAACAGGACGCGTTCTACGATGATATGCGCCTTGCTCTTCCAGCGGACCGCGAGAGCTATCTGCGTCGCAAATCCTCTGAATTCCGCGGCGCCAATCAGCACCTCAGCAGGCTCTGGAGCGCCTCGACATGACGCTTGTCGATCAGGAAAACCGTTGCCGGGCGATGACAGACTTCTCGTCTATCCTGTTGGTCGAGGCGGCCGCGGGAACCGGAAAGACGTCGATCATGGCCGGGCGCGTGGCGATGATGCTCGCCAATGGCCATCTTCCCGGCGAGATCGCGGCGATTACCTTTACCGAGTTGGCGGCAAACCAGCTTGCTGTACGAATCAAGGAGACGATCGATTTATTGCTCGCTGGCGAGATTCCAGCCTTCCTCAAAGCGGTCATTCCACTGGGCCTCTCCGAACCACAGCACAACGCGCTTGTCGCCGCGTCCTCGCAGCTCGACGAGTTGACCGCGACGACGATCCACGGTTTCTGCCAGGCGATCATTCGAAGCCACGGCGTCCAGGCGGGCCTCGATCCCGGCGCGCGCATTGTCGATGCCACCGTCGCTGACAGTTTATTTATGGCCGAGGTGTCAGCATGGTTCTCGCGTCGTCTCGCGGCTGATGCGCCAGAGGGTGATCCTATCGTCGTCTTGGCGGAAGAGATTCCGCTCCAAGTGGTCGATCTTGTCCGCGAGCTCGCAATCCTCCGGCGCAAGCATCCCGACGCTCAGCCGGTCTCTCCGCCCTTGGACGCGCGCCCAGACATCGACTTCGTCCAGGCGGTAGACGATTTCGACAGATGGCAGGCAAGTGTCGGTCACGGCACCTGGGTCCGCGAAATCGCGCGCGAACTGCGCATGCTCGCCGCGCGCTATCAGAACTGCCTCGCCGACGAGCCGGATTTTGGGGTGCTGTGGCGGCTTTGCGGTCCGGGCTCGGGCCGACTGTTTGGACGAAAGGGATTGCAGCTCAAGACATATGACGAGGCCGGCTCTGGCTTCGGTGCGCACAGGAAAGCCGTCGGCAACGATTCAGGGCGAGCATTTTACGACGTGGCCAAGGACGCATGGAGCGAGCTCATTGGCCATATCGCGAGCACGCTCGTCTGCTCTTTGTCAGGCTCGCTTGACCAATTGCTGGAGTGCTATCAGACGCGCAAGCGCGCGGCTGCCATTCTCGACTTCGACGACCTCCTGATTCACGTGCGGTCGCTCGTGCGCAGTCATGAAGAGGTTCGTCAGGCAATCGGGCGGCGCTACAAATACATTCTGGTCGATGAATTCCAGGACACGGATCGTATTCAGAATGAGATCTTGTTCTCAATCGCTGCGATCGAGCGCCCAGCGCATTGGGAGACCGCTCGGCTGCGGCTCGGAGCCCTTTTCCTTGTCGGCGATCCGAAGCAGGCGATCTATCGCTTTCGTGGCGCCGATATCGAAGCCTACGAGCTATGCCGCCGTCTGATCGATGGCCACGATCATGGAGCAGTGATCGAGGTGACGGCCAATTTCCGATCGCAAAGCCCAATCATCCATCATGTAAACGCATGCTTCGAGCCGATCTTTGCAAAACCTTCGCAGCCCCGATATGTCGCCCTTGCTCCAACGTTGTCTGACGCGGCGCATCCTCTCCCTTGCGTGACACGTTTCACAGTCGAGATCGAGACCGACGGGCGGATTTACGCGGAGATGTTTCGCGAAGCCGAAGCCGAGAAGGTCGCAGACATCTGCGCAACCTTGATCGGCAACGTGCCCATCCTGCGGGCTGACAATACGCGCACGCCTCTGCAAGCAGGTGACATCGCGCTTCTATCGCCGGGTCACACAGAACTTTGGCGCTATGAAAGAGCACTCGAACAGCGAGGCCTCGCGGTATCGTCGCAAGCTGGTCAGACGCTGATGCGCCGGCAAGAAACGCAGGATATCTTGGCTTTGGTGAGGGTTCTGGCGGATTCTTCGGACACGCTCGCCTTTGGCGCACTGATGCGAGGGCCGCTGGTTGGCTTGAGCGAACAGGAGCTGCTCGACATTACGGCCGCGCTCTCGGAGAATGAGACGGGTCAACGCTTCTTTACTGTGGGGACGGACCCGGATTTGATACAGCATCGGCTCGCCAAGGACATTCTCCAGGAGCTGCAAGCACTGCGACGCAAAGCGTTCATCGTAGCGCCAAGTCTGATCCTTGCTGAAGCCATTGAGCGACTGAACGCGCGCGTCATCATTGCAGCGCGCCATGGCAACCGAAATGCGCGGGCGCTTGCCAATTTGGATGCGCTGATTGAGAGAGCGCGCGGCTACGGGGTTGCCGGCCTGCGCGCTTTCGTCCGCGATCTCCAAGCTGATTGGGAAAGCAAGGCCAGGGCACCAGAGGGTCGTATCGACACCGCCGAGTATGCTGTCGAGATAGTCACAATCCATAGCGCAAAGGGGTTAGAGTGGCCGGTCGTTATTCCGATCAATTCGACAACAGAGTTATACCGTCCAGACCAGTTCGTTCACAGGCAGTCTGACGATAGCCTGCATTGGATGATTGGTGGCGTCGCGCCATCAGGACTGGCTGCAGCGCTCGCAGCTGAACGTCTCGAAGATGCCAACCAGCGCGAGAGAATTTGGTATGTGGCGTGCACGCGAGCACGGGATTTTCTGATCCTTCCTCATATCCCTCAAGCTTCGAAGGACTCTTGGTTCAGCTCCATCGACCTTCATCAACGCAACGTTCCAGAATTGGATCTTTCCTCGTTCACGCCGTTGGGCAACCATTCGTTACCTTCTCGACCGAATGAGCAGTCGGCTGACATTTTTGTCGCGGAACAGCGCACCGTCGAGAACACCTCGCCGCCTCTCGTCTGGCGTAGACCGAGTGAACATGATGGCGATCGTCTTGGCGATTCCCTAGACGGAGTGGTGACGCTGGAGAGCCATGCCGAGCGCCTCCAAATTACTGGTGCGGGCGCGCAACGCGGGGTGATCCTTCACAAACTTATGGAAGAGCTTCTCACAGGAGAGCTCGCGGAGGAACCAATAGCGAGCGCCACACGCGCACGCGAGCTGCTCGATCAATTGATGCCCGGAACCGAAGACGATCCGTCGCGGCCCGATCCCAACGAAATGGCGACTGCGTCGCTGCGTGCGCTGGCGTTGCCGGAGATTGCTCAGCTGCGGCCGTCTCTCACTCCTGAAATCCCGATCTGGGCGGCGGACGAGCACGGTCTTGTCGCTGGCCGCGCCGACGCGTTGGCCATCAACGGCCGGCGGGTCGACGCCGCAATCGACTGGAAGTCGGATGTGAACCCGACGTTGGCGGTTCGGAAGGCACACGCCCAACAGCTGCACGACTACCTGTCGGCCACTTATGCAAGTCGAGGCGCTGTCGTCTACCTCAGCAGCGGCGAGATTGTTTGGGTCCGGAATGAAACAGCCAAACAAGTCTGACCATAGCCCTCGATCGAGACCAGATCCTGAATCGCGAAGGCGAGGCCGCCGCAGGTGGTGACGTCAGAACGAGAAGTTCGAAAGGCCTGGCACCAAAGCCATGTCTGACAAAAGTCCAGCCCGGTAGAAGCACTTCGCAATGCTGGATTTGGTGGCCCTCATTGCGACGGCCAGGATGCAGGCGCAATACACGATTCTTGCGACTAGTCGAGAGAGCTATTCCTGGGCTAGCGGCGTAGCGTGACCGCTGCCCTCCGAAGGCAAAGGTCACACGTTCGAATCGTGTCGGGCGCGCCATTTTTACCTTATTTGACAGCGCGATAAGTGCAGGCCTGCCGAAACTCCAGTTCTTACTCGTTCGAGCGAGTAAGCAATCTGAAGAAAAGTCGTCGCCGCGCGGCGTATCTTGATCGGAGCCCCGCGTTCGCGCGCGGACTTCACAGGGATACGCTGCACCCTGGATGGGCTGACCGGTGCGCCGAGTACCTCGTACGGGTGCAAAGCGGCCAACAATTTCCTTCGTGAGTCAGGTTACGATCTAATCGTCATACAGAGCCGTTCATCGGGCGGGCCGGTCGCGACTTGCAACCGGCCACCGTGCCCGGAGTTCCCGGCCAAACGCCTGGGGTTTTTGCATTTCGGTTCCGCGAAACCTAGCGACTGTTCTCCTGTTACAGTAGCCTGTGGACGGATGTGACGGGGGCCGTTGGGTAATCCGCTAATCGGCACCCTAAGCGCGCGACCGAACGCACACTTAGCTCATTTAGCTGGAATATGCCCGGTGGGGTTCACGTACATCCGCAACCGTAGAGCGGCAACTGCCCCCTGCGGCTTCACCATTATGCCGGATGGATTGGTCAACACCATTGCCGCAACGTATATAGGTGCACGACGCTCATTAAAATCTCTGATCGTTATGCTACCACTTCGCTGTCCCGCTGAAGTGGGGCAGACATTTTTGAAACGATTTTATGAGGAGAGTGCCATGCAAAGGTATGTATTAGCCTTCCTTATCTTTACTTCTGCGCCTTCCGCATTCGCGATCGAGCTGCCACAGGAGGGCAGCTACGACTACAATGCCTGCTGGTCCGGCGTTAACAACGAGATCACGTTCTCCAAGACGCACACCGCTTCTAGTTATGAAATGACGGGCGCTACCCGCAGCAATCCTCCCGGCGGCATGTTTGATAAGAACACTTTCCGATGCGTGGGGATGAATGCTTCGTTTGACGGGAAGACCACAGGGTCCACCGTATGCGAGGCCATCGATGCAGACGGCGATAAACGCCTGGCATATTTTTCGCTCGGGAGCGATGGAAAGGTGACCCGAGAAAATATCACAGGCACCGGAAAATACGAAGGTATGGTTGCATCCGGCACAGTCCAACCCTTGGGGCCGTTTCCGGTCGTGAAAGCCGGAACGTTTCAGGACTGCAATCATCAGACCGGCACGTATAAGCTAAAGTAAGCCCGCAACGAGATTTAGCCGTCGCTTACCAAGCTTGAGCGGCGGCTTTTTCTTCGTCCCGCCTCGACGGCAGCCGTCCCGGCGCACCATCAATCGGTAGCCATCGTGCTTGATTTCGTGGACGCAGAGCGGGCCGGACGGTGGCCGCGCCGCCTTCGACGGCTGGCACGGTGCGATGAAGCCGGAGGGGCGCCGCACGATCATGGCCGGAGGATGAGAGCGGTCAGCCAGCGCCAAAACGCTCTTATTGAACCCCGGCTGACGGGCGGATCGATGCTGATCTTGGTTGGGGCGTGCGATGCCAGATCGAACCGTGATCGTGTTTGCGTTGAGGTCGAACGGATAAAGATGGCCGCGCCTTGCACTCCTTTTTCGACGCGGCTGCGCGGAGCCAAATCGACGTCTGCCCATTTGAAGAGCGGAAACCCACATCTTTGTCTTTGCTCTTTGCAGTCGCTTGCGATTGACCTTCGTTCGCTCTCGCTCTTGACCGAGGGCAGCACGCAGCCGGTCTCATCCAGGGGGCACGCCAGCATCTGCAAGACCAGGAGATTCCGTTTCGACCTCCAACCGCCGCGTGTCGCGGCAGATGACGCAGACGGGGAGGCCGTCAAGGTCCTCGCTGGTCACGATATCAGCGCCGCAGTCCTGGCACGTAAACTCGATGGTATGGCTCATTGGCATCTCCTGATGAGCCGTTTGAGCGCTCGCATCTCGGCATCAAGCCGGCTTCCCATAAGACAGATCGCAAATAGCTCGCGGGTTTCCTCGCGGCTCAGTTCGCCAATATCCTGCGCGCCATGCGCGGCCACGAACGCGGCAGCACAGCGTGCCTGATTCTCCTCGTGCCGACGAGCCGCCGCATCAAGGAGCGCACAGAGCGGTTCCATGATCAGAAGAGCCGGAGAATCGCGCCAGCAACGACCAGGCCCGCGAAGACGGCGATAACGGCAAGCATCCAGTCCGCGACCGCCTCAAAGAGGTTCGCTTGCATCTGATGTCCCTCGTTCCTTGCAAACGGCGCACCAACATCAGCCGGACGTGCCGACGCTTTCTGAGGCGATCCGGCGGCTTGTCGAGATCGGGCTAGAGGCCGGGGAGCGGCGCGACAAATCGAAGCCGAAGGGGTGGATCATGGCGGCCCTTTAGGCCACCGCGTGCCATACGTTCCTATTAGATTTACGAGTAATTCACCGACATGTCTTCCGCATATTATTCACGACAGCAGCGACGACGATCAGAGCGACTATGATCATCCAATACTGTATGTGGATGCCAAAGACATCGAATCCTTGGATGAGCATCTGCAAGATCGCTTCCTCCGGTCGCCAAACGTAAAATATATTATTTTTATACTTCTCGACGAGACCACCTCAGTTGGCGGCACTGTCCGTATTTAACCCCTAGTGTCCTAGGTTGAATTTAGAGGTGTCCTAATTCCGATCTGAAACGATCCTCCCGCGCCGCCGTCTACATAGGCGGGAGCCTCTTCCACGCGCGAATGCGGAACCTGCCATGTGTGAGAAATGCAAAGAACTTGACCAGAGGATTGAGCACTACCGAAGGCTGTGCCAATCGATCACCGACCAGCCAACAATTGATCGGTTCAATGAAGCAATTCGGGACCTTGTCGTCCAAAAGCTCGACCTACATGCTGTGCCAGCAGAACCAAAAAAGTAAGGCCGCCTCAGTTGGCACTTTGTGCATTATTTCAACGTCATGACCGAGACAGACGCACAGAGATACCGCAAGGACGCCCAGGAATGCCGCGAACAGGGCGGAGAAGGCGATCAGCCAACTCGACAAAGAGACCTGGCTTCGGCTTGCGGCAGATTGGATCAAGCTCGCGCAAGCTGCCGAGGAAAGGCACAGATTTTAAGGCCGCGTGGCCCCGCATTAACTAATTCGAAAGGTGGTCTGTTTTGACCAGATGTCGAGGGGACAGGCGTGGAAGGCTACCCCCATCACCGTCCCATAACGGCACCTGCCGGTGACTGAGAGTTTTGCTGATGTAAGGGACTACATCATGATCGTCGCGTTTCACAGGCCACCATTGTCCAAAGTGCAAGGCAACAACATCGCTGGCACGGATCACCCCCGGCCGGTCGGGCTTTGACATCCGAACATTCGAATGCCGTGCTTGCGATCACATTTATCAGCGGGTGGTCGAACTTGGCGACCCGATGAAATCCACTCGAACCGATGGTTGGTTCCGGGGCGAATTGCGAGCGCCAACGTAAGACCGCCTTAGTTGGGCGGCGTCTTTCATTGGGTTAGCCGCAGCAGCCTGCACGGGCGGCCGATCCGGTTCATGACCGGCCCGCGATCTTCGCCGCCACCAGGGTGAGTGCGGTGGTGATAAGTTCGGGTTCGGCTCCGGAACGAGAACCCGATCGCGCCCGAAGGGCTTTCGAAAGCCATTTGTCGCGCGCCGATGCCGGCTACATCGAGGACGCGGAGACGTCGGAGGCCGCATAGACAGGCCCGCGCGCCGCCGATTTTCTGATCCGAAAATAGCCATCACGGAGAACTCGCGTGAAGTTTATCGAGGCAATCTCAGCAGGTCGTCGCCTCCGGCATTAGATTCACGTGTTCGGCAATCATTAATAGGCTTTGATTGAGGGGAGCGTGGTATGAGCAAGGTTCTTGGTGCAGCGGCAGTCGTCGCCGTCGCTTTTTCGATAGGCTCGTCTTCCTACAATTCGACTGGGTCTTGCTGCCAAAATCGAGCCAAAGCGGAAAGTGTCGTTCGCGCTCAGAGGGAGCAGAGCTGGCGTTACGCGTTCACACGTTGGTCATCGGTCGTCGCTGGTGAGGGGGTGGTCTGATCGCGTCGAGCACGCCGCCGCGAACGCATCCACGGCCGCACGCGCTATGATGAGCGCCGTAGAAATGGCGCGTGATTACTTCGGCGGCCGCAGTTCGCCTTCGATCCAGCCCATGTTGGCGGGAAGCTTGAGCGGATCGATCTCGTCGCATTTGAAGCAGCGAAGGACCCGCGGTCTTTTGCGCTCGAACGTCAACTCCAGCACCATTGGCGTGCCGCAGCGCTCGCACCGTTTGGGGTGATCCTGGCCCATGCCGCATTCTGGTGCAGTGAGGATCATCGCGCCATTCCCTTTTTCCTGATCAGTTTAGAAGACCTGTTCTGTCAATTGCGGCGTAACGATTGCCCTGGTCCAGCGGCTTCGACGAAGCGATTCCGCTGCCTCGCGGCCTGACGCTGGTCACCCTGAAGGATGCCGGCAACTACATCACCAAGCTTCCGAAGGCGTTGGTTATGAGTATCATCCCCCTGGACCTTCAAAGAAGGTGCGAACAGCGGTGGGCCGCTCGCTTTTCCCGGTCGGTGGAACCGGTCGCATCACGAAAGCAAGGGCCGGAAAGGGAGAGTCAGCAGATCGTCGCGTCCGGCGAGGGAAAAAGAAAAATCCGCCAGGTTAAGCCGGCGGGCTACAGGTCCGCTCCGGCGGCGGGGTGAGCGCGGACCGAAGCCCCGCGCCTCCTAATCTTTACGGCAGGATGACTGGCTTGAACCGGCCAGCCATAGGCGCATATTCGCGGGATGGCTCAAGTTTTGTCTGCACCAGCATTAACCCGCGAAGAGTTCGTCTCATTGCGAGACGGCGCTAAGGGCTTGATGCACCGCATGCCGGCTGAGCACAAAGCCCGACTAATCGAGCTGAGGTATATAGAGGAAGTCTCGGGCGGACTTCGGCTAACAGGCTTTGGCAGGATGAGGATTGCGGAAGGTAAATGACCGGCAATCACCCCAAACGCCTGGCCTTTTCCCGAGTCTAGGTAGGCCGCCCATGCGTCCGGCTTCTCGCCGCTGTTCATGTGCCGGTCGATCGGCGCCAGCGCCTGGGCAAGTCCTGCGGGGGGTGACCGCATGACGATGAAAAAGGGCCGTGGACGGCCCTGACAGCATCGTCATGCGGCCGGGGTTGGCCCGTCGCCCTTCTTGGCGAGAAGGGTCAGGTATTGCGAAATGAACGCCCTGTCCTTTTCACCAAGGCTTTCGTACGCGCGGCGTAATTCATCTGACGTGAGAACCGGTCGGGACCGCAGCGCGCGCTTCCAGGGTCATCCGCTGCAGGCCCTTCAGGTCGCCGCAAAGCAGCCAATCCATGCTGACTTTGTGCTTTTCGCAGAAGTCCACGGCGTTCGCGGCGCTGACGCGCTGCCTGCGAAAGCGCGTGGCAAGAGCACGGCAAGGTTCGCAGTAACGATGTCGTTTGGCACGCCGAGATCATCTCCTACGTGGCCGGGGCGGAAGCCGAGATCGTGTTGCTCGGCGCGACTCGGGGTGGCGACGGTGACGATCGCTACCGGATCGCATTGATGGCCGAACAGCTCGGCAGCCCCCCGAGGAACGCGGCGGTCGAACGGCGCGAGGCCGCAAGAGTGGTGCAGCAGTTTCTGCGCTGCTACGGCACCGCCTGATCTTTCAGCTTAGGCTCCCTCCTCGGTCATATGAGCGGTTTGCGGCGTCACCGAGATGAGCCAAGCCCCAATGCTATGAGGCGTCCAGGTCGGTATCAATTAATCTATTGCGCCGGTCATCGCGAAACATTGACGTCCAAGCTCTGGTACTCTGGGCACGGAGAAGGGCCCGCCGGCAATTTGATAGGAAAATGAAGATGACTCGTTACCATCGAGCAAGGCGAAATCATCTGAGCAAGGTTGTCCTGTTCTGCGCTGCCTCTCTCGCCGGGCCGGCAGTTGCGGGCGAGAAGCCACCGGTGGTTCCTGATCAGCCGTCGTCGCTTACGATCACCTCAAGGGTTTCAGCGACGGTTGAATTCGGATTGCCGGCCATCGCCTCCGCGATCGAACGCGACATTCCAAGACGGCTCGCCACCATCGACGAACGCATCGGCTGCGTGAATTGGCGCGTTCTGGTGTTCAGGATCAGGGCCAATTGTGACGTGGACGGTTTTGTCGATCGGGGAGCGCTGTCTCTCTATGGCCGCGGTGATCGCATTGTCGGCTCTGTTCCAATCTTCGGCAGCATCGAAGGTCAGGGCGCCAACAGGTTTACTTCCCGCATTCACGGCGACGCCGAGGGGCGGGCCATGGTAGAGGTCGAATCCCGACCGAGATTGAGCAAGGACTGGTCCATCGACCTGAATTTTTCTGATTCCTACCACTGGAGCGAACCGCCGATCCTGCATGTTCTCGGGCGTGATATTGCACTGACAAAATACGCTGAACCAAGCATCCGAAAGCAGCTCGGCCGTATCCGGCAGCACGCGCAGGAAGCGACGCGGCGTCTCGACCTGCATGACAAGGCGGCAAAGGCCTGGGAGCAGGCATTCCAGCCCATCCAGATTTCGCAGGATCCTCCAGTCTGGCTGCAAATTATCCCGGCGAGTGCGGGCTTCGCGGGCATCCATGCCAACGCAAAAGACCTTTCGGGCTCGCTCGAATTGACGGGCACGGCACAGACGCTGGTTGGTCAGGAACCGTCCGCCGTGACCCCGACGCCGCTTCCGCCGCTCGGCAACGACATCAGTCAGCCCGGCATCTTCGACATCCTGCTTCCGGTGCGTGTCAACTATGACGCCCTGCGCGACAAGGTCATGCAGGTGGTTGCCGCCAGCAACGCCCTCCCGAATATCAAGGAAATGCAGATCTATCCGTCGTCCGGCAAGCTTGTGATCGGCGTTCGGGTCGCCAAGCCAGGCGATACCGATGCATCCGCCGGCGAATGGGTCTATTTGTCGAGCACGCTGAACGTCGATCCCAGCCAGCAATCGATCCGGATTTCCAATCTGGCGGCGGACAGTTCGCTGCCTGACGGATCCGAGGCGGCACAACTGCAGAAGCAGATTCTCGACCAGTTGAAGGAAATTCCCGATATCGGCTATGGCGTGGCGTATCAAAACCTACTCAGCGCTGCCAATGAGCGGCTGAACCGGCCGTTGAAAAACGGCTTCCGCATGGAAGGCCAGCTCAGCAGTGCCAAGTTGGACAGTATCCAGCTCTTGGCCGATGGCGTCAGCATCGCGCTCCGCGTCAGCGGAGATCTTAAAATCCTCTATGGATTGTAAGCCATGCCCGTAACGTTGAGGCTCATCCTGGTCATCTTATGCATGCTCGCCGCTACGGATGCGGCGAACGCACAGCCCGCCTTCTATCGCGCGCCGCCATCCGTGGTCGCGGGCGCTCCGGGCACGCTGGTTCGGCAAGAGGTGATCGACGGCGCCCCGCTGGGTGCCATGACGTACCGTGTGCTCTATCGCTCGACCGGATTGCACAACGAGCCGATCCTGGTCTCGGGCGTCGTGATTGTGCCGCCGGGGGATCCACCGCCGGGCGGCAGGCCGATTGTGGCATGGGCCCACCCGACTTCAGGGGTCGTGCCGCGCTGCGCGCCGTCGCTGGCGATCTTCCTGTTTGAGCAGATCCAGGGGCTGCGCTCGTTCGTGCGCGACGGATACGTGGTCGCAGCAACCGATTATCCCGGACTCGGGACTGAGGGACCGCATCCGTATCTGGTCGGTATCAGCGAGGCCCGCGCGGTGATCAACTCCGTACGCGTCGCCGCCCAGTTGCCCGGCGCCGGCGGCGGCCACAAGTTTGTGGTTTGGGGTCATTCGCAGGGCGGCCATGCCTCTCTGTTCACCGGCATCATCGCGAAAGCCTACGCGCCGGAACTCGACCTGCTCGGTGTTGCAGCGGCGGCTCCCGCCAGCGATTTGGTGACGCTGATGAACGAAGACATCGACTCGGTCGGCGGCAAGAACATCACCGCTATGACGCTGTGGTCCTGGCAGCGGGTCTTTGACGCCAATATGGGCAAGGTGGTCGACCGCAGAACGATACCCGCCATCGACCAACTGGCACAGGAATGCATCGAGGGACCGTTCGACCTCAAGAACCGTCAGCGCACCGAGCAGCCGCTGGAACAATATTTCCTGACGACCAAGCATCCGTCCGACATCGAACCCTGGCATACGCTGCTGGCGCAAAACTCGCCTGGGGCGTTGCCGCCCGAAATTCCGGTTTTTCTCGCGCAAGGGACCGACGACGTCATCATTCACCCCGATGTGACCAAGGCCTATGCTGCGACGTTGTGCAAGGCCGGCAGTAAAGTGCGCCTCCTGTCGATGCCGAACATCGGCCACGGAAGGGCAGCCCAGGCCAGTACCGAAGCTATGCTCGGTTGGACTAGCGATCGTTTTGCTGGAAAAGCTGTGCCTAACGATTGTTCGCGGTAATGGATGTGAAGCGGCTCGATACAGGTGCGCCAATTTTGGATGGCGACGGATGGCTTTGCCGCGTTTGGCTTGAATCGCTGTCAAACCGATCGAATGTCCGTTGAGGGTCATTAGCGTCGATTTTGACATGTCAGCGACATGTCCGGTTAGATCGCAATCTCGGACATGCCGGCGGCACGGGCGAGGAGTTTCGCGCCGGCATCCAGCGATCGGTCGACAAAGGCTGGCTGACGCGGCATGAATCGGGAACCTATGTGAAGTTTACCCCGGCCGCGCCGAATTGTTTGCCTGAGGCGCCCCGGATCAAGCGTCTGGAGTAGCGTTATGCGTGACGCAGATTGGACTCCCTCAATTGTGCCCGGTGACGAGGATCGAGACACCTGCCTGGTAGTGAACGATTTCGGCCGGCGCGGTCGCGCCTGGTGCGAGACCGATGTCGAGGCTGCGGACCTCGAGACCGTCATCCAAGACCTACTCGATGGGCAGTATTGGCACCCCGTGCGCATCGTCAGCTTCAACACCGCGGAAGGCTGGTCCCGTGATATTTCCGCCGACGTTGCTGAAGAACTGCGCCGCCGATGCGATCTGCAGATGCGTGACATCCCTTCCAGCATCCTAGATTTTATCGAGCGGTATGAAACTGTCTCGCCGCGACAGCTTACGTTGCGGCTGCTCTGACGTCGGGCTCGCAATTCCGGCAAAAACGTCTATCTTTGCAGCAGTTAAAGGCGTTTGATTTTTGTATCCCCTGTGTGTACCGAAAACCTTATCCGAGTTGATGACGTGGTGAAATCGCTTAAGCTGGCGGAATGATCGGGCTGCTCTGTTTCCTTCTGGCCGTCCTGGCCTTGCCATTCAAGTCGAAGTTGCGGCTTGAAGCTGAGAACGCGGTGCTTCGACACCAGTTGAATATCTTGAGGCGCAAGCTGCACGGTCGCGTCCGGCTCACGAACCATGATCGCTTGTTCTTTATCCAGCTGTATCGTTGGTTTCCATCAATCCTGAAGGTTCTCACAATCATCCGGCCCGAGACCCTAGTGCGTTGGCACAGAGCGGGCTTTCGTTGCTACTGGCGTTGGAAGTCGCGCCCACAGGGAGGGCGACCGCAGATCGACACGGAGCTGCGCAGATTGGTCCGCCGGATGAGCGTCGAGAATCCGCTTTGGGGAGCACCACGCATTCACGGAGAACTGCTCAAGCTTGGGTTTGAGGTCGCGCAGTCGAGCGTCGCCAAGTACATGGTCAAACGGCGAGGGCCGCCCAGCCAGGGATGGCGGACCTTCTTGCATAACCACGCGCCGGACATTGCCGCCATGGACCTGTTCGTTGTTCCGACCATCGGTTTCGACCTGCTCTATGCTTTCGTCATCGTCCGGCTCGGTCGCAGAGATCTTGTCTGGATCAATGTCACAGCATATCCGACCGCCGATTGGATTGCGCGACAAATCACGGAAGCATTCCCCTGGAACGAGGCTCCGCGCTACATGATCCGAGACCGCGATCGGATCTACGGCACCGTCGTCACACGCCGACTGCGTGCGATGGGCATCCGGGACGAGCCTGCCGCACCGGCTTCACCCTGGCAGAATGGCGTTGTCGAACGGCTGATCGGCTCGATCCGGCGAGAGAGCGTCGATCATATGATTGTCCTGGGCGAGGCGCATCTGCGTCGCATCCTGAAATCTTACGCCCGTTACTACAACGGAGTCAGAACGCATCGGTCTTTGAACAAGGATGCGCCCGTCTCTCGCTCGGTACAGCGCACCGGTGTCATTCGTTCACGCGCCATCCTTGGCGGACTTCATCACCATTATGTCGGATTTAAGTTTTCGGTACTCACACGTCGCTTTACGCCAAATGAAGCTAGAGTCCTTGGAACGTCGAGCTTATTCACGACTGATCCCGTTGCACCAAAGCTCGAGCGGACCTCTCCCGCCGCCGTGCGGGTCAGCCTTCGGCTGTAACCATCCGCCACAACGTTTCCACCAACACCTCGTAACCCCTATCGAGGGCCTCGGGCGCGGTGAACTCGCGCGGATTGTGGCTCAGTCCATCCTTGCTTGGGACAAAAATCAACGACGACGGAATTTTCTTCTGGATCGCCAATGCGTCATGTCCCGTGATGGTCTTCAGCAGCAATGTCTTCATTCCGAGATCGCCGGCGACGTTGCGAACGAGGTCGGCGCCGGCCGGGTCGAGCATGGGTGCAGCCCTTTGTTCGTCGGCGGCGATCGAGATCCGGACGCCGATCGCTCCCGCCTCCTGCTCAATTCGCTGCAGAAAACGATCGCTGATCGCAAGCACCACCGCTGGATCGTCGTGCCGGATTTCAAACCAGACGCGAACTTTGCCTGCGACCACATTGGGCGAGTTCGGGAAAACGCTGATGCGCGCCGCCGCAGCATGGGCGCCCGCATTGGCGCGCTCGACTTCGCTGTAAAGCGCTTCGATGGCGCGCGCCGCCGCACGCAGCGCGTCGCGACGCCTGCCCATCGGCGTCGGGCCGGTGTGCGAGACTTCGCCCTCGAACACCACCGAGATCTTCCGCGTCATCCAAGTTCCCGTCACGGCCGCGATATCCGCAGCCGCACGTTCCAGGAGGTCGCCCTGCTCCACATGAAGTTCGACATAGCGCGCGGGCTGGAATTCCAACGGGGACGCGCCACGATAGCCGATCGCGGCGAGCGCATCGCCAAGCGTGACGCCATCACCGTCCTTGCAGGCATACGCCTGTTCCAGCGGCAAGCTCCCGGCGAAGACCGCGCTGCCGGTCAGGCTGGGCTGGAAACGCGCGCCTTCCTCATTGGTCCAGTTCGCAACCGCAAGGTTGCGCCGCGCCTTGCCAGGATTGGCGGCGGCGCGATCCTGCACCGCCTTCATGGCGAGCAGCCCCGCCAGTACGCCATAAACGCCGTCATAGCGGCCGCCCGTTGGCTGGGAATCGAGGTGAGAGCCGGCGATCACGACATCCTTCGATGCGGGCGCCAGCACCGCAACACCGAACATATTTCCGATCGCATCGATCCTTGGAAGAAATCCGCGACCAACGATCTCGCGAAGAAAAAGATCCCGCGCCTCCTTGTCGGATGGCGTTCCCGTCAGCCGGCAGACCCCGCCATCTCCGGTCGAACCGATCGCCGCAAAGATTGCGATCAGATCGTGCAATTCGGTCATGTCTGCACCAGAGACGCGATCCAGTTCGACAACTCGGTCTGTCGCACGCTTTCCTTTGTGATGTCGTCGCCGAACCCAAGCCGCCAGGCGATGTCACGGCGCCGTTCATTTGCCGCGAGGGTCGACAGATCGGTCACGTAGCGTTCGAGCTCGGTCAGATTGGCGAAAAAGCCTTCGGTCACCAGGGTCTGCCCATACCGCTTGATCACGGCAGCGATATCGTACAGCCCATATTCAGGGTGGTATTGCACGCCCCAGAACACGCCATGGCCGAGGCGTATTTCAGCGGCCTGAACCTCGCTCATCGCATTGTGCGCGGTGACGATCGAGCCCTGGGGAAGCCGGGTCACGATGTCGCTATGAATGGCCGGCGCATCGAACACGGCGTCGCGCTTCGCATGCATGGGATGATCGCGACCGGCGGAGGTCAGTGCGATCTTGCGCGCGAAGGCGACCTCTCTTCCGGCCGGGTTTAATCCGACCTCCCCGCCAGCCGCCACCGTTGCAAGTTGCAAGCCCCAGCACGAGCCGAACATCGGAATGCCGCGCGCAAACACCTCGCGAACGAAATCGATCTGCCGCAACGACTCGGTCTCGCGCTGGTAGATATTAAGCGACGAACCGGTGATCGCCACGCCGTCGTAGGAATTAAGCGGCTGCGGCGTTGTCCCGTCGCCGTCTGCCGGCGTACAGATGTCGACCATGGCACCCGGAGCGATCGCGCGCAGCACGGCGGCGTAGCTCTCCGCCGGCGTCGCGCCCGCCAATTCGGCAATACGGCGGCGACCAGCCGATGTGTTACCGTCGACAACAAGCAGCCGCAGCACGGCTCAGCCTCCCAGATCGCCGCGGATGGCCGCAAGCGTGAGTTGCTCGAACTGCGCCTCTGTCAATTGCCGCGGATTGGCGGCTGCGGTGGGATCCTTCACCGCATCGGCCGCGATCCTCCCGGCATCCGCTTCCTTGACACCAAGCTCTGCCAGCGTATGCGGCACACCGAGCTTGTTCCGGAATGCGAGTAACCAGGAGAGAATCGCGTCGAAATCGCGCCCCGGCAGATCGAGCGCGCGGGCGATGTACGGAATCTTGTCGCCGATCGCCGTTCTGTTGCAAGCGAAAACGTAGGGAAAGACCACACCGTTGGTGAGGCCGTGATGGGTGTCGTAGCGCGCCCCGACGGGATGGGAGATCGAGTGGATCGCTCCCAGCCCCTTCTGAAACGCCGTCGCCCCCATAGAAGCCGCCGCAAACATATAGGCGCGGGCTTCGAGATCCCGGCCATTCTCGACCGCGCGCGGCAAATAAGTGTTGATAATTTTGATTCCTTCGAGCGCCACCCCATCGGCGAGCGGATGAAACGCCTGCACGCAGTAGGCCTCGAAGCAATGCGCGAGCGCGTCCATTCCGGTCGCCATCGTCAGGAACGGCGGAAGCCCGACGGCCAGCTCAGGATCTTCGATGGCAATCTTTGGCATCATCAGGGGATGAAATATGATCTTCTTCTCATGGGTATCTTCGCGGGTAATCACACCCGCGCGGCCGACCTCGGAGCCGGTCCCGGCCGTCGTCGGTACCGCGATGATCGGGACAACGCCGTCGGTATTGGCCCGCGTCCACCAGTCGCCGACGTCCTCGAAATCCCACACCGGCCGGGACTGCGCCACCATGAAGGCCACGCATTTGCCGACGTCCAGCGCCGAGCCGCCGCCGACCGCAACGACACCGTCATGGCCGCCTGCCTTGAAGGCGGCGATACCGGCACGCAGGTTCGATTCGGTCGGATTACCCTTCACATCCCAGAAGACGCTGATCGGAATTCCAGCATCGCGAACGCGTCGGGAAATGCCCGCGATGAGATCGCTCTCCGCAAGGCCCCTATCGGTCACCAGCAACGGCCTCGCGATGCCGTACGTCAGGCATGCGTCGGGAAGCTCGGCAATGCGGCCGGCGCCGGTGATGACGCGTGTGGGAAAATTCCAGGCCCCCGTCGTTTGAATTGCCATGTCGTGCTCTCAGTGTTCGATGCGAGGATGAAATGATTTGGGACGAGGCCAAATAGGCCGGCTTCAGATGATTTCGAAATAGCGAGCGAGTTCCCAGTCGGTGATCGCTTTGCGGAATTCGCGCTCCTCCCAGTGGCGGGTCATCGCATAGTGATCGACGAAGACATCGCCGAACAAATTACGTGCGACCGACGAGGCGACAAGCCTGTCCGCGGCATCCGACAGCGTGCGTGGCAGCGCGCGCGAGGCCGGATGCGTCATGTCATAGGCGTTACCCGTGACAGGCTCACTGGGTTCGATCCTGTTTTCGATTCCCCACAGGCCAGAACCCAGCGCTGCGGCGATCGCGACATAGGGATTGATGTCGGCGGCCGCGATCCGATACTCGACGCGCTGGCTTGATGGCGAACCGGGAATGACGCGCAGCGCGCAGGTCCGGTTTTCGATCCCCCAGGAGGCATCGGTCGGCGCCCAGAATCCCGGGATCAGGCGCGAGTAGCTGTTCACCGTGGAGGCAACCATCGCCAGCAATTCGGGCATCAAGGCCTGCTGGCCGCCTACGAACCAGCGCATGGTATCCGACATGTTGCCCAGTCGCCCATCTTCATGAAACACCGGCTTGCCTGCAGCATTGCGCAGTGAAAGGTGCAGATGTCCCGATTGTCCCGGATAGGCATTCGACCATTTGGCCATGAAGGTCATCATCTTGCCCTGGCGCTGCGCCCACACCTTAGCGAACGTCTTGAAGATCACGGCACGGTCGGCGGCCCCGAGTGCATCGGTGTATTGAATAGCCGCCTCTAGAACGCCCGGCCCGGTTTCGGTATGAAGCCCCTCGAGCGGCATATCCATCTCGTCGCAGAGCTTGAGCAACGCCAAATAGAGGTCCGACTCGACAGATGATCGCAGCATCGAGTAGCCAAACCAGCCGGGCGTGAGATTCTTCAGGTTGCGATGGCCTTTTTCCCGGACACTGTCGGGTGTTTCGTCGAACACGAAGAATTCGAACTCGGCCGCGACGGTAGCGACGAGACCCATCGTCACGGCACGATCCACGACACGTCGAAGCAGCCGGCGTGGGCAGAGCTCGGCGGCCGCGCCATCGAACTCACCGAGAAAGAAGAGCATGTTGGCTTCCGTCGGCACATCGCGGCAGGTAGCCGGATCGATGCGTGCGGTCGCGTCGGGAAATGCCGTGTGCCAGCCGGTGAATGTGGATTTGTCGTAGAGCTGGTCGGCAAAGTCCCAGCCGAAGATGACGTCGCAGAATTTGAAACCCTGCTCCAGCGCGTCGAAGAATTTGTCGCGCGCCATGTACTTTCCGCGAATGACACCGTCGAGATCCACTACCCCCAGCTTGACGTGGGACAGGCCGCGCGCCTCCACCAGGGAACGAGCATCTGCGGTGGTTTTTACGCTTCTGAAATCCATGGTCTGCGGGTCTCTTTGGGCTGGACGATGATCAGGCCGGACAAATCTCGCGCAGAACCTCATCGCAGGCGGCGATGAACATATCAGCGTTGTCCCTGGTAAAGCAAAGCGGAGGACGGATCTTCAGCGTATTGCCCCACCGACCGGCCGCGCCGATCAGAATGCCTCGATGTCGCAGCCGGTTGATGAGCTGGCTCGCGATCTCAGGTGCCGGCTCCTTGGCGTCGCGATCACCGACAAGTTCGAGCCCGATGAACAATCCGCTGCCGCGTACATCACCGATCTGCATGTGGCGATTGCCGATCTCGCGAAGCCCTTTCATGAGGTAACCGCCGACCCTGTTCGCATTTTTCACCAGTTCTTCGTCCCGAATCACATCGAGCACGGCGAGCCCGGCCGCCGCAGCCACAGGGTTCCCTCCGAACGTGTTGAAATACTTGACCTCCGCGGCGAACCGGTCGAGCAGCGTCGCGCGCGTCGCGATACCCCCCATCGGGAAGCCGTTGCCCATGGGCTTTCCCATGGTCACGATGTCAGGCACGACACTATGCCGGGTAAAACCCCACAGCCCGGCTCCGGTTCGCCCAAAACCCGGCTGGACCTCGTCGGCAATGAACAGGCCCTGGCGTTCATGAATGAGTTTGACGGCGGCCGCGAGGAAGCCGGGCGGATCGGCGTAGACTCCATCGCTTGAAAAGATCGTATCGACCATCAGCCCAGCAAAGCCGAAGCCGCTCTGCTCGAGGTCCGCGATGGCTCTGCCAACACTCTCGGCAAAACGCTTGCCGGGATCGCCGGCGGGGCCACGAAACATTTCCGGTGCGGGAACGGTACGGACGTGGGGGGGCAAGGGCTGCCCCGGGCGAGCCGATGGCGACAAATTGGTCACCGCGGCGGTGTTGCCGTGATAAGCCGTCTCGGTGACGATGAAGCCGGTGCGGCCGGTCGCCACCTCTGCAATCCGCAGCGCGAGGTCATTGGCTTCGCTGCCGGTGCAGGTCAGGACCAGATGATCGATATCGAGCGGGAACGTTGCGAGCAGACGTTCCGCATAGCGATCCACGACGTCGCTGAGATAGCGCGTGTGGGTATTCAATAGGCCGACCTGCCGCCGGATGGCTTCAACGACGCGCGAATGCGAATGCCCGACCGAGGGGACGTTGTTGTAGAGATCAAGATAGCGCCGGCCTTCGGCGTCGAACATCCAGACGCCTTCGGCCCGCTCCATCCGCAGCGGCTCCTGATAGAACAGCACCGAAGTCGCGCCGAACGACCGCAGGCGGCGCCGGACGGCGTCCCGTAACGCGGGATCCATCGCGGACACGCGGCTGCCGTCAAAGGCGTTCAGCGCCAGGATTTCCTTTTCCCCTTGCATCGCGCGCCCTCCTTGACCGGCGCCGGCAGATATCCAAGACACCGGCAGCAATCACGCCGCACTGCTTCCTCCGAACAGCTTGGAACAATGTGGCTCCTTCCACAACGACAAAGCAACTGACAGTCACGACACATCGGAACGTCAGTCATACGCTTCGCTTCAGCACTAAAACTACTCATAAAATCAGACAATTATGCAAGTGACTTGTCTGACTGCGCAGCGAGCAGGCATCTCATCGCCCACTATTTGGGGGATATGCCACATAATTGGTGTGGACATACAACATCGATTGAGAAAGGATTTATCGAGGGACAGCCGCGAGCGTCGCCCGATCCTGTGGTGACCGACGCGGCCGCAAGGACATCTCGACGATGAGCGAGCGGTTACAAGCGACCGACGCCTCCGCCAGGCCGCGAAAGCTGGAAGGCGATCGCCTCTCGAAGCTTGCACGTCACCAACACATCATCTCGCAATTGGCGGCGGCTCCGACTTTGCGAGCCTCCGAGCTCGCCGCGGTGCTCGGCGTATCTGGTGAAACGATCCGGCGCGACCTGATGGAGCTCCAGGAGCAGAAGCTCATCAACCGCACCTATGGCGGAGCTTCTCGCCCCTTCGCGCTCGAGCCTACCCTCACTGATCGCAAGGCAATTATGATCGCCGAGCGGGAGGCCATCGCCGCCGCCATTGCCGATCTGATCTTGCCGAACGAGGTTCTGATGCTGGCCGCCGGCGCGACGACGTTTCATGTCGCGCGACGATTGGCATCTCGCGCCCACGACATCACGGTGATCACGCATGACTTCGCGATCGCCGCCGCGCTGGCGGTGAATTCGTCGATCCGCGTGCTGTGCTGTCCCGGCCGCTATCATGCCACGGAAGGCTATGTGTTCGGCACACAAACGATCGCCAGCATCAATGGCTATGAAGCCAACCGCGCCATCGTCGGCGCGACAGGTATCAGCGCCCGCGGCATCAACGATGCCGATGATGAGGCAGGCGCCATTTATGGCGCGATGGTGAAGCGGGCGGCGGAAGCCATCATCGTCGCCGATCATAGCAAGTTCGACCAACGCGCGCTGACGGTATTCGCGCATTGGACCGATATCGACCGCCTCGTTACCGATCGGCAACCGGAAGGCGCACTGGCGGCCGCCCTCCGTGAAGCCGGGACGGAAACTATCGTTGCCCAACGCTGAGAAAGGCCAAGCCATGGCACGCCTGACATCTCTTCTTCCACGCGACGAGTACGTCGGTCTCGACGACGAAGCCGAACGCCTTGCGTCGGAGCGGGCCCGGATCGGCCGCCTTGATCTCGAATTCATCCGACCGGATCGGTCTTTCACCCGCAACTGGGAACGCCTGAGCAACGTGCATGATGCTTCCTATCTGATGGCCTTTCCGATGACCGGGAGCGTGGCATTCAGCCAGGACGGGCGTACCGGTTTCGCAAGACCCGGCGAGTATCTTCTGCTCAGCGAACTCGCCTTCTATGAACTCTCGTCCGACAAGAATGCACGCCTGCTCATGATGCGTATTCCCGCGGCGGAATTGCGTGGGCGGCTCGTCTCCATCGAAGACCACGTCAGCCGGCGTTTCAAGCCGAACGAACAGATGACGCGGCTGCTGGTGGGAATGATCAGAAGCATCGCGGAACTGTTCATCAATTCTCCACCGCCCAATCCCCAGGCGCTCGCGACCGAAATCATCAGCTTCGTCGCGCTGACGATCGGTTCGGAAGATAGGGGCGCAGCAACCGACGTTCGCAACGCGCGCTATCATTTACGCCGCAGAATCGTCGATTTCATCGAGAGCCATTTGAGCGACCAGTCGCTGTCGCCGAAAAAGATCGCTGCAAGCAGCCGGATTTCCCTGAGTTATCTTTACAGCCTGTTCAACGACAACGAGACGACGGTTAGTCAGTTCGTCCAGACCAAGCGCCTGCAACGCGCTTACGAGATTCTCGTTGCCGACCCGAAAGGCCACCGAACGGTTTCGGAGGTCGCCTATGAGGTAGGCTTCAAGAATGTCTCGCACTTCTCGCGATGTTTTAGCCGTCATTTCAAGGTTGCGCCACGTGACGTTCGTCAGACGCACAATGCCTCCCCTCAGCCGACCACGCGGCCCGCTCCCCCGAAAGGTTTGCGGGCACCCAGAGTGCCGTCTCCCTCCCGCGGCGATCTTGACTCCCCCTATTGGGAGCGGCGGCCGCTTCACGAGACTGTATAGAAACCGTCTCCCTGCGCCACGCGTATCGCCACCCATTGCGAGCGCACGCTTCCAGTCCGGAGCAATCATTGGACGATATTCAAGACAGATTGTCCGAGAGCGAATTGGCGTCGTTTTTCCAGGACCTCGCCGATACGGCCGGCCGGATTGCGTTGATGCATTTCAGGTCAGATATCGCCTTCGAGCGCAAACAGGACCTGTCGCCGGTCACAATCGCGGATCGCGCCATCGAACAGGAATTGCGGCGATTGATTTCGGCGCGATTTCCCGAGCATGGCATTCTCGGCGAGGAAACGGGATCAACTCCAGGCGACCGCTATACCTGGTATATTGACCCGATCGACGGGACCAAGAGCTTCATTTCCGGAATGCCACTGTTCGGGACCTTGATTGCCCTTGCCGATGAAAGGAATGGAGCCGTCATCGCGGGGATGATCGACATGCCGGCGCTGGCGGAACGATGGTATGGCACGCCGAGCGGCACCACGTTCAATGAGGTGCCGGCCAGAGTGAGTCGCGCCGTCAATCTGGAAGATGCGCAGATTTACACGTCATCGCCGGATTTCTTTTCGCCGGAGGATTGGGCGCGGTACGACGCGCTCAGCCGCAAGGCCATGTTCAGACGATTTGGCGGTGATTGTTATCAATACGGCCTTTTGGCCTCGGGGCATTGCGATCTTGTTGTCGAATCGTCGCTCAACTCGTTCGATTTCATGGCACTGGTGCCGGTGATCGAGGGTGCCGGGGGCATGATATGCGATTGGGAAGGCCAGCCCCTCACTCGCGATTCCGACGGACGGGTGGTCGCAGCCGCCAACGAGACGCTGCTCCGTCAAGCGCTTGCGATCCTGAAGCAATAATCGGATTTTGGCGCACAAGAACGATTCAGACCATTCGCAGCCAGCTCTCCCAACGGGGGTCGTACATCACGTCGCGTGCCCGCATGTATTTCCAGATGCCGTATTTCTGGTAGTCGAAATCCCAGTCCTTGAGCTTGCGATTGACGACCGCCCACGACGCCCATTTGATATCCGCAAGCGCCCGGTTGACGATGACCCGCGCGACCATCTCGGGACGCGCCGCCCCCAGATATTGCTCGATCAAACCTTCCGTCAGCTGCTCGTCGAAAAACATCTCGGCGAAGAGAACGCCGAGTTCGTAGCTGCGCTCGTTGTTGGAGGCGAACTCGTAGTCGATCAGCCGCATCGGTTTGGGGTCGGTGCCCGGCTCCGCGGCAATGAGAAAATTCCCGGGCATCGGGTCGTTGAAGCAGGGCACGAGATCGAGGCCGGATGCCGTGAATGCGGCCTTGGCCTGACCGTAGCGATGCATGATCCAGGACATGTCACGAGGAAAGTGCGAGCCCAACTCGCGGCCCTGCTCGACATGCTCCTCGATCATATCGAAGATGGTCTTGGTCAGGCTCAGCTTCGGCCCGGCATGCAGGCGCCGGTAGAGGCTTAGAACGTCGGACTGGATCGCGGCGTCGCCGAAATCTCCGTTGGTGCAGGCCCGGTAGCCTTCGAGGAATTCGCTCACTTCCAGACCATCCAGTGCATCGAAGAAGATCACCTCCGGCGCGATGCCCATGGCATGGGCGTTGCGTGCGGCCTCGTTCGCGGCCACCCGGTCGATGAACATTTCGGAGCCTTCGCCGGGCACCTTGATGAAATAGCGGCGCCGATCGCCGGCAATTTCGACCAGCCAGTTCTGATTCATCAATCCGCCGACGAGCGGCGTATAGCTGGCCTCACTGCCGCGCCACTGTGGCACCCGTCCGATTGCGCTTTCGACATTGCGTTCGTGGACGGTGATCGCAGTTCCGAGTTTTCTGCGAACCGTCATGCCATCCTCCGGAGCGCCTCGCCAAAGCGCGGTTCGCGGACCGCCATGCGGCAACGCAGGAAACGCCAACTGGCAAATTTGTAGAACTCGAGCGTATTGCGCGTCGACTTGGCGGCGAGAAGCGCTCCGATCAACCCCCATCGCAGGTCGTCCGCGACGCCATAGATGCGAGCCCGGTTGAACGCGGCTTCATCCAACGCGTCCGTGTTGCGAATGAAGGCATCGCGAGCCTCGGGCTCTTGGGCGAACGCTTCAACCAGGAAACTGCCGAGATCTTCCAGCGGATCCGCCGTAGTCGCGCGATCCCAATCGATCAGGCGCACATCGCCCGCGTCGCTGATCAGAATGTTCGACACGTTGCCATCGCCATGGATCGGTGCGGGAGTGATGTCGAGACCTTGAAAAGCCGCGGCTGCAAATCGCAATTCCTCGACCAGCCATTCCGCATCGACCGGAATCTGGGCCTTTGCCAACACCACGGCGGAATAAAAGTGCTCGATCTCGTCAAAGACGCTCTCGCGCCTCGGCAAGGGCTTTCCCGCCTGGAACAGGCGGCGCGCTGCAATGACCGCATCCACGATCGCAGGCTCGAGCATCCGTTCCAGCGTACCTACCCGCCAGCCGTGGTTCAGGTCCTCCATGATGAGGATGCCCGCTTGGATATCGGCCAGCATTACCCTGGGGCCGATACCAAGATCGGACGCGCGCCGCGCTGCCTCGAACGCACAGGGAACATCAACGTAAAGCTCCGCGTCGCGATCCATTACCTTGATAAAAATGCTCTCGCCATTCGATTTTTTGGTGGCGCGCCAGGGGAAGCCGTCGACGCCTCGCCAGCTCGGTGACGCCAGAATGGGGATTGCGGGTTCGATCACGATGTCGCCCGCCCCCCAGCTAGGAAGGGACTCAATGCGGTCCCGGAGTGCGGCAACATCCACTGCTGTTTCGGTCATAGCTAAATCTGGGCTCTCACGCTATTGGGCCGGCCAAGCCGGGCCGGCGTCCGTCGCAGTTTGATCGAGAAGGATGCAAAAGGGATGCCTCGCGCTCCACCAAATCATGCCGTTGGAACCGGTGGCCTACCCCTGCAGGGGTGATATTCGCTATCCGACCTGATGGTCCGGAGCGTTGCCCGGATTCCCTGGAGGACGCATGCCTGCCCAAAGACTGATCGGAATGAGCCTTGCCGAGTTGGCTGACGCTTATGCATCGCAAAACCTTTCGCCGGTCGAGGTCGTAAACGAGGTGATCACGCACGCCGAAGCCGTGAACGGCGCGATCAACGCCCTGTTCTGCTTTCGCCCCGAACAAGCCATTGCGAGCGCGCGACAATCGGAGGCGCGGTGGAAGGCCAAAGCGCCGCTCGGACCGCTCGACGGGATTCCCATGACGATCAAGGACAGCGTCGCCATGGTCGACTGGCCCTATTTCCACGGCGTCGGGGCAAACCGCTCACTGCCGCCGTCGAACTACGATTCACCGCCGGCCATCGCCCTTCGCGAAGCCGGTGCGGTGATTTTTGCCAAGACGACGATGCCGGATTGCGGCCTGATGGCGTCCGGCATCAGTTCACTGCACGGCATCACCCGCAATCCATGGGGGCTGGCCTGGAACACCGGCGGGTCATCGGCGGGTGCCGGCGCCTCGGTAGCTGCTGGTGCCGGATTTGTTTCGGTCGGAACTGATATCGCCGGTTCGGTGCGGCTGCCGGCCGCTCATTGCGGTCTGGCATCACTAAAGCCCACCCACGGGCGCGTGCCTCACCTTCCGGCCGATACCATGCGCATGGCCGGCCCCATGGGACGCAGCGTCGACGATATCGCCCGCCTGCTGACGGTGCTGACCCGGCAGGACGAACGTGACACCTGGAGCCTGCCGGCAGACGGCGTGCGATATCACGAAAGGCTCGGTCGGGATGTCAAAGGACTGAAAATCGGCATCTTGACCGACATGGGCTTTGGACCGAAGCCTGAGGCGGAAGTGTGCAAGGCGGTCGGAGTGGCCGCGCAACTGCTCGCCGGCGCCGGCGCGATCGTCGAGCCGTTCATCTCGCCGCTCGACGACGACGCCTATGCACCGATCGACCTGTTCCTGCAGGTGCGCGGCTATCTCGAATACAGTTCGCTGCCGCCCCACACCGACAGCGAGCGCGACATCAATCCCTATGTGCGCGAATGGTGCCTTGGCGGCGCGCGGTATTCCGGCGCTGATCTCTATCGGGCGCTTGGACAAATCGGCAAGATGAAAGCAGCCTTGCTCGCAGCCTTCGAGGGCTGGGACTATGTCATCGCACCGACGCTGCCGGTGGTGAACTTCCCGGCTGAAGAACCGGGCGTCTCGCGTCAAAAGCCGCTTGAGCATGCGCTGTTCACCGCGATGTTCAATCAGACCTGCCAGCCCGCCTCAACGATCTGCATGGCGTTCGACCGCCGGCACCTACCGATCGGGGTTCAGATCATCGGCCACCGGTTCGACGACCTTGGCGTGCTGCAGGCGACGAAAGTCCTGGAAGAATTGCGGTCGGTGACGATGGACTGGCCGTTTCAGCCGCGCCCCTGAGGGACAGTCCTGTTCACCTACGCTGCGACCTTTGCTTCACTGCTGTCAAGAAGATGGCAGGCGACGAGACGTCCGGGCGAATGCTCGAACAGCTTCGGGGTTTCGACGCGGCAGCGGCCGAACGCCTTCGGACAGCGCGATGCGAAGCTGCACCCCGCCGGAATGTCAATCGGGCTGGGCGGCTCTCCCTCCAGCAGGAAATCCGAAGGATTAAACGGCTTGTCTTCGAGCGTCGGAGCCGCCGACAACAGCGCTTTCGTATAAGGGTGCTGAGGGTCGAAGAACAATTCGCGATTATCGGCGATCTCGACCATTTCGCCGAGATACATCACCGCAATCCGGGTGCAGACCTTCCGCACCATCGCCAGATCGTGTGAGATGAAGACGTAAGTCAGGTCGTTCTTTTCCTGCAGCTTGGCGAACAGATCGATCAACCTGGCTTGCTCGCGCTGGTCCAGCGCGGACAACGTCTCGTCGAGGATCAGGAGCTTGGGGTCAAGGATCAGCGCCCGCGCGATTGATATCCGCTGCCGCTCGCCGGTGGAGAGGGCGTTGGGCAGTTGATCGTACAGCTCGGCAGCAAGACCGACCTCCGCCATCGCCGCGATCACACGGCGACGCAACTCCGCCCGCGGGAACTTGCCGCGAATGAGCAGGCTCTCCTCGATCATGCGACCAACGGTGGTCCGGGGCGGCAGCGCATTGTAGGGATCCTGCAGCAGCAGCTGGAATTCGTTCCGCTTCCGGATCAGTTCGCCCCGCGACAGGCAGCCAAGCGAAGTGCCGTTGAGCATGATGCTGCCTTGGTCAGGCACCTCCAACCAGGCCAGCAGTCGGGTCAATGTCGATTTGCCACAGCCGGATTCTCCCACAATACCGAAATTCTCGCGCGGCATGATGTCCAGCGTTACGCCCCGCACCGCCTGGATATTGCTGTAGGAGTTGAAGGTACCGCGCTTGCGCGCGCGATACGTCCGGTGAACGTTGTGCACCTGCATCAGCGGCACCTCGCCCACTGCCTGACGTCTGGCGAGCGGCCCTTCCACAGTCGACCACATGCGCGGAACGCTGGCGATCGCCTTACGCATATAGTCCGTGTTCGGAGAGGCCAGCAGCTCGGCGAACGCCTGCTGCTCGACAAACCGCCCTCGATGAAGAATGGCTGTCCGGTCGCCGAACTGGCCGAGGGTCGGCAGCGAGGACGACAGATAGATGGTCGCCATCCGGTGACGCAGGCAGAGATCATGGAGCAACTTCACGATCTGTGCTGCGATGGTGACGTCCAGCGGTTGGGTGACGTTATCGGCGATTAGAACCGCAGGCTCCGTGCAGATCGCGTCCACGATCATTGCGCGCTGCATCATGCCGCCGGAAAATTTCGATGGGTAATCCCAGTACCGCTCCTTGGGAGACGGAATGCGAACCTCGCTCAAGAGCTGCATCACCCGTTCACGGCATTCGCGCTGGTTCCATTCCGGCCTGACGCTGTGGAGCTTCTCGGCGATCTGGCTTCCCACCGGCACCGTCGGATCGAGCGAGCTCTGCGGCTTCGAGCCGATATAGGCGATGTCGCGGCCGGTGCGGACCTCCCGAATTCCCGGCTTGAGAATGTCATGGCCCGCGAAGGCGACCTGGCCTGCACGGTATTCGAGACTTTCCGGCAGCCAATTCGCCAGCGCCCGACTGAGAATGGTCTTGCCTGCGCCGCTTTCGCCGTAGATTCCGAAAATATCCGACGTGTTCAGGCGAAAGCTGACGCGATCGAGGATGGGAGCGGATCCCGGCGTCACGGGGCCCACGGTGAGATCGCTGACTTCGAGAATGAGCGAGAGATCCATGTCAAAGACCTCCGTAGATCCGGTTGCGCGCCTTCTCGAGGGCCGATCCCATCAGGTTGATCGACGTCAGAGCGACGGCGAGAAATATCCCGGGGATGGTTGCGATCCACCACGCGTTGATCAGATATTTGCGGGAATCGGCGATTATGCTGCCAAAGCTCGGTGTCGGCGGCTGGATGCCGAGCCCGAGGAAGCCGAGGATCGCCTCGAAGATCATCATGCGCGCGACGTCGAGCACCGCGACAAACGCGATCGGCGGCAGGATGTTGGGAGCTGCGAACAGCAGCAGAATGCGCCAATCCCCTGCTCCCAGGACACGCAGCCCCCGGACATATTCCTTGCCGCGCTCGGCCACGGCCGCACTCCGGGCGACGCGCGCATAAAGCGGCCAGCCCGACAGCGCCAGAACGATGATGATGGTTGGAACGGTCGGCCGGGAAACGCCGAGGATGGCGATGGCCAGAATGATCATCGGGATCGATAGTTGGGCGTCGGTGATCCGCATGATGACGGTGTCCCACCATTTGCCCTTGAAGCCTGCGAACAGGCCAAGGCCGCATCCGATGACAAAAATCAAGACCACCGTGATGATGCCCACGAGCAGCGAGTAACGCAGGCCGATCAGGCTTCTCATCAGCATGTCGCGGCCGAGCTGATCCGTGCCCAGGGGATGCTCCCAGGCCCATTTGTCGCCGAGATACGGCGGCGGAAGGAATTTATCCTTCACGATCATCTTGGTGGCACTAACGGACGACAGTTCCGGATAAATCGCCGATAGCAGCAGAAGCGCCACGAAGATGAAGAAGCCGATCCGGAAGCTCGGCATCCGCCACGCGGCAAGCAGGATGCGCCGGTTGACCGAGCGGACCAGCGTCGGTTTTGGCGCCGTCTCCGCGGCGATGATCGTAGTGACCGTCATGATCAGATCTCCACGCGAGGATCGATGAGATAGGCGACCAGATCCACGATGATGTTGATGAAGACGAAGACAGCGCTGGTGGTGATCGCGATGCCCTGAATGACGGGGAAATCGCGTCCGACGACCGAGACGACCGTCAGATTTCCAAGGCCGGGATAATCGAAAATGTATTCGATCACGAGCACGCCGCCGATCAGCGTCGAAAGCTGGATACCAAGCAGATTGACGAGCGGCACCGCCGCATTGCGCAACGCATGCGAATAGACGATACGCCGCCGTGACAGACCGCGGACCCGGGCCTCATCGATGAAGGTCGATTGCATGACCTCGCCAAGCGAGGTCGTCAGCGTGCGAATGATGAAAGGCGCAATCTCAACCGACAGCACTAGCGCCGGCAGCAGGACGTAGGAAAACCCCTGATAGCCAAGCGCCGGCAGCAGCTTGAGCTTGACCGACACGAACAGGATCAGGACGATTGCCAGCCAGAAGTTGGGAATCGACACGAACAGCGACTGCACGCCGAAGGCCAGCGCATTCTGCCAGCCGTGCTGATGCAGCCCGCCGGCAATTCCGATCGGAAACGATATAAACAGCGCGAACAGCAATGCTATGCCGCCCAGCTGGAGCGTGAATGGCAGGCGTTCGAGAATGAGGTCGATCACCGGGGCCATATCGGACTTGGTCGGATCGATATATTGCCCGCCCGTTGCGATCATGCCGCTGCGCGGGCGCAAATAGGACTGCCCGAGATCGCCTTGCAGCAAGCCCCGCATGTAGCGGCCGTACTGCACGATGATCGGATCACGCAGCCCCATCTTGGTCGCCACCTTCTCGACGACGTCGGGCGGTGCCATGCCGCCGACGATCAGGCGCACCGGATCGCCGGGAACCACGCGTAGCAACGTGAAGATGATCAGGGAGGTGATGAAAACGATGAGGACGCCCTGCGCGATCCGTTTGACCAGGAATTCCAGGATCAGCATCGAGAAGAGCTACCTTGCATTTCATCAAACAGGGTATCGGGCAGGCTCGAGCGGTCCAGCCTGCCCGAGCAATCGTCAAGCCAGCGTGGCCTTGGTCATATCCTGCATGCCATTTGGATAGATGTATAGACCGTCCAGCTTCTTGCTGTAGGCATGGATGAAGACCGATGTGAACAGCGCAAGCGCCGGCGCCTTCTTGGCAATGGTCGGAAGCGTCTCGGTCTGAAGGATCTTCTTGCGCTCCTCGATGCTCGTGGCGTTGCGCTCCTTGTCAAGCACTGCATCGATCTCCTTGTCGACGATGCCGGTGATCCGCTTGGACGAGGAATGGAAGTGGGTGCGCAGCACCAGGTCAGGTTCGGGCGATCCGGTGCACCAGCCGCAGTCGATCATGTTTCCCTCGCCACCGCCGGGCTTGTCGTAAAGCAGGTTGCCCCAGGCCGCGACCTCGAGCGTCTGCAGATTGACCTTGAATCCCTGCTCCTGAAGCATGCCCGTGACCAGCTCGGCATATTCCTTGGTCTTCGGATAGAAGCCGACAGAGGTGTAATAGGTGAGCTCGGGCAGGCCCTGCCCCTTAGGGAAGCCGGCTTCCGCGAGAAGCTTCTGCGCCTTGTCCGGATCGAATTCCGGGTAGTCGGCGACTTCGGTGTAGCCGAACTTCACCGGCGAAATATGCGCCTTGGAGAAAGTGCCTGATACGCCGAGAATGTCGAGGACCTGCTTGCGGTCGATCGAATGACATGCCGCCAGGCGCACGCGCGGATCATCAAACGGCTTCTTCGAGCAGCGGAAGAACAGATATTTGTTCTCGACCGACACTGCCTTGTGGATGTTGAAGCGCGCATCGTTCGCGATGGTCTCGACCTGCTCCTGCTCCAGCCGCTCGATGATATCGGCCTCGCCGTTCAGAAGCGAAAGCGTTCGCGTCGTCGTGTCGCCGACGAAATGGTACTCGACGCCCGGAATCTTCGGCGCACCGAGGAAGAAGTCAGTATTGACGGTCAGGACCGTCGTATCGCCCTTCTGCTCGACATATTTATACGGCCCGGTGCCGTTCATACGCGCCGACAATTGCGCTTTGTTGGCAACGTCCTTTGCCGACAGGATCGGGAGGAAGGATGAAAGATAGTAATAGAGCGTTGCCGGGTAGCCCTGCGCCTTGGTGTTGATATGGCAGGTGTAGTCATCGACGACATCAACCGTGACGAGGCCCGGATACCATTGCGCCGGACGATCAGGCAGGCTCCCATATTCATAGGTGGCCTTGACGTCCGCGGCCGTGAACGGCGAGCCGTCGTGGAACTTGATGCCCTTCCGCAGCTTTACTTCCATCGTGTAGGCGTCGATCGGCTTCATCAATTCAGCGAGTTCGAACACCAGCTCGTCCGGCCTTTCCGGCTTCATCGGCGCCCGCGTCAGATACCCAAAGACGAATCCCTCAACAATCAGCTGACCGAGATTGGTGTGAGTGGTCGGGTCCCAGTTACCGGTAAGCGCCTCCGCACCGAGGAAGCGGAGTGCCTTGCCTTCGGCTGCGAAAGCAGAGTTCACCAGAAAATCCGGATTGACCCGCCCTAAGCCAAGCGCCGCGGCGCCGGCAAGTCCACCCAACATCACGTCTCTGCGATTGATCATGTCATATCCCTCGGTGATTTCGGCAACACTGGAATGCTCTTAGGGTCGTAAGGCGTTCGGCCGTTTCTTTCGTCCTCAGCTCTTTCGCAACTTGCAAAGCGTAGACCAAACAGAGCCAACGCCTGAATCCTGCTGCTCCACGATTCCGTTGCTGACGCTCCCGGGATCGGCCTTTCTCGTCGCGATTCCGTGGCCGCCGCAAACGCGGCGCTCAATTCCGAGGCACCTGGCCTTTCGGGTGTGCAGCACAACAACGATGGACGGCCAGAACAACGGTTCGGCGCAGGTGACCTATGATGGCCACGACATCTGACGTGAATGGAATGCCAGTGTTGCAACGGCGTTGTTCTCGCGCGGAGATCTCGATGGCATGGCCTATCGAGACGACAATCCGATCCCTGGTTCGGTTCAGGCATTTCGCGCCTGGCATGAGCGCGGCGTGTCCTACGCATTCGTCACCAACAATTCGACCAAGTCTGCGACGCAGTTTGCGGCGAAGCTCAGCGGCATGGGCATTCCGGCAACGGCAGCGCAGGTCTTCAACACCATTTCAGCAGTGACCGGCCTGCTTCAACAGCGTTGGCCGTCGGGAACGCCGGACTTTGCAATCGGCGAGCAGCCCTTGCTCGAGACGCTGGAGCAATCCGGGTGTCATCTGACCGGGACGAACGCAGAAGGTCGTGGTTCTCGGTTTTGACTCTGAGCTGACTACACCAAGCTGCGCACCGCGATCCGCGCGGCCCCGGCGGGAGCAATATCATTGCGACCAATCCCGACGTGCTCACGCCCCTGCATGACGGCTACGACCCCTGCCTCGGCGTATTGACGACGGCGGTGGCTGCGGCGGTGCCGACTGCGGCCCCGATCGTGGTCGGCAAGCCGCATCCATTCATGGTCGAGCAGGCGCTCAAGCACCTTGGGCACGGGGAAAGCAGAAACGATGATGATCGGCGATCAGATCGCGACCGATATGGTGGCGGGCCAGAGCGCCGGCCTGCGCGCGATCCTGCTCGCCAGCGACGTTCCATTCAATGCCATGGCGAGTGTGGTGCCCGACAGAATCGTATCAAACCTCCTCGATCTCGTCAGCGCGACTTCGGAGGAGACCGGGTCGCCTAATGATGACGCCCGCCATCATCGAAACCATACAGGCGGAACTAAGCGCCGCGCTTCCTCATTGGGGAATGTCCGAGCGCGCAACGCTCACATTCCTCAGCCGTTCCGAGAACACCGCGTTTCTCGCGGAGGATCCGCTCGCGGGACAACGGCTGGTACTGCGCGTGCAGCGGATCGGGTATCACTCCCCGGCGGAGATTGTTTCGGAAGAGAAGATTGCGTACACGGCCCGAGAATCTGGACCTTCATCAAGAATCCCAAGTAGGTTGCTGATCGCGTGGACGGTATTTTGACATAAGTCGACCTCGTAATCAGCTTATTCGACGACGATTGGTGCTGAGTTGGCCGGCTACGCCGAAGTGACCGTCGTAACCGGACTGCGCGAAGACTACAGGGGGTCAGTTGACTGCGAACCGCGGCGAGGTACAGCCGCCGCATACCCATGGCCATGACCAATCGGCGACCTTGCCCTTGTTGGCCTCGACGTAGGGGCTCCAGGCCCTGGGTGGCAATGCCTTGCTCTTATAGACAATGCTGAACTGCCCGTCGGCCTGGATCTCGCCGATCATGACCGGCTTGGCCATGTGGTGGTTGCTCCCCATCACGACCTCGAAACCGGATGGCGATTTGACCTTCTGGCCGATCATCGCCTGACGAACCGAATCGACGTCCGTCGTGCCGGCCTGCTGCACCGCCTGCACCCACATATGGAACAGGATGTAGGCCGACTCTATCGGATCGTTGGTGACCCGCTTGGGGTTGGCCGTGTAGGCGCGCCACTTCGCGATAAACGCCTTGTTCTCCGGCGTGTTCACCGACTGGAAGTAACTCCAGGCCGCGAGATGACCGACCAGCGGCTTGGTGTCGAGACCAGCAAGCTCCTCCTCGCCGACCGAGAACGCCATCACAGAAATATCGGTTGCCTTCACGCCCTGGTTTGCAAGCTCTTTGTAGAACGGCACGTTGGCGTCGCCGTTAATGGTCGAGATCACCGCGGTCTTCTTGCCCGCGGAGCCGAATTTCCTGATCGCCGCCACTTCGGTCTGCCAGTCGGAGAATCCGAACGGCGTGTAGTTCTCCATGATGTCTTCGTCCTTCACGCCCTTGGTCTTAAGGAAGGCGCGAATGATCTTGTTGCTGGTGCGGGGATAGACATAGTCCGTCCCTTCCAGCACGAAGCGCTTCACCTCGCCACCGTCCTTGCTCGTGAGGTACTCGACCGCCGGAATCGCCTTGTTGTCGGGTACGGAGCTGCCGTAGAAGATGTTGTAGGAGGATTCTTCGCCTTCATACTCCAGCGGATAGAACAACAATCCGTTGAGCTCCTCAAACACCGGCAGCACTGACTTGCGCGAGACCGATGTCCAGCAGCCGAACACGGCGGCGACCTTGTCTTTTACAAGCAGTTCGCGCGCCTTTTCGGCAAACAGCGGCCAGTTCGACGCCGGATCGACCACCACCGGTTCGATCTTCTTGCCGAGTAGCCCGCCCTTGGCATTGACGTCGGCGACCTCCATCAGCATCAGGTCTTTCAGGATTGTTTCGCTTATCGCCATTGTCCCCGACAGCGAATGAAGGATTCCGATCTTGATCGTGTCTTCGGCGCGCGCGCTGTTCAAGCCGGAGCCGACGATCGCAAGAACGGCGGCCGCGACAGACAGCCAGCGGAGTCGTGCGGTGCTCATAGGTTCTCCTTTGGGTTCAGTTGCCGGGAGCATCGCGACGCGGCTCCCGCTGCGCTCAGTCAGTGCGACGACGCTCGCACGGCATAAAGAACGGCAACGAGAGCCGCCGGAGAAAAATGCGTTGGCTCCATCAGCCAACCCCGCAGCCGGCGCGCGACTTCCCAGATTGCCTAGCAGATAGCCAGGAGATGGAGCGCAATGAACCGTTTCGGGCAGGACCTGCTTGGCCTCTGGGCATTCTTGCGAACGGGCCAGCTGGCATGAGTCCAGTTGGTGGCAAAGCGAAGGAGCCAGTCGGAAAGGCGCGATAAATCAACTGACAATGCGGGTATTTCCGCCAAGATCGATGCGCTGGACCCATAACTGGCCCAGCCCTTGCTCTGTCGATCGTACAACCGGCGCGGCGCCCCAATGCTGATATCCGTCCTCCTCGATCGGTCCCGTCAGGAATCACTGACGACGCAGATCGTCGACCAGATCCGCGAGGCGATCCGCTGCATGCGGATCGGACCGGGCACGCGGCTGCCGTCCTCGCGACAGCTCTCCGAGCAACTGGCGATATCGCGCAATACCGTTGTTCGCGCCTATGACCTGTTGCTGCTGGAAGGCATCGTCGAATCGCGCCCCGCCTCCGGAATTTATGTCGCGGAACAGTTGCCGCGCAGCACCACGCCGATGCATCGGGCTTCCGATCCTCCCGATCTTGCGTTGCAGACGCGGATGCCGATGCCGCTGCGTTACCGGCGCGCGCAGGAATCGCTGCACGCCGTCCGCAACCGTTTGCTCTACGACTTCTTTCCAGGTCGCCACAGCGCGGAGCTGTTTCCGCTGAAAACCTGGCGGCGGCTGTTGCAGCGTAATCTGTCGCACGGCGGCGGTGCCGGCCTTACCCAATATGGTGATCCTACCGGATTGCCAGCGCTGCGTACCGCCATCGCCAATCATCTGGCGGCGGCACGCGGCATCATCGCCGATCCGAGCCGCATCGTGATCGTATCCGGAATCCAGGAGGGCCTTACGCTGGCGGCGCGGCTGTACCTGGCGCGTGGTGTACTGAGTGTCATCGAGGATCCCTGCTATCAGGGCGCCGCTTCCGCCTTCGAAGCCGCTGGCGCGGAAGTGACGAGCGTGGCCGTCGATCAGGACGGATTGATCCCGGACGAGCTGCCACAGCGCGCGGCATCGCTGCTCTATATGACACCCTCGCACCAATATCCAACCGGCGCGACGTTATCAGCGGAACGCCGTACCGCGATCATCGACTGGGCGCGGCGATATGGCTGCTACATCATCGAGGACGACTATGATTGCGACATCCGCTATCACGGATCGCATCTGCCACCCTTGGCCGCGCTGGCACCCGACTGCACCATTTATGCAGGAACCTTTTCCAAATCCTTGGGCGCCGGATTGCGCCTCGGCTATATCGTCGTCCCCGAACACATTGCGGAAGCCGTCTGCACCGAGAAATCCCTGCTCAACAGCGGCAATCCGTGGCTTGAGCAGGCGACGCTTGCCGATTTCATGCATAGCGGCAGCTATGCCACCCACCTGCTCCGCGTTCGCTCGCACTACAAGGAAAACCGCGACTACCTGGTCGCCGCACTCCAGCGCAATTTTGGTGATGTCGTCATCGACGGCTATTCAGGCGGCCTGCACATCCTCTGGCATCTGCCGCCGGGGATACCCGATGCCGTGACGGTCGAGACCCTCGCCCACCGCGCGCGGGTCGGCGTCTACTCGCTAGCCTCGGCGCGGGTCTATTTCAGGAAACGGACCGGGCTGACGAACCGCGCCATCGTCCTCGGCTATGCGGCGCTGTCTCCCAAACAAATCGAAAAAGGCATCGCGCGGTTATCGGACGCGATCGATGACGCCATCGACGATCCGGCAACCGACATGACGGCCTTGTTCTCGGATCAGTTTGCCCCGCCGGCGGCCCGCAACTCTTCCAAGCAATATCTGGCTCTACGATATCGCCAACCACCGGCTCTACGCCGATCCACGCCACGTCGTGCATTTTCCAGGCCCATCACCGCACGACAAGGCGCCGCGCAAATGTCCGTCCTGAAACAAATCTATCGCTATCCGATCAAGGGATTGAGCGCTCAGCCGTTGGCGCGCGTCGAACTGCAGGCCAAAAAGCCGTTCCCTCACGACCGCATCTTCGCGCTCGTTCGTCCTGGGGCGCCGTTCGATACCGATAATCCCAAATGGGGCAAGAAGGGCCTGTTCGTCATGCTGATGCTTGAAGAAGCATTGGCGCGAGTCAAGACCGTCCTCGATGTGGACACGCTGAAGCTGGCGATCACGCAGGGCAACCGCGAGCTCATCACAGCCGATCTCGATGACGAAGCGGACCGCGCGAAGGTCGAGGAATTGGTTTGGCAGCTCGTTCCCTCGCTGCGCAGCGCGCCGACCCTGGTCCGCTCGCGGGACGGCCATTTCATGGACAAGCCGGACGAGGTGATTTCGATGATCAATCTGGCGACGGTGCGCAGCCTCGAGGCGCAATGGGGCATCAGGATCGATCCGCTGCGCTTTCGTGCCAATCTCTATATCGACGGCGCCGGACCCTGGGAGGAGTTCGATTGGGTCGGCAGCGACATCAGGATCGGGGCCGCGCTGTTTCGTGTCGACCGGCGCAACGGCCGTTGCGGCGCGACCAATGTCGACCCTGAAACCGGAGGGCGCGACCTCGATATTCCGGGCTCGCTACGTGCGGCGTTCGGGCATAAGGAGCTCGGCGTCTACCTGACGACACGCGAAGGCGGCAGCATCGGCGTGGGCGATTCCGTCGTAACGCCGGCTCCGATGGAGACAGACATTATCGCGCGGCCGCCCGTCTACGTCCGCCGGCCGACCCGCAAGACGTTCATCTGCGGCGGCTGCTACTTCATCTACGACCCATGCGCCGGACTTCCCGAGCAGGCGATCGCGCCCGGTATACCCTTCGCGGACATTCCGGAAAACTGGCGATGCCCCGATTGCGGCACCGAGAAGTCCACCTTCCGACCCTACGTCCAACCGCCGCGTTCCCGAAACGCAATCTAACTGAGATTTTCGGCAAGAAAGCGCACGCTGGACCAATCCCACCTCGCGATCAGCGTTCGGCCTCCACCCTTTCCTATCTTGGCTTCACCGGGAGAGAATGCCGGAACGGCTGCTTTGGCACCTTTGAGACTGCCGACAGACACTGGATATGTCTGTGTATCGAGGTCGACCGGAAGTGGCTCATCCACGTTCAAACGATGAGATTGACCCTCTGCCGACATTTTTGGCCGAGGGGACATTATCGCTGAGTTTCTAGAAATTGAGAGTAAGGCGGCCTTTGTTGACGGCCTCTTCGGCATCCGATTGCGCTTATCTCAGCCTCCAGCCAAGCGATGCTCTTGGCCTCGAGATGTTCCGGCCACCGATAGCCAAGACTGATAAGTTTTGCCTTCAGATATTTTTCAAGTCGAGATCCCGCGGCCTTTTTACTACCGTGATCAGTCAACTTGAAGATGGCAAGCTTGCATTCATTTTCCCGACCGTCTTGCTCGACAAGATTAGCTTCGATCCGGTCATTTAGAATCTCGCGAGAAAGAGTGCCGCCGGCAACACCATCACCGCGACAGACCGAGATAAGTTCCTTGTATTTAGGTGTCGGGCCTCGCAGAACCGCGATTTGACCACCTTCGGAAATCATTCTTTGCAAGATTTCCGTTGTTGTCATTGACATCTGTGCCTCCGTCTTGACGCCAATGTCATATCGCTTCCGCAGCGCTGACCGTTTCCCGATGCCCACGAGTCAACCGCCGAGGATTGGCATAATACCACACAGGCACTTTCGAATAATTACCTTTTTGGAAAGCGACGGGAAATTTTCTGGTACTTTAGGTCGTGAGACGCTTGCGCGAGGATTACAGCGCGTGCGCAACAGCCAAAACGACCACGTTAAAGCTGCAAGCTTACGAGAGCATTACACGTAACATCTCATTCGCAGCCGTCACTGTCATTAATCGCAGTTACGTCAGGCTCGAAAGCCTTTTGTAATTGAAGCGGAGGCCCATCCCTCATTTCACCAAGCCGCCTCATCGGCTTTTGTTGTCGCGAGCTCACAGGTTCGAACCAGTCCATGACTGCCAAAAAGAGAATTCTCTGTATCGAGGATAACCGGGAAACTGCGGCGAGAGCCGAACAGGCGTGCTCTGTTCCGCACCGGCGTTCAGCGCTGCGAACATCGGCTTGCTGGCTCAAGGCTAAACTTAGGTATGAGTTGGCGGCCAAACCATCGGCTGCTAATGGCAAGTCAGATCGCTCTGCGCAGAAGGCGGGATACGGCATCATCAAGCCGCATACCGATGCGCTGACCTACAACAAGTGGATCGAGAAAGGGCTTCAAAGTGAAGCCCGGCGAAAAGAGCGTGAAGGTCAAAAACCTTCGGCTGTTCCACAAGAGCCGAGTTCTGCCGATGACTGAGATGGAAAAGGCGGGGGTAAAGGCCAAGGCCGCAGCCGCAGAGGCCCACCAGACTGCCAGCCGTAAGGCCAAGGTCATCCCGATCAGCGAAGGCGCCAACCCTCAAGCTTGAGGGTGGAGGTTTGCTCCAATGATGGAAATTCTCCTTCTGATGCTGGCGGCATTGCTCGCCGTCAGCGCCATTGTCGGGCGGGACTTATATCGCCCTCACGGTATCGATTCGGGGATCAGCGATGATTGATCTACGCAACGGCTATCAACTCTGAACGTACCGGGCGAGCGCGAATGCTCGTCCTTTTTTCATTTGCGAACTGTCCGAAAAAAGATCGTTGTTCGAACAGTCATCCATCCAACGGAGATGATTCCATGAAAAAACCGACTCTGAAACTGGTGTCGCCAGCCACCAAAAATCGAACAGTCACACCACGGCGACGGCCCAATGCCGACCTGCGCACCCGCGAATACCTGACCGATGCCGAGGCAGCTATCTTCTCCAGCCAACTCGAACGGCCGCTCCTAGCGGAGCGAGGGAAACATATTGACCGCACCGACCCATGTTCGCTGTCAGCGTAGAGCTACCTTACCTAGACAGGATTTGGGAGGAAATCCTCCGGTCAGGTTTCAACGCTTTCCGGCACGCGCGTCGTACCCCGGCTTTTGCAAGAAATGAGCGAACACTTTCAGCGTCGCTTCGGAAACGTGATGCTCGATCCCCTCGGCGTCGGCCTCGGCAATCTCGGTAGGGACACCTAGCGCGACAAGAAGATTCACAACGATCCTGTGGCGGGCCCGCGTTCTTTCGGCCAGTGCATGTCCGGTGTCCGTGAGAAACACTCCGCGATAAGGTAGTCCCTTGGCCAACCCCTCACGCTTCAACCGGGAGATCGTCTTGATAGCGGTTGCATGGGAGACGCCTAGACGGCGGGCCACATCGGTGGGCCGCGCCTCGCCAGTAGTGGCCAATAGATCGGCAATGAGTTCCACGTAGTCCTCAAGCAGCGCCCTCGATTGCGCCGAGCGGGTCTTGCCGAATCGACGCGCCTGGGTCAGTTCAGGCGGAAGCTCGGTGGTATTTCGTTTATCCTTGGCGCTTCGCAACATCGCGTCCCCTCAAAACCCATCACGATTGGGATGCACGTTGCGCCAAATGAACGCTATTTTCAAGCCATATCCGAACTTGTTACTCTAGTTACACTGTGTACGTTGACATCCCAAGAGGCGTCGCTATCTTCAAATGTAGCCTAGACTACAAATTGGCGTAGGTATTTGATGCCCCCGGCGATCTCCGAAGCTCTGCCGAAAGAAGCACTGCCGAAAAAGCAGTCACTGACCGAACGGACCGTCTCCGCGGGCCGCCAGGTTTTGGCGGACCAGCGCGGCGGGCTCCGTGGGTATCTTGCATTCGTTGGTCCGGCGGTGATTGTCTCAATCGCCTACCAGGACCCGGGTAATTTCGCGACCAATATACAGGCAGGGGCGAAGTACGGCTACGGACTGCTCTGGGTGGTATTGCTCGCCAATCTGATCGCGATGCTGTTCCAGGCCCTCTCCGCCAAGCTCGGCATTGTCACTGGACGGAACCTGGCGGAGATGTGCCGCGAGCAGTTTCCCGGGCCGGTGGTCTGGGCGATGTG
>CAWGJM010000055.1:0-277134 GCA_963822795.1 uncultured Alphaproteobacteria bacterium
ACCACACGACTTCGCCGCCCGCAAAAGCGCGGTTCGTCTTGCTCACTCGATTGAATCGCTCACGAGTTTGGCTCGCCCTGCGAAATCGTCGCGCCCGACGCTGCCGCGTCCACCGCATCCCGCGCTCCACGTCCGTGACGATCGCGATACGCCCCTCTCATTGAGGCGGGATGCAGAAATTTATGAATTTGATTTTAGCAAATCGCGAAACGAAATATTATTTTGCGGAGAGGCTGGACGGGAATTCGCGACAACTGCCCGTCGGGCAAATCACCTGACGAAAAAACAGCGTGAAGTGGCTGCGGCGCAGCGCTTCCTTGTTCTTCCCCTCCGCGTCGCGCCTACCATTGATAGTGCACGACGCCTTGCCGGCATAGCTGCGCGTCACGCCGGAGAACTTGCCCTCGAAGGTGGCCACAGAATTGTAAGGTGGGCAAAGGCGCTCTTCGCGCCGTGCCCACCATTCATTCGCCAAACGAACCACGAACTTCGCGCACATCACCGCCCCGATCCGCAGGAAGCAACCCACGCTCGACAAGACGCAAGTCGCGATTGTCTCGAAGGGTCGAAGCATCTGAACTGTACGATAAGCTCATCGCAGATGATTGATCTGATCGACAGGGAGGGCGCTCAGTCGATCCGCAAAAACGAGCGTGAAAAAGAAAATGCCGCCTTTGGCTCGACGATATTCGCGCATAACCGCTTATATCATGAGCGAATATGGTGGGCACGGCGCAGATGCGCCTTTGCCCACCCGAAAACTGCTGCTCCATCGTCAGCCCGGCGTCGCTTCGCCTTCCGTGTGCTGGCCCCGTGTGACACAGGCCTCGAAAGCGGCATCGATGATCGCAAGCTTCACCGCTTGGGCAGCATGATATTCCCGCCGAAAGTCCGCCGACACCCACAGCAGAGATTTGCCCGGGACCAGCCCAGGCTTCCCATCGCCTCGGCCTCGGCGAATTTGCGGCCGAGCCGGGTTTGCGACGGATTGAGCCGCCGCGCCAGCGTGGACACCGACGTCACGCCGGTCGGCATGCGCGCGAGGCCCTCGGTGCCTTGCTGGCAACCGACGATCAGGCGATCCATCACGATGCCACCCTCGTCGATCCAGGTGAACAGCGAGAAGGTCCTCTGCGGTTAGAGCCTCGCCCGAGCCGATCAGGCCATCGGCGATCAGGGGCTGGATCGCGCCGAGCAAAGCCGGCCGGGCACGCAAGCGTGCTGCTCTCGCGCCGCCGTCGAGCCCGTCGAGGGTCGCAAGATGCAGCGCGTGCTAGTGGAACAGGGCCATCAGCACCGCCGGCGCGGGCTCGAGCGGGCGATAGCGGCGGCCCTCGCCGTTCGCGCCGAAGCGGACGATGTGGTATTTCAACATCTCCTTGAGAAGGGCCGACGCGGTGTTGCGGCTTGCAAGCTCCCTGGCAGAGCTGATCGTCGATCTGGAGAAAAGCCGGATGCTGAAGTGAACGGCCGCTTCACGGCGGCACAGATCGCGCAGGGCCTGGCCGATGGCGGGCGGGCCGTGAACCAGGCCCTGCCGCCGATCGCCGCCAAGGATTTCTCGGGACGCTATCGCCGGATGCGCGAGATGGTGCTGTACGGCTGCGCCGTGATGCCCAAATCGAAGTATTCGGCCTGTAAGGTAACGCGGACCGGATCATGATATCCCTGCACCGCTTGAAAGCCTCGGCATTGAGTTCGACGGTGTGAGGCGATCCAATGACCCTCCGCCTTGAGTCTCCGTAACGGATGTCCAGGATTTCCGCGATGATGTCGAGGGCGCTGCCGCCTTTCGCCCGCATCGCCTTTCCGGCTTCGAGTCCCAATCCAACGGCTTCATCGGTTCGGTATTGAACCATCGCTCGGCGCACGCTGCGTGAACCCGCAGGCCTTGGCCATCGTCACCATCGGCAGCCCGCTTTAGCCATGGTCCAGGAACGCCTGGTTGACCCGTTGCAGCTGTCGCGCGGCCCGGTTTGCGCAGAGTTCGTTTCCGTTCCGATTGCATCGGAACGGAGGCTTCAGTTTTTGTTTTGACGCGTTTTCTTTACGCGAAATGGAGCCCACTTCGCTGGAAGCGCTCTAATCTTGCTGCGTCACTAGACCCTCATGGTGAGGAGGCGCGCTTGCGCCGTCTCCGGACTATGCTTCGCATCGCTAGGAGAACCATGAGGCCTCCGGCGCCCAATTCTCGGCCTCGTCCCTCGAGACGCTTGCTCGCGCAAGCTCCTCCCGATGAGGGGAAAACTGGTTATAACGCAGTAAGACTAATGGCTCACCACGATCCGCAATCGCGGCTTCAATGTTGCTTCGAGTTCCTTCTTCAGCCGCTGGACGCGAGGGTCGCGCGAGTGCGCGGCGCAGATGGAATACTGGTGCACGGATTGCGCGAGAGCCCGATATTCCTCGGCGCTCCCAGTGACATCAGGCTGTGCAAGCCGCAGCACGATCCCGCCGAGGCTTATCAATAGCTCGTCCAGCCCCCTGTCGATGCCAGCTAACTCGTTCATCGTCTCGCTCCCGACGAGCGATAATAACGGGCGGTTGCAGGTCGTTCCCGGTTCCCGCGAGTCATGGATAACACGACGTAAACGGCTCACAATTTTTTGTCTGTTCCGAACCATGGGCCAGCCTCATTTATCGAAGACCCTGAAGCGATCACGGGTTCGGGAACTGGAACCCCCATCAATCCGAAGTAAGGAGCCGGCCATGCAAGCACACCGGATGGTCCTTGGTCTTGCGATGATCGTCGCCATTGCCGCGCCGGCCGCCGCGCAAGAACATCGCGGAACCTTCGAGCAGCAGATGGCCTGTACGCCCGATGTCTTCAGGCTCTGCGGCGACCGGATTCCGGATGAGAACCGAATCGTGGCGTGCCTGCAGCAAAACACGCAGCAGCTCTCGGATGCCTGCCGTGCGGTGTTCCAATCCAACAACAGCGCGCAGCAACAGCCGGCGCCGCGCGGCCGCATCCCGCGGCCGCGACCTGACGATGATGACGACCAATAGACATTTTTCGTCTAGGGCATGATCCGGAAAAGTGGGTACCGGTTTTTCCGGAAGGATCATGCTCAAACAATAGGCTAAAGCGTGATAGCGAAACTATGGCGCTTTAAGGCCGGTGTTCGCAGACATCGACCCATTCGGCGCCGGTTAACTCCGCCATCCGCGCGGGCGTAATGCGTACCGCGCTGTGGGTCGAGCCCGCGGCCGGCACCACGATATCGAACGCCTTCAATGCGACATCGCAATAGACCGGCAGCGGCGTTTTCAGTCCGAACGGACAGACGCCGCCGACCTCGTGGCCGGTGATGTCGGCGACTTCGTCAAGCGAGAGCATTTTCGGTTTGCCCCCGAACAGCGCCTTCACCTTCTTGTTGTCCATCCGCGAGGTGCCGCTCGCAACGATCAGCACCACGCGTTCGCCGATCCGCAACGACAGCGTCTTGGCGATGCGCGCCGGCTCGACGCCATAGGCTTCCGCGGCAAGCGCCACCGTCGCCGAACTTTGCGTCGCTTCGATCACGACGATGTCGGGGGCTTTTTCCGCAAAAAACGCGCGGACCGATTCAAAACTCATGGAAGGCAACGAGCCTCGGCAGTTCGGACAGCGCGTGGATGCGATAGTCGGGCGCGATCCCCAACTCGTCCATCTGGGTGCGGATCGCCTTGAACATAGTCAGCGGGGCCACCCTCTCGGTTTCGACGCAGGCGAGCGCCATCGCTTCGGGCGTCACCCGCTCGATCCAGGCGACGTTGAGGCCGAACGACTTGGCGCCGCAGGCGTCCCACGGGTTGGACGATATGAACAGCACGTCGCGCGGCGATGTTCGAAGCGTGGTCTCGATCAGCGTGTAGGCTTGCGGGCTCGGTTTGAAGATCTTGTTGGCGTCGACGCTGATCGTGGCATCAAGCATGCGATCGAGCCCGCTGCTCCGCACCAGCGCGTTGAGCATGTCGGGACTGCCGTTGGAAAGGATCGCAAGCTTCTTGTCCTTCATCGCGGCAAGTGCGGCCATCGCATCGGGATAGAGATCGAGATGCAGATACTTCTCCATGATGCGCTTGAAGGAGTCGTCGTCATATTTCAGCCCGAGCATCCGCAGCGTGTAGACAAGCGATTCCCGCGTCACGGCGGAAAAATCCTGGTAGCGGTTCATCAGCGAGCGCAGCCAGGTATATTCGAGCTGCTTGATCCGCCAGACTTGCGTGACGATCTCGCCATAGCCGGGAAATGTTTCCTCGGTGACGCCGGCGACCGACTGGATGTCGTAGAGCGTGCCATAGGCGTCGAACACAACGGCTTTGATGGTCATGGCGCTGCTCGTTTATCGTTCGGCCTAAATGCCGAGAATCTTCCTGGCATTGGCCTTTAGCACCTTCGGCCTGATCTCGTCACGGATCTCGAGCTTGGAGAAATCCGAGAGCCAGCGGTCCGGCGTGATCACCGGCCAGTCCGAGCCGAACAGCATCTTGTCCTGCAGAATCGAGTTGATGTAGCGCACCAGGATCGGCGGAAAATATTTCGGCGACCAGCCGGAGAGGTCGATATAGACGTTCGGCTTGTGGGTCGCGACCGACAGCGCCTCTTCCTGCCAGGGAAAGGACGGGTGCGCGAGGATGATCTTCAGGTCCGGGAAATCCGCCGCCACGTCGTCCATGTACATCGGGTTGGAATATTTCAGTCGCATCCCCATGCCGCCCGGCATGCCGCTGCCGACGCCGGTCTGCCCGGTGTGAAACAGCGCGATCGCGCCGCCGTCGTTGATCGCCTCGTAGAGCGGATAGGCCATGCGGTCGTTGGGGTAGAAACCCTGCATCGTTGGATGGAATTTAAATCCCCTGACGCCGTATTCCTCGATCAGCTTCTTCGCCTCGCGCACGCCCAATTTGCCCTTGTGCGGATCTATGCTGACAAAGGGGATCAGCACGTCGAGATTTTCGGAAGCCGCTTCCAGCATCTCGTAATTGTTGTAGCGCCGGAATCCAGTCTCGCGCTCGGCGTCGACCGGGAAGATCACGGCCGCGATCTTCTTGGCGCGGTAATAGGCCGCGGTTTCCGGCACCGTCGGCGGATGCTTGTGCGGCGACTTGAAGTACTCCGCCATCTGCGCCTGGAAATCGTCATAGCCGTCGTCGCCGTGCATGCCGCAGGGCTCTTCGGCGTGGGTGTGGATGTCGATTGCGACGAAATCGTCGGGATTGAGCACTTTGAGTTTGGGCATTTCCGTTTCCCAACCTGGAGGCTTGATTTTTCGGTCCGGCGAATTGATTATACCATATAACAAATTCCGCAAGGCGGCAGGTACGAATAAGCGGAGAGCGGGAGGATCAGATGGCGCAGGCGGCGGCCTTCGAAACCGATTTCTGGAAAGACGCAAACTTGCGGAAAATGTGGGATGACATCGTCCCCGGCGAGCCGCGCAAGACCGTTCCCTATACGCTGACGCGACAAGCGATCGAACTGTACTGCAAGGCGGTCGGCGAAACTCATCCAATCTATTTCGACGAGGCCTACACCAGGACGACGCGTTATGGCGAGCTGATTGCGCCGCCTTCGATCCACATCCTCTTGATGTTCTCCTGCACGCCGGCGGACGACTGGATGCGTTCGCCCGGCACCGTCAATGCCGGTCAATCCTGGAGCTACAACATTCCGGCGCGACCGGGCGACGTCATCCGGCTGGAGGCCCGCGCGCTCGACAAGTTCATCAAGCGCGAGCGGCTGTTCGTGGTGCACGACAACGTCTTCTTCAACCTGCGCGGCGAGGTGATCTGCTCCGGCCGCGGCTGGACCATCCGGCCCAAGTGAATCCAAGCAGAGGGGAGGGGATCATGACCACCACATTCGAAAGCCTCAACTCCGGTGACACCGTCGACGGGCCGGAGTTCGCGGTGAGCCGCGAATCCATCCGCCTGTTCTGCGATGCTTCGCTCGACTACAACCCGCTGCATCTCGACGACGACTACATGAAGGGTGATTTCGGCAAGACTAATTTCGGCGGCATCATCATGCACGGTATGAACAATTTCGGGCTGATCTCGCGCACGATCACCGACAGGGCTTATCCGTTGGGTGCGATCCTCCGCTGGCTGGAAACACGATGGGTCAAGCCGGTCCGGCCGGGCGAAACCATCCGGCCGACCGGGATCGTCAAATCGAAGCAGGTCACCGAAAAATCCCGCTGGGTCCTGATCGACGTCATGGTGTGCAACCAGGGAGACGAAAAAGTCGCGACCGGCGAGGCGATGGTCGAGTTCCCAATACCCGCTTGAGGGAAGCTGGAACCTGGAGACGGCGATGCCGTCTCGCTACCCGCTTCGGTTGTGAACTACTTCATATTGGCGCACTGGGTGTGCGCTAGCGTCCGGTTATGGATGGCTCAACTCTCAGCAGGAAAGGTTATGGCCATGGCCAATCAACCGACGCTTTACGAGCTTTCCGGAAACGGCATTCACGTTACCTACGCAACGTCCAGCCTGCAGGGGCAACCTCAGTTCAACTATCACGACGCCTTTCAGGCCAAGAACTTCACCGGTAATCAGATCCAGACCTCCGATACCGTTCTCGGCAGGCTGGTCACGGTATTCCTCATCCAGACTATCGACAGCGGCTCGACGACTTTCACGCTGCTGGTCCCGACCGTGAATTTGCCGCCGTCGAAAGTCGCCAACATCACGACGGAAGGCATTACGACCCTGCACAAATTCGCGATCGTCAAACCGCCGCAGGCGACAGACCGAGCTTTATCCTGCCGTTGGTAGTTCCCTGGGAACGGTCGGGCCGCGGCTTAAAGGGCCGCGGCCGAGCTCCCAGAAGCTAATTTGCACGCGATTCCAATTGTCCGGGCGCCGGCTCGCTTGGGCCAAGTCCGGCTTAAAACGGCCCGTTTGCATTGACATTCGAACCCGCGATGCCTTAGAAACCGGCCCGTCCCGGGGGATTGCCGCTCGCGGGATAGACCCCTTTTTGCCGCATTCGCCCATCGAAACGGCCTTTCGAAAGCAACAGGATTCTCCCATGAAGGTCCGTAACTCGTTGAAATCGCTGCGTGGCCGTCACCGTGCCAACCGCCTGGTCCGCCGCAAGGGCCGCGTCTACGTGATCAACAAGGTGCAGCGCCGCTTCAAGGCGCGGCAGGGTTGATCCCAAGGCTGATGCAAAGGCTGATTCCGGCCGGATCACGGCGTTCGGGCCGGAGCTTGCGATTTTCCACCATCACGAGTCTTTGACGCGCTTGCTGCTTTGCAAGAAGGTTTTGCTGCGTCTAGAGTTTGGGAATGGCATTGAGATTCCCCCGCGCAATCCTGCTCGCCGCAATCATCGCCGTCGCGCCAGCGATGGCGTCCGCGCAGGAGCCGCCCGCCGCTCCGTCCAGGCAGAAGAAGCTTCCGGAAGCCCCGGCCAAGCTGCCGAAGGTCGTGGGCGACAAGACGCGCGGACTGGACTTCCTGTTCGGGGCGCTGAAAGCCGCGCCCGATGAGGCCAGCGCCAAGCATGTCGAGGCCCGGATCTGGGCGATCTGGTTGCAGACCCCGAGCGACACCGCCGCATTATTGATGTTGCGCGCCAAGGCCGCGATGGATGCCCAGCAGACGGACGTCGCGCTGAAGCTGCTCGATGCCGTCATCAAGCTCCGTCCGGATTACGTCGAGGCCTGGAACCGGCGCGCGACGCTGTATTATCTGCGCAACGACTACGCCCGCTCGCTTGCCGATATCGAGCAGGTGCTGGTCCGCGAACCCCGGCATTTCGGCGCGCTCGCAGGCCTCGGCATGATCATGCAGGACCTCGGCGACGACAAGCGGGCGCTCGACGCCTTCCGGAAGGCCCTCGACATCAATCCGCATCTGGAAAAGGTGCCAGAATTGGTCAAGACGCTGACCGAGAAGGTCGAAGGCCGCGACATCTGATCACGGGTGTGGTCGCGCGTGGACCAACCACGGTCCGACTGCGCCTGCCTGAAGCATGCGAACGGCGATACCGGCCACAAATGACGGATCGCCGTCTTAGGGCATGATCGGGAAAACCATACCCTCGGGGCTACGCCCGATCAGCGGGAACCCGATCTCCGAAGAGATCATGATCCGATTCAATCGGACCAAGATTTGATTTAATGCAGGACGCTGTTGCGGCGCTCGGCGAGGCCGCTATGTGCCGCCGCGGCGTAGAGCTCGGCAATCTCGGCTTCCAGGTGCTCGTTGACCAACAGCAGCGCCTTCAGCGCGCCGCGGAGGTCCCCATTGCAATTCGCCACGATTTTATCGATGGCGGCCTCATTCGATCGAAAACTCATCCAAAACCCCTCCCATGTCCCTGGGTGGCTGGCGATGCCGATCCGTCCCTGGTGTGTGATGCGGACAAGATCGATCAGCGACAGCCTGTGGTGGTGTGCGCCCAGGATCCAGAAAAAGTGCTGACCATGGTTATAAAATGGCCGACGACGCCCTTATGACAAATTGCGCACTATTCTGGAAAACTCTGTCACACCGAAACCCGCAGCCGGTCACGGCGTAACTCGTTCGTGCCCCGAATCGTCCGGATAATCTCAATGATATCAATGGTTATCGTGGCAGCGCTGGCGGTGCTGGCACTGATCACGCAAGCCGGCATGCTCTACTTGCGGCGCGCTTTTTCCCCAACGGGACATCAGGTCGAGGTTCGCGGGGCAAGCCTGAATGTGGTTGATCTGGGGCGGCGCGACGCGCCCGGTCCGCCCATCGTGATGATCCATGGCGCGAGTTCCAACCTGGAAGTCATGCGGCAGCCGCTGGGCGATCGGCTCGCCCAAAACCATCGCGTCATCTTGATCGACCGGCCGGGACACGGCTGGAGCACGCGCGCGCTGTCGAGGGATTCCACGCCAATGATTCAGGGCCGCATGATCGAGGAGGCGATGCAAAAACTCGGCGTCGGTCCGGTGATCCTGGTGGTCCACTCCTGGAGCGGCGCGCTTGGCGCGCGGATGGCGCTGGATTATCCGGCACTTGTCGCAGGCCTCGTGATGCTGGCGCCGGTCACCCATCCCTGGCGTGGCGGCGTTGGCTGGTACAACAACGCCGTGACCACGCCCGTGATCGGCCCGCTGCTGGCCTACACCGTCACGCTGCCGCTCGGGCTGTTGATAGCTGAGGCCAGCGCGCGCGACGTGTTCCTGCCGCAAATCATGCCGGACGGGTTCGTCAGGAATACCGCGACACCGCTCTTGCTGCGTCCGCGCGAGTTTCTCGCCAACGCCTACGACCTCGTGACACTGAAGGCCGCGGTCGCCGCGCAGGCACCGCGCTATGCCGAGATCGAGGCGCCGATCACGGTGATTTCAGGCGACGTCGACAAGACGGTGTCGACCAACATCCATTCGCGCCCCTTCGTGGCCGCTGCTCCGAACGCGAAACTGATCGTGCTGCCGGGCGTCGGGCACATGGTGCAGAACGCCGTGCCCGACCTCGTGATTGCAGAAATCGACGCCATGATCGGCAGCATCAGCTTCGGCGCCGCCGCGGCCGGGGAATAAGCCGCGCCTGCCACGCTACTTCGTCTTGCCGTCCTTATCGTATTGCGAGATGTAAGCCCAGAGATCGTTGGCTTCCTTCTCGTCCTTGATACCGCCGAAAAACATCTTGGTGCCGGGCACCTTTGCCTTCGGATCCTTGATGTAGTCGAGGAACTGATCCTTGTCCCACGTGATGCCGGAATTCTTGTTGGCGTCGGAGTAACTGTAATCTGCCGCGGTACCCGACTTGCGGCGGTCGAGCCCGTTGAGCTCAGGTCCGACCTTGTTCTTGGCGCCTGCGCCGACCGCGTGGCAGGGCAGGCATTTGTTGAACGAGGTCTTGCCGGCCGCGGAGTCCTGCGCCAGCGCCGCGGAAGCAGTGGCTGACGACGCGATGACGACCAGTACGCTCAAACTCAGTCTGTTCATGGCTTTGGGCTCTTGGTGGTTTCGGAGGGATGATTTCGAGGGGCGCGTTGTTGCATGACACAAGTGAGCTCGACAACCTGTCGAGTTTCATCAAGATTGCGCATCACCACAATTTGCAGAGCTCGCGGTCCGAGCCGTCGGCGACCTACCCAAGCCGGGTCAGATATGCTTGATTTGGCGTGACAAGTCGATGACGTGCAATTGATGACTTTCAATCCACGACTCGCAATCCAGGACTCGCAATCAACGACTCGCAGGAGACACCCGTGGCCATCACGATGCCCGAAGCCGACAAGGCGGTCTTGAGCCGTCGCGACGCGATCGTAGCGGCGCTCCGCGCCATCGTGCCAGGTGAGGGCGTGATCGATACGCCCGCCGAAATGCGGGTCTACGAGTCCGACGGCTTGACGGCCTACCGCCAGCCGCCGATGGTCGTGGTGCTGCCCGACACCACCAAACAGGTCTCACGGGTTCTGAAATATTGCCATGCGCAGGGCATCAAGGTGGTGCCGCGTGGCTCCGGCACCTCGCTGTCCGGCGGCGCGCTGCCGCTTGCCGACGGCGTGCTGCTGGGCCTTGGCAAATTCAAGCGCATCCGCGAGATCGATTTCGACAACCGCGTGGTCGTGACCGAGCCGGGCGTCACCAACCTCGCCATTAGCCAGGCGGTCGCGCATGCCGGCTTCTACTATGCGCCGGATCCCTCGTCGCAGATCGCCTGCTCGATCGGCGGCAATGTCGCGGAAAATTCCGGCGGCGTGCATTGCCTGAAATACGGCATGACCACCAACAACGTGCTCGGCTGCGAAATCGTGTTGATGAGCGGCGAAATCCTGCGCATCGGCGGCAAGTCGGCGGAGAACTCCGGCTACGACTTGATGGGGATCATCACGGGCTCCGAAGGCCTGCTCGGCGTCATCACCGAGATCACGGTGCGCATCCTGCAGAAGCCGGAGACTGCACGCGCGCTGATGGTCGGGTTTTCGCGGGTTGAAGCGGCCGGCGAATGCGTGGCGCGGATCATCGGCGCCGGCATCATTCCCGGTGGCATGGAGATGATGGACAAGCCTGCGATCCACGCCGCCGAAGCCTTCGTCCATGCCGGCTATCCGCTCGACGTCGAGGCGCTGCTGATCATCGAGCTCGACGGCCCCGGGGTCGAGGTCGACGAATTGATCAGCCGCGTCGAGGCGATCGCGCAAGGTTGCGGGTCGACCACCTGCCAGATTTCGACGTCCGAGGCCGAGCGCAACCTGTTCTGGGCTGGTCGCAAGGCGGCTTTTCCTGCGGTGGGACGGATTTCGCCCGACTATCTCTGCATGGACGGCACCATCCCGCGGGGCAAATTGCCGGAGGCCTTGGCGCGCATCCGCGATCTCTCGTCAAAATACGATCTGCGCGTCGCCAACGTGTTTCACGCCGGCGACGGCAATCTGCATCCCCTGATCCTCTACGACGCCAACCAGCCCGGCGAGATCGAACGCGCCGAAGCCTTCGGCGCCGACATCCTGCGCTGCTGCGTCGAACTCGGCGGCGTCTTGACCGGCGAGCACGGCGTCGGCATCGAGAAGCGCGATCTGATGGGCGAGATGTTCAGCGAGATCGACCTCAACCAGCAGCAGCGGCTGAAATGCGCCTTCGACGCCGACGGCCTGCTCAATCCCGGCAAGGTGTTCCCGACGTTGCATCGCTGCGCCGAACTCGGCCGCATCCACGTCCATGCCGGCAAGCTGGCTTTTCCGGATATTCCGAGATTCTAGGCCGGGCAAAGGGCCTAGGCGGCCCTCTTGCCTTTGCGCCCAACTACAGCAGCGCGTATTGCGCCCGCTCGCGTTTGGCGAGGAGCGGCAGCGCCTGTTCGGCGATATAGGTCTTGAAGTGCGCGCTGTCCTGATGCGCCTTGAACGCGGCTTCATCGCGGAACAGTTCGTAGAACAGGAACTGCGCCGGATTCTCGCGTGCTCGGGAGATCAGGAACAGTTTGGCGCCGGGCTCGCTTTGCGCCTCGGGCAGGAAGCGTGTGAGGATGTCGGCGACCCTGTCGGCTTGCCCCTCCTTGGCTTCCCATTGCGCGACCACCAGGAGGCCGCCGTCATAGACGGCCTCGCTCACGGTTCTCCGTTCCATTGCATATTGACCCATGGTCGTTACTCCTTTGGTTCGGGCTCACTTGCAGGCATTTGATTACCTTAGGATGAGGACGATATAATTCGATACAAGGCGAACTGTGGGTGTAACGCTTCGATCTAGATCGAAGCGTTTATGCAGGGTTGTGCGAAGGGGCGGGCTCAAAAATGGTTGACGGCGCGCGAGGACGAAAAACGGCCCGCGGCCCTCTGCCATTGCCGCCCTTGTGTCCGGCGTCCATGCCTTTAGAAGGGATGGCGAATGCGGCGGCGGCTGCGATGGGCGTGGGTGCTCCTGTCGCCGGGTGAGGGCGAGGCGGAAGGTCGTGGATATCCTGAAGGTACGTGACGCAGCCGATGTCGAGCAGGCGGTGCGGGCGGCGATTGCCTCTGAACAGCCGCTGGAAATCATCGGCCACGGTTCCAAGCGGCAGATCGGCCAGCCGATGGCAACCAATGCGGTGCTCGACGTCTCGGCGCTGAATGCGGTGAGGGCCTATGAGCCGAACGAGCTGATCGTCACGGTGGAGGCCGGCGCGCCGCTTGCCGACGTGCTGTCGCTGATCGATTCCAAGAACCAGCAATTTGCCTTCGAGCCGGTCGACACCGCACCCCTGTTGGGGACGCAGGCGTGTGGCACCATCGGCGGCATGATCGCCGCCGGGCTCGCCGGGCCGCGCCGGATCAAGGCCGGCGCCGCGCGCGATCATCTGTTGGGCGCGCATGCTGTGTCGGGCTTCGGCGACTGCTTCAAGGCCGGCGGCAAGGTGGTGAAGAACGTCACCGGCTACGATCTCTGCAAATTGCTGGCGGGCTCCTGGGGCACGCTTGCGGTGATGACCGAGGTGACGCTGAAGGTGATGCCGCGGCCCGAGGCCGAGCGCACGCTGGTGCTGCGCGGCCTCGACGATCTCGCCGCCAACCGGGCGATGACGGCCGCGCTCGGCTCGCCCTTCGACGTCTCCGGCGCGGCGCACGTGCCGGCATCGGGCTTGCGCGCCGAGGTCGGTGGTGGGCTCGACCGGCTTGGCTCGCCGCGTCAGGCGGTCACGCTATTGCGGCTGGAGGGCATCTTGGCCTCCGCCAGCCATCGCGCCGCCTCGCTCGCAGCGACGCTGGCGCCGTTCGCCACGGTGGAGGTCATCGAAGATGCCGCATCCGCCGAGGTCTGGAGCACCATTCGCGACGTGCAGCCGTTCGCGGCCGGCGGCGCGCTCGGCGCATGGCCGGTGTGGCGGATCGTCTGTCCGCCGGCTTCCGGCGGCGCGCTGGGACAGGCCCTAGCGCGCGCGAGCGGCGGCGACGTGATCTACGATTGGGGCGGCGGCCTGATTTGGGCCGCGTTGCCGCCGAAAGGCGACGCCCACACATCTCTGGTGCGCGAGCGCGTCGAGGCGGCGTCAGGCCACGCCACGCTGATCCGCGCCTCCGACGAGGTGCGGCGCAATGTCGACGTGTTCCATCCGCAAGCCGACGGGCTGGCCGCGCTTTCCGAGCGCGTCCGCTTAAGCTTCGATCCGAAGCACATCCTCAACCGCGGCCGGCTAGTCAGGGGCGCTGTGATATGAAGACCGAATTCAGCCTCGCCCAGCTTGCCGATCCCGATATCGCGGAAGCCGACAAGATCCTGCGCGCCTGCGTGCATTGCGGCTTCTGCACCGCGACCTGTCCGACCTATGTGCTGCTCGGCGACGAATTGGACAGTCCACGCGGGCGGATCTACCTGATCAAGGAGATGCTGGAGAAGGGCGCATCCCCGACAGGCGAGGTGGTCAAGCACATCGACCGCTGTCTTTCCTGCCTTGCCTGCATGACGACCTGTCCGTCCGGCGTGAACTACATGCATCTGGTTGATCAGGCCCGGACGCGGATCGAGAAGGACTACAAGAGGCCGCTGACCGAGCGGATGCTGCGGGCGGCGCTGGCCTTGATCCTGCCGGACCCCCGCCTGTTTCGCGTCAGCATGGTGCTGGCGCGGCTGGCCCGGCCGGTCGCGGCATTGTTGCCGGTCGCGAAGGCGCCTTCCACGGTACCGACCCTGTTGCGGCGCATCACGGCGATGCTCTCGCTTGCGCCGCGTGCCCTTCCGGAACCGGGACCGGCCGGCGGCAGCGTCTTTCCAGCCGAAGGCGAGCGGCGCAGCCGCGTCGCGCTCCTGCAGGGCTGTGCGCAGCAGGTGTTGGCTCCGCGGATCAACCAGGCTGCGATCAACGTCCTGACGCGCCACGGCATCGAGGTCGTATTGGTCAAGGACGAGCAATGTTGCGGCGCGCTGACCCATCACCTTGGCCGTGACGATGACGCCCTGGCGCGGGCGCGCGCCAATATCACGGTGTGGTCTGAGGAGGCCGCGCGTAGCGGTCTCGACGCCATCCTGATAACGACGTCCGGATGCGGAACCGTGATCAAGGACTACGGCTATATGCTGCGAGAGGACCGGGATTTCGCGCAAGCCGCCGCGAAGATCTCGGCGCTGGCCAAGGACATCACCGAGTATCTCGCCTCAATCGAACTGAAGAAAACCAGCGAGCACAGCGACATTGTCATCGCCTATCACGCGGCTTGTTCGCTGCAGCACGGCCAGAAAATCACGTATGCGCCCAAAGATTTGCTTTCCAAGAACGGATTCGTGGTGAAAGATGTCCCCGAGAGCCATTTGTGTTGCGGTTCGGCGGGGACATATAACCTTCTCCAGCCTGACATTGCGGACAGATTGCGCGATCGAAAGGTCGCCAATATCGCAACCGTCAAGCCGGACATGATCGCCGCAGGAAATATTGGATGCATGGTGCAGATTGCCGGCGGCACGTCCGTTCCCGTGGTCCACACGATTGAGCTTCTCGATTGGGCGACGGGCGGTCGTAGGCCAGGATCGAATGATCGAGCGGCCCCGCGCGATGAGCTTTCTACTTGAAAACGCCCGATGGACACGGATCGGCGGCAACCAGGAGGATCACGATGGCTAAAGGGAAGAAGAGCAAGAAGGACAAAAAGCAAAAAGTTCTGACGGCAAAGAAGAAGTCCGCGAAGAAATCCGCCAAGAAGGCTGCAAAGAAGTCGGCGAAAAAGGCCAAGAAGTCGGCGAAGAAATCGGCCAAGAAGTCCAAGGCGGCCGCGCCGAAAAAATTAGCCAAGAAGGCCACCGCCAGCAAAAGCCCTGCAAAGAAGAAGGCGGCTGCCGCCAAACCGGCTGCACCGAAGCCTGCGGCGGCCAAGCCTGTGGTGCACAAGCCCGCGCCGCCGACGGCCGCGCCTGCTCCGGCACCCGCGCCCGCTCCATCGGAACCGAGCTGGGCTACTCCCAGTCCCGCACCATCATGGGGACATTCGACGGAGAGTTCGTCGAGCCCTTCGTCCTCGGGTGGAGATGACGAACACTAGTTGATCGCCCCTGATCGCAGGGGGGCGCGTTTTGAGGCCGCAGCGCCCGCCGCTGCGGCCTTTTTTTGTGCTGGAAAAGTTTTGTGCTGGAAGAGTCCTGGCGCGACTGCTGTCGCGTGTTCCTAAGACTCGTGAAATCAACCGAATGCGGCGTGACGAATGATACTGCCGAACGTCGGCGCTCGAACTGTTGGAGATTTCGTCGACCGTCCGTGGAAGAGCAGGGCGCCGCGACACCGGAAATTTCCCGCAAGCAGGCGGCCCAAGGCACCCAGCAGGTGTCGTCTAGCATCGCCGACGCACAGCACGGCGCCAGCGAGAGCGAATCGGCCTCATCTCAGGTTCTCTCCGCGGCGCGGTCGCTGTCATCGGACTCAATTCGGTAGGGGCCGCCTGACCCTGAATCGGTCAAATATGTGGTTGAAATACCACACCTGCCGACAACATTCGGCAGAATGGCAAATTCGACTAAAAAGTCGGCAGATGCATATCTTTTTGGCTTAACGCGTGCGGTAACAAGTTCCAGATTGCATCCGTGGATTCTGTTTCAGTCGGTATCGCGTGCCTGGCGGCGTCGAAATCGGGCTGTTTTTTTGGCAATGTGGATGGGGATCGTCATGCGAAAACTAGCTTTGTTGGCAACGGCGCTGGCAATGATATCGGGAGCGGCCATGGCGGCGGATATGCCGCTGAAGGCCGTGAAGGCACCGCCGCCGGCACCGTTCGACCCGTGGGATATCGCCTTCGGCGGCGCCCTGATGAGCGACTATATCTTCCGTGGCGTCACCCAATCGAACCATCAGCCGTCGGTCGCCGCCTATTTCGAGCCGCGCTACAACGTCAACAAGGATCTGCAGCTGTACGTCGGTACCTCCGGGGAAAGCATCTCGTTCGCGAATCGCGCGGCGGCTGAAATCGACGTCTACGGCGGTATCCGTCCGACATTCGGTGCGGCGGCCTTCGATTTCGGTGTCTGGGGTTACCTGTATCCGGGAGGCAGCTGCGCCGATAACGTCCTTACTGTGGTGGCCCCCGGCGTCGCTGTTCCTGGCGGCGGCGTCTGCCCGGTCAGTACGACCACGATCTTCCTCGCCGACGGCAACGTCATGAAGAAGAACGTCAGCTTCTTCGAAGCCTACGCCAAGCTGAACTACACCTTCAACGACAACTGGGCGGTTGGCGTTAACGAGTATTATTCGCCGAACTTCCTGAACTCGGGTGCCTGGGGTGACTACGCCTCGATCACCGCCAAGTATACCGCGCCGAGCACGATCTTCGGCTCGAGCGGCGTCGGGATGTACGTCTCCGGCGAGTTCGGCCGGCAGTGGCTCGGCACTACCGACGCATTCTATGGACTTCCCGGCACAATCTTCGCCGCCGGCATCCCTTATGCCAGCTACGATACCTGGAACGTCGGCATCGGCTTCACTTACAAGGTGTTCACGCTCGATCTGCGCTATTCGGACACCGATCTGAGCAAGGGCAATTGCAACGCCTTCACGAGCGCATTCAACTCGACCGGAACGACCAACGTGACGCCCATCAATCCGGCCGGCGCGGGCTCCAACTGGTGCGGCGCGGCCGGTATCGCAAAGCTGTCGTTTGACCTGACAGCGATGACCAACCTGAAGTAAGCTCTTTTCGGAGATTCTTTAAGGGGGCGGCAGAGGGATCTGCCGCCCCCTTGCTTGGGCCGGGCCGATGTTGCGTCAGGATGGACTCGCCTCTTGCCGTTCTTTGCCCTGGTTCTGCAACACAAAACGATCGCCGTCGCGGGCCAGCACGACATTGTGCTGGTGGAAAGCTTCCAGCGTGGAGCGATGGCCGATCGAGACGATGGTGGTTTGCGGCAGTTTCTGCTCGAGCAGCCGGTACAGCCTGGCTTCCGAGGCTTCATCGAGAGAAGCGGTGGCTTCATCGAGGAACAGATATTGCGGCGCGTGCAGCAGCGCACGCGCCAGGCCGAGCCGCTGCTGCTCGCCTAGCGACAGCATCCGGTTCCAATGCGCTTCTTCCTCCAGCTGTTCTGCGAGCCGCGGTAGCCCCACCGCGGCCAAGACCTCCTTGATCCGCTCGGACGGGAAGGCGTCGGACAATGCGGGATAGACGATCGCGGCCTTGAGCGAGCCGACCGGGAAATACGACCGCTGCGGCAGCATCATCAACGTTGCGTGGGCAGGGATCGCGATCGATCCGCTGCCGAACGGCCAGACGCCGGCGATGGCGCGGAACAAGGTGGACTTGCCGGCGCCGGACGGGCCGGTCACCAGCGTGCGCTCGTTGGTGTGGAAACTGAAGCTGTCGGCGGAGACCAGCGGCGTTCCGTTCGGCAAGCGCACCAGCAGCTTTTGCAGGTCGATCTCGTCGTCGCCACTGGATGCCACGACGCCAATTGAATCGGCAGCAGTCGCGAGCGTCGCTGCGCTTGCGATCGACGCCTCGAATCCATCGAGGCGCGCCACGACAGCCCGCCATTCCGCCAGCGACCGATAGGCCGAAACAAAAAACGACAGCGCCTGCTGCACGCTGCCAAACGCTTCCGCGGTCTGCTGCACGGCGCCGAGCAGGATCTTGTCGGCGAAATAGGCCGGCATGACCAGAACGATCGGGATGATCACCGCGGCCTGCTCGTAACTGGCCGTAAGCGACGTCAGCCGTTTGGTGCGGCTCATGATGGCGTACCAGTTGCCGACCACGCGACCGAAGCGCTCCGAAAGGCGTTCGCGTTCGGCGCCTTCGCCCTGCAACAACGCGATCTGTTCGGAGTTTTCCCGCACGCGGACCAGGTTGAAGCGGAAATCGGCCTCGAGGCGCTGCTGTTGAAAATCCAGGTTGACCAGCGGTGATCCGATCCATTGCGTCAATGCTGTTCCGAACACGGCGTAGATCAGCGCGCCCCATACCAGGTAGCCGGGGATGTCGAACGCGTTGCCGAAAATATGCAACGGCGCTTCAGCCGACAATCCCCAGAGGATGATGACAAAGGACGCCAGCGTTACAATTGCGCTCAGCAGGCCGACACCGAGATTCAGCGTTGCATCGACGAACAGTTTGACGTCGTCGGTGATGCGTTGATCCGGGTTATCGGCCGCATCCCCCTGAAGCTGCATGCGGTAGTGGTTCGCGTCGTGCAGCCACTCACCCAGATATTTAGTCGTCATCCATTGGCGCCAGCGGATCTGGAGCCACTGATTGAGGTAGAGCTGATAGACCGACAGCACGACGCTTATGGCTGCCAGCACACAAAAGACGATGGTTTCCCGGACAAAGCCGTGCCAGTCCTTCTCCTGCAGGGCGTTGTAGAAACGATTGCGCCACTGGTTGAGCAACACGCTGTCTGCGACCAGTGCCAACTCGATCGCAATCACCGCAGCGAGCAGCACCCGGCCTGCAAATTTGTCCTCGGAGCGGAAATAAGGCATGGCGATTCGCCATACGGACGCGAGTGTCGAAGTGATCTTGTTCACGGAAGACGGTCTCCCAAGGGGCTGGAAAGGGGCTGGATCGCAATGCCTGAAATTCGGTCCGGTTCGGCGGCAACCACCGGCTTCCGGGCTGATTTATCCAGGTCTTTGCATAAACCCTAGCATGGGCCTAACGCGCGGGACTCGGGGGCATTCGGAATTCGCGAGGTTGTGAGCGGACCTTGGTGCGAAACTGCGCGGTAAGCGGGTGCTCGTCATGACGTGCAGCACACCGAAAAATGGGCCGCTGTCGGCGGCCCATTTGACGTGTCGATTGCTGTGAGTTCGGCCCGTGCCAGCTAATGCGCCGGCAACTCCGCGATGCTCGGGAAGAACAGATAGCAGGCCACCCCGATGATCACCAGATAGACCAGCAGCACGAGGCACCAGCCGAAATTGTGGCGGATGACCTCGCCTTCGTTGCGCACGAATTTGCTGGTCGACACGCCGACGCTTGCGGTTTGCGGCGCGATCGGCTTGCCGATCTCGGCGCCGACCGAATTCAACGTCGGCAACAGCAGCAAGGGAAAGCCGAGCACCTTGCCAACCAATGCCTGGAACGTGCCGAACATGGCGTTGGTCGAGGTATTGCTACCCGACAAGGCGACGCCAATGAAGCCCAGGATGGGCGCCACGATGATGAAGGCGGATCCGAGCTTGGAGAAGGCGCTGGCGAGCGAGCCGGCCATGCCTGAGTAGTTGAAGACATAGGCGAGGCCGAAGATGAATACCCCAACAAGGAATGCGCCCCACATCTGCGACCAGGTCTTGGCAAAGATTGCGCCGATCTGGCTCATGCTGACGCGCAGCAGGATCGCCGTGATGATCCAGGAAGCCAGGATGGCCGAACCACCAACGAACGGCGTCCAGTTGAACACGGCACTGATGGTCGCTCCCGGCGTGATCGCCGAATTGGCGGCGACGACATAGTGCAGCAGCACGATCGAGGGCAGGTGCGACCAGGGGCCGGTCCAGGCGACCACCACCGCAATCAGTATCCCGATCGGCAGCCAAGCCATGCCGACTTCGCTGGCTGAGAGTCCGTGCGCCTCCGCCTGCGTATCACCGGCAGCTGGTGCACCGCCATACGCCACAATCTGCGCAGGCCGCCACACCTTGAGCAGGAGCAGCAGAGCCACGAAGCACACGATCGAGCCGATCACATCCGGCAAATAGGGGCCAAGATAGATGGCCGTCGGCAACTGGCCGGCGATATAACCGAGCGAGCCGACGATCGCGAGCGGCCACGCCGACCACATGCCTTTGCTGCCTGACACGAGGTAAAGCAGGATCCACGGCGGCAGCAGCGCCAGGATGGCCACGATCTTGCCGACTGAAGCCGAGTAGATCGGCAAGAGCTCGACGAAGCTCATGCCGAGCGTGCCGGCGGTCACAGTGGCAAGCGCGATGATCGGCGCCCCCAAGGCGCCATAGGAAACCGGCGCATTGTTAGCGATCGCGGCTACTCGGATGGCGTCGAGATCGGGAATGCCGATCGCGATCAGGATCGGGGCTACGAACGCCCAAGGGTAGCCGAACCCGACCAGTCCTTCGAGTAACGCGCCAAACGCCCAGGCGAACAAAATGGTCTGCACCCGCACGTCGCGCGTGGCCTGCTGAGTAAGCCAGCGGCGTAACCTGTCGAATCCGCCGGTGGTCACGAGCGTGTTGAACAACATCACTCCCCAGAACGTGATCCAATTGACATTCCATATGCCGGTGGCGGCACCATAGATGTAAGCGAGCATGCCATCGCCGAGCGGCATCTTCCAAACCCATAGTCCGAGCAGGAAGGTAACGATCGAGCCGATCAACACGGCGAGCCAGGCAGACATGCGCAAGCCTGCCAGCAGGAACAACAACAGGACGACCGGAATGAGCGCGACCAACCAGGTCAGGAAAAGGTTTCCGGTAGGATCGAGAATTTGCGTGAACATAGACAATTCCCCCCTAGTATGAGCCCGCAGGGCTTTTTCTTTGTTTCGCCGTTCGATGTTTCGAACGGCTGTCGACAAGAATGCCCCTTCGCTTAAGGCGAAGGAAGCAGGATTTCTACCATTCCCAAAGCAATTGCGCCGGCGGCGTTGTTCTACCCTGGCGATGTGACACTGGTTGCTTTCGGCAGGGATACTGCGGCGCGGCAGATCAAGACTTGTCTAGATCCAGGGCTTGAGCGACACGGACAAGAAATCCCCGTGCGCATGGTCCGGCGGGGATTTGCTTTTTTGCGCGGCAAATCTTTTTAAAGCAACGAACCTGTTCAATGTCGCGCTCGTCCAATAAAAGGCGTCGAGCGTTACGATATTTCGAGAGGGTGCGAGAAGTAGATGGATTCGATCGAGTTGACCGTTGGGGTGGCCGGCATTGCGATGGCCTTGCTATCGTCCGCCACGCCGATCAGAGAAGCTTACGCCGCCGAGGAGGGTTTTCCGTTCGGCATGGAAATGACCCTGGATGCGGCGCAGCAGCCGGGATCGAAGCGGATACCGGATCTCGATATCGGCGACGCCGGCGAGACCACGCTGGAGCTGTGGTGCAAGGGCGGCAAGGGTCAGTTTTCGGTGGCAGGCAATACCGTGGTGTTCGTCGCCGGTCCCCTGGAGGATCGCGCCTGTCCGCCGACGCCCGCGCAGGCCGACGACGAGCTGGTCGCCGCGCTGAGCGAGGCCACCACCTGGAAACGGCAGGGCGATCTCGTTTCCTTCATCGGCCCGAGGACCCTGCGCTTCCGGCTGCTGACCAACTAGCGTATTCCTTGTCAGTGATAGTCTTAGGCGTAGCGATGACGGCCGTTTCTCCCTCGCCCTTTCGCGGCGAGAGGGGCGGGGCCAGGGGCTCTATCTGCTAACGCAGCTCTGTAGGGTGGGCCAAGGCGCGCTTGCGCCGTGCCCACCATGTGCTTCGTTCTTGGTCTGGAATGGTGGGCACGCTACGCTTGGCCCACCCGATCTCTGAGCTCGCGGAGACTCCCGCTCACCCGAAATTCGCTGCCGCGAATTTCGACCTCTCCCCGCAAGCGCCGCAAGCGGGGATAGGTGTGGTGAGCGGCGCATTCGCGTCAGGAAACGAATCGAACAACGAGGGCGCTTACTTCCACACCGATTTGTCGGCATCCCAGCGCTGGCCCTTCAATTCCTTGGTCAGCGCGTCGACCGAGCCGCTGTCGTCCTTCTGGTCGCCTTCCTCGTCGGCCGCGGACTCATCCGACAGCACGAGCTTAGCCCCGGCGCTCTCGTCGGCGGTGGTGGTGACGGGAATGCCGATCCATACCATCAGTCTCTCGGATCCGCCGGGCTTGTCCGGCGACACCAAGCCTGTCACTTCGACGGTGTCGGTGAGGTCGAGCGCGGGGTATAATTGACTCGGCCGCTTGAACGTCAGTTTCAGCTTGCCCGTGGTCGCGCTCCAGGTCAATTCGGCAGGCCTTGCGGCCAGCGTTTTCGCCAGCGTGCCGGAAATCGTCGACAGCAGCTTGTCCCTGTTGAGCTTGTCGCCGTCGCGCCAGTCGGCGGCCGAAAAGCGGATCGCGCGGTCCATCTCGACCATTCCGGTGGTCCATCCCGCCGCGGTCACGCCCGGCATCGACTTCGCCTTCGCAATCAGCGCGGCCGCGCGGTCCGGATCGACCGACAGGTTGAAGGTCTGCTGGCCCGCGCGCATCGCGTCGCAGGTGATCGCGAGGCTGTTCAGCGCGAGCTCGACGTCCTGACCTTTGAGGCTCTTGAGAAAATCCACGGCCGAATCGAGCTTCACCCGCACGCCGACCAACTCCGGGGAAACTTCGGTGAAATCCTTGGGCGCGTCCGTGATGCCGTCGTCGGTGGTCTGGTTGTCCTGGAATTCCTTCTCGCTGATGTCGGAATTATCGGTTGAGGCGACTTCCGTCACGTTAGGGCCGATCGTGATCTGGCCGCGGAATTCGAAGCTGTCGCCGGTCGGCTTGCGCGACAATTTGACGGCAACCGGTAATTTGTCCGTGATGCTCTGCGTGGTGCCACTAAGGGTCTGGCCGTTGACCGAAAGGTTGACGACGAAGCGATCGCGGCGGTCGGAACTGTTGTCGGCCGGATAGCAGACATCGAGCGTTGCCGCGGTGACGGCCTTGCCCTGGCGCGTCTCTTTCAAAATGACGTCGGCATTGCCGTCCATCAGCCCGTCGATGGAAGTGAAATACCTGACTTCGCTGCCGCCAGGGGCGGGCTTCGTTTGGAGCTTGATCTGGGCGAAGCCTAACTCCGGCGTAGCCGCCAAGAGGCCGGCCAGGCAGAACAAAAGCGCGCGCATATGGATTTCCCCAGGAGATTTAGCAATTGGTCTCGGCCGTAGCATGATCCGGAAAAGCAGGCCCTCGGGCCACGACCCTATGGGCAGGAACCGATTTTCCGACAAGATCATGCTCAAACAATGATCTGACACGCGATAGCTACTCAAGCCACCGCGCTTTAGCAAACATCTATGCCAATCGCCAAAAAAGGCCGCCCGGAGGCGGCCTTTCCGATTCGTTGCAGGTAAATGGCCGGTCAAACGGCCCGGCGTTCAGAATCCCATTCCACCCATTCCGCCGCCACCGCCGCCGTGTGCCGCCGGCGCCGGCTCCTTCGGCATTTCGGCGACCATGGCTTCCGTCGTCACCAGAAGCCCTGCGACGGAAGAGGCGTCCTGCAGCGCGGCGCGCACCACTTTCGCGGGGTCGATGATGCCTTTGGCGACCATGTCGACATACTCTTCGGTCTGCGCGTCGAAGCCGAAGGTCTCGGACTTGTCCTCGAGGATCCGGCCGACCACGAGCGAGCCCTCGACGCCGGCATTTTCGGCGATCTGCCGCACCGGTGCCTCCAGCGCCTTCAGCACGATATTGATGCCGGCCTGCACGTCGGAGTTCTCGTGGTGGATGCGACCGACCGCCTTCTTGGCGCGGAGCAGCGCAACGCCGCCGCCGGGAACGATGCCTTCCTGCACCGCCGCACGGGTCGCGTTCAGCGCGTCCTCGACGCGGTCCTTCTTCTCCTTCACCTCGATCTCGGTGGCGCCGCCGACGCGGATCACCGCGACGCCGCCGGCGAGCTTGGCGAGGCGCTCCTGCAGCTTCTCGCGGTCGTAGTCCGAGGTGGTCTCCTCGATCTGCCCCTTGATCTGCGTCACCCGCGCCTCGATGTCCTTCTTCTTGCCGGCACCGTTGACGATGGTGGTGTTCTCCTTGTCGATCACGACCTTGCGGGCGCGGCCGAGCATGTTGACGGTGACGCTTTCGAGCTTCATGCCCAATTCATCCGAGATCAGCTGGCCGCCGGTCAGGACCGCGATGTCTTCCAGCATCGCCTTGCGGCGATCGCCGAAGCCCGGCGCCTTGACGGCGGCGACCTTCAACCCACCGCGCAGGCGGTTGACGACCAGCGTCGCCAGCGCCTCGCCTTCGACGTCCTCGGCGATGATCAGGAGCGGCCGGCCCGACTGCACCACGGCCTCCAGCACCGGCAGCATCGCCTGCAGGCCGGACAGCTTTTTTTCGTGCAACAGCACGTAGACGTCCTCGAGCTCGGCCGTCATCTTCTCGGCATTGGTAACGAAGTAGGGCGAGAGATAGCCGCGGTCGAACTTCATGCCCTCGACGATGTCGACTTCGGTCTCGAGCGACTTGTTCTCCTCGACCGTGATGACGCCCTCGTTGCCGACCTTCTGCATCGCCTGCGCGATCATCTTGCCGATTGCCGCATCGCCGTTGGCGGAGATGGTGCCGACCTGGGCGACCTCGGAGGAGGAGGCAACCGGCTTGGCGCGCTTCTCGATGTCCTTGACCACGGCGGCGACCGCGATGTCGATGCCGCGCTTCAAGTCCATCGGGTTCATTCCGGCGGCCACCGACTTGCCGCCCTCGCGCACGATCGCCTGCGCCAGCACGGTCGCGGTGGTGGTGCCGTCGCCGGCGGTGTCGTTGGTCTTGGAGGCGACTTCGCGCAGCATCTGCGCGCCCATGTTCTCGAACTTGTCCTCGAGCTCGATCTCCTTGGCGACGGTGACGCCGTCCTTGGTGATGCGGGGAGCGCCAAAGCTCTTTTCGATGACGACGTTGCGGCCCTTCGGCCCGAGCGTCACCTTGACCGCATTGGCGAGAACATCGACGCCACGCAGCATGCGATCACGCGCGTCTCCGGAAAATTTTACGTCCTTGGCAGCCATTTTAATGTGCTCCTGAATGATTGGGTACGATCGTCCGCTGCGGTGATACTTTAGCTTTGTCATTGCCGGCTTGACCCGGCAATCCATCGCCTTCGCGAGACTGTTCCGGAGAAGATGGATGCCCGGGTCATCTATAGCGAAGGCGCGCTTCGCGCTTTTGCCCGGGCATGACGACTATTGTGGTAGCTAGATTGGTGCCCTCAGCTCAGCACGCCCATGATATCGGACTCCTTCATGATCAGGAGTTCGTCGCCGTCGAGCTTGACCTCGGTACCCGACCACTTGCCGAACAGCACCCGGTCGCCGACCTTGATGTCGATCGGAATCAGCTTGCCGCTCTCGTCACGTCCGCCCGGGCCGACCGCCGTGACTTCGCCCTGCGACGGCTTTTCCTTGGCGGTGTCGGGAATGATGATGCCGCCCTTGGTCTTTTCTTCGGCATCGATTCGCTTGACCACGACACGGTCATGCAGCGGGCGAAATTTGGACTTAGACATGACATTTCCCTTTGCAGGCTCACTATTCAGATCTGGTTGGCTGTCGAAAGCCGATCGGGTATGTAACGGTCTGGGCGCCCGCTGGGCGCCAAAACGGCCAACATCTCTGGCAATCGTGCCTTCGGAGTGCTAATCGCGCGCCCGAAATATGGCTTGGCGCTGATCCTGTCAAGCAAAGGGGTTAAGCCCTTCTTGAGGCTGTTATAGGATGCTGCGCCACGAAACCAAATCGGATCATTCGTCGTAGTTATTGCTCCGACAGCAGTTTTGAGCTTGGCTGCGGACGGGAGCGGCCACGATCTTGTTCGGGGGAATGCCATGGTTAGTTCGGGTTGGTCGCGGACGGTTGCCAATCTTTCGGTCGTCTCGGCGCTGACGGTCTTTCTGGGGGCCTGCAGCAGCTTCAGCCTGCCCTCGCTGTCCTCGTCAACGCCAACGGCTCCGACCGAGCCCGGGGTCGAACCGGAAATGCCCTCGACGATTCGTCCCGACGAGCTGGTCGGCAAATGGGGCCTTGCCTCCTACCAGAATCCGGCCGACCGCGCCCGCACCGAGGGCCAGGCCAAGGCGCAGTGCAAGCAGCCATACGTAATCGGGGCCGGCACGTCGGGCGGCGTGGTCATGCATCTGGCCGACCAGGCGACGCCGCAGGAGCTGCGGCTGAAGGGCACCCGAAGCGGCAAGAGCTTTATCGGCCCGCCCGGCCCCCCCGGCGGCGAGCAGGATCGCGAGGTCGTTTCCTTCGACGGGCGCGTGTTGATCACCCGCTTCGTGGACGCGGATGCCGCGACCCGTTACGGCAATATGGTCTACGTCCGCTGCGCGCCGCGGGCGTGAGCTGAGGAGCTTTCTCTGTCATTGCGAGGAGCCAGCGGGTCGCGCGAATGCGCGCCCGATGACAGGCTCCGCGACGAAGCAATCCACACTTTGTTCGCGGCTCTCCGGATTGCCTAGCCTCGCAATGACGCTTAAACAAAAACGCCGGCATCGCGCCGGCGTTCTTTCTTGAGCTATCGGAAAGCCATTCAGTCGAACAGGGCGTCGATGTCGTCCTGCGAGGCGTGACCTGCGTCGCCGTCGAGCTTCGGCCCGTTCAACAGCCGGTCGTCGCCCTCACGGTGGTCGACGATCGGCGGTGCATGCGCCTTGATCGCGTCTACGCCGCCCCAGATCTCCATCATGTCGTAGATGTGCTTTTCGATGAATTTCATCGTGCTCATCACCTTAGAGATACGCTGACCGGTCAGATCCTGGAAATTGCAGGCCTCGAAGATGGAAATGACGCGCTCCTGGATCTCCTCGGAAAGAATCTTCTGCTGGTCCGGCGAGTTGACCTTGGACAGCGCACTGGCCGCCTGATCGATCAATTCGGCGGCTTCCAGAATCTGCTGCGTCGCCTGTTCGGTACCGCCGACCACGGCGCCGAGCTCGCCATTGACCTTGGCCATCTCCTCGCCGTTGAAACTCTTGCCGTGCAACACTGCGATCTCGCGTTTGGTGCGGGTGATGGCGTCGTGAATGAGGTCGAGTTCGATCTTGAGCTTTTCGCATTGCTCGATCTGGGCGCGGTAGGTCTCGAGCATCGCGCGCATTTCGGCGGCCTCGCGCGATGAGGAGTCCTCGATCGCCGCTGCCGCGGGGCTGAGCTTGGCGCTTCCCATCTGGGCGCGGATCGCGCGCAACTCGGCCATGATCTCGTGGTGCATGGGGCCGACCTCTCCGCCAGCGGTTTCGAGGACCGGCATGTCGCCGATGGCTTGTTCAATACGAAAACGCTTGCGATGAATCGGCATCAGTAAATTCCTCAGCTTCACTCCTTTGAGTTTTACCCACATGCGATTTAACACCGGGTTCACGCCGGAACTGTTCGTGGAAAGCGGCGCGCACCGCCGCATACCGGGAATTAACCATGTGGGCGCGGCGTTCATCCAAAATAAACGCTACCCGGCAAATCCGCGGCCGACTACCGACGTGGTGAATCGAAACGCCGCTTTCGTTTACCAAACCGATCAGGTTTTGATCTTAATTCACCGCGTGCTAGCGGCTCTCGCCGAGAGCAGTTTCAAGCCGAACAGTCATCAGACGAAACAGTACAGAGTACGTCGATGTTCAGAAAATTGTCTGCCGCGCTGCTGGCCGGCGCCTCGTTTCTCGCCCTCGGAATCGATCGCGCCTCAGCGATCGACTACGCCTCGCCTGCCGAGCCCAGCGTGATCTACGCCGATCAGCGAGAGCCCGCCGCGCCGCCGCGCACGGCCTCTGCCGAACGCTCCAACATGGGCGGCGGCTTCATCCAGTTTCTGTTCGGCGACGGACAAGGGCAGCGCTATCCGCAGCCGCCGGTCTATCAGCAGCAGCCGTCCTACGAGCCGGCGCGTCCGCTGCCTTCGATGCAGCAGCAGGAAGAGGCGAGCGACCCCGCCCAGCGCCCGTTCGATCCGAAATTCGAAAAGCAGCTCGTCGACTATCACGGCAAGGAAGGTCCCGGCACCATCGTCGTCGATACGCCGAACAAGTTCCTGTTCCTGGTGGAGGGTAACGGCAAGGCGCTGCGCTACGGCATCGGCGTCGGCCGCCCCGGATTCACGTGGGCGGGCGTGAAGGCGATTTCGGCGAAGAAGGAATGGCCGGATTGGACGCCGCCGGCGGAAATGCTGGTGCGCCGGCCCGACCTGCCGCGGCACATGGAAGGCGGTCCGGCAAACCCGCTCGGGGCGCGCGCGATGTATCTCGGATCCTCGCTCTATCGCATCCACGGCTCCAACGAGCCCTGGACCATCGGCACCAACGTTTCGTCGGGCTGCATCCGGATGCGCAACGAGGACGTGATCGACCTCTACGGCCGCGTCAATGTCGGGACGCGGGTCATCGTGCTCTGATCGATGCGTGATTTTCAAACCAAAATGGCCGCTCGATCAGAGCGGCCATTCTGCTTTCGGATGATGGAAATCAGTCGTCAGGCGTAGTCGCTGTCGCCGTTGCCGCCGAAATCGTCGGAATCCATGTCCGTGTCGTCGCGGTCGTCGCTGTCATAGTCCGGCGACGGGTCGTTTGAGGCCTGGTCCAACAGCCCCGCGCGCGAGCTGTCGTCGGCTTTGTCGCCGGCATGTCCGACATCGTCGATGCCGGCGTCGCGGGCGAGTGTGCTGCCGGATTGATCGCTCCACGGGCTCGCGGCGCGGTCTCCAACAGCGGTGTTGCCAAGGGCTTGGTGGGAGCCTCCCATCATGGAGCGGATGCCGTTGAGCAGCAGCGAACCGCCGACCATTCCGGCCGCGGCCGCCGCCGCGGTGCCGAGGAACGAACCGCCGCCGCCGAAGGGCGGTTGCGGCGCGCCATAGGCTTGGCCGGAGGAGCCTTGACCATAGGGAGCCTGACCATACGGACCCTGGCCATAGCCGCCTTGGTCGTCGTGATGGCCTGGAGACTGGGCCTGCTGCAGCACCTGGCCGCTGTTCCAGACCGGGCGGCTCGAGGGCGGCGGGACGTTAGGCACCGAGCCGCGCTGGCCGCTTGGTCCGAAGATCGTGTCGCGCATCGAATCGAGAAACCCGCCGGACTGGGTCTGCTCCGGCGCAGGGGCCTGCTCCAGTTCCTGGATGCGGGCGTTGGCGCGCTTGAGCGCCTCGTCCTGCAGCAGCACGGTCTGGACCAAGGCATATACCGCGCTCGGCGCCTTGCGCAGGCCGTCTGCGATGGCAGCCGCCGCATCGGGGTCGCGCGGGGCGTTCTCCAGCTGGGCAAGCCGGTCGAACAGGTCATCAACCAATTGGCGTTCTTGCGGTGTCATGGCGTTCTCCTCGCGTCCTCACCTCGAAGCGCGGGCCCAAATGTAAGGGGGGTTTGTGTCGCAGGTAGCCTCGCCCGGGATTAAATTTATGTATGCGACGAGACGTCCACCGCCTTGCAGGAGGCCAACTCAGCCAATGTAACGTCGTTCGCCGCCAATAGTTGCTGGAAACCTGCGCCAGCCAAAAAAGCATGCTCCTGTTCACGCTGCCGTGTCAGGGGATCGAGGCTTGTCAGCACGTCGTCGACGAATCCCGGGTGGCACATGACGACGCCGTGCTCCGGTAATCCATCGAGAAACTGCCCCATCAGAACACCGAAATCCGGTTGCTTCGAAAAATCATAGGCGCCGGCAAAGGCGGGATTGAAGGCGATGCCGGCACGGGTCGCGCGGCGGCGGAATTGCGCGCTCAGGACGTCGAGCAACAGGGCCTTGCGCAGCAAGAGCCTTTTGATCAGCGGGGCGTTGCGGCCGCACTGGCGGACCCAGGCGGACGGCGCGGCTTCCTTCACCGCCGCCAGGAAGGCGTCGCGCACCCGCGGATAGAGCTGGACGTGCTGGTGCCCGTCGACGAAATCGGGCGCGCGGCCGAACAGCTCGCCGAACGTCGCAAGCTGCATCTTCAATTCTGCGTGGATGATCTCGGGATCGAGCCGGCGCGTCAGCCCCGCCTGCAGCAGTTTTGGAAACGACGGGAACATGCCGCCGTCGAGCGGGCGGAAATGCATGGTGAGGGGCCGAAACGGCGCCGTCAGCGTGACATGCAACCCGATCGCGCAGCGCGGGTTGCCCGCGACCGCGCCTTGCAGGCCTGCGACATCGGCGCGGGCGATCGCCGGGCCGACCACCATTGCGGACGTCGCGTTGAGCCGGCCGCGCTCGATCAGGTCGCAAATCGCGCGGTTGACCCCGGGGCTGATGCCGTAATCGTCGGCACACAGCCAGATACGCCGCGGTGCTGCATCGTTCATTCGGCCGCGGTCCGTTCGCTGGCGTTTGCGGCCTCACCCGCCTCGAAATGCTTCTCGCTGTGTTCGGCGACGAAGTAGATCGGACGCGCCTTCAGCTCGGAGAGAATCTTGCCGATATATTCGCCGACGATACCGATCATGATGAGCTGCACGCCGCCGATTGTCATCAAGCCGACCACGAGCGACGGGTAGCCCGGAACCTGCTTTCCCGTGGTCCACACTTCCCAGATGATGGAAAGGCCGAACAGGAAGGCGACGGAGGCGAGCAGCACGCCGAGCAGGCTCGCAAAGCGCAGCGGCGCCACCGAGAACGACGTCAGCCCCTCGATCGAAAGCCCGAGCAGCCGCATAAAGCTGAAGGTGGTGACGCCATGCGCGCGCGGCGCCGGCTCATAGTCGACGCGGATCTGGCGGAAGCCGATCCAGCTCGCCAGCCCCTTGAAGAAGCGGTTGCGTTCGGGCAGCTGGCGCAGCGCTGCGACGGCGCGCGGCGACAGCAGGCGGAAGTCGCCAGCGTCTTCCGGGATCTTCTGCCGCGCGCCCCAGTTGATCAGCGCGTAGAAGCCGTGCACCGCAAGCCGTCGCGGCAGCAATTCATTGTCGCGATTGGCCTTGGCGGTATAGACCACGTCATAGCCGCCATCGATCCAGTGCCCGACCAGCTGCTCGACGAGATCGGGCGGATGCTGGCCGTCGCCGTCCATGAACAGCACGGCCCCCCGCCTGGCATGATCGAGCCCGGCCATCAGGGCTGCCTCCTTGCCGAAATTGCGCGACAGCGAAACCACCTGAATGTCGAGCGCATCGGGTGTCAGCGCGCGCGCGATTGCAAGCGTCGCATCCTCGCTGCCGTCGTCGACATAGACGACCTCGCAGGAGAGCGAATAGCGCTTGCGCAAGCTTCTCGCGAGATCGGCGAGCCGCTGGTGCAGCGCAGCCAACCCCGCGGCCTCGTTGTAGATCGGGACGACGATCGACAGCCCCTGTGCCGCGGCGGTCGCCGCAGTCGTTGACAGGCTCGAGACATCGCTACCCAACATCATTGATCGGTTCACTTCTTTGCTTTGAGCATGATCTTTTCGGAAAACCGGTTCCCACTTTGCCGGATCATGCCCGAAACTCCCCCGAGCCAGCATACGGCACTCGCCGCGCCTTGTCGCCACGGCGCTGGCACGCCTTATTGCCGCAGGAACGAATCGAGCTTCGCGAATAGCGGATTTTCGCGGTCGAGCACATAGTCGAGCGAAGCCACCGACACCGTCTCGGCGCCATGCGCGCGCAGAAAGCTGCCGAGCGCGTAAAGCTGCGCCGGTGGGCAGTGCAGCGTCACCATGCCCGATGAGGTCGGGCCGCCGAACGGCGAAACCACGCCGAAGCGGTTGTGCGCCTCCGCCAGCATCGCAGCGTCGCAGCCTTTGAAGCGGGTGCGGACCTCGCGGTATTTGCTGGCGCGCGCGCGCGCGGCGATGTGATCGAGGATGACGCGCGCGGTCTCCCGCGCCTGGTCGGACCATTCAGCGTCGCGCGAGGCCACGAGGTTGGCCTGGCTGCGCAGGATCACGCCGTCGTCGAGCACCTTCAACCCGTTGGCGGCCAGTGTGGCGCCGGTCGTGGTGATGTCGACGATCATCTCTGCGGTGCCGACCGCGGGCGCGCCTTCGGTCGCACCCGCGCTCTCGACGATGCGGTAGTCGACGATGCCGTGGGTGGCGAAGAAGGTCCGCGTCAGGTTGATGTACTTGGTCGCCACCCGCATCCGCCGGTTATGCTGGGCGCGGAAGCCGGTGGTGACGTCGTCGAGGTCGGCCATGGTGCGGACGTCAATCCAGGCCTGCGGCACGGCAACGACCACGTTGGCGCTGCCGAAGCCGAGATTGTCGATCAGCAGCACCCGCTTGTCGGCATTGGCAATGGTTTCGCGCACCAGGTCCTCGCCGGTGACGCCGAGATGGACCAATCCACGCGCCAGTTGCGAGGCGATCTCGCTCGCCGAGAGATAGGCGATCTCGACATTGTCGACGCCCATCAGGGTGCCGCGATATTCGCGGGCGCCGCGGGGCTTGGCCAGTGCCAGGCCTGCGCGGCTGAAGAAGGCCTCCGCGTTTTCCTGCAGGCGGCCCTTGGAGGGAACCGCCAGAACAAACGGCGCGCTCATGACCGTCTCCCGCGCGAGGCGTCAGTCGGCGCCCGGCCGATTTGGGTGAGCGTCTCGACCCAGATCGAGAAGCCGACCGCGGGGATCGGCCCAATCGAGCCGAGCTGCGTCATCAGCCCATCATAGCGCCCACCCGCGACCAGCGGTTCGACGCCGTTGCCTTTGGCGTGCAGTTCGAACTCGAAGCCGGTGTAGTAATCGAGCCCACGCCCGAATGAAGTGGAAAAGCGGGTGTTGCGGATGTCGATGCCGCGCGCGGCCATGAAGCCGACCCGGCTTTCGAGCTGATCGATCGCGGCGGTGATGTCAAGCTTGGCCTCGCGCGCGAGCGCACGCAGCTTGGCGATCGCGTCGTCGGGGGCGCCCTCGATGGCCATGAAGCGTTTGATCAGGCTGAGCGCGTCGCGCGGCAATGCGCCGCTCTTCAATGTCGACTGCTCGAGGAAGCGATCGGCGATTTCCGAGACCAAGCGACCGCCGACATTGGTGGTCCCCGCAATCGACATCAAATCGGTCACCAGCGCCAATGCCGCCTTGCGATCGGAGCCGGCCAGTGCCGCCAGCACGCCCTCGTATTCGTTATGGCCGGGGCCGGTCGAAAGCGTGATGCGTTCGATGTCCTGCGCGAGATTGATCTTGCGATTGAAATCCTTGATCAGCCGGCGGCGCCAGACCGGATAGAGATCGAGCGCGTCGATCAGGGCATTGAACAGCGCGACGTCGCCGGTGCGGATTTCCACCTCGCTGACGCCGAACGCTGTGGTCGCCTCCAGCGCCAGTGCCAGCATCTCGGCGTCGGCGGCGGCGCGATCCTGCCGAGCGAACAATTCGATGCCGGCCTGCAGGAACTCGCTCGGCCGGCCACCACGATAACGAAACACCGGACCGAGATAGCTGAACCCCGCCGGCTCGCCGGCCCGGGGCGAGGCGAGATAGTCCCGCGCCACCGGAATGGTGAGGTCGGGCCGCAGGCACAAGTCCTCGCCGCCGGCGTCAGTCGTCAGGTAAAGGCTCTTGCGGATGTCCTCGCCGGAAAGGTCGAGGAACGGCTCGGCCGGCTGAAGGATCGCGGGCTCGGCCCTGAGATAGCCGGCCTGCGCGAACGACAACAGCAGCCCATCCGCCCAAGCGGCGGAGGAGGCGGCGACAGGAGCGGCAGAGGTCGCGGTCATTTCGTATCCAAGGTCTAGTTCAAGGTTTTGCTCAAAGTCGTGTTCAAGCTCCTGGAAAAACACGGTTCCAAGGTTTCGATTGGCGCAGCCCTTAGCACGGCCCGGCGGAGGTTTCGACAGAGATTGGCCAAAGGACTTAACGTGGCTTAACCGGTGTCTTAACGAGCTCTAGTGACGTTGGGAGGGGTTATTGGGCTATCCCGGACCCCGGGCCGCTCCAGTCCCCGAGCGTCGCCTGGACCAGCGCCAGCGCCGCCACCGCCGCCGTGTCGGCCCGCAGGATCCGCGGTCCGAGCGAAAGCCTTAAGGTTTGCGGCTGGCTCAACAGCGTCGCGCGCTCCTCTTCCGCAAACCCGCCCTCGGGGCCGATCAAGAGGTCTATTCCGTTGGAAGGGGAGGGGCCGCCGTGCAGCGCCCGCTGCGGGTCGGCGACGTCGGCGGCCTCGTCGCAGAAAACCAGCAGGCGCTGCGAATCGCGTTCGCCGAGAAATCGCCCAAGCGGCACCGGGTCGGCGACCGCGGCGAGGCTCAGGATGCCACATTGCTCGGCCGCCTCAATGACGTTGGCGCGCATCCGCTCGCCGTTGACCCGCGCGACCTGGGTGAAGCGGGTCAGCACCGGTCGCAGCGAAGAAGCGCCCATCTCGACCGCCTTCTGCACCATGTAGTCGAGGCGAGCGTGCTTGAGCGGCGCAAACACGTAAGCGAGGTCGGGCAGATAGTCCTGCGGGCGCGTTCTTGCGCCAATCAAGAGGCTGTCGGGGCGTTTGCGTCCCGCGATCTTGGCCTGCCACTCGCCATCGCGTCCGTTGAACGCCAGAATGTTATCGCCGGCGCCTAGCCGCAGCACATTGCCGAGGTAGTTGGCTTGTTCGCGCTCCAGCAGCACCGATTCGCCGGTCACGAGCGCGGCATCGACGAACAGGCGGGGGGCGCGAAAGTCGATTTGGGTCATGTTTGTTCCAATTTGCGGCCTTTTAGCCCAAAGGCTTAAGAGTCTGGGGCAATTATTGGTCTCCGATGCGGCCGAGCGCCGCGCTGTTGCCAAATTCCACGGGTTGTTAAGGGCCGGCAGGAATTGTAGAAAAGCCCTATTCGGAAGACTCGCTTGGATCAGAGGTCTTGGGGGTATCTCGGGACCTCGCCGGAGAAATAGCCTTGATCATCCGCCGCTTGATAGTGCCACTCACGGTGGCCGTCGTTACCGTCCACGCTGGTCAGGCCGGCGCGCAGGGTGGCTTCCCCGCGCCGCTGCCCGGTCAGGTTCAGGCCAATGATCCGGCGTTCCCGCCGGTGCCCGGTCAAGCGCGAGGCAGCGATCCGGCGTTCCCGCCGGTCAATAGCGCGGCTCCCCGGGCGTCGATGGGCGGGCCCTCGTCGTTCCCGGTCAACGGTGCGGCGCCGGTTGAGGGCGCGGGTTTGGCCGGCCGGCCACCGGCCCCGCCGTCCCAGGGCGGTGCGGGCGATCAGTGCATGAAGGACTTCACGCCGCTGCGGGAAGAGGCGGAAAAGCGCGGCAAGATGATCAAGGCGGCCAGCGACCGCCACGCGCCGCCCGACGAAGCCTGCAAGCTGATCAACAATTACGGTCAGGCCGAACTCAAGATGATCAAGTACGTCGAGTCCAACCAGGCCAAATGCGGCATTCCTCCCCAAGTGAGCGACCAGATGAAGGCCGGTCACAAGAAGACCGACCTCTTGCTCAAGAAGGTCTGCGGCATGGCCCAGCAAGCCGCCACGCGGGGCCCGGCGGGCCCGAGTCTGAGCGAAGTGCTCGGCTCCTCGGCGCAGCTTCCGGAAGCGACCCCCACCAACAAGAAGGGCGGCAGCACCTTCGACACGCTCAACGGCAACGTGCTGACGCGATGATCGGCGGGCGATGACCAGCGCCGCCAACTCGAAGGCGGCGCGTGTCGCGGATGCGACCGGCAACTGGGTCGACACCCACGCCCCGCAATGGTCGCGGCCCTATTTGCGGCTTTCCCGTCTCGACCGGCCGATCGGATCGTGGCTGCTCTTGATCCCCTGTTGGTGGTCGGCGGCGCTCGCGGCCCGCGTGGCGGGCGAAATCCATCAATTGCCTCTCGACATCGCGCTGTTCTTCGTCGGCGCATTCGCGATGCGCGGTGCGGGGTGCACCTGGAACGACATCACCGATCGCGATCTCGATGCGCGGGTCGAGCGGACGCGGTCGCGGCCGATTCCGGCCGGACAAGTAAGCGTGCGAGGGGCGATGGTCTTCCTCCTCGCCCAGGCGCTGGTCGGTCTGACGGTGCTGTTGCAGTTCAACCGCTTCGCGGTCGGAACCGGCATCGCCTCGCTCATCATTGTCGCGATCTATCCGTTCATGAAGCGGATCACCTGGTGGCCGCAGATCGTGCTGGGGCTCGCCTTCTCCTGGGGCGCGCTGATGGGGTTTGCGGTGACGCTGGCGCGGATCGACTTAACTGCGCTCGCGCTCTATGCCGGCTCGATCGCCTGGGTGATCGGCTACGACACGATCTATGCCCACCAGGATGCCGAGGACGATGCGCTGATCGGAATCAAGTCGACCGCGCTTCTGTTCGGCGAGCGCACCCAACAGGCGCTGATCCCGTTCTATGGCTCGGCCGTGGTCCTGATCGGCGCGGCGCTGGCGCTGGCCGGTGCGCGGCTCCCTGCCTGGATAGGCCTTGTCGCATTCGCCGCGCATCTGGTCTGGCAGACCAGGAGCTTGAAGATCGGCGATCCCGCGCTGTGCCTGCGGCTGTTCCAATCCAACCGCGACGCCGGGCTTTTGCTGTTCGCAGGCTTGTTGGTCGATGCCGTGATGAGGGCTTAAAGCGCGATAGCTCTGCTATCGCGCTTTAAGCCTGTTGTTTGAGCATGATCTATTCGGAAAACCGGTGTCCGCTTTTCCGGATCATGCTCTAATCGCGGGCGATAATCTCGCGCGCGCCGCGATGGACATTGGCCGGATTGAGCAAATCGCCGGCGCGCCGCCGCACCAGAAATTTCGGCCGCCGGGCCCGGATCGCATTGCGACGTCGACGCCGCGGCGCGGGCTCACTCTCGGCGCTGTCCTGCAATTGCGGAAGCGCGAAGATATCGCTCCACATCTGCCAGGCGGATGCGATCTCCTCGAGATCGGAACTGACGCACAAGGGGATCGTCAATGACGGGTCGCGGTGTAAGAGCACCAGCATCTGGCCATCGTCGATGCCGCGCAGCGCGATGCCGAGAAAGTCGCTGACGCGAAGGTTGACTGCCATCCGCATGCCGTGGACGGCACGGCGCAGCACGACGCGTTCGCGATGAAGCTCGATCTGCCGCACGCCGCCATCCGCGCGACTGTCGTGCGCGTGGAAGCTGATGGGCAGAGAAAGTGGGTCGAGCCGCAGTGCACGGCTCGACCCGGCGGAATTGATCCCGCCTGTTGCTGTTTGACGCCTCACGGCTTCGTCTCCCCGCCGGGATTATGTTCCCGGTCGATACGTGAGACCTTAGCCGAGCACTTTCCGTTTTGGCTTAAAAAGCCTGGTTAATCTGCCGTCACCGAGCCCCCTTTCGCTGGCATGATTGACAAGACGTTGGCCCGCATGATTGACGAGACCTTGCCGGCGTGGCGTAATTGTCACGGTTCGGCCTGGTGAAAATGCTTGAAGTCCGCGTCAATCGGGCACATCTGATGTGCCATCCGATTTGTATCGACGCTCCATCCATTGCGTAGGATTTTGTTCGTGATCTCTTCACCATCAACGGCGTCGCCGCTTTCCGCGAAGACCGCAAAATCCGACCTGTTCGATCAATCGGCGCTGAGCGCGCTGGCGCAGCGCCTGGTCGAAGCGGCCAAGCGCGCCGGCGCCGACGCCGCCGACGCGGTCGCGGTGCGTGGCGTCTCGCAAGGGGTCGAGGTGCGCGACGGTCGGGTCGAGGAATCCGAACGCTCCGAAGGCGACGACGTCGGATTGCGCGTCCTGGTGGGGCAGCGGCAGGCGGTGGTCTCGACCAACGATATCTCCGGCGACGGCATCGCCAAGCTCGCCGAGCGCGCGGTCGCGATGGCGCGCGTCGCGCCCGACGACAAATATGTCGGCCTCGCCGATCCCTCGCTGTTGGCACGCGATTTCCCCGATCTCGATCTGCTCGATCCCGAGGTCCCCTCGACCGCCGAGCTTGAACGGCGGGCGCAGGAGGCGGAGGCCGCAGCGCTGGCGGTGAAGGGCGTCTCCAAATCGGGCGGCGCGTCTGCATCCACCGGGATCGGCGGCATGGTGCTGGTGACCAGCTCGGGCTTCCACGGTTCCTACCTGCGCTCGAGCCAGGGTATCTCGATGACGGCGATATCGGGCGAAGGCACCGGAATGGAGCGTGACTACGATTTCACGACCGCGCCGCATGCCGCCGACCTGGAACCGCCGGAGCGTGTCGGTCGGATCGCCGGCGAGCGCACCGTCGCGCGCGCCAACCCGCGCAAGGTCGAGACCTGCAAGGTGCCGGTGGTGTTCGACCCGCGCGTGTCGGGATCGCTGGTCGGCCATCTCGTCGGCGCGGTCAACGGTGCCTCGATCGCGCGCAAGACCAGCTTTCTCAAAGACCGCCTCGGCGAACAGCTGTTTTCAAAGAACATCCGCATCATCGACGATCCCTTGCGCAAGCGCGGATTGCGCTCGCAAACCTTCGACGCCGAGGGCGTCAAGGTCAAGAAGCTCGCCATCATCGACGAGGGGGTGTTGACCACGTGGCTGCTGGATTGCGCGACCGCGCGGGAACTTGGCCTGGTGACGACCGGCCACGCCCATCGCGGCGTCTCGTCCTCGCCGTCGCCCGGGCCGTATAATCTGCACCTCGAAGCAGGTGAGCTGACCCCGGCCGAGCTGATGAGCGACATCAAACAGGGCTTTTACGTCACCGACCTGATCGGTTCTGGTGTCAACGGTGTCACCGGCGACTACAGCCGCGGCGCGTCGGGTTTCTGGATCGAGAACGGCAGGACCACCTATCCGGTCAGCGAGGTGACGATCGCGGGCCATCTGCTGGAAATCTTCAAGTCGATGGTCGCGGCCAACGACCTGGAATTCCGTTACGGCGTCAATGCGCCGACGGTGCGTATCGAGGGATTGACGCTTGGCGGACGCTAGCGCCACCACGCAGACAAGGATTTTGGCGCGCGACGCCGAATTATTGAAAGACACGGTGCGGGAAGCCGGCGCACTGGGGCTCTCGCTGTTTCGCACCGAGTTGAAGAACTGGACCAAGGGATCGTCGTCGCCGGTGTCGGAGGCCGATATCGCGGTCAACGAACTGCTCGAGACGAGGCTGCGGTCGTCCACGCCGGATTACGGCTGGCTGTCCGAGGAAAGCGCCGACGACGAGCAGCGTCTTTCCAAGCGCCTGGTATGGATCGTCGATCCGATCGACGGCACGCGCGGCTATCTCGCCGGCCGCGAGGACTGGTGCGTCAGCGTGGCCCTGGTCGAGGGCGCGTCTCCGCTGCTGGCGGCGGTGTTTGCGCCCGCCAGCGAAGAATTTTTCTTTGCCACGCGCGGGAAGGGCGCGACGCGCAATGAGGTCGCCGTATTCACGACGCCGGGAACTGAGCTGGATTTCTCGCGCGTGGCCGGTCCGAAACCCCTGGTCGAGCGGTTGAGCCCGTCATCCCAAGAGATCGCGCTGCATCCGCGAATCGGATCGCTGGCGCTGCGGCTCTGCCGGGTCGCGCAAGGCAGCCTCGATGCCGCGTTTGCCGGCGGTCAAAGCCGCGACTGGGACCTTGCCGCGGCGAATTTGATCGTGCAGGAAGCGAATGGTAAGATGACCGCGCTTTCCGGGGACGCGATCCTCTACAATCGCCCGGAGGTGTCGCACGGGGTGTTGGTTGCTGCTGGACGCGATCGTCATGCGAGCATCGTCTCGCACTTTCGAAAACGACCGTTGCCTTGAACGCCCTCGATGTGCTTTTTGAGTGGTTCTGAATCGCTGATTGCCGGGCACCCGTTAGGAAAACAGACATGCCAGATAGTGCCCCGCAGCAACTGCTGCATCTCGTCATCGGCGGCGAACTTACCGACCTCAACGGCACGACGTTCAAGGATCTCGATCAGGTGGACATCGTCGGGGTCTATCCCAATTATGCCACTGCCTACGCGGCCTGGAGGGCCAAGGCGCAGCAGACCGTCGACAACGCCCATATGCGTTACTTCGTCGTGCATCTGCACCGGCTGCTCGATCCCGGACAAGACACGAAATCCGCCCATTGAAGAAGCTGCTTCGTAATACGCTGCGCAGCAGCTGGTTTCAGCGTGCTGTGGGTTTCCTCGCGGCCGAGTATCTGCGGCTGGTCTGGGTGACCAACAAGTTCACGTTCGATCCGCCCCATGTCTATGACACGGTCGAGCCGCGCCTGCCCGCGATCTTCGCGTTCTGGCATGGCCAGCATTTCCTGACGCCGTTCATCAAGACCAAGGAAAGCCACCGCGCCAAGGTCCTGATTTCGCGACATCGCGACGGCGAATTCAACGCGATCGCGGTCGAACGGCTCGGGATCGGCACCATCCGCGGTTCCGGCGATCACGGCTTGGCGTTTCACCGCAAGGGCGGGGTCGGCGCCTTCAAGGAGATGGTGCGGACGCTCGAGGAGAACTATAATGTCGCGATGACCGCCGACGTTCCGAAGCGCTCGCGCGTCGTGGGGCTCGGCATCATCATGCTGGCGCGGGAATCCGGACGGCCGATCATGCCCTTTGCGATGGCCACCAGCCGCTTCATCCGTCTCAAGAACTGGGACCGCACCACCATCAACTTGCCGTTCGGGCGCGGCGCGTTGGTCGGCATCGAGGAAATCAATGTGCCGCCGAATGCCGACGCCGCGACCATGGAACAACTTCGCCAGAAGCTCGAAAACATCCTGAACGAGGCGACCCGTCGCGCCTACGCCATGGTGGGCCGGCGGGAAGAGGCCGATCATGGTTGATCCGCTGCCGATGACGCTACGCGTCTATCGCAGGCTGTCCTCGGCCGTGGTCCCGCTGGCGCCGGCGCTGATCAACCGTCGGTTGAAGCTCGGCAAGGAGGATCCAGCGCGGATCGGCGAGCGGCGCGGCATGAGCCAGGATGTGCGGCCGAACGGACCCCTGGTCTGGATCCATGGTGCCAGCGTTGGCGAGGTGTTGGCGGCCGCCGCCTTGATCGAGAAACTGCGCGCGCTCAACATCCGAATCCTCCTCACCTCGGGCACGGTGACGTCGGCGGCGATCGTCGCCAAACGGTTCCCGGCCGATATCATCCATCAATACGTGCCTTACGATTCGCCGCGCTATGTCGCGCGCTTCCTCGATCATTGGCGGCCGTCGCTGGCGCTGTTCATCGAATCCGATCTGTGGCCGAACCTGATCCTGTCGAGCGCGGCGCGGCGGCTGCCCATGGTTCTGATCAACGGCAGGATGTCGCAACGCTCGTTCCCGCGCTGGCGCAGGGTTTCCGGCACGATCTCGGCGCTGCTCGGCCGCTTTGACGTCTGCCTCGCGCAGTCGCGCACCGATGCCGAGCGCTTTACCGCGCTTGGCTGCCGCGACGTCGTCGTCACTGGCAATTTGAAGCTGGATGTTCCGGCGCCGCCCGCCGATCTCGTCAAGCTCGAGCGGCTGACGTCGGTCACACGCGGCCGGCCGATCGTCGTTGCCGCCTCGACCCATCCGGGCGAGGAAGAAATCCTGCTCGAGACGCACAAGACGTTGGCCGGTATCTTTCCTTTGCTGTTGACGGTGATCGTGCCGCGGCATCCCGATCGTGGACTTTCGATCGCGCAGATGATCGCGGCGGCCGGGCTGAAGCCTTCGTTGCGCTCGCGCGAGGAGTTGCCGGTGGCTGCGACCGATATCTATGTCGCGGACACCATGGGCGAACTGGGATTGTTCTATCGGCTGGCGCCGATCGTCTTCATGGGCGGGTCGCTGGTCGCACATGGCGGGCAGAATCCAATCGAGGCGGCCAAGCTCGGCGCATCGATCGTCCATGGTCCCCACGTGTTCAATTTCTCCGACGTCTATGAGGCCCTCGACGGCGCGGCCGGCGCGACGCAGGCCGACACGGAGGAAGCGCTGGTCAAGCAGCTCGGCCAGCTGTTGGCCGATCCGGCCGCCTGCGAGCATATGAACGCGGCCTCCGCACGCGTGGTGGAGCAACTCGGCGGCGCGCTGGACCGCACGCTTGCAGCCCTCGAGCCGTATCTGTTGCAGCTACGGCTCGAGATGGGAGCCGCCAATGCGTGAGCCGGCGTTCTGGCACCGGCGGAAGTCATGGAAGTCGCATCTGCTCCGGCCGCTCGCTGCCCTCTATGGCGCGGTCGCGGCGCAGCGCCTGCAGCGCAAGGGGGTTGACGCCGGCGTTCCCGTGCTCTGCGTCGGCAATTATCACGTGGGCGGCGCCGGCAAGACGCCTGCGGTGCTGGCGCTGGCCGATATTTTGCGCGAGCTCGGCGAGATTCCGGTGGTGCTGAGCCGCGGCTATGGCGGCAAGCTGCGCGGCCCGGTCATCGTCGATCCCTCGAGGCACACGGCCGAGAAGGTCGGCGACGAGCCGCTGATGATGGCGTCCCGCGTTCCCGTGGTGGTGGCGCGCGACCGCGTCAACGGCGTGGCGATGGCGAGGTCGCAGCGCGCTAGCGTCATCCTGATGGATGACGGCTTTCAGAACCCTTCAATCGCCAAGGACGCCGCGCTGATCGTGATCGACAGCGAGCGCGGCATCGGCAACGGCTACGTGATCCCCGCGGGTCCCCTGCGTGCGCCGCTGCCGCCGCAGCTCGCGCGCACCGACGCGCTGATCGTGGTCGGCGGGGGAGACGCGAGCAGGGACGTCGCCGCCGCAGTCGCCGCGCGCGAAGGGCAGGTGCTGTCGGCGCATTTGAAGCCCGATGCGGCTTCGGTGGCAGCGCTTGCCGGCAGGCGCGTCTTCGCCTTCGCCGGCATCGGCGATCCCCAGCGATTTTTCAGGACGCTGCGTTCAAGCGGGGTCGACGTGGTCCGGGAGCGTGCCTTCGCCGACCACCACAATTTTTCGGAAAGCGAGATCGAGGCGTTACTCGCCGAATCAAGGCGCGATGCCTTGACGCTGGTGACGACGGAAAAAGACCTGGCGCGGCTGCGCGAGGGCGAGGAACTTTCCGAGCTTGCGCGCGCGATCGTGCCGTTCGCGGTCACGCTGGAGTTCGAGGACGGCGGAAAGTTACGGAAATTTCTCGCGGATCGGCTGTTTCGGGCCCGCGGGAAGAAATTTCAAATGCACCAAACGTAGTCTACCTCGTCCCGGCGAACGCCGGGACCCATACTGCGTGATCGATCGAGAGCGCAAATTGGTAGACGCTCTTCGCAAAACTGAAGCCTGTAGTTATGGGTCCCGACCCCCCGTGCGCAATCGCGCACTAGCTAGGCCGGGACGACGAAAGGATGGCGAAAGGGTATCGCGATTTAACCCTTCTCCTTCAGCGCCCCGGGGAAATGCCGCTGCAACACGGCGCTCGGTATCGCATAGGCTTCCTGCAGATCGACGCTCCAGTATTTCAGCTCGTCCAGCGGAATCCGCGCATCGGTCACCGCACAGCGCACATAGGTTCCAGGCGAGATCACGCGGAAATCGCCGTCCAGATATTGCACCTGCGCTTCGCCATGGCCCGAGGGGCCGAATTTGTTCAGCACCGTTGAACGCTCCGATTAATTTCCGGTAATCCGGGGTGACGATTGATCTAGCATAGATAGGTCGTGCTGTCCGCCGGTTAACCCCACTGATTTGTGATGTTTTGGGCATTTGGCCACGTGCTAGTTTTGCCGTGGATGGACGCCGCTTCTGCTGCACCAAAATGAGCCGCAATCCCCGATGCGCCCTGTTGCCGCGATCGCATTCCTGACGCTCATTGCCAAGTCTTCGGCTGTGACTCCGGCTGTCGTGACTTCGGCTGTCGTGACTTCGGCTGTCATGACTTCGGCCGTCGTGGCTTCGGCTGCCATGGCCCCAGTCGCCGCGGCCGAACCTTTACCGGCGCCGCGAGAGGTCGAGATCCCCTCCGGCAGCGGGACTTTGCGAGCAGAGCTTTACAAGCCGGACGGCGACGGCCCGTTCCCGACCGTGATCGCGCTGCATGGCTGCGGCGGATTGGCCGGCCATTCCGAACCGGTGTTGCCACGCTACCGCGACTGGGCCGAGCAATTGCTGAAAGACGGCAAGGCCGTGCTGCTGCCGGACAGCTATGGCTCACGCGAACTGGGCCCGCAATGCCGGGTCAAGGAGCGGCAAGTGCACGGCCGCCGCGAACGGGTGGCGGACATTATGGCGGCGCGGCAATGGCTGCTGCAGCAGTCTTGGGTCGTGCAAAACCGCATCAGCCTGATGGGATGGGCGAGCGGGGCGAGCGCGCTTTTGTGGGCGGTGCGCCCGCAATTGCTTTCGCGCAATGCCAAGGAGCCGGATTTCCGTTCCGCGATCGCGTTCTATCCGGATTGCCGTGCCTCCTCCGGGCTCGGCTGGAGCGCGCGCGTACCGACGCTGGTCTTGATCGGCGGCAAGGACGACGTCTCTTCCCCGCCGGCCTGCCGCCAGATGATCGACGGCGCGCGCGGGCGCAGCGCGCTCACGCGCATCGTGGTCTATCCCGGTGCCTATCACGATTTTGACCGTGCCAATCTGCCGCTGCATGCGGTGAACGCAACTGCTGATGCCGCCTTGCCTGAAGGCGGCCATCTCGGCGGCGATCCCGGGGCGCGCGCGGACGCGGAAAAGCTCGTCGCGGAATGGCTGGCGCGGTGAAGCAAGACCATCGAAGCGCGGCACCTTCTCTCCGCCCGACTTCGCTGTGCTTCGCCGGGCGACCTCTCCCCGAAGCCGGGTGAGGTGAAGAACCTGCGCTAAAACAAGCTGCCCTGATCGACCGGCTTCACGATGCGCTTGGGGGCCGCCAGTTTCGCTTCGCGCGGCGCCGCTTTCGGCCCGCTTGTGGGAGCAGACGTCGCGGCCGGCCGGTCCGCATCCGCGGTTGCGGCCACCCGTCCGTCGGAGAATTCCAGATCGAGCCGGGCCCCGGGGCCGATGCTGCTTGCGGCGTGAAGCGGGTGGCCCGCTTCGTCGCGCACGAGCGCAAAGCCGCGCGCCAGCACGCTGCGATAGGATAGCGCCGCCAGCAACTGTCCGCTGTGGGTGACACGCGCATCGAGCCGCTGCATGACGGTGGAAAGCGCGCGCCGCGCCCGCTCGGCGAGCCGGTGCGCGCGCTCGCGTTGGCGCGCGATGGCCTGGCGCTGGGCCTGCGCGTTAGCGAGTTTCGAAGCTTTCAGCCGCGCCTCCAGCCCGGCATAGCGATCGCGGCGGCGGCGCAGCAGTGATTTCGTGGAAAGCGTCAGCCGTTCGCCTGAGACCACCAGCCGGTGCTGCGCCTGCGCGACCTGTCCGCGCAATACCCGCAAGGTCAGCCGGCTGCTGGCGTGCGCGAAGCGGCGGAAATGGGCATGCGTATTGGCTTTCAGGCCGCGGGGCAGGGCGCCTGAGGCCGCATCCAGCCGCTGCCGCGGGATCGCCAGAACTTCGCTTGCCGCGGGCAGCGCGCGGCCCGCGGCGCGCAGCTCGTTGCGGCGGCTTTCCTGGCCGCGCTGCCAGCACACGAACGTGCGTCGCGCGAGGCTTTCGACCTCGGCGAACAATTCGCTGCGCACCGGGACCGCCATTTCGGCCGCCGCCGTCGGCGTCGGCGCGCGCTTGTCGGCGGCAAAGTCGATCAGCGTGATGTCGGTCTCGTGGCCGACCGCCGAGATCAGCGGGATCAAGCTTTCGGCCGCGGCGCGCACCACGATCTCCTCGTTGAACGACCACAGGTCTTCCAACGAACCGCCGCCGCGCGCGACGATCAGCACATTGGGGCGCGGGATCCTGCCGCTCTCGGGCAGCGCGTTGAAGCCGCGGATCGCGGCCGCGACCTGCTCGGCCGAGCCGTCGCCCTGCACCTTGACCGGCCATACCAGCACGTGCCGCGGAAAACGGTCTTCCAGGCGATGCAGAATGTCACGAATCACCGCGCCCGTCGGCGAGGTGACGACGCCGATCACCTCCGGCAGCCAGGGCAACAACTGCTTGCGCGCCTCGTCGAAAAGGCCCTCAGCGGCGAGCTTCTTTTTGCGCTCTTCCATCAGCGCCATCAGCGCGCCGATGCCGGCGGGCTCGAGCGCCTCGATCACGATCTGGTATTTCGACGAGCCGGGATAGGTGGTGAGCTTGCCGGTGGCGATGACCTCGAGGCCTTCCTGCGGCTTGAAGCGCATCCGGGCGTGGGCGAATTTCCAGATCACCGCCTCGATCTTGGCGCTCTCGTCCTTCAGCGCGAAATAGCAGTGGCCGGAGGAATGCGCCCCGCGAAAACCGGAGATCTCGCCGCGCACCCGGACATGACCATACGCGTCCTCCACCGTCCGCTTCAACGCGGAGGAGAGTTCGGAGACGGTATATTCCGGCGCGTTGATCAGGTTTTCCGCTGCAGGCATCTCGGGTGATTCGGTCTTTTGGGGTTGTTGGGCAAGGTAGGTGCTTTCCGCTGTCCCCGCCAATAAGGCCTTGCGCGGCCAATTACTCTGCTATACAGAGTTCTCTGTAGAATGCTGATGGGAACTGGAACAATGAAAAAGCTTCTGTTCGGCATAGTCGGCTTGCTTGTCGCGGCCGCGATTATCCCGGTCGCCGTGATTGCGCTCAGTGCACCGACATCCCCGCCGCCGATGGTCTCCATGGCGGCCCCCTCCAGACCGGTCCAGGACATTCCTGCGCCTCGGCAGTTCGAAGCGCGAGACGGGGCCAGCCTTCAATACTACGCCTACCCGGCACGGCCGGACAAAGTTGCCGTTCTGGTCCACGGCACAGCCGGTCCCGGAACCAGCATGCATCCCCTCGCAGATTCGTTGCGCGCCGCCGGCGTTACGACCTATGTGCTGGACGTTCGTGGCCACGGTGGCTCAGGCCGCCGCGGCGACATCGATTACATCGGACAGATCGATGACGACCTCGCCGACTTTGTCGCCCAACTTGGCCCGGTGAGGAGCGGAGAGATCCGTACCCTTGTCGGGTTCTCTGGCGGGGCCGGTTTCACAATCCGTTTTGCCGGCGGCCCGTATGGGCTTCTGTTCGACCGCTATGTGTTTCTGTCCCCAATCCTCCCGACGTCGCCAGCCTGGCGCCCGAGCGCCGGAGGGTGGGTCAACATCTCCGTCCCGCGCGTTGTCACGATCGCTTGGCTCAATCGCTTGGGCATTCACTGGTTCGACGGATTTCCCGTCATCAGCTACGCCGTGTCGCCCGACCGATCGCGCGAGACGACCGCCAGCTATTCCTTTCGACTGATGATGAATTTCAGCGCCGGACCCCAGTATGAGTCCTATCTGATAAACATTCGGCGACCGGCGGCCGTGCTAGTTGGAGATGCCGACGAACAGGTGTTCGCGGATCAATTCGTGCCCCTGATGCAGCGCCTTGGCGTGAACATCCCGGTCACGATTGTGCCGAAGATGAAACACCGCGACATGATCGCCGCGCCCGAAGCATTGCAGGCGGTCGTTCGCGCGATCTCGCCCGGCGAAGTCGCGGCGCAGTGATCATTAAGAGGTCAGGTCATGTTGAAATTGTTCCGCGGCTCCTTAAGCCTCGTGAAATGGGCCTTGTGCCTCGTCGGTGCGGCGGCCCTGTTGCTCACTGCGATGATAGCAACACCGTTGAAGCATCCGCCCGAGCTGCGCTCCGTTTCGAAAACGGCTCGCGCCGTGGACCGCAGCACCATGCCGGGGCTGGAACGCTTCATCGCCCGCGACGGCACCACACTGGCGTTTCGGCACTATCCTGCGAGGTCGCAGCCGACCGGCAAGATCGCGATCCTCGTGCATGGCTCGTCGGGTTCGAGCGCCGCAGTCCACGCGCTTGCTGACGCGCTGGCCGCGCGGGGCGTCGAGACCTACGCGCCCGACACTCGCGGCCACGGCGCCTCCGGCACCCGCGGTGACATCGCCTATATCGGCCAGCTCGAGGACGATCTCGCCGATCTCGTCGCGCTCATTCGCAAGACCGCGCCGACCGAGCCGTTGACCCTGCTCGGTCATTCCGCGGGCGGCGGTTTTGCGCTCCGTGTCGCTTCATCGCCGATCCAGAACCTGTTTGCGCGCACCGTGCTGCTTGCGCCTTATCTCGGCCACGACGCGCCGACCAACCGGCCGGATTCCGGCGGCTGGGCCAGCGCCGACATTCCGCGCTTTCTGGCACTGGCTGCGCTGCGCCGGGTCGGGATCGCGTGCTGCGAGGCGCTGCCGACGCTTGCCTTCGCGGTGCCGCCGAATTCCGAAAGCATCCTGGTGCCAGCGTATTCGTACCGCTTGATGCGCAATTTCGCGACGCGCGGCTACCAGGTTGATCTGGCCGCCGCAACCAAGCCGCTGACGTTGATTTCCGGCGCCGACGACGAATTGATGCTGGCGGACAACTACGCCGACGCGGTGCACTCGGTCGCGCCATCGGTCGACGTCAAGCTGATCCAGGGCGTGAACCACATGGGCATTGTCAGCGACGCGCGAGCGGTCTCGGCGATTGCCGATGACGTTGCCACGCGCGTAACGGCCGGGACTTAAGCGATGATCGACAGCAAACAGGCGGCCGATGCGCTGAGCGACATCGACGACATCGTCCGCCGCGTTCGCCAATCGCAGATCTATGATTCCGCCAGCTGGATCATGATCTGGTGGGGCGTATTGGTGTTTGCCGGCAATATCGCGACCTATCTCTGGCCCTATGACGCCGAATATATCTGGCCCGCCGTCAACATCGCGGGAGTCGTTGGCACGGTCCTGATTAGTGCTCTTCTCTATCGGCGGACAGGCGTGCGTGCCTGGGAGGGCCGGGTGCTGGTGGCATACCTGCTGTTCTTCGCGTTCGGCTATTTGGTTTCGCAGGTGCTGGGCCATTACGGACCGCGCGAGCTCGGAACGTTTTGGCCGATCTATTTCATGTTGTTCTACACCCTCGGCGGCTTTTGGTTCGGCCGCGCCTTTGTCGCCATCGGGCTTGGCATCACGGTGCTGACGCTGATCGGCTATTTCTTCGTCGACGGAGCCGCTTTTCTTTTGTGGATGGCCGCCGTCAACGGTGGTGGGCTCGTTCTCGGCGGTTTCTGGATGCGTCGGAGCTAGGGGATGGCCGAGCTCGACGACATCATCCATCAGCCGCTGCGGCTGCGGATCATGGCGGCGCTGAATGCGCTGCCGGCAGCCGCGGGGTTGGAGTTCTCCAAGCTGAAAAAACTCACCGGCGCCACCGACGGCAATCTCGGGGCGCATATCGAGACGCTGTCGAAGGCCGGTTACGTTTCGGTGGAAAAGGCCTTTGCCGGCAAGAAGCCGCAGACCACGGTGATCGCGACCGCTTCCGGGCGCGGCGCGTTCGCCCGCCATGTCGCGACCTTGCAGGAGATCATCGCGGCGTCCGGGGGCAGCCAGTAGGTGCCGTCTCTCAACGCCGTCATTCCGGGGCGCTCGCAGCGCGAGCGAACCCGGAATCTCGAGCTGGGATGCACCGGCGCAAGACAACCTCGAGATTCCGGATCGGCGCGCTTGGCGCGCCGTCCGGAATGACGGTGTTTGGCTGGCTTACCCCCTTGCAGGGGAGGGCGAACTCGTGCGACCGACACGGCTTCGAACACCGCATCTGGCTGCATCTCATGCACATCCTCCTGCTCGGTTCCGGCGGCCGCGAACATGCATTGGCGTGGAAGATCGCGGCTTCGCCGCTAGTGACCAGGCTCTGGTGCGCGCCTGGCAATGCCGGCATCGCGCGCGAGGCCGAATGCGTGGCGCTCGACATTGCTGACCACCAGGCGGTGATCGATTTCTGCAAATCGAATGCCGTCGAGCTTGTCGTGGTCGGCCCGGAAACGCCGCTGGCGGCGGGGATCGTCGACGATCTCGCGGCCGCCGGCATCAAGGCGTTCGGGCCAAGCAAGGCGGCCGCGCAGCTCGAAGGCTCCAAGGCTTTCACCAAAGAGCTGTGCACCGAATTCAGCATTCCGACCGGCGCCTATCGGCGTTTCGATAACGCCGCCGAGGCGCTCGCTTACGTGCGAATGCAAGGCGTGCCGATCGTGGTCAAGGCAGATGGGCTTGCCGCCGGCAAGGGCGTGGTGGTTGCGAAAACCTTGTCCGAAGTGGAAGACGCGATTGCCATGATGTTCGACGGCGCCTTCGGCGCGGCGGGCGCCGAGGTGGTGATCGAGGAATATTTGTCGGGCCGCGAGATCAGTTTCTTCGCGCTGTGCGATGGCGAAACTGCGATCGCGCTCGCCTCCGCCCAGGACCACAAGCGCGTGTTCGACCACGACCATGGCCCCAACACCGGCGGCATGGGCGCCTATTCGCCGACACCGTTCGTGACCGACGAAATCCACGCCGCGATCATGAAAGAGATCATCGGGCCTACAGTTGCCGGCATGAAGGCGCGGGGCACGCCGTTCCGTGGTGTGCTCTATGCCGGCGTGATGCTGACGGAACAGGGCCCAAAACTGTTCGAATACAACGTCCGCTTCGGCGATCCGGAATGCCAGGTGATGATGCTGCGGATGATGTCGGACATCGTGCCGGCGTTTCTCGCCTCCTGCGACGGGCAGTTGAAGAATTTCGACCTGCGCTGGTTCAAGGAAAGCGCGGTGACGGTGGTGATGGCCGCGAAGGGCTACCCCGGCGAATACAAGAAGGGCTCTCGCATTGACGGGCTCGAAGCCGCCGCCAATATCGACGGCGTCGAGATTTTCCACGCCGGCACGGTCGCAAAAGACGGCGCCATTGTTGCCAATGGCGGCCGTGTGCTGAACGTGTGTGCGCTGGGCAAGACGGTGACGGATGCGCAGGCGAAGGCCTATCAGGCGGTCGATCGCATCCAATGGCCGAACGGTTTCTGCCGCCGCGATATTGCTTGGCAGGCGGTGGAGCGGGAACGGGGCCACTAGCTCTACTCGTCATGCGCGGGCTTGACCCGCCCATCCATTGCTCTTCAAGAAACTCTTGCAAAGGAGATGGATTGCCGGGTCAAGCCCCGCAATGACACCTCTTCTTGCTGCGAGCGCCGCAATGACATCTACAGCAAATCCCCGCCCGCCGCCGCCGCCGTGGTGCCGTGCTCGCGGAAGGCCTTGATGACGTTGCGGCCGACCCGCCATCTGTGCACCTCGTCGGGGCCGTCGACCAGCCGCTGCGAGCGCACTTGGGTGTACCATTTGGCGAGGATGGTATCCTGGCTGAAGCCGAGCGCGCCGTGCAGCTGGATCGCGGTGTCGATCACGTGGTGCACCATGTGCGCGAGATAGACTTTTGCGATCGAGTTCTCTTGCCGCAGGTCCATGCCCTTTTCCGCCTTGTAGGCGATATGCAGCAGCATCAGCCGGCCGATATAGAGCTGGCTGGCGCATTCGGCGAGCATGAACTGCACCGCTTGGCGGTCGGCGAGCAGTACGCCAAAGGTCGAACGTTTTGTGACATGCCCGACCGCCATGTCGAGTGCGCGCTGCGCCTTCGCGATATTGTGCATGCCGTGGCGCAAGCGGCCGTAGGCGAGCCGGTGCTGGCCCATGTTAAAACCGTTGCCTTCACCGCCGAGCAGACTGTCGGCCGGCACTTTGAGATCCTTGATCTCGATTTCGGAATGGCCGCCAGAAAGCTGATCGTAATGCGGGCCTTCGATCGCCATGTTCTTGATGTTGCGCTTGATGCGGTAGCCGGGGTTCGGCAGTTCGACGATGAAGGTCGAATACTGCTTGTGGCGCGGCGCGTTCGGATCGGTTCTGGCCATCACCAGCGCCATGTCGGCGACGCTCGCGGATGACGAGAACCACTTCTCGCCGTTCAGGATGTAATTCTCGTTGCCGTCCTTCACCGCCGATGTCTGCATGCCGGTGGCATCCGCTCCGGCCGCCTTCTCCGTCATCGAGAAGCAGATGCGCTTTTCGCCGTTGAGCAGGGGCTTTAAGAACTTCTCCTTCTGGTGCGGCGTGCCGTGCTCGAGAATCGTCATCATTGAGGCGTCGTCGGGGCCTTGCGTGTTCATCGACAGCGCGCCCAGCATGCTTTCGCCAAGCTCCATCTGCACCAGCGCGTTGGCGAGCGGGCCGAGCCCCATGCCGCCATATTCCTTCGGCACGAACGGGCACCACAGCCCTTGCGCGCGCGCTTTCGCCCGGAGCTTGCCGAGCACCTCGTCGAGAGGCTTTGACTCCAATTCCAGTTCCGCGGGGATGCACTCTTCGTGCACCCATTTGCGGACTTTTTCTCGGATCGCCTTGGCCTCGGACGGGATTTCGAAATCGATCGACATGGCATTTCCTCTGTTGGTTCTTGCTGCCTGGACTTGACGGATGGCATAACCCCGGGACGCGCCAGCGGCAACGACAAACAAAGTTTGAAGCGCTAGCTGTCATACCCCGCATGCGGGGTATCCAGTACGCCGCGGCGGCTGTTGTCGATGGCGGCGTTGGTGTTTACTGGATCGTCCGCATTCGCGGATGATGACGGGTGTGCGATATGTCTGATCTTGCCGATCTGTTTCCCGGCTTTTCCTCCGAATGGATCAACACCTCGGCGGGCCGCATTTTCGCCCGCGTCGGCGGCAAGGGGCCGCCGCTGCTGTTGCTGCACGGCTTTTCCTCGACGCACGTGATGTGGCACCAGGTGGCGCCGCAGCTTGCCGACAGGTTCACCCTGATCATCGCCGACCTGCCGGGCTACGGCTGGTCGGACATGCCGGAGAGCGATGCCGACCACAGGCCCTACACCAAGCGCGCGATGGCGAAGACGATCGTAGAAGCGATGGAGCGGCTCGGCCATGTGCATTTCGCACTCGCCGGTCACGACCGCGGCGGCCGCGTGTCATATCGGCTCGCGCTCGATCATCCCGGCCGGCTGTCGCGGCTCGCCGTGCTCGATATCCTGCCGACCTATAATTACTGGGAGCGCATGAACCGGCTCTATGCGCTGAAAATCTATCACTGGACGTTTCTGGCGCAGCCCTATCCGTTGCCGGAAACGCTGATCTCGGGTGCTGGCGAGTTCTTCCTCAAGCAGAAGATGGCGAGCCAGACCAAGTCGAAGACGCTCGACGCCATCGATTGGCGCGCGCTGCAACATTATCTCAGCCCCTTCCGCGATCCGTCGCGGATACACGCCATGTGCGAGGACTATCGCGCCGGCGCCTACGCCGACTACGAGATCGACAAGGCCGATTTCGAGGCGGGCAGGAAGATCACGATCCCGATGCTGGCGCTGTGGGGCGACGTCGGCATTGCCTCGGCCGCGGCAACCCCGCTCGACACCTGGAAGAAATGGGCCACCAACGTCACCGGCGCGTCGGTCGATTCCGGGCATTTTCTGACGGAGGAGAATCCGGATGTGACGGCGAGATTGTTGCGGGAGTTTTTTCTGGCGGGGTAGGTCGAGAGCGTCACCACAACAAAGCTCGTCATACCCGCGAATGCGGGTATCCAGTACGCCGCGGCCCGTCGGTCTATCACTGCCGTCTCTGGAGCACTGGGTCATCCGCCTTAGCGGATGATGACAGCGGTGTTCTGGTCGGGCACCGATCCATCACCGCCTCTCCCTGAAAAACTCCTTCAACAGCGCCGCCGCCCTGGTTTCCCCGACCGCGGAATAGACCTCCGGTACGTGATGGCAGGTGGGCGACGCAAAAAACCGCACGCCGGAATCGACCGCGCCGCCCTTGGGGTCGGCGGCGCCGTAATAGAGCCGCCGGATCCGCGCGAACGAGATCGCGCCGGCGCACATGGTGCATGGCTCGAGCGTGACGTAGAGGTCGCAATCGACCAGCCGCTCGGTGCCGATCCGCTCGGCGGCCTGCCGGATCGCCAAAATCTCCGCATGGGCGGTCGGATCGCAGTCGGTCAGCGTGCGGTTACCGGAGGTGGCGATGACCTCATAATCCCTGACAATCACGCATCCGATCGGAACTTCGCCGGACTTTCCGGCATTTTCGGCGGTTTTCAGCGCCAAATCCATGAAAGAAGGGGCGGTCATGCCTCGTATCATCGCAAGAAACCTGCTAGTAGATGCGCCTTCAGCAAAAGTGGATCTTAGGCTTTACGTGAGATAGCGCCGCTGACAGCGCGCGTATCGCCATTCGTCTTGCACCTTATCCTACACCTTGTCCTACACCTTCAGTGAGACCTTCATGCCCCGCGACGACGACAAAAACAACGACTCCCGCGGCCGGCGTGACCGGCCGGGCGGCGGCAAGGGAGGCAACAAAGGCCGCTCCGGCGCCGCGCGGGGACCGGAGAAGAAGTTTGCCAAGCGCGGCTTCGGGGCCAAGGATTTTGCCGGAAAGCGCGATGGCGACAAGCGCTCCTTTGGCGAGGGGCGCCCGCCGCGTCGCCGCGACGACAGCGACGCTCCGCGACGCGATTTCGGCGACAAGCCGCGGTTCAACCGCGATGACCGCCCCCGCGGCGATCGCCCGTCGCGCGGCGGCGACGGCGAGAAGCGCGCCTTCAAGCCGCGCGGCGACCGCCCCAAGTTTGATCGGCCTAAGTTTGATCGGCCCAAGTTTGATCGCCCCAAATTTGACCGTGACGATCGCGGCGGCGAAAAGCTTCCCTATACCCCGCACGCCGGTCGCGACGACGCCCGCCCGGCGGCGCCATCATCCGACAGAAAATTCGGCGATAGAAAGCCCTACGTTTCGCGGGACCGCGATGGTGAGAAGCGAACGGATACGCCACGCGGCGAGGGTTTCCGCGAGCGCAGCGGCCGGCCAAGTGGCGAGCGAAAGTTTGGCGAGCGAAAGTTTGGCGACCGGCCGCCGCGAGGTGGCGATCGGCCGGAGCGGAAATTTAGCGGCGACAAAAAATTCTCGCGGGGCGCGCCGGATCGCGGAGGAGACCGCGGGGATCGCAAGCGCGACCCTGGGGATCGCAAGAGCGTCCCCAGGGATCGCGGCCCGCGCCGAGATTTTGGCGATCGACCGACCGGTGGCGAATCCAAGCCGTGGCAGAACCGCGGGCCCGATTCCGACCGTCCGGAACGCAATTCGCGTCCGTCTCGCGAGGGCGCGCGCAATTTTGACCGTCCGAGATTTGATCGCCCCCGCGAAGGTCGCGAGGATCGTCCGAAGTTCGATCGTCCGCGCGAGCCTCGCGACGACCGTCGTCCGCGCCCCGAGGGCCGTACCGACTGGCAGGAACATCCGCGCAATGACAAGCGGCCCGACCGGTTCGCCGATCGCCCGCGCCGCGAGGGGGAAGACGACAGCAAGATCTTCGCCAAGCGTCCGGCATTCGGCGGCCGCGGCACATATCGCGAGCGCAAGCCCGATTTCGACAAGCGCGCGCCGCGCGACGAACCGAGGCGGAAGAAATCCGGCGAGCGGATCGCCAAGGTGGTGTCGCGCGCAGGGCTTGCCTCGCGCCGCGATGCCGAGGAATGGATCGTGCAAGGCCGCGTCACCGTTAACGGTCGCGTCATCAATTCGCCCGCGCTCGATGTCACGGCCAACGATGTCATCGAGGTCGACGGCAAGCCGTTGCCGCCGCGCGAGCGCACGCGGCTGTTTCTCTACCACAAGCCACGCGGGCTGATGACGACGCATGCCGATCCGGAAGGGCGGCCGACGGTGTTCGACCATCTGCCGGAGGGCCTGCCGCGGCTGATCTCGATCGGCCGGCTCGATTTCAACACCGAGGGGCTGCTGCTGCTCACCAATGACGGCGGGCTCGCGCGCGTGCTCGAACTGCCCGATACCGGCTGGCTTCGCCGCTACCGCGTCCGCGCCCATGGCGAGGTGACGCAGACCCAGCTCGACCAATTGAAGCAGGGCATCGAGGTCGACGGCGTCAAATACGGATCGATCGACGCCACGCTGGAGCGCGACCAGGGCGCCAATGTCTGGCTGGTGTTCGCGATCCGCGAAGGCAAGAACCGCGAGGTGCGCAACGTGCTCGCGCATCTCGGCCTCGAGGTGAACCGGCTGATCCGGGTGTCCTACGGTCCGTTCCAGTTGGCCGAGCTCGCCGAAGGCCTGGTCGAAGAGGTAAAGACGCGGGTGCTGCGCGAGCAGCTCGGCGAGAAGGTGATCGCGCAGGCCGGCGCGGAATTTGCGCCGGCGGAGCAGCGCAGTGCGGGTGATGAGGGCGAAGCGCCGCGCGGCAAAAAGCCGTTCAAGCCGTTGGGAAAGAGCGCACTGATCGCCGACCGCAAGGGCCGCCGCGTGCTGGTGCAGCGCACCGGCAGCGAGGAAGCGCGCGCCCGCAACGAGGACGAAGCCAGCGGCTACGGCCCCCCGCGCCGCCCCAAGCGCGGCTATCACGGCAAGCGGGACTTAAGGCCGCGAGACGAGTAGGGACTGCTCGTATTATGTGGTTCACTCCCTCTCCCAAGGCCGCACGGGAAGTGCGCCCCCCATCGCTTCGCACGCTCTCTCTTCTCCCTCGCCCCTTGAGGGGGAGGGCTGGGGAGGGGGGTGCCCCATGGGAGGTCTCGGTGTTTGGCTCCCCCACCCCTAACCCCTCCCCCCGAAGGGGAGGGGAACAGACCGGCCCACGCTAATGCGCGTCGTCGGCGGACGATTGAAGGGCCGCAACCTCGCTTCGCCGTCCTCGCGCGACATCCGTCCCACCGCGGACCGTCTTCGCGAGTCGGTGTTCAACATCCTGATCCACGCCTATGACAATCCGATTGAGGGCGCGCGGGTGCTCGATCTCTTCGCCGGCACCGGCGCGCTCGGCATCGAGGCGATTTCGCGCGGTGCGGCGTTTGCGCTGTTCGTCGATAACGGCACCGAAGCGCGCGCGCTGTTGCGCAACAATGTCGAGGCGCTGGGGCTGGGCGGCGTCACCAAGGTTTTTCGACGCGACGCCACCATTCTCGGCCCGGCGCATCCGGTCGAGCCGTTTTCGCTGGTGTTTCTCGATCCGCCCTATGGCAAAGGGCTCGCGGACAAGGCGCTCGCCTCGCTGCGCGACGGCGGGTGGCTGACGAGGGGTGCGCTGCTGGTGGTGGAAGAAGCGAAGGTTGCGGCGTTCGCTGCGTCGGAAGGTTTTGAGGAACTGGAGCGGCGGGCGTACGACGACACGGAGTTTGTGTTTTTGCGGGCTCGGTGACAACCACAGCCACCGCCGGCACCGGCGCGCTCCGCGAAAGCGGGGCATCCAGTATTCTAGCTAGAGGCCGAGTGATCGATCTCTGACGGCACGGCGCACTAGATCGCCCGCGGTCGCGGACGATGACCGTGGAGCTGGTGGAAGCAACTCGCCTCTACCTTCTCCCGAACAGCTTCTCGATATCCGCCAGTTTTAGTTCCACATAGGTCGGGCGGCCGTGGTTGCACTGGCCGGAATTGGGCGTGGCTTCCATCTCGCGCAGCAGCGCGTTCATCTCTTCCGGCTTGAGGCGTCGGCCGGCGCGCACCGAGCCGTGGCAAGCCATGGTGGCGGCGACGTGCATCAGCTTGCGTTCCAGCGGCAACGCCTCGTCCCACTCTTCCATGTGCTCGGCGAGGTCGCGCAGCAGCGCGCCGGAGTCGATCTTGCCGAGCAGCGACGGCGTCTCGCGCACCGCGACCGCGCCGGGGCCGAAGGATTCGATCGCAAGCCCAAACGATGCCAGTTCCTCGTCGCGCGCCAGCAATCGCTCGACGGTTGCTTCATCCAGCTCGACGATCGCCGGGATCAAGAGAATCTGCCGCTGCACGCCGTTCGCGGCCAGCGAGGCCTTCAGCCTCTCATAGACGATGCGCTCATGCGCGGCGTGCTGATCCACCACGATGAGGCCGTCGCGGGTCTGCGACACGATATAAGTCTCGTGGATCTGCGTTCGCGCTGCCCCCAGCGGACGGTCGACCAGATCGGCGGAAGCATGCGCCTCGAACCGCACATCCACCGTCGGCGCGCCGACGTCGAACGCGGCCTGGCCTTCTTCGGCGAACGCGGTCGCTGCAGTACCGGCAAACGCGGGCCCCGGGCCGACCGGATAGAACGGTGAGCGCCGCCAATCCCAGTTACCGGGACGCGGTTCGAACGATGGGCGGAACGCGGCGATCGCGCCACCGGCGTCATTGGCCGCGGTGCGCCGGCCCTCGCGCGCCAGGCCTTCTTTCAGCGCGTGCACGATCAACGCGCGCACCAGCCCGGCGTTGCGGAATCGCACCTCGGTCTTGGCGGGATGCACATTGGCGTCGACCTCGCGCGAATCGAGTGTGACGAACAGCGCCACCACGGGGTGACGATCGCGCGGAAGATAATCGGCATAGGCGGCGCGCACCGCCCCCACGATGAGCTTGTCGCGCACCGGGCGGCCGTTGACGAACAGATATTGCCCGAGCGCGTTGGCGCGGGTCAGCGAGGGGGACGCCGCAAAGCCCTCGACCACAACGCCGTCGCGCTCGGCGCGGACTTCGATGGCGCAGCCACGAAAATCCGCGCCGAGAATGTCACCGAGCCGGATCAAGCGGCCGGCCGCACCGGGCAATGCCGCGGCCCAGGTGACCGGCGCCCGTTCCTCGCCCGCCAGCGTGAAAGCGATATCGGGCCGCGCCATCGCGAGCCGCCGCACGATTTCGCGGATCGCCTCGGCCTCGGTGCGGTCGGTCTTCAGGAATTTCAGCCGCGCCGGCGTCGCGTAGAAGAGGTCGCTGACCTCGACGCGGGTGCCCTGGCTGAGCGCGGCCGGCATGATCTTGGATTTCACGCCGCCTTCGACTGAGAGCGACCAGGCATGCGGCCCACCGGCGTGACGCGTGGTGATGGAAAGTTTTGCGACCGCGCCGATCGAGGGCAGCGCCTCGCCGCGGAACCCGAGCGTCTTGATCTGCAGCAGGTCTTCGTCGTCGAGCTTGGAGGTGGCGTGGCGATCGACCGCGAGCGCCAAATCATCCGCCGTCATGCCGCCGCCGTCGTCGGTGATGCCGATCCGCCGCCGGCCACCGCCGTCAGTGAAAATGTCGATCCGGCTGGCGCCGGCGTCGATCGCGTTCTCGACAAGTTCCTTCACCACGCTCGCGGGGCGTTCGACCACCTCGCCGGCGGCGATGCGGTTGACGACCTGTTCGGGGAGCTGGCGGACGGGCATGGGTTGGTTCAGGCGCGATTCGGAACTCGGCTACATTAGAGACCGCGACGGTAAATGCATGCGGCGAAAACACAAATCGTTTCAAGGCGCAAAACGGCCAAACCACACATTTAAGACATTGTGCCGGCGCCGACCGGCTCGATGTCCGATGGGATTGTGAGGCTAGCCCGGCGGGTATATCGTTTCAAAAAACGACAATCTGTCGGGAGGGAAACCATGTGCCATCTGTTCGCGCACCAGCCGCAACGCGACTATGAATCGCTGACCCGATCGCTGCGGATCGGTGGACACTGCACCTCGATCCGTCTGGAAATGTCGTTTTGGGATACGCTGGAGGAGATCGCGGCGAAAGAGAACATGAGTCTCGGAAAATTCCTCACGACACTCCACAACGAGGTTCTCGACCATCACGGTGAGGTGAAGAATTTCGCGTCGCTGCTGCGATGCTCCTGTCTGATCTATCGCGCCAAAAGCGTCGCTGCGCTGCCGGAGTTTCCCGCGGCCGCGGTGGCCATCCTGGACGCCGCCGAATAGCGGCTCCCGCGGCGGGCTCCTCAGGATGAGGTCTCAGACCCTCATGGTGAGGAGCGCTTCTTCGCGCGTCTGGAACCATGAGGCCACGGGAGAAGCATTCCGGGAAGCGGAAAACTCACCGGTCTGGCAGAAGCGGCACTGATCCGGTCAGGGCCGCTTCGATTGGTCTAACCTCGGTCAGATCTCTTTCTTCTGCATTGCGTTCGCAATGGTATCCGCCTGACGCACGGCAAGCGACACGATGGTCAGGGTCGGGTTGCAGGCCGCGCCAGAGGTGAACTGGCTGCCGTCGGACACGAACAGGTTCTTGATGTCGTGGGTCTGGCCGAACTTGTTGACGACGCCATCCCTTGGCTTCTCGCTCATCCGGTTGGTGCCCATATTGTGCGTAGAGGGATAGGGCGGCGTCGGATAGGTCACGGTGGCGCCGACGGCGTCGTAGACCGCCGCTCCCTGTTTGTAGGCGTGTGCGCGCATCGCAACGTCGTTGGGATGATCGTCGAAATGCACGCTCGCCACCGGCATGCCGAATTTGTCCTTGGCGACCGGATCGAGCGTGATGCGGTTGGTCTCCTGCGGCATGTCCTCGCCGACCAGCCACATGCCGGCCATCCGCGGATACGTCTCCATGGCGCTGGTGAAGGTTCTCCCCCAGGCACCCGGATTTAAGAACGCGGCCATGAAGGGCAGACCGAGCGAGAGCGTCTCCATCTCGTAGCCGCCGACGAAGCCCCGCTTCGGATCGTTCTTGGCCTCATCGCGGATGATGCCGGCCATGGTGGTGCCGCGATACATGTGCACCGATTTCTCGAACGTCGCATACACGCTGCCGGTCATGTGCCGCATGTAGTTGCGGCCGACCTGACCCGATGAATTGGCAAGCCCGTCCGGGAACATGTTCGAGGCGCTGTTGAGCAGGAGCCGCGGGCTCTCGATCGAGTTTCCGGCGACCGCCACCACGCGCGCCTTCTGCCGCTGCATGGCGCCGGTCTCGTCGGCATAGACGACGCCGGTCACCTTGCCCGACGCATCGTGCTCGATCTTGATCGCCATGCTGTTGGGGCGGACCTCGAGATTGCCGGTCGCTTCGCCCTTGGGGATTTCGGCATAAAGTGTCGACCATTTCGCGCCGGACTTGCAGCCCTGGAAACAGAAGCCGATCTGCTGGCAGGATCCGCGCCCGTCGCGCGGCTCGGAGTTGATGGCCATGTTGCCGGTGTGCACGGTCTGGTAGCCGAGCTTCTTCGCGCCGGCCTCGAGCACCCGGAAATTGTTGTTGCCGGGTAGGCCGGGAATGTTGTTCGTCCGGGTGACGCCCATCTTGTCTTCGGCCTTGGCGTACCACGGCTCCATCTCGGCAAGCGTGATCGGCCAGTCCAGAACGTTGGTGCCGGGCACTTGTCCGTAGGTGGTCCTGGCCTTGAACTCATGCTCGTCGAAACGCAGCGATGCTCCCGCCCAATGCACCGTGGAGCCGCCGACCGCCTTGACGATCCAGGCCGGAAGGTTGGGGAAGTCCTGGTGGACGCGCCAGCTGCCTGACGTCGTGCGCATATCCTTCCAGGCGAGCTGGGTGAAACTGTCCCACTCGTCGTTGATGAAGTCCGGAATCTCGTAGCGTCCGCCCGCTTCGAGGATGACGACCTTGACGCCCTTCTGCGCGAGTTCGTTGCCCAGCGTTCCGCCGCCGGCGCCCGAACCGATGATCACGACCACGCCGCTGTCGTTGAGATCGAATTTTGCCATGTTGATTTCCTCCCTGACTGTTTCGTTGCCGAAGTGATTTCAAGCCTTCGGGAGCCAATCGATGTCGGCGAAGCCGCGTTTGATGTAACCGCCGTGCTCGGCGGAGGAGCCCTCGTAGCCGAATTTCGGCCACACCTCCTTCTGGTTATAGATCGACACCACGAGGTCGCCGCGGATCTTGTTGAAGAAGTCGGTCTGCTCGATGCGCTGCAGCAGGACCACGCGATCGACCTCCCATGGTACCTCGGCGTACGGGACCTTGTGACGGTCCTGGGCGTCCTGATCGAGGCGACTGACACCGTCGTTGATCATCGCCTTCACGGCCGGGTCTTTCGCCGCCTTGCCGTCCCACGGCTTGATCGCGGTGATGTAGTAGCTGTCGGCGAGGAAATCGTGCGGATAGATATCGCGCGCGACCTTCACCAGGGTTTTCAGCGTCGCCGGCGTCAACGCTGTCGCATCGTCGGCCCAGGCGTCACCAACGCCGAGGCCCGCGCTCGTCGCAACCGCGACGACCGGTATGGCGGTTGCCGCCCCCTGCAGAAAGATGCGGCGATTGTATTTGCTTCGACGATCGACTTCTCTCATGGGTTCCTCCGTTGTTTTGTTGATTTTCACTTGCTTATCGTTCGCGCATGATCTTTTTCGGAAAACCGCTACCCACCCATCGGGTTCCAAGGGCAAGCTTTTCCGGATCTGCTCTAGCCGAAACGTCCGCCCTTCTGGATCACTTCGATCTTGTATCCGTCCGGGTCGGCGACAAAGAAGAAGCGCGCCAGCGTCTCGCCGTCGTGCTTGAAATCGCGCAGCGGCCCCGGGGACAATTTTTCCCGCTCGAACCTTGTGTGTTCGGCATCGACGTCGTCGACGACGACAGCGAGATGGCCGTAGCCGTCGCCAAGCGAATAGGGCTCCTTGCGATCGAAGTTGACGGTGAGTTCAACCTCGAATGGCGACGAAGGGTGCCGCAGATAGATCAGCGCGAAGTCGTCGAACTTGAGATAATCGGCCAACTCGAGCCGGAAGGCGCGCGTGTAGAAGTCGAGCGATTTCTTCTCGTCGAGGACGCGGATCATCGAGTGAACAGGTTTTGCCATTCAATGCAGCTCCTTGAGGTAGCCGATGACGGCGGCGCGGATCTCCGGCTTTGACTGCCGGTACGCCATCACCGCGCTCGGAATCATCGCCTGCGGGTTGGTCATCCAGGCGTCCAGCCTGGCCTCGTCCCAGACGAAATTGGCCTTGGCGAAGTCAGCCGAATAGTGGAAGCCCTCGGACGCGCCGGCGCGCCGGCCGATGATCCCGAACAGCGACGGCCCCTGGCGGGTCGGGTCGGATAGATTGGTGGTATGGCATGTCGCGCATTGCTGCGTGAACAGCGCCGCGCCATCCGGCGGCTTGGCCTCAGGCAGTGGCATCTGTGCACCGGCGATCGTCGCGACGAACGCCGTGCTGCAAAATCCCAGCCCGATCGCAAGTGTCGCGCGCAGCTTTGTCATATACATCACCGTTGGCGTGCGCCGACTTTAGGTCGCGCTGAACAAGCGGTGGTAGTAGCGGGCTGTTTCAGGTGAGAACAAAAAGCTGCCGTATTTCGCGGCGGCCGGTCAAACCCTTAATCATCATACCCGTGGGTGCCGCGCCTCGCCTTGATGTCGCCGCGGCGCTTCTTGCCTTCGAGGCGGCGCTGTTTCGAGCCGAGCGTGGGCCTGGTCGGCCGCCGGGGCGTGGGGCGCACCATCGCCTCGCGCAACAGCTCGACCAGGCGATCGATGGCGTCGGCGCGGTTGCGCTCCTGGGTGCGGAAACGCTGCGCCTGGATCACGATCACGCCGTCCTTGGTCATGCGCTGCCCGGCAAGCCGCTCGAGCCGCGCCGCGGCGTCGGCCGGCAGTGCGATGCGGCGCGCGTCGAAGCGCAATTGCGCCGAGGTCGCCACCTTGTTGACGTTCTGCCCGCCCGGGCCGGAGGAGCGGACGAAACCGATCTCGATGTCGTTCTCGTCGATGGAGAGGTCGCGGGAAATCCGCAGCATGGGTGCACCCGAAGGAGGTTCAGGAATCGGTGCGCGCAGGATAGCGGGTTTATGGCGAGATTGCTGTGACCGGGCCTGGTGTTGCGCAATCGGGCCTGGTTCTTTACCTCTCTTCGCCCTTTTTGCGGGGAGAGGTCGAAATTCGCGCCAGCGAATTTCGGGTGAGGGGCGAGGCACGCTGCCTGTTGCAAACTCCGCATTCGCTGAGAGAGCCCCCACACCCTATCCTCTCCCCGCAAGGGCGGCGCGAGGGAGCCGAGAGAGCGTTCCCTCCACCGCTTGCGGAGGAGGGTTAGGGTGGTGGAAGAAGCTGCAACCGCGTGCGTGCGGTAAAGGAAATCAGTTCGCCTTGGTCGCCGGCGCCTGCACTGCGGCGGCCGGTTGGGCGGCGGCCTGCGGGGCGCGGCCGACGATGACGGTCACCAGCCCCTGGCTCCACAGCCGCTTGGCGGCCTGCTTGGCGTCATCGAGCGTCACGGCATCGACGATGGCGTTGCGCTTCTCGATATAGTCGATCGGCAGCTTGTCGAGCTGGTACTGCAAGAGCCCCGATGCGAGCTTGGAGGATGTATCGAGCGCCAGCATCTGCGAGCCCTTCAGGTAGGATTTGGCCTCGTCCAGCTCCTGTTGCGTCGGGCCGTCCTCGGCCATGCGGCGGATTTCCTTGTCGATGGCGTCCATGGTCTCGCCGGCACGGTCGGCGCGTGTGCCGGTGTTGCCGATGAACAGCGCCGAGTGATCCATCCACAGCAGCGCGTCGTAGACCGAATAAGCCAGACCGCGTTTTTCGCGCACTTCATGGTAGAGCCGCGACGACAACCCGCCGCCGCCGAGAACGTGATTGACCACATAGGCGGCCATGAAGTTCGGGTCGTGGCGCATCACGCCGGGGCCGCCGAAGGTGATCACGGTTTGCGGCACATCGAGCGGAATGAAGGCGCGCTGCGGCGGTTTCGTCGCCACGACGTCGGGGACCGGCACGAGCTCGGCTTTGGCGGGCAGGCCGCCAAAGGTCTGGTCGAGCAATTTGCCGAGCGAGGCCGGGTCGATATCGCCGACCACGGCGATCTTCAGGGTGTCCTTGGCCAGCACACGGCGGACATAATTCTTCATGTCGGCAACCGTGATGGTCGGAACGGTCTCCAGCGTGCCCGTGGCCTGGCGACCGTAAGGATGGTCGCCATAGGCGAGCTCGAGAAACTTGCGCCCTGCCAGCGCGTTCGGATTGACCGTGTCGCGCTTCAGGCCACTGATCACCTGCGAACGGATCCGCTCGACGTCGACGCTGTCGAAATGCGGCGACGTCAGCGCCGTCCGCAGCAGGTCAAAGGCCTCGTCCTTGTTGTCGCGCAGCATGCGCAGGCTGCCGCGGAAATAGTCGCGCGTGATGCTGAAGCTCAATTCGATGGCGCGGCGATCGAGCCGTTCATGGAAGGTCTTGGAGTCGAGGTCGCCGGAGCCTTCGTCGAGCAGGTCGGACACCAGATTGCCGACGCCGGGCTTGTCGGCCGGGTCCTGCGCGGCGCCGCCGGTAAAGGCATATTCCATCGCGATCAGCGGAACGGTGGCGTCCTGCACGAACCAGGCTTCGATACCGCCGGGCGAAATCAGATGCTGGATCTTGGTTGCGGCCTGCGACGGCACCGGCGCGGCAAGCCCGATCACAAGACCGGCGGCGAGTATGGAGGCGAGGCGCCGTGTGATGGTGAGGGAATGGGTCACGAACGCTTCTCCTCGTGCTTCGGCGTGGTGTCCTTGATCAGATACCCGGTTACCGAGCGCTTCTTGTCCAACCATTTTTGCGCGGCAGCGCGAACCTGTTCGGCGGTGACGGCGCGGATCCGGTCGGGCCAGCTCCTGATGTCCTCGATGCTCAAGCCGGTGGTGAGCGCGCCGCCGTACCAGCGCGCCAGCGTCGCCTGGTTGTCCTGGGCGTAGATCGCCTCCGCGATCAATTGGGTCTTGACCCGTTCTAGATCCTCCGGCGGCACCGGGTTCTTCGCGACATCGGCGATGACGTCGTCGACCGCCTGCTCGGCGGTTGCGAAGTCGACGCCGGATTTCGGCGAGACTGAGATCGAGAACTGCGTCGGGTCGAGCGAGGTGCCCTGATAGGCGGCGCCGGCGTTGACCGCGAGCGGGTGGTCGACCACCAGCGCGCGGTACAGATAGGCATTGCTGCCGGTGCCCATCAGTTGCGCCAGGACGTCGAGCGCCGGGCTTTCGCCGGTGTCTGCGGTGGCGGCGGAGGGGACGAGATAGTAGCGCTTCAGGATCGGCTGCTCGACGTGCGGATCGGCCAGCGTCACGGTGCGCGGCGCGACCGGCTCCGGCTCCTGCGGACGAATGCGCTGCGCCGGGATCGCCGGCTGCGGCGCCACCTTGCCGAAGGTCGCTTCCGCGAGCGGGCGGATTTCCTTTTCGTCGACGTCGCCGGCGATCACCAAGATCGCGTTATTCGGCGCGTAGAAACGGCGGTAGAAGGCAAGCGCGTCCTCGCGGTCGAGCTTCTCGATTTCGTGGTGCCAGCCGATGATCGGACGGCCGTAGGGGTGGTTGAGATAGAGCGCGGCCAGGATCTGCTCGTTCAGCCGCGCTTCCGGGTTGTTGGCGACCCGCATGTTGTATTCCTCGAGCACAACATCGCGCTCGGGCAGCACGTTTTCGTCCTTCAGGACCAGGCCGTTCATGCGATCGGCCTCGAAGTCCATCATCGAGGCCAGTTGATCGCGCGGCACGTGCTGGAAGAAGCCGGTGTAATCGACCGAGGTGAACGCGTTCTCGTTGCCGCCGATCTTGAGCACGGTCTGGGAGAACTCGCCCACCGGATGCTTGGCCGTGCCCTTGAACATCAGATGTTCGAGGAAGTGCGCGAGCCCCGACTTGCCAGGCGTCTCGTCGGCGGAGCCGACCTTGTACCAGATCATCTGCGTCACGACCGGCGTGCGGTGATCCTGGATCACCACGACCTGCAGGCCATTGTTGAGCGTGAAGCTGGCCGGCGGCGCGGCAGTAACGGTGGTTTGAGCGAAGGCGCCGGTCGTCAAGGCAACGAGCGCAATGAGGACGTGAGCTGCAAGGCGGTTTGAGGACATCACAACCTGTATGTAAGAACCAACGGCGTTCGGGTTTAAGGACCTAACCCTATACGGTGCAGCTAACGCTGCTCGTCACGATGCCGAGAGATGGACTGCGACCAATCACCTTCATCGCGCCCCCGGAAGGAGGCGCCTGCGACGTTCTTTGGCGCCAGCGCGACCTATCAATTGCCGGTGTCTTTGCCCGACATGATGTCGTAATGCTGGCTAGCCAGCGGCGCCTTTGGCCCGGTGCCGTAGGCGTAGTTCGGCGACGGGGTCTGGTATCCGGGCGGCGGCTCAGTCAACGATTCCCGGGGCGGCTCGCTCGTGAACGTTTTGCTCTCGGACTTGCTGCCGCCGAAAAGGTCGCTGAACCTTCCCTCGAAGCCAAGCTGCGACGGGCTCAGGATCGGATTGTTGAAGGAATTGCCCGGCTGAACGGGGTCGTTGTTCGTGCGCGCCGGAGCCGCGGTCCGGCCAACGTTCAACTCGGCCGGCGTCAAGGGACGGGCCGCTTCGATCGGACTGGGCTTGGCCTTCTGGCGGGCCTTTCTCTCGGCCTTGCGGCGCGCCTCGTCGGGGTCCTTCGGCCAGTTCGGATCGCTCACTTCGGAGTTGGCGGAAACCGGGGGCGGCAGGTCGATCTTGGGCGGCACCACTAGTGGCGAACGCTCGCGATAGTCGATGCCGCGGTTATCCATGTTGGTGCCGCCGATGCCGGCCATGATGCCTTCGATGACCTTTTCCTCGAAGGTCTTGTCGTCCTCGTCCTGGGCGCGGGCGACGCTGGATGCCATCAAAAGACCGACGCCGAGGGCGACGGCCGACAGCCGGAGCGCGCGCATCAGCGCCTTCGGCGAACTCTGCATCATCCAGTTGCTGGCTTTGGTCTCGCGCATCGCATTACCTGCCTAATATGCCGCTCCCGGCGGTCCGTATCAGCCGGGATCAGGGCGCTTTTGCGGCGGGAACCCCAAGGAAGGAATCATACAATAGGGCTGCTACTCCGGCAACAATCGCCACGTCCGCAAGGTTAAACACGTACCAATTGAAGGCTTTTCCGGCAATCTCGACGTGGAACAGGGCAAAATCGACCACCGCACCATAGGTGAAGCGGTCGACGGCGTTACCGATCGCCCCACCGATGATCAGCCCGAGCGCGATCGTGGCCATCGCCGTGCGTGACCTCGCCATCCAGATCGCCAAAGCGATGACCGCCACAGCCTTGACGGCGACCAGGATCGCCTGGCCGGTCGCGTCTTCGTTCTGGAACCAGCCGTAGCTGATCCCCGTGTTCCAGGCCAGCACCAGGTCGAAGAACGGCGCCACCCGCACCGCGCCGCGCTGGGCGATGTCGAGCACATGCAGCAGCCAGAACTTCGAGGCCTGGTCGAGCACCAGCGTGATGACGGCGGCGGTCACGCCGGAGCGGAGCGGGGAGGTCATGTTGAAGGTGCCGCCCCAAAACCGAGCGTCGTCCCCGCGAAGGCGGGGACCCATGCGCCGTGTCCGATATTGTTTGAAAGACTTTTGGTCATCGTCCTTATCTAACCCGAACGCCGGTGGTTATGGGTCCCCGCCTCCGCGGGGACGACGATGGATGTTAGACGCTAACCCCCAGCGCCTTCCATTCGCGCAGCGCCTGCGCGTCGCGCGGTGAGACGTCGGGGTATTCGGGGTCCTCGCCCACGGTCGGCAGGATTTTCCAGGAACGGGCGCATTTGGTGCCGACCGCCCGCTCCACCACCACGCCGACGCCTGGCACGCCGTCCAGACGGAAGGCGCCGGCCGGCGCCTCGTCCTCTCTCACCTCATAATTTGAGGTGATGCAGACTTCGGCGAGGTCGACGTCGAACAACGTCGCCAGGATCGCCCTGTCCGACACATAGATGATCGGCGAGGCTTCCAGCGAAGAACCGATGCGCTTGGCGGCACGTTCCAATTCCAGCGCGCCGGTGACGACGCGGCGGACGTTGCGGATGATCTCCCATTTCGCGGCCAGCCTGTCGTCGCGGAAGGCGTCGAGGTTTTCTGGGAAGGTGAGCAGATGCACAGACGGGGATCCGCCGGGCCGGTACATTGCCCACGCCTCGTCGCAGGTGAAGCTCAACACGGGCGCGAGCCACTTCAGGATGGCGTCGCAAAGCCTATCGATGGTGGTGAGCGCCGCCTTCCGCGCCAGCGAGGACGGAGGGTCGCAATACAGCGTGTCTTTCCGGATGTCGAAATAGAACGCCGACAATTCGCTGTTCATGAACGCCGACAACGCGGCGACCACCGTCTTGTAGTCGAACTCCGCGTAAGCCCTGCGCACGATCGCATCCTGTTCGGCAAGCTGATGCAGCATCAGCCGCTCGAGTTCGGGCATCTCATCGCGAGCGACTTTCTCGCCCGGCTTGAAATGGTGCAGCGTGCCGAGCATCCAGCGGATGGTGTTGCGTAGCTTGCGATAAGTCTCGACGGTGTTTTTCAGGATTTCGGGGCCGATGCGCTGATCGTCGGTGTAGTCGCACGCAGCCACCCACAACCGCAGGATGTCGGCGCCGGACTGCTTGATCACCGCCTGCGGCTCGATCGTGTTGCCGAGCGACTTCGACATCTTGCGGCCGTGCTCGTCCTGGGTGAAGCCGTGGGTCAGCACGATGTCGAACGGCGCGCGACCGCGGGTGCCGCAGCTTTCCAATAGCGACGACTGGAACCAGCCGCGGTGCTGGTCCGAACCTTCCAGATACATCACGATATCTTTGCCGCCGTCGACCTTGCGCTTGATGCCGGCGAGGCCCGGGAAATGCACGGGGTCTTCCAGGACGAACGCGTGCGTCGAGCCGGAATCGAACCAGACGTCGAGGATGTCGTCGACCTTCTTCCACTCTTCGTTGACAAGCGGCCCAAGAAAACGCTCGCGCGCACCGCCGGTGTACCAGGCATCGGCGCCTTCCTTCTCGAAGGCCTCCGCGATGCGCGCGTTGACGGCCTCGTCCTGCAGGATTTCCGCGGAGCCGTCGCGCTTCTCGCGCACGAACACCGCGATCGGCACGCCCCAGGCCCGCTGGCGCGACAGCACCCAGTCGGGCCGGCTTTCGATCATGCCGTTGATGCGGTTTTGCCCGGACGGTGGCACCCATTGCGTGACCGAGATCGCATGCAGCGCGCGGGCGCGCAGCGTGTCGCCGGGCTTGGCTTTGCTTCCATCGGCGATGTCCATAGCCCCGGGGCTGCCCGGGGCATCCACAATAGGCTTGTCCATCGCGACGAACCATTGCGGCGTGTTGCGGAAGATCACCGGCTTCTTCGAGCGCCAGGAATGCGGGTATTGGTGCTTCAGCCGGCCGCGCGCGAGCAGCATGCCGGCCTCGATCAGCGCCTTGATCACGGCTTCGTTGGCGTCGCCCTTTTCACCCTTGTCGTTGATGACGCGCTTGCCGGTAAAGCCCGGCGCGTGATCGGTGAAGGCGCCGTTCTCATCGACGGTATAGGGGATCGCAGTGTTGATGCCGCGGCTCTCCAGCTCGCGCGCATTCGCCATCCAGACGTCAAAGTCCTCGCGGCCGTGGCTCGGTGCAGTGTGGACGAAGCCGGTACCGGTGTCGTCGGTGACGTGATCGCCTTCGAGGAGGGGGACTTTGAAATCGTAACCGCCGCTAAAACCTTTTAGCGGATGGGTGCAGCTCATGATGGCGAGATCGTCTGCGGGAACAGCACGAACCCTCTCCCAAGCAGTTGCCCTGGCTTGTTTGAACACGCTTTCTGCAGGTGCGTCCGCTAGGATCAGAAGATCCCCAGCTTTCGCCCAGTTGTCGGCGGGCGCGTCGATGACCTTGTAAAGGCTGTAGGCGATTTTGGGCGAGAAGCTGATGGCGCGATTGCCCGGCAGGGTCCACGGTGTCGTAGTCCAGATGACGACAGACGCGTTCAGAAGATCGCGTGCTTCTTGTGACGTTTCACCTGCGGAGAACCTGACCGGAAACTTCACCCATATCGTATCGCTCGTGTAGTCCTCGTATTCGACCTCGGCCTCGGCGAGCGCGGTCTTTTCCACCACGCTCCACATCACCGGTTTTGAGCCGCGATAGAGCGTGCCGTTGGCGGCAAACTTCATCAGCTCGCGCGCGATCTGCGCTTCGGCGGGATAGCTCATGGTCGCGTAGGGGTGATCCCAGTCGCCGACGACGCCGAGCCGCTTGAACTCCTCGCGCTGCACGTTGAGCCAGTGGGTGGCATAGGCGCGGCATTCCTTCCGGAATGCGACCATCGCGGCGGAGTCGCGGAAATCCGGCTTCACCTTGCCCTTGGAGCGATAGTTCTCCTCCTCGACCTTCCATTCGATCGGCAGGCCATGGCAGTCCCAGCCGGGCACGTAGTTGGAATCGAAGCCGAGCATCTGCTGGCTCTTGGTCACGAGATCCTTGAGGATCTTATTCAGTGCCGTGCCGATATGGATGTTGCCGTTGGCGTAGGGCGGGCCGTCATGCAGCACGAACTTGGTCCGTCCGCGCGCACCCTCACGCAGTTTCTCGTAGAGGCCGATCTCGTTCCAGCGCTTGAGGATTTCCGGCTCGCGCTGCGGCAGGCCGGCGCGCATCGGGAATTCCGTCTGCGGCAGGAACAGGGTTTTGGAATAGTCTTTGGCGTCGGAGTTTTGCGGCTTTTCTGACATCGTGCTCTGGCTTGACTTGCAAGATCTTGGCTGGAAGGGCGCTGAAACGCGATCAATCGCGGGTGAACGAGAGAAACCCCGGTCTTGCGCCGAGCTTGAAGCTCAGGCGGAAGCCGGGCCGCTAATGCCGATGGTGCGCCGCGCAAACATGGGGTTTTCCATAGCAGGGGGCTGCCGAATCGCAAAGCCCCACCTTGATGACCCGACTGGAGTCTACCCGACCGTCCCGAGCTTCGGAAACGCGCCCGGCGCCACGGCCAGCTGCGCGCGGGCCTCGGCGGAGTCCTCGTCCATCCTCTGGATCAGCGCCTCGACATGATCGAATTTCAGTTCCTCGCGGATGAGGCCGATGAAGGCAACATCAAGGGTTTCGCCGTAGAGATCGCCGTTGAAATCGAACAGGAAGATTTCCAGCAGCGGCGCGCCGTTGTCGAAGGTCGGGCGGCGGCCGAAGCTTGCGACGCCGTCGAGCCGCACCTGATCTATTCCCTGGCCGCGCCCGACCCGCACCGCGTAGATGCCGTGCCTTAGCCCGCAATTGTGGTCGAGCCGGATATTGGCGGTGGGATAGCCGAGATCGCGGCCGCGCTTCTCGCCATGGATCACTTCCCCGGTCACGAACCAGGGGCCGCCGAGCATCACGGTGGCATCCGCGATCTGTCCCTCCGCGAGCGCCATGCGGATGGCGCTGGAGGAGACCGGCCGCTCGTCGATGTCGATATGCGGCTGCACATCGACCTCGATGCCGAGCCGCGGCGCCTCGGCGACCAAGAGACTCGGCGAGCCGACGCGGCCTTTGCCGAAATGGAAGTCGTAGCCGACGGCGATGCCGGAAATCCCAAGCCGCTCGATCAGATCATGGTGAATGAAATCCTGCGCGCTGGTCCCGGCGCGGGCCTTGTCGAAGGTCATGACGACGGCGCCTGAAAGGCCGGTTGCGGCCAACAGGCGCAGCTTGTTGGCCTCATCCGTCAGGCGGAACTGGGGGGTGTGGGGGCTGAAGTAGCGCCGCGGATGCGGCTCGAAGGTGACCGCCAGCGCAGGCCGGCCATGCGCCCGGCCCATTTCCAGCGCCGCGGCGATCACGGCCCGGTGCCCGAGATGAACACCGTCGAAATTGCCCATCGCCACCACCGCTCCCTTCGGGATCGCGGGGGTGGGGGTGGAGTCGCGGATAACGGTAAAAACTGCAGTCATTTCAACGGTGATTTCAAGGGTTCGCAGGGTTTGCAAGGGTTTGTCAGGGGGAACGCGGTTGCGCTCGCTGGCGTTGCCGGACCGTGACTTGGGCGTGAGCGGGAAGTCAAGCAGGGTGGCTCGGTCTACCCGTCGTTGTGGCTTTCGCAAGCGCGACCGGCGGTCGGTTAACGGGCTGTTTAAGGGCTTGATGCTAGTTCTTAAGGCGGATTGCGGAGGGCGAAGCCCCTCGGGCAGGCCTGGTTTTTTTGCGTTCGGTTCGCGTGGAGAGTCAAGAATGGCTGTTGATTTGTCGATGTCGGTTCTCGTGGTGGACGATTACAACACGATGATCCGTATCATCCGGAATCTGCTGAAGCAGCTTGGTTTCGAACATATCGACGACGCCAGCGACGGATCGGCGGCGCTCAACAAGATGCGCGGCAAGAAATATGGGCTGGTGATCTCCGACTGGAACATGGAGCCGATGACCGGCTACGACCTCCTGCGCGAGGTCCGTGCCGACCCCAATCTCGCCACCACGCCGTTCATCATGATCACGGCGGAATCCAAGACCGAGAACGTGATTGCGGCCAAGAAGGCCGGCGTGAACAATTATATCGTCAAGCCGTTCAACGCGGCGACGCTGAAGACCAAGATCGATGCGGTCTTCCCGGACATGGCAAGCGCGTAAGCGCTTTTCTTGACCTCGCCCCGCTTGCGGGGAGAGGTCGAAATTCGCGCAGCGAATTTCGGGTGAGGGGGACTCACCGCGCATTCAGTGTTCGTGGAGGCAGCCCCTCACCCCACCCTCTCCCCGCAAGGGCGGGGCGATGAGAGAACGGCACGGCGCTGCGCAGCATCCGGGATCCAACCAGCTACCACCGCAACTCGCGCATCAAGGCCCGCGGCGGATGGCCGAACAATTCCTTGACCGACGCCGGGTCGAGCTGATCAACGCCTTCGAAGTCTTCCGAGTGAATGCCCCGCGTCACGAACAGGCAGTCGATCCCAAAACCGTGCGCGCCGGCGAGGTCGGTGCGGACCGAATCGCCGATCGCCAGCACCCGGTTCAGCGGCACCGCCTGCCCGCGGCGCTGCTCGGCGGCGAGCGCCATGGCGCGTTGGTAGATCGGCCGGTGCGGCTTGCCGTAGAAGATCACCTCGCCGCCGATCTCGCGATAGAGCTCGGCGATGGCGCCGGCGCAATAGATCAGCCGGTCGCCGCGCTCGACCACGATATCGGGATTGGCGCAGATCAGCGGCAGTTTCCGCTCGCGCGCCTGCAGCAGCATCGCGCGATAGTCTTCCGCCGTCTCGGTCTCGTCGTCGAGCAGCCCGGTGCAGACGATGTAGTCGGCATCCTCCAGCGGTGCCAGCACCAAGTCGAGGCCGCGGTAGATCGAATAGTCGCGCTCCGGGCCGAGCCAGAACACCTTGCGTCCCGGATGATCGGCGACGTAGTGCCGGGTCAAGTCGCCCGAGCTGACGATGGCGTCGTAGGTGTCGTCGGAAACCCCAAGCTTGCGCAATTGCCGCTGCACCGAATCGGCCGGCCGCGGCGCGTTGGTGATCAGGATGACGGTGCCGCCCTGGCTGCGAAACGTGTGCAGCGCCTCGCAGGCTTCGGGGAAGGCCTCCAGTCCGTTGTGAACCACGCCCCAGATGTCAGAGAGCACCACGTCCACGCCGCCGATGAGATCGCGCAGTCGCTCGACGAATCGCAGGCTGGTCATGGCACAAGGCGCCGATCAGCCCGGGCCGGCAAAGCGGCGCGCCAGCGCGGCGTTGCCGACCGCGCGCGGTGCGGGCTCGGTCGCGGAAGGGTCGATGGAAACGGTTTTGCCGGTGCCATTGGATTCGACCCTGGATTCTCTGGACTCCTGCGCATTGTTCGGAAGCGGCCCGCCGGCAGCGGGTGCGCCCTCGGCCCGCAATGGGCGCGGCGGCGCAAACAGGAAACCTTGACCGAACCGCACGTCGTAGTCGAGCAGGTCGACCACCGCGCGTTCCCCCTCGATCCGCTCGGCGATCAGGTCGATGCCGAACCGGCCGAGCAGATCCGAAAGGTCTGACGGATGTATGTCGGAGTTTGGGGCCAGTTTCTGATCGAGCAGCAGCGCCGCCGGTACCTTGATGTAGCGGACGCCGCGGTCGGCAAGCTCCCGCGGCTCGATTCGCAGATCGGTGACGTGATCGATCGAGAAGCGGTAACCGCGCTGCGCCAGTGCCGCGAGATGCTCGGTATCGGTCGGGCCGAGCTTGCGGAACGTCGCCTGCTTGAACTCGAGCACCAGCGAGGGGGCGAGCGCGCGATTGGCTTCGAGAAAATCCAGGCATTGCGCGAACGTCGCGGGATTGCCGAGCGTTGCGGCCGCGACGTTGCAGAACACGCCGACGTCCTTGTTGCGCACCATCAGCCGGCGCAGCACCTGCACCGAGCGCAGCATCACCATGTGGTCGATCCGCCCGATCAGGCCGGCGGCTTCCGCGACGGCGATGAAATCCTCGGCGGCGAGCACCTGGTCCTTGTCGTCGCGCAGCCGCGTCACTGCCTCGTAGAAGCGCACCTTGCGTTGCGGCAAGGTCACCATCGGCTGCAGATAGAGGTCGATCCGGTTTTCCTCGACCGCGCTTCTCACCGCGGCGAGGATTTGCGCCTGGCTGCGGGAAGCGGATGCATCACCGGCGACGGGTGCCGCCGGGGTCGCGGCGGTCGCGGCCTTGTCATCGGCTGAAAGCCGCAGTTCCTTCTGCAGGTCGCTGTCCGGCCTGCCAGGTTCCGGCGCGCCGATCTCCCGCCTGGCGGCGGCGGCGCCTGCCGCCAGGAGTTCCTCGTGGCTCGCAACCGACGACGCAAGCTGCTTGACCAGCCCGCCCAGCTCGTTGATCTCGCCAACCACGGCCTGAATGCGGTCGGCGCCGGCTGAATTGGCCGACACGACCCGGCCCTCGACGGCGGAAAGCCGGCGGCCGAATTCCGCGACCTGGCGGGCGAGATCGGCGGTGCCGCGCGACAAATCCGCGATCTGGCCGCCGACGTCGGTGCGGTCGCGCAGCCGCATCGACACCGCATTGTACAGGATCAGGAAGGTCAGCACCGTGAGCGCCACGATCGCCGATTCCGAGCCCGAGATGCCGGCCACCGAATACAGGATCAGGCCAAGCGATGCCGCCACTAGCACCATGCAGATGGCGATGAAAATGGTCGAAATGCGGATCATGTTGCGCAAGGCTCCCCCAAGCGCCACGACCTTAGCATTAAGTTTGATTCGACGAGCTAATGTTCTTTAGGCACAGCGGCAACGGCGTGTTCCGCCCTGTTTGGTGCACTGGCGGCAGCGCTCCCTCGCCCCGCCCTTGCAGGGGCGAGACGAGCTGAGCTCGCCCTGAGAGGTGGGGTGAGGGGCTGTCTCCGCGCGCGCTTACGTTCATAGCGTGCACCGTGCCTTGCCCCTCATCCGAAATTCGCTCCCGCGAATTTCGACCTCTCCCCGTAAAAGGACGGGGAGAGGCAGGAAATCTAGGCCACCGCGCGGATGATCTTGCCGACCTTCTCGACGATCTCGCCGATCTGTTCTTCGCTTATGATCAAGGGTGGCGTCAGCGCCAGCGAGTCGCCGGCGATGCGCAGCATCAGGTCGTTGTCGTGGAAGGCGCTGTTCAGCGCGTCGAAGCCGCGTTTGCCGACGGCATCCGCGCGCGGCGCGAGATCGATGCCGGCGGTCAGACCCACGGTGCGGATATCGACGACGTTGGGCTGGCCCTTCAGCGACATCACCGCGTCGGCGAATTTCGGCTCGAGCGCACGGGCGCGCTCGAACAGTTTCTCGTCGCGGTAGATGTCGAGCGTGGCAAGCCCCGCGGCGCAGGCCAGCGGGTGCGCCGAATAGGTGTAGCCGTGGGTCAATTCCACCACGTGCTCAGGTCCCGTCATGAACGCGTCGTGGATGGTGTCGCGCACGATCACGCCGCCCATGGGGGCGGCGCCATTGGTGATGCCCTTGGCGAAGGTGATCATGTCCGGCAGCACGCCGTAGCGTTCCGCGGCGAAGGCATAGCCGAGCCTGCCGTAGCCGGTGATGACCTCGTCGAAGATCAGGAGGATGCCGTGCTTCTGGGTGATCTCGCGCAAGCGCTTGAGATAGCCCTTCGGCGGTGGCAGCACGCCGGTCGATCCCGCCATCGGCTCGACGATCACGGCCGCCATGGTGGTGGCGCCGTGCAGGTTGACCAGCCGCTCCAACTCGTCGGCGAAATGGGCGCCGTATTCCGGCTCGCCCTTGGTGAAGGCCTGCCTCTCGCGGTCGTAGGTGTGGGGGATATGATCGACGCCGGCGAGCAGCGTGCCGTACATCTTGCGGTTGTTGACGATGCCGCCCACGGCAGTGCCGCCGAAGCCAACGCCGTGATAGCCGCGCTCGCGGCCGATCAGGCGGGTGCGGGTGCCCTGGCCGTTGATCTGATGATAGGCCAGCGCGATCTTCAGCGCGGTGTCGGCGGCTTCCGAGCCGGAGTTGCAGAAGAACACGTGGTCGAGGCCTTTGGGCGCGAGGTCGGCGATGCGGCTCGCAAGCTCGAAGGCCTGGGGGATGCCGAACTGGAACGGCGGCGCGTAGTCGATCGTGGCGGCCTGCTTGGCGATGGCTTCCGAAATCTGGGTGCGGCCGTGGCCGGCATTGGTGCACCACATGCCGGAGGCGGCATCGATGATATTGCGGCCGTCGACGGTGATGTAATGCATGTCCTTGGCGCCGGCGAGCAGCCTCGGCGCCTTCTTGAAGGCCCGGTTGGCGGTGAACGGCATCCAGTGCGCGGCGAGGTCGTTCGGGACGTTGACGGCGGTGGCTTTTGGGCTCTTGTCCAGCATTGCGGGCCTCTCGAAAGTTTGGCGGATTGGCTAAGTGTGAGGCTACCAGCTTCGCCGGCGAACGGGAACGTCAATAACTTGCGATAATCCCGCTCATTCAGGCGGATTGTTGCTTAAAGCCTCAGCCCAAATCCGCGGCGGCGATCCAGAACACCTCGCCTTGGGAATCCTCGCTATCGAGCCAAAGCAGCGGCAATTGCGGATAGGCCGCCTCCAGCCGTTCCCGGCCGCGGCCGATCTCGCAGAGCAGCCCGCCCTGCGCCGTCAGGTGCCAGGACGCTACGTTCAGGATGCGCCTGACAATATCAAGGCCATCGTCGCCCCCGTCGAAGGCGAGTTTCGGCTCGGCGCGGCATTCCGGCGGCAGTGCCGCCATGCCTTCGGCATCGACATAGGGTGGATTGGAAATCACTAGGTCGTAGCGCTTTTCCCCGAGCGGCCTGAACAGGTCGCCGCGATGCAGCGTGATCCGGTCTTCAAGTCCATGGTCGGCGACGTTGCGTGCGGCGACCTCGAGCGCGTCCTTGGAAATATCCACCGCGTCTAATTGCGCATTGGGAAAATGCCGCGCGGCGAGGATTGCAAGACAGCCCGAGCCGGTGCAGAGGTCGAGCACGCTTTCGACGCTTGCGGGATCGCCGATCAGGGGAGTAGCCGCTTCGTCATCCTCGCCGCCGAAGTGCTGATCCAACAATTCGCCGATGAACGAGCGCGGCACGATCACGCGCTCGTCGACATAGAACGGCAAGCCCCGCATGTAGATCTTGTTGACGAGATAGGCGGCCGGTTTTCGCGTGGTGACGCGGCCGGTCGTCAAATCGAGAATTTTCTTGGCCTCCGAGGTGGTGACGCGCGCGGAGGCAAAAGCCTTGAACTGGTCGGGGTGAAGATGCAAGGCCTCGCAGACCAGGAACGCGGCTTCGGCGACAGGATCCGTGGTGCCATGAGCGAAGGTCAACTCCGCCTCGACAAAACGACTCACCGCGTAACGGACGAAATCGAGCAGCGTCACCAATTCGCCGCTTGCGACCTTCGGAAGCTTGGCGGCGGCTTTCTTTTTCGAAAGCGCCTTGACGCCTTTCGCCATCAGGATTTGGTCCAGCGCGCGGCGGCGGCATCGTCATGGGCCTGCGCCTCGACCCAGCCGGTTCTTTTCGCGCCTTCCTCACGCTTCCAGAACGGCGCGCTGGTCTTCAAGTAATCCATCAGGAATTCCGCCGCCTCAAACGCCGCCTGGCGGTGGCTCGAGGCCGTCACCACCAGCACGATGTTCTGCCCAGGCTCGATGCGGCCGAAGCGGTGGATCACCGTCAGTCCGTTCAGTGGCCAGCGCGCCATCGCTTCTTCGGCATGCCGCATGATCTCGGCTTCCGCCATGCCGGGGTAATGTTCGAGAGTCAGCGCCGCGATCGCTTCGCTGCCCTCGCTGCCGCGGCAGATGCCAGAAAACGTCACGACCGCGCCGATATCGGTGCGGCCCTTGGTCAGGCCTGCGATCTCGCGCGCGATGTCGAAATCGGCTTGTTGGATACGGACGGTGACGATGGCGGTCATGCAATCATCGCAATGGGCGAAGGTTAGCCGCCGGTCATCGGCGGGAAAAAGGCGATCTCGCGGGCGCCGGCTATCCCTGCGTCGGATTTGACATGGGCATGGTCGATCGCGGCGCGAATCACCCGCGGCGTCTCGAAGGCGTAGGCATAGCCTTCGCCGCGCTTGGAGAGCCAGGCGATCAGGTCGTCCACGGTGCGGACGCTGGAGGGCGGCTCGACCGTCTCTTCGGCCTTGCCGACCCGCTCGCGCACCCAGGCGAAATACTTGACCTTCATCCTTCATCCTCCTTGATGAGGTGATGGATGCCGGCGCGGAAATAGTCATAGCCGGTGTAGATCGTGAAGATCGCCGACGCCCACAGCAGCAACAGCCCGATCTGGGTGACGACCGGCACCACCATGTCGCCGGCCTCGCCCGCGAGCAGGAAGCCGATCGCGACCAGCTGGATCGTGGTCTTCCATTTAGCGAGCCTGGTCACGGGCACGCTGACGCGCAGCGCGGCGAGATATTCGCGCAATCCCGAGACCAGGATCTCGCGGCACAGGATGACGATGGCGGCCCACAGCGACCAGCCGTGGATGATGCCGTCGGCGGCCAGCATCAACAGGCAGGAGGCGACCAGCAGCTTGTCGGCGATCGGATCGAGCATCCGGCCGAACGCCGATTGCTGGTTCCAGATTCGCGCATAGTAGCCGTCAAGGTAATCGGTGACGCCGGCGGCGATGAAGACGGCGACCGCGACCCAACGCAGCCACAGCGGCCCGTCCATGATCGACTGCGCATAGATGCAGCCGACCACCACCGGAATGGCGGCGATCCGCGCATAGGTCAGGATATTCGGGAGGGACAGCGAGCTTCTGGCGGTCCCCCGGGTCGTGGCGATGTTCATCCGTCTTACCAATACCGCTGCAGCATCGAGGTCAACCGGTAGGCTCACAAATGACCTGCCGGAGACGACGCTTATGTGACTCTTTTAGCCCGGCTGGGCGTGGAAAAACTCGAAAATCTTGCGCGCACTCTCGGCGCTGACGCCTGGAACCTTGCCGAGGTCGGCGATCGACGCCCGCTCGATCTCCTTCAACGTCCCGAAATGGTGCAGCAAGGCACGTTTGCGTGACGGGCCGATGCCAGGAATCTCCTGCAGACCCGCTTCGCGGATGTCCTTCTTGCGCAGCTTGCGGTGCGAGCCGATCACGAAGCGATGCGCCTCGTCGCGCAGCCGCTGGATGAAATACAGCACCGGGTCACGCGGCTCGAGCTTGATCGCCTCGCGATCCGGCATGAACAGGGTTTCGCGGCCGGCGTCGCGGTCCGGCCCCTTGGCGACCCCAAGCAGCGCCACCTGCGTCAGGCCAAGGTTTTGGAAAATCTCGCGCGCGGCGTTGAGCTGGCCGCGGCCGCCGTCGATGATGACGAGGTCAGGCCATTGCGGAAACGAATCATCGTCCGCCTTCGGCTTATTGGTATCCTTGCCAGCATCCTTGCCGGTATCGACTTCCGGCGGCGACAGCAGCCGCTTGAAGCGCCGCTGCAGAACCTCGCGCATCATCGCGTAATCGTCGCCGGGGGTGAGGCCTTCCGACTTGATGTTGAACTTGCGGTACTGGTTCTTCATGAACCCGTCGGGGCCGGCCACGATCATGGCGCCGACCGCGTTGGTGCCCTGGATGTGGCTGTTGTCGTAGACCTCGATCCGCTTGGGTGGATGCGGCAGTACGAGCGTCTTGGCGAGCGCTTCCAGCAGCCGGCCTTGGGTCGCGGTATCGGCAAGCTTGCGCCCCAATGCCTCGCGCGCGTTGGTCAGCGCGTGGGTGATCAGCTCCTTCTTTTCGCCGCGCTTGGGGAGGGAGACTTCGACCTTGAATCCGGCTTTCACCGACAGCGCGTCGGCGAGGAGCTCGGCTTCCTCGATGGCGTGCGAGAGCAGGATCAGTTTCGGCGGCGGCTTGTCATCGTAGAATTGCGCCAGGAACGAGCCCAGCACCTCTTCGGGCGTGAACGACTTCTCCGCGCGCGGAAAATAGGCGCGGTTTCCCCAGTTCTGCCCGGTGCGGAAGAAGAACACCTCGACGCAGGAATAGCCGCCGTCCTGGTGGATGGCGAACACGTCGGCTTCTTCCACGGTGCGCGGGTTGATGCCCTGCTGCGACTGGATCGCCGACAGCGCCGCTAGGCGGTCGCGGTAGAGCGCCGCGGTTTCGAATTCCAGTTCGCCGGAGGCCTTTTCCATCTCGCCGGCCAGTTGCTGCTTCACCGCATGGCTGCGGCCGGAGAGGAAATCGGTCGCCTCGCGCACCAGCTCGGTATAGCCGGGAAAATCGACCTCTCCGGTGCAGGGACCTGCGCAGCGGCGGATCTGGTAGAGCAGGCAGGGTCGGGTGCGGCTCTCGAAGAAGCCGTCGGTGCAGGAGCGGATCAGGAAGGCGCGCTGCAGCGCCGTGATGGTGCGGTTGACGGCACCGGCGGACGCGAACGGCCCGAAATAGCGTCCGGGCCGGCTTTGCGCGCCGCGGTGCTTGAGGATCTGCGGCGCCCAGTGGTCGCCGGTGATCAGGATATAGGGAAACGACTTGTCGTCACGGAGCTGCACGTTGAAGCGCGGCCGAAGCTGCTTGATCAGGTTGGCCTCGAGCAGCAGCGCCTCGGTCTCGGTCGAGGTCGAGATGATCTCGACTGAGGCCGTGGCCGCGATCATGCGCAGGATGCGGGCCGGCTGCGGCGCGTTGACGCGCGCATAGGATGAGAGCCGCTTTTTGACGTTCTTCGCCTTGCCGACATAGAGCACGTCGTTGGCCGCGTTCAGCATGCGGTAGACGCCGGGCGAGGTCGGCGCGAGCCGCACCGCCTGTTCGATCGCGGCGTGCCCGCCCGAAAGCGGGCCCTCGGCGACCACGTCGGCCGCGTCCTCCGGCAAGTCCGGCAGCCGTGCCTCGTCGTCCTCCTCTGCAGGGGAGATAGCCGGATCGAGATCGGGAGCGGTAGGCTCCTGGGAAGTCCGATCCTGGGGCGGCAAATCGGCGCTCCAGCCAGCCTCCGGCGTCCGCGGGCCTGGCGCCTTTGGTCGATCGGTTTTGTCGGTATTCATGGCCCGAATCTAAGCGCTCGACAGGGGCATCGCCAGCCTCAGACGCCGCAACCCACAGGCTCGCGAGATACCGACAAAGGCTCCCGCCGGGTAGCACTTCATTAAGAATACGAAGAACGTTAAGCCTTTGGTGACCTGCTTGGAGCGGCTTGCCGGTTAACCTTCATTAACGGCGTTAAGTATTTGATAATCTTTGGCCTCGGAGGTTCGCTAACGCTTCATTAAGGACGTTAAGCGCCCGGTAACCCGCCTTAGCAGGCCCTTAACTTAAAACATTCGATAAATCTGAGCGGAAAGGGCTGGGGATCCCTAACCATGCGGCTTTAGCCGCCGCCTGCGCCCGTGAACCGTGCGCGAGGTCAGTTGCGTCGGAGAGTTCAGATGAAACGGTTCGTTTTGGGTGCGATCGTGCTGTTGGCCACCGGCACGACGGCAAAGGTCCGCGCTGCCGATTACTATCCCCCACCCCCGCTCCAACCCCCACCATCGGTCGCCTATCCACAACCGGTCGCCTATCCACAACCGGTCGCCTATCCACAACCGGTCGCCTATCCACTTACTGCCGACTGCTATCGCTGGTTTGGCCCCTATATCGGCGGCACTCTCGGCTTCGAGTGGGGCACCGTCAGCAACAACCCGACCAAGCCGTCCGGCGTCGTCGGCGGCGTGCAGGCCGGCTACAATTGGCAGAGCGGCCCCTGGGTGTTCGGCGCCGAAGGCGATCTCCAGGTGACGGGCGCCGAAGACACGTTCGCGCCGTGGCAATTCTCCAACCCATGGTTCAGCACGGTGCGCGGCCGGGCCGGCTACACCTTCAGCAACATCCTGTTTTACGGCACCGCGGGTCTTGCCTTCGGCGAATTGCGCGGCGAGACATTCGGACTGCCGGAGTCGCACGTCAGCGCGGGCTGGACCGTCGGCTTCGGCGCCGAATTCGGCCTCGCGCCAAACTGGAGCGCCAAGATCGAATATCTCTATGTCGATCTCGCCAGCAATCCTTTCTCCATTACAGGGGTGTCAAATGGCTTCGCGTTCGGCGAGATCCGCGCCGGCGTGAACTATCACTTCTGATCGCAACAAGAAGACTAGCAACAAGAAGACACGACAAAGCAAACTCCTGGCCGCGGCGCGGCCAGGATTTTTATGGCGTTTTCCTTCGAAGACAACTCAGGACGCGAATCCGGGATCGGTACCGGCGCGCTGTCCAAGAAAACGCGTCAAAAAAATCGAACGCACGCGACTATGATTGGATCACCAGATTGACCGCCTTGGGGCCTTTGCCCTTCTTGTCCGGTTCAACCTCGAAGGCGATGCGTTGTCCTTCGGTCAAATCCTTCAACCCCGCCCGCTCGACGGCCGTGATGTGAACGAACACATCCCGACCGCCGTCATCGGGCTTGATGAAGCCATAGCCACGTTCTCCATTGAAGAACTTGACCGTCCCAGTCATGGCCATCGGGAAACTCCTCCCCCGCATTGCTCCAGCCGCTGCGCTAGTAGACAGCGCATCGGCTCGACCGGACATTCGCTGCCGGAAAGCTTGGCCACCTTGACGGCCCCGGCTCTCGTCGCCGGACCGCCTGGATTTCTTGTCGGCCTTCATCACTCCGCCGCAACCATTCGCGGAAGCGGAACGTAAAGCCAGTCCTAATGAACTGAGCATAATACGGTTCCCCGCGAATTGACTACGGGTTTTCCACTGCCAGGGGGCTTAAGGCACAGGCTCTAGCTTGGTCTCAGGGCTTCGGCGTCTCGAGCCTGAACCGTCCGGCGCCACCCTGGCCAAGCGGCTTTTCCAGTTCGGGCAGGATGGCCTTGAGCTCGCCCTGCAGCGTCCACGGCGGGTTGACGATCAGGAGCCCCGCCGAGGCGAGCACGCTATCTGCCGCCTGCGGCGCGACGCTGAACTCGAGCCGCAGGCATTTGCCGGAAGGCTTTACCGAAGCGGCCTCCCGCGCGACGCGCTGCGCGAACTCGTCGGTGCCGCGCCGGCTCTTGGCCGGATACCACATTAAATAGACGCCGGTCGGCCATTTCGCGAACGCTGCGGCGAAACCACCGGCGAGCCGCTCGAACTCGTCCTTTGCCTCAAACGGCGGATCAATCAGCACCAGGCCGCGCCGCTCGTTCGGCGGCACGAAGGCCGGCAGCGCCATCCAGCCGTCGAGGTCGACCACGCGGGCCTGCGCATCGCGGCGCAGCGAATCGATCAGCAGCTTTCGCGCTTTCGGCTCGACCTCGCACGCGGTCAGGCGATCCTGCGGCCGCAGCAAGGCCCGCGCGATCAAGGGCGAGCCCGGATAGGCGGTCAATTCGCGCTGCGGGTTAAAGGCCCTGACGATGTCGAGATAGGGCTTGAGTAGCGCCGCGGTCGGCACGGAAAACCGTGCTTGCAAGATCCGCGCAATCCCGGTCAGCCACTCGCCGCCGCGGCGGGCCTCGTCGCCTGCGAGGTCGTAGACGCCGGCGCCGGCATGGGTGTCGATGACGCGGAACGCGGCCGGCTTGTCCTGCAGATAGGTGAGGATCCGCACCAGCACGATGTGCTTGATGACGTCGGCAAAGCCGCCGGCATGAAAGGCGTGACGGTAGTTCATGGAAGACGGGTTACGACATCACGTAACCAAAGTCATTCCGGGGCGCGTCGAAGACGCGAACCCGGAATTTCGAGATTCCGGATCTGGTGCTAACGCACCATCCCGAAATGACGGAGCTCTAAACTGCCGCTCCTCGTAAGGACGGTGACGACGTCGCGAAATCACCCGCCCCGGACCGGCGGCATCGTCACCTGGTCGCGGGAGCAGGCCCGGCGCGCGATCTCGGCGCAATCGTGGAATTGCAGGTCCTTGCTCATGCAGATGCGCACCTCGGAAAGCCGCGTTCGGTTGCAGGTCACGGCCATGGCGGAGGTGGAGAGGCCGGGATTGGCCTTGATGAAGGCGGCTCCGACATCGTCGGGCGAAATCGTCTTCGCCTCGGACAATTGCAGGAATTCGGGCGGGATCTTGATCGCGGCGCGCGCTTTGCGGATGGTCTCGAAATAGGCACGCGCGCCCAAGCCGGCGCAGGTGCCGTGCTTGTCCCACTCGTTGTAGATTAGCCCCGGTGCCGGCATCAGGTCGAGCATCGAGGTCATGATGTTGCGATCGAGCCGCGGTGAGGGCCGCTGGCAATATTCGGGAAAGCCGTGCTCGTATTGCGGCCATAGCCCGTGCACCACGAAGGAAAACGGCCGCCCGCCGCACTGGGCCTGCGAACGCCCGCTATTGCCGCGTTCGTCGGCTTCTTCGCAGAAGGAGGGCGACCATGACAGCGACAGCACGTAATAGTCGAATTCGCCCGGCGTATTCTGGCGCTGGGCCTGGGCTGAGGCGGTCGTCGCGATGACGATCAGCGAGCCCAGGCAAATGAGCCGTGCCAGGAACATGAGAAACAGTGAAATCCGAACCGATCGAAACATTGCGACGCCCCTCTACTAGCCTGTGGAAAGCTAGCAGCTGAACAGAACATTTCAAGAACAAAATTGTGGATCGACCGGTGTCAGCGGGCGTCCCAAGACGAGCGAAGGTGAAATTCGCCCCCAGGTCAGGGCCGGGCGGCCTTGCAGGCGGGATTATAGGCCCAGTTGCGGTCGAGCCCGGTCACGCACCATTCGACGCCCTGGCCGAAGGAGGCAAACCCGCCATCCTCGATGATCGAGAAGGTCACGGTGCGGACCTTGCCGTCGCTCAGCATGACGCTGCCGGTGCAATAGCGGCGCGGAATGTTGTCGGACTGCCAGGGCCGGAAGGCGATTTCGTGGATATCGCCGTAACCCTTGATCGTCAGCGACGAATTCCAGAAGGTGCTTTCCTTCTCCTGGAATTCCGAGGTGATGGTCCCTAGCGCGGACTCGCATGGGGCGACCCGCCCCTCATAATGCGGTCCGAATATCAGCCCGAAATTCATTTCGAACGGATTGGCGGCCTGCGCGGGCTGCTGGCCAACCGCGAGCACGCCTAGGAGGGCGCCGAGGACCGCACCTATTCGGGTGCAGCCCGATCGAACCGGAGAAGAAGTCAGCATGCGCATGGGGAATCCGCGGAAATAGTCGGCTAAGCCGGAACGTGCCGCGAAGGCCGCACGGGGTCAAGTGCAGTTAAGACACAGCACAGAACGGAATGTGATTTTGCTCGGTCGCTGGCGGGCGGTGGCATAGGCCCGAGCGCCGGGCAGGGCGGCGTTTTGCCGGCCGAAATTGGGCACAACTTGGAATTTGTAATGCGCCTCTATCACGAAGATGCAAAGCTCAAGGTCGTCCTGCTAGCCCGCGTGAGGGACCGTTTATGTGCGCCGACCGTGACGTGGGCGCCACACCATTGTTGTCCTGATCGAAGGCAACGACGATGTACGGGCAACAATCAAACAGATCAACGATGCGAAGAAGTGCGACCGAAAGCGTCGCGCGCTTGATCGGTGCGTATGTTGATCGGCATCGAGCGAGGTTGAGATCGAGGGCGATGATCTCGATCGCGGCAAGGAGATTTGCCGATTACTATTCGTCCTGATGGACTCAAAGCAGCCGTAGGTATGGAACGTCCACTTATGGCACGAACCTGCCGAGCCGGAATGTCCGCTCTTCGGCCGGTATCGGGCTAAACCGGACAAGACGCGGATAGCCCAATCCGGTCGAGAGTGACCCTTAGCTGACTCTCGACGCTGCTGCCGCCGTGTCGCTCATCGTACCACCTCGGCAGTTTTAAAGTTCGAAAGGGTCTTCCAACGTGACCAAGTCGACAGCACAAACTCGACCGTTTTTATCCTCGTGTCTCCAGAGTAACCGCTTTTCTACAAGCAAAGCGCTTGGCGAATATTAGACATCCGGTGATATAAAGGTCATTGTCGCGCGGTGATCCAACCCAATATTCCGGACACCCTTCCAGCGCGTGTTGAGAAATGTTCAAAAGTGTACTTAGGCAGCGGCTTTGCGCGAGACGGCCGGAAAATTGCCAAGTGCTTTCAAAGCCAAATCCTGCGCCCGTCAAGAGTAGCAGCAAGCGACGGAGGCGCTTCCCGTTGGCGAAAATGCAACATCTTTTGGAAATCTCGAAGCGGCCGAATTTCGGGCAAGATTTTTCAAAAATTCCAACTTCCGCTGCCCGGTTCCGGGTGTAAGCTCGGGGTGGGGGCGACTCAATGGCTAAAAGCCCCGAATCAATTTTTCCCCGGTGACGCGCCGGGAAGGAAGCTCCAAGACGAAGGAGCAAGAGCGCCGCGCAAGACGGGCAGCCGCCGTCGTTGCCGCCGCATTACGACGGCCTGAAACTCCACTGCCGAGCCCGGACAGCGTCCGCACCCGTGAAGATCGGAGTGATGGTTTGCGTCGTTGGCACGGCGACAAGGCCAAGGCCTCCGTCGACATTGACGATCAACCTTAAGCAATTTTGCCGAAGGTTTTTCAGAGATAGTGGCAACTGGGAGGAGCCCTATATCAGCCGAGCGCGAGATCGCCATGCATCATGAGGCTGGCCACGCCGTTGTCGCGTTGGCGTTCGGCGCAACGGGCGCATGTCGTCGATCAAGCCGCGATGCGCCAGCGCTTCCTTGCTGATCGCGGCGATCCGATGCGCGTCCGCGATGTCCTGATCGGTCAGGCTCGCGCGGATGCACGCCCATGCGTCGGGAATTGCCGCTTGGCGCCATCGAGGTCGGCGGCGTTGCCCCGGTCGTCGCTAACCTGCGGCCTGCCGGGCAGGTGACAGCTCCACAACCAGGGCCGCCTCATGCGGGGCGCCGGTCGCCTTCCTGATCCGGCCGATGGACATGGCGCGCCAGATCACCGCGAAATCGTCGGCGCAGCGGTGCCCTGCGATCACGGTGGGGCGTAGGGCGAGGGCGTCGAGATCGTTGGGCGTTCCTCATTTTTTCAGATCGCGGCGGAACCAACAACCGCGAGCCGTTCTTGTTTTTGCGGGCCATCTTAGTCCTGTGGCCCGGCACGGCACCCGCCTCACAGCCCCCCAAAACCCCAAGGCGGAGGCCGTGTTTTTCTCCGACCGCGCCTGTTCGGCTCCGGCACCTTTCCCGGTGGATAAATCGTCCAAGCACGCCAAGCCGGGCGCGCCCCGCCGTCTCGCCGGCAAGAACGAAAACATTGACGATGCGATCGAGACGCTGAAGAAGGCCGCCGTCGCAGGGCGACGTTGACGCCGCATGATGTCGCCATGATGCGCGCCGGGGCCGCAGCGCGCCGGCTCGATCCCTATGTCGCGAGCTTGCGCGCAGGTGGCATGATGCGCGAGTTTACCCGGCAATACAAATTGCGCCGGGCTGCGGCGACCGCACGCGGCGAGGGCTTCATGTTATACGGCAATGCCGAGGCACGGCTGCGGCAGGCTTTGATCCCGCTGCTTGTCGGCGAGCGCGACGTCGGCGCCACGCACTCGCTGTTTGCGGAAAGTTTTGATCGTTGATTTAACCCCGCCTGATGTCCAGCTGTTTGTCATGGTCCCTGACCGCGCTTTCCAGCTTCTCGATACGGTCGTACAGCTCGGCGATAGTGTCATCGACCGGGACAGTGTCAGCAATCGACCGTTGAAGCCGGTCAATTATCTCGGCGTTGACCGACCTGCCGTTCGCCTTCGCCAGCAGCGTGATCCTCTCGCGCATGGCTTCGTCGGGAAACCGCAGAAGAAACTGCGGTGATGCTCGGCCCGGCGAGCTTGCCTCGGTTTTCAAATGAGCAAGCGCCGCGTCGATGCGCGCAAGGTGCTCGTCGGTGGTTTCTTTCGAGTTGGTTAGACGTTCCCGGAGGCCGCTTGCCTTCGGCGGCTCATCGGCATCCGACGATTTCGATTTCCGATTCGCTGTTTTCCTTGCCATTTCGGACCCCTCTGTTCCAGCTTGATGCGTTGCTATCATGGTGAGAAGACGTGAAAGAGGCGGAGCGGAACTACTCCTCCCAAAACGGCGAGATCATCAAGTCCATCATCCAGCGCATGGAAGCCGCCAAGCGCGGGAAGGGTCGTCGCGTCGCTGACGCGCCGCCGCAGGTGTGACGGCCATGGAAACCCGCAAGATTTCCGAGATCAAAATCGGCGAGCGGCCCCGCAAGGACATGGGCGACATCGCCGGCCTTGCCGCCAGCATTGAGACGTTCTCGACCTCGCGGTTGCTCGACTTCTGCTCCTTCCGCTGCAAGTTCCGGCCTCCCACCCAAGGGTGGCCAACATGACGACGGAATCTTATGAGGCACCGGCCTTTCAAATCCCCAATGGCCGTTCAGATGCCAACCAGCAACTGAGAATTTGAAATTTGAGCGGGCCGACTGGACCAGCTTCCGCACCGTCGAGGGGCTGCAGCAAAAAGCTGGCGTGGCGCAGAGCAAGCTGCGCCGTTTGGTTCTGAAAGAACTGGCCGACAACGCGCTCGACACCGGAGCCCGAGTCCGCATCGGGCAACTGCCGGGCGGCGACTACTTCGTCGAGGACGGCGGCAGCGGGATTGAAGGTCAGCCGGAAGAGATCGCCCGGTTGTTCAGCATCGCACGGCCGATGATCTCGACCAAGCTTGCTGCGGCTGCCGACTCGCGGCGCGCTCGGTAACGGCCTGCGAGTTGTCGCTGGCGCCGTCGTCGCATCAGAGGGCTCTCTCGTCGTCACTACCCGCAATCAAGGGATCGAACTTCATCCCGAGCGCGGTTGTCACCGTGACGCCGGTCGACCTCCCGGTCGGCACCTGCGTCGAGATCGGTTTCGGCCCGGCTATCCCGGTGGACGCGGACGCGCTCCGCTGGGCGGTCGTCGCGACAGAGATCGCTGAAGGGCAGTCCTACCAAGGTAAGTCGTCGCCGTGGTGGTACGACGCCCCGCAGTTTCACGAGTTGTTATCGGCGAGCGGCGCTGCACCCGTGCGCGAGCTAGTGGCACGCCTCGATGGCTGCACTGGCGCGCGGGCTGGCGAGATCGTTGCCGAGGCCGCGCTAGTCCGCATGGCCTGCAGTGGGCTCAGCCGCGAGCAGGCCGCCAAACTCCTAGAAGTCGCGCGGGATAATGCGCGAGAGGCCAAGCCGGGGCGGCTCGGCGCGGTCGGTCCTGAACTATTTCCCGACCGGGCCTATGGCGTGTCGAGCGGAGTCGCATCGTTCGGCGCCGCAGGCCGAGATTCCCTTCGTGGTCGAGGCTTGGGCCATAGAGAATGCGGACATTCGGCTTCTCGTCTGCGTCAATCGCACACCGGTCATTGCCGACACGCACGCGACCCCTGACAAGCGGAAGATCAACGTCTTTGGATGCGGACTCGCGTACACCGTCGCCGAAGCGCCGAAGGATTCGAACTTCGTCGTCCGGCTGAACATCACGACGCCCTACATGACGATCGCGTCGGACGGTAAGCAACCGGACCTCAAACCCTTTCTCGACGAGACACCGGCTTGAAGATCAGAAGCAGCTTCGCTCGGCTCGGGTTTGCGCCGGTGTGGCCAATGCCATGGGCACATGATCTTTACCAGCACGTCGCGCGGCCGGCAGTTCGTCGCCTGCGCGGCGGCGAGGAACAAGTCGGCTTGCTCGCACGTGGAGTTATTGAAGCAGCCTGTCGTCAAAGACTTCGACTTCCGCGAGAACCTGACCGACCGCCGGTACCATGCGGAGGCAATGAAGGCATACCATGCCGAGTGCGCGGCGCTCGCCAAGAAAAACTCCGGCGAGAAAATCGCCGCCGAAAAGCAGATCAGCCGCCTGACCGTCCAGGTTATGCGCTTGGTCGACGTGATCGAAACAGCGACAAGCGGGTCAAGGAGCTGATCGTCTCTATCGAGGCCAAGGAGGCGGAACGGGTTGGGCTCATCGAACGTGTCCGGCTACTTCAAGCAGGCAACGTGGTCAGCCTGCACCGTCATGTGGTCGCCACCTACAGAGAGAACATCGAGAAGCTGCACACCGGGTTGTGTGTGGACGTGGTCGATCCGGAGGTCGTCGGCGCCTTCCGCAATGTCACCGATTCCATCGTGGTGTAGCCTACCGGCTACCGTGAGCCATACGTGGTCGACACCGGCAGGTTGTCGGCGATCATGGGCGTCGAGCTATTCCCGACCGTGCGATCGGGCGAAGAAATCATTGCGGCAGAAGGGGTTAGCTCTGCTGTGATGCACGCAACTGATAGGGGTCAAGTGCAACGCGGCAACACTTGGCCGCAACTCCATGAACAATCGGTCGGTGTTCTTTTCATCGCCGGCGATGCGTCCTAAGATGCGCTGAATTCGAACGGAGTCTGTGAATGCGAAGGATTGTGGCATCGAGCCTTGCGATGTGCGCCATGCTGGCCTTGTCGCCGGCGCGGGCGGATTGGGTCCCGGCCTTCAAGGCCAACGATACCGGCGGTATCATCGCCTATACGCTCGCGACCCAGGTCGATGCCCGCCAGCTCGCCGTCGACCACTGCGCCAGCTACGGCAAGGTGGTGAAATTCTTGGCGGTGGACGCGCAATATGGCGGCTATCTGTCCTTTGCCTGCCGCTGGGTGCCGTATGGCGCGAACGACCGGCCGCTGCGCGTCCGCTACTGAACCGGCTTAGAATGGTATGACGCGACGGCTTCTCCTGTTCTGCTTGGGCTGTTGCCTACCGACGCTGGTCGCCGCGGCGAGCGCGAATGCGGAGGATCTGCCGATTCGCAAGGCGGGCCTGTGGGAATTGAAGGTCGTTCGCGTCGGCTCTGCGCTGCCGGAGATGACGATGCAGCATTGCACCGATCAGACCACCGACAAGGACATGAACAACATGGTCTCGCCGATGGCCAAGCAGATCTGCTCCAAGCAGGACTTGCAGAAGACCGCAACCGGCTATGTCAGCGATTCCGTCTGCAGCCTCGCCGGCGCGTCGCTGACCTCGCATTCGGAAATCGTCGGCGATTTCAATTCCGCCTACTCCGTGACCACCACCTCGCACAGTGATAAAGGCCCGGGGAACTTGCGGGATTCCACCACCAAGATCGACGCGAAGTGGCTCGGCGACTGCAAGCCGGGCCAGAAGCCCGGCGACATCGTGATGCCCGGCGGCTTCAAGCTCAACGTCAAGGACGCGGAAAAGCTGAAGGGCCTGCTGCCGAAGTAGCGGCCGCGCGCCCGTGCTCTTTCTTCACCTCTCCCCGCTTGCGGTCCTTTAACCTCGCCCCGCTCTTTTCAGGCTGTGCGAGAAGTCGAACGCTCGCCGACGACGCAGAAAGTTTTCCTCAACTATTGTCAGGCGCGGGGGCAGCATGCCGGCGAAGCGCAGCGAAGCCGGGCGGGTGAGGGGTGAGGCACGGTGTCTGCCGCGAGCTTGGCATTCGCGGAGAGAGGCCCCCTCTCCCCGGAAGAGCGGGGCGAGGGAGCTCTAAACCGGCACCCGCACGGAGGCGCGTAGGCCGCCCATCGGGCTGTCGCCGAGCGTGATGTCGCCGCCATGCGAGCGGGCGATGTCGCGGGCGATCGCAAGGCCCAAGCCGGTGCCGCCCTCATCCTGGTTGCGGGCGTCGTCGAGCCGCAGGAACGGCTTGAACACCTCTTCGCGCATTTTCGCAGGGATGCCCGGCCCGTCGTCGTCGACTGTCACGGTCAAATAGCGGTGGTCGCGGTGGCCCTTGATGGAGATCGTGTTGGCGTGCCGCGCCGCGTTGGAGACGAGGTTGGCGAGGCAGCGCTTGAACGCGGCCGGCTTGACGGTCACCACCGGCAGCCCGTGGAACGCGGTCGTTGCGGGGTGGCCGTTGCGCTCGGCGTCGCTGCGCAGTTCCTCCAGCGCCTGCGACATGTCGGTCGGCACCGCGTTCTCGCCGCCATCGCCGCGCGCGAACGCCAGATAGTCCTCCAGCATCCCCGACATCTCGTCGACGTCCTTGCGCATGGCGTCGACCTCGGGACTGTCGCCGATCAGTGCGAGCTCGAGCTTGAAGCGGGTCAGGATGGTGCGCAAATCGTGCGAGACGCCGGCCAGCATCGCGGTGCGCTGCTCGATCGAGCGCTCGATGCGCGCTTTCATCTCCAGGAACGCCTGTGCCGCGCGCCGCACCTCGCGCGCGCCACGGGGACGGAAGTTCGGCGCCTCGCGGCCCTTGCCGAAACTTTCGGCGGCGTCCGCCAGCCGTAGGATCGGCTTGATCTGGTTGCGCAGGAACAGCACGGCGACGATCAACAGGATCGAGGACGTTCCTACCATCCAGTACAGGAAGATTGCGGAATTGGAGGCATAGGCCGCGCTGCGCTGCGCGAACACGCGCATCACGGCATCGTCGAGCAGGATGCGGATTTCAACCAGGTTGGATCTGCCGACGGTGTCGATCCAGAACGGCCGGCCGATCTGGCGGCCGATCGACACCGAGAGCGGTTGATCGAGCAGCGAGAAGAACGGTTTCGGCCCGGGCGGCGGCATGTCGCCGACGGGCAGGAAGTCGACCACGAGCCCGAGCCGCTGCTGCGCGATGCGCCGGATTTGATCGCGGTCCTTATCCTGCGGATAGCCCTTGTAGACGTCGATCAGGGCTGCGATGTCCTGCACAACCGCGGCCGACAAGTGCTGCGTCACCGCGTACCATTGCCGCTCCATGAACACGAACGCCACCACCGACTGCAGCACCACCATCGGCACGATCATGATCAGCAGCGCGCGGGCATAGAGGCCGGTCGGCATCCAGCTCTTGAAGGCGTTGCCCGTCCAGCGATTGGCGGCGGAGACGCGCAGCGAGGCGTTGCGGATCAGGGTCAGGCCGGTGTCGAGCGTGCTCATTCTAGGCCAGACTCAGGGCGATGCGACCAGGCGGTAGCCGATGCCGCGCACCGCCTGCAGGAACAGCGGATTGGCGGGATCGCGCTCGATCTTGCGCCGCAGACGGTTGATCTGCACGTCGACCGCGCGCTCGTTGACGGTGCCGTTGCCGGTCAGCGCGCCGCGCGGCACGGTTTCGCCGGGCGCAACCGCCAGGATGCGCAGCATCTCGCGCTCGCGGTCGGTAAGATGAATGACCTCCTCGCCCTGGCGCAATTCGCCGCGGGCAAGATGATACACGTAAGGGCCGAACGCGATCTGCTCCAGCGTCTCGGCCGGCGGCTTTGCAGTGCGCTTCAAGATGTTGCCGATCCGAAGCGCCAGCTCGCGCGGCTCGAAGGGTTTGGCGACGTAGTCGTCGGCGCCGATCTGCAGGCCCTCGATGCGGGCTTCCGCCTCGTGCCGCGCCGTCAGCATCACGATCGGCACCGAGGAGGATTGGCGGATGAAGCGGGCGAGCTCGAAGCCGGTTTCGCCGGGCATCATGACGTCGAGGATCAGAAGATCGAAATGCAGGCCGAGCAATTTGGCGCGGGCGTCGCTCGCGCCGGTGGCGGTGGTGACGCGATAACCCTCGCCGCACAGGAAGCGCGACAACAGGTCGCGGATGCGGCGGTCGTCGTCGACCAGCAACAGATGCGGCGCGTCGTCGGCCGGTTGCGGTGGCGGACGCGAGACAGTGGCAGCGAGCGGCACGGTCATTCCTTTGCGCTTGTACTTGAGCCCGTACTTGGGTTCGGGGCGCTGAAAATCTTCTCCAGCACCTTGTCGGGGTCGTCGCGGTCGATCATGGCGCGCAGGAAGCGTCGGACCGTTTCGGCGTTGGCCGGGCCGACGTCGGCGAGCGCGCGGTCGATCCTCTTGGTCTGCAGGCCGGCGAGCTTGTCGACCAGCGCCTCGCCCTTGGCGGTGGCGAAAAGAAGGCGCTGGCGCCGGTCGTTGTTGCCGGTCTTCTGTACGATATAGCCTTCGTCGAGCAGTTGCTTGAGCACCCGCCCCAGCGACTGTTTGGTGATGCGTAGCACGTCCAGGAGGTCGGCGACCTTCAGGCCGGGATAGCGGTAGACGAAATGCATCACCCGGTGATGCGCCCGGCCGAAGCCGAACACCTCCAGCTCGTGGTCCGCATCGCCGACGAAATCGCGGTAGGCGAAAAACAGCAACTCAATGATATCCCAGCGCAAATCGCCCTCCCGAAGGTGAGACGCCGGCAGCTCGGAGTCCCTCGAATCGGAGGTTGGCAGGGGACTCGAGAAATTTATGTCAGCCATATTGACGCATCTTTGGTTTCAATGTTACAAAACAATCAGCCGCGGCGAAATATTAGATCGTTTTGTCGATGGTAAAGTCTCAAAAAGACTTGAAACAACCAAACGGCGGTGAGAGCCGCGAATTGAACTACCGTGCGATTGTCGAGCGGCATGTCGACAAACATACTGGACTTCCGCATTCCGCAAAAGCATGTCCTGCCGGGCATGTGGCGGCGGAAAGGCTGGCGCGAGGCGGGGTCCAGGGAGTAAACCGCGCCGCGCGTCAATCCGGGAGGGGGACCAATGGGAGTTTCGTTCGACAAAATCGATGATGTCGTCCGGTATGACGGCAGGCTCACGCCAGAAATAGCGCCGGGTCCGACAGCGGGAAGCAAGGGAATGAGCTTGAAATTCGAAATCCAGCCCGCGACGAATCCGGCGTCCGAGAAGGAGCGCGCGGCAAGGCTCGTGGACCCGGGCTTCGGCCGCATTTTCACCGATCACATGGCTGTGGTCCGCTACAATCAGGCGAAGGGCTGGCATGGCGCGCGCGTCGAATCCCGCGCGAATTTTCCGCTCGCTCCGGCCGCGGCCGTCCTGCACTACGCGCAGGAGATTTTCGAAGGCCTCAAGGCCTACACGCGCGACGACGGCGGCGCGAACCTGTTCCGCCCCGACGCCAATGCCCGGCGCTTCTGGAATTCGGCTGAGCGCATGGCCATGGCGCCGCTGCCCGAGCCTGTGTTCATCGACGCGGTCGAGCAGCTCGTGCGCATCGACCGCGCCTGGATACCGGGCGGCGAGGGTAGTCTCTACCTGCGGCCCTTCATGATCGCGAGCGAGGTCTTCCTCGGCGTGAAGCCTTCGGCGGAATACATCTTCGCCGTCATCGCCTCGCCGGTCGGCTCCTATTTCAAGGGCGGGCCTGCGCCCGTCTCGATCTGGGTGTCGGAGAACTACACGCGCGCCGCAATCGGCGGCACCGGGGCCGTCAAATGCGGCGGCAATTACGCCGCGAGCCTGCGCGCGCAGGCCGAAGCCATCGATCACGGCTGCGATCAGGTTGTTTTCCTCGATGCGGTCGAGCGCCGCTACATCGAGGAACTCGGCGGCATGAACGTCTTCTTCGTGTTCGACGACGGTTCGCTGTTGACGCCGCCGCTCGGCACGATCCTGCCGGGCATCACCCGCGATTCGATCATCGCGCTCGCGAAGGATTCCGGCGCGCGCGTGCGCGAGGAGGCCTATACGATCGACCAGTGGCGCGCCGACGCCACCAGCGGAAAGCTGAAAGAGGCCTTCGCCTGCGGCACGGCGGCCGTCATCTCGCCGATCGGTAAGGTGTGTTCCGCGAGCGGCGATTTTCTCATCAGCGGCGGCGCGGCCGGCCCCGTCGCCATGGGGCTGCGCAAGAAGCTGGTCGACATCCAGTACGGTCGCGCGGCCGACCCGCACAACTGGATCAGAAAGGTCCTGTGACCGGCGGCGGAATTATTCCGCCGCTTTTGACCGACCGGCTCCTGTAAAATTGAAGTACGGCGCCGTGGCACACTCTCTCACTCCCTCGCCCCGTTCTTCCGGGGGGAGGGGGCGTAGGCGGCCTGCGGCCACCGTTGTTGGCAAGGAACGCCGATGCGACGCATCGGCTATGGTGAGGGCTCTCTCCGCGAATTCTGAAGTCTCGACGACATCGTGCCATGCCCCTCCCCCGAAATTCGCTTAGCGCGAATTTCGACCTCTCCCCGCAAATGAGCGGGGCGAGGTCAAGAGAGACCGCAAGCGGGGTGAGGTCACGACAACTCCGGTTGCCGCATGGCGTCTCGGCTGATACCAACGCCGCCCATGGCCGAGAAACCCAAAAAACCGCAAAAACTCAAAGCGCGGCTGCCGCGCGGGCTGGAGGATCGCGGCCCCGCCGCGATCAACGCCACGCGCCAGATGGTGGAGAAGATCCGCGCCGTCTACGAGCGCTACGGCTTTGAGCCGGTGGAGACACCGGCGTTCGAATATACCGACGCGCTCGGAAAGTTCCTGCCGGACCAGGACCGCCCCAACGAGGGCGTGTTCTCGTTCCAGGACGACGACGAGCAGTGGATCAGCCTGCGCTACGACCTGACCGCTCCGCTCGCGCGTTATGTCGCGGAAAGATACGGAACCGACAACCTGGTCTTGCCGTATCGCAGCTATCGCCTGGGCTGGGTGTTTCGCAACGAGAAGCCAGGTCCCGGCCGTTTCCGCCAGTTCATGCAGTTCGACGCCGACACGGTGGGCTCGGGCTCGCCGGCCGCGGACGCCGAGATGTGCATGATGGCGGCGGATACTATGGAGGCGCTCGGGATTGAGCGCGGCCAGTATGTTGTGAAGGTGAATAACCGCAAGGTGCTTGATGGAGTGATGGAGGCGGCGCAAATCGCCGACCCAAAACAGAAGCTCAGTGTATTGCGCGCTTTGGACAAGCTGGACAAATTTGAATGGTCAGACGTTCAAAAACTGCTGGGATCTGGACGACGCGATGAGAGTGGCGACTTCACAGCAGGAGCCAATCTGACAGCGCAGCAGATCGAACAGATTGGAGCAATGATCGAGGCTTGGGAGAGCACAAGACTGAGACCAAGCAATGCATTTCGTCACGACTTATTCGACGACGTTATCAAAGGCGAAGCACCGGAATCGCTTAGACTAGGATTATCGGAACTCGGATCAATCAATGATCTCGTTTACTCGTCCGGATATGGTCAGGATCGCATTCGCATTGATCTTTCCGTCGTCCGCGGCCTCGAATACTACACCGGCCCAGTCTTCGAGGTCGAACTGCTCCTCGAAACCAAAGACGAAAAAGGCCGTCCCGTGCGCTTCGGCTCGGTCGGCGGCGGCGGACGTTACGATGGCCTTGTCTCGCGCTTTCGCGGCGAGCCGGTGCCGGCGACTGGCTTTTCCATCGGCGTATCGCGGCTGCAGGCGGCGCTGACGATGCTGGGCAAGCTCGACACCAAGCCCGAGTTCGGTCCCGTCGTGGTCACGGTGTTCGACCGCGATCGCGTCGCCGACTATCAGAAGATGGTCGCGGCCTTGCGCAACGCTGACATCCGCGCCGAGCTTTATCTCGGCAATCCCAAGAACATGGGCAACCAGCTCAAATATGCCGACCGCCGCAACTCGCCTTGCGTCATTATCCAAGGCTCGGACGAAAAGGACGATCCGGCGGGTCCGCAGGTTCTCCTGAAGGATTTGAACCTAGGCGCAGAGCTTGCGAAACTCGAGAAAGTTCGCGACGAATATCTGCAGAGACAAGACGAGGCCCAAACCAAGGTGCCGCAGGCCGCGCTGGTCGACGAGGTTCGCAAGATCCTTGATAAGCACGGGGTGAAGTGGAATTAACCTAGGCCGTCATGCCCCGCGAAGGCGGGGCATCCAGTACGTCGTGACGAAAGTCGTTGAAAATGAACGGCGCGGAATCCTGGATCATCCGCTTTCGCGGATGATGACATCGGTGCAAGATGCCGCGTCCGCGCTTCTCGGAAAGAGCATCGTGTTCGCAGTAACGTAGCAAGAGCAAAGGGAGTACCAAAATGCCTGAGATCACCGTGAGCATGGCCGCCGGCCGTACCGATGAACAGAAGGCCGGCATGATGCGTGACATCACGCAGGCGCTGGTGAAGAATCTCGGCGTCGATGCCGACGCGGTGGTGATCCAGATCAACGAAGCGCCGCTGGCCCACAAGATGAAGGGCGGCAAGACGTTTGTTGAGCGCGCGGCTGCTGCGAAGAAGTAGCCCGGCTTCCGCCACGCCATCATCGTCGTCCCGGCTCAAGGTCGGGACGACGATTGAGTATGTTGGTGCGACGAGGTCCCCCATGGACGCACGCCACGTCATCAAGATCGGCATGCGCGCCGAGCGCATCCTGGTGGTGCCGCCGGAGCGCACGGTCGGGCATTTCGTGTCGCATATGCCGATGGTCTATGCGACGCCGATGATGATCCTGGAGATGGAGATGACGGCGGGCGACGCCATTAACGCGCATGTTGCGCCCGGCTGGGTCACGCTTGGCACCGCGGTCGACATCCGCCACATCGCGGCGTCCCCGGTCGGCGCCGCCATCCGCACCACGGCCGAGGTGGTCGCGGTGGAACGGCGCGTTATCCGCTTCGAGGTCGCGGCGTTTCATGGAGAGCGCAAGATCGGCGACGGCCGCCACGCCCGTAGCCTCGTCAATGTCGAGCGTTTCATGAAGCGGTTCGGGATGGTGTGATCGGACGACGTCCGATTTTCCTCGCTCGCCATGCACGGGTAAATCGCCGACAAATGTTCAGTCGTCATGCCCGGACTTGATCCGGGCATCCGTCAAGCTTCGACAGAAACTTGCGAAGAGGATGGATTGCCGGGTCAAGCCCGGCAATGACAAGTGCAGCTACTTCGCTAATTCCTTCGAACGCCGCGTCGCCGCCGCGACCGCGCGCGTCATGAGCGCCTGCATTCCCTCCAGGCCCATCAGAACTTCCAGCGCCGCGGCCGTGGTGCCGCCGGGCGACGTCACGTTCTGGCGCAGTGTGGCGGAAGCAAGGTCCGAGCGATGCAGCAGCTCGCCGGAGCCGGCGACGGTTTCGCGCGCCAGTTTGGTCGCGAGTTCTTCCGGCAGCCCGGCGGCGACGCCGGCGCGCGCCAATTCCTCGGCGAGCAGGAACACATAGGCCGGCCCGGAACCGGAGACCGCGGTCACCGCGTCCATCAAGCCCTCGTCGTCGACCCACTCGACCGATCCGGTCGCTCGCAACAGCGCGTCCGCGGTGGCGCGCTGTGCGGCGCTGACGCTGTTCGCCGCGACCGCGACCGTGATGCCGCGGCCGATCGCGGCCGGCGTATTGGGCATGGCGCGCACCACCTTGCTTCCGCAGACTTCCTGCAGAGAAGCGATGGTCGTGCCCGCCATGATCGAGACTACCAGCGTCGAGGCGCCCGCGAAGGTTTTGAGCGCGCTGCCCACCTCGCGAAAGGTCTGCGGCTTCAGCGCGACCACGAGCGTCTCGGCGGCACCGATGTCTTTCGGGTTGAGCCGGATGCCCGTGGCGGCGAGCACCGAAATCTCCGCCGACGGCGCCGGCTCGATCACCACGACGCGGCTGGGGTCGAGGCCCTGCGCCAGCCAGCCCGTCAGCATCGCGCCGCCCATCTTGCCCGCGCCGGCCAGCGCAATGGTGCCGGTGATGTTTTGCAAAGCGTTGCTGCTCAAGGGCGTCACCACGAAACTGGTGTCGTCCCCGCGACGGCGGGGACCCATAACCACAGGCGGTTCTAGTGAAGCGCAGATGGTGGGACAAGCACTTTGCCGAACTCAGACATCACGCGGTATGGGTCCCGGCCTTTGTCGGGACGACACCGGAAGTGCCGCGGCTACGCCTCTCCATCCGTATCGAACATCGCCGCGCTCATCGCCTCCGCCGGCGATTTGCCGGCCCACACCACGAACTGGAACGCGGGAAAATAGCGCTCGCAGGCGTGGATGGCGCCGGCCAGCATGTTCTCGCATTGCGCGGTGGAGGCGGTCATGCCGCCCGGCAGCACCAAGGCCTGGCGGTGCATGATCATGCCGGTGTGGGTCCAGAGATCGAAATGCCCGATCCATAGTTGCTCGTTGACGGCGGCGATCAGCCGCTGCACCTCGCCCCGCCGCGCGGACGGAATCTTCATGTCGAAAGCGCAGGCCAGATGCAGCGCCTCGATCTCAGCCATCCAGGTAAAGGAGAGCTGGTAGTCGGTCCATTCGCCCTTGGAGACGATGGTGACCTCGTCTTCGCCGGAGCGTTCGAACGACCAATTATTATCGGCGGCAATATCCTCGACCACCGCCAGCGGATGGTTCCGGGAATCAAGAATGCTTTCGAGCAGGGACATGCCGTCTCGACCTCTATTTTCTTCAATTTTTGATACACACGCGTCGGCCGACACACGCAGTTAGCGCATCACTCCGGCTGCAATCCCTCAGGGGTCCCGGGGGCTGCGAGGGTCAAGTGATGTGATTTGCGGAATCCGCGCAACTGCACGCCGAGTCCGTCCACAGCCAATCCGGCGCCCGTCCACAACTCATCGTGTGTCGTGGTTATCAAGACGTGAACAAATCGGAATCGGAATTGGCTCCATCCTCAATTCGTTAACTTTTGGTGGCCGAATCTTGGTGATTCTTGGCGCTTCTTGGCGTGATCCCGGGCGAAAGTGTCGCGTTTGAGGCATGGGGACATGCCTTTTCCCCATGGCGGACGGCTTGCTGCTGTCCCGCCCTTCCGGCATAATTGCAGATAGGCTCGCCCATTCCGGGCGGTCGATGTTCTCAGGGCGGGGTGAAATTCCCCACCGGCGGTAAGGGCGAATGCCCAAGCCCGCGAGCGCCTTCCTCCCTTGGAATCCCCTTGGGAAGAAGGGTCAGCAGATTCGGTGCGATTCCGAAGCCGACGGTTAAAGTCCGGATGAAAGAGAACGGCCGCGACGCACACGCATTCTTTCGCGTGGGCTGTTTCGTTCCGTGTGCCCTGATTCTGGTCCTGAAAGAGGAAAACCATGAATCAGATGTTGCAAGAGACCGAAGTCCAAAACTCCAAAATCCAAACTCCCCAAACCGTCGAACCACCGCCCAGGCCCGCGCATCCGCGCTTCGCCAAGCCGCAGCGGATTGCCTTCGTGCAGTCCTCCTGGCACCGCGACGTGGTCGAGGAATGCCGCATCGCCTTCTTGGATGAGGCCGAGGCGCGCCACATTCCGCGCGCCTCGATCGATGTCTTCGAGGTGCCGGGCTCGTTCGAAATCCCGCTGCATGCGCAACTGCTCGCCAAGACGCGCCGCTACACCGCGATCGTGGCGGCGGGACTCGTGGTCGATGGCGGCATCTACCGCCATGAATTCGTCGCCGACACCGTGATCAAGGCGCTGATGGATGTGCAGTTGCGAACGGAAGTGCCGGTGTTCTCGGCGGTGCTGACGCCGCAGCAATTCCACGAGAGCCAGGCGCATTTCGATTTCTTCCGCAAGCATTTTGCCACCAAGGGCATCGAGGTCGCGGAAGCCTGCGCCAATACCCTGCTCAGCCTCGAGCGGCTGCGCGGCCAGGTTGCCGCGGGGATCGTGCAGAGCGGTTGAGCCTCATCGATGGGTTTCGCCATCGGGCGCGCATACGCTCGACCCGGTGGCTCTACCCATCCTACGGAAAGATCGCGGCGGAGACAGAGCACCGCCACAATCGATTGATTGTCATTTCCGCCGCCGCGCCTATAAACTTGGGCGTGGGAGGAGGCTTGCCCGTGGAGACGGGCGGCCGAGAAGGTCATGTTCGAAGGACACGATCCCTATCTCGTCGCGCTCTCGTTGGCGATCGCGATCCTGGGCGGCTACACCGGCTTTGCGCTGGCGGCGCGCGTGCGCGGGGCGTCGGGCGTGACGCGCCGCGTGCTATTGGCGGGTGCAGCCGTGTTTCTCGCCGTCGGCATCTGGACCATGCATTTCGTCGGCGTGCTGTCGGCGCCGATCCCCCCTGACGCCGTCTATCTGGTGCTGCCCACCATCATCTCGTTTCTGATCTGCGCGCTGGTGGTCGGCATTTCCCTGTTCTTTGTCTCGATCGGCGAGCCTTCGCAGCGCCGCGTGATTTCGTCGGCCATCCTGTTGGGGGCCGGAATCGTGAGCATGCACTATGTCGGCATTCACGGTCTCGCCGGCAATTTTGCCATCGCGCACGATCCTTCGATGGTGTTGCTGTCCATCTTGATTGCGATCGTCACCGCCTATGGCGGGGTGCGCGCCTTCCTGGCGCGGCAGGACGGCATCCGCCTGATCGCAAGCGCGATCGCATTTGGGGTTGCGGTCTCCGGCATGCACTACACCGCGATGTACGGCATGCAGTTCGTGCCGCTCACCGCTACCGCGCACCATCAGGACGGCAGCGGGCTTGCTGCATCGCCGCAAATCCTATCGGTGGTGGTCGCGGTGCTCTGCTTCTTGATCGCGGCCGGCTTCTTGCTGTCGCTGGTGCCCGATCCGCGCCGGCAAGCGCCGGCGGTCACAGCGGAAGCGGAGGGGCTGGTGGCACAGACTGCGGGCCTGCCGTCAAGCCCGATCACCGTGACTTCGCCGCGGCTGATGCGAGCCCCGCTCGGCGGGATCGGCCAGCCGCCACGGCCGGCGCCGGCGCCGCGGTTGCCGGTCGAGGGCGCTAACGGCACCCATTTCATCGATGCGGCCGATGTGCGCAGCGTGCGCGCGGACGCGCATTACACGAGGGTCCATGACGGCACCCGCGAGCGGATGTGTCCGTGGTCGATCTCGCAAGCCGAGGCGCAGCTCGACCCCGGCCTGTTCGTTCGCGTCCACCGCAGCCACATCGTGGCGATCCCGCATGTCTCCTTCGTCCGCAAGGAGGGCGACGGCGCGGTGATCGAACTGGACGGCCCCACCCCGCATCGGGTGCCCGTGAGCCGGGCCAAGATCGCTGAGGTCAAGGCGAGGCTGGGGTTGGCCAATAGACGACACGCTTAGGCGGGCACGCTCCGCTCTGTCTTCATCTCGCCCGCTCGCCTCGGTGCACCTCGCCCGCTTGCGGGGAGAGGTCGGATCGCTCTCGAGCGATCCGGGTGAGGGGCTCTATCCATGAATCGCGCTCGCGGACAGAGCCCCTCACCCCCACCCTCTCCCCGCGAAAGAGCGGGACTAGGAAGCCCTGGCATCTCGGCATGCCTTACGAAGCGCACTTGTTAGGTCGCGCCTCCTGACGCAATTCGTGCGCGAAAGCTGCATCTTGTGCGAAATCCCTACATCCGTGCCGGCGCGATTGCGGCCAACGGCGCCCGGAGAGACCGTCCCGCCAACGCCAGCGCGAACGACGCGCCAAATCCAGAATACGGAGGGGAGGAGACCATGATTCCTGGCTCATTCAGTTATCACCGGCCCGCGACCGTGGCCGATGCGGTCAAATTGCTGTCGGACCTGGGCGACGAGGCCCGCGCGCTCGCTGGCGGCCATAGTCTGGTCCCGATGATGAAGCTCCGGCTTGCCACCCCCGGCCATCTGGTCGACTTGCACGGGGTCGCGGGGCTGAAAGGCATCTTGCGCGACGGCAGTAACATCGTGATCGGGGCGATGACCACCCAACACGATCTGCTGGCTTCCGAAGACATCGGCAAATCGCTGCCGATCCTGCATGAGGCCGCACTTCTGATCGCCGATCCGCAGGTACGCTACCGCGGCACCATCGGCGGCAATGTCGCCAATGGCGATCCGGGCAACGACATGCCGGCGCTGATGATCACGCTCGGCGCGAGCTACCGGTTGGAAGGCCCCTCCGGCGCCCGCGAGGTTCTGGCCGCCGACTTCTATCAGGGCGCCTATTTTACCGCGCTGGAACCTTCCGAAATCCTCACCGCGATCTCCATTCCAGTGCCGCCCGCTGGCCACGGCTACGCCTACGAGAAATTGAAGCGCAAGGTCGGCGATTACGCCACTGCCGCGGCGGCGGTGGTGCTGACCATGTCGGGCGGCAAGGTCGCGTCCTGCGCGATCGGGCTCACCAACCTGCACGAGACGCCCCTGCTCGCCACCGCCGCCGCCAAAGCGGTGATCGGTACCAGCCTCGATGCGGCGTCGCTGAAAAAGGCCGCCGCCGCCGCCGAAGCGATCATGTCGCCGGCGGCCGATGCCCGTGGGCCGGTCGAATATCGCAAGCATGTCGGCGGCATCATGGTGACGCGCGCACTGCAACGCGCCGCTCAGCGAGCGAGATAAGGGGAGGGATCAATGGCAAAAACCCATGTGACGATGAACGTGAACGGCGCCGAGGTCGAGGGCCTGGTCGAGCCGCGCACCTTGCTGGTGCATTTCATCCGCGAAAACCTGCAGATGACCGGCACCCATATCGGCTGCGAGACCACCCATTGCGGTGCCTGCACCATCGATATCGACGGCATGTCGGTGAAAAGCTGCACCATGTTCGCGGTGCAAGCCAACGGCTCCGACATCACAACGATCGAGGGCATAGCGAATGCCGACGGCTCGCTGTCGGCGCTGCAGGAAGGCTTTCGCATGATGCATGGCCTGCAATGCGGCTTCTGCACGCCCGGCATGATCGTGCGCGCGCATCGGCTGTTGCAGGAAAATCCACAGCCCAGCGAAGAAGAGATTCGGATGGGTATATCAGGCAATATCTGCCGCTGCACCGGTTACCAGAACATCGTCAAGGCGATCCAGTACGCCGCCGCCAAGATCAATGGCGTCGAATTCAAGGAGGCCGCGGAATGAACGACCTAACTCCCACGCGGGAACAACGTACCGCCGCGCTCGAAGGCATGGGCTGCAAGCGCAAGCGCGTCGAAGACATCCGCTTCACGCAAGGCAAGGGCAATTACGTCGACGACGTGAAATTGCCCGGCATGCTGCATGGCGATTTCGTCCGCTCGCCGCATGCGCATGCGCGCGTCAAATCCATCAACTCGGAAGAGGCGCTGAAGGTGCCGGGCGTGCTCGCGGTCATCACCGCCGAGACGCTGAAGACCGTCAACCTCGCCTGGATGCCGACCTTGGCGGGCGACGTGCAGATGGTATTGGCCGACGGCAAGGTGCTGTTCCAGAACCAGGAGGTCGCCTTCGTGGTCGCGACCGACCGCTATGCCGCCGATGACGGCGTCAACAAGGTCGTGATCGAATACGAGCCGCTGCCGGTCGTGATCGATCCGTTCACGGCCATGGACAAGGATGCCCCCGTGCTGCGCGAGGACCTCGCCGGCAAAACCACCGGCGCGCACGGCCCGCGCAAGCACCACAACCACATTTTTGAGTGGGCCGTCGGCGACAAGGACTTAACCGATGCGGCCTTCAAGAAGGCCGAGGTGACGATCAAGGAGATGATCTCCTATCACCGCACCCATCCGTCGCCGCTCGAAACCTGCCAGTGCGTCTGCTCCTTCGACAAGATCAAGGGCGAGTTGACGATCTATGGCACCTTCCAGGCGCCGCATGTGATCCGCACCGTGGTGTCGCTGATCGCCAAACTGCCGGAGCAGAAGATCCACGTGATCTCGCCCGACATCGGCGGCGGCTTTGGCAACAAGGTCGGCGCCTATCCCGGTTACATCTGCGCCGCGGTGGCGTCGATCGTGACCGGCAAGCCCGTGAAATGGGTCGAGGACCGCATCGAAAATCTCACCGCGACCTCGTTCGCGCGCGATTACCACATGACGACGGAAATCGCCGCGACCAAGGACGGCAAGGTCACCGGCTTGCGCGTCCATGTGCTCGCCGATCACGGCGCGTTCGACGCCTGCGCCGATCCGTCGAAATGGCCGGCGGGGTTCTTCAACATCGTCACCGGCTCCTACGACTTCCCGGTCGCGCATCTCGTGGTCGACGGCATCTACACCAACAAGGCGCCGGGCGGGGTTGCCTATCGCTGTTCGTTCCGGGTGACGGAGGCGGCCTATTGCATCGAGCGCGGGATGGATATTCTGGCGAAAAAGCTCGGCATGGACCCGGCCGAATTGCGACTGAAGAACTTCATCAAGCGCGAGCAGTTTCCTTATCACTCGGCACTCGGCTGGGAATACGATTCCGGCGACTATCACACCGCAATGCACAAGATGATGGAATCGACCGACTATGCCGCGCTGCGCAAGGAGCAGGCGGACAAGCGCGCGGCGTTCAAGCGCGGCGAGACTCGCGAGATCATGGGCCTCGGCGTCTCCTTCTTCACCGAGATCGTCGGCGCCGGCCCGTCGAAGAATTGCGACATTCTCGGCATCGCGATGTTCGACTCCTGCGAAATCCGCATGCATCCGACCGGCGCCGGCATCGCGCGGATGGGCACCAAGAGCCAGGGCCAGGGTCACGAGACCACCTGGGCCCAGATCATCGCGACCGAAATCGGCATCCCGGCCGACAACATCATGGTGGAGGAGGGCAACACCGACACCGCGCCCTACGGGCTCGGCACCTACGGTTCGCGCTCAACCCCGGTCGCAGGCGCCGCGATCGCGATGGCCGCGCGAAAAATCAAGGCCAAGGCGCAGATGATCGCGGCCTATAAGTTGGAGGTCCACGAGGACGACCTCGAATGGGATATCGACGGTTTCCGCATCAAGGGACTGCCGGAGAAATCCATGTCGATGAAGGATATCTGCTGGGCGGCCTATAATTCGGTGCCGCCGGGCATGGAGCCGGGGCTGGAGGCGGTCAGCTATTACGATCCACCCAACATGACGTATCCGTTCGGTGCCTATCTCTGTGTGATGGACATCGATGTCGATACCGGCGTCTACAAGGTCCGGCGCTTCTACGCACTGGATGATTGCGGCACCCGCATCAACCCGATGATCATCGAGGGCCAGGTGCATGGCGGCCTGACCGAAGCGTTCGCGATCGCGATGGGCCAGGAAATCCGTTACGATCCGGAAGGTAATGTGGTCACCGGCTCGTTCATGGATTTCTTCATGCCGACTGCTGTCGAGACGCCGCATTGGGAGACCGACTTCACCGTCACTCCGTCGCCACATCACCCGATCGGCGCCAAGGGCGTCGGCGAGAGCCCAAATGTCGGCGGCGTGCCGGCGTTCTCCAACGCCGTCAATGACGCCTTCTCGTTCCTAGGGAGCACCCACATCCAGATGCCGCATGACTTCTGGCGCAACTGGCAGGCGGCGAAGAATTTGGGAGTGTTCGCGTAAGCCTTTCGGGGGCTTCATCCTTCGAGACGCCCTCCTTCGCCCTCCGGGCTTCGGAGGGCTCATCAGGATGAGGTCTACTAGCTCAGGATGAGGTCTCAGACCCTCATGGTGAGGAGCGCATCTTCGCGCGTCTCGAACCATGAGGCCACGATGGTTCGAACCGGAGAAACGCTCTGGCAATGAAAGATCGCGAGGAGATCGCGCAAGCATTGGCCGCGTCCGGCTATATCGCCGACGGCGAACTTGCGACCGCGATCTCGCTGATGCAGCTGTTGAAGCGCCCGCTGCTGCTGGAAGGCGAGGCGGGTGTCGGCAAGACCGAAGTCGCGAAAGCGCTGGCCGCCGTGCACGCGGCCGAATTGATCCGCCTGCAATGCTATGAGGGCTTGGATCAGTCCTCGGCGCTGTACGAATGGAACTACCAGCGGCAATTGCTGGCGATCCAGGCGCATCGCGGTGAGGACGCCGACGCGGTCGAGGACCGAATTTTTTCGGAAAAGTATCTCCTCGAACGGCCGCTGCTCGCGGCGATCCGGCGCGACAAGCCGCCGGTGCTTCTGATCGACGAGATCGATCGCGCCGACGACGAGTTCGAGGCGTTCCTTTTGGAATTGCTGTCGGACTTCCAGGTCTCGATCCCCGAGCTCGGCACGATCACGGCGACAACGATCCCGCATGTGGTGCTGACCTCCAACGGCACCCGCGAGCTTTCCGATGCGCTGCGCCGGCGCTGCCTTTATCACTATGTCGATTATCCCGACGTCGATCGCGAGGCGCGCATCATCATGACGCGGATCGATGGCACCAGCGCCTCGCTGTCGCTGCAGATCGCGCGTATGGTCGAAGGTATCCGCAAAGAGGAGCTGCGCAAAGTGCCCGGTGTCGCCGAGACACTGGACTGGGCGGCAGCGCTGGTCGGGCTCGATGTGCGCGACCTGCTTGAGGTGCCCGAGACCGTGCACGAGACGCTGATGTGCCTGCTCAAGACGCAGGAGGACAAAGCGCGGATGACCCGGGAAGTCACCGAGCGAATTTTGGGGAAGGTCGCATGAGCTGCTGCGGCACCACACCGGATTACGCCGAGCTCGATGAGGTCTCCCGGCTGGTTTCCACAAAACTCGCCGCGTTCCTGCGCACGTTGCGCGACAATGGTTTTCCGGTGGGCCTCGCCGAGGGCCGCGATGCGGCGGCGTTGATGGCGTCGGATTATGCAGAGAGGCCGGGCCTGCTGCGCTCGGCCCTAAAACATCTGTTCTCGGCGCGGAAATCCGACTGGGAAAAATTCGACGGGCTGTTCGACGCGTTCTGGCTGGGAAAACGCGTGCGTTCGCGCTCGTTGACGGTTGGCTCGACAAAGGCGGCCAACAGCCCGTCATTGAAGAGCCTGCAGGACAAGGGCGCGGACGCACCCGGAAACCAGTCCGCGACGGATCAGGTTCCGTCATCCGACGATGCGCCCGACGGGCGCGGCGGCGAGGGCAAGATGGAAGGTGCCTCGCGCGCCCAAAATCTGGCCGAGGTCGATTTCCGCACACTAGCCGACCCCGAGCAGATCGAGCAGGCGCATCTCGCCGCGGCGCGGCTCGCAAAAGTCATGCGCACGCGGCTGACCCGCCGCGATCTGGCGCGGCGGCGCGGCTACCGGCTCGATCTGCGGCGGACCATTCACAAAAACATCAGCCATGGCGGCGTGCCGATCACGCTGGTGAAGCGGCAGCGCAAGGACAAGCCGCTGCGGCTGGTCGTGCTGCTCGACGCCTCCGGCTCGATGAGTATGTACACCAGCGTGTTCCTGCGCTTCATCCACGGCGTGCTCGACGAGTTCCGCGAGGCCGAGGCGTTTCTATTCCACACGCGGCTCGCTTTCGTGTCCGACGCCATGAAGGAGAAGGACGCAGGCCGAGCGCTCGATCGTCTCTCGCTGCTGGCGCAGGGCACCGGCGGCGGCACCAAAATCGGCGAGAGCCTGAAAACTTTTAATCGCTGGCACGCCGCGCGCGTGATCCATTCGCGCACGGTCGTCATGATCGTCTCCGACGGCTACGAGACTGGAGACGCCGCCTTGCTCGGCCGCGAGATGGCGGCGCTCGCCAAACGCTGCCGCCGCATCGTCTGGCTCAATCCGATGATGGCGTGGAAGGGCTACGCGCCCGTTGCCGCCGGCATCAAGGCCGCGCTGCCCCATGTCGATCTCTACGCGCCAGCCAACACGCTGCAAAGCCTGGCCGCGCTCGAACCGTATTTGGCGAAACTGTAAGGCCTGATGTGATGAGATTGAGTTGTTGCGGCAACGGAAGTGCTCTCCCTCTCCCGCTCTTTGCGGGGGAGGGCGGGGTGGGGTGCCTCAGCAAAACGCACTGGTCGAGGGGACACAGTTCCCCCCACCCGACGCATTCGGCAGCCCAATCGCGCTGCCGAATGCGTCGACCTCCCCCGCAAGCGGGAGAGGTGACAAGGAGACACACCGATGACCGCCCATGTCGAAGTGATGGATCTGGTGGCGCAGATGAAGGCCACCGAGCAGGCGTTCGTACTGGCGACAGTCGTGCGCACGGTGTCGGTGACGGCGGCGAAGGCGGGCGCGAAGGCGATCATCCGCCCCGACGGCACTATCGTGGCAGGCTGGATCGGCGGCGGCTGCGCGCGCGGCGCGGTGTTGAAGGCGGCGCGCGAGGCGCTCGCCGACGGCGAACCGCGTATGGTCTCGGTGCAGCCGGAAAATCTTCTGGCCGAGCTCGGCGTCAAGCCCGGTGAAGCCAAAGACGGCGTGCGCTTTGCCTCCAATATGTGCCCGAGCAAGGGCACCATGGATATTTTCGTCGAGCCGGTGCTGCCGCATCCCTCGCTCGTGATCCTTGGCGCCAGCCCGGTCGCGCTGTCGCTCGCAACCCAAGCGCGCCAGCTCGGCTATCACGTGACGGTTGCGGCACCCGCGGCCGATCTCGTTGTCGCGCCTGACGCCGACATGCTGATCGACAGTTTTCGGCTCGACGAATTGCACCCGGCAAAACGTTTCGTCGTGGTCTCGACCCAGGGCAAGGGCGACGAAGCCGCCCTGCGCGCCGCACTATCGATGGAAGCTAACTACCACGCCTTCGTCGGCAGCCGCCGCAAGATGACGGCACTGCGCGAAAAGCTGATCGCGGAAGGCCTCGACGCCTCAGCCATCGACCGCGTCAAGGCCCCCGCCGGCCTCGACCTCGGCGCCATCACGCCAGAGGAAATCGCGATGTCGATTTTGGCGGAGATCACGGTGGAGCGCAGGCGTGGGCAGCGCGCGGCGGGGAAGGGGACCTAAAGTGTGAATTCATAAATCCACGCCGTGGCGCGCCATGACCGGGTGCTGCTTGCTGACCACGGCCCACGCGTCCGACGGCCGGCTTGCAACGGTTGCTTCGGTGCGATAGCGCGGCAGATGATCCTCGAGCGAATAGCAAACGCACAGCGCGAGGCTGGCCCAGACCGCCGCGCTGAAATAAAGCGACATCCAAGCAATCTCGTCCTTCCACTCGTCAAAATCGTGCGTCACGACCCAACGCATGCTCACGTCACGCAGACCCTCGAGCGGTCTGAGACGCTTGCCGCCATCTGCGGCCTCGGCCCGCCATCGGCTCAGATACATCGGGACGTCGAGGGTCATGAGAAACGCCAGATAGCCTGCAATCCCGACGATCGTACCGGCGAGGACAATGCGAACCAGACCATCGAACTCCGGCAGCAGCCGGCAAAGGCCAATCCCAACGACAAAGAAGGCAACGGCCCAGATCGAATTTTCGATGGCGTTGCCCAGATAGTGGGTGGTCAGCACCGCATACCATGAGAAGCATTCCGCGATCAGGATCAACGGCACGATCACCCACGCGGCGTTCAAGGTGGTGTTCGCTCCCGTCGTCGTGCCCAGCTGGTACAACATGATCGCCCACTGCGCCGCGAAGCAGATCTCGGCGACTGTTGCCACCGACCGGCCGACGACAACGCTCGACAGCCAGGTATCGAACAGGCAGATCCGCTGAACATCCGCGCGCGGAAGGAACGACCTGAATGCGCAGCCGAAAACGTAGGCCGCACAGAGCAGGAGCATGAGCTCGATGCCGGACGTGCTGGCGAGACTGCTGGTCGGCTGTTCGTGAAGCTGGTGGTACAGCAGGAACCAGATCGCGATATTTGCGCCGCTGACCAGGGTCAGCAGGCTCCACCACCAGGCCAGCGGATTTGACCAGGCCAGGGAGTTTGACCGTAAGTTTGACCGCGCCCGCCATTCCAAGCCCATCAACCGCTCCGCGTGTAATCGAACTGACATTTGGCCGTAATAATTCTGTCATAGATCGCGGGCTGTCACGACAAAAATATGTGTGCGGCGGGGGGCTTGGGGGCTGATGGCGCTACGTGCTCGGCACCGTAGCACCGCAGGGAGGGCAAAGCGCAGCGTGCCCACCATCGTCACGAGAATTGGTGGGCACGGCGCAAGCGCGCCTTTGCCCACCCTGCAGAACTTGCTGCGTCATAACCGGCTTTTTCCCTTCATCCTGAGGAGCTTGCGCGAGCGAGCGTCTCGAAGGACGAGGCCGAGAAGTGCGCCGGGGCCTCATGGTTCTCCGAGCGACGCAAAGCGTTATCTGGAGCCGGCGCAAATGCGCCTCCTCACCATGAGGGTCTAATGACGTGGTGAGACTAACCTACGGCCCTAGTAGCACCGCGTGACATTGACCGTTTTCTCGGTGCCGTCACGCCCGGGAACCGTGACGGCCTCGGTGGGGCAGCTCGACACATAGGGTCGATCGGAAGGTGTGACGGCCGGCGGATATCGATGCGCCCAATCCCAGGGAACGTCATAGGTATACGTGGTGTGGATATCGCCTGATGTTGGTTGCGTGCCATCTACCAGGGGTTCGGCATTCGACGGCCCGTAGTCGTAGGCCCCGACGGCCGGCCAGAAGGTCCCACTATTGTTTCTGCGGTGATGCCGGAACGACTGGGCCACCGAGGGATGGGAAATCGAATGCGTCGAACTAAACCCGCCACGAGACGCTCCCGACCGGGCGAATGTCTCGTTCGCGGCAAGCAGCAGCGCAACTGCGCTCAGAGGCGCGACAAGCACCCCATACTTTCTATATGTCATGGCAGGCACCAACTCGTTGGTTACTGGGTAGCCCTCCAGGGAACGCTAGGCCGGGCCTTTGGTGCCCGCAAACCCATAATTAATGATTAGTTAAGGAGTAATATTAATAAGACCCGCCATTTGGCTCAATTTGAGGAGGCACCCGATGCGCGCTTTCATCATCGGCGGAACGGGTCAGATCGGCCGCGCGGTTACAGATCAACTTCTCAGGAAGGGATGGGACGTTACCGTGTCCCATCGGGGACATCGCGCCCTTTCCGATGATTTGATCGCGAGAGGGGCAAGGCTTGCGGTGCTTGACCGCGATCAGCCGGGTGCCTTGGCGGGCGCGCTCGTTCTGGCGCGGATGCCGTCATCGACACCATCGCCTATGCGGCTGATCATGCCAATCAGTTGCTCGAGATCGAGCCCGGCGTAGGTTCGTTCGTTGTCATTTCATCGTCCAGCGTCTATCGCGATCCGGCAGGCCGGACGCTTGATAAGGCTCGCAAGGGCGGCTTTCCGGACTTTCCGTCGCCGCTCAAGGAAACCCAGCCCACTGTCGACCCCGGTCCCGAAACCTACTCGACCCGGAAGATCGCGCTGGAGCGGCAGCTCCTGGATCATGCCAGGCAGCCGGTGACCGTGTCGCGGCCGTGCGCCATCCACGGGCCGCATTCGGTTCACCCGCGCGAATGGTGGTTCGTCAAGAGAATGCTCGATGGGCGAAGCGCTATCCCGCTCGCCTATCGTGGTGAGAGCCGTTTTCACACCTCGGCGACCGTCAACATCGCGGCCTTGGCTTGCACCGCGTTGCAAAATCCCGGCACGCGCATCCTGAATGCCGCCGATCCAGCCGCAATGACCGTTGCTGAAATAGCCGCGGCGATAGCAACCCACCTCGACTTTCGAGGAGAGTTCCTGCCTGTCAATGACAATAGTTATCCGCCGACGATCGGCGCTAGTCCCTGGTCAATTCCTGCACCTTTCACGCTCGATATCGGCGCGGCCGTCGCATTGGGCTATCGGCCCGTTTCAACCTATCAAGAGGCGAGCAAGGCGACCTGCGACTGGCTGATGCGCACGGCGCCGTCGAATTGGCGAGAGGCATTTCCTGGTCTCGCCAGATATTCCTATGAGCACTTCGATTATGCTGCCGAAGACGCGTTTTTCGAACGCCTAACCCGCCCTACATCTGCATTTGGAGCAAAGACGACATGAGGTCGCTGCTCAGCGTTTGCGACGGATTCGTTCCACTGGAGGTGCCGCCGACCCCGCTCGTTTGCGTATATTGATCGACGGCTTGCTGGAATGACACGCCTGGGGAAGAAGAATTGGATTGCGACTGCGCTTGCGATTGCGACGGAGCCAGTACGCTTGGGCTATTGCCGACGGCTGAAACCATAAGCTCGTCCTCCGAAAGCTGGAAGCAGATTGCTCTAACCTGTTACGAGCTTATGGTTAACTGGCGGTAAATCGGGCCTCGCAGATTCCCCCGCTTTGCCGACTATATCCGGCTGTCACTGAAGTCCTACGGCTCTTGATTGCGAGGAGCCGAAGCGGCCTCACGCCAGCACGACGCCACCCGGGGGTCTCCACGCGATGACGCCTTCCGTGCGCGCCCGCACTTCGGGCGAGGCCAGACAGGTGGCGACCCCCTCGTAGCCTCTCGCGCCGGGATGCGGGGCGACACTGATCGGGGGGCTGTGATTGGCGGGACAGAAAATGATCGCCTCGTCGGTACCCACCGCGGTCAGGTCGAGGATCGCGCAAGAGCGCGTGAGCAGGAACAGCAGCTGTGCGCCGGGCCCGCGGCGGCGCAGGTGAGCGATCACGGCCTGCTGGGCGGCCTGGTCCAGCCCCTGTTCCACCATGTCGACAACCACGACGGCCGCGCCTTCGGATTCCAGTCCGACCAGAAGGGCCATGAGCGCATCCGAGGCCGCAGCACCGTCTTCGACGAGCCAGGCCATGGTCTGTTCGACCCGGGACTGGAGTGCCGGGTCGGCGTCCAGTTGCGCCCGCGCCGCCGCGCCGCCGTGCTCCAATCGATCGAGGCCAAGGAAGACCGCCGCAGGCAAGGTTTCAGCCAGACGCTTGGCCAACCGTGTCTTGCCGCTGCCCAACGGACCGATAATATAATTCAGCGGCCGCACGCCGCTCAGTTCGAACCGTTCGCCGCCCCACGGCCAGGGAAGATCGAAGGCGACGCTCAACTCGGTGGCCGGTCGCAGCAGGCGCACCAGTTCGTTCGCTGTCGGGGATTTGCCCTGCGCAAGACCGGCCCTGATGTCACGGACCTTCTCGACCGCGCCGGCGAGCTGGCGCATCCGCACCTCCAGCGTTGCCTGGTGCGCGGCCAGGGCCGGCTCCAGGCCTTTCGGATCGTCTCCGAGCACCCGCGCGATCTGGGCGAGGCTCAGTCCGAGCGCGCGCAGGGTGACGATCTGGGCGGCGCGCGCCATCTCGTCGGGACCATAGGCCCGCCACCCAGCCGCGGTGCGGCCGGGGGTTATCAGGCCGTGTTGCTCATAGAGCCGCAGAGCCTTTGCGGAGACGCCGAGCCGCCGAGCGGCTGCGGAGGGGTTGAGGAATTGGGCGGAAGCGTTCACGAATCACCTCGTTGTGGCTGACCGCTGTCCTTATCGGGGCAGTCCCAGGGGCCGGGTCAAGCGGCGTTCGCGGCGTGAAGTCCCTCTTTGAGATCGATGGGCCATCAATCCGGGCCAACCGCCCGCGGTCGGCAAGAATTTATTTTATTTTTGTCTCGGCCGCGATCAGCTCCCTGCCTTCCGCGGTCCTGATGGTCAGCTGTACCTGTTCGCCGCTGCCGCCTGCAGGAATCGTCGCGGAAATGCGATTTCCGTTTTTCGGGTCGGCTTTCACGGCGTCGTCGAACAATATCGCGTCGCCGCGTTTCAACGTTACACGCAACGGCGTCGCCGGTTCGATGCTGAAGAACTGAAGATTCACGCTCGCACCCTGGGCCACCAGATTGATCAGGATGTTCTCGTTCGCATCCGTCACGTTGCTCATGCCGACGGTCGGGCTGTAGGTTTCCGGTATGGACACTTCGCCCAGTGCGGGAAACCTGGCGCTGTGGAAAAACTGGTCCGACACGCCCGCCCACAATTCGACGTAAGGCTGCGCTTCGTTCGGGTCCTTGCGTGCGTCGGTTTCGTTCGTGAACGACGGAAATCCCCACGTCCACATTTTCAATCCCGGCGTGACCGTATTGTCGGCGATGCGGATGATCCCCTCGTCGTTGTCGTGGTTGATCACGCCCCAGAAATTCGCAGCCCCCATATCGGGCGCCGCGTAGGCGATGCCCATCGTCGGCCAGTTCTTGAAGTAGCGCAGTTTTTCGAAACGGCTCCTGCCCGCGCCTGCACTGGTGTCGCCCTTGGACAGATTGGCCGACCAGTCTGGCGTGGTGTAGGCCGCGATCGGCGCGATGATTTCGGCGCCGCCGGTCGTCTTGGGATTTTTCGGGTCCGATCCCGGCGCGAGCGTCGTGCAGGTCCAGTACTCGTACTCGATCGTCTCGGGTTGCGGATTTTTCAGCACCACGCGCGCATCGAGCGCGGCGCGATCGGCTTTCAGCGTGACATAGGTAGTCGCTTCGATGCCCGTCGAGCCCGACCTGAACTTCTTCGGTGCCGCGGCATATGCGAAATCGTCTTTCAACGACATCGACACCGTCACTTCGCCTCTACTCTCCTTCACCACCTTGAAGTCCCACGGCTTCAGCCACGTCTTGCCGTGTTCGGCATCCGGGAACGTGGGGAAGATGCCGCCATACACCATCAGCCAGTCGTAATAGAAATTGCCGGCCTTGATCCCGTAGGGCACGCCGACTTCGCTGCGATAAAGTTGTTCGTGGCCGGTCGGCTTGTAAATGATGGAAAGAATGCGCCCGCCAAATTCGGGCAGGAGCGTGACCTTCAGATAATGATTTTCGAGCACGTAGGTCCGAAACGTGCGATCGACGATGGTCTTCTTGTCGAGCGACCCGCTGACCAGTCCGCTCTCCGCATCGGTGGCGTACTTGACAGTGCTCCACGTCATCGTCGACTCGCTGAGGGACACTTGGTCGGGCGCCGGCGAGGCCGCTTGCGCAACGGCAGGAAACGCGCACATCACCGAAAGTATTGCCGCCGAAACTATTGCACCTGCGAAAAGGACGCGGATACGCGAGGGAGCACGAATTACCATTTACGTCGCCTTGGACTGAGCGCGGGCGACAACTCTAATACATCGACGCGCGAGCAGCGAGTTCACCCGGTCCGGCTTCGCGGTGTGTCGCAAGCGCATCCGCGCCGACGCAACCCGATTTGCAACGAGATCTGCCAGGAAATGACATTGCATGGCGTTGATCGATCGTGCACCTCCATCACGATTGACCCGCAGTCTTATTTTTTTTCATTGATCGGCCCATTGGACAGCTTGGTTGACATATCACGCGCGACATCAGTTGCGCGCGCCGAGACTCTTCCCCAAGGGCCACCGCAACGCCATCCACTGATTCATTTGGCTTTTAGCGGCGTTCGACGCTGCGACTGAACATGCATGGGGACCGCGCATAGGAGGTAATCATTTTTTGGGCGTTCACAGTGCGGACAAACAAATGCGGTTAGGCTGTGACCGTTACTCGGCCTGTCGAAATTCCCTCACGCGGCGCACAAAAAAGTACCGACAAGCGATCGGGTGAAGCGAACGTTGCACTGCAGTAACCACAAAACAAAATGCATATTGGAGGAAATGCCCCATGAAGAAGCAACCTAAACGTCTCGCCACATCCGTTGCGCTTGCCATCGGTGTGGCGCTCGCTGCATCGCCGGCGTTCGCCCAATCGGTGGACACCGCGCGCATCGACGCCGGCGGCCAGAATGACTGGCTGACCTACCATGGTTCCTACAAGTCCTATCACTACAGTCCGCTCGCGCAGATCAACCCAAGCAACGTCGCCAATCTGGGCGTCGCCTGGATCCATATTCCCGGACGATCCACCCGCGGCCTGCAGTCCATGCCGCTCGTGGCCGACGGCGTACTCTACTACACGGGCTCCTACAGCCGGACTTTTGCGCTGAACGGCGCCACCGGCGAGGTGATCTGGTCGTATTTCCCGGAGCTGGACGAAGCGTTGATCGCCCGGCAGACCCACTCGCCCTACAATCGCGGCGTCGCGATCGGCGACGGCAAGGTCTATGTCGGCACGATGGACGGCCGGCTCATCGCGCTGGACATGAAGAGCGGGAAGCTGCTGTGGGACACCAAGCTGGTCGATTCCCAGAAGCTGACGGTCGGCTTCACCGGCGCGCCGCTTTACGCCAAGGGCACGGTGGTGATCGGCTCGCAGGGTGGCGAATGGCCGGGCCGCGGCCCGATCTTCGGTGTTGATGCCGCGACAGGAAAGAAGAAATGGGAATTCCTCACCGTCGCCGGCACCGACGAGGCCATGAAGACCTGGGGCAACAACTCCTGGCGCACGGGTGGTGGCGGTGGCTGGATGCCGGGCACCTACAACTCCGAGAACAACACGATCCTCTGGGGCACCGCCAATCCGGCGCCGCTCTACGATTGGTCGGGCGCCGACTTCAAGACGCAGGGCGCCCGCCCGGGAAACAATCTCTATACCACCTCGGTGATCGCGCTTGATGTGGATACCGGCAAGCTGAAATCCTACTATCAGGAGCTGCCGCACGACGCCTGGGATTTCGACAGCGCGGTCGGCGAGTTCCTGATGCTCGATCGCGACGGGCAAAAGCTCGTGGTGCATCCCAACAAGAGCGGCTTCGTGTTCGTCTACGATCGCAATCTCGGACTGAAGAACGTCTGGCGGCTCGTTGAGAACATCAATTTCGTCAAGAGTATCGATCCCAAGACCGGCGAGTTGATCGGCCGCCGCGACTTCTCTGCGGGAAAAGTCGAGTCGCCGCCGCTGTGCCCCTACATTGGTGGCGGCATCAGCTGGAACGGCGGTTCGTACAGCCCGAAGACGGGCCTCTACTACAAGATCGGGCAGGAATGGTGCATGACGCTCGAGGTCCAGAAGACGACTCCGGTAGTCGCGCCACAGGTCCAGCTCAACATCGGCGCCGATTTCAAGATGGCGCCTCCTCCCGGCGGCGAGATCTATGGCCATCTCGACGCGCGCGACCCGGTGACCGGGGCCAAGAAGTGGGAGGTTCGCTATCCCGAACCGCCGATTGCGAGCGTGCTGTCGACCGCGGGCAATCTTGTGTTCGTGCCTGACGCCCGCGGCGTCGTTCACGCCTACGATGCCGAGAACGGTACCGAGCTGTGGAACCACAACAACGGCACCGGGCACCAGGGTGGCATCGTCAGCTACTCCGTCGGCGGCAAGCAATATATCGCCATGACCGCCGGCTTTGGCGGCATGCTGTCGGACGATTACGCCGCGAACTTCGGCGGGGTCTTCAAGAGCATGCCGAGGGATGACGGCGCGCTCATCGTCTACAGCCTGAAATAGGCTGATCCAATGCGGTGCCGGGGAGCGGGTGCAAGCCCGCTCCCCGTGCGTTCGAACGGACTGATCTTGGCTTCAGGTAACTGGACTTGCGTGTGATGAAATTGAAATTGAACGGCACCGCGTTGCAGGCGGCGGTGTTGGCTGCGTCATCGGCCTTTGCCGTCCCGGCTGCCGCGCAGCAGCCTGCCGCACCTCCTGCGCCGGATAACGCACCATTCGATGTCGGACAGCTCTTTGCATCAACCTGCGGCTTTTGCCATTCCGATGGCGGCCGCGCCGCCGGCAGGGGGCCGCAGCTCATGAACTCGCCCCGAGACGACGACTTTCTGCGCAACCGCATCAAGACCGGCAAGAACGGCGCCATGCCGGCGTTCGGCGCCTCGTTCAGCGACGCGCAAATCGACGACATCATCAAATACATCCGGGCATTGAAGCCGCATGAGGGATGAAGACGATCCATCCGAAATCCGCGAGCACGGCATGAAAGCAATTCTCCCTCTCATGGTCGCCGGCATCATTGGGCTGACGGGCCCTGCACAGGGCCGGCCTCTCAGTACGATTCGTGAATTCGGTACGATCGGGCTTTGCGCCCATCCCAATTCGCTGCCGTTCGCGAGCAAGGCGGGCAATCCTCCCGGCTTCCAGGTCGAGTTGGGGCAGGCCCTGGCGCGCGAGCTCGGCGTTACGCTGAGGCTCGACTGGATCATCACCCAGTACCAGATGCGCAGCGCGGGTTGCGACATTGTCCTTGATGTCATCGCCGATCGCGAGGCGCAAGGCGAGACCCGTCTCGCGATCTCCAAACCGTATTACCGCACGGGCGTCGCGCTTGCCGTGCCGTCGGCGAGCAAGCTCACGTCGTTCAAGAGCCTTGACGCCAATACCAAGGTCGGGGTCCAGGTGGGCTCGGTCGCGGCGATGGTCATCAGTCAGCGTCATGTGCCGACATCGACCTTCGGCTTCGAAGTCGACAGCCTCGAAGCCCTGGCGAACCATGAGATCGACGCAGCCGCCGTCACGCCGACCATGGCCGCCTATTTCAATCTGACGCATCCGGACAAGGCGGTCCGCATCCTCCCTCCCGACGAGAGCGAGGCGAACCTCAACTGGAATGTCGCCGTCGGCATGGTCCGACCGGACGACAAGCTGCGCGACGCCATCGAGGGCGCTCTCGAGCGGTTGCGCGCCGATGGGACGATCGAGCGAATCTACGGGCGCTACGGGGTAGTGCTGCAATCGCCGAAATAGTTCTGCTCTGCGCCGCTCCCATATCGCGGAGTTTATCATCGGGCGCGCATTCGCGCGACCTGTTGGCTGATGCGGCTACTTGCGACGGCTCTCGATCTTGACTTTGACCCCGCGGCCAAATCCAAGTTGAACTGGAGCCTGGATTGAAGGAACCGAGATGATGTGTTCGAAGGTGAGCGTCTTCTTGCTGGCCGTTGCCAGCATCATTCTTGCCTCGACCGGTTCTGCTTCGGCGCAAATCGTGGCGCTCGGCCATAGTGCGGTTCGTGGGCACGTCGCCGAGAATGAAATGTGGCCGGCCGTGCTGGAGAGCATGCTGAGTGCGAGAGGCTCTCAGGTTCATGTGATCAATGCCGGAATTAACGGGGAAACCACCGGCGAAGAGCTGGCGCGCGTTGATAGCGCTATTCCGGATGGCACCAGGATCGTCATCCTGGCCATCAATGGAGCCAATGACGCGCGCAGAAACATCGCCGGCGCCACCGAGGCCCCTGCGAACATTGCGGCGATCAAGCGCAAAATAAGGGTGCGGGGCATCAGGATCATCGATGCGATGGCACTTTATATATCGGTCCTGAAGCAACCGGGCATGGCGCTGCCGGACCAACGTCATTTGAACGCCGAAGGGTGCAAGAAGCTCGCGACGATGTTGGCGGGAATGTTGAGGTAGCGAGCGCCCCAAACGAGCTGGAATGGTGCACGTTGCCTGGCGCGGACGTTGCCAGTTGCCGACAATGCGTCAATCATCCTCTCGTCTTTAAGAATTGGGGTCAAAATAAAAAAGTTCAAAAATTGGCCGGCCGCGTTTTGCGCGTAACTTTCCGAGCCCTTGGCAGACGAGGGACTGAAACAATGCGCATGCTCATTTCTTCGGTAGGGACGCGGGGAGACTTGCAGCCGGTGGTGGCGCTAGCTCTGGAGGTGCGTGAGCTCGGGCACAAGGTGCGGATGTGAGTTCCGCCGAACTTCATTGACTGGGTCGCCGGACTGGGGTTCGAGGTGAGGCCGATCGGGATCCAGATGCGGGCTCCGCGCGCCGGCGCCGGATCGGCGGCTCCCGCCGTCATCCTTGACCTTATCACTGACCAGTTCGACGCGATCGGGTCAGCCGCTGACGGCTGCGACCTGATCGTCGGCGGCGGCGCCCACCAATACGCGGCCGGTCGGTCGCGGAGCTGCGCGAAATCCCGTATGTCATCGCGGTGTACGCACCGGTCTCACTGCCGACCCCGGACCTCGCGCCGCCGGGACACGCGGGGGAGTCGGAGGGGCCGGCCGGAAATCTGTGGATGTGGGAAGGTGCCCGACGCACTTGGAACGAGCGATCGCTCGAACGCGTGAACGCGAACCGGGCGCGCCCGAGTTTGGCACCGGTGGATGACGTGCTCGGACACATCCTCACCGACCGTCCGTGGCTAGCGCTAGCCGCCGACGCGACGCTGGCGCCGGCACCGTCGACGTCCGGATTACGCGTCATGCAGACCGGCGCGTGGATCCTGCCGGACACCAGCCCGCTGGCGCCGGAGCTGGAGGCGTTCCTCGATGACGGCGAACCGCCCGTCTATGTAGGGTTCGGAAGCATGCCCGCTGTCGAGAGTGCCAGCCGCACACTGATCGACGCGACGCGGGCCACAGGCCGGCGCGTGATCCTGTCGCAGGGCTGGGCTGATCTTGAGTTGATCGACGACAGGCCGGACTGCATCGCGATCGGCGACGTCAATAAGCAGGCGCTTTTCCCCCGGGTCGCCGCCATCGTGCACCACGGCGGAGCCGGTACGACGACCGCCGCCGCGCGGGCAGGCGCGGCGCAGGTCGCGGTGCCGATGTTCAGCGACCAGTTCTACTGGCGCCTGCGCATTCGTGACCTTGGCATCGGGACGGTGGCGCTGTTCGCAGGGCTGAGCACCGACACGCTGGCGTCCGCCCTGCACGAGCTGCTGGACCCGGCGGTCGCCGCCCGCGCGCGTGTTTTGGCCGGGAACGTCACCCCGGACGGCGCCGCAATCGCAGCGCAACGCCTGGTCACCCTCGGGCTCCCGCAGCCGCCGAAAAGCAGACGATCCCAGCGTCTCCCATGGTCGGCCGGCTTGTCTCGCGTGTCACGCGGCCCGAACGAGGCTCGAGGCTGCGCCCTTGCCCCTCACTTCCGCCTCTTCGAACTCGGCGGCGGCAATCGCCCGGTCAAGGGCGGCGCGCAGCTCCTTGGCTGTCTCCAGCGTCAGCTCAATTCCAGCGCGCGCCCCGGGTTCGAGGTTCGTGTTGATGAAGTCGAGCGTGATGACGTCGCCCAGCGGCGCATGGCGCGCGTGGTCATAGGCGACCACGGCTTGCGTCAGCGGGAACCACTCGTCCCCGCGCTTGGCCATGCCCTCGGCACGCGCGATCTCGATGATGGACGTGCACATGTTCCATCGCCTCCTACTTCGCCAGATGCTTGCCGAAGAAGGCGAACACCTTGCTCCAGCCGTCCATGGCCTGCTCGGGCCGATAAAGCGGCCGGTGCCAGTACCAGATGCCGTGGCCGGCACCGTCGTAGCGATAAAACTCGTGCGTCTTGCCGTGCTTCTTGAGCTCGCCCTCGTGCTGGTTCACCTGCTCGGGGCTCGGCGCGCGGTCGTCATTGCCGAAGATGCCGATGAGCGGGCAGCAGAGGTCCTTCGTCATCTCGATCGGCGCGACCGGCGTCTTGGCATTGAGCTCCTCCTTGCCCATCACCACGCGGCCGCCCCAGAGCTCGGCGCAGGCGTCGACATCCCCGCGCTGGCAGGCATAGATGAAGGCATGCCGGCCGCCCGAGCACGAGCCGAATAGACCGACCTTGCCGTTATGGTTGGGCTGCGCGCGCATCCACTTCACGGCGGCCTCGGTATCGCCGACCATCTGGGCGTCGGGAATGCCGCCATCGGCGCGCACCTTGGCGGCGACGTCGTCGGGATTGCCCTCGCCCGCACGCTCATAGAGGTTGGCGCAGATCGCGAGATAGCCGTGATGCGCGAAGCGGCGCGTCGTCTCGATGTAGAATTCGCTCCAGCCCGGCAGATGGTGGACCAGCACCACGCCGGGAAAGGGGCCCGGACTGGATGGCTTGGCGACGTAAGCGGTGATCGGTGTTCCCTGGTCGCCGTTGATGGTCACGTTCTCGCAGGTCATGCCTCGGTAGAATGACATCAGTTTTCCTCCATGAGCGTCAGCGCTCGTCGTGTTCTAGTGCATCGCCGCGCCGGCCGTCATCGATCGGCGGCGCCGCGCTCCCGTTGCTGCCGGCCAGTATTCGACAATCGAGTATCGGGCGCAATAACAGGCGTTCAAATCTTCTTTGTTTGAGCATGATCTTTTCGGAAAATCGGTATCCACTTTGCGCTAACGCGGCCCGCCGGGTCCGGATCATGCCCTAGCGACTTGGGATAATCGGAACCAGGATGTGGGTGAAGCCCGTTCTGTCGATATGAAGCGTGGTCGTTCCCGCGAACAACCGGTGCGGTCGATCGCGGGGATCATCGTGTAGAAACGGTCCACATCCGCGCAACTCGTTCTTGAAATTGGACAGTTTCGCGCCCGTCGTTGCCTGCCACTCGTAGTCTTTTCCGCGAATAGTCAGTGCGATACGGTATCCTCTTGGGACCACGATCGATGTCGGCCATATCTCGATTGCCAGATCAACGGGAATGCCTGGCTGCAACCGCTGTACCCCATCATGGGTATGGTAAGGACGGTACGGTCGAGACAATGTTTCATCAAGCTTGCGGTGAGACGCGCGCAGCCAACCCTGTGCCACAGGCGTGTGCGGATCAATCGCGCCTGCAAAGGTCACCTCGCGCAGGTCCGGACCAAAAACCCGGAAGACAAGAAATATATCGGCGTCCTCGGTGCTGGACGAAATCCGCAGGCCCGCCGCGAGCGGCCCGGTGACTTCGGTGTCTTCCGTGAATGGTCTGGAGATGAAAGTCAGTCCGTCACCCATCGCCGCGAAGCTGATCTCCGCGTCCTCAGCGGGCGGCTGCACGGAAAGGGTCTGATCCCTGGGGTCAAGGTAAAACCTGGTCCAAACCGTGGACGGCAGCGGCCAGTCGGTTTCATGCCGCTTGACGAAACGATCGATGTGGCGGACCTGCAGTTGAACTTTCGGCTGTTGAGCCCAATCGTTGGCTTCGCCTTTGAGGTAGAAATCGAAGAATCTCTTCTGCAACTCGCGCCCGTAGTCGGTGTAGAAATGCGTCCAATGCTCCAGGCCGTGGCACTCCAGCCACTTTTCCGTTGATGTAGCCCGAATATAACCTTCGAAATTTCCTCGCGGGTGCAAGCCTTGGCCACCCCAATTTGCTGCTGACAGAAATGGCACCGTTACCTTGTCCCAGTTTGGCGAGCGCGCTTTGTGGTAATCATCGTCGAGAGGATGAGCGAGAATGTCATCCCCGAAATTCGACCGGTTGCGCGCCAATTCGTCGTCTGACATTGTCTCGTCGCCGCAGACCGGTGCAGCGGTAACTTTGCTGCGAGGCCCTCTTTCCCCCAAACCGTACTGTACGGTCTTCACCTGCATGTCGTACCAGTTTGCCCAGAACGTCGAAAGAATGCCGCCATGGTGGGTCATGTCGCGATACCAGTCGGCCGCACCTTCCCAGATACACATAGCCTGCAGATGGGGCGGCTGCTGGGAAGCCACCTGCCACTGGTTGATAGCGTAATAGGAAATGCCATTGAGACCGACACGGCCGTTTGACCAGGCCTGGACGCCGGCCCATTCGATGCATCCATAAAGGTCGCGCGTCTCCCGCGGAGAAAAATGATCGACGTGTCCGGGCGACCGTCCGGTTCCGCGCGAGTCGACCCGCACACAGACATAGCCGTAAGGCACCCACTTTTCCGGGTCGACCACTTCCCAATTCTGATATTTGTTGGTTGAGCCATAAGCAACGTCAGGATGGTTGGCGATCATGCTTTGCCAGGCACTCGGGTAGCCATTCTGAAAAGCGAGCCCCTTTGCGTACGGACCATACGTGAGCAGAACCGGCCAATTTCCTTCCGCCTTCGGCCGGAACACGTCTGCGCGCAACGCCAGGCCGTCGTCCATAACGATCTCGACATCCCAGTCGATGAGCATGTTATCCTGCTCTACCGTCTCAGCCATTTTCGCTGCCCTAGCTTTTGCGTCGTGTCAGTAACTTTCTGAGCTTGTATTCTGTTTCTCAAACAAACAATTCCAACCCAATCGAAGCGAGGCGGACAGTTTGTCGGCCAGTCCAGCTTCCAGTCGAGCCCTCACGCGAAAAATATTTCGCTTCGCCGATTGTCCAAATCACAAATTGACTCCGTAGGGCACGCAAAGGCGCGCTTGTGCCGCGCCCACCATCCATCGGCAGTCTCATCCTGAATGGTGGGCACGCCTTCGCTTTGCCCACTCTTGCTACGCAGCATCCGTCATCACCCGCCAACCGGTCCGGCCGGATGGCGGCTCCGACGAGTGAACCAGTATTCCAGAGACATCCGTGATTGAATCGAAAAGCCTCGGCGTACTGGATACCCGCACGCGCGCGGTATGACGTTTTTTGTTTGCGAGGCGTTGTGCTCTCACGTCAGTCATCATCGGGCGCGCGTTTGCGCGGTGAGATCGCAAGGCAGTATGCGCACAATGCGGCTGTTTTAAACGCAGATCGGCGTACGCTGGTCTCGGTAGCCCGAATGAACCATGAGGCGGACATGACATCCCAACTTTCATCCGATTGGCTCGGCCTGTCCGGCCGCATCTGCGTGGTGACCGGCGGGGGCGGCGGCATCGGCCGCGCCGTCGCGGTCAGTCTTGCGCAGGCCGGCGCGCGCGTGGCCGCGATCGATCGCGACGAACGCGGCCTGGAGCGCACGCGCGGTGAATTGCACGAGATCGGCGGCAGCCATGCGGTGGAACGCTGCGACGCCACCAGCACCGAAAGCATTATGGCGGCCTCCGGCACGATCGAGAAATCACTCGGACCCTGCGGCGTGCTCGTCAACACGGCCGCCGTGTTGCGGCCCGGCGGGCTCGACACGCTGGCGCTTGCGGAGTGGAACGCGGTTCTCTCCGTCAACCTCACCGGCTATTTCCTCTGCGCGCAGATTTTCGGCCGGCAGATGCGCGCGCTCGGGCGCGGCAGCCTCGTCCATATCGCCTCGATCGCCGGCAGCCACGCGCAAGGGCGGAGCGGCGCCTACAGCGTCAGCAAGGCGGGCGTCGTGATGCTGTCGCGCCAGCTTGCAAGCGAATGGGGGCCTGTGGGCATCCGCAGCAATGTCGTCAGCCCCGGCATGGTGATCACGCCGATGAGCCAGTCCTTTTACGACACGCCCGGCGTCACCGAGCGCCGCGCCGCGGTGACGCCGGCGCGACGGGTCGGCATGCCGCAGGACATCGCGGAAGCCGTGCTGTTCCTGGCCAGCGACCGCTCATCCTATGTGACCGTTGATGAGATCACGGTCGACGGCGGTTATGTGCGAACGCTGATGAACCTGGTGCCGCGGCCGGGGTTTGATTGATTTGTTGTGTGAGCCGTAGGGTGGGCAAAGCGCCTTGTCCGCCGTAGCTCGAAGAGCGAAGGCGGAAGCGTGCCCACCGTCCGAATAAAAATGGTGGGCACGGCGCAAGTGCACCTTTGCCCACCCTACGAAGATCAATCAAACAGGCTCGACACCGACTCTTCCGCCGCGGTGCGGCTGATCGCTTCCGCGATCAGGGTGGCGATCGGGAGCGTGCGGATGTTGGCGGCATTACGCACCGCTTCGGTCGGCTGGATCGAGTTGGTGATGACCAATTCCTTCAGCCGCGAGGAGGTGATGCGGGCCACCGCGCCGCCGGACAAGACGCCGTGGCTGATATAGGCGTAGACGTCCTTGGCGCCGTTGGCGAGCAGCGCGTCGGCGGCGTTCACCAGCGTGCCGCCGGAGTCGACGAGGTCGTCGATCAGGATGCAGGTGTATCCGGCGGCGTCGCCGATCACGTTCATGACCTCGGATTCGCCGGGGCGTTCGCGGCGCTTGTCGATGATGGCGAGCGGGGTGTTGATGCGTTTGGCAAGCCCGCGCGCGCGGACCACGCCGCCGACGTCGGGCGACACCACCATCACCTTGGTGAGGTCGAAGCGCTCGCGGATGTCGCGCACCATCACCGGCGAGGCGTAGAGATTGTCGGTCGGAATATCGAAGAAGCCCTGGATCTGCCCCGCATGCAGGTCGAGCGTCATGACGCGGTCGACGCCGGCCTGCGTGATCAGGTTGGCGACCAGCTTGGCCGAGATCGGCGTGCGCGAGCCGGATTTGCGATCCTGCCTGGCATAGCCGAAATAGGGGATCACCGCCGTGATGCGGCGCGCCGACGACCGGCGCAGCGCGTCGGTGATGATCAGAAGCTCCATCAGATGGTCGTTGGCCGGAAACGAGGTGGACTGGATGATGAAGGCATCCGAGCCGCGGACGTTTTCCTGGATTTCGACGAAAATCTCCATGTCGGCGAAGCGCCGGACCACGGCCTTGGTCAATGGCAGGTCGAGCCCGTTGGCGATGGCTTGCGCCAGCGTCGGGTTGGAATTGCCGGCAACCAGCTTGATGGAGCCGTTCTTGGCCGACATCGAGGCTTCTCCCCGGGTCTTGCTGGCGACAACGTTCAGCATATCGGGTTTCCCTGCAGAACCGGCACTTTTCGACGAGGGAGGGAATATCAGGGAGTCCGAGCGGCTGGCAACCCGTCCCCCCGGTTTTCCCGGGCAAAATGGGTGCGATTGCCGTGATTTGCCTAATGCTCGGTGTAACCGAGGGCGCTGACGCGGTAGGCCCCGGAAGTGGGCGGTTCGGTGCTCGCCACCGCGGGCCCGCGTTTACCCAAGGTGGGGGCGGGGGGCTGGGTGTCCGGCGTGCCGCTGATCATGCTGGCGAGGCCACTCAGGCCGGCCTGCGCGATCTTCCGCAGCACCATGTCGTCGGCCGCGGCCCAGGCGTCGCGGCCGGCCTTGCCGGCGGCCTCCTCGCCGGACAAGCGCACCGCCCGCTGCTGGTCGCGGTCATAGACATCCCACACCCAGGCGATCATGGCCTTACCGTGCACCACCTCGGCCGACAGGTAGCTGCGGACGCGGTAGGCGGCCTGGCCGTCGCGCGAGACGATCGCAAGATTGCGCATCTTGGTTTCGCTGTCGAGCACACTGACCATGCGGTCGAACACCTGCGGCGGCGGGCCGTCGATCGAATCGAACGTAACGGTTGGGCTATCGCCGGGGCTTGCCATTGCGAAGGCGCCGCTGCTGCCACCACTGCTGGCGCAGCCGCCGAGCCCGCCGGCCACGGTTGCGACGAACGCGGCAAAGCACGCGCGCAGCGCGATCCGGCTCACCTTCGCAAAAGTCGTCGACGCATCCCTCATCACGTTCTGCGATATCGTTAAAATCCATTAACGTCTAGGGCAGGGAGGGCACAGCGCGGGGCGAACAGTTTCCGCGGGCCTGCCTTGAAAAGGCAACAAATTGGGACACTTCGGGGCACGATGATGGAACGACAAATCGGGGACTTGTGAGGGGGAATTTGGGTTGGGGTTGACCATCGCGCGGCTCGCCGCCGGTCAGGCGCTCGGCGCGGAGAGCGCAGCCAATGCGATCAGGGCCTTCGGACTGACGGAACGTGGTCGGTCGATTGCGCAAGAGATGTGTTTGCCACGTGTAAGGCAGCGCCGTGGGTTTGCGAGATGCGACTGAGCGGCGGTGCCGGGCCGCAAAAGCACTGCCGGAGATTATTCACGCTCCAGCGCAATCGCGTGAACGTGGCGGCCGTAATCCGGTTCCCCCCGGTGCACCGATCGGCGATAGCTATAGAAGCGCTCGTCGGAATAGGTGTCGATGCCGAGGTCGTCGATCATCAGGACGCCGGCGTTTTCCAGCCGCATCCGGATGAAGCCGGCGAGATCGAACATCGAATGACCGTTGCGGGAAGCGGGAATGAAGAACACGGCGTTCTCGGCATCGGCGTCGATGAAGCGCTCGACGAATTCGTGGCTTACCTCGTAACTTTCCTGGCGGATCAAGGGGCCGATCGCGGCGACCATTCCGCTGCGTTGGGCGCCGAGACTTTCCATCGCTTCGACGGTCGATTCCAGAATTCCCGTCAGCGCGCCCTTCCACCCGGCATGCGCCGCGCCAATCACGCGCGCGGCCGGATCGACCAAAAGAACCGGACCGCAATCGGCCGCGGTGACGCCGATTGCGAGTCCTTCGCTCCGCGTGACGATGGCGTCGGCCTTCGGTCGCGCCGCACCTTGCCACGGTCCGGTCGCGACCACGGTATCAGGCGAATGCACCTGATGCACGCTCAGGAAATGCTCGGGCAGGACGCCGATCCGCTCGGCCATGCGGCGGCGGTTCTCGAGGACGTTGGCGGGATTGTCGCTGGAGCCGAGCCCGCCGTTGAGACCTTGGTAAAGGCCGCCCGATACGCCGCCCTCGCGGGTGAAGAAGGCGTGGCGCAGGCCCGGAATGGCCGAAAGCAGCGACGATCCCAACATCATGACGCGGAGCCCGCTTTCTCTTCGCCGAGGGCGGCCAGCGCGGTGAGGTTGGGCTCGGAAATACCGATCACCTTAAATAGCGAGCCCATGCCGCTGCGGCCGCCGGCGGTCAGCCGCGTCAGTGCATTGGCAATGTCCTCGGAAACCTCGTGGCTGGCTTTCGCCATCAGCGCCACCGCGCGGGTTTCGATACCGAGCCGCTTCAGAAACTCGCCCTGCGTCACCGGGCCATGCACGCGCGCGCCAATATCTTCCGCCGCCCGCGCCAGCGCCTGGAAATCGACATGTGCGGTGACGTCGGCCTGTCCCGGCGCCCGCAATGGATCGGTGAAACTGTGACGGGCAATCGCTTGAAAGGTGTCGCCGGCATCGCTGCGCAAATGGCCGTAGTCGATGATCAGCGCGGCACCGTCCTGGTCGCGCACGCGGCTGGCGATCTTCATGATCTCGGCGTCGGGCCGCCACTCGAACACGGCGCCGATGGGTGCGGCGCGCACCAAGGGCGGCAGCAGCACCTCAAAACGCGGGATCGGATCGGCCGCCGTGCCGAACTCCAGCTTGCCGGTCTCCTCGAGCTCGACCACGCGCTCGTGCCAGCCGGTTTCGCGCTTCACCACCTGGTGGATCGGCAGCACGTCGAAATATTCGTTGGCGAAGATGACGCTCGGGCCATGCGGCACCTCGTCGATGCTTTGGTGCCAGGCGAGGTTGCGCACGCTTGACAGCGTCGCCTTCTGCTTTTCGCGCAGCACGGGATTGATCTCGATCAGGTGCACGCTCAGCGTCTGATAGAGCGGGGGCAGCACCCGTAGCGCGCGCATTGCATCGGCCATCATGGTGCCGTGGCCGGGTCCGAGCTCGATCAGCCGCAACAGCGAGGGCGAACCCATCGCCTTCCACACCGAGGCCGCCCACAAGCCCAGAAGTTCACCGAACATCTGGCTCACTTCCGGCGCGGTGGTGAAATCGCCTTCGCGGCCTAGCGGGTCGCGCGAGACGTAATAGCCGTGCTGGGGATGCATCAGGCACAGCTCCATGTAGCGCCACACCGGCATCGGGCCGGAGGATTTGATCAATCGCTTGATCTCGCTCTGCAGCGGCGAAAACTCGGTCACGACCGGTACCTTGAAAATGAAATCAACAAACTACTTTGCTTCCGCGTGCTTCGGCGCCGGATGGCGCCATGCCCATACAATGATGATAACACCCGCGATCACCATCGGTACCGAGAGCAGCATACCCATGGTCAGCCCGCCCCACAAAAATCCGAGCTGCGGGTCGGGCTCCCGGAAGCACTCGCCGGTAATCCGTGCCAGGCTGTAGATGGTGATGAAGGAGCCGAGAATGAGCCCCGGCCGTTTCAAGGCGCCGAAGCGGATCATTACCGCCAGCACGGTAAACAGCAAAATGCCCTCCATGCCGGCCTCGTAGAGCTGGCTCGGATGGCGCGGCAGCGGACCGCCATTTGGGAAGATCATCGCCCAGGGCAGGCTTGGGTCGGCCGGCCGGCCCCACAATTCGCTGTTGATGAAATTGGCGATGCGCCCGAGAAACAGCCCGATCGGGCCGACCGCGGTGGTGATGTCGCCGAGCGACAGAATTGGCAGGTTGTTGCGGCGGCAGAACCAGATCACTGCGACCACGCAGCCCATGAAGCCGCCATGGAAGGACATGCCGCCCTTCCACAATTCGAGAATCTCGGCCGGATGCTGGATGAAGAAGACAAAATTGTAAAACAGCACATAACCGGTACGGCCGCCGAGGATGATGCCGATGGTGACCCAGAGGATGAAATCGTCGAGCTGGACCAGCGAAATCGGCGCCGGTCCGCCCCACAATTTCTCGTTTTTGAGCAGCGCGCGCGCGTAGATCCAGCCCAGCACGATGCCGCCGATATAGGCCAGCGCATACCAGCGGATCACGATCGGTCCGATCGCGATCGCAACCGGATCGAAGACCGGAAAGGTGATGAGCAGGAAGGTCATCAAGAGCCTACTGAGTCGCGCGAGACGTTAGCGGTGGTCGTTCCGTGGGCATCTTAGAAGGATTTACCCATCTTTTCTCTTCAGGTATCCAATCCTTGGCAAGGACGCGGGAATCTTCGAGCGGCAGCCAATCAGGATATTCGCGCCGCATGTACACGCATTCGGCGCTAATTCTTTGTGAGGAATTGATTTCGATCGTCACGTAATTGCCGGCATTTACATTGCCGCAATCTTCCATTGTCCATCGTTTTTTGGCGCGCGGCCGCACCGGGACAGGACGATCAAGCGTCGCGACGTCGACGTACCTCGTACCCTTGTAGATATGGTCTGAATAATGGTGGATGTGACCGAAGAGGTGAAGCAGCGTGCCAGGGATTTCTTCGCCTAGTCGCGCAAGACGCTCGTGGGTAACTACCACACATTTGCGCGGATCGACCGAGGCACTTCCAATAGCCTTTCGGACGCTCGCGCGGTTTAATTTGAGAATTGAACTTTTGGCAACACGGAGCTGGGCGCGATCGGCCTTCTTTATCTTGGTGAGGATTCTGCGTGCGATCGGGTTTTTGCCCCAGTTGGTCGGGCATCCGCTGAAACCGGTGAAATGAAGGCCCCCAATTGTCACGACGTTTGAATGGATAAGGTGGCAATTGTCAGCGTAGACCTTGTTATAGCTTAGCTCGTGATCCCAGTTTCCGAACACATAGAGCACAGGGCAGTTGAACGTCGAGAGAATCTTGAAGAATTCGTTTGCACTCTCGCTTCCGATATCTCCTGCAACCACGACCGCATCGAAGGAGTTCGCTTCCGATGCTCGCAACTTTCTCACAGCCTCCAGGTTACGATGGATGTCCGAAAATGCGAGCAATCTCATTTCTTGCCTCGTTAGCGGCTATACGAGGTTGCGTCGATAGAGTGCGACGAGCCGCTCCCAATGCCGCTCCGCTGCGTCGCGGTCGTAGACCGGGCGCTTGGGAAACGCAAAGCCGTGATGGGTGCCGGGATAAATCTCGACCTCGGCGTTGGCGCCTTGCATACGGTGCTTCACCTTTTCAATGATTTCCATCGGCGCATAGATGTCGGTCTCGGCGCAGGCGAAATAGAGCTCGGCTTTGGTCTTCTGTGCGGCAAGATGTGGACTGTCGGGCTGGTCGGTTGCGAGATGCGTGCCGTAGACCGAGGCGGCGGCCTTGACGCGATCCGCAAAATGCGTCGCGGCGTTGATCGCATAGCGCCCGCTCATGCAATAGCCGACGGTGCCGACGATCTTCGTGTTCGCCGCGGACTGGCCTTCGGCATAAGCGAGCAGGGCGCGCGTGTCTTCCATCACCAAGGAGATGTTGATCGAGTTCATGAGCTGGAACATGCGCTTGCGCTCCGGCGCGTCCGGATCGACCGGCAGAGGGCCGAGCTCCATCAAGCCGGAGCGGTAATAGAGGTTCGGCAGCACCACGTAGTAGCCCGAGGTGCCGAGCCGCCGCACCATGTCGCGCAGTTCCTCGCGGATCGCTGGCGCGTCCATGTAGAAGATGATGACGGGAAACGGGCCGCCGCGCTCGGGGTGGGTGATGAAGGTGGTGGTATAGCCGTCCTTGGTGGGGATTTCGATCTGCTGGTCGATCATGGCGTTTCGCTCTGCTTTATGGTTTTGGTTTTACGAGGGCGTTCAACACGATGGCAAGGAAACCGCAGCATGACAAGGCAACCCGGCGAGGTAGCGCGGGCCTTGAATGATGCCGCCCGGATCGCCATTGTTGTGATTTGACGCCTCATTTCGACAGCGCAGCGGAGCTTTCGCCATGACCCAGACCAACAACCGGTTTTTCGACGAGATCGGCCGGCTGATGAACGACGCCGCGGGCGCGGCCCAAGGCGTCAAGCGCGAGTTCGATTCGGTGATGCGCAACCAGGCCGAAAAAATCCTGCGCGACCTCGATATCGTCAAGCGCGAAGAGTTCGAGGCGGTTAAGGACATGGCCCGCCTGGCGCGCGAGGAAAACGAGGCGCTGAAGGGGCGCATCGCGGTGCTCGAAGGCAAGCTCGGGACCTCGCCCACGCAGCCCGATGTCGGAAGTATGAAGACGGGTGGCTGAGCTTTCTCACCCTGCCCTGCAGGGGAGGGTAAGAGGGGCAGAAAAATCCCTTCATTTCCTTGTCATTTCCGCCCTTTGGGGCTAAAAGCTCGCCACGTCCGCAGCCCCCGCACCCCTGGAGGCTTGCTGCGGATATGGAAAGGGGCCGCGTTGCGGCCTTTAGCTTTTTAGAAACAAGGACTTAACAAAATGGCGACCGTCATGGAATTGAAGGCGACCGCGCGTCCGTCAGTCGGCAAGGGGGCCGCACGGGCAGAGCGTCGCGCCGGGAAAGTGCCCGGTGTGATCTACGGCAACAACCAGCCCCCGCTGCCGATCTCGGTGGACGATCGCGAACTGCGCCAGCGCATCCTCGCCGGGCGGTTCCTCACCACGATTTACGACATCGATCTGGAGGGCAAGAAGCACCGCGTGATTCCGCGCGACTTCCATCTCGATCCGGTGCGCGACTTTCCGGTTCATGTCGATTTCATGCGGCTCGGCGAAGGCGCCACCATCCGCGTCAGCGTTCCGCTGCACGTGATGAAGGCGGAAACTTCTCCGGGCGTGAAGCGCGGCGGCACCGTCAACATTGTCACCCATACCATCGACCTCGAATGCTCGGTCGACAACATCCCGCAATATCTCGAAGCCGATGTTTCCAGCCTTGAAATCAGCCACTCGCTGCATCTTTCCGACATCAAGCTTCCCGCTGGCGTGAAAACACTTGCGCGCGAGGACATCACGCTCGTGACCATCGTGCCGCCGTCCGGCTACGCCGAAGAACTGAAGGCTGCCGCTGCTGCGGCGGCTAGTGCCGCGGCTCCGGGTGCGGCGCCCGCGGCAGGGAGTGCGGCTCCCGCGGCTGGCGCGGCAGCAGCGCCCGTTACAGGTGCTGCAGCCCCTGCAGCTGGCGCGAAGGCTCCGGCGGCCGGTGCGAAAGCGCCCGCCGGTGGCGGCGACAAGAAGAAGTAAGCCGGCGCGGGATGCCGCGTCATGCGTCTGTTCGTCGGTCTCGGCAATCCCAGCGCGAGATACGCGCGTAACCGGCATAATATCGGCTTCATGGCGGTCGATGAAATTGCGCGGCGTCATGGTTTCGCACCATGGCGCCGCCGCTTTCAAGGCGAGACTTCGGAAGGCGCGCTCGAAGGCGAGCGGGTGATCCTGCTCAAGCCCGCGACCTTCATGAACGAGTCGGGACGCGCGGTGCAGGAAGCGGCGAGCTTCTTCAAGATCGTCGCTAGCGACGTGACCGTGTTCCAGGACGAGCTCGAACTGCCGCCGGCGAAACTACGCGTCAAGGTCGGCGGCGGCATTGCCGGGCATAACGGGCTGCGCTCGATCTCTGCCCATATCGGCAATGACTATCGCCGCGTGCGGCTCGGGATCGGTCACCCCGGTGTCAAGGAGCTGGTACATGCCTACGTGCTGGCCGATTTCGCGAAGGACGACCGCCCTTGGGTCACGGCGTTATGTGAGGCGGTCGCCGACAATGCGGGTCTGCTGGCCATCGGGCGCGACTCGACATTCCAGAACAAGGTGCATCTAGCGCTGCAGGCCAAGGGTTTTTTTGACAAGGATGATGACGGCGCTGCGTAGCGCGCAGTCGGTCGTCGCGAACTGATTTCAGGACAGGTCATGGGATTCAAATGCGGTATCGTCGGAATGCCCAATGTCGGCAAGTCGACGCTGTTCAACGCACTGACCGAGACGGCGGCGGCGCAGGCGGCCAATTATCCGTTCTGCACCATCGAGCCGAATGTCGGCGAGGTGGCGGTGCCCGATCCGCGGCTCGAGAAGCTCGCGGCCATCGCCAAATCGGCGCAGATCATTCCGACCCGATTGACCTTCGTCGATATCGCAGGCCTCGTGCGCGGTGCCTCGAAGGGGGAGGGCCTGGGCAACCAGTTTCTCGCCACCATTCGCGAGGTCGACGCCATCGCCCATGTGGTGCGCTGCTTTGAGGATTCCGACGTCACCCATGTCGAAGGCAAGATCGCCCCGCTCGCCGATATCGAGACCATCGAGACCGAACTGATGCTCTCCGACCTCGAAAGCCTGGAAAAGCGCGTCGACAATCTCGCCAAGAAGGCCAAGGGCAACGACAAGGACGCCAAGGAACAGCTCGACCTCGTCAACCGCGCGCTGGTGCTGTTGCGCGAGGGCAAGCCCGCGCGCATGCTCGAGCGCAAGGCCGAGGAAGAGCGCGCCTTCGGCATGCTGGGGCTACTTACCTCGAAGCCGGTGCTCTATGTCTGCAACGTCGAGGAGAGCGCGGCGAAGGACGGCAACGGTTTCTCGAAACTGGTGTTCGCGCTCGCCAAAAAGGAAGGTGCGGTTGCGGTCGCAATCTCCGCCAAGATCGAATCCGAGATCGCGACGCTGTCGCGCGAGGAGCGGACGGAATTCCTGGAGACGCTGGGGCTCGAGGAGGCCGGCCTCGACCGGTTGATTCGCGCCGGCTACCAGCTCCTTGACCTCATCACCTATTTCACGGTCGGGCCGAAGGAGGCGCGGGCCTGGACTATCCATCGCGGCACCAAGGCGCCGGCGGCCGCCGGCGTGATCCACACCGATTTCGAAAAGGGGTTTATCCGCGCCGAGACCATCGCCTATGCCGACTACACAGCACTGGGCGGCGAGGCCGGCGCCCGCGACGCCGGCAAGCTCCGCCTTGAAGGCAAGGATTATGTCGTCGCCGACGGCGACGTCATGCATTTCAGGTTTAATACGTAGCGATCATGATCCGATCAGGTTGAATCGGGTCATGATCTCATCTTTTTGTTTGAGCATGAACTTTTTCGGAAAACCGCTTCGCACTTTTCCGGATCATGCTCTACCGCATCCCGCCCTGATCGCGGATCACGCCGAGATGCTCGTTGATGCGGAAAATGATCAGGATCAATTCGCGAGGATGCGCGAGGACACGATACCGACGCCGGCGCCGGCGATGCTCGAAAGCGGCACCAGGAACCCGCTGAACGGGCTGATCGCCATCGCAGCCAGGCCTGAGAAAACGCCGGAAAGACCGAACAGCGCAACCAGGGCAATCCCACCCAATAGAATGTCTTGATGGTGATGGGCGTGATACAGCGGTCCCGCCTTCCGCTGGCATATTCAACGAAGATGCGGCGGACGATCGCGGCTTCATCCTTGTTGATGAGGCGCTCGCCGGGCTTGCCGAGCACCGCGTCATATCCGTGGGCCAGCGCGCCAGGGCTTCGTCCTTCGCGGGCGACACCATCATGACCGCGCTTCACGCGCTTCGCGAGCTTCTTGACATAGTCCGGATTGCTGATGCCATCGAAAGCGATTTGCATCTCGGTCACTTCACCGGCGATGGTGGTGATAAGCTTCAGGTCGCGGAATTGCAGGTGTTCGAATAGCCAAGCGAGATCGGCTTGGTGCGCGAGAGGCGATCGGTCGCCTCGACGATCACGGCATTGAACTCGCGCCGCTTCGCGGCTGCCATCAGGTCTCTAAGGCCATCGCGGTCAAACATCGTGGTCGCCGACTTCGCCTCGTCGGAGTAGGTGTCGACGATCTTGTAGCCCTCGCGTGCGGCGTATCTTCGGCAGATGACGAGTTGATCTTCAATCGAGCGCTTCTTTTGCATGTCGCTCGAAAACCGAGCGTACAGCGCCGCCGTCATTTTTCCCATGGCCAGCCCTATGCTTTATCTCTTCCCGCGCTTCCATCCACCCGATTGCCCGCGCCAATTCAAGCCATTGTTCGCGGTGACTCGGGTGGTTCAAGTTTCGCGGGTCATCCGGATCGAGAGGCCGATCACCTTGGGCTTCTCGATTCGCTTCCGACGCATTAACAGCGCGCCGAGGAACTGCAGCGGTAGGCGGCGCGACCGCCGCAGACGATCGATGATGTCATCACCAGCATCCCCGGCTTAACCGACCACAAGCGCGCCTTCTTAAAGGCAATCCGAACTTGCTTGAACCCGCCAACCCCGACGCTGTCCGCCTCCATTATCTATCGCGCCGCACTTCAGGCAGGTATCGAAGACGACACGCCCGCCATGAATGAAGCGATTTTATCTGGCCTGAAGCGCGAGCGGCAATACGCCGTCGATCAGGCAAAATCGATCCTCAAAGACATTGCATCCGCGCCACCTGCGCCACGCCGGCCGAGCATCCAGGTTTCCGCCCCGGTCTCCCGCGAGGCGCCGATGCCGAGCGGCAAGCACCGAGCCGAGACGACCATGACCTTGACGCCGGAAGAGGTCGACATCGCGCATCGCAGCTTCGTCGACCGGCCCGACATGCCCAGGATGACGAACGCGGAAAAAGAGTGGACATTTTTGCAAAATAAGTTGCGCCACCAACAGATGTTATGTGACGGCTCCTATTCAGGGCAAAAGGGTGCGCTACTCGACTGACCCGCGCGTTAACGAGACCATCGAGAGGCTTGTCACGATCTTTGATCGCAACCCATATGACTGGCGCGGCGAGGTGACAAGACCGTTGCCGTTGTGCTCGCGTCCGTCCGCGCGAAATTCGGCGATTGGGCGCGGACGGCGAAGATCACGGTGCACTGATGCCCATTCCGACCGCCGCCGATCATGCGCTCGGCGAGATCGACACCTTGGCGAGCAACATCTTGTCCCTGGTGCGGACCATGCAGCACGCCGCGCAAAAGGACCGCGCCAAGATGCGCGTCCGGCTTCGTGATCTCTTAGAGTCCTACGTCGCCGCCGTCATGAGCGCGGCGCCGCAATGATCGATGAGACGAAATATAGGCCGGGGAAATTGAAGCGACCGATCGAGAACCGGAAAATTCAATTCGATCGGCTCAACAGATTTGTCAGATCCAAGAACGCTTGGCTGATCTCGATCCCGGGCAACCGCGAGGCGACGCTCGAATGCCTGCCTGACTCCGCGGTGCCGGCCGAGATGACGAAGGCCGGCTGCACTCTCGACCAATTGCCGCCGGGCGAACGCATCCTGCATAGCGCGATCGTCGAGAAGTTCGCGCGTCGCGCCGATGGCGAGCTTATCCCGCTAACGCCGGGGTCGACGGAGCGGGTGGCGCAAGCCGTGTCGCACGCCGGCATCGTCAAGACCCGCCGGTTTAGCTTCCTGCTCTAAGCGGCAGATCGTGCAGACTGGCACGCCATCGAGGTCCTCGGCCGTGATGATGTCCTCCCCGCAGTCCTGACAGGTAAATTCAACGGTATGCATCGGATAACCTCCCGATGAGCCGCCGAAGGGCCCGCATCTCGGCATCAAGCCGAACCTGCGCCAGCAAAATTGCGAATAGCTCGCGGGACTCTTCTTGGCTCAAGTCGCCGATATCCTGCGCGCCATGCGCGGCCATAAAGGCCGCGTGACCTGCCTGGTGCTGCTCGCGCTGGCGCGCAACGGCGTCGAGCAACAGAAAGAGCGGTTCCATGATCAGAAGAGCCGGAGAATCGCGCCGGCAATGACCAGGCCCGCGAAGACGGCGATAACGGCAAGCAACCAGTCCGTGACCGCCTCAAAGAGGTTCGCTTGCATCTGACGTCCCTCGTTCCATGCAAACGGCGCGCCAACACCGCTTACCACCTGTATTATGAGGTAAGTCTGTATCATGTACATGGTGGGCGTCCGGGCAAGCCGATGCTAACGAAAGGAACCTTTTTCAATGATTCCGGACCGACGACGGATGGTGGCGAAATTGGCTAGCGCGGTGCAGAGGCTGAACCTGGTTGCGCCGGTGGATTGGCTGAAACGGATCGATCAGTGGCGCCGTCGTCAGCCGAACCTTCCGACGCGGTCGGAGGCGATCAGGACGCTTGTCGAGCGCGGGCTCGAAGCCGAGGCGCGGGGCGAGAAGAAGCCGAAGGGCTGATCGTGGCCGCCCATAGTTAGGCCGTCGCGCGTCGTGCGTTCAGGAAAGGTTGAGGGATTCCCGATCCGTTCCTATGCAATGCTGGGTGGTGGCCTGTTTTAACCTTCAGTGGCCTAATTTGATTTTCGTAGTGGCTTAATTTGATTTGCCGGATTTGAACAAAAATCTTCACGCCCATACCAATTGAAAGAAAGATTTACCCACGAGAGGTGGGCCATGAATTTCATCAGCACAAAACAAATGACCGGCTCAGAAACCAAGGAGCCGCTCCGCTGTATTCGCTGCGGTGTGGAATCCAAGCTTGTCGGCACGATGTTGGACTCAAACAAGGGCCGCATCATCCGCATGTTTAGATGCCAATGCGCAGAGCAAACTTGGTCCTCCGAACCTTCTTAAGGCCGCCTCAGTTGGCGGCCTCGTTCATTGGGTTAGCGGCAGCAGCCTGCACATGATGGTGCAGCGGCCGATCCGGTTCATGACCGGCCCGCGATCTTCAGCGCCACCAGGGTGAGCCCGGTGGTGATAAGCTCGGGTTCGGCTGCTGGCTTGTTCAGGGCAGCGACGAGCAGCGCCGCAGATGGCAACCCTCACAGAAGCCCAGTACAGGCCGTAACGATGATGAAAATACCAAGCGCTAACAACGTGGTATCCACAATGACGCCAATGATCAGCTCGCCCCACGGGAACAGGAGCCGTGCCATAGCCACCAACGCATACATGGGAGATCAACGCTTCGCTAGATGGACGGGGATCGCCTTCCGGCAATGTCAAGCTGAACTGTTCCGGTATTAATACGGTGTTGTCAAGATTCCTCCGCCAAAAGATCGCGATTGTCTCATTTTAGACATCGCGGTGCCGCGCCATCACGTTCGCCACCATCACGCCAGACCGGGACACTAACGGTAGCCCATCGCCGCGACGGGCGGCTTATCCCAATAAAAGTCCGGCCGGACATCGGCGCCGCCCCCTGCCGCAGGCCTGGCAGACAAAGCGCGGTTCCAGATCGGAGAGCCGGACCTGATCGGGCCATCGGTCTGCGCTGATCGCGATCGAATGGCTGCAATGAAAGTTCGCGCAATAGATCAGAAGACCGCGCACGCCCGAGGAGCGCATTTCTCCGAAGGTAATCTTTTGCGGGCGGGCGGACATGCCCTATCAAGCGCCGTCCGGCCGCCCGAACAAGTATTCGCGGGCAGCTCAACAGCGCGGGACGCTCGCTGCACGTTCTTTCAGGCGTGCCTTGCAGCTATGGAACTTGAAGAGGTAGTGCTGGAGGAGATTTAGCGGCGGGGTTGTGACGTGTTTCAGCGTTGGCTATTCTGGCCGCTGTTCGCGGCGATTATGGGATTTGGTCTCGGCGGCAGTGTCTTTTGGGGCCTAGATGGACCGAACACGACGATAGAGCAGGCGGACGCCGCCTATGAACAAGAGACCGCCCAATCCGAAGCCAAGTCCAAAATAGAAGAAGCCGACGAGGCGCTGGCCAAATACACCTATTGGCTGATGTTTTTCACGGGAGTCTTGGCCTTTGCGACTGTCGGATTGGGTGTCGCAATTGTCGGACTCTAGGACTGGCGCGAGAAGCTTCCGCCGGTCAATCTCGCGACATGCAGGCCTCTATGGCCATCGCCAATCGTTCTGCTCACGCCACCGAAGAAGCAGCGAAAGCCGCGAACCTGAATGCCAAGGCCGCCATCGGCGTTGAACTCCCTATTGTATGGATAGCCAAGCTTGAGTTGCGCCGCGGTCCCGGAATCGCGGGACAAATAGTAGGTGGCGATGTTCCCGCAGAGATTACGCCAGTGCTCGATTTCAAGAACCGCGGACGCACGGCGGCTGAATTGCGAGCACTCAGTGTTCAATCCGAAGTTACCAAGGCGCGCTCCAAGTTATCCCTGTCTACAAGTTCAAATGCAAATTTCCGTTTGCTCCCGGCGTCTATATGGAAGCTGACACAACACTCCCAACCAGAAATGGAAGATTCCCGATCAAACCGCTCCCCAATGAAGTTTTGCTATCGAAGAGGAAACCGCATTCCTTTGGGCATTTGGCTATCTGTCCTATGCCGATTTTTTGGGAGGGCCGCATCAAGTCGGTTTTGCGGCAGATGGGTCCGTTATGGTTCCCAACCGGATGGCAGTTTGAAGCCCGTAGGCTTCATTTACGACAGCCGAACTCCCCAGCGTATAGCCACCAAACATAATACGGCCCAAGCCGCCCAACGCAGTCCGCGCATCGTCCATTCCTTTCAGTAATGAACGCCATTAGCTGCGAACGGACAGGCCGCAAGGCTTGTGGCGTTTGCGGTGCAGCAGTCGGCGGCCCTACCGCATCCCGCCCTGATCTCGGATGGCGCCGAGATGCTCGTTGATGCGGAAAATGATCAGGATTAATTCCGCAACGATGCGCGAGAACACGATGCCGACGACGACGCTGATGATCGAGGAAAGCACCACAACGAAACCACCAAAAGGACTGACCGCCATGGTAGCGAGGCCGGAGAACACGCCGGATAACCCGAATAGGGCAATCAAGGCGATGACCAGCCAATAAAACGGCTTCACGATCGATGGAGTGATGAATCGATCCCATTGAAAGAGGTCGCGATATTCGAACATTTATGCGGTCTCCGGTTGCCGGATTACGCCGCAATTTTCCACCAACTCAACAGAATTACATCGTGTTTTGGTTGAGGCTGGACCGATAAAGCGGTCCCACTGAAACAGGTCCCGAAATTCGAACATCGTGCTCCCCCCGGCCAATCGAATATGAGTTACGCTGCAAGTACTGGAAACGCCTTCATTTCGGAGCAATTAGCCCCGAACGCCGCCCCGGGCAAATCGGGCCAGAGCCATGCGTGCGTACCGGTTGAGATTGCCGCAAACTGCGGCCACAATCAGGCTTCCTTCCGGCAATATCCAGCATGACCACACTGACCTTCGAAGATTTCCCACCTGGCCGCTTCGGTACTTTTGGACCGCGCCATGTCACGCGCGAGGAAATCCTCGCCTTTGCGGCCGAGTTCGATCCGCAGCCGATGCACCTCGACGAGGAGGCCGCAAAACTGTCGCTGCTGAAGGGTCTTTCGGCATCGGGCTGGCATCTCTGCTCGATCATGATGCGGATGATGGTCGACGGCTTCGTGGGCCGTACCGCTTCGCTGGGCTCACCCGGCGTCAATGAGGTGCGCTGGCTCGCGCCCTTGAGGCCCGGCGACGATTTGCTGCTCGACGTCGACGTAATGGAAGCGCGGGTTTCCCGCAGCCGGCCCGAAACCGGCATCGTCATGTTCCGGAGCATGGTCCGCAACGCAACAGGCCAGGCGCTGTGCGAGATGGTGTCGCCGATCATCATCGGCCGTCGCGGGGATGCCGGCGCGGGGCAGGGCGGCTGATGAACTTCTTCGAGGACATCGAGGTTGGGCAGCGGCGCGAGCTCGGCTCGTTCACCTTCACCGCCGAGGCGATCAAGAAATTCGCCGCGCAATTCGATCCCCAGCGCTTCCATCTCGACGAGGAGGAAGGCCGTAGGTCGCTGTTCGGCGGACTGGCCGCATCCGGCTGGCATGTCGGATCGGTCTGCATGAAGCTTTTGGTGGCCGACGCTCGGCGCTTGGCGAAAGAAGCCGCCGCGCGCGGCGAGCGGCTTGCGGTGTGGGGACCATCACCGGGCTTCCGCGAGCTGCGCTGGATCAAGCCGGTGCTGGCGGGCGACACCATCAGTTTTGCCAGCGTTGTGGAGCAGATGCGGACGTCGGACTCGCGGCCGCAGTGGGGCATCGTGCAGATCCGTAACACCGGCATCAACCAGCGCGGCGAACTGGCGTTCTCGGTGCTGGGGACCGGCTTCGTGCCGCGGCGGGCCGCAGGGCCGTAAATTCCCGCCATCACGAGGGTACACCCGCGAAGTAACCGGAAAGCAAGGTTACCAGATTGTTGCATCGTCGCACCACGATCGACAAATTTGCGGAACGAATTTTTCGCTAACACATTTTGAACAAGTGCCGGCCATAGTGAATCGCGCAAACGGACGGCGGGGGACGACCATGGCGGATCGCAACGGCTTGAAATTGGTGGGTTTCATCTTCGCAACGGTGACCGTTGCGGTGATGCTGACCGCGGCAATGATGGTGAAGGGCTACGCCGAAGGCTCCTATTCATTCGATGCCGCGCCGATCGCGAGCAGGTAAAATCAGCATTCGCTGACCATAAGCAGCGAAAGCGAACGGCGGCACGGTCTGTCAGCGGCTCCAGATCAGGGCGAGCACCACGATCGCCGCGACCAATAGTCCGACAAACCGGATCATGATCGTGCCCATCCGGTGCGGCGAGGTCCGCAACGGTATCGGATCGGTGTTTTCGGGCCGGATGGTTTCCATTTTGGATGATGTCCCCGTGAACGCGCCGTCAGACTGGGGGCGCCTGCTTTTGGTCGCGGCCGGCAGCCGACAAGTTCACCGCTTTTTTGAACGTTTTTTGATGTGGCCCGGAACGAGAACCGCCGCGCTTCCGTTCTCGGAAGGCGCGGCGGCGAATCGATACGGGAATCGATGATTGCGTCTGGTCTTCAGCTGTTGCGCAGGCCGTCGGCGGCACGCTTCCACTGCGAGACGTTGTCGGCAATCATGCGGGTGGATTTCATCGCGGCCTGGCTGAGCTGGGCGTAGCCGGAAATCTCGCGCTGGACGCGCTGGCCTTCGGCGTGCAGCAGGTCGCGCAGGCCTTCGAGCTCGGAAACCAGGTTCTCGATCTCAGCCAGCGAGGTGCCGGCGACGCGTTGGATCAAAGAGTTGACGTTGTTGACGGTGGCTTCCGCGGTGGGGTCGAGCGCGAGCTCGGAGCCTGCCTGCATAGGCGGGCGGCGCAGATAGGCGACATCGTTGCGGACGAAGTCGCGGATGCCAGCCTCGACCTCCGAGACGGCAGCCAGATTGCCGTCCGCTTCAGTTTCGATCGATTCAACTCGATCCGGACGCATAGCATTCATCGGCCTATCCCCTGTTAGCGTTGAGCGAGTGTCCCCCGCACGACGAATTTGAAAGCTGCCGCTATCAGGGCGGTCGATTTTGACCGCATCGCGGCCAAGATACGGCAAGGATGAAGAATTCGACCCAATTCGCCGTGATTGATTGCGGCGATCACCAGCTATGCTTGAATCCCGCGCTGATGCTCTTGCTGGTCGCACCCTCTGCAGTCTCGCCGATCGAGCCGGAGATCGAGACGCCGTCGAACACCTTCTGCTCGGCACCGACCTTGCGCAGCCATTTGTCGTCGTTCGACGACAGCGTCTGGCCGGCAATGACGCTGGTGCCGGTGTCGCCGATGCTGAGCTTCGCCGATTGGTCGGTCTGGTAATTGTGCGTCGGGCGCGCGACGACGCCGGACAGCGGCACGATGCCCTGCTGGGTCACGTTGTAGCCGTTCTGCAGCGTCAGTGAATATTGATCGCTGAGCGGCACCGATTTGACGATGGTGGTGCCGAGCTTGCTCTGGTCCTGCGCGGGATCGACGCGCGCCTCGACCGCGGTCTTGTCCCAGATCGCGCCCGCGCCGGGCGCGGTGATCGATGCCCAGGCGGTGCCGCCGGATTGCGGCAAGTTGCCGCCGTTGGCGGTCTTTTCCGCGAGCAGCTCCGACATCGTGGTGGGCTGCGAGGTTACCGTCATGTCGGCGCCGACCCGCGCATCCCAGATCGGCGAGACTGACTGCTTGACCGATACCGCGGAAGCGCCGCTGCCCTTGTTGTTCGCCGACCAGCTCATCGCATCGCCGTTCGCATTCCGGCCCGCGGAACGCGCGGCCTTGGGAGCCGGTCCGTCGCGCAAACTAGATGCATCGACGTTGAGCTCGGTCCAGTCCAGCTTGCTGACGTCGATATCCTTCATGTCGGGATCATTGGCGTCGGGCGCGTCGGTTTCCGCGGCCGGCGCCTGCGGATCGTCCTCTTTCTCCACCGGCGCGGATTGCGCGAAAGCCGGCAGCGCCACAGCCAGATTGAGGCCGGCCGCCAGCGCCAGCGCGACGGCTTGTCTGTACGATATTCCGGAATTCATGAACCCCGCCCGCATCGAAGTAAGGCACCCACGCGAGAATTTAAGCGCAAAATTATGACGGCGCAATCACGCCCGCGCATTTGTGAGGAACAAGTAGGGTGCGCTAAGCGTAAGCCGGCCCACCGTCTGCTTCGCCGTCATGCGAGATGGGCACGGCGCGAAGAGCGCCTTTGCCCACCCGCGCCCTGCGCGGTTCAGCGCGCCTCACGCGACCGAGGTAAACTGTGGCAAATGGATCGGCTGGCCCAGCGCCTGCTCGACCAGATCGAAGGTATCGAGCAGCACGCGGATGCTGCGCAGCCGGCCGGCCTTGAACTGCGCGAAATGCGCGAGGCGAAGCGAGATCGGCTTGTTGGAGTTGAGCGCCGCCAGCGAGTAGCGCAGCATCGACGACGCCGAATCGACCCCGAGCATGATGGTTTCGCGATCGAAGCGATGGACGCGGATATTCTCCGCGATCTGTCTGATCACCTCGAGCACGGTCGCCGAGGAACGGAAACATGTCGATCGGATCGTAGATCGCCCAATCGACGTCCTCGTCGATCACGGATTCGAGATCGTCGAGCTGGTGTTCGTTGATCGCACGATGCAACGCGCGCGAGAAAGGCCAGAGGCTGTGCTCTGTCATGTCGGTGCTGTCCTGACTTGAATCGAAAAGCAGCCCCGGCCGATACGGGGACGTTAATGGCAACGTCCGGGGCTGGATGCTGCAATCATTCGTATGCAAATGAAATTGCCTGAGACGCAATCTGCAATTTTGCATTGCGCGTGCCGCCGATTTTTCCGGTGTTCGCCTAACTCGGCCTGTTGAGGATATTTACTGGTCCTGGCGCTGGGCGTGCTCGCGTTCGATCGCGATTTCGCTGTCCCGAAAGGCCAACAGCCCGAACACCGATCATGGCGCCCAACGGCATGAAGGTGAAGAACACCAGCATGCCGCTATAGCCTTCAAAACTGGTGGTTTTGAAGATTTCGACCCAGGCGAACTCGGCGCCGATGCCGAGCGTGGCTCCGCCGAGCGCGCCCAGCAACAGACCCAGCAACGCCAATGACGCGATCTTCATGGCAATGGTCTTGCCCCGCTTCCGAAATGCACAATGCCCCGGGCTGGGTCGCGACAAGGCGCGATCAGGTTCAATGCGTGGCGGAGAAATGCTCGGGCCGCCTGTGGCCTCATGGTTCGAGACGCCCATCGTAGCCAAGTTTACGCAGGCAACGTACATTTGCCTGCGTAACGCGCTCCTCACCAGAGGGACTGAGACCGCGATGCGTCTCGAAGCCTCATCCTAAGGAGCATCGCAACGTGATGCGTCTCGAAGGATGAAGCCGTTGAAGTGGGAAAACTGCTCTACGCTTCGTCCGGCCTCTGGCCGATCAGCAGCGCGCCGAGGTCGCGCTCCAGCACCTGCTGGACCAGGTCGTAGGTGTCCATGATCTCGCGGATCTGGGTGACGCGGCCTTCGCGCAAGGTGATGAAGATCGCGACGTCGAATTGCACGATGCGCTCGTTGCTGCGCTTGCGGAAGAACTGGCGCATGTTGACCGCGACCTTGTCGCCCTCGGCGACGATGGTGCGCACCTCGTGGCGCATGTGCGAATAGTGGGCGTGGAGGGTCTGCCACATCTGCCGCACTTCGGCCTTGCCGCGGCGGTGGCCCATATGCGGCAGGATTCGACCGGCGCCGGCGCGATCGCCTCGACGTCGTCGGTGCAGCGGGCCAGCGCGCCTTCGATATCGCCGGAGTTAAACGTATCGAGAAGATTCAACACGCGTCGGCGGTTAATATTCTCGACCATTACTTGCCCGTCGTTGGCGGCGCCCGACCCAAAGCTTTGCACCGCGCTTTTCGAATGCAATTGCAAATTGATCGACCGATCAATTCGCAAAAACACTTAGACTTCTTTAAATGCTCTCGCTCGTTTGTCAGCTCATTAGCCGCTGCGAAAACCAAAGCGGTTCGAATCGTGCGATAGTTGTATTTATGCTCTATGCAACCAAATCGTACTGCGGTTTGCAGCGCATTTGCCCTTGCGAAAGCGGCGCCATTTTGTCGCGCGCCCGGGACGCTCATGCATGTCCGAGATTCCGATGAAAAGATTCGCGCGCGACGCGCCGCCGGTGAAGCGGTACCGGCGCGCAGTAGCCCTTGCTCGTCGTCACCCGCACCGGGTCGGCGCAACGCGACGGCCGATGACAGGCTCCAGCGGGTGATCCAGTATTCCAAAGACATCTCTGATTGATCGATGGGTCTCGGCTTACTGGATCGCCCGGTCTCACGGTTGCAAAGACGCGCTTCGCGCTTTTGCCGGGTGATGACGGTCCCGAGCTTCGCGAACCAAGGGAACCACGATCCGCGGCGGCGGTTAGAGATGCGGCACCTTTCCCCAAGGAGATATCGCGTCATGAAAACCCTGATCGCACTCACCGTCGCCGCGCTCGCGCTTGCGTCGGCAACATCGGCCGACGCCAAGGGCTGCATCAAGGGCGCCGTGGTCGGCGGCGTCGCCGGCCACTATGCCGGCCATCACGGCGTGCTCGGCGCCGCCGCCGGCTGCCTCTACGGCCGCCACCACGCCAAGGAGCAGGCGAAGCAGCAGCAGCAGGAGCAAGGCACGGCGCCGGCCGGGCAGACCAAGATGTGAGGGATCGCCGCAGCGATTTCACTTTTCAAACAGCCAATTCGCTCTAACCAACAACCGTCATTGCGAGCGAAGCGAAACAATCCACAGATACACACACCGCCGTCATACCCCGCCAACCGGTCCGGCCTTCGGCCGGCCGGATGCCAGGCTCCGCGGGGTATCCAGTACTCCGCGGCTTCTCGGCCAATCACGACGTCTCTGGAATACTGGATCGTCCGCCTTCGCGGGCGATGACGACGGAGGTGTGTTGCGCTTTGTCGCTTTCGCTCCTCGCAATGACGCCATGCATTGACATGCGTCCGCGCTCACACGACGCGAATGCGCCCGAGCTGTGCATCAGTGTCCCTCGAAAAACAGAGGGCGCTAGGGCAAGCCGGGTGCCCGCCGCACCCGCGGCCCATATGCATTGGTAGAAAGCACACGGTAGTCACCCACAGGTGTAGCCGGGATCATCCGGCCTTCCCTGCGCAATGGTTTTAACGGCTTATTTCGCGCTCTCCCCGGTGACCGGCCTCTTTTGCCACCGTCGTTCGCAGGTTACCCCTGCGACCTTAGCGCCGGCGTCGGGGGGCCAGGACCCCACGACTTCGCCGTCCGCGAAACACCTTTCGAAAAAGCCATTCGACGGTTTTGGTACCAGTCCGCCGAAGCTTTAGCGAAGGCGGACCAACGCCGCCCGTCTTACGTCGCCGCCGCGTCCACCGCATCCCGCACCCAACGTCCGTGACGATCGCGATACGGCCCTCATGTGGGACGGGATGGCCGGGACTATGCAGCCAGTGAAGCGAAAAACGAAATATTTTTCGGAGAGGACTGGACCGGTAGAATCGCGTTGATCTGGAAAGAGAATTTAGCTTTTCCGCGCAGATCGCAAACAGGCCGCGCGCGGCAGGCACCCTCGCAGGACAGTGACAAATCGAATTCGGGATTATTTTGCGCCGTCATTTCGGGGCGCGCGAAGCGCGAACCCGGAATCCATAAACCAAGATCGGGATATGGACTCTGGATAGCCGCTACGCGGCTTCCGGAATGACGACCGAATTATCCATCGGCAGATAAAAAATCTAGCGCCTTCTCGTGCGCCGGGAAGCGACCAAGCTCGCGGTAATCGGGATCGTGTTCAGCCGTCTCAGGCGACCAAAGCACAACGAATTCATTACCCTCTTGTTCAATCAACGTAGTCAGTTCTTCGCTCGCGGCGTCGGGGCTGAGGTCTGCTGCCTAGCTTAGCTTAGCTAAGCTAGCGCGAAGACGCCGGCTGCCAGAGATGCCGCTGCCGATCGCCAAGACCTCAAATAGAGTTCCATCAACCATCCCGTGAGGCAAAGGACAAGGCCAGCGACGGCACGGCTGGGAAGTCAGGTTGACGGGTACATGGGGGTCATTTTGAGTTGACGTGAGGGCTGTGATTCTGTGGGCGCTCTGATTCGGCATGGAGCGCTAGCATGGCCACGATTACTGGAACGATCCTGGATGAAGAGGTACCGCGGGCGCGGGTGGCCCTTCTCCTGGAGCATTTTTCCGAACTGGGGGATGACCGTGAACCGTGGCGGGTCATGTACCCGCTCAAGGAGGTGCTGCTGTTGGTCGTCTGCGCGACGATCGCCTCTTGCGACGACTTCTACGACATTGTCGCCTGGGGCGAGCACCACCTTGATTTCCTGCGCCGGTTCTCGGCCTTCCATCATGGTATTCCGTGCGAGCGCTGGGTGCGGATGCTCGTCAACCGGGTCGATCCAATCCTGTTCGCACGCTGCTTCGGCAGTTGGGTGGAGGCGCTATGGCCTGGCCGGCACGACCTTATCGCTATCGATGGCAAGACGGCGCGGCGCACCCACGACCAGCGCAAAGGGCTCAAAGCCTTGCATACGCTCAGCGCCTACGCGACCTCGGCGCGGCTGGTCCTGGCGCAGCTCAGCGTGCCGGAAAAGACCAATGAAATCATCGCAATCCCGGATCTCCTCGACGAACTCGCCGAAACCAAGCAGCTCAAAGGCGCACTGGTCACCATCGACGCCATGGGCTGCCAGGTCGAGATCGCAAACAAGATCATCGCTCACGAAGCCGATTACCTCCTGGCGCTAAAAGGCAACCAGCCAACCCTTGAGGCCGATGTCGAAAGCTACTTCAGTAGCGCTCCTGCCGATAAGCTCGTCACCAAAACCACCGTCGAGAAGGGTCATGGTCGTATCGAGACGCGCGTCTACGCCGCCTCGCAGGAGGTCGACTGGATCGTGTCCGAACGCAGCTATCCAGGCCAGCCACGCTTCACCAACCACGCTACTTCATCTGTTCCGCACCGCTCGACATCGACCGTCTTGCCAACGGCGTACGGGGGCCACTGGGGCGTCGAAAGCATGCACTGGCTCCTGGATGTCGAGTTCAAGGACGATCTGTCGCGCTACCGAACCGGCCACGGTGCCAAAAACATGGCCGTCGTCAGACGCTTCGCCCTCGGCCTCGTACGCGCCAAAAGGCCAAGGGAAGCGTCAAAACCCGTCGAAAGTGCGCCGGCTGGGACCCGAAATTCCTGGTCGAAATCCTCCAGCTCAAATGACCGTTAACCTGGATTCCGTGCCGTGCCAGCGACGGCGCCGAGCAGGGCGCCGGCGAAGCGGTGGCGTTTCCGCAGCAGTGCGCTGGCGATGGCGCCGAGCAGCAGGCCGGGGGATCCCAACAGCGCGATTTCGATTTGACTGACGGGATCGCTGAGGATGCCGATGTCTGACACCGGCTCCTATCGCTTCTTCCACCCACCCCGGTGCCCGGGCGCGCCGCCAGTGGAGCGCGGGGCGGGGCCGAATTCGGGGCCGGATTGGCGCGAGTTGGTTGGCTGGAAAATCTTGCTGCCGGTGCCTTCGGCGATGTCATCGGGCGAGGGTTTGCGCGGGGTTGCGCGGCCGGGGCGATAGGGCAGGGACTCCGGACCGTGCATTTCGTCGAGGTGGGGTTTGTGGACTTTGGAGGCAGGGCCACTGGCACCGCTGGTGGGGCGCCCCTCATCCCGACCTTCTCCCCGCGAAGAAGAGCGGGGAGAAGGGGAAGAGGGACCGCCGCTCGTGGTTGCCCCACCCCGCGCGCCGGAGGCGCGCGCCCCTCCCCCTGCAGGGGAGGGTGAAGTGGCGCGGAGGGCGGCGGAGAAGCCGGCGCGTTTTTTCATTGCTGATGCCGGCAAGTTTGCGGCTTCGCCGTATTTCTTGGCGCCGGCATAGGCGCCTGCGCGATCCTGCACCGTGCGCTGTTTGGCGGTAGGGTCGTCGACCACGGCGAGCTCGGTCGCGCGCAGCCGTTTCACTTCGTCGCGGAGGCGGGCGGCTTCCTCGAAGTTCAGGTCGGCGGCGGCTTCGCGCATCCGGGTTTCGAGATCTGACAGCACGGCCTCGAAATTGTGACCGATAGAGATCACGTCGTCCGCCATGCCGCCGTCGCCGATCTCGACCAGCACATGGTCGCGCTCGTAGACCGAGCTCAAGATATCGCCGATCGATTTCTTCACGCTCTCCGGCGTGATGCCGTGGGCGGTGTTGTACTCGACCTGTTTTTCGCGGCGGCGGTTGGTTTCGGCGATGGCGCGCTCCATCGAGCCCGTCATCGTGTCGGCATAGAGGATCACCTTGCCGTCGACATTGCGCGCGGCGCGGCCGATGGTCTGGATCAGCGAGATCTCGCTGCGCAAAAAGCCTTCCTTGTCGGCGTCGAGGATCGCGACCAGCGCGCATTCGGGAATGTCGAGGCCTTCGCGCAACAGGTTGATGCCGACCAGCGCGTCGAACGCGCCGAGCCGCAAATCACGAATGATCTCGATGCGCTCGATGGTGTCGATGTCCGAGTGCATGTAGCGCACGCGAATGCCCTGCTCGTGCAGATATTCGGTCAGGTCTTCCGCCATGCGCTTGGTCAGCACCGTGACCAGCGAGCGGTAGCCGGCAGCAGCGGTGGCGCGGACTTCGCCGACGAGATCGTCGACCTGCGTGCGCGCCGGGCGGATGTTCACCGGCGGATCGATCAAGCCGGTCGGGCGGATCACCTGCTCGACGAACACGCCGCCGCTCTGGTTCAGCTCCCAGGCGCTCGGCGTGGCGGAGACCGCGACCGATTGCGGTCGCATCATGTCCCACTCCTCGAAGCGCAGCGGGCGGTTGTCCATGCAGGACGGCAGCCGGAAACCATATTCGGCCAAGGTCGCCTTGCGCCGGAAATCGCCGCGGAACATGCCGCCGATCTGCGGAATGGTGACGTGGCTCTCGTCCGCGAACACCAGCGCGTTGTCGGGCACATATTCGAACAGCGTCGGCGGCGGCTCGCCGGGGCGGCGGCCCGTCAGATAGCGCGAATAATTCTCGATGCCGGCGCAGCTTCCCGTCGCTTCCATCATCTCGAGATCGAAGGTGGTGCGCTGCTCCAGCCGCTGCGCCTCGAGCAGCCGGCCCTGGTCGTGGAGCTGGTCGAGCCGCTGCTTCAATTCGAACTTGATCGCCTTGATCGCCTGCACCAGGGTCGGGCGTGGCGTCACATAGTGCGAGTTGGCGTAGATCTTGATGAACTCGAGATCGTCCTGCTTGTGGCCGGTGAGCGGATCGAATTCTTCGATGTTTTCGACGATGTCGCCGAACAAATTGACGCGCCAGGCGCGGTCTTCGTAGTGCGCCGGAAAGATGTCGATGACGTCGCCGCGCACGCGAAACGTGCCGCGGGTGAAATCGGCCTGTGTGCGCTTGTATTGCAAAGCGACGAGGTCGGCGATCAGTTGCCGCTGGTCAATGCGCTCGCCCTTCTTCAGCGCGAACGTCATCGCGGTGTAGGTCTCGACCGAGCCGATACCGTAGATGCAGGAGACCGAAGCGACGATGATGACGTCGTCGCGCTCGAGCAGCGCGCGCGTCGCCGAGTGGCGCATGCGGTCGATCTGCTCGTTGATAGAAGAATCCTTTTCGATGTAGGTGTCGGTGCGCGGCACATAGGCCTCTGGCTGGTAGTAGTCGTAATAGCTGACAAAATACTCGACCGCGTTGTCGGGAAAGAAATTCCTGAATTCGCCATAGAGCTGCGCGGCCAGCGTCTTGTTCGGCGCCAGGATCAGCGCGGGGCGCTGGGTGGCCTCGATCACCTTGGCCATGGTGTAGGTCTTGCCGCTTCCGGTGACGCCGAGCAGCACCTGGGTGCGATCGTTGCGCTTGATGCCCTCGACCAGCTCGGCGATCGCGGTCGGCTGGTCGCCCTTGGGCTGATACTCGGACTTGATCTCGAAGCGCACGCCGCCTTCGGATTTTTCCGGGCGCGGCGGCCGGTGCGGCGTCCACACTTTCAGGGAGCCGTCGTCCTTCTTGAATTCGGGCCGGCCCTCGCGGATCAGGTCTTCCAGCGCCTCGGCGGTGGCCTTGACGCCGAGCGCTTCCATCTTGTTGCGCGGCGGACGGGCGAGTGCTTCCTCGTCGTCTTGCGCGGTCGGCAAGCCCAATTGCCGCGCCAGCTCCGGGTCGAGAATCGGAATCGTGGCGGCGGTGCCGTAGTTGGCCTGGGGCGCTTCGTCGAAACCTGCGCGGTTGTGCGTCGCGTCTCGGCTCAGCGCCGATCCCGCTTGCTTCTCTTCTCCCTCCCCCCTTGTGGGGGAGGGGCGGGGTGGGGGGTACCCCACGGGCGGGGTGTCTGTGGCACCACCCCCCACCCCCGACCCCTCCCCACCACGTGCTTGACGCGCGGGGGGAGGGGAGGAAGAAGAAGCTTCGTCGCCCGTGAGCGAAGCATCCTGCTTCGCTATGTCCTCGCTCTTGCCGCGGGTCGAGGCGCGCGCACGATGCGCGGCTGCCTCGCCGCCTGAGCGGCGGTCCCAGGAATTATCCGGCGGCGGCTGCAGGCCGGTGGATGAGCCGAGGCCGCTCTCACCGCGATTGATTGCAGGGTTCAACAACTCGGCCAGCGCCGGCCCGATCGGCTGCACGTCGGGGCGAGACGCCTTGGAATTTGGCGCCTTGGATTTCGGGGTTTTGACGGGTTTTTTCGGAGCGTCTGGTTTCTTCGCCATGACCGGAATATGGGATGAGTTCGGCGCACATGAAAGAGCAAAAGGCCTATGCCTGGCGTTCGCACTTCCCTGTCAGCAAGTGGCAGCATGGCCGTTGGAGGCGAGAGCGCGGGGTAGGGCAAGTCCGGTTCCCACTCGTCATTGCGAGCCAACGGGTCCCGCGCGAAGCGCGGCCCGATGAAAGGCTCCGCGAAGCAATCCATTCTTTCTTTCCGCGGTGGGATGGATTGCTTCGTCGCTTCGCTTCTCGCAATGACGATTGGAGAGATCGGTGGTCTTGTTCGGGCCCGCAAAACCTATCTACAATGCCGCGCTGCTCCTCCTTGAGGAACCCTCATGGCTGAAAAAGTAAGTCCGCTCGCCGGCAAGACCGCCGATCCCTCGATGCTGGTCAATATTCCACGGCTGGTGACGGCCTATTTCGCGGAAAAGCCCGACCCCGCGGTGCTTTCGCAGCGGGTGGCGTTCGGCACCTCGGGCCATCGCGGCTCCGCCTTCAACAACGCCTTCAACGAGAACCATATCCTGGCGATCAGCCAGGCCGTCTGCGACCACCGGCAGGCTGCGGGCGTCACCGGGCAGCTGTTCATCGGCATCGACACCCACGCGCTGGCGGAGCCGGCGCTCGTGAGCGCACTCGAAGTGTTCGCGGCTAACGGTGTCGAGGTGATGATCGACGCCGAGGGCGGCTACACGCCGACGCCGGCGATCTCGCACGCCATCCTCACCACCAACAAGGGCCGCAGCTCCGGCCTCGCCGACGGCGTCGTGGTCACACCGTCGCACAATCCGCCCGAGGACGGCGGCTTCAAATACAATCCGCCCAACGGCGGTCCGGCGGATACCGACATCACCGCAGGCATCGAGCGCGCCGCGAACGGCTTTCTCGAAGACGGCCTCAAGGGCGTGAAGCGCATCCCCTACGACCGCGCGCGCAAATCGGCTTGCGTGCATCGCCATGACTATATCGGGCCCTATGTCGCCGACCTTGCCGAGGTCGTCGACATGGAAGCGATCCGCGCCTCCGGTGTCAAAATCGGCATCGATCCGCTCGGCGGCGCGGCGGTGCATTACTGGCAGCCGATCATCGAGCGCTACGGCCTTGCCGCGACCGTGGTCAGCGACGCGGTCGATCCAACCTTCCGCTTCATGACGGTCGATTGGGACGGCAAGATCCGGATGGACTGCTCCTCGCCTTACGCGATGGCGCGATTGATTGGCTTGCGCGAACAATTCGACGTGGCGTTTGCCAACGACACCGACGCCGACCGGCACGGCATCGTCACCCGCTCCAACGGCCTGATGAATCCGAACCATTACCTCGCCGCCGCGATCGCCTATCTGTTCGAGCATCGCCCGCAATGGGGCGCGCACAGCGCGGTGGGCAAGACCATCGTCTCCAGCGCGATCATCGACCGCGTCGCCCGAAAACTTGGCCGCAAGCTGGTCGAGACCCCCGTCGGGTTCAAATGGTTCGTCGATGGCCTGATCGGCGGCGCGTTCGGATTTGCCGGCGAGGAAAGCGCCGGCGCCTCGTTCCTGCGGCGGGACGGATCGGTGTGGACCACCGACAAGGACGGCCTCATCCTGGGCCTGTTGGCCGCCGAGATGACGGCGCGGACCGGATCCGATCCGAGCCAGTTGTTCGACAAATTGACCGCCGAGCTCGGCGCGCCCTTCTACGAGCGGATCGACGCGCCGGCGACGCCGGCACAGAAGAACCTCTTGAAAGCGCTTTCGCCTGACAAGCTTGCCATCAAGCAACTCGGCGGCGAACCGGTGCGCGCGGCGCTTACCGCCGCGCCCGGCAACGGGCAGTCGTTCGGCGGCATCAAGGTCGTGGCCGACAACGGCTGGTTCGCGGCGCGGCCTTCGGGCACCGAGGATGTCTACAAGATCTATGCGGAGAGTTTTAGGAGCGAGAGCCACCTGCGGCAGATCCAGAGCGAAGCGCAAGCCGCCATCGACGATGCGTTCAAGAGCTAGATGACGTTGAGAGCATCGTTGCCTATCCGGTCGACGCCTGCCTGACGAGAAGCTCGCATTTCGTGTTCTCCGAAGAGGTCTCGGGCGGGGCGGTGTCCGGGTCGCGCTTGTCACCAGGCTCCTTCTTCGTGCCTGGGGGCTTTAGCAACGGGTAGAGGGTGTCGAGCTTCGTCCCGCCGTTGCCTGCGATGATCTGAATGGGGCTTAAGCCGTCAGTCGGCCAAATGAACTGGAAGGCATGATTGTCACCGGCGAAAACCAGCCGCGCGATCCTCTTGTCCTTGGCCATTTCAAATTTTTCAAGAATCACTGGCAAGGCAGACCTGGTTTTTCCGTTGACGCAATCGAGGGCCTTTATGTCCTCGTGATCTTTGCTTTCATCCAGCTTTTGTAGCCCATTTGGGCTCGCCTCCTGCTCGCCGCTCATGTTTCGACCCCACAGCGGCTGATGCATGGCCAGCCAAACTTCCTGGGTTGAGCGATCCGGCTCCTCGGCCTTCAGCTTGTCCAGCTGTTTCCGATACCGCTCGCAATTGGCTTCGACCTGGTGCGTGTTCCCCTCGTCGGAGGTGTCCGCCAACGCGCAGGCTCTTCGTCCGTGTTCCCGATATTGACCTGGTACATTCGCCCCTTGCTGTCGCAGGCCGCTCCGCTGTCACATCGTCCCGGCAGGGCGAAGAAGAATATCCAGCCGGCGCCGGCCCTGGCGCAACCTTCCTGATTGCCGCGCATGATCACCCAGGGAGCTGCGAGCAGCAGCGGTTTGGCGGGCTCGAAGAACTCTTCTCTCCACGTTGCCCAGTTATCGCCGAAAGGGCTTGTCCCGCATTCGGTGCTGCTGTCGATGCACGGATTCTTGCGGTAGTGAAAATCGCCCACGTGCAACACGAAGGATCATCCGGCCACGACCTTGCGGCTGGCGCTTTTCGCGACCTTGGCAAAAGGCTAATCGGTCGGATCGCGGCACGGCTGGATTTGCCAATAGACCATCCGGCAAGCGGTGTCGCCGAGCACGACAATGTCGTTTGGCTCGTCCGCTCTTGCCGGCACAACAACCGCGCCGATTCGTGCGCTTCTTTGACTTATGGTGAGCGAGGTACCACTCGAGCGTGCTGTTCGCGAGGCTTTCGCTATAGTCCCGTATGCGTTTGAGTTTGTCAGCGTCGTTCGCTTGGTTGCTCCAGTTGAGCTTCGGAAATGGCAGTGCGGTGAGCGACCAGCGATCTCTTCAGACCCATTCAATCAAAAACTATTCGGCCCCAGGCGACCGGTTCGCCTAATGCGGCGGGTCGGCTAAGGCCGCAGGGGCGGAGCGCTTGACGATATTCAGATGAATCCCGCCGCACTGAGTGCATTGCATCGTCCAGTATACTCGGCGCCCGCCTTTCCCGCGATGACGCGCAGGATCGCGAGATGAGCACGGCACTGCGTGCCGCTCTCAAGATCAATTCAAGCGGCCGATTGTTGCCCCGGCGGCATCTGTGCGAATGTCGCGTATCGCCGGAGCTTGAGGCGGTCGATCTGATTTTTCGCATCCTCGATCGCGGCTTCGGGATCGGACCAGGCAAAGCCCACCTCGATCGCGGGAAACAACACCCCGTCGATCACGACGGGCTTTCGATCGGTGCGGCGAATCCTGGCGTGCCACAAGCCTCGTCCCGCCTCGAACGTCTCGATCGCAAAGCCGTCATGGTTCATCTTGCTGCTCCCCCCGATTTTCACGGTCGAGGGAAACATGAGCCGGCTGATCGGAATGTGAAGCCGTTCACATCCGAAACGCTTCTTTGCGTTTTCTTTGGCGCTTTCTTTGGCGCTTTCTTGGGCTGAAAGAGCTCAACCGGTTCTTCCGGCGTGGCGGGAAACCCTGCCGAGGGATTTTTCGCGCGACGCCGAGCCAGCGGCTGCGCGGAAAATCCAGCGGCGGAAGGCGGCAAAATCGCGCTGCTCGGTCTGGAAGCTGCGATAGACCAGGTACCAGCGCATGCCCTTGGGTACGCTCAACGCAAACGGCGCGATCAGTCGTCCGGCGGCGAGGTCGTCGTCGATATAGGGCTGGATGCCCATGGCGATGCCTAACCCGTCGACGGCGGCCTGCAGCGCCTGGCCGTAATATTGAAATTCGGTGCCGCGCGCGCTGATGCGCGTGTGGCCTGCGGCCTTCAGCCATAACGGCCAGTCCTCCTCCGCGTGTGCGACGCGCAGCAGGCTCGGTCCCCTGAGATCAGCAGGGCGTTTCAGGCCTGCTGCCAGCCTTGGCGCACACACCGGCAACAGGTCGGCGGCGAACAAGGGCTCGGCAACCAGGCCCGGCCACGCGCCGTCGCCGAGCTTGATGCCGCAGCTCCAGTCCTCGCCGAACGGGGCTGCGACGCCGCCCGCGGTGATGCGCACCTCGATGTCGGGTTCGTCCCTGCCGAAATCCGCCAGTCTCGGGATCAGCCAGCGCATCGCAAAGGTCGGGCCGACGCCGATGGTCAGCACGCGAACGCTCGGCGGCGCCGTCACCTGCGCGGTCAGGCTCGCCAGCGCATCGAAGATCGGCGTCAATCCGCCTTGATAGGCGCGCCCCGCCGAGGTCAGCGCCAGCCGGTTGGCCTTGCGCTCGAACAGCGCGACCGCGAGCCGTTCCTCCAACAGATGCACCATCCGGCTGACCGCGGCCGCCGACACGTGGAGCTCGAGGCCGGCAGCGGCAAAGCTGCCGGTCCGCGCCGCGGCCTCGAATGCCTTGATGCCGTTGAGAAACAGGAACCGCCGCAACCTTCACCCTCAGGAAAACTGATGCCAGTGCAAGATAACTCGGTTTGCGCAGCCACGACAAGCAAGGCAGAAATGTCGGCAACGGGATGCCCAAGGGGGAAGCCAAAAGGGGAAGTCATGACGCCGCTGATGATTGCCGCGCTCGGGCTGTTGATGGTTGCGACCGCATTCCTGTCGGGCCTGTTCGGCATGGCGGGCGGGCTGATCCTGATCGGCGTGCTGCTGGCGCTGATGCCGTTGCCGGCCGCGATGGTGCTGCACGCGATCACACAGATGGCCTCGAACGGCTGGCGCGCCGTCCTGTGGCGAGCGCATATAAGCTGGCGGCCGGTGTTTGTCTTCATGATGGGCTGCGCGGTCGCGCTCGCGATCTGGTCGATCACCCGCTATGTGCCGGACAAGCCGGTCGCACTGCTGCTGCTCGGGGTGACGCCGTTCATGGCGCGGCTGACGCCTCAGGGCTTGCGGCCCAACCCCGACAGCATCTGGCAGGGCACCCTCTACGGCTCGATCTGCATGGGGCTGATGCTGATGACCGGCGTCACCGGGCCGCTGCTCGATACGTTCTTTCTCGGCGGCAAGCTCGACCGCCGCGCCATCGTCGCCACCAAGGCGACCTGCCAGGTCGCGAGCCACTTCACCAAGCTGATCTATTTCGGCGGCATCATCTCGCAGGCCGCGACGCTCGATCCCGCACTCGCGCTGGTCGCGGTCATGGCCTCGATGCTCGGCACCACATTGTCGCGGCGCTTGCTGGAAGCCATGAGCGACCAGCAGTTCCGCACCTGGGCGAACCGGCTGATCACGACCGTTGCCGGCTATTACATTCTCTATGGGGGCTGGCTGTTGGTGGCGCGCAGCTCGGCTGCGTCGTTCTGAAGGAGATCGCGATGACGACGGAAACCGCCGACCCGCTGGTGCTCGATTTCGTCGAATGGATCGCGCGCGAGCCGCGGGTGTATTCGGAGGTGGTCGCGACCTGGAAAACCTCATGCCCGCGGCTGACGATCTGGGAGGATGCCGCCGATCGCGGCTATGTCGCGCGCGAGACTATCGCCGGGGTCGGGCTGTTCGTGACGGTGACTGAGGACGGCGAAAAGCTGCTGCGTGCGCACGGGCGCGCGGGCTGTCGCTAGAGCATGATCCGGGCCCGAAGGGCCGCGTTAGCGCAAAGTGGGCACCGGTTTTCCGAAAAGATCATGCTCAAACAATAAGCCCGGCCAGCGATCACTTTTCGTGCGCCTCGACTTACCGCGCCATTGACTCAGTCCCCGGCAAGCGCAACATTCATGCATCCGCATCCTTTTTGCGATTGCGGCCAATCAGCAGGAAACGCCGCCATGATCGATCTGCACTATTGGACCACGCCGAACGGCCACAAGATCACACTGTTCCTTGAGGAAACCGGGCTGAAATACAAGATCTTCCCGGTCGTCATCGGCAAGGGCGATCAGTTCAAGCCGGAGTTTCTGGCGATCGCGCCGAACAACCGGATTCCGGCGATGGTCGACCACGAGCCGAAGGGCGGCGGCAAGCCGATCTCGATCTTCGAATCGGGAGCGATGCTGCTGTACCTCGCCGAGAAGACCGGCAGATTCTTGCCTGCCGACCTCTACGGCCGCTATGACGTGATCCAGTGGACGTTCTGGCAGATGGGCGGGCTCGGGCCGATGGCCGGGCAGAACCATCACTTCCGCAACTACGCGCAGGAAAAGCTGCAATATGCCATCGACCGCTATGTGAACGAGACCAACCGGCTCTATGGCGTGCTCAACAAACGCCTCTCCGACCGCGAGTTCATCGGCGGCGACTATTCGATCGCCGACATGGCCTGCTACCCCTGGGTCGTGCCGTACAAGAACCAGGGCCAGGACATCGAGCAGTTCCCGCATCTGAAGCGCTGGATGGAGGCGATCGGCGCCCGGCCCGCGACCGTGCGCGCCTATGCGCTCGCCAAGGAGGTCAATCCGAATTTCGGCCAGCCCGCGATCCGCACCGAGGAAGAGCGCAAGCTGTTGTTCGGCCAGACCGCGGCCGTGGTGAAGTAGCGCGCAGTCCTCATCATCCGCGAAGGCGGAGGATCCAGTAAACACCAACGGCCATGAATCATGCGAACGTCTCGGCGTACTGGATGCCCCGCATGTGCGGGGCATGACGAGGGGAGAAAGTGGGGCCTTCTCGCATGACTCTCAAACTCTTCGAACTGGTCGGCACCGACGCTGCGCGTCCGTTCAGCCCGTTCTGCTGGCGGACGCGAATGGCGCTCGCGCACAAGGGGCTTGACGCGGATTCTGTTCCCTGGCGCTTCACCGAAAAGAGCGCCATCGCCCCGCACGGATCGGAAAAAGTGCCGGTGCTGCTGCACGGTAGCAACGCGGTTGTCGATTCCTGGGTGATCGCGAACTACCTGGAAGACGCCCATCCGGATCGGCCGTCGCTGTTCGGAGGAGAAGGCGGTCGCGCCTTGGGCCGTATGCTCAACTGGTGGGGCGACATCACCGTGGTCGGCGGTATGTTCTCGTTGATCGTCGCCGATATCCCCGCCCATCTCGCGCCTGATGATGCGGACTATTTCCGAAAGTCGCGCGAGGCGCGGTTCGGCAAGCCGCTGGAGGAAGTCGCAGCTAACCGCGAGCAATCCGTCACGGGTTTTCGCAAATCGCTCGAATTGATGCGGCTGACGTTGAAGAGCCAGCCCTATCTCGGCGGCGTGACCCCGAATTACGCTGACTACATCGTGTTCGGCGGCTTTCAGTGGGCGCGTGTCGTCAGCCCGTTCAAGTTGCTTGAAGACAACGATCCGATCTACGCTTGGCGCGAGAGGCTGCTCGACGCATTCGATGGGATGGCGCGCAAATCGCCGGGCTACGACGTGTAGCCCTGCGGCCGGATCGATCGCCGCGAGCCACGGCTCAACGGGCGTCGTAGTTTGGTTGCCGGCGCTCGGTCCAGGCCGCAAGGCCTTCCCTGAGGTCGTGGCTGGGCACGAGGGCTGCGAATTGCTCGCTCTCGACCTCTAGCCCATCGCCGATGCTCATGTTCAATCCACGGGTCACGGCGGTGATGACGCCGCGGACCGCGAGCGGTGAATGCCGGATGATGCGTCTGGCCATGTGACGAGCGACCGGAAGCAATTCGTCGTGCGGCACCACCGCGTTGACCAGCCCGATCTCGAGCGCCCGCGCCGGAGCAGTTCCAGCGCACGCTTCCGACCCGCCAGCCGCGGCAGCCGCTGCGTTCCCCCGAAGGTCGGCGGCATTCCGAGGTTGTTCTCGGGCTTGGCGAACAGCGCCCGGTCGCTGGCGACGGCGAGATGAACGGCCTCGGTAATCTCGCAACCGTCCCCGAACGCCAGGCCGTTGATCGCGGCGATGGTCGGCTTGTTGAAGGATTCCAGCTGCGAGGTATGGCCTGTCCGCGCCGGACGAAGTCGCCCAGCGCTGCGTTCGTGCCGCGGGTCGCTGGTGGCGAACTCATGGATATCGGTGCCCGCGGAGAACGCGCGCTCGCCGGCTCGGGTGAGGATGACGGCGCGCGCATCGTCATCGATCTCGATCGAATCAAGCGCGGCCATCAGGCGGTCGATCAGGTCGTAGCTGAGCGCGTTGAGCCGGTGCGCCCGGTTCAACGTGATCGTTCGGCCCCGTCCTCGATTTCGAGGAGAATGGCGTCGGACATCTTGAGCCTTCAGGCGTATTGGCGGTCGTTGTCACCTTAGAGGTGGCGGCTGCGTTGTGTATATTTACTGGTTGGTATACATCGAGGTCATACCAAAACCCTCAAACCCGACCCGCGAGCGCATTATTTCGGCGGCAAGTTCGCTGTTTTATAATGAAGGCATCAGGGCGGTGAGCGTGGATGCCGTGGCGGCGAAGGCCGGTCTCACCAAGCGCACGCTGCATTACCACTTCAGAAGCAAGGACGATCTGGTGGCGGCCTATCTGCCCCGCTCGCGATCAACCCAACCTTGCGCTGTTCAAGCGCTGGTTCGCCGAGGCCGACGGCGAACTGCCGGACAAGGTGGAGGCGATCTTTCGTAGTCTCGCCCGCTCAGCCAGCCATCCGAAATGGAAAGGGTGCGGCTTCCTGCGCACCTCCGTCGAACTCACCAACATGCCCGGGCATCCAGCGATGAAGATCGGTGCGGCCCACAAGAAGTCGTTCGAGGATTGGTTGCGCAAGACCTTCGAGGCCGAGGAGATGGCGAACGGCGCGCAGCTGGCACGGCAGATACTGCCGCTTCTGGATGGATCGTTTGCACAGGGATCCAACCTACATGGAGACGGTGGGCCGGGCGGCGCACGCCTTGACCGAACTTAGGCGCGCAAGCCCCTAGTTTCAACTATGGGGTGAGCGCCTCTTTGCTATTAGACATCAGCCAGGTATATAATAGGCTGTGGCGGACTTCAGATCGAACAGGAACGTTCTCTTCTCGTGCAAATACCACGTGGTGTTTTGCCCGAAATACCGTAAGCCAGTTCTTAATCCGCCTCGACGCCAAACTTAAGAAACTAATTCGGCAAGTATGCGACGAGACGCAATCGGCGCTGATTGAAATGGAAGTCGTGCCAGACCACGTCCATCTGCTTGTCGGCTGCGATCCGCAATACGGCATCCACCGGCTGGTGAAGGGCATCAAGCGCCGGTCTTCGCGTGTTCTCCGTCAGCAGTTCCGGGTGCTGCGCAGGCGCATTCCAACATTATGGACGAACAGTTATTTTGTGTCTTCGGTCGGCGGCGCTCCCCTCGCGCTCATCAAGCAATACATTGAAAATCAGAAGAGGGTCTGATGGAAAAGCCTCAAATGATTTCAATTGCCGGTCTTAAGGCGCGAGGATGGACACAAGCCCTCATCACGTTCCTTGGGGAACCGGATGTGGTAAGGCGCAATTCTCATTAAATCAGCGCCTATGCGCCTCTACGACACCGCAAGAGTAGCTTCCTTCGAGGTGTCGTCAGAGTTTCTTGCTGCAAAAGCGTCAGTGCGGAGCAAAAACTGCCGTGGAGACAAAGCGCGCGGCACTGATGCAGCAGGTTCTGGAAATGCACGTTTCTGTTGAAACGCGCCCGGAACATTGGGTGAGACGTGCGACGATTGAAGCGTATAACGAATGGCACTGGGATGGAGACGGGGCGGCGGAAGATGCACCCGCCGAGTTTCTCGAACGCATCACCGTAAACTTCATCCGGCATAATCTAACAGCGTACGACAGGGCATTAGAGGAAGTCGCTGGTCGGGTTGGCATCGCCTCTGCGGTACAAGTTATTCGAGCAAGGATTTACTCAGCCATAAGCCATAGGAGAGAGCTATCCGGCTTTAGCAGATGAATGCAGTCGGCAATTGATGCTTAGAGGACTGTGATGCCGCGCGTTAAAACCCTGTCCTTCGTCGCCGAGTTCCCGCTTCAGACGACTGCGGCGGATGAGAAGACATTGGATACGCGGCTGAACGCGGCCCGGCACCTCTATAATGCCTGTTTGCAGGAGTGCCTTCGCCGCCTCGATCTGATGAAGCAATCGAAGGCATGGCAAGCCGCACGCGCCATGCCTGCGACAGTGGACAAGCGTCACAACAAAGCGCGCTCGCAAGCGTTCCGGGCCGAACTGGAGCGGTTCGGCTTCACCTCGCGCGAGATTGAAAAGCATGCGCTCTCCTGCCGCAATGCCTGCTGGATCGGCGATCACCTCGGCAGCCACGACACGCAAACCACGAGTTTGCGCGCGTTCCGGGCAGCCGAGCAGTATGCGTTTGGCAAGCGCGGCCGCCCACGGTTCAAATCGTTAAACCGGCTGAACAGCATCGAGGGCAAAGCGGACGCTGTGATCCGCTACCGCGCCGAGCCGGTTCCGGCCGTGCACTACAGCGGCCTTGTGCTGCCGCTTATGCTCGATCCAAAGGACAAACGCGATTGGCAAAGAGAAGCGCTCGCGGCCAGGACCAAGTATGTCCGCATTATCCGGCGCGAGATCAAGGGCCGCGTCCGCTGGTTTTGCCAGTTGGTGCAAGAGGGCTTGCCGCCCGCTACGCACACCACCAAGGACGGTACTGTCGGACTCGACATCGGGCCGTCCAGCATCGCGGCGGTATCAAGCGACGACGCTATTTTGGAGCAGTTATGCCCGAGCGTCGTCGAACCGTGGAACGACTGCCGGCGGATCCAGCGCGCGATGGACCGCTCGCGACGTGCAACCAACCTGGACAACTTCGATGCCAAAGGGCGCGCGATCAAGGGTAAGAGAAGGTGGAACAGGTCGCAGCGCTATCAGGCGCTTGCCGCTTCGAAACGCGAGCGCGATCGAGTATTGGCTGCCGAGCGCAAGCGATCGCATGGCGAGTTGGCGAACCGCATTCTCGGTCAAGGGACAACCATCAAAACAGAGGAGTTGAGCTACAAGTCATTTCAGAAGAACTACGGTCGCAGCGTGAAAGTGCGTGCGCCAGGAATGTTGATCTCGATGCTTCAGCGCAAGGCTGCAAGTGCTGGCGGTGGAGTGATTGAGATCAAAACCCGGCATACACGGTTGAGCCAGTTCGATCATACCACGGGCGAATACATCAAGAAGCCGCTCTCGCAGCGGGTTCATGTGTTCGGCGATGGCAGGACAGAGCCGGTTCAACGTGATCTCTACAGCGCGTTTCTTGCGACATGCTGCGATACGAATTTGCTCGACATTCCCCAAGTCAAGATCGCTTGGGCCAGTGCGGAACCGCTCCTGAGGACGGCGATGTCGAGTGTACTTCAACCTGCAAGCGGGAAGGGCTTTGCCCAACCCCACGTCCGTATTGGCGTTAGAGCGGGTCGCCGGATCAAGAGAGTTGGGCCGGCCGTCGAGGCCGGGGATGATGTAGCGCCTCTGCAAACAGAGACCGCGAGAGCCCCGGAAAGACTGCCTTCTGCCTCTCTCAGAACCCCCTGGCTTTAGCCATGGGGAGGTTCAGCGCTCGCCATACAGAGAGAGAGATAAATAAAAAATATATTTTCGCGGCAGGCCTCGCCATCGCAAGAGAAGTGCGCGCCGAGTCCGGAGAGGGTTTCAAGCCGTTTCAGGCAGCGTATAACGTCGCGCCGGGAGGGAGCGTTCCCCGATTTCCTCCCTTGGCGTTGCCGGCGCTTGTTGGCTGCAGAGACAGGAGTGAGATTTGTTGAACGGAAGGTCGAGTTTCAGGATCGGCGCGGCGGTGGGATTATGTCTTGCGACTGCACCGCTCGCGCTTGCCCAATCCAGCTCCCGATCAGACCCGATGCTCAGCAGCGGGCCGCCGATCTGGGACACCAATCACGACGGTATCTACACCTGCGACGAATGGAAGAGTTATATGGACCGGCTGTTTACGTCGGCCGATCGCAACCACGATGGCAAGCTCGACCCGACCGAGTTTGCAACGGTCCAGAAGGCTGACTCCACCTTGGCCGAGGCCGACTTCGGTTATTTCGACGAAAATCAGGACGGCAAGATCACGCGCAAGGAGTTCGTCGAGAAGCCGAGCCTGTTCATCCTGCGGTTCGACAAGAACGGCGACTGCCGCGTCACGCCGGATGAAATCAAGGCGGGGGTCGCCCCAAAGGGTCCGCAGGGTCCGGCCGACCGGCCGCGGGACCGGTTTCATCAGAACTGAGTGCGCGAACTGTCGCCATGGAACGAGACCGATCGCGGCAACAAGCAGCACCGTCGATACCGGCATGATCCCGCTCGCAACCCAGTCGGGCAGGAAAATGTCCGGCCGCGCGCGCTCGCCGCATGACGGCCTCGGCGCTCATGCGGAACCGTCAGCGAACGTCTGGAGTTCTAAATCTTCACTGGAACGTTTGATGCGGACCACGAACATGATCATCCCTGCGCTTTGACGCGTGTGCTATAAAGCGCCACAATTGACGGGAGCGTCTTGCTCCAGATCAGAGTTAGCCCCACGCGCGGCGTCTTAGGCGTGCGGGCCCTTGTTGGAAGTTTCGTCCATGCCAGATCGTGCAAAGACGATTGCCACCAGAGCCGTCATTGCGTCCGCCGAACCGGAATTGTTCGTCGCCGACATCAAATCGTCATGCGATTTCTTCGCAAGCAGGCTCGGCTTTGCGATTGGCTTCACCTATGGCGAGCCGCCGTTCTATGCGCAGGTCCGGCGCGACGGCGCGCGGCTCAATCTGCGCTGCGTCGAAAAGCCGGTAATCGATCCGGATCAGAGGGATCGTGAGCAACTGCTGTCGGCCGCGCTCACGGTCGCGACAGCAGGCGAAATCACGCAGCTCTTTCTCGAGTTTCAGGCCACCGGCGCGACGTTCTTCCAGACCATCAAGCGCGAGCCCTGGGGCGCGAGAAACTTCATCGTGAGCGACGTCGACGGTAATCTGCTGTTGTTTGCCGGGCCGGCTGAGTAGGCATCGTGTCCCCATGCGGGTCGCGGCGTCCTCCCGGCGATGCGAAGCATCGTCCGGTACGTCGCGCCGCCGAGGGCGTTCATTTGAGCGCTCTCATATTGAGCGCTCTGTATTGAGCGCTCTGTTGACAAAGCCCGGGTGTCTCCGCCATGCTGGCGGCGCTGCATGTAGGGCGCATCGGTCTTGGGCCGAAGGGGCAATGCCCACCTACGTAACGTCAACCGTAGCGCGCCCATGCCTAATCTCGAAAACCTCAGGAAGCAGGCCAAGCTCATCCTGCGCTGGCATCGCGACCGATATCATCCGGTCGCGGCGCAGATCAGGTCGGGCTTGTCCCGTTACAGCCGGATGACCGATTCCGAAATTCTCGCGCAAAGCTTCAAGCTCGGCGATGCGCAGGAACTGGTCGCACGGCAACGCGGCTTCGAGAGCTGGCAGGCGCTCAAGACAGGACTTATGACCATGTCACATCATGCAGAGACAATCTCCACCAAAGCCGTCATCGCCGGGGCCGAGCCGCAATTGTTCGTCGCCGATATCAAGATCTCCTGCGATTTCTTTGTGAGCAAGCTCGGCTTTGCGATCGCCTTCACCTATGGCGAGCCGCCGTTCTATGCACAGGTCAAGCGTGACGGCGCGCGGGTCGACTTGCGATGCGTCAAACAGCCGTTGATCGACGCCGACTTACGAGATCGCGAGCAGTTGCTTGCGGCCGCGCTCACGGTCGCGACGACAGACGAGATCAAACAGCTGTTCCTTGAATTTCAGGCTGCTGGCGTGACGTTCTTCCAGACGCTCAAGCGCCAGCCCTGGGGCGCGAGGAACTTCATCGTGAGCGACGTCGACGGCAATCTGCTGTTGTTTGCGGGACCCGCGGAGTAGGCGGCACGTCATTGCGAGCGCAAGCGAAGCAATCCAGAAAGCCACGAGGAAAACTGAATTGCTTGTGCGCCAGGTCAAGCTGGCGTGATCCCGCCGGTGAGAGACCGGTCCGGGTAAGCCGTAGCGGGCGCCCGGTAATGTATATGGGCCGTAAACTTCGGCTGTATCAAAGAACGTGACGCCTTTTCGTGGGCCGAACGAATGACCTCAATGCCTTGGCTTCTGTCTGCGGCGGATCCGTAGTTGGCGCTAATGCTCATGCACCCAAATCCCATTTCCAAGACTTCCAAGCTTCCGAATTTTCGTGTTTTCATGATGTTGTTTCCGCTATGGAGCCCTTGTTGCTCCCGTTGTTGATGTCCTGATCTGATCCGGCGATGCGGCCACCACATTTGTGATTACGTCAATTCCTGCGCCACATTAGAGTTGCGCTCATGGCGCCTAGCTCTCATTCGGGAGGCCGCAACGGCGGCCGCCCGATCGATCCGCTCGGAGTCACTGACAACCAGATAGCTCTGGCTCCTGATTTCGATTAGCGCGTATAATTCACTTGGGCTTATGCATGCGGTCATGAATGAAAACGAGACGACCTGTAGGACCTCGCCGCCTTCGCCGCCGTCGCGGAGCAGGGCAGCTTTACCCGCGCGGCTGCCGAACTCGGCATGTCGCAGTCGGCATTGAGCCACGCCATGAAGGCTTTGGAGGAGCGGCTCGGGGTGCGGCTCCTGTCGCGGACCACGCGCTCTGTGTCGACGACAGAAGCGGGCGAGACGTTGCTGCGGTCGCTGCGCCCAGCACTGGAAGACATCGCTTCCGGCGTGGACGCCGTCGGCGCCCTTCGCGGCAAGCCGTCCGGTACCGTCCGCGTCACTGCAACCAAGCATGCGGTCTCGTCCGTCGTCATGCCTGTCCTGCCAGGTTTCCTCGCGTCCCCTCCCGATATCCGCCTGGATATGATCATCGACGACAACCTGACCGATATTGTCGCGGAACGCATCGACGCTGGCGTCGGCTTCGGCGATATTGTCGAAAAGGATATGATCGCAGTGCGGATCGGGCCAGACATCCGGATGGCCGTCGTCGGCGCCCTGTCGTATTTCGCCGACCACCCGACGCCCCGGACGCCCTGCGACCTCGCAGGCCAGCGCTGCATCAATGACCGGCACATCAGGTCAGGCGGTCTCTACGCCTAGGACTTTGAGGAGAAAGGTCGCCCCCTTCGGGGTTCGGGTCGACGGGCCTCTGGTATTCAATAACTCCGACCTGATCCGTGAGGCAGTCCTGGCCGGCCAAGGGCTCGCGTACGTCTACGATGACGAGATGGCGGCTGATATTGAGGCCGGGCGTCTCACGCGGACGCTGAAAAAGTGGTGCCCGACCTGGCTACTATCTCTATCTTCCCAGTAGAAGGCAGACGCCTCCCGCACTGACTGCACTCATCCAAGCGCTTCGCTCCAAGCCTTAGCTCGAGAAAGACGATCACCCAGTTTGGCTCAAGCCTGCGATCAAGACACGGGGCGCATCAGTCCGCCGCGTATTCGCAGTAGCTCCAGCACGGCGTGGAGGTCGGCAAGCACCGCGGCGCATTTCGCGCGCGACTGCTCGGTCGGCGGCACGATGTCGGGCACCATGATTGTGATCGCGCCCGCAGCGTGGGCGGCGGTCACGCCGTGATTTGAGTCTTCGACGGCGAGGCAGGATTGCGTTTTCGTACCGAGGCGGGCCGCCGCTAGAAGAAACAAATCGGGATTAGGTTTGCCGCGCGCGACGTCGTCCCGGGTCAGGACGGTCTCGAAACGACCGCGGATTCCGGCCAGAGTCAGATGCCGATCGGCGGTCCGCCGTGACGAGGAGGTGACGATTGCCATCGGACATCGAGCCTCCTGCAGCGCGTCCAGCAATGCCACGGCGCCATCTTTCAGCGGCAGGCCCGTTTTCAGAATTTCATCGACGTTGGCGCCGAAGGCGCGATTAAGATCAGCCAGCGGAAAATCCTTGCCGTAATGCTCAACCAGCATCATCTCGCACTCTGGTCCGGGAATGCCGATCATCGAATGGCAAAGGGCGGCAATACCGTCGGTGTAACCGAGCGCGGTGAGCGCCGTAAACAGGCTCTCGCAGTAAACCTTCTCGGTGTCGAGAAGCGTTCCGTCCATGTCGAGAAGGACGGCCTCGATGCTCCAGCGGTCTTTCATCTTGCCGCGGCGCTCGCCGCTTGCTCTGCCATCTTGCGCAAACACTCGCGGCACAGGCAGTCCTCGCCTTCAACCGGCATCGGCAGGCGGATGGTTTCCTCTTTGCACCAGCAGTCACCTTCAGGATTACACGAAAACTCCGTTCCGCAACGGGAACAGGCGAGGCGGCGCTCAGATGAACATCCTTTCCGATTTGTCATGATGGTGCGCGAAGAATAGCCGTGTTTTTAATGTGGGGTTCATCCCGAACGGGGCTATAGTTTGCGCCACCGAACAGACGCGCGCAACGCCGGAAGTTAAGCGCCGCAATGTTAAGCGCAGAGGGAAGTCCCAAAGGGAAATCCAATGTCCCGCGATTCGCAAGCTGCTCTGGTCGCGCTTAACCGCTTCGGACTAGGTGCGCGCGGCGGCGCCTCCGGCGATTTCGTCAACGCGGCCTCCGATCCGCGCGGCTTTGTGAAATTCGAGCTGAGCCGTCCCAACGGGGTGCTGCTCGAAATGCCCGGGCTGCAATCGACGCCGGACTTGGCGAAGGCTGTGTTCGCGTATCAGGACGAGGTCAGGAAGGCACGCGAAGCCGCCAAATCGGCGGTGGCGCCCTCGGAAGGTCCGCCGCCGCAACCCTCGGCGCCACCGGCCGACAAGGAGCAACGGCGCAACCTCTCGCTCAACACCGTTGCGACGAACCTTGCCGGGCAAGAGTCGGAAATGCAAAGGCCCGGAATGAAAGCGCAGGACAGTGGCGCCAACGCGGCGACGATGGCGGCGGGCGAGCCGATGCAGCCGAATGCGGCGATGGCGCCCAACGCGCCGAAACAGCCGCATCAACCGCTCAACATCATCCAGAAGACGTTCCGCGCCGAGGCGCTGGCGCGGTTGCAGCGCTCGGTGCTCGCCGATTGCGGATTCCCGGAGCGCCTGGTGGCGTTCTGGTCCAACCACTTCTGCATTTCCGCCAACAAGGGCCCGCTGGCGCGGATGTGGGCGGGCGCGTTCGAGCGCGAGGCGATCAGGCCGCATGTGCTCGGGCGTTTCGCCGACATGTTGAAGGCGGTCGAGCAGCACCCGGCCATGCTGTTCTTCCTCGACAACCAGCAATCGCTGGGGCCGGACTCGCGCGCCGGGATCAACCGTAAGCGGGGGCTGAACGAAAATCTCGCCCGCGAGATCATGGAATTGCATACGCTCGGCGTCGGCAGCGGCTACAACCAGGACGACGTCACCTCGCTCGCGCGCATCATCACGGGGTGGACCTTTGTCGGGCGGCAGGGGATCCTCGGCACGCCCGGCAGTTTCGTGTTCAACGCCAACGCGCATCAGCCTGGTCCGCAGATCCTGCTTGGCAAGACCTACGAGGCTGATGGCGTCGAGCAGGGCGAAGCGGCGTTGGCCGACATCGCGCGGCATCCGTCGACCGCGAAATTCATCGCCACCAAGTTCGCCCGCCACTTCGTTGCCGACGAGCCGTCGCCGGCGCTTGTTGCTCGGCTGAGGGACGTGTTTACGAACACCGACGGCGACCTCAAGGCGCTCACGCTGGCGCTGGTCGATTCCGACGAGGCTTGGGCCGCGCCGTTGACCAAGCTTCGCAGTCCCTACGAATTCCTGGTCGCGACCGGGCGCCTGTTGGCGCGCGTGCCCGACGATGCCGGTATCTATCTCGGCGGCCTCAACGTGCTGGGCCAGCCGTTGTGGTCGCCGGCCGGGCCGAACGGCTTTCCCGATACCAATGCGGCATGGGCCGCGCCCGAGGGCATCAAGCTGCGGCTCGATATCGCAGCCCAGGTCGCGTCCCGTGTAGGCAACACGCTCGATCCCCGCGATCTGCTCGAGTTCGCGTTTGCGGATGCGGTGTCGGCGCACACGCGGCGGACCATCGAGCACGCGGAATCGCGGCAGCAGGCGCTGGCGCTGCTGCTGATGTCGCCGGAATTCCAGAGGAGATGACGATGGATTGGTGCGAAAGCCGGACGACGCTGATCACATCGCGGCGCGGGCTTCTGCTCGGCGGCGCTTCCTTCGCCGCCTGGGCCTATTTGCCGAAATTCGTACGCGCCGCCGACGGTCGCGACCCCAGGTTGATCGTCGTGATCCTGCGCGGCGCGCTCGATGGTTTGGCGACCGTCGCTCCCGTCGGCGATCCCGATTATGCCGGGCTCCATGGCTCGATCGCGCTGACGCCGGAGGGTCCGCATGCGGCGGTGATGCTGGATTCGTTCTTCGCGCTGCATCCGTCGATGCCGGAGTTCGCGCGCATGTATAAGGATAAGCAGGCGGCCATCGTCCACGCGGTGTCGACGCCCTATCGCGACCGCTCGCATTTCGACGGGCAGGATGTTCTGGAAAGCGGCTTTGCCGGGCCGGGCAGGGTGCAATCCGGCTGGCTCAATCGCGCGCTGGAAGCGCTGCCGAAGGGCGACCGCGTGATGAGCGGCCTTGCGGTCGGCCCGACCACGCCGTTGGTGCTGCGCGGCGCCGCGCCGACGGTCGGCTGGGCACCGGTGGCGCTGCCGCAAGCCGACGACGACACCGCGATGCGGCTGGTTGAATTGTACAGCCACCGCGATCCCGCGCTTGGGACCGCGTTGTCGCAGGGGTTGCAACTCGAGAAGGCCGCGCTTGGGGACGACATGAAGCCGAAGCCGGGTGCTGGCGGTCCGGCGGCCGCGATGAGGCAGGTGGCGCGGGGGGCGGCGAAACTGATGGCGGCCGACGACGGTCCGCGTATCGCAGCGCTCGCCTTCGACGGCTGGGACACCCACGCCAATGAGGGCGGCCCGATCGGCCGCCTGGCGCTGTTGCTCTCGGGTCTCGACGGCGCGCTTGCCGAATTCCAGAGCGGGCTCGGCGAACGCTGGCGCGACACCGCGATCGTGGTCGCGACCGAGTTCGGCCGCACTGCGCGCATCAACGGCACCGAGGGCACCGATCACGGCACCGGTACCATCGTGCTGCTCGCCGGCGGTGCCATCAAGGGTGGCCGGGTGATCTCGGACTGGCCGACGCTGAAACCGGCAAGTTTGTATGAAGGCCGCGATCTCGCGCCAACCACCGATCTGCGCACGGTGATCAAGGGCGTGCTCGCCGACCACCTCGGCATCAACGAACGCGCGCTGGCGCAAACCGTCTTCCCCGACAGCGCCGCGGCCAAGCCTATGCAGGGGCTGGTGGCCAGCTAACTTTCCTGGAGCGGCCATCTAACGATCGTCGTCCCTTCGCGGGGACGACGTCAGTGGCAAGGATTCACTTCGTGATCTTGTCGATCTCCGCCATCTCTTCCGCGCTCAACGTCCACGCGATCGCCTTCACGTTCTGCTCGACCTGCTCGACGCGGGTCGCGCCGGCGATGACGCTTGCGACTTGCGGGCGCGCCGCGAGCCAGGAGAAGGCGAGTTCGAGCATGCTATGGCCGCGCGCCTGCGCGAAGGCTTGGAGCTTCTCGACGATCTCTTCATTGCGCGGCGTGACATAGCGGTCGCGCAACGCGAGCGCCTTGCCGAAGCGCGTGTCGTCCGGCGCGGCCGCGCCGCGCTTGTATTTGCCGGTCAACAAGCCGCTCGCCAGCGGAAAGAACGGCAGCAGCCCGAGCTTGTATTCCTGTGCGGCGGGCAATAGGTCCTTCTCGATGTCGCGCACGACGAGGCTGTATTCGTCCTGGCAGGAGATGAAGCGACTGACGTGCATCGCGCGCGCGACATGCTCGGCATCCGCGATGCGCCAGGCCGGAAAATTCGAGTTGCCGATATAGCGGACCTTGCCCTGGCGGACCAGGTCGTCGAGCGCTCTCAAGGTTTCCTCGATCGGGGTCAACGGATCGTAATCGTGCTGCTGGTAGAGATCGATGTAGTCGGTCTTCAGCCGGGTCAGGCTCGCCTCGACCGCGCGCATGATGTAGCGCCGCGAGGCGCCCTGCTTGGTGCCGTCGATCGCCATCGGCTTGGAATATTTCGTCGCCAGCACGATGTCCTTGCGGCGGTCGCCGAGCACGGTGCCGAGCACCGTCTCGGAGCCGCCCATGCCCGCATAGATGTCGGCAGTGTCGAACAGCGTGATGCCGAGGTCGATCGCCTTGTGGATCACCTTGCGCGAGGTTTCCAGATCGGTGCGCTGGCCGAAATTGTTGCAGCCGAGGCCGACAGCGGAAACGCGTAAGCCCGAGCCGCCGAGATTGCGAATTTGCATTGAGGGTCCTGTCAGGAAAAACGGTCAGACGCCCATTGTGACGCGCGACCCCTGGGCCCGCAAGGTGCGCGCCTACCACCTTGCAGACGTTCGCTGTTTCGTAAAGCTTGAAGGGATCTGAGCTAACATCGCTGCGCCGCTTCGGGCCAACAGGCTAGCTCACAAAAAAGTGCGGCCCCGGTCAGACGCGGCGACTGACGGGGACCGCTGGGGCGCTTGATCGATGACGGGGGGCCTGATCAGACGCACCTGAACCGTAACCCCGTATTGTTACGTGGCAGTGACAACCCGAGTTATCCACAGGTCGCGGAAGTGACGTCGGGCTGCGGCAAACCGTGCCGCAGGCATGTGGATAACCTAGATCATGATCCGGAAAAGTGGATTCCGGTTTTCCGAAAAGATCATGCTCAAACAATAGCTTTCAAAACAGCTTGCGATAGATGATGAATCCGGGCCGCTCCGCGACCCTGTCATAGAGCGTTCGCGCGGTGAGGTTGGTCTCGTGCGTTTGCCAGTAGACGCGCGACGATCCGGCGAGCTTTGCCTGCCGATAAACTCCCTCGATCAGCGCGCGACCGACGCCTTTGCCACGCGAGGTCTCGGTGGTGAACAAATCCTGCAGGTAGCAGAGCGGCTCGATCGCGGTGGTGCTGCGATGGAATAGATAATGCGTGAGGCCGAGCAATTCGCCCCCGCTCTCGGCGACAAGGCCGTGCACCGGTTCATAAGCGTCGAAGAAGCGCGACCAGGTCATGGCGGTGATCTCCGGCGCAAGCGCGCTGGCGCCCGAGCGCCCGTAAAAGGCGTTGTATCCGTCCCACAACGGCAGCCATTTCTCGAAGTCGTCACGGGTCACGAAGCGGATGTTCAGCTCGGGCATTCGCGGATTCGCCAATTGGTTAGAGGAACGCGCAAGGCGGCGCGGCGTCATCCTCTCACTAGGAATTCCGCTGGCAAGGATCAAATCACGTTCAGTGTCGGATTTAGTGTTTTGAGCATGATCTTTTCGGAAAACCGGTGTCTACTTTTCCGGATCATGCTCTATTCCGCCGCTCGCAGGTGCCGGGTCAGTGCGCGGTCGCCGCCGCCGCGCAGTGCTCGATGATATTCGGCATCCGACGGTTCGTCGCCGTGGCGGACGAGGTCGGTGACCCGTGTATAGCTCAGCATGCGTCCGCCGTCGGGCAGCGCGGTGCAGGAAAAGCGCAGCACCTCGCCGTTGGCGAGCCTGATATTGATCGGCGTGGAATTGCCGGAACGCATCATCTCCATGCGCCGCGCGATGAAGCTGTTCAATTCCTCCGCCGGCAGTTCGTAAGCACCGGTATCGCGGCCGTGATACATCAGCGCGATGAAGGGTGGCTTCGCGTCGGCCTTGGCGTCGGGCAGCAAAAAATAGTCGCGGAAGGCGCGGTTGATGAACTCGGCGCGGGTATCGACGTCAAGCAGCACGATGCCGATATCGAATTGATCGAGCGCGTCCGACAGCCGTTCGGCGGTGGCGTGGTGCACCCGCTCCAACGCAAAGGCATCCATCAGTCGTTGGCGCAACAGCCCGGTGATGGCAGCCGTTCCGCCCGCGGTGATCGCCAGCATCGCCAGCCGAATGAGATCGCCGGTCTGGTAGCCGGGGGTGCCGCGATGATCGAGGAAGAACAGCGCTGAGCCTGCGATTGCGATCGCAGCACTGAGCGCGGCCGAGCCGAGACCGTTCAGCGAGCCGGCGAAGGCCACGATGCACACCAGCAGTGGCGCGGGATTGGGAACGCCGATCCAATACCGATCGACCAGGATGGCGATCAACGCCGTCGCGGTGGTGAGGATCGGTCCAAAGATCGCTCGCCGGTCAAACTGCATGCCTGCTCCCACCACGTTCGGAGAGGTAGGGCGCTCAGCTTGACCGATCGTTGCGTCAGCGGTGAACTATCTTGTCTCTGGCTTAAGCGAGGGTTGACCGGACCGGTGCAACTTTCGATGGCGTTGGATTAAATGCGATCCAATATCGCCCGATGGGCTCGGCTCGCCGGCCGGCCCAATCGCGTCCTCGCCGCGCGAACCGAAAAATCTAACCGCCTAGCTAGGCCGGGATCGGCATGCTGACCGAGAACACCGTGATGGTGACGACCAGGCACAGCGACAGCGCGCCGAACGCGAGCGAAGCCGCGACGACGTCGATCAATCGGGGGGATGCGACAGGCGCGCTTTGGCTGCTAAAGCCTGCTGCGCCGGGAGACCGTATCATTGCCGTGAACCCTTGCATGCACGGGCGAATCACCCGCGACCTCGACGAGGCTCGCAAGAATCGCGGGCAAGAATGCGGCGGGCGCCGCGGCAAAAACGGCCAAATCACGGCAAAGGTTAACGTTTTGCCCGTTCTTGTTAACCAATGGCGGTCCGCTCAAGCAGAAGCCGCGATGCTCGCGGGATCGTCGACTTCGTCCGGCCGCCAGTCCATCGAAACGAATCCGGGGGCGCGCTCGACCCGCTTGAGCCACGCCCGGATCGCGGGGAACGTGGCGAGATCGTAGTCGCAGCGGTCGGCGACATGAGTATAGCCATAGACCGCGATGTCGGCGACCGTGAGCTGGTTGGCGGCGAAGTACTGGTGGGTCTTGAGGTGGTTTTCCATCACCTGCAGCGCCGCATAGCCGCGCTCCATCCAGTCCTCCAGCGCATGGGTCTGCAGGTCGCGGCCGCCCCTGACCAGCGCGAGCCAGAAATAGGCGGCGCCAATGTTCGGCTCCAGCGCGTGCTGTTCGAAGAACATCCATTGCAGCGCTTCGGCGCGCTCGATCTGTGACTCCGGCGACAGCGGAGTTCCGCTTGCGACATACCAGAGGATGGCGTTGGATTCGGCGAGGTAGCGTCCGTCCCCGACTTCGAGCAACGGCACCTGTCCGCTCGGATTCTTCGCGAGAAATTCCGGCGTGCGGCTCTCGCCGCGCAGGATGTCGATCTCGATCGCGTGGTAGGGCGCATTCAGCAGCGCCAGCGCAAGGCGGACCTTGTAGCTATTGCCTGAGCGCTGCATCGAATAGAGTTTATACATTCGGCGAGGTTCGATCGGTGCTGGGTGATGCGCGGGGGTTGTTGTCCCGGAACGCGGCTAAACAATGATGCTGTTGTGGATGCGCCGCAAGGCCCGCGCGCTGGAAAAAGTCGAAAACCTCTACCGCACTGCAACCGCGCAGAAGAACTTTCCAGTACGAATGAACAAATCGAATCACGCGCGCTCAATTCTCGCAAGCCGCGCGTCGTGCTTGCCGCGCTCGCACCGTGAAAAATTGTAGCGCGCACGCATCACGATCGGGGCTGTCCGAGACTGGGTCAGCCCTTCTCACCCCGATCCGTACCCCTTGCCAGATATGAGTCATTTTGCCGTGGAACTTTAGGAATGTTGCGCAGAGCACTGGCCCGGCCTGCAACGGTCGCTAAAGTTTGCCTTTACTCGTCGAAGCTTCTTGCGATGCAACGGAACGCGCCTTAGGGTGTGCCGTTCCCATCAAATAGAGTCTCGAGACAGAGACTTGAATTTTCCGAAATCACCACGCCTGCAAGGAGCTGAAGATGCCTTTCCTGTCCGCTGCGCTCGACCGTGTGAAGCCGTCCGCGACTATCGCGGTCACGGATAAAGCGCGCGAGCTCAAAGCGGCCGGCCGCAATGTCATCGGCCTTGGCGCCGGCGAGCCGGACTTCGATACGCCCGCCAACATCAAGCTGGCGGCCATCCATGCGATCGAGGCCGGCAAGACCAAGTACACCGCGGTCGACGGAATCCCCGAGCTGAAGGAGGCGATCATCGCCAAGTTCCAGCGCGAGAACGGGCTCGCCTACAAGCCGAACCAGGTCATCGTCGGCACCGGCGGCAAGCAGGTGCTCTACAACGCGCTGATGGCGACCATCAACCCGGGCGACGAGGTCATTGTCCCCGCGCCCTATTGGGTGAGCTATCCGGAAATGGTGGCGCTTGCCGGCGGCGAGCCGGTCGCGGTGGTGTGCACGGCGGAACACGGCTTCAAGCTGCAGCCGGACGACCTTGAAATGGCGATCACGCCGAAGACCAAGTGGGTCATCCTCAACTCGCCATCGAACCCGACCGGCGCCGCCTATACGAAGAGCGAGCTGAAGGCGATCACCGAGGTGCTGGTGAAGCACCCGCAGATCTACGTGATGACCGACGACATGTACGAGCATCTGGTCTACGACGATTTCGAGTTCACGACGCCGGCCCAGATCGAGCCGAAACTCTACGACCGCACGCTGACGGTGAACGGTGTGTCGAAGGCCTATTGCATGACGGGCTGGCGCATCGGTTACGCCGGCGGGCCGGCTCAACTGATCAAGGCGATGGCGACCATCCAGTCGCAGTCGACGTCGAACCCTTGCTCGATCGCGCAATGGGCCTCGGTCGAGGCGCTCAATGGTTCGCAGGACTTCATCCCGGCCAACAACAAGCTGTTCAAGGAACGCCGCGACCTCGTTGTGTCGATGCTCAACCAGGCCAAGGGCATCGATTGTCCGCGGCCGCAAGGCGCGTTCTATGTCTATCCGTCCTGCGTCGGCACCATGGGCAAGACCGCGCCCTCGGGCAAGGTGATCGCCAACGACGAAGGTTTCGTGACTGAGCTCCTGGAAACCGAAGGCGTCGCCGTGGTGCAGGGCTCCGCGTTCGGGTTGGGCCCGGCGTTCCGCATTTCCTATGCGACGAAAACCTCCGATCTCGAGGACGCCTGCAAGCGCATCCAACGCTTCTGCGGCAATCTGCGATAGTCAAATCATACCGCCCGTCGAGGTGCTTTGACGGCGATTTCTAGAGGAAGCGCCTTGTTTTGAACACGGCGCTTTCTTCCTGTCGCTCCACCTTTTCAACACCTATTGTGGAGATCAGACAGATGCGACTTTCCCCCTCACGCTCGCCGCCGCCGCGCTTGTCGGCTCAATTGCAAGCGCGCATGCGCTGCCGCCGGTACGGGCAGGCGTCCTGGAGTGCCGGGGCGGACAGAATGTCGGCTTTGTCGTCGGTTCGGTGGCGAGCCTCGATTGCGTGTACCGCAGCGAAGGCGGCCGTCCCGAAGCCTATGTCGCGACCGTGCGCCGTTTCGGCCTCGATCTCGGCATCACCGAACAGAGCCGATTTACCTGGGCGGTGAATGCACCGACCAGCCGGTTCGGGCGCGGCGAACTCGCCGGCACTTACGGCGGCGTTGGCGCCAATGCATCGGTCGGCGTCGGTGGCGGCGGCAATTTCCTGGTCGGCGGACCGTCGAATGCCTATGCGCTGCAGCCGATCAGCGTGCAGGGCCAGACCGGCTTTAACGTTGCGGCCGGCGCCGCCGACCTTGAGCTCGAGCCGGTCCAGACCGCCCCTGGCCTCCGCTTTCATCGTCATATCCATCATATGCGCTACCATCGCGGCTGAAAAACACAGACATTCATGTTCATGAATGAAAGAGGTCCGCGCGAGCGTTGCGTCCACCATTCCGGGATGGTCCAACGGGTCCGCGCGAAGCGCGGCCCGATGACAAGCTCCGGACCAGACCCGGAATCGGAATGACACTATTTCTTTGGCTCGCGGGCCAATCTGGCAAGGCCGCCGATGTTGTGCCATAGAAAAGGCCGCGCCGGGGGCACGGCGCCCAGGAATCAACTAAGCTCAACGCTCTGCTCGCATCACATCTTTCAGCCGGGGTTATTTATGCACCGCTCAATCATCGTTGCCGGGATCGCCGCTTCCACGCTGGGGGCATTCGTCACCGGCGCCCACACGCAAGATCGGGTGCGGGTCGGGGTGCTGGAATGCCGCGGCGCCGCCAGCATCGGCTTCGTCGTCGGTTCGGTGACCAACCTCGGCTGCGTATTCCGCGTCGAGGGCCTTCCGGAAGACCGCTACGTCGCGACCATCCGTAAAGTGGGCGTCGATCTCGGCATCACCCAGGAAACCGCGCTGGGCTGGGCCGTCTATGCGCCGGTCGCTCGCCTCGGGCCGGGCGACCTCTCGGGCGACTACGCCGGCGCGCAGGGCAGCGCCGCGGTCGGCGTCGGGCTCGGCGGTAATGTGCTGGTCGGCGGCTCCGCCAATTCGATCGCGCTGCAGCCGCTCAGCGTGCAAGGCAGTGTTGGGCTGAGTGTTGCCGCCGGGCTGGAAAGCCTGGAACTGCGGCCGGGCCGTTAACTTTTCGCCGTCGCGCTTTCGGGCGCGGCGCTTTTGCTTTCGTTCAAGCCCCAACCACTCCCCTCAAAGAGCGGGGAGTGGCTTAAATGCATAAATCGGGGCGTATTTCGCCCTGCACTGCAGCGACGTTTTTCCGGCTTGCCAAATCGTCGATGTAGGGGGAGCATCCACCGCCGACCCAATCCAGGGCCGAGCTCCAGATGAGGAGGCGGCGAATGGGACAAGACGTCAGAAGTCCCCGCGGTCCACGGTGCATCGCGCTGGTGGGCCCTTTCCAAAGCGGTAAAACCACTCTTCTTGAAGCGATATTGGCGCGCACGGGCGCGGTTCCCCGCGCCGGCAGCGTCGATGCCGGAACTTCGGTCGGCGATGCCAGCGCCGAAGCCCGCCATCACAAGATGAGCGTCGCCCTGACCGCCGCCACCACGACCTTCATGGGCGACAACTACACCTTCATTGATTGTCCCGGCTCGGTGGAATTCGCGCATGACATGCGTGCCGCACTTCCCGCCGTCGATGCCGCGGTCGTGGTCTGCGAGGCCGACGAGAAAAAGCTGCCGCAGCTCCAGATCATCCTGCGCGAGCTCGAAGACCTGAAAATTCCGCGCTTTCTGTTTCTCAACAAGATCGACCGCGCCAACAAGCGCGTCCGCGAGACGCTTTCGACGCTGCAGCCGGCGTCGCGCGTGCCGCTGGTGCTGCGGCAGATTCCGATCTGGAAGGACGAGCTGATCGAAGGCTTCGTCGATCTGGCGCTGGAGCGCGCCTTCGTCTATCGCGAGCACAAGGCGTCCGAGGTGGTCGCGCTCGAAGGCGGCAATCTCGACCGCGAGAAGGAAGCGCGCTTCTCGATGCTGGAAAAGCTCGCCGACCATGACGATGCGCTGATGGAGCAGTTGCTGGAGGATATCCAGCCGCCGCGCGATGCCGTGTTCGACGACCTCGCGCGCGAGCTGCGCGAAGGATTGATCTGTCCGGTGCTGCTCGGCTCGGCTGCGCGCGAGAACGGCGTGCTGCGCCTGATGAAGGCGCTGCGTCACGAAGCGCCCGATGTCGCGCAGACCGCAATGCGCCTCGGCGTGCCCAAGTCGAAAGATGCGCTGGGCTATGTGTTCAAGACCATGCATCTGCAGCACGGCGGCAAGCTGTCGCTGACGCGCCTGCTCTCAGGCCATCTCGACGACGGTGCGACGGCTCTATCCTCGTCCGGCGAATCGGGGCGGGTCTCCGGGATTCTGTCGGTGAGCGGCGCCCATGACTCCAAGCGCGCTGCCGCCGAAGCCGGCGACACCGTGGCGCTCGGCAAGCTCGATACCGTCAAGACCGGCGATACGATCTCAGGCGGCAAGACCGCGCCCGCGTCGCTGGTCAAGGTCGAGCCGACCCCGCCGGTGCTCGCGGTTTCGATCGCGGCAAGCGATCGCAAGGACGACGTCAAGCTCGGCCAGGCCTTGTTGCGGCTCAACGAGGAGGACCCCTCGCTGACCATGGTGCATAATCCCCGCACCCATGACACCGTATTGTGGGGGCAGGGCGAGATGCATCTGCGCGTCGCACTGGAGCGGCTGCGCGATCGCTTCGGCGTCAATGTCAAATCGCACCCGCCGGCGATCGGATATCAGGAGACCATCCGCAAATCCATCAGCCAGCGCGGCCGGCACAAGAAGCAATCCGGCGGCCATGGCCAGTTCGGCGACGTGGTGCTGGAGATCAGGCCGTTGCCGCGCGGCGAGGGCTTCAAGTTTGACGAAAAGGTCGTCGGCGGGGCAGTGCCGCGCAACTATATCGGTGCGGTGGAAGAAGGCGTGGTCGACGGCCTGACGCGCGGCCCGCTCGGCTTCCCTGTCATCGACTTGCAGGTGACGCTGACCGACGGCTCCTATCACAGCGTGGATTCCTCCGATCTCGCATTCCGCACCGCGGCGCGGATCGGCGTCAGCGAGGGCCTGCCGCAGTGCCAGCCGGTGCTGTTGGAGCCGATCTATGTGGTCGAGATCGTCTGCCCGACCGATGCCACCGCCAAGATCAACGCCATCCTGTCGGCACGGCGCGGCCAGATCCTGGGCTTCGACACCCGCGAGGGCTGGCCGGGCTGGGACTGCGTCCGCGCCATGATGCCGGAAGCCGAGATCGGGGAGTTGATCGTCGAGTTGCGTTCGGCGACTGCGGGCGCCGGTGGTTTCACCCGGCAGTTCGACCGCATGGCCGAAGTCACCGGCCGCGCCGCCGACCAGATCATCGCCGCGCATCGCGACGCGGCGTGATCTAAGAGGCTGTCATTCCGGAGCGCTCGTGAAACGAGCGAACCCGGAATCTCGAGATTCCGGGCTCGATGCTTCGCATCGCCGCGGAATGGTGTGGGCTTGTTGCCCACGCCCGGGCTTCCCAAACGTTGCGCCTTCACCGACACTGCGATCCGGCAGTTCGCGGGGGTCCTCGCGCGCAATGGACAAGATCGACCTGTCGCGAAAAATGAGGCGCCTCACCGTTTGGCTGGAGACCAAGAACCAGCCGGACAGCCTCGTTCGCAAAAAATTCCACGGTGCGCCGTTCGGCGATGCCTACGTGACCATCGATCCCGAATGCCAAACTCCCTTTGCTTCGGGCAATCCCAACCGCGCGCATCTGTGTGGGGCGGAAGCCGGAATGGACTCCGACAGCATCGCCCGCCTGATCGATCTGTTCGCGGCCAAGGGCGTAAGGCGGTTCTTCGTCTGGCTCAGCCCCGGGCCCGACATGGATCTGGCGCGCAATTGGATCGAAAAAAGCGGGCTATCGCGGATACACTGGACCGGTTATCCAACTCTGTGCCGCGAGCGCCATTCGCCGGTTCAATTCAGGACCGATCTCGAAATCCGGCAGGTCGGTCCGGACCAAATCGCTGCGGCCAGCGGGCAGCTCGGCGGCGAGATGCTGTGGCCGGGATATGCGAGATCGGCGGGCAAGGAAGGGTTCTTTCATTACATGGCTTTCGACGGCAGCCGGCCGGTCGCCATCGCCGCGCTCTGCATTTTCGAGGACATCGGCTATCTGATGGCGGCGGCGACCGCCGAAGGCGACCGCAAGCGCGGCGCCCAGCAGGCCCTGATCGCCAAACGGATCGAGCGCGCTGAGCAGGCCGGTTGTTCGATCCAGGTTTCCGAAACCCTCACCATGCTCGAACATTCTCATCGCAATCTGCAACGCGCCGGTTTCGCGGAAGCCTACGGGAAGGAAGTCTACGAATGGAACGCGTGAGTCCGGTGCGCCATGCTTGACTCACGACGCAACATTGCGCTCGCCTGCGCGCTGAGCGCGCTTGCCGGCTATGTCGACGCCATCGGCTTTCTGCAGCTCGGCGGCCTGTTCGTGTCGTTCATGAGCGGCAACTCGACGCGGATGGGCGTCTATCTGGCTGCGGGAGACTGGGTCCGTGCGGCCGAGGCGCTTGGCCTGATCGCGCTGTTCGTGATCGGGGCGGCCTTCGGCAGCCTGATCGTGCTCGGCCGCGGCGTTCATCGGCAGCCATGGGTCCTGCTGGCGGAGGCGTTGCTGCTGGCTGCTGCGGCGCTTTGTTATGCGCTGGGTCTTTCAAATCTCGCAGTCGCCGCGATCGTGACGGCGATGGGGCTGGAGAACGCGGTGTTCCAGATCGAGGGCGGCGGCGGGCTCGGCCTCACTTACGTGACCGGCGCGCTGGTCAAGGTCGGCCAATACCTGGCCGTTGCGGTAGCCGGCGGCGATCGCCTCAGTTGGGTCCCGAACTTTCTGTTGTGGGCGGCGCTGGTCGCGGGAGGGGTATGTGGCGCGGCCGCCTATCATTGGATCAACCTCGCCGCGATCTGGTTTGCCGCCGGCGCCGCGCTGGCCTTGAGCGCCATCGTCGCCGCGACGATTCATCTCTAAGGCGTGTTGGTTTTGATTGAATCGGTCTGCCAGCGGATTCGGTTCACCTCTCCGGTTTGCGGGGGAGGTCGACGCGCTTGGCAGCGCAATTGCGCGCCAGAGCGCGTCGGATGGGGGAAAGGTCCATCCCCTCGACCAGTGCGATTTGCGCAAGCACCCCCACCCCAACCCTCCCCCGCGAAGAGCGGGAGAGGGAGCTCACTTCCGTCGTCGCGACAAATCAATCTCATCTCATCGCACTGTAGCATTGACTTGTAGTTGACTTGGAGCCCAGCTTGTCCGAAGTGACGGCCATGACAACCCTCGCAAAAGCCCGCGCCGCATGCCTGATCGGGTGGCCGGCCGCGCATTCGCGCTCGCCGCTGATCCATCATTATTGGCTGCGTACGCTCGGCATCGAGGGCGGCTACAGCATTGAGGCGGTCCCGCCGGAAGGCTTTGCGGAGTTCGTGCTGCACCTGTCGGGCCACGGGTTCGTCGGTGCCAATGTCACCATTCCGCACAAGGAGCGGGTGCTGGCGCTGTCGGTGCCGGATCAGCGCGCCCGCGCGGTCGGCGCCGCCAACACCTTGTGGTACCAGGAAGGCGAATTGCGCTCGACCAACACCGACATCGAGGGCTTCATCGACAATCTCGACGCCTGCGCGCCAGGCTGGGACGGCGTCGAGGAAGCGCTGGTGCTGGGTGCCGGCGGATCGTCGCGCGCGGTGGTGTTCGGGCTGATGGAGCGCGGGATTGCGCGGGTGCATCTCGTCAACCGGACCAACGAGCGCGCCCGCCGGCTTGCCGATCAGTTCGGGGCCAAGGTTCATCCCGCCGCATGGGAGAACATCGGCGAGCTGCTGCCGCGCGCCGGGCTTTTGGTCAACACTACCTCGCTCGGCATGCACGGTCAGCCCGCGCTCGACCTCGAGGTCGACCGGCTGCCCTCCCACGCCGTGGTCGCCGATCTCGTCTATGTGCCGCTGGAGACGCCGCTGCTTCTGGCTGCGAAGGCGCAGGGCCTTAGGACCGCCGACGGGCTCGGCATGCTGCTCTACCAGGCCGTGCGCGGATTTGAATTGTGGTTCGGCCAGCGGCCACAGGTCACGTCAGAACTTCGTGCCCTGGTGGAAGCCGATCTCACACGTACGTGATCCTTGACCGGCGTGAACGTCTGGCGAAAAGCTCACGACAGGCGCCCACCTTTGCTCTCACGAAGGTTTGAGTTGGAATATCATGAAAGCTCTAGGGTCACTTGCTAGGTAAGGCGCGAAGCCTGTCAGCTAAGGCCCGCCCCTGGAGACTTCCCTCATGTCCGTTCGTCGTTCAACCTTCAGACGTCCGCTTATTGCGCTTGCGATGGTCGCGGCCTCGTCACTCTCAGCCATCGCCCAGCAGCCGCCTTCGCCGTCGCGGGTTCGCGGCACTATCGAAGGCATCGACGGCGATGTCGTCGACGTCAAGTCGCGCAGCGGCGATGACGTCAAGCTGCACATGACCTCCGGCATGCGGATCGTGGGCATTGTCAAGATTTCGCTGGCCGACATCAAGGTCGGCTCGTTCATCGGCGCCACCACGGTGCCGGGGCCGGACGGCAGCCAGAACGCGGTCGAGGTGCATGTGTTTCCGGAAGCCATGCGCGGCACCGGGGAAGGATCGCGGCCCTACGATCTGCGTCCGAACTCGACCATGACCAATGCGACGGTGGCCGAGAGCGTGGCCGGCAACGACGGTCACACGCTGCTGGTCAAATACAAGGACGGCGAGAAGAAGGTCGTAGTTTCTCCGGAAACGCCGGTTGTGACCTATGTCCCCGCCGACAAATCCGACCTCAAGGAAGGCGCCAAGATCATCGCCTTCGTCAAGAAGCTCCCCGACGGTTCATTCGAGACCGACCGCATCAGCGTCGGCCGCGACGGCCTGACCCCGCCGATGTGACACGCAGCGTCATTCCAGGGCGATGCGAGAGCATCGAACCTCAAATGTGCAATTGCACATCGGGAATCTCGAGATTCCCCAATCGCACCACTGCCGTCAGGGAATACCCTCCTGCCCACGGTGTTTGCGCTGACGGGACCGCGCAACGTTTCTGGAGAAATGTCATGCTGAAAATCAATTCGTCTTTGCCACGTACGCTTGCGGTTGCACTGGCGGCTCTATCCATGTACGGAACCATCGCGTGGGCGCAGCAGGCGCCGCCCACGCGGATTCGCGGCACCATCGCGGCCGTCGACGGCCCGCTGCTGACGATCAAGACCCGTGAGGGCAGCGACGTGAAGGTGCGCATGACCGACAACGTCGCCGTGTTCGGCGTGGTCAAGACGTCACTGTCGCAAATCAAGGAGGGGTCCTATATCGGCGTCTCGGCGATGCCCGAGCCCGACGGCACCCAGAAGGCGCTCGCCGTGCACATCTTCCCGGAGAACCAGCGCGGCGCGGCCGAAGGTTTCCGTCCCTGGGATCTGCGTCCCAACTCGACCATGACCAACGCCACCGTGGCCGAGACGGTCAAGGGCACCGACGGTCAGAACATCCTGGTGAAATACAAGGACGGCGAGAAGAAAGTCGTGGTGCCGCCGGAGACGCCGATCGTCACCTTCGTGGCTGGCGACACGTCCGAAGTGAAGCCCGGCGTCAAGATCATCATCTTCGGCGCCGCGAAGAAGGAAGACGGAACGCTGGAAGCCAACCGCGTCAACGTCGGCCGCGACGGCATTACGCCGCCGATGTGAGGCGACGCGCAAAGCTCTTAACGAGAAGCGCGAACTTTCTCTACGAGAGGCGCAACTCTCTCAACGAGAAACGCAACTCTCTCAACAAGTGGTCCCCGCGAAAGCAGGGATTCATAACCACCAAAAGCAATTGTTGCACGAGACAGCAGCTCCAGCTTTCGCAAAACTTTCGCTTGTGGTTATGGGTCCCGGCTCGCGCTCGCAAGGGCTCGCTTGGCCGGGACGACGATGAAAATCAAACCGCCAGCACGTGATCGTCGATCTCGGCGATGGTGTTGACGCCGCATAGCCCCATGGTGGTGCTCAACTCGTTGCGGAGGATGTCGATCGCTTTCGCAACACCGGCCTCGCCGGCGGCTCCCAGGCCATAGGCGAAGGCGCGGCCGATCATGCAGGATTTGGCGCCGAGCGCCAGCGCGCGCATGACGTCCTGCCCGGAGCGGATGCCGCCGTCGAACAGGATCTCGATCTGCGAGCCGACCGAGTCGACGATCTCCGGCAGCACCTCGATCGAGGACGGTGCGCCGTCGAGCTGCCGGCCGCCATGGTTGGACACCACGATCGCCTGCGCGCCGCTTTTCGCGGCGATCTCGGCGTCCTCGACGTCGAGGATGCCTTTCAGCACCAGCTTGCCCGGCCAGATCGAGCGAATCCAGTCGACATCCTTCCAGTTCAGCGTGGTGTCGAACTGCGAACTGATCCAGGTGGAGAGCGCCGTGATATCGTCGGACCCCTTCAAATGCCCGACCAGATTGCCGAAGGTGCGGCGCTTGCCGCGCAGGACGCCTGAGACCCAGGCTGGCTTGGTGGCGAAGTCGAACAGTTTTGAGAGCGACCATTCCGGCGGCACCGTCATGCCGTTCTTGATGTCGGCATGGCGTTGCCCGATCACTTGCAGATCGACGGTCAGCACCAGCGCGCTGCATTTGGCTGATATCGCGCGCTCGACCAGCGACTTGATGAAGCCGCGGTCCTTCATCACGTAAAGCTGGAACCAGAACGGCTTGTCGACGGCGGCCGCGATGTCCTCGATCGAGCAGATCGACATCGTGCTCTGGGTGAAGGGAATGCCGGCGGCCTGCGCGGCGCGGCAGGCATGAATCTCGCCGTCGCCATGCTGCATGCCGAGCAGTCCGACAGGCGCCAGGATCAGGGGCAGCGAAGCGGGCTCGCCGAGGATGGTGGTCGAGAGATCGCGCTTGGAGACGTCGACCAGGATGCGTTGACGAAACTTGATCTGCTGCAGGTCGTCATGATTGGCGCGCAGCGTCTCCTCCGAATAGGAGCCGCGGTCGGCATAGTCGAAGAACGCCTTCGGCACGCGGCGTTTGTGAAGCTGGCGCAAGTCCTCGATGCAGGTGATGTGCTTCATGAACGTTCCCGGCCCTTCTTGTGTTTGCGGCTTTCATGGTCATCTACCACGCTTGAGCCGTCCGCCAAATGTTCAGCGCGATCGGCCTTTCTAAGGAGGGCCACCGATGACCCGATCCGGTTCCACACCTAAAAACGCCGAGGACAGCGAGAAGCGTCGGCTCGACGCCGCGCTGGAGGAGGGGCTTGAGGAGACCTTTCCGGCCTCCGATCCGGTCAATGTCACCCAGCCGCCGCCCTCGAAACAAGATCACCACGTGCGGCGGAAGGACTAGGGTTGCCGTCCCGTGGCATTATTGCTAGCTTTAACAACGTGTTATCGACCTGCTTTCGATTCGGGCGATGGTAATCATTCATCATATTTCTTGAAGCCATTTTAGCGCCAAGGGTATTATAACCCCCAAGGATTGGCCAAGGATTTGGGGCGCTGGAGGCTTCTCGCCGGGTGGCTTGAGAATCCGGGGCAGTGCGGGGGGTCATATGAGCCGCAATTATTTCGGTACGGACGGGATTCGTGGCCGTGCCAACGGGCTGATCACGCCGGAGCTCGCGCTCAAGGTGGGCCAGGCCGCGGGGCTAGTGTTTCAGCGCGGCGAGCATCGCCACCGCGTCGTGATCGGCAAGGACACCCGTCTCTCCGGCTACATGATCGAATACGCGATGGTCGCGGGCTTCACCTCGGTCGGGATGGACGTGCTCCTGGTCGGCCCGATGCCGACGCCGGCAGTCGCGATGCTGACCAAGTCGATGCGCGCCGACCTCGGCGTGATGATTTCCGCATCCCACAACCTGTTCGAGGACAACGGCATCAAGCTGTTCGGCCCGCAGGGCTTCAAGCTGTCTGACGATGTCGAAAAGCAGATCGAGCAGTTGCTCGCCGAGCCGCTCGAGAAGCGGCTGGCGCAGAGCGCTAGCCTCGGCCGCGCCCGCCGCATCGACGGCGTCCACGACCGCTATATCGAATTCGCCAAGCGCACGCTGCCGCGCGACTTGAGCCTCGACGGGCTGCGCGTGGTGGTCGATTGCGCCAACGGCGCGGCCTACAAGGTGGTTCCGGAAGCGCTGTGGGAATTGGGCGCCGACGTTATTTCGATCGGCGTCGATCCGGACGGATTCAACATCAACAAGGAATGCGGATCGACCTCGCCGGAGGCGTTGTGCAAGAAGGTGCGCGAGATGCGCGCCGACATCGGCATCGCGCTCGACGGCGACGCCGATCGCGTCATCCTGGTCGACGAGCGCGGCCATCTGGTCGACGGCGACCAGTTGCTCGCGGTGATCGCGCAAAGCTGGAAGGAAGACGGCCGTCTCGCCAAGCCCGGCATCGTCGCCACCGTGATGTCGAATCTCGGTCTCGAGCGCTTCCTGCAACGGCACGGCCTCGAACTGGTGCGCACGCCGGTCGGCGACCGTTACGTGCTGGAGCGCATGCTGAACGGCGGCTACAATCTCGGCGGCGAGCAATCCGGCCATATCATCCTGTCCGACTATGCTACCACCGGCGACGGCTTCGTCGCCGCGCTGCAGGTGCTGGCGGTGGTGCAAAGACTTCGCCGCCCGGTCTCGGAAGTCTGTCACCGCTTCGATCCGTTGCCGCAGATTTTGAAAAACGTGCGCTATCGCAGCGGCAAGCCGCTCGACGATGCCGATGTCAAATCCGCCATCGACGCCGGCGAAAAGCGGCTCAACGGCCACGGCCGGCTGTTGGTCCGCTCCTCCGGCACCGAGCCCGTGATTCGCGTGATGGGCGAGGGCGACGACCGCGTCCTGGTCGAGGAAGTGGTCGACCACATCGTCTCCGCGCTCGGCCTGGCGGCGGCGTGATACGCAATTTAGTTGAAATGCGCATCGCTGCCATAAGCTGATGGTGGTGGTCTGACGAGCGCTGCCATCGTAGGAACGTGGGGCGTTACGCCTCACGTATCCTGATCGGGAATGATCCATTGAACAAGTCTGTCGTCGCCTCCGAACAAGCGCTGGCCACGCCGGTCAACGTTGCGGACGCAGCGCCGGCCTTGAAGGCGGCCGGACCGGCCTATGTCGTGCTCGCCGGCATCAGCTTCTCGCATTTCCTCAACGACACCATGCAGTCGCTGATCGCTTCGGTGTATCCGATCCTGAAGGCGAGTTACGCGCTCGACTTCGCGCAGATCGGAATGATCACGCTGGCATTCCAGTTCACCGCCTCGCTGCTGCAGCCGGTGGTCGGTCATTTCACCGACAAGAAGGCGCAGCCGTTTTCGCTCGCGATCGGCATGTCCTCGACCTTCTTCGGTCTGCTGCTGCTCAGCGCGGCCCACCGATACATGGTGATCCTGATCGCCGCCGCGCTGGTCGGACTGGGCTCGGCGGTATTCCACCCGGAGTTGGCGCGCATCGCGCGCCTTGCCTCGGGCGGCCGCTATGGTTTCGCGCAATCGGTGTTCCAGCTTGGCGGCAGCTTCGGCACCTCGATGGGGCCGGTGTTGGCGGCCTTGATCGTCGTTCCCTTCGGCCAGCCCTCGATCGCCTGGTTCTCGTCGATCGCGTTTGTCGCGATCGTCGTGCTGTGGCGGATCGGGCAGTGGTACAAGCCGCAGATCGCGGCGAGGAAGGTGGCCCGCGTCGATCCGCATCCGGACGCGCCAAGCCCGCGCCGGGTCAAAATCGCGCTCGCGGTGCTGGTGGCGCTGCTGTTCTCCAAGCAGCTCTACGTCTCGAGCCTGTCGAGCTACTACATCTTCTATCTGATCGACCGGTTCGGGGTGTCGACTCAGGCCGCGCAGATCTATCTCTTCATCTTCCTCGCCTCCAACGCGGTCGGCGCGTTCCTCGGCGGTCCCTTGGGCGACCGCTTCGGCCGCAAGATCGTGATCTGGTTCTCGATCCTGGGTGCGCTGCCGTTCACATTGGCGCTGCCCTATGCCGGGCTCGCCGCGAGCGCGGTGCTGACGGTGTTCATTGGCCTCATCATCTCCTCGACCACATCCTCGATCATCGTGTTCGCGCAGGAACTGGTGCCGCATCGTTTCGGAATGATTTCCGGCGTCTTCTTCGGCGTCGCATTCGGCATCGGCGGTCTTGGTGCTGCCGTGCTCGGCAAGCTCGCCGACCACACCAGCATCAGCTTCGTCTATCAGGTCTGCGCCTTCCTGCCGGCGATCGGACTGCTCGCGGTGTTCCTGCCGAAAATGCCGAGGTACGCGCGCTGAGCCACGCGGCGCAGAGCCGCGCGACGCGCTCTCCTCTCTCCACTCCCTCGCCCCGCTCTTCGCGGGGAGAGGCGTAGGCGGCCTGCGGCCGCCGTTCTTGATAGAAGAACGCCGATGCAAGTATCGGCTATGGTGAGGGGCTTTCTCCGCGAACGCTGAACTCGCGACGGCACGGTGCCTTGCCCCTCACCCGAAATTCGCTTCCGCGAATTTCGAGCTCCCCCCGCAAGGCAGGCTGTGTGAAAAGTCGCTTGAGCCAGAGGCGTACAGAATTGTTTTCTCAATTGTCGTCACTGGACAGTAGTTAGCAATGCAATTGGTTTTTGCATCGACGAAATTGAGGCAGATATTCTATGTGCAAATCGAGCAACCGACTTTTCACACAGAAGGGAGCCGGGAGAGGTCGGCAGAGGGCTGCGCTGGCCTATCAACGCTTCATTAAACACTTTGGCGACGTCGCCGCTTTGGATCGCCCATCGCGTGCACGTCAGAGAAAATCAACCTTAAAAATTAGGGTTAAGCGGTACTTAAGTATTTCGTGACATCGTTCGGCCGTGAGTTTTTCGAGGTGAGGCCTCCGTTACGCCTCATTTGCCACAAAAGGACGAAGCCAATGCGTAGCGTTAAGTCTCTCATTGCCGCCGGAGCGGCGTCATTATTGTCGACGGCGGCGTTAGCCGCCGACATGCCCTCGATCATGCCGGCACCGGAATATTACGCGCCGCCCGCCCAGGATTTTGGCGGATGGTACCTGCGCGGCGACGTTGGTATGACTAATTCGAATGCTACGCTGCACGTCGACAGCTATGACACATTGCCAGCCGGGTCGTCGCTGCAGCAGCTAGGCCACGGCTTCACGGGCGGAACGTCATGGGGCCTTGGCGTTGGTTATGAATTCAACAGCTGGTTCCGCGCCGACGTTACAGGTGAATATCGCTCGAAGGTGAATTTCAGCGGCACCGACTTTGCGAGCATCCCGGGGTTCGGGCCAATCTCCGATGTTTATACCGGCGGCTACAAGAGCTGGGTTGCATTGGTCAATGCCTATGTCGACCTCGGCACTTGGTGGTGTTTGACGCCGTTCATCGGTGCCGGCGTCGGCGCCGCGCACATTCAAACCACGGGCTTCCAGGATTCCGGAGCGCTTTTCACGACTGTCGGCATCCCGCCCGCTACCCAGGCTGTGGTCACCGGGGCCTCGTATTTCGCCAACGGTGCTTCGACAAACAACTTCGCCTGGGCCGCGCATGCTGGCGTCGCCTACAAGGTGACGAACAACTTCACCGTCGAACTCGCCTATCGCTATCTGGATATGGGAACGGCGGTTCACGGCTCTGGCCGCTCGTTCGATGGCAGCAACGCCGGTCAGTCGTCGTTCCAGTTCCGCGACCTCACCTCGCAGGACCTGCGGGTTGGCCTGCGCTGGACCTGCTGCGACGTGCCGCCGCCCCCGCTGGTTCGCAAGGGCTGATCGAAGCTCGCTTCGCTTAAGAATTGTTAACGGCGCGGGATCTTTCCGCGCCGTTTTCGTTTGAACCATTATCGCTTCGCCCGTGGCCTCATGGTTCGAGACGCGCGAAGGCGCGCTCCTCACCATGAGGGTCTTGGAACCTCATCCTGAGGAGCACGCAATGCGATGCGTCTCGAAGGATGAAGCGATTGAAACAGGAATCGCGCGCTTGTCGGCGGTTCACGAAAAATGATTTTCGGCTTTGATGCGTCAAGGTGCCGATCGGCGCCGCGCGAGAACGATTGGTTAAGGTTAACGCGCGATGATCGGGCCAAGTCGGAGTTCGATTGGAGCGTGGCAATGCGTAAGGTCTTGTTGGCGGCGGTGATGTTCGGTGCGGTGTCCGCCGCGCACGCGGCCGATCTGCCCGATCTTCCGATCCTTCGCGGCGGCTTCACCGACGGGGTCCCGTCCAGGGTGAACTGGCAGGGCTTCTATGTCGGCGGCCAGGCCGGCTACGGATCGTCCGACGAGAATTTCAACGGCTCGACACGGACAATGATGGAGGCGTTGCTCGCCAATACCGTCATCGAGGACGAGATGCAGGTCTCGCAATGGAATCTCGGCCTTGGAAAGCAGTCGTCGCGTACGTCTGCGTTCGGCGCCTTTGCCGGATACAACGCGCAATGGGAAGACGTTGTGCTGGGCCTCGAAGCGAGCTACATGCATGGCACGTTCGGCGGCACGGCAAGCGCGACCGAGGCGCGCAGCAGCCCGGCCCCTCTGTCCGACACCTACTTTCACGACGTTACAGCAAACTCCTCGGCTTCGATTTCGATTTCGGACATGGCCACGTTCCGTGGTCGAGCAGGCTACGCGTGGGGCTGTTTCCTGCCTTATGTGTTCGGTGGCTTTGCGCTCGGCAATGCCGATACCGGTCGCTCGGTAAGCGTTACCGACGTCTGGACTCCCGGACCATCGAGCGCCGGCCCAGGAGGGGCTGCCACCTTGAGCAATTCAGAGGCGTTGCATAACCATCTGATCTACGGCTACACGGCCGGCCTTGGTGTCGACGTCAATTTGATCGGCGGCCTGTTCCTGCGGGCCGAGTGGGAATATGTCCGCTTCACGTCCACCGTTGACACCAACATCAACACGGTGCGCGCCGGCTTGGGCTACCAGTTCTGATCGGACGCCCCCGCCTCGCGCAGATCATTCGGTCCTGTTGACAGAATGGATCGGCCCTGTTGCTCTGTCACCTGACAGGGGCGCGTCCAGCCATGAAGATCTACGGCGACAGCAAATCCGGCAATTGCCTGAAGGTGAAATGGGTCTGCGACAAGCTCGCGCTGCCCTACGCCTGGATTGAGATCGATACGCTGAAGGGCGAAACGCGCAACCCCCAATTTCTCAAGCTCAATAGCGCGGGCCAGGTGCCGACGGTCGAATTCGACGATGGCCGGACGCTCGCGCAGTCCAATGCCATCATCCGCTATCTCGCGCGCGACAGCGATCTGATTCCTTCCGACGCATACGACGCGGCGAAAATGGACGAGTGGCTGTTCTGGGAACAGTACAGCCACGAACCTCATATCGCGGTGTGCCGTTTCCAGATGGCGTATCTTGGCAAGGCCGCGTCCGATCTCGATCCGGACAAGGTCAAGCGCGGCTACGCGGCGCTGGCGCGGATGGAGCACCAATTGGTGGCAACGCGCTTCCTCGTCGGCGACGCCATCTCGCTCGCCGATGTCGCGTTGCTGGCCTATACGAGAGTTCTCGCATGAAGGCGGCTTTCACCTCGACGGCTACGCCGCGGTGCGACGATGGATCGGCGAGAGCGAGCGCTCGCTTGGCTTGCCGCCGACACATTGACTTCCATTGAGGCAATCATGGCTGCGACTTCATCGATCACCATCCGCCGCGCCCGCCGCGACGACGTCGGCGCCATCGTGGCGATGCTGGCGGACGACGCGCTGGGCCGCGCGCGCGAACGGATCGAAGATCCATTGCCGGCCTGCTATTCCCAGGCGTTCGATCGGCTCGATGCCGATCCGAACATCCAGCTCGTGGTCGCCGAGGGCGAGGGCGGCACAGTCGTCGGCTGTCTGCAGCTTTGCATCCTGGCGGGCTTGAGCTCGCAGGGCGCCTCGCGCGGGCTGATCGAGGATGTCCGTGTCGGCTCCCATTGCCGCAGCCGCGGCATCGGTGAACAGCTCGTGCAATGGGCGGTCGCGAAGGCGCGCACCAAGGGTTGCAAGCTGGTCGAGCTGTTGACCCATCACACCCGCGTCGATGCGCAGCGATTTTACGAGCGGCTCGGATTTGCGCGCAGCCATGTCGGCATGACGATACGGTTCTAGCCAGCCACGATTACCAGACGCAGGGAGACGCGCGATGTCGGCCATCCATCCTCTGACGGCCCTGGCCGTAGTCCTAGCGACCGCTGCGACCGACGCCGTTTACGTGATGTTTACTTCCGCGGTCGTGGCGCGAAAGCGCTTTCCCGCGGCGACCTGGAGCAGCATCTGGTATCTGCTCTCCTCCTTCGCGGTGATCAGCTATACCGAGAACTGGGTCTATGTCGGTTTCGCCGCGATTGGCTCCTGGATCGGCGCCTATGCGTCAATGACGTTCTTGCATCGGCCGCCTGGCGGGCCGCCGGTTGGCGCCGCTCCCGAATAGGGAGTGTTCGGACGCTCCAAGCTGGGGCTGCCCATCAAATCGTGCGTGATCTCTGCGAAGTTCCTTGACGGAGCGGGCCGACTCCCATATCTGCAACGGCGGGACACCTCCCCCCAACGGGAGGCTTACTATCTGGAAGGATAGATCATGACGATAGCGAAGCCCGCTCAGCGGCCGACCGCTCCGCATTTCTCTTCCGGCCCCTGTGCCAAGCGCCCGGGCTGGAATCCCCAAAATCTCAAGGACGCCTTGCTCGGCCGTTCGCATCGCGCGAAGGTCGGCAAAGCCAAGCTCAAGCTCGCGATCGAACTGACGCGCGAAGTGCTTGAAGTGCCCGCCGATTACAAGATCGGCGTCGTGCCGGCGTCCGATACCGGCGCGGTCGAAATGGCGCTGTGGTCGATGCTCGGCGCGCGGCCCGTCACTACCATCGCCTGGGAATCCTTCGGCGAAGGCTGGGTCGGCGACATCGTCAAAGAATTGAAGCTCAAGGACGTCACCAAGCTGCATGCCGGCTATGGCGAGATTCCCGACTTGAGCAAGGTCGATCCGAGCAGCGACGTCGTCTTCACCTGGAACGGCACCACCTCCGGCGTGCGCGTGCCCAACGCCGACTGGATCAGCGCGACCCGCGAAGGCCTCACCATCTGCGACGCGACGTCAGCGGCGTTCGCGCAGGCGCTCGATTGGCCCAAGCTCGATGTGGTGACGTTCTCCTGGCAGAAGGCGCTGGGCGGCGAGGCCGCGCACGGCATGCTGGTGCTGTCACCGCGCGCGGTCGAGCGGCTCGAAACCTACAAGCCCGCCTGGCCGCTGCCAAAGATCTTCCGCATGACCAAGGGCGGCAAGCTCAACGCCGGCATCTTCGAGGGCGAGACCATCAACACGCCGTCGATGCTGTGCGTCGAGGATTATCTCGACGCGCTGAACTGGGGCAAGTCGCTCGGCGGCCTGAAGGCGTTGATGGCGCGCGCCGACGCCAACACCAAGGTGCTCGCCGACTGGAAGACGAAGACGCCGTGGATCGACTTCCTGGCGAAGGATCCGGCGACCCGCTCCAACACCTCGGTGTGCATGAAGGTGGTCGATCCCGCGATCACTTCGCTGACGGCGGACGCGCAGGTCGACTTCGCCAAGAAGGTGGTGGCGCTGGTTGAGAAGGAAGGCGCCGGGTTCGACTTCGCGCATTATCGCGACGCGCCGGCGGGCCTGCGGATCTGGTGCGGCGCCACCGTCGAGGCCAAGGACGTCGCGCTGCTGACGCAGTGGATCGACTGGGCTTTTGCCGAGGCCAAGGCCGCGTTGCCGAAGGCTGCGTAAAGTTTCACCCTCCCCTGAAGGGGGGGAGGGTCGACGCGCCGTTAGGTGCGGCGGGGTGGGGCATTACTCTCTCTCAAACCCGGCGCACACAAAATTTCACAGTGACAGTTTCACCCCACCCCGGCGCTTCGCGCCGACCCTCCCCTGTAGAGGAGGGTGAAGGAAGAGGCCAATGTCAAAACCCAAAGTTCTCATTTCCGATGCGCTGTCTCCGGCCGCCGTTCAGATCTTCAAGGACCGCGGCATCGACGTCGATTTCCAGCCCAACCTCGGCAAGGACAAGGACAAGCTCGCCGAGATCATCGGCAATTACGATGGCCTCGCGATCCGTTCCGCCACCAAGGCGACTGCGAAGATCATCGAGAAGGCCAAGAAGCTGAAGGTGATCGGCCGCGCCGGCATCGGCGTCGACAATGTCGAGATACCGGCGGCGACCGCCAAGGGTGTCATCGTGATGAATACGCCGTTCGGCAATTCGATCACGACCGCCGAACACGCCATCACCTTGATGCTGGCGCTGGCGCGCGAAATTCCGCAGGCGGATGCCTCGACCCAGGCCGGCAAATGGGAGAAGAACCGCTTCATGGGCGTCGAGATCACCGGCAAGGTGCTCGGCGTCATCGGCTGCGGCAACATCGGCTCGATCGTCGCCGACCGCGCGCAGGGCCTGCACATGCGCGTTATCGGATACGATCCCTTCCTTTCGCCGGAGCGTGCCAAGGACATCGGGGTGGAGAAGGTCGAGCTCGACGATCTGTTCAAGCGCGCCGATTTCATCACGCTGCATACGCCGCTCACCGAGAAGACCAGAAACATCATCGACGCGGCCGCGCTCGCCAGGATGAAGAAGGGTGTGCGCATCATTAATTGCGCCCGCGGCGGGCTGGTCGACGAGCAGGCGCTGGTCGATGCGCTCAACTCCAAGCATATCGCCGGCGCGGCCTTCGACGTGTTCGTCGAGGAGCCCGCGACCTCCAACGTGCTGTTCGGCCATCCCAACGTGATCTGCACGCCGCATCTGGGCGCTGCGACCACTGAGGCGCAGGAGAATGTCGCGCTGCAGGTCGCCGAGCAGATGTCGGACTATCTCTTGAGCGGCGCAATTTCCAACGCCGTCAACTTCCCCTCGATCACGGCGGAAGAGGCGCCGAAGCTGCGGCCCTTCATCGAGCTCGCGGAAAAACTCGGCTCGTTCGCGGGCCAGCTCACCGAGAGCGGCATCCTCAAGGTCCAGATCACCTATGAAGGTCATGTCGCCGAGATGAAGATCAAGGCACTGACCTCGGCGGTGCTGTCGGGCCTGCTGCGGCCGATGCTCGGCAATATCAACGTCGTCTCCGCGCCGGTCGTCGCCAAGGAACGCGGCATGGTGGTGGACGAGGTGGTGCGCGCGGCGCAGAGCGACTACGAAAGCCTGATCACGGTCACCGTCATCACCGAGCGGCAGGAGCGTTCGGTGTCGGGCACGGTCTATGCCGACGGCAAGCCACGGCTGGTTGACATCAAGGGCATCCGGGTCGATGCCGAATTCGGCAAGTCGATGATCTACGTCACCAATGAAGACAAGCCAGGCTTCATCGGCCACTTCGCTGGCCTCCTCGGCGATGCCAAGATCAACATCGCAACCTTTCACCTCGGCCGCACCAAGCAGGGCGGCGATGCGATCGCGCTGGTCGAGGTCGACGGCGCCGTGCCGGCCGCCGTGCTCGCCAAGGTGCAGGCCCTGCCGCAGGTGAAGCAGGCCAAGGCGCTGGTGTTTTAAGAGCCGCGGGTGTTCTGGATCATGATCCGATTAGGCTTAATCGGATCATGATCTCATCTCTTTGTTTGAACATGATCTTTTCGGAAGACCTGCGTCGTTAGACCCTCATGGTGAGGAGGCGCGCTTGCGCTGTCTCCGGACGATGCTTCGCATCGCTCGAAGAACCATGAGGCCCCGGTGGGCCTTCATCCTTCGCGGCGAAGACGCCGCTCCTCAGCACGAGGGGATAAAGCCGGTTATGATGCAGTAGGATTGGCACTTCTCCGGATCAGGCTTTAAGCCGCTAGACTAAGACTAATGTTCATGAAGATGAACTTCATGCTCCTCTTTCAGGGGAAGATGAAGCTCGTCCGCCGGATTCACGTAGAACCCATTGGTCGCCGTTTACAATTGTCCAGCGGGCATTTTGCAGCCGCGCCCAATTTTACCGGCGCCTTGCGAATGCCTTGATCGAACCGGTTCATTGGCCGCCGCGTCTAACCCCGAATGGACGCGATTCGTCGTGCGTCCGATTCAATGGGATTTTCGCGACCGGAGCGCCAAGATTGCGGAGAGATGTGATGCGAATGATTGCAGATAGCCTGGTTACGAGCGGCTTCGTCCTTGTCACGGCGCTCGGCGTTGCGCAGGCGCAGGCGGCGGAACTAGACGCCACGTCGGCCGTCGACGCGGTGACGGTCTATCCCGATGGCGCCAGCGTTACGCGTGTTATCGCGGTCGATCTTCCCGCGGGCGACAACACGCTGGTGGCTTCTGACTTCCCGCTGGTGCTCGATCCATCCTCGCTGCGGGTCGAGGGCGAGGCGGATTCGAAATTCACCATCGGCGCGATCGACACCTGGCAGCCGCCTCCGACGCCGGTCGACTTGCCGGAGCTTGACAAGCGTATCGAAGCGTTGAACGACAAGCGCGCCGATCTGCAGGGCATGATCGCTGCGGCCACGGCGCGACGCAAATTTGCCGAACGGTTCGCGCAAGCCTCTCCGGCGGGGATCGGCGACAAGGGCGAGGCCCGTCCGATCGCCGAATGGCGCGACGCCTTTGCCGCGGTTTCCGATGAGGTCGCGACCGCGGACGCCGCGATCCGCGACGCCGAACGCAAGCAGCGCGATATCGACCGCGAGATCGCGCGGCTAGAGACGGATCGGGCGGCCAAGCCGTCGAGCAAGCTCGGGATCGATCTCGCCGCCACGGCCGCGACCAAGGCAACGCTGCGGGTGACCTACGCGGTGCGCAACGCGCGCTGGGTGCCCCTCTATGATACGCGGCTCGACACCGGAACCAAGGATCGCAAGCCCGCGCTCGAACTGGTGCGTCGCGCCGAAATCACCCAGACCACCGGAGAGAACTGGTCGAATGTCGCGCTCGCCGTTTCGACGGTGCGAACCGCGCGCGGCCGCAGCGCGCCCGATCTCAATTCGCTGATCGTGCAATATCCTCCGTCTCCGCTTGGCGTGGTTCGTGGCGACGGCGCTGATAGAAGCCTTCCGCGTCAACAATTCGACGTGCCGGCGTCGGCATCGGCTGCGGCGGTGGCCGAAGAAGCCCTCAAGAAACCGGCCGACGAGCAGGAGGCGAGTGCGGAAGTCGATAGTTTCCACGTGACGTTCAAAATTCCGGGGCGCGTCAGCCTTGGCGCCAATGAAGGTGCCAAGAGCCTGCGCATCTCCACCTCGACCTTTGCGCCAGACCTCGCCATCCGCTCCGTGCCGGTGGTGGATCCGACCGCGTTTATCGAGGCGAGTTTCATAGAGAGCGAGGATGCACCGCTGTTGCCGGGACAGCTTGCGATCTATCGCGGCGGCGTGTATGCCGGCCGCGGCAGGATGCCCGCAGCCTCCAGGGACGAAACGGTGCGGCTCGGTTTCGGCGCCGACGACAAGGTCAAGATCGAGCGCTCGGTGGTGAAGCGCAACGAGGGGTCGGCGGGCTTGATCGTGACTTCGAAGACCGACGAGCGTTCGTTCAAGACCAGCGTGCGCAACGGCCACGATTTCCCGATCAGGGTAGCCGTCCTGGATCAACTGCCGGTCAGTGAAAACGAGGACATACAGGTCGAGATGCTGCCATCGACGACGCCTCCGACCACGACCAATGTGCGCGACAAGCGCGGGGTGCTCGAATGGGCCTTCGAGGCCAAGCCCGGCGAGGTCAAGGACATTTCGTTCGCATGGCGGGTGCGCTGGCCCAAGGACAAGGGCGTCGTGATGCTACCGGCCGAGTGACGCCGTGCAACGGCCCCGGACCAAAATGAGGTCGGGGAAGTCGTGAAAGCGAGCGCAGCATATGGGATTAGATTGAGGCGTCGCGGCGCCGGAAGTGCGCTTCCTCTCCCCGCTCTTTCGCGGGGAGAGAGAGAGAGAGAGAGAGAGAGAGAGAGAGAGAGAGAGAGAGAGAGAGAGAGAGAGAGAGAGAGAGTGTCGGGGCGACTGGCTCTATCCACGAGCTCAGCTTGCGGAGAGTCCCCCTCACCCGCCCGATTTCGCTGCGCTTCGCCGGGCGACCTCTCCCCGCAAGCGGGCGAGGTGGAGCAAGCGGCGCATCCTCGATTCAATCAAAAGCCATCCTCTTGCTAGCCAAAAAGGCCTGCCGTATGAGACATGGCTCACGATGTTCTGTAGTCGGTGAGGCTGGCTATCCGGACGAGAGGGGTGTCAGTTGGCCGACACTCCAGCTACTATGGCGGGGCTCGCTCAATCGAGGCCTTTAAAATGAGACGAATGTTTGCCGCGATTGCCGGCTTGGTTGGCTTGATCGGGGTCGCTCACGCGCAGACTCCCGTTGCCGTTGTTGAGGACGTGCAAGGCAAGGTCACCGGCGCCGAGGTGATGGACTATGTCGTTCCAGGCCAGGTCATCAAGCTCGGGGCCGGCGGGTTGGTTGTGCTCGGCTACATGAAATCGTGCTGGCGCGAAACCATCTCAGGGATCGGCACGGTGATCGTGGGCAACGAACAAAGCGCGGTCCATCTCGCCGAATTCAAGGCCGACAAGGTGGCTTGCGACCCGAGCCAATCGCAACATGTCGGCCGCGAGGTCGGCGAGAGCGCCGCGGCCGTGGTGCGCAGCCTCAATGCAGACAGCCCGCCCCCGCTCGTGCTGCACGGCCAATCGCCGATCATAGCTACATCCGACCGCGGCAGGCTGGTTGTGGAACGGCTGGACGTCAGGGGCGAACGTTATGAGATCGACCTAACGCTGGCTGCCATGACGCGCGGCAAGTTCTATGACTTTGCCAGGACCAAGATCGCGCTGAAACCCGGCGGCAAATATTCGGCGACGCTGAAGTCGAAGCAGGTCGTCTTCGTGATCGATGCAAACGCCGACCCCGGGGCGGGCCCGATCATCGGCCGGCTGGTGCCACTGCAATAACCTCAAGCGGCGGTAGCCCGGGCGGCGGCATGGGGAGCGTCTTGCGCAATGTCATCGGGCGGAAGTCAATCGCGATCGTCGTGATCGCCCTGGCCAGCGGACTTATCTCGACGCTTCCTCCGTTCCGCCTGCTTCATGGCTGGTCGATCGACCTTCTCACCGCGCTGCGCTGGGAGACGTTCGGCCCGCGCCACGATGCTGCGACGTCCCCGGTCGCGGTGATCGCGATCGACGAAGAGACCTACGACACCCCCCCGTTCAAGGGCTCGCCGACGCCGACCTGGACCACGGAAATCGGCCGCGTTCTGACCGCGGTGCTTGACGGCGGCGCCAACGTCGCAGGATTCGATATCATATTTGCCAACTCGATCGAGCAGTCCGAGCTTCCCTTTGGCGACGCTTCACTGGGCTCGCGGATGCGCGGCTTCGACCGCCCCTTTCTCCTGTCGCTGCACGCGGGATCTTCTGCCGGCAAGGTCGTGCTCGGCGAGATTTTGCGCGACGAAGGATCGCTCGGGCCTTCGACCGGGCAACGCATCGCGGTTGGTCACGAGAAGAATATCCGCCCGCTCAATATCTACACCGACCCCGACGAGGTGGTGCGAAGAACACAGCTGACATTTCCCAGTGATGGAAAGCCGGTGCCGTCGATGGCGCTGGAGCTGGCCTCGCGCGCGCAAAAGGCCGAACCGGTGCTCGCGGTAGACGGCAGCGTGACGCTCGCCGGGTACCGAATCCCGAGCGCGGTGAAGAATACGCTGACGCTGAATTTTGACGGCGGCGCCGACGATTTCCAGACATTTTCGCTGGCTGACCTGCGTGCCTGCGTCGAGCGCAACGACCAGGAATTCTTTCGTCGCCATTTCGCCGACAGGGTGGTGATTTTCGGTACGCTGCTGGACGAGCTGGACCGCAAGCGGACGTCCAAGCGGTTCGCGACCGGGTTGGAACAATCGGCGGCACCGCGCTGCGCGCCGGCGGCCGCGCCGTCGACGGTCGCGCGGTTCGGCCGCAGCTCGATTGCCGGGGTTTACATTCACGCCACCGCGGTCAGCAATTTGCTGTTCCGCGACGCCCTGGTCGAGCTTGGCCGGCAACCGACCACGATTCTCGCAATCGGCTTCGCGCTTCTGATGGCCATTGCGGCGCGACTGTTTGCGCCGGCTACCGCGGCGTCGGCCTATCTCGGAGTGGCGGCGCTCTGGACGCTCTGTGCGACGATCGCGTTCCAGCGGTTGCTGGTGTTGCCGCTGAGCGAGCCGTTCATCGCCGGCCTCGCGTCGCTCGCCGCGACGATCGCCTATCGCCTCGTGGTGACCGACAGGGGGCAGCGACTGCTCAGACGCAGTTTTGCGCTCTATCTCGCGCCCCAGGTGATCGACAAGATGTTGGCGTCCAACAAGCTCCCGGTGCTCGGCGGCGAGACGCGCGATGTGACCGTGTTCTTTTCCGACCTGGCGGGCTTTTCGTCGATCGCCGAACAGATGACGCCGACCGAGCTGGTGGCGTTCATGAATGAGTATCTCTCGGCGATGACCGACATCATCGAGAGCAAGGGCGGGTACATCGACAAATATATCGGCAATTCGATCGTCGCCGTGTTCGGTGCGCCGGTCGACGATGCTGATCATGCGCGCAATGCCGCGCTGGCCGCGCTCGGTTGCCGCGACCGGCTTGACGAGCTCAATCGGAACTCGACCGCCTTTCGCGGTCTTCAGGTCGCCCACCGAATGGGTTTGAACTCTGGCGAAGCGCTGGTCGGCAATATCGGCTCCGGGCGGCGCTTCAACTATTCGGTGATGAGCGATGCGGTGAATGTGGCATCACGGCTCGAGGGCGCCAACAAATATTACGGCACGACGATCATCGCTTCCGAGACAACGGTCGGGCTCACAGATTCGACATTCACCTGGCGTGAGCTTGACGCAACGCGCGTCAAGGGACGAACGACGCCGGTGAAGATCTACGAACTGGTTGCGCTGGCGGGCGAGGAGACGCCGCAACAGCGTGAGGCGGCCGCTGCCTACGCCGAAGGCCTCGCGCAGTGGCGGAGCCGCGCGTTCGAGGTCGCCGCGAAATGTTTTGCGCGCGTCGGCGATTTCGACAAACCGTCGGCGCTGTTTCTGAAACGCGCCAACGAATTCGCGAGCCATCCACCGGGACCAGACTGGGAGCCGGTCAGCTCATTGGATAGCAAGTAGCTGAGGGTGTGATAAGGATCATGGCAGGATCCGGCGGGCATGGTGACCCGCGCAGGCAAAAAAATCGTGAGGAGCCGGCCAATGCCCTATCAGCATATTCTCATCGACGATCCGCGGCCGCGGGTGCGACGCATCACGCTGAACCGCCCGGAGAAGCGCAATGCGCTGAACAACCGGTTGCGTGCCGAAATTTTCGAGGCGCTCGAAGCGGCCGATCGCGACGGCGATGTCTCGATCTCGATCATCCGCGGCGCGGGGTCGTGCTTCTCGGCCGGCTATGATCTGTCCTCGAATAATTCCGTCGATCAGCCCTATCATTCGGCGGCAGGGCCCGGCCAATGGTCGCGCCATGTCGTCGAGGGTTGGTTCTCGATCTGGGACCTCGCTAAACCGGTGATCGCGCAAGTGCACGGCTATTGCCTCGCGGGCGGCACCGAGCTCGCCACCGCCTGCGACGTCGTCTATGTCGCCGATGATGCCGAGATCGGCTATCCGCCGGTGCGGCTGATGAGCCCGCCCGACATGCAATATCATCCGTGGCTGGTCGGCATGCGCCGTGCCATGGAATTGATGCTGACGGGCGACGCCATGTCCGGGCGCGAGGCGGCGGAGTGGGGCTTTGCGACGCGCTCGTTCCCGCATTCCGAACTCGAGCAGCGCACGCTCGATTTCGCCGAGCGCGCGGCAAAAGTGCCGGTTGAATTGCAGCAGCTCAACAAGCGCTCGGTGCACCGGGCGATGGAGATCATGGGCGCCCGCGCCGCGATGCGCGCCGGCACCGAAATCCAGGCGCTGGCGTTTACCACCGAAGCCAGTCGCACCTACATGTCGACGTTCCGGCGCGACGGCGGGAGCGTCAAGGCGCAGCTCGACCAGCGCGACACGACCTTTGGGGATTATCGGACGCGGGAGGAGTGAGCATGCTGCATCGAAGATCCGCAAATAGCTGCGGTCACACGCCTTCGTAGACCAACCTGGTGAAGAAGCCAGGATCGATGACGAACTGACCCCATTTGGCATCGAAGGCGGCGGTCGGCTTGGCCGCGACCGTCTCGTCGCGCGATCTTCCCTGCTTCTTGAGTTTCGCGACATTGTCCCTGATTGCAACCAGCATGTCGCGAAATTCCTTGAGCTCGGCCTTGTTGCTGACGGGCTGCCCGTGGCCCGGAACGATGATCGTATCGTTAGTCGCCGCGGCGAGATTGGCGTCGCACGCCGCGAGCGTTCCGTCGATGCTGCCGCCGGTCGAGTAGTCGATGAAAGGGTAGATTCCATTCCAGAAAGTATCGCCGGCGTGAAGGATATTGGCTTCGGCAAAGGTGACGGAGATATCGCCGTCGGTGTGCCCGGGCCCGTAATACTTCAGGCCGAGCGAGATGCCGTTGAGCTTCAGGTTGTGCTCGGTCGCGAACACTTCGCTGGGAATTCCGCCCGACGGCTGCGGAAGGAAATTATAGTCCCAATCCTCGACGCGCTGAATCTCGGAAAGATGCTTGCGCGTATTCTCCTGGGCGATGATCTTCGCGCCGGCCGCATGCAGCCATTCATTGCCGCTGGCGTGATCGAAGTGCCAATGCGTGTTGATCAGATGCGTGACGGGATCGGCGCCGAGATCGGCGAGGGCTTTCTCCATTTGAGGGCGCGACACGCCGATGCCGGCGTCAATCAGCACCTTGCCATCGGGCCCGGTCAGGACGGCAATGTTGCCGCCGGAGCCTTCCAGAATGCTGATATTGTTTCGCAGCCCGTGCGTGACGATCGGAGAAACTGCCGCGCTGTCCTTGATCAGGCTGACAAGGCCGCGCGCCTCGGCGTAGGCTTCGCGCGGCGTAAGCCATCCTCCTGTCGCGGCGTAAGTAGCGCCGCTCAGGCAGCACAGGCAAAAATGTCGACGCGACAACAAATTCAGCTTTGACATGACATTCTCACTTTCCTCGCAGAAGCGGGATCGTCTATGTGGACGGCAAGCCTTTCGATGATCGGGCTACCGACCCCGAGTGAGCACGATAATCGTCGTCGAACCTATTCCTTATGTGACACGCGACGTGCGTCACGAGCAGGTCTATCATGAGAGCGACTGATCGCGACAGCTCCAGCGTCAAGGTGCAGTTCGACCAGCGCGACCCAACGTTCGGGGATTAGCGCACGCGGAAGGAGTGACAGTCGCCGTTACGGCGGGGGCGTCATGACATTCGGGATGATTTTGAGTTCAATCGATCTAGCCGCGAGCTCCCGTTCCTTCTCCCCTTGTGGGAGAGGCCGGATCGCATCGAAAAGATGCGATCCGGGTGAGGGGTTGTCTCCGCGGATAAATATCCCTCATCTCTTGTCCGCTGCGTCCGCGGATAGAACCCCTCATCCGGCGCTCCGCGCCACCTTCTCCCACAGGGGGAGAGGCGCACCGCCGCGGCCGCTCTTAACTCAGCCTAATCTGATCATGCCCTAGCTATTCGGCCCGCGGTCCATGCTGACAGGCTGCCAGCGCTTCAACGAGGTGTTCTGCAGCACCGACGGGTTGACGCAGCTTGCCGGCCAGAGGCCCTGCAGCACCAGCGACAATTCGTGGCCGACACGCCGCTTGCGCGCCTCGTCGAAGCGCGCCGAGGCGGAGGCGACATGCGCGGTCAGCGTGACGTTTTCCATGCGCAGCATCGGGTTGTTGTGCGACGGCGGTTCCTTTTCCAGCACATCGAGAGCGGCATGCGCGATCCAGCCCTCCTGCAGCGCCTTGATCAGCGCCTCCTCGTTCACGGTGGCGCCGCGGCCGGTGTTGATGAAGATCGCGCTCTTCTTCATCTGCCTGAAATGCGGTTCGCCGAGCATGTGGTGCACCTCCGGCCGTGCCGGGGCATGCATCGAGACGAAATCCGACTGCGACAGCACTTCCGACAATGTCGCCGGCAGCACGCCGTGGTCGGAGATCAGCGTCTCCTGGATGAAGGGATCGTAGGCTATCATCCGCAACCCAAAGGGCGCGGCGCGCTTGGCGACCGCGCGCGCGACACGGCCGAACGAGATGAAGCCGAGCGTCTGGCCCATCAGCCGCGGGATTTTCAGAAGCGCCGGGCGGCCCTCGGCCCAGCGGCCTTCGCGGACCATTTTGTCCTGTTCGACCAGCCGGCGAAAGCCCGCGAGCAATAGCATCACGGCGTGGTCGGCGACTTCCTCGATGAACGTGTCGGGAATGTTGGTGACGGGAATGCCGCGAGCGGTCGCGGCCTTGACGTCGACGCTGTCAACGCCGACGCTGCCGAGCGTGATGACCTTGCAGTTCTCGAGCGCATCGATGACGGTCTTGGTGATCGGCATGCCCTTGGCGTAGATCGCGTCGGCGGTTTTGGCGATCGCGATGAACTCCGCCTCGTTGGCCGGCGCCTCGATGATCTCGGCGCCGATCGGGTCGAGCGCCTCCTTCTCATAGACGTAACCGCCGCCGGCTGTTGTGAAACTCGCGCCTTTCGGCGTCACCACCTTGAACTTCGACATCCATCGCTCCCGATTTTCAATCCACTTGCCGCGGCCGTTTTCTTGATCCCCGCATCAAAGCATGGCCGGGCGCCGCTCAGCTAGGCGCCGGCGGCGAGGGCAGGGCGCCCAAATCGCAGGGCGCACCCCTTTTGGGCCCCGCCCCGCCCACGGCTGGCAGGCGAGATCCGATCTGTTGGACGCAGCCGCGTCCCGCCGAATGCAATCATAGATAGCATATTGCCATACAAAGCGTTATACGGGTATAGCTTTGATCCAAAATGGCACAAACATCCGCAAATTTGCGGGGGTCCGTAACAACGCGCTAAGGCAAATCACCCTATGATACCACTCGATCATCTCGCCGTCCCGCGCAGACAAATCCCGGAGATACTTCCGTGAAGCTGAACAATCTGACGATCGCTCCCAAACTCGGCATTCTGGTGGGCGTGGCCCTGCTTGGCCTGTGCGTCGCCGATGGTCTCGCCGGCTATCTGATGCAGCAGGAGATGGTCAATTCGCGTGTCGACGAGATCCACACCATCGTCGACATGGCGCGCAACCTGGCGATCGGCCTGCGATTGCGTCTCGTCGCATACTTGCCGAATTAGTTTCTTAGGTTTGGCGTCGATAGGCGGATTAAGAACTGGCTTACGGTATTTCGGGCAAAACACCACGTGGTATTTGCACGAGAAGAGAACGTTCCTGCTCGATCTGAAGTCCGCCACAGCCTATTATATACCTGGCTGATGTCTAATAGCAAAGAGGCGCTCACCCCATAGTTGAAACTAGGGGCTTGCGCGCCTAAGTTCGGTCAATGGCAGGTCGATCGCGCACGAGTGGCACGATGGCATCGCCGCCAAAGGCGAACACACGCTGATCTATTGGCGCTGAGCGCGACCATCGAGGCGGCGCGTGCCGGCGAAAGCGGCCGCGGCTTTGCGGTGGTCGCCTCCGAAGTCAAGGCGCTCGCTAACCAGACCGCGAAGGCGACCGAGGAGATCTCGGGCCAGGTCGCGGCCATGCAGCAATCGACCAGCGACGCCGTCGCGGCGATCAACGGAATTACGCAGACGATTGCGCAGATGAGCGAGATCACGGTCTCTATCTCGACCGCGGTCGAGCAGCAGGGCAATGCGACGCGCCAGATCGCGCGCAACATCCAACAGGTCGCGGCAGGCTCGAGCGAGATCAACGCCCATATCGGCGGCGTCACGACGGCGGCCGCCGCCACCGGCACCGCGGCATCCGACGTGCTGGCGAACGCCCGCGAGCTCGACAACCAGTCCGGAATGCTGCGCAACGCCGTCGACGGCTTCCTCGCCAAGGTTCGCGCGGCCTAGCTGGAGCATGATCCGGAAAGGTGGATACCGGTTTTTCCGAGAGAGATCATGCGCAAACAAAAATATGGAGCGGAATGACGATTCGAAGAAAAGTCATCCTGCTCTGCACGCATCCTGTTACCGGCTGCGGGTTTAGCAAATTTCGTAAATAATGCGCTAGGAAATTCACGCTATGGTGAATGGACCATCGGCGACGAGCGCCGGCGCTGACATTTTCGGAGATGCACCCCGTGAAGCTGAACAATCTGACGATTGCTCCCAAACTCGGCATTTTGGTGGGCGTAACCTTGTTCGGCCTGTGTGCGGCGGGCGTGCTCGCAAGCTATCTGATGGAACAGGAGATGCTGAACGCCCGGATCGATCAGGTTCATGCCATCGTCGAGTCCGCCCGCAACATGGCAGTCGGCCTGCAGAAGGAAGTCGATGCCGGCAAGCTCACCAAGGAAGCCGCGCTCGCCGAATTCAGCCGCCGAGCCACTTCCATGACCTACGAGCACGGCAACGGCTATCTGTTCGCCACGAACTACGCCGGTATCACCGTGCTGTCGCCCGATCCCAAGCAGATCGGGACCAATCGCATGGATGTGGTGACCAACGGCCGCAAGCTCTCCCAGGAGTTGATGGATGGCGTCAAGAGCCACGGCGAGATCCTGCTGAAGTATGAGTACGTCAAGCCCAATGAGGAAACGCCGGTCCGCAAGATCGGCTATGCCGTCGCCGTCCCCGGCTGGGATATGTTTCTGGGGTCCGGGGCTTATATCGACGATATCGACGCCAAGCTGAGGCCGGTGATGTGGGCGCTGGGTCTGGCGATCGTCGTCATCGGCGCGATCTCGGGCTGCATTGCCTGGTTCATCGGCCGCAGCATCTCTAGGCCGCTCGGCCTGCTCGGGGCCCGCATGCAGGCGCTCGCCAATGGCAAGCTGGAAGGCGAGATCCCCGGCGTCGGCCGCGGCGACGAGGTCGGCAAGATGGCCGCAACGGTCCAGATCTTCAAGGATAGCGCGGTGCGGGTGCGGGAGCTCGAGAAATCGGAAGCCGCGACCCAAGCGCGTGCGGTGGCCGAACGTCGCGCCGCGATGGAAGAGCTCGCCGGCGATTTCGAGCGCAGCGTCAACGGCGTCGTCCGCACGGTGTCAACGGCTGCGACCGGCATGCAGTCTACGGCGCAGTCGATGACGTCGACCGCGAGCGACGCCAGCAAGCGCGCCGCAACCGTCAGCGCCGCCTCGCAGAGCGCGTCGAACAATGTCGGCACCGTGGCGGCCGCCGCCGAAGAGCTGTCGAGCTCGGTGACGGAGATCTCGCGGCAGGTGACGCGTTCGAGCGAGATCGCCAGCAAAGCGGTCAATGACGCCGAGCGCACCAACGCCACCGTGCAGGTTCTGTCGACCGGTGCCGAGAAGATCGGCGAGGTGGTGAAGCTGATCCATTCGATCGCGGCGCAGACCAACCTGTTGGCGCTGAACGCGACCATCGAGGCGGCGCGTGCCGGCGAAAGCGGCCGCGGCTTTGCGGTGGTCGCCTCCGAAGTCAAGGCGCTCGCTAACCAGACCGCGAAGGCGACCGAGGAGATCTCGGGCCAGGTCGCGGCCATGCAGCAATCGACTAGCGACGCCGTCGCGGCGATCAACGGAATTACGCAGACGATTGCGCAGATGAGCGAGATCACGGTCTCTATCTCGACCGCGGTCGAGCAGCAGGGCAATGCGACGCGCCAGATCGCGCGCAACATCCAACAGGTCGCGGCAGGCTCGAGCGAGATCAACGCCCATATCGGCGGCGTCACGACGGCGGCCGCCGCCACCGGCACCGCGGCATCCGACGTGCTGGCGAACGCCCGCGAGCTCGACAACCAGTCCGGCATGCTGCGCAACGCCGTCGACGGCTTCCTCGCCAAGGTCCGCGCGGCGTAACGGCGAATTCCGTCCTACGCGGATGACGCTTGCCGCGAGGCGATGATAACGCCCGCCAGGACCAGGACGTAACCGACCAGGTGGAAGAGCCGCGGCTCCTCGCCGAGCAGCAGGATCGCCATCGCGGAGCCGAACACCGGCACCAGGTGAAAGAACGGCGCGGCGCGGTTCGGGCCGATCAGCGCGATGCCGCGGTTGAAGAACATGTAGGCCAGCGTCGAGGCAAAGATCACGACATAAAGCAGCGTGGCCGTGGTCAGCACATCCAGCTTGAGCGTAAGGCCGTTGAAATATTCCCAGATCGAGAACGGCAGCAACAGAATCGCACCGCAGCCGGTGGTGAAGCAAATCAGGGACAATTGATGCGTCACTGGCCGCCGCGTCATCAGCGCCGAATACAGGCCAAAAGACAACAGCGAACCCGCAAACATCATGTCGCCCTGGTTGAGGCGGATGCCGGCAAGCGCCGAGAAATCGCCGCGCAGGATGATCGTCAGCACGCCGATCAGCGAGATGACGATGCCGGCGAGCTGCCCCCTGGTTAGGCGCGTGCCGAACAACACGAGCGACCATAGCGCGACGAACAGCGGTCCGGCAGATTGGATCAGGAGCGCGTTCAGCGCCTCTGTGTACTGCATGGCCCAGTAGGAAACCGCATTGTTGAAGGCAAAGCCGGTCGCCGACAACAGCACCATCAATGGCAGGCTGGCGCGCAGGGCCGGCCAGTCGCGCTTCAAGTGCGGCCAGGCGAACGGCAGCAGGATGAGGAAGACGCCGATCCACCTGATGCAGGACAAGGTCAACGGCGGCACGTGGCCGGCGACATAGCGCGCGAGCACGATGTTGCCGGCCCAGAACAGCGAGGTCAGGCTCAACAGCAGATAAGGCTGGTTGTTGAGCCAGCGCAGCGGCGAGTGGTGCTTGGGTTCGGCGGACAATGCGATGGGGGTTTTCAGTGTGCCGCAGCTTTCGCTAGAAACATCAGCCGAAGCAAGGTTACGCGGCGAATTGGTGCCATGCGCGTAGGCGAAATTCTATCCACGTCGTCCCGGCGAAGGCCGGGACCCATAACCACAGGCTCCGGTTTTGCGAACAATGTCTCCCGCTCTGCCTTCTCGATAGATCACGCGGCATGGGTCCCGGCCTTCGCCGGGACGACGATGGATCGAGCCGTGCATGCGAAATCGAATCGGGAATCGTTTGGCGCGCGCCAACCCTACTTCTGCGGGCCCGACAGCGCGATGTCGCGCTCGGCGCGGAACACGTTGCTGTAGAGGTTGGCGATCCATTGCCGTCCGCTGGAAGTGACGTTGAGATAGCGGATTGCCGTCTGCACCTGCGGCGCCACGCTGTTCCAGTAGAATTGCGGGTAGAGATTGACGAGGTCGGCGGGCGAGGAGTAGCCAAGCTGCCGGTTGAGGCCCGCCTCCTCGAACTCGTGATAAAGCGCGTTGGCCTTGCGTATATAATGGGGATCGCCGAGCTGCCCGATCAGGTCGGCGGCGCGCAGCAGTGCCGCTTCCTCGTCGCACTCCTCCCCTTCGCCCGGAATGCTCGACGGAAACCGCGTGCCTTCGATCGCGCAGGCGATGCGATGCTTATCCAGTTGCGGCACGCCCTCGATGCGCTCCATCGCGAACATCTTGGAACGGTCGACATGATAGGGCAACAGCGAGGCGTCCGATGAACCGCGCGGCAACGTGATCTTGCGCCCAGTGGCCTCGACGACGTAGCCGTCCTTGTCGTCCGCCTTGAACAGACCGCGAACGTAGCCGATGTCGTGCGTCAGGCAGGCGATGATCACGTGGGCGTAATCCTCGGCGGGCATGTGGGTATGCAGCGCGCGCCCGCGCAGGATATCGTGCCCGGCCAGCGTCACCAGCATGGTGTGCTCGACATTGTGGTAGAGCGCGTCGCTGTTGCCGATGCATTCGATGGCGATGCGGGCGATCGAGGGCACCATCTCGACGAGGTGGGCTTCCGACGAGCCGAACCGGCGGCGCATGTAATTGGCCAGGAATTTGCCGAGCGCGTCGGCCGCAAGCTCCGGAACGGTAATCATCCCCACAGCCCCCCCAACACCGCGTGCGCCGGCTGGCGGCCGACAGACTTTCTTACATCATAACGCGGTGTTGTGACACCATCGTTGCGCGCCGCTACGGCGATCATAGCAACCAGCGAAATTTGCGGCAAATCAGCATCGGTTAGGGCAGCTATTGGCGAGTTTGCATCGGATCACTGTCCACCAGCCGTTCAAGCGCGCTGTGGCAAGCCGATTTCAGGAGGTCGCAGGTGTGGACTGCAGAGCGGCCTCCGCGAAGCATCGCAAAGATGGCGTAGCTCGTCAGCGCAAAGATCATGTCAACCGCTTCCTGCCGCGCCCGATGTGACTTATTCTTTTCGGCCGCCCGGTCTACCAGAATGTTGACCGCCTTGCGCCGCCGCTCGTTGCGTTCGATCAGCGCGGTCGCGAATTCGGGGTCGGTCGCCATTGCATCATGAAGCCGGCCGACGGCGGCGTCTCTGCTCCAGAAGGCGCAGAAGATCTCGACCAGCCGGTCCAGCGCCGCGAGCGGATCAGCCATCGCCATCGCGTCGGCAATTCCGCCAAGGCCGCCTTGCCTCGCGATCTCGTCGAACACGGCCTCCAGTAGCGCCCGCCGCGATCCGAACTGATTGTAGACGGTCAACCGCGTGACGCCCGCCGCCTTTGCCACCGTCTCCAGCGAAAAGCTCGAAAGCCCAACGCCCTCGCGCAGCGATTTGGCCGCCGCTTCGATAACGCGGTCACGCTTCTCCGCCGCGGCTGCCGCGCGAAGCGGGCTCACATAGGCGCGTTTCGCCATCCTCCATCCTCTTGACCAATTAGATATACATTATGTATATCTAATTGTAACGTCCGCTCTGGAGCTCGTGTCATGCAGATCGAACTCATCATAGCCTTGTCGCTCCATGTCTTGTCCTCAGTATTCTGGGCCGGATCGAGCTTCACATTGGCGCGTACCGGCGGCGCTGGCGGCGAGCAGCTGTTTGGTCCGCAAATGGGCACGGCGACGATTGCTGTTTTGACCGGCGCTTATCTTGGGCACCTCGCCCATGCCGGTGCGTTTGGCACAGCGGAGCGGATTCTTGCGGCAGGTGCGCTCTGCGCGCTGGTTGCGGCAGGCGTGCAGGTGGTCGTTGGCGGTCGTGCCATCAGAAACCTGCGCAAGAGAACGACCGATGAGCCCCGCGCCAGATCGCGGATCGCCACCGCCCAGCGCGTGGCGGCGGCGTTGCTTGCGATCACGGCGGTCTGTATGGGCGCGGCGCGCTATGCCTGAACGAAGACCGATATCAGCGAAAGTTCGATGAAATTCCTTGTCCTTGGAGCAACAGGCCGAACTGGGCGGTTGCTGACGGAACAGGCACTATCCCGTCAGCATGTGGTAACTGCCATGGTCCGCGCGCCAGGCGCGTTTGAAGTTCGCGAAGGTCTGCGGATCGAGATCGGCGATCCCACGCGACCGGCCGACCTGATGCGAGCGGCTCTCCCGGCTCGGGATGCCGTGATTTCTCGCCTTGGACAGCGCGCGCGAAGGGATGTGCCGCAGCCGCTACTCTCCAGACCATGGTGCGGAGTGGTCTGCGCCGCTATCTTGTCGTTTCACAAGGATTGCTGTTTCCGAGTAGCAATCCGATGGTCCCGCTGCTGCGGTTGTTCCTGGCGCGCCATGTTGCCAACTCCACCGCGATGGAACGCCTGATTGTCGGAAGTAACATGGATTGCACGTTCGTTCGTCCGCCGAGGTTGCTGCAAGGTGGCGTCGCGCGGGGATATCGGATCGAAGTAGGCGCGCGCCCCCGCGGCAGTTGGGCGATGCAGCGCGGCGATCTTGCCGCCTATCTGCTTTATGAAGCTGAAACACGTGAGAGAAATCGTCGGCATCACTGGGGCGTGAGTTCCGCCCAGACAAACGCGACAGCCATTGTCTTCAGGTCGACTGTTTGCGCGAGGCGACGAACACGCCGGTCAACACCAGCGCAAAGCCGATGATGTGGAACAGTTGCGGGCGCTCGCCGAGGAAGACGATCGCCATCAGCGAACCGAATACCGGCACCACATGGAAGAACGGCGCGGCACGGTTGGCGCCGATCAAGAGCACGCCGCGATTGAAGCAGAGATAGGCCAGCGTCGAGGGAAACACCGCGACATAGAACAGCGACGCGATGTTTCTGGCATCGAGCGCCATCACCGGCCGTGTGAACAATTCCCAGATCAACAGCGGGATCAGGCAGGCCGCGCCGCAGCCGAAGGTGAAGGCGACAAACGACAGCCCGTGAATCTCCGGGCGCTTCAGCGTGAGCACCGAATACAATCCGAAGACCACCATCGCGGCGAGGAAGATCAGGTCGCCCTCGTTGAACTGAATGTTGGAAAGCGTGGTGAGGTCGCCGTGCAGCAGGATCACGAGCACGCCGGTCAGCGACAACAGCACGCCAATGGCCTGCGCCAGCGTTAGTCGAACGCCGAGCAGGATCAGCGACCACATCGCGACCACCAGCGGCCCCGCCGACTGCAGCAACAGCGTGTTCAGTGCCTGAGTGTGTTCGAGCGCCCAGTACTGTAGGGTGTTGAAGGCGCTGATGCCGGTGAGGGAGATAACGACCATGACGCCGAGCTTGGCGCGGATCACGGGCCAGTCGCGCACCAGATGGTTCCATGCAAACGGCAACACGATGAGGAACGCGAACGACCAGCGCAGGAAGGAAAGCGTCACCGGGGGAATATGTCCGGCGGCGAGGCGGCCGACGATGGCGTTGCCGGCCCAGCACAGCGCGGTGATGCTGAGCAGCAGGTAGGGCTGGTTGGCGATCCAATGGCCGGGAGAGGCGCCGCGCGAGGTTTGGTCGGAAGCAGACATCTATCGTGGGCCCGGTTCACAGCGCCGCGGGCCCGCCCGGCATCTCGTAGCCGGGCCGGTCAGCTTCCCCGGCCCGGTTCAAAGACACGGATTCTCAGGCCACATCAATGGCGCAGATGCATCGCGACCATGCGCGGACTGGCGCCGCTACCTCGCCGCTACCCTTGCGCGTTGGAAATCGCCGGCGCCGTGGTCTATCTTGCAGCGATGTTGCGAAAATACTTGGTCGCGCTGTCGATCGGCCTGGCTGTCGCTGGCGCCGCTCTGGCGGAGCAGCCGCGTTCCGGCGTCGACATATCGGCGATCGATCCGGCGGTTCCACCGCAGCAGGATTTCTGGCAGTTCGCCAACGGCAAATGGCTCGCGGCGACGCCGATCCCGGCCGACCGTTCCGCCTGGAACACTTTTGCGGCTGTGCGAGACCACCCAGCAGCAGCTGCGCGACGTGATAAGGCATCGACCGGCGCAGCCCTGACGGCAGCGAGCCGCGCAAGCTCGCGGACTTCTATGGTTCGTTCATGGACGAGGCGCGTGTCGAGGCGACGGGCCTCGTGGCCCTGCGCGATGAGCTCGCGCGTATCCACGGCCTGAACGACAAGGCGGCGTTGCCCGCGTTGTTCGCGCATCTTGCCCGCCTTTGGGTACGCACCCCCTCGGCCGGCTTTATGTCGAACGCTACTTTCCGCTGGCCAGCAAGGACCGGGCCGACGCGATGATCGCGCATCTGATGGACGCCTATCGCGAGAGCATTGCGACGCTCGACTGGATGGGCCCCGAGACCCGTCGCCAGGCGCTCGACAAGCTGGCGGCGATTCGCCCGATGATCGGCTACCCGGTCACATGGCGCGACTACACCGCGCTCGTCGTTCGACGCGACGATCTGGTCGGCAATGTCATGCGTGCGCGGGGCTTCCACTACAATTTCTGGCTGGCCAAGCTCGGTGGCGAAGTCGACCGCGCGGAATGGCACTCCCCGCCGCAGACGATCAACGCATTCTATAGTCCAAGTCGCAACGCAATCGTGTTTCCTGCCGGCATCCTGCAGCAGCCGTTCTTCGACGCCGGGGCGGACGACGCCGCCAATTATGGTGCGATCGGCACGGTGATCGGGCACGAGATCAGTCACGCCTTCGACGACCAGGGCAGCCGCTTCGATGGCGAGGGTAACCTGCGCAACTGGTGGACCGAGGAGGACCGCAGCCATTTCGACGGCAAGACCCGTAGCCTCATCGCGCAATACGACGCCTTCAGCCCGCTGCCCGGCTATCAGGTCAACGGCGCGCTGACGCTCGGGGAGAACGTGGCCGACAATGCGGGCGTTGCCGTCGCCGAGCGGGCCTATCGGCTCTCGCTTGGCGGCTGCGCGGCGCCGGTCATCGACGGCTACACCGGCGCGCAGCGCCTGTTCATCAGCTCCGCGCAAATCTGGCGCGACAAGACAAGATGCGCGATGCGGCGCGCATCGAGCGGCTCAAGGTGGACCCGCACGCGCCGGGCCAGTTCCGCGCCAACGGAAGCGCGCAATCAGGGTTCCTTCGACAGCGCGTTCGACGTCAAGCCGGGCGATGCGATGTATCTGCCGCCGGAGCAGCGGATATTGCCGTGGCAGGTCGACCGCGAGATGGTGTGCAAAGAGAAGGCCCGCTAGCGCGATGCCATTCAGATATGGCCGAGCAGGAAAGGGATTGTTGGCGGGTGCACGAATTTGCTGACAGTTTTAGGACTAAGGCCCGGCAGCTCCGACGAAATCGCTTTCGTGCCTCAAGTTGCTGTTGAGCATGATCTCCGCGTTAACGCGTTACACTAAGTTTCGGGCTCACGCGTTTGACCTGCATCAAGCAAGGGCGCGGCAAATTTCTCGCGAGGTCGGCGCGATCGAAACATGGCTGTCATGCTTCGGTGGCGGCGGCTCATTGCCGCCGGCGCGCGATCCAATTCGACAGGGCATGCCGGTCGAACCGCTGGAAGCCTAGATCGTTGGCGCACCCCTTTCGCCCCCGATGGGCCCGACAGAGGCGGTACTGCTACGCCCGGGCCATAAATTTTCTGCTGGATATCAATGGGTTGAACCAGGCCTTAGTCCGGTTCCAGGTCCTTCTTGCTTGCCTAGATGACCCGCTTCCTTTATCCGGTGGAGCTGCCTCGCACATGCGAGCGGCCCCGGCCGTTATTTGGGCAGGGCGCATGATGAGGAACGGCCGGCCTCGGACTTCGGTCCCAGACTTGGGTCCCGTGGCGTGGGACGGGGTTTTCCGGCGGAATCGTGCTCGTGTGATATTGGATGCAGAGGGGAATACCCGCGAATGGCTAATGTTGTCGTCGTCGGCGCCCAATGGGGCGACGAAGGGAAGGGCAAGATCGTCGACTGGTTGTCGGAGCAGGCCGACATCGTTGTGCGCTTCCAGGGCGGCCACAATGCCGGACACACCCTCGTCATCAACGGCGAGACCTACAAGCTGGCGCTATTGCCTTCCGGCGTGCTGCGGCCCTCAAAGCTCGCGGTGATCGGCAACGGCGTGGTGTTCGATCCGCAGGCTTTCCTTGAAGAGGTGGCGAAGCTCAAGGGCCAGGGCGTCGCCGTCAGCCCGGCCAATCTGCGCGTCGCCGAGAACGTCACGCTGATCTTGCCGCTGCATCGCGAGCTCGACGCCTTGCGGGAATCCTTCAACGCCGTCACCGCGATCGGCACCACGCGCCGCGGCATCGGCCCGGCCTATGAGGACAAGGTCGGCCGCCGTGCGATCCGCCTGATGGATTTGGCCGACCTCGACACGCTGCCGCACAAGATCGACCGGCTGTTGGCGCATCACAACGCGCTGCGACGTGGGCTCAATCTCGAAGAGATCGACGGCCGCAGCATCTTGCGCGAGCTGACGGCGCTGGCGCCGCAGCTTTTGCCCTACGCCGAGACGGTGTGGCGGCTATTGGACCTGAAGCGGCGCGAGGGCAAGCGCATCCTGTTCGAGGGCGCGCAGGGCGCGCTGCTCGACGTCGACCACGGCACCTATCCCTACGTCACCTCGTCGAATACGGTCGCGGCGCAGGCGGCGACGGGAACCGGCATGGGCCCAGGGGCGGTTGGCTATGTTCTGGGCATCTGCAAGGCCTATACGACCCGGGTCGGGCAGGGGCCGTTCCCGACCGAGCTGCATGACGAGATCGGCGAGGAGATCGGCCGCCGCGGCAAGGAGTTCGGGGTCAATACCGGGCGTAAGCGGCGCGTCGGCTGGTTCGACGCCGTGCTGGTGCGCCAGACCGTGCGGACCTGCGGCATCAACGGGTTGGCGCTGACCAAGCTCGATATTCTCGACGGATACGATAGCATCAAGGTCTGCACCGGCTATCGGCTGGACGGCAAGGAGATCGACCATCTGCCGGCCGGCGAGGGGGCGCAAGCCCGGGTAGTGCCGATCTACGAGACCATCGAGGGGTGGAAACAACCGACGGCCAACGCCCGTTCCTGGGCGGATTTGCCGGCCCAGGCGATCAAATATGTGCGCCGGGTCGAGGAACTGGTGGGCTGCCCAATTGCGCTGCTTTCCACGAGCCCCGAACGCGAGGATACTATCCTGGTCCAGAATCCCTTCGAGGCTTAAGGGATTTTACTGCAGAGGAAGCATAGTTGAGTTGAGATGGCCGACTACTACCCACTGATCGCCCGCGCCATCGCCGGACTGGACCCCAGTGCTCCCGGCGAGAGCCGACGCGCGCTCTACGAACGGGCGCGCGCCGCTCTGATCGCGCAATTGCGCAGCGTGCAACCGCCGCTGTCGGAGTCCGAGATCACCCGCGAGCGGCTGTCCCTGGAAGAGGCGGTGCGCAAGGTCGAGTCCGAGGCCGCCCAGCGCGCCCGCGACGCCTCGCGTGCGGCCGCCGGCGGCACCGGTGCCAGTGGCGGGTCGCGTGCCGGCGATGCCTTCCGCCGCGCCAATGCCAATGCCAATGCGCGGGCGTCGGAGACCGCGGGCCAGACGACGGCTGCCGCGCAAGCCACGGCACCTGCGCCGTCTCGCCCTCGCCCGTTGTCGCCGCCGCCACCGCCTTCGCCCCCTTTGCGCAACGACCGCCCGCCGCTCGGTCAAGAAGAGCGTGGCCAGGAACGCGTCCAGGAGCGTGGCCTGGTGGAGCGCGGCGACCGCAGCCCGCGCGCCGATGCGCCGCCGCCGGTGCCTGCGCCGCGGCCGCAACCGACGTCGACCCAGCCGCAGATCACGATGCAGGACCCGCAACTGCCGCCGGTCCGCGTCGCCACGGCGCCACGCCGCGGCGCCGACAACGGCGCCCCGCCCGCGCCGGGCGTACGCGGCTTCCGCGACATCACGGCGGATGCTGACGATCTCGGCCGCGCCGCCGCCCAGGCCAACCGCGCCGCGCGCAAGACCTACGCCAACGTGCCGTCGCCCTCGCCGGAATTCGACCGGCTCGAGCCGAGCCTGGAAGACCGTGGTGGCGCCGATCCCGAGGCGCCTTATTCGTATGACGAGTCGATCGAGGAGGCCGATCGCTATTCGACGCCGCCGCCGGAGCCGCGGCCGCGCATCGCGAGCAATCGCGACCGTGAGCAGAAGCGCGCCCGCGCCGGTGCGGTGTTTCCGTTCAAGAGCGCGATCGCCATCGGCGTTGTGCTGATCCTGGTCGGCGCCGCGATCCTGTGGGGCAGGTCGGTGGTGACGAGCGTGAGCGGGCTGTTCAAGTCACAGCCCGCGGTGGAAACGCCGAAGGACAGTTCCGCGTCGCTGAGCAAGCCGAAGATCCCCGATCGCGTCGGCCAGCCGTCGTCGAGCGATGATGTCGCGCCGGTGGCGCAGCGCGTCGTGCTGTATGATGAGGATCCGTCCGATCCCAAGGGCAAGCAATATGTCGGCTCGGTGATCTGGCGCACCGAACCGATCAAGGCCTCCGGCACGCAGAAGGCCGATCTCGCCGTGCGCGCCGATATCGATATCCCTGACCGCAAGTTCAAGATGACGATGTCGTTCCGCCGCAACACCGACGCGTCGCTGCCGGCGAGCCACACCGCGGAATTGACCTTCATCCTGCCGCAGGATTTCAGCGGCGGCGGCGTCGCCAACGTGCCGGGCATTCTGATGAAGTCCAACGAGCAGGCGCGCGGCACGCCGCTCGCAGGGCTCGCGGTGAAGGTCACCGACGGCTTCTTCCTGGTCGGCCTCTCCAATGTCGACGCCGACCGCGACCGCAACATCCAGCTGCTCAAGGAGCGTTCGTGGTTCGACGTGCCGCTGGTCTATTCCAACCAGCGCCGCGCCATCATCGCGATCGAAAAAGGCGCCCCCGGCGACCGCGCCTTCGCCGACGCCTTCGCGGCGTGGGGGGAGTAGGTGGGCGTTGTCCTCAGCTTGTCCCTTCCCGAAAGGATGCGGTGTGGCCCTTGGCGCCAGCCGCTAGACTTGACGAGTTCGCCCTTTGAACGAATTCAGTCCCGCCGCTAATTTGCTATAAGCGACCAATCGGCGATTGGGGGACGGCATGAAACGCTATCTGATCTTCGCGGCCTTGGGCCCGCTGCTCGGCGGGTTCTGGCTGTTGCTGACGACGACGTACCAGTCTGGCTACTGGGCGCAGACCAACGCCGCCGAAGTCGCAAAGCTGTTCAAGGTCTTTGCGATGACCCTGCAATACAGCTACCTGTTCGGCATCCTGCCGTCGCTGATGATCGGTGCGGTCGACGACATCCTCATTCACGTCAAGCGAATCGGGCCGGTGTTGCGCATGCTGCTGGTTGGGGCCGCCGCCTTCATTGCCGCCGCGCTGCTGTATAGCTCGCGCGGGTCCGACAGCGGCGTCGTCCAGTTCATTCTCTACGGGTTGGTAGGCTTCATTCCCGGCACGCTCTCGTCATGGCTGGTGCACAAGTTTGTCGAGGAGCGGCAGCCGGCGCCGTCGACCACCGCGACCGCAAAATAACAGCGTCGGATTTTTACGCCGCGTTATGGAGTGATGGGATTCGGCAACGGAGGTGCGTTCCCTCGCCCCGCCCTTCAGGCTGTGTGAAAAGTCGGTTGCTCGATTTGCACACAGAAAGATCTACCTCAATTTCGTCGATGCAGAAACCAATTGCATTGCTAACCTCTGTCCAGTGACGACAATTGAGAAAACAATTCTGTACGTCTGTGGCTCAAGCGACTTTTCACACTGCCTGCCTTGTGTTGAGAGGTTGGGATGAGGGGCTCTATCCGGGGGCTGAGCTCGTGGAGAGTGCCCTCACCCGAAATTCGCCGCGGCGAATTTCGACCTCGCCCCGCGACGAGCGTCGACGAGCGGGGAGAGGTGGAGGAAGCGGCGCATCCCGATTCAATCAAAAGCCATCCTGCTCTGGTCAAATTAGGTGATCGAAAAAGATCACCTCCCGTTGCCGCGGCATTCGCCGCCGGGGCCGATGTGAAAGCCGCGCGGGCAGGCGTGCGCCGCGGGATCGGCGAAATTGCGCAGGCAGCCGCCATTGGGCCACGATGCCAGCCCGGGCCCCATCCGCCGGCAACCTGGATGATGGCGGCATTTGCACCCGTATCAACCGGCACTAGCGCCATCGCTTGGGCTGTGCCCGAGACGGTCGCGAGCAGCAAGCTGGCGGCAATGAATTTTTTCATGATGATCTCCGTTGGATGAGTTGGTGAAAGGTTTCGGTTCGCGCGTCAGCCGCCGGCGGCGAACGCTATGCCAGCGCGGACTTCGCCGATCGCCTGATCGATCAATCCGAGCGCGCGCTCGCGATGGCCGCCCTTGTTCGGCGTCGCCTGCGCCAGTTCGGCGCGGGCCGACTGCAGGATGGTGATGGTCTCGGCCATGTGCGGCTACGCGCCGATCGCATAGCCGATGCCGATGCTGGCGGTGCCGAGCAGCAACTTGCGTGCGGAAGAAGTCATCATATCGTTTCTCTCCATGCGGGTAGTGTCGGAGTTTTAGCAATATCGGTTGCAGGAACGCCGTTCGGCTCGATGATCAGGACCGGCGCGCGCCCCGCCGCATGGGTAAAGCCGCGCCGTCCCGTCGTCTTGGACTGGCTGGCGTGTAAGGGCGGCGGACTTGGACTGTCCGGCGCCGTTTCATTTGCGGTGAAGTGTTGCTACGTTCTCGCAGCCTTCAGCCGGCATTCATTCCAGGCTGACAAGCTTGATTGCATTATCAGTGGTTTTCGCTTCCGATGTCCGTCGTCAAGAAAGCGCTGTCGACCGATATGCTGCCGCAAGTCCGAGCGACCGGCAGCGCTTTATCCATTTCGCGCAATTGTTCGAGCATTTCTCCAATACCGGCGAGCTCGATCCGGCGCCCGACGTGCCGTTCCGCGCCGCGATGAATTCCATCCACATCGGCACCACCATGCTCGGCCGTTGCAACGGTACCTTCACCAGGGTCCGGCGCGAATACCGCCAGGTGCTTGCGACCAACGACGACCGCTATTGCCTCGCGCGCAATGCCGGCGACAAGGAATCCCGGGTGCCCCATCGCAGCCGCGAGATTATCATGCGGCCGGGTGCGATGGTGCTGCTCAAGCTCGATGAGCCGTTCTTTGCCGCCGACGGCGCCAACACCAAGCGTTTCACCAATGTGCACCTGCCGACGGCGACGCTGCGGGCGATGGTGGCGCACGTCGACGAGATGGTCGGCGGCGAGCTTGAGCCCGGCGGCGCGTTCTCGCTGGCGATGGATTATAGCGATCTGTCGCTGGAGTATCCCACCGCCGTCGACGAGGCCGGCATGGCGATCGCGGCGCATCTTCTCGATCTCGCAGCGCTCGGCCTCGGGGCCCGCGGCGAACTCGCGATTGCGGCGAGGCGGGGCGGCTTGCGCGCGGTGAGGCTGAAGGCTGTGCTCCAGGTCATGGAAGAGCGGTATTGCGAGCCGGATTTCTCCGCGCACAAGCTTGCCGCGGCGGTCCGCCTTTCCGAGCGCTATGTCAATGAATTGCTGTTTGAGGCCGGTGCCAGTTTTACGACGCGGCTGAATGAATTGCGGCTGCGTAAGGCGGCCGAGCTGCTGCAGCATGCGCAGCGCCGCATCAGCGACGTCGCGTTCGAATGCGGCTTCAACGATCTGTCCTATTTCAACCGCTGCTTCCGTCGCCGCTTCGGGCTGACGCCGAGCGCCGCGCGGGGGCGATAGGGGCGACAAAGCTTGATGTTGTCCCGGCCCTTGAGCCGGGATCCATAGCCACCGAGTTCAGTTGTTGGCAAAGGCGTTCCGGCGTTCGCCGGGACGACGTTGTGGAGCGACCGGTTGACGCAACTTGCGCCCGCCTTGCGCGTTACCCATGTGATGACCATGTCGAGCGAAGAGATTCTGATCCCCAACCCCGCCCGTTCCAGGGGCAAACGTTCCGGGAATACCTCCCGGGCCGATTTCTCCGCCGCGGATGCGCGGGGCCCGATCATCGATCAGGAGGGCCGCGAAATCCCGGCGGAATCGCTGGGGCCGCGACTCGACGGCTTCCGGTTCGATTTCGGCAGCGCCCATCCGTTCGGCAATCTCACCCGCGAGCAGCGGCTGAAGCGGCTGGAGGCGATGGCGAAACTGCTCGACGTCGCCTTCATTCTGCCCGGCACCAACATCCGCTACGGCATCGACGGCATCATCGGGTTGATCCCCGTGGTCGGCGACATCATCGCGACCGCGCTCTCATTGTGGCTGGTGCGCGAGGCGCGCGCGCTCGGCGCGCCCTGGCATGTCACCGCGCGGATGCTCGGCAATGTCGCGGTCCAGGGTGTGATCGGTACAGTACCGGTCGCGGGCGATGCATTCGACGTGCTGTTCCGCGCCAACATGCGCAATGCGCGGATCCTGCGGCGTTGGCTGGAGCGACAAGGCTAACCTTATTGTTTGAGCATGACCCCAGCACCCACTACCTTGCGCTAACGCGGCCCTTCGGGTCCGGATCATGCTCGCAAAAAAAAGAAACGCCCCCGGATCGGTCCGAGGGCGTGTTTCTTGCGGAAAAGGAAGAATAGCTTACGCGGCGTCCTTGTTGCTGTCGGCGGGTGCTGCGGGGCCCGGCCGGCGCGGCAGCGGGAAGGCCTCGCTCTCATACAGCGAGCGGATACCGCTCTGGTCGAAGCGGGCTTCCTCGACCTGCAGGTAGGCGCCGTTCAGCGAATCCGCGGGCAATTCCTCGATCGCGAAGCGAACCGCTTCGGCCGCGGTGCCAAAGCGCCGATACGCGAAGCCAGCCCGCTTCTTCTTGCGGATGGCGGCGGGGAAAAGTTCGGCGGCGGTGTTGAAGTTGAACGGACGCATGGTCAATGACCTCTTTATTTTCTTGGCGCTAGCGTGAGCGGATGGGGGATTTTATGCCGGTTAAGCCGCAACCGGCGGCGCGCCGTGCACGTCATTTCATCCCCTAATATAGGCTGATTTGACAGAAATGCGAATCCCCGCGGCCGGTATCATGAATCCGGGAACGCCGGGAGTGCCTTGGAATAAATCTTTTTATTTCAATAATTTACCCAAGATTACAGCTTGCCGAGCAGCAACAGCACCAGAAGTACCACCAAAATCACCCCGCCAATTCCCAAACCGGAATGGCCCATCCCATAGCCGTACCCGCCGAAACGGCCGCTAAAGCCCCCGATCAGGTAAATGATCACGATAATGATCAGGATCATCCCTAGCGACATGGTACCCTCCAAAGCAGGCGGCCGCCGTGACACTCCGCCGCGCCGCCCCTCCCAGCAAAGCACAACCCGGGCTATGGTTCCAAGCTGGAACCTTAGCCCCCGCTATTTCGGCTTTAGTTTCAGCGCCGCCGAATTGATGCAGTAGCGCAGGCCGGTCGGGCCGGGGCCGTCGTTGAAGACGTGGCCGAGATGGCCAGAGCATTTCGAGCACAACACTTCGGTGCGGATCATGCCGTGGCTGGCGTCGCGCTCTTCGTCGACATGGCTCTCGATCGCGGGCTGGGTGAAGCTCGGCCAGCCGCAGCCGGAGTCGAACTTTGTGTCGGATTCGAACAGCGTCTGGCCGCAGCCGGCGCAAACATAGCTGCCCGGCCGCTTCTCATGCTCGTATTCGCCCGAGAACGGCCGCTCGGTCGCCTTCTCGCGCAGCACGGCGTACTGCATCGGCGTCAATTCCTTGCGCCACTCAGCCTCGCTCTTCTCGACCTTGCCGGCAGAAGTCATATTTGTTTCGGTTTTTGTTTCGACCATCGATCCTCCTCGTCAATCCGCCGTCAGTTGGTGACTCTTGCGGAACTCACCAACGTCGGCTTCTCGATATAGTTTTCCGCAAATAGCTTTTTCAGGTTCTCGACCTTCGGGATGTCGTTATAGGCAATATAGGGCTGGTTCGGGTGCAGCGTCAGGTAGTCCTGGTGATAGCCCTCCGCCGGAAAAAACCCTTCCAGCGCTCCGACCTTGGTCACGATCGGCTTCTTGTACACCTTGGCGGCGTTGAGCTGGGCGATGTAGGCGTCCGCGACCTTCTTCTGCTCCTCGGTGGTGGTGAAGATCGCCGAGCGATATTGCGTGCCGGAGTCCGGGCCCTGGCGGTTCAACTGGGTCGGGTCGTGGGCGACCGAGAAGAAGATCTGCAGGATTTTTCCATAGCTGATCTGCTTCGGGTCGTATTTGATCTGCACGGACTCGGCATGCCCCGTGGTGCCGGTCGAGACCGTCTCGTAATCGGCGGTCGCCTTGCTGCCGCCCGCATAACCGGACACTGCGCTGGCAACGCCGGCGGTATGCTGGAATACGCCCTGCACGCCCCAGAAGCAGCCGCCGGACACGACGACCGTCTGCAGTCCGTCGGAGGCCTGGATGTCGGAGGCGGGCGCCGGGATGACCACCGCGTCTTCCGCCGAAAGCGCCGGCGCGATGACGAAGGCGGTCATCGCCAGCACGCCGATGGCGGCGGCGCAGAGCGAAAGGCGGCTGAATCGGCTGCGGGACATGGGAGTTCCTCTCGGGTTTTCTGAAGGATGAGGCGGAATTGGCTGGCAATCTAGAGCGGGAGCGGCGTTTCGCAATCGATGCGGCTTGCCTCCCTCGATGTCCCAAGATACGCCGTGGGGTGGCAATTGTTACAGCCGGACGCACACGAGTCCGTGAATAAATCCGCGTATCCAAGGCGTTAGGCTCAATTCAGCCGGCAATTGGCGAAGTGAAGGAAGCCAATTCGAGTGAACCGCCAAAGCCACCAAGCGACAAACCACTGTTCGCCGGAGCCTACCGCAGATGTTGCGCGCCCCGTTCCTATCGGTCCTTGCCCTGCTATCGGTCGCCGCGCCGGCGATTGCCGGCCCCTTGCTCGGCGACGATGTCGCGACCTGCCGCGAGCGGCAGAACGATGCCAAGGAGCGGCAAGATGCCTGCGAAAGGGTCATCGCGTCGGGGCAGGCTCAGCCGAAGGATCTGGCGGTCGCGCTTGCCGTGCGCGCCGGGGGGCTTGTGAACAAGGATTTTGACAAGGCGATCGCGACCTTCAACGACGCGATCAAGACCGATCCCGAAAACCTTCGGATTGTCGTTGCGCGAGGCTGGGCCTATGAGGGCAAGGGCCAGGACGACCTCGCCATGGCGGATTATAACCTCGCGCTGCAGAAGCGGTCGAATCTCGCCGCCGCCTACAACGATCGCGGCACGCTGTATCTGCGCAAGGGCGCGCTGCAAAGCGCGCTCGATGACTTCTCATCGGCGATCAAATATGCGCCGACCGGGGTCGTGGCTTACACCAACCGTGCGCGCGTCGAGACCATGAACAGGGACTACGACGCGGCGCTCGCGGATTTCGCCAAGGCGAAGGAGATCGATGCCAACGCGCCGCAGATCTTCACCAATCGCTGTGTCACCTACACGGCGATGGGCAAATTCGATGAAGCGCTCGCCGACTGCAACAACGTGATCGAGAGGATGCCGAAAAACCAGTATGCCATTGCGAACCGTGGCGATGCCTATCTGGCCAAAGGCAACCTGGATGCGGCGCTCACGGACTACAACACGGTTCTCAGCGTCTACCCGAACAGTGTGCGTGCGCATGCGGGGCGGGGCCAACTGTTCGAACGGCGGCGCGACCTGGCGCAGGCGCGGGCCGACTATCGTTCAGCGGCCTTCGCGCTGTCGCGATATGACGAGCCCGAAGTAGCGAAGGCCCGTGCGACAGCACAGGAGCGCCTGTCCGCGCTCACGGTGCAGGGGCCGGGAGCCTCGACAGGACGCCGCATCGCGCTCGTCATCGGCAACGGCGCCTACAAGAACGTCCATCCGCTCGACAATCCGCCGCGAGACGCCAGGCTGATCGCGGCTTCGCTGAAGGATCTCGGTTTCCAGGCCGTGACGCTTGCTGACGATCTCACCCGCGACAAGTTTTTCGAGGCGCTGCGCATGTTCGCGAGCGACGCCGAAAAGGCCGACTGGGCGGTGATCTACTACGCCGGCCATGGTTTCGAGATCGGCGGAGTCAACTATCTGGTGCCGGTCGATGCCCGGCTCGCCGAGGACAAGGACGCCGAGAAGGAAGCGGTGGCGCTCGAGCAGCTGATCGCCGCGGTCGGCGGCGCGCGCAAGCTACGCCTCGTGATGCTCGACGCCTGCCGGGACAACCCGTTCGCGCCGACCATGAAGCGGACCATGGCGGTGCAACTGGTCGACAAAGGCTTTTCCGATATCGAACCTTCTTCCGGCTTCATGGTGGTATACGCCGCCAAGCACGGCGAGACCGCGCTCGACGGCGATGGCGTCGACAGCCCGTTCGCGACAGCGCTCGCGCGCGACGTCAGGGAGCCGCATGTCGAGGTGCGAAAATTGTTCGACATCGTCCGCGACGACGTCTGGACCGCGACCAAGCACGTGCAGCAGCCCTTCACCTACGGCTCGCCGCCGGGACGGGAAGATTTTTATTTCGTGGCGGGGAAATAGGTCCCGTCATTGCGAGGAGCGCAAGCGACGACCACACTTGCTTTGTTCGCTGCGCTCGCATTTTAGGTCCGTGGGCGGATCGTGATCCGCCGTTTTGGCCACACGGCGGACGGGCCGGCTCCAATCCGCGCTACGCGCTAACCGTCGAACAGCTCGTCGATCGCGCGCAAAACCATGACCATGTTTGCATCATTTTGCGTCGCCCAACCGTGCATATTATGCGGCGCGCCTGGAAGCCTGACGAAAGTCAGCTCACTGCTCTCTTGTAAACTCTTGCCGATATATTGCAACAACCCGCGGCGGAATGATCTTCTTCCTCTCCCGTGATGATACGCGACCGCCCCTGGAATTTCCTTAAGTCGGACCGAACCGAAGAGTTCTCGAAACTTGACGGCTTCCTGCTGCTCGCCGTGAGGGGTTCATCGAATGGCACATCGATGCAGTCGTCTCCGTAAAGCGCCAGGCAAAATAATGAGAAACTTCGCTTTTGTGGCTGAGACGATGCTTGATGCGACGTGGCCTCCCATAACTTGTCCCGATCAAGACAGTCGGAAACTGAGGCATGAACTCAATTGCAGCTTTAGTCTGGACCGCGCGCCTGACCAGACTGGATTGTTGAAGTTTCGCCGTACTCTCGCCATGCCCCGAGAAATCGAAACAAAAGGCGCTAAAGCCACGCGAAACAAGATGCTCGGCGAGATATCCAATGCGCTCACGGTCGGCGGGACCGGCGCCATCAGCGAAAGCACCCTCCCATTCGGTGACGCCGCAGGGACATAATGGCTGTAAGCCAATATCTCGCCGTCGGCCGTAAAGGTGTCGTTCCGCATTTTCGATGCCGATCTCTGGATATCCATTACGCGACAAACTAGCCGATCCGCACAGGTGGCATCAACGGCGAAGATCGGACGCTCAACCGTTCCGCCGCGCGGATGATTCCGGTGTACAGCCGGTGCGCGCGGCTGTCCTGAAATGCCAGCTCTCGTCGAACAGCACGTTGTCGTCCCGTTGCGAACAAATGCAACCTAGATAAGAGCGGCGCACTGGATACTATCTCGTGCCTATCGCTTCGCTCGCGCGGGTGACTTGTTACCTTCAATAGATGCAATCACCCGGTTCATCGCAGCGATGCTCGTCGGATGGTCTGGGTACGAATGCAACGCGACCCGCTGTTGCGATTATATCGCATCCAAAAAACGTTGCACGAGTTCAGGCTGCTCTGCCCTGTGTGGCGAAGGATGCCGCATCATCGCCATAGAGTGCCTCATAACTGCCCGTGTTGAGTCCGCGCCCCGCCACGCGCATGTGCATGATCGCAGATCCGCGATACGCGCGCGTCATGGAAAGGGTGCCGGTATCTCGTCAGAAGGCCGATCCATTGGATTGCTAGGAAACACCGTGTGGCGCGTTGCAATCTTTGCGTGCAGGATCGGGGATATGATCATGACCCGGCACCGGGGCTCCGGGCTTGACGAGGTCACCCACGTGCCCGAAAGGCGGCCAACATTGTTTTCCGCCGCTGATGAAGCTCTGCGTCACCGCCTTGGGGAATTGCGATCGACGTTCTTGATCCAAAAGACGCAAGCTGCCGGCCGGTCGACCAATAGACCCTTTGACAATGCGCCGATCGCGGCATTCGCGGGCGCCTTCCTGGGCTGCCTGGCGACCGAGTGCTTCAGCGTATCCGGGACCATCCCCTGCATCGCATCCGCGTGGGCAACCGCAATCGTATGTGGCCTGTTGCTGGTCACACGCACGGCCAGCCTGTTTGCCGGAGCATTCTTTCCCGCGCTCTATGGTGGCACGTTTGCAGGTATGACGCCGATCTTCTGGCTCAGCGATGGCGCGACCGGCGCTTTGTCCGTCGCACTATCCATCGTCTGCGGCCTTGTATTCTTCGTCGTTGCCGAGCTGGACAGCCGCTCAGCCGCTCCGATCGGGATCGGATGCGGGGGCAGGTTGGGCGCGATCGCTGTTGTGGCTTCTTTCCTGTTCGTCGAGCTGGTTCTGCCGTTGGGGACAGATACGAGCCGTTTCCATACTGTCGCCGCTGACGCATTCGACATTGAGCCGCGGTCGGCCATTCGCGCCTTCTTCGCGTGTCTGGCAGGAATCGTCGGTACCTTGTTTGTGCTTCGGCAACGGCGCATGGCGGACGGCAGCATACAGGTGCGAATCTTCATCGCATCCGCGGCGGCGCTTGTAGGTCTGATTGCTCTGCACGCCGACAATCCCGACGATGCATCCGCGATGGATGCCTTCTACGCGGGGTCTTTCCTGGGCATGTCGACGCTCGATCGGCTGAAAGGATGGTTTCAGCCAGTGTTTGGGGCTGTTGTCCTCATTGTCGTGCTGGTGCCGGTGCGCGCCTTCTTGAATGGCTTCGGCGGCGGCCTTGGCCTCGCCGCGTTTATCGCCGTGATGCTGCTCATCGCCTTGAGCCGCGCAACCGCCTGGATGACGCGCAACCCGCCGCTGATGGACGGCAGGAATTTGGCCAGGGCGATTGCGGGCGCCATCATCGCGGTATGTCTGATCATCGGCTTGATATCGGCCGAGCCTCCGGCTGAACAGGTGCCGGTCTCGGTTGGCACGGCAGCGCTAGTGTCGACAGCGGAAGCGCCGGATGCGACGTCCGTCCGGCTGGTCGTCGGCAAGCCGCAGCCAGGCGCCGCCGATAAGGCGATCCCAATCAGCATTTCCCTGGTCAACGCGGCCGCGGACGATGTCGTGATTCTGAGCGGTCTGCCTTCCGGATCGACCCTGCCGAAGGGTCGTCTGTCGGCGACCGGCGGTTGGCAGCTGTCGGCGGATGAGCTGGCCGATTGCGCCATCCGCCCTGCGCAGGGCTTCGTCGGCGGCGCTGATGTCACGGTGGAGGCGCGGCGCGCCGACCAGAGCATCATCGATCGCCAGGAACTGCATCTCGAATGGGCTGGTCCGGCGCCGCGCGCGACGGCCGATGTCGCGCCGCCGCTCGCTGCCCGGGTGTCGATCGGCCAGATCCCGGATCCGCAGACAGACGATGACGAGGCGCTGTTTCGTGAGTTTCTTCAATCAAGGGGCCATGCCGCGCCAGCGCACCCGACCAGGACTGCTGCCCGCGGTCTCCACCTCCGCAGCCAGGCTGCGGCATCGACAGGCCCTCAACCGACAGGCTCTAATTTGGCGATTCTTCCGCTCGCCGGCGGGGCTGTCCGCCCGCCCCATCCGCTTGCACCGCGCGGGGATTTGAGCGACCACCAGAAAAAGCCGCCTGGCTCTCTGCCAGCACCTCGCCAGGATCGCCCGACCGCGGTGTCGGCCGCGCCATGAATTTCGATGCACGAGAAGTTCGTAGGGCGGATCGCGATCCGCCGTGCTCCAGCGTCATTGCGAGGAGCGCAAGCGACGAAGCAATCCATACCTGCTTTGCCGGGCTATGGATTGCTTCGCTTCGCTCGCAATGACGTGGAGGGGTCGTCGCTCAGGACTACCTCACACCACTACGCTCAGCCGTTTCGCCGCCCGCGTGATGCCGGTATAAAGCCAGCGCGCGCGGCTGTCCTGGAAGGCAAAGCTCTCGTCGAACAGCACGACGTCGTCCCATTGCGAGCCCTGCGACTTGTGCACGGTGAGCACATAGCCAAAGTCGAATTCGTCATAGGGTTTTCGTTGTTCCCACGGGATCGCTTCTATCCCGCCCTCGAAACAGTCGCAGCGCACGGAGACTTTCGTCACCTTGTGGCTGAACTCTTCATCCGGCGCGAGCCGCAGGCTGACGATCCGCGACTTCGACCTTGATTGCGTGCGCGACTTCACCCGCCACAGCCCGCCGTTGAACAGGCCCTTCTTGCGGTTGTTGCGCAGGCACACCAGCTTGTCGTCGGCGACGGGGAGAGGATCCTCGATGTTCTGCCGCTGCCGCATCCGCATGTTGTAGGCGCGGCGGGTGTTGTTGCGCCCGACCAGCATCTGGTCGGCCTTCATCACCCGCACCGGGTCGAGCTCAGAGCGCTTGACCACCTCGCTCTCGCCATAACGGCCGATGTCGAGCGCGCGGCCCTCGCGGACATCCATCGACATCCGCACGATCGGATCGTCCTGCGCTTGACGATGGACTTCCGTCAGCATCGCGTCCGGCTCGCAATCGGTGAAAAACCCGCCGCCCTGGATCGGCGGCAATTGCGCGGGGTCGCCGAGCACCAGAAGCGGGCATTCGAACGACATCAGATCGCGGCCCATTTCGGCATCGACCATCGAGCATTCGTCGATCACGATCAGTTTTGCCTTTGAGGCGGGCGCGTCGTCCCACAATTCGAAGCTCGGCTGTTCGACACCGGATTCGCGCGCGCGGTAAATCAGCGAATGGATGGTGGAGGCGTCGTCGCAGCCCTTGTTGCGCATCACCAGCGCCGCCTTGCCGGTGAAGGCCGCGAATTTCACGTTGCCGTCGACGCCTTCGGCGATGTGCCGCGCCAGTGTCGTCTTGCCGGTCCCGGCATAGCCGAACAGGCGGAACACCGGTGGCGTGCCGCCTTTGCCCGGTTTGGCCTTGAGCCAATCGGCAACGGCTTTCAGCGCGGAATCCTGATGCGGGGTGAAAACGGCCATGGGGTCTCGGCGACGAGTGGGGCGAGGCGGCCGTCACGGCCGCGATTCGCCCAACGGCAAAGCTCATTCCAAACCTAACCATTGGCGACGCAAGCGCAAGCGGACCTTCCGCCGTGCGGAATTGGCAATGGCTGGACTTGAGGCCAATCGAGAATACACTACTCAAAAAACCAAGAACCATCTGGAGAGACGTCCATGAAGTTCGGGATCTTCTATGAGCTGCAACTGCCGCGTCCCTGGCACGACGGCGACGAGCTCAAGCTCTACCAGGACGCGCTGACGCAACTGGAGACCGCCGACCGGCTCGGCTACGACTATGCCTGGGTAGTCGAGCATCATTTCCTGGAAGAATATTCGCATTCGCCGGCGCCCGAATCGTTTCTTGCCGCCGCCAGCCAGCGCACCAGGAACATCCGGCTCGGCCACGGCATCTTCCAGCTCACCACCAACCATCCCGCGCGCGTCGCCGAGAAGGTCGCGGTGCTTGATCTCTTGAGCCGCGGCCGCTGCGAGTTCGGCATGGGCGAGAGCGCCTCCATCACCGAACTGACGCCGTTCGGCCGCGACATGGAGACCAAGCGCGAGGTGTTCGAGGAGGCGGTAAGAGCGATCTTCCCGATGTTCACCAAGATCGGCACCGAGCATCACGGCAAGTATTTCGATATTCCCTTGCGCAACGTGGTGCCAAAACCGGTGCAGAAGCCGCATCCGCCGCTGTGGATGGCGTGTTCGCAACTGCCGACCATCGAGCGTGCCGGGAGATGCGGCTTTGGCGCGCTCGGCTTCCAGTTTGTCAGCGCGGACGCGGCGCATGCCTGGGTGCACGCTTACTACAACGCAATCACCAAACGCTTAAACAAGCTGGCCGACTACGTGATCAACCCGAACATGGCGCTGGTGTCGTTCTTCATGTGCGCGAAGACCGACGAGGAGGCCCGCGCGCGCGCCGATGGCGCCACCTTCTTCCAATTCGCGCTGCGCTACTACGGCGCTTCGCAGAACCGGCAGCGTCCGGCGCCGGGCACTGTGAACATGTGGGATGAATACAACAAATGGAAGCGCGAGAACCCGGAGGCCCAGGAGACGGCGCTGCGCGGCGGCCTGATCGGCTCGCCGGAAACCATCACCAGGAAGCTCCGGAGGTTCCGCACCTCGCATATCGACCAGGTGATCCTGCTCAATCAGGCCGGCAAGAACAGCCACGAGCATATCTGCGAGTTGCTCGAGCTGTTCGCCAAGGAAGTGATGCCGGAATTCGAGGTTGATCCCGAGCACGAGGCCTGGAAGGCGGGCGTGATGAGCGGTGCGATGAAGCTCGAGGAGATCGAAACCGAAGCCTTCAGGGATCGCTACGGCAAGCTCGCCGTCAACGTCGCGCCGAGGGTCGCCGCGGGATAGAGCATGATCCGGAAAAGCATGCCCTCGGGCCACGCCCCGATGGGTGGAGACCGGGTTTCCCTCGCGACAAACGCGGAACCACGTTTGCGCGGAGATCATGCTCAAGCAAAAACTGAGGGTCAGGATTGCAGGGCGGCGAGTAACTCGTCGGGCCGCTCGACCATCATCATGTGACCGGCGCCGCGCAGCACCACCGTGCGCGAATTCGGCAGTGCGGCGGCCAGCGTTCGGCCTGCTTTTGCAGGCGTCATCATGTCGCGTTCGCCGAGAATGAGCGTCGCCGGGACCGTGACCTTTGCGGCGGCGGCCAGCGCGCCCTGATAGGCGTTGCACGCGGACAAATCGTTGAAGAGCACGCCAGGCCGGCCATTTTCCAGCACGCGCTGCGCGCCGCTATGCATCCAAAGACCGGGCGCGAGGCTTCCGCCAAGCTCCGCCTGATAGCCGAGACCCCAGATCGAGACCATGTCGATGGCGGCATGGTCGTTGGCTTCGGCGGCCTTGAGCAGATCGGGTCCGACCGTCATGGTGGCCGCGGTTCCGATCAGGCTGAGCGCTGATACTTTCGCCGGGTGCCGCGCCGCGGTCTCAAGCGCGATCAGCGACCCCATGGAATGACCGACCAGCTTCGCCGTTGTCGCACCGGCGGCATCGAGCAGCGCTGCGGTCCAGTCGGCCATGTCGGCGATCGCCGGAAGCGGCGCGCCGCAGGATCGGCCGTGGCCGGGCAGATCAGGCGCCAGCACGCCATAGCCGTGATGCGCAAACCAGCGGCTATGCAAGGCCCAGGTCGAATGGTCGAAGCCGGCGCCGTGCAGAAACACGATGGTCGGCTCCGACGCACCGAACGCCCGGCCGCCGGTAGCGACAAAAATATCCGTTCCGTTCACTGACAACTGCATGGCTCAAGCCTTCTGGGAAATGCGGAGCGCCTGACCGAGGTCATCGATGATGTCGGAGACGGCTTCGATGCCGATCGACAGCCGCACCAGCTCCTCTCCGATCCCTGCCGCCTTGAGCTGCTCGGCATCCATCTGTTGGTGCGTCGTGCTGGCGGGATGAATCACCAATGTCTTGGCGTCGCCGACATTGGCCAGATGGCTGATCATCCGCAGCTGTTCGATGAATTTCTTGCCGGCCGGCCGCCCGCCCTTGATTCCGAAGCTGACGATGGACCCCGCGCCGCGCGGCAGCAATCGCTTCGCCAACCGATAATCGGGATGGCTCTCCAGCGAGGGGTGCAGCACCCAATCTACCGCCTTGCTTGCGGCCAGGAATTCGAGCACCGCATGCGTATTGGCGATGTGGCGATCCATGCGCACGCCCAGCGTCTCGACGCCCTGCAGCAATTGAAACGCGTTGGTCGGCGACAGGCAGGCGCCGAAGTCGCGCAGGCCTTCGGTGCGCGCCCGCATGATGAAGGCGGCCGGGCCGAACTGCTCGTCGAAGACAATGCCGTGATATCCGGCATAGGGTTCGGTGAGCGGCGGAAATTTGCCGGAGGCGCGCCAATCGAAGCGGCCGCCGTCGACGATCACGCCGCCGATCGCGATGCCGTGGCCGCCGATCCATTTGGTGGCCGAATTCATCACGATGTCGGCGCCAAGCTCGATCGGCCGGCTGAGATAGGGTGTTGCAAACGTGTTGTCGATCAGAAGCGGGATTCTTGCATCATGTGCGATGGCCGCGACCTTCGGGATATCCAGCACTTCGAGTCCGGGATTGCCGATGGTCTCGCCGATCACAAGTCTTGTATTGGGCCTGATCGCAGCGCGGAATTCGTCAAGCGCGCGCGGCTTGACGAAAGTCGTGGTGATACCGAAGCGCGGCAGCGTGTGCGTGAGCAGGTTGATGCTGCCGCCGTAGAGCGAGGAGGAGGCGACGATATGGTCGCCGGCGCTGAGCAGCGTCGCGATCGCCAGATGCAGCGCCGCCATTCCGCTCGCGGTGCAGATGGCGCCAATGCCATTTTCCAGCGCGGCGAGCCGCTCCTCGAGCACTGCCGTGGTCGGATTCGATATCCGGGTATAGATGTGCCCCGCGCGCTCGAGATTGAACAGCGCCGCCGCGTGATCGGCGTCCTGGAACACATAGGAAGTTGTCTGATAGATCGGAACCGCACGCGCTCCGGTGATGGGGTCGGGGTGCTGGCCGGCGTGGAGGCTGAGCGTTTCGAAAGCGGGCGGCTTGGGTGCGGGCATGTTGAACTCGAAAAATGCGTTCTCGGTTTTCGGGCAGTCCAGACAGCAAAGCACCATGTGCCATAAAAACCGTTCGATTGTTAGCCCAATGGTTGATACGGCCTAAGCTTTCTTGCTGGCTCAAGCCCGTTTCGACGAAAAATATTCCGTCGCGAGCGCGGACTGCGGTTTGATCATTCGCATCCGACCATAACTGCTCCGATCGGTGGCGCAATAATTCGCAAGTGGATGCGGATCGAATTCTTCTGCCTGTTTTTCGATTAACGATTCATCGAGTGCAAGCGTCAGGGAAAATGCATCGCGTCGGAACCTGATCTTCGCAATAAACCCATCGCCACGGACCGGCCGCGCAGCGTTGTCATTACTATTTTTGCAACGCACTCGACACTCATTTCGAGCATCACCATCATCCTAATATCGAATGATCGCGCAACATCGCGAGCATTCTCGCAGGAGATGACAATGAAGCGGCGGGAATTTTTGCAATTATCGTTCGGAACCGCTGCGGTCGCGGCGCTGTCCACTTACGCGAGGGCCGAAGCCGCGCCGAAGGAAATTCGTATCGGCACGCAGAAGGGCGGTTTCTTTCCGGCGGTCAAGGCGCGGCAAACGCTGGAAAAAACTTTCACGCCGCTCGGTATCGACGTCAAGTGGATCGACTTCCAGTTTGGACCGCCGCTGCTTGAAGCAATCAATGTCGGCAGTGTCGATTTCGGCTATGTCGGAGATTCGCCGCCGATCTTCGCGCAGGCGGCCGGTGCCAGCATTCGCTACGTCGCCGCGGTAAAGTCGGCAGGCACGACGCAGGCCATCATCGTCCCGAAGGATTCGCCGATCACGACGCTTGCCGATCTCAGGGGCAAGCGCGTCGCCTTCGGCAAGGGATCGAGCGCGCACAATCTGCTGGTCGCCGCGCTGGAGAAGGCCGGGCTGACCTGGAGCGACATCACGCCGGCGCCGCTCGCGCCGGCCGACGCGACCGCGGCCTTCGTGAAGGGCTCGGTCGACGCCTGGTCGATCTGGGACCCCTATCTCGCATTGGCCGAACTGAAGGAACACGCCCACGTGATCGCGTTCGACAGGGACGTCCACAAGGCCAATGCCTTCTATATCGCGAGTGCCGATCTCGTGGAGAAATATCCCGCGATTGTCGCCCACCTCAACGCGGTGTTCGCGGCGGAAGGCGTGTGGGCCGATCAGCATCACGAGGAGGTCGCGAGTGCGCAAGCCGAGGCGACCGGCGTCGACATCGAAGCCATCAGGCGCTTCGTGGACCGCTCGAACTATCGTGTGGTCCCGATCGACGACGAGATCGTCAGGAGCCAGCAGGCGGTAGCCGATCGTTTTGCACGGCTTAACCTGATCCCGAAGCCAATCAATGTCCCGGAGATCGTCTGGAAATGGACGCCCGGCGCGTGAGCGGGCGGAAAGCAAGCTCAAACCACCTCGACGGAATATTGCACGCGGCTGGGAGGCCCGGCCTAATGAGTGTCAAGCAAACGTCCGCAGCCAACATCCTTTGGTTCCTGCCGACCCATGGCGATGGCCGCTATCTCGGCACCGCCACCGGCGGGCGCGAAGTCAGTTTCAACTATCTCCGCCAGATCGCGCAGGCCGCCGACCAGCTCGGCTATTTCGGCGTGCTGCTGCCGACCGGGCGAAGCTGCGAAGATTCGTGGGTCGTTGCATCGAGCGTAGCGCCGTTCACCGAACGGCTGCGCTATCTGGTGGCGGTGCGTCCGGGCCTGCAGTCACCGGCTGCCGCGGCGCGGATGACGGCGACGCTCGACCGTGTCTCGAACGGGCGCCTTCTGATCAATGTGGTGACCGGCGGCGATCCCGTCGAGAACAAGGGCGACGGTGTCTTCCTCGACCATGATGCGCGCTATGAGGTGACGCGCGAGTTCCTGACCGTCTACAACGAGCTGCTCGCGGGCAAGACGGTCAATTTCCACGGCAAGCATCTCCGGATCGAGAACGGAAGCCTGCTGTTTCCGCCGCGGCAGTCGCCGCGCCCGCCGCTTTATTTCGGCGGATCGTCGGATGCGGGGATCGATGTCGCCGCCGACATCGTCGACAAATACCTGACGTGGGGCGAGCCGCCGGCGCAGGTCGCAGACAAGATCAACCGGGTCAAGGCTGTCGCCTCAAGCCGCGGGCGAAAACTCAGCTTCGGCATTCGCCTCCATGTGATTGTCAGGGAAACCAATGCGGAAGCCTGGAACGCGGCGGATGAGTTGATCAGGCACGTCACGGACGAAACCATCGCCGCGGCCCAGAAAATATTCTCCCGGATGGATTCGGTCGGCCAGCAACGCATGGCGCAGTTGCATGGCGGCCGCCGTGAAAAACTCGAGATCAGTCCGAACCTGTGGGCCGGCGTTGGTTTAGTGCGCGGCGGAGCCGGAACGGCCCTGGTCGGCGATCCCGAGACGGTCGCCGCACGGATCAGGGAATATCAGGCGATCGGCGTCGATACGTTCATCCTGTCGGGCTACCCGCATCTCGAGGAAGCCTATCGTTTTGCCGAGCTGGTGTTTCCGCTGCTCGCCGTGGAGCAACTGGGCAACGTCACGCCGCTTCGCGTCAACACCGGGCCGTTTGGCGAGACCATCGCCAACGAGCACCGGCCGATCGTGAAGGCATCGCAATCATGAGCCTGATCGAACGCTTGCCGTTATCTCGTGCCTTGCGCGTGCCGCGCGCCGATGGGCTCGTGCCGTGGATCGTGCCGCTTGCGATCGTCCTGATCTGGCAGGCTGCCTGTTCGGCCGGGTTGGTGTCGGCCCGGGTGTTGCCCGCGCCGACCGGCGTCGTGCTGGCGGGATGGAAATTGCTGCGCTCCGGCGAATTGGAGCGCAACATCTGGGTCAGCTTCTGGCGTGCGAGCACGGGTTTTGTGATCGGCGGCGGCATCGGCTTTGCGTTCGGTCTCGCCAATGGACTTTCACAGCTCTCCAACAAATTGACCGACACCACGTTGCAGATGGTGCGCAACGTTCCACATCTGGCGCTGATCCCTCCCGTGATCCTCTGGTTCGGCATCGACGAGACCGCAAAACTGTTTTTGGTCGCGCTCGGCGTGTTCTTTCCGATCTATCTCAACACGCTGCACGGCATCCGTACCGTCGATCCGCAGCTCATCGAGATGGGCCGCATCTACGGTATGAGCGACGGTGAGCTGCTCCGCAGGGTGATCTTTCCAGGTGCGTTGCCGTCGATCTTTGTCGGCATCCGTTTCGCGCTCGGCATCATGTGGTTGACGCTGATCGTCGCCGAAACCATCGCGGCCTCCTCAGGGCTAGGCTACATGGCGATGCAGGCGCGCGAATTCATGCAGATCGACGTCGTCGTGCTCAGCATCCTGATTTATGCCCTGCTAGGCAAGCTTGCCGACAGCGCGTCGCGTGCGCTGGAGCGGTTGACCTTGTCCTGGCATCCCGCGTTCCGCAAAGGTTGAGAATTGAGCATGCAAGAAGCCCTTCGTTTTCGAGCCCCGGAAGTTGAGCCCCTGGGCCGACCGAACTTCGTCGAGCAGGCACGGCTGTTGCGCCGCCGAGGAGAAACGCCGCGCGGACTCTCGCTGACAATTCGTAACTTGCGCAAATCGTTCGGCACGAACGAGGTGCTACGCGACATCGACCTCCATGTTCCCGCCGGGCAGTTCGTCGCAATCGTAGGTCGCAGCGGCTGCGGCAAGAGCACGCTGTTGCGCTTAATTGCCGGACTGGAATCGATTGACGCGGGAAGCGTCAGCTTTGGCGACCAGCTGCAGCCGCAGGATGTCCGCGTGATGTTTCAGGAGCCGCGGCTGTTGCCGTGGGCGCGGGTGCTTGCCAATGTCGAGGTCGGTCTAGGCGGCGAGCGCAAATTGCCCGACGCGCAACCGCGGGCGGAGAACGCACTCGCTGAAGTCGGGCTGTCCGACAAGCGTGCGCAATGGCCGGCGGTGCTTTCCGGCGGGCAGAAGCAGCGCGTTGCGCTGGCGCGGGCGCTGGTTGGAAATCCGCGCCTGCTGGCTTTCGATGAACCGCTCGGCGCGCTGGATGCGCTCACGCGCATCTCGATGCAGCGCCTCTTGGGGCGGGTTTGGCGCAACCAGGGTTTTACGGCGATTCTGGTGACGCATGATGTGTCGGAAGCGGTTGCGCTGGCCGATCGTGTGCTGGTGATCGAGGGCGGCCAGATCGCGCACGACATCGATGTAGATATCCGCCGTCCCCGGCAGCGCGGCTCGGCCGAGCTTGCCCGGCTTGAGGGATCGATCCTGGACGAACTGCTGCGGACCGCCGAGGAACGATAAATCTCGTGAGGACGCCATGACCTCTGCTCCCATTGTCCAACTCAACCGAGAGGTTTCCGCCCACGATTTCCGCGGCGCGATGCGTCATTTGGTCGGAGCGGTCAGCGTCATCACGGTGGGACGCGGGGAGGATATTTCGGGAATGACCGTAACGTCGCTGTCCTCGCTCTCGGTCGATCCACCTTCGCTGATCGTCAGCGTCAACCGCGCGGCCTCGTCATGGCCGCTGCTGAAACGGTACGGCTTGTTTGGCGTGAACATCCTTAGCCACGACCAAACCGGCATCGCCGAGCGATTTTCCGGCAAGAACGGGCTGAAGGGCGCGGAGCGCTTTGCCGGCGCCGAATGGATCACGCGCGGGCCGGGGGTGCCGTTGCTGGTCGGAGCACTCGCCGCGATCGCCTGCGAGGTCGAGGAGATCGTCGAGCGCCACTCCCATGGCATCGTGATCGGCCGCGTGCGGTATCTGCAGGTCGCGCCGCACGGGTCGGCGCTGGCCTATTGGCACGGCGACTATGTCGCGATTGACCGCGACGAGGATTTCGTTCGACTTGCGGAGGTCAGCTTTCCCGTTCAGCGCTTACAGCGTTAGGCAGCAAGTCGCTGGAGTGGGTCTGGCCTTTTCGCAGTCAGGCCTCTAAAAGCGCGTCATCGACGCCCACCATGCCGCGATAGCGGCAAATTCCAGAGTGCGGCGAAATCACAGGATCTGCCGACAGCGGTCATTGCGTGGGCATATCGTACCAGCTATGCCAATCCGTCCCGCACACCGACTCGTTCTCCGCCTGGCTTGCTGACGTAAAGATGCCCTTCGGGCACCGATTGCATGTTCTCGAACATCGCGTAGAGGTCGTCGCAATAGACCGAAGGGTTGTCGTAACCGTTCTGCCTGGAAAAGCGATGCGGAAGATAACCGCCATCGCAGGCGTTCATGAACTTGCACTGCCGGCATTTCTCGCAAAGATTGATCGAAGCATCACGGGCGGCTTTCCAGCGCTGCTCGTTCCTGACCTCATCGATCGCATGCTCGAAGATGTTGAGCGTGGTTTGCGTGAAACCGTCTCCCGCAATCCGCAGCACATCGTGGGCCTCCACGGAGCCGTCAGTCATGATCGTGCAGAGTTCTACCGGTTGGTAGCCTACGCCCTCGGTTGGGGAATTGTTGCCGAGCAGGGCGGTGATCATGTCGGAAATGATACGGATATTGACCGTCGGCTTGCTGCGGTTCGCCTCCAGCCACAGGTCGAAGAGGCCGTTGTAGAACGAGGCAATAGATGGCGGCTTCTCGTCCACCGTCGCATCAGGGATCATGATGTCGTAGTTGGCAATTCCACAATGGGCGAAGAATTCGACATACTGCTTCGGCGGATAAGAGGGATTGCAGACCGCCAGAGCGCTTGCGCAAATATCGCGGGATACAAGCATGCGAGCGGCACGTTCCACAGCGGCGTGCGTGCCTGTGCCCTGAAAGGTTCGGCGGTGAGAGTCGTGAATATGTGCCGGCCCATCCAGACTGATCGCAACGGAAATGTTGCAGGCCTCGAAGCAGGTCAGCCATTCATCATCGATCAACACGCCATTTGTGGTAACCGCGATCGGAATTTCGCAGCCTGTCCGTGATGAAATGGCCTCGCAGGCCTCGGCAAAACGGTGAAAATTCTCACGCCCCCACAGCAAGGGCTCGCCCCCGTGCAGAACGATGGGAAAATCGACGAGGGAATAACTGGCGACGCGCTGTTCGATGCGCAGTAGCAACTGATGCAGCACATCGGCGCTCATCAGCTTGGGCTTGTCATAGACGGCCGCGTCGCGGAACCAGTAGCAATAGGAGCAGTCAATGTTGCATCTTGTCGCCACCTTGACCAGCAATTGCGAGATCGGCTGATCTTGAAAGGCGACAGGATAGGAATCGTCTGCCGACACGCGGGGCAGGTGGAGCGACGCCCAGCTCGGACTAGGACAGGATCTCTGACGAATACTTGGGTGGTTGGAGGTCGATCGTTTTCAGTCCGCTACGACTGCTCCGATTGATGTTGCTGGATTCGTCGAACGCCACTCAGACCGCGTTGTGATTGACCGCGTTCGGGACATGCGGGTCGCATCGCGCGGGTCAACGTTGGGTTGCTGGTACGGCGATACGTCGCCAATGACCGCGACGAGGATATCGTTCGGTTCGCGGAGATCAGCGTTTCCACGCCGCGCTTGCAGCTTAAGGTATGAAGTGGCGAGGATCGGTCTGGCCTTTTCGCGATCACGTCCCTAAAAGCGCGTCATGACCTCCGGTGGAGACAATGAAGCGCATCGCGGCCTGGGCTTTTTACGCAGTCGGCATTCTCGCGGTTCTCTATATCGCGCTGTACGCTTATGCCGTCTTCACCGGACGTAACTTTACGCCCGGCGACCCCATCCACATCTTCCGCAAACCCGACGCGCCCAATTATTCGTAATCGGCTCGTTTCCCCGGACGCAGGTCCGTAGGCGGATCGTGATCCATCGTTCTAGCCGCCGAGATGACGATTGCGACGGCGCCTGCCGTCGGGCCGCGCGTGCGAGCGGCTTTGCTTTACCGCTATCTAGCCGCAGCATCACTGGATATGCAACCCCAGGTTGATATTCAGGTTCGAGAAGGCTCTGACCTATGTCCATCCGACTTACGGCAGCTCACCGAATTACCTAGAGGTTGTATTGGAATAATTTTGAAAAGCACTGATGAACTGTCGTGAGCGCTAGGCGGCGGACGCCAAGAAAAGCAAACTAGACCTCAATGCTCGTGGGGCCAATGACAGCCCCGCGGTCTACGACGTAATAATTGCCGAGATGCGCGCCGGAAGGCATCTCGAAGCCAAGATCCGATGCCGGCAAGCTCTCGAGATTAGCCCGAAACATCCGGAATTGCTCCACCTCATGGCCTTGGCGTGCTTCAACGTCAGGCAGTTCGACGATGCGGTGCAATGGGCGTCGAGCGCGATCAGGAAGGACCCGAGACCGACCTATCTGACGACGTTGGGCAGCGCGCTCTTGAACTTGCGACGGCACGACGACGCCCTGAAGGTCTTCGACAAGGCGGTCCAGCTCAAGCCCCCACGACGCGGACCTATGGAGAAATTTCGGCGACGCGCTGGTCGAAACTGAATGTGCGGAAGACGCAATTCTCTGCTTCCGGCGGGCGTTCGAGATCGATCCGAACTGTTGGAATTCCGCCTATAAAGCAGGGGCACTGCTACGGCGGCAAAACCGGCTCGCGGAGGCTCTCGCTTCCTTCGACGCCTAGGTTCGCGCGGAGCTGGACGAATTTACTTGATACCTACAAGCCGGGTGATCGGAGCGTTTGCCTGCCGCAACCGTCCGCACTGCGACGCGACCGAGGTCATCGCTGAAAACTGGCTGTTGTCCCTAACTTCCTCCCAAGGGCCGGATCGGAGTCCTCCGATCCGATCGGGCTGACCGAACGTCTGGTGTAGTTCGTAGGGCGGATCGTGATCCGCCGTTTTCGCCGAGATGGTGGATTGCGCCTTCCGCCTTCGCTCTTTGAGCTGCGGTGGACGGGTCGGCTCCAATCCGCCCTGTGCTGGCTTTGAAAGCGAAAGCTTGCAATGATGATCGCCGATCGCGCTATCCTCGAGGGAGTCGACAACAGACGTAGATGACAGCCGTGACACAAGATCTTTACCAGAAACTAGCCGCGTGGCGCCGCCATTTGCATGCTCACCCTGAGCTTTCTTTGCAGGAAAAGATGACTTCCGCCTTCGTACAGGAGAGGCTAACCGAACTCGGCGTTCCTTTCGAGGCTGGAATCGGAGGCCACGGCGTCGTTGCGACGTTGTCGCGCGGACATTCGCAAGCCAGCGTGGGTCTGCGTGCGGACATGGACGCGCTGCCGATCACTGAGATGACCGGGCTCTCCTATGCATCGCGCAATCCTGGAGTCATGCATGCGTGCGGTCATGACGGGCACACGATATCGCTTCTTGGTGCAGCGGCGCTGCTGGTCGCCGACACAAGCTGGAGCGGAACGGTCCATTTCGTCTTTCAGCCGGCCGAGGAGGGGTATGGCGGCTCCCGCGCGATGATCGCTGCCGGCCTCTTCGACCGGTTTGCCATGACGCGTATCTTCGGTTTTCACAATTGGCCCGGACTCGATGCCGATACGATCGCGGTCCATGACGGCGTCGTGATGGCATCTGGAGGGCGGATCACGCTCACGATCGACGGCCACGCTGGCCATGCGGGCATGCCGCATCTGACTCGTGATCCGGTACTCGCAGCGGGGCATCTAATTGTCGAGCTGCAATCGATCGTCTCGCGGAATGTCGATCCGACCGACACAGCCGTGGTCTCGCTTTGCACTATCGAAGGCGGCACAGCGCCGAACCAGATTGCCGGGCGGGTGGTGATCCGCGGTACGCTGCGTAATCATCGCGGTCCGGTGAGGGAGACGATCGTCGAGGGGATTGAGCGGATCTGCGCCGGGATTGCAACGAGTTTCGACGTCACGGTCACGCCTGAAATCACCACGGGAATGGGGCCAGTCATCAATACGCCGACGGAAGCAGGCCTCGCCCGCATGGCTGCGGAGAAAGCGCAGCTATCGCTGCGCCGCGACCTCGCACCCAGCATGGCCGGGGAAGATTTCGCCTTCTACCTTCAACATCGGCCTGGTGCTTTCGTCTGGATCGGCAACGGCGAACTACGCGAAGGTGCGGAGCTCCACGGTCCGCAATATGATTTCAATGATTCGATTCTGCCTGCCACGTGCCGGTGGATGGCCGAAGTCGCTAAAACGGCGCTGGCTGCGAGCTAGCAGCATTGCTGAAGATGCGCGTCGGGGTCGCACCACCTGTCGTGTGGGTAGATGGCGTGTTACGCCTCGGCTCGAACCCACTAACGGGTCCGTAGGCGGAGCGTGATCCGCCGTTTTTGGCAGCTGAGAGGGCGGATTACGTCTTCGGCTCCAATCCGCCCTGCGAGCTAATCCACCTTACGAGTTGAGAAACTCCGAGTTCGAGGTGCGGCCGTCACCGAGACGCTTCCACATTCGGCGCAGAATGCACTATTCGGCGTGCAAAAATGACCGAGAGGTCAATTTGCAAGCCGATTGACATCTGGGAGCGGGCGTGAACCCACTCAGCCAGCGTTGGGCGGAGGAGAAGGCGGCATATCGCGCAGGAACTGATAGCGGCCATGACCCTTGATCGCGGCCAGGTCGTACGAGATCAGCCCGCGTGGCCGTTCGATTGTGACCTCGACACTGTTTTGTGAGAAACCGAGCACCGTGACGCCGCAACGGCCATCGCCGCCACGCATCTGCGCGGCTGCAAAGGCGACGGCGGGCACCCATAGATGCCGCTGGCCGCCGAATGTGCGGTCGCGATGTTGATGCAGGTGACCGCTGACGATCAGACGCACGTCGGACCGATTGAGCTTGTCGAGCAGTCGGGCCCGAGCCGACGGCACCATGCAGGAGGGGCTCATGACATCGTCGGTTGGATTTTCGACGAAGACAGGCTTGTGCAGGAACAGCGCGGTGGGCCGCCCGGCGGTACTCAACTGCTCGTCGAGCCACTGATCCTGTGATTGTTCCCGCGCGAGACCCGAGCCGAAAAGCTGCGCGTTGACACCGACCAGGCGCCAGCCTCCGGCATCCAGGACCCAGCGATCGGTGGCAAAGGAGCTGTCCCATCGTGCGAGCCGATCTGCATCGATGATCTGGTCAGGGTCCTGGCCGGGTGGCTCGTCGCCGACGTCGTGGTTGCCAGGCAGGGCCATGACACGCGTGCGCAGGTTCCCCAGCGCGCTGGCTGCGAAGGCAATCTCGGCGTCACTGTCAGGTCCGTTGATCGCCAGGTCGCCATTGACGATCACCGCATCAGCCTTCGCGGCGTCGGCAAACTCGCGCGCCACGCACCAGTTCTCCCAGAAGAAACCGTGTGTCGGCGAAAGGTGGATGTCCGATAGGACGACGATGCGGGCCATGCTGGCTTCCTAACTAACCCCGTGCGACCAGGCTAGAACACTGAGGCAACAGTGATGTGAATGCTAGCGCTGTTGAGATCGGCTCAGCGTCAGATTCGGAAGTCCGCTGCTCTCACTTGATCTCGTAGCGTTGAGTATCACCGAACCTTAGCCGACGCCCATCTTGACCTGTTTCTGCCTGACAGCCGTTTCGCACCGGCGTCGCCCCTTGCAGTTTGGCCAATTGCTACGTACCCTGAGATACCATCAGAGAAATGGGAGTTCGACGCCCATGAACGCCTATCGCGTCTTACGTCATGTGTGGCTCTTGTTGATGGTTGCACCAATTCCGGCCTGGGCGGGCATGGTCCGCGTCTATATCACCAACAGCGCCGGGGACACTATTCATGTCATTGATCCTGCCACCAACAAGGTGGTCCAGCAGATCAAGGGCATCGAGGGTGCCCACGGAATTGCATTCTCTCCCGACGGTTCCAAGGTCTATGTCAGCGATGAAGTCGATTCCACTTTGGATGTTTTCGACCGGAAGTCCGGCACGCTGGTCAAGAAGGTTGCGCTGAGTGCGCACCCCAACAATATCGCGGTGGCCAAGGATGGTCGCATCGTGGTCGGCATTGCCCGCGATCCAGGCGCGCTCGATATCATCGATCCGGCGACCTTGACGCGGACTACAAGTGTGCCGGTACACGGCAGGCTGCATAACGTCTATGTAACACCTGACAGCAAATACGTCGTCACCGGTTCGATCCAAACCGGAATTGTAACGATAATCGATCTCGCGAGCGAGCAGCCCGCGTGGGAGGTCAAGCTCGACAAGGGCATTCGCCCGATGGCAATCGAGGCCAGTCCAGATGGCTCGACTAAGCGAATCTTTGTCCAATTGTCCGACTTTAACGGATTCGCGGTGGTGGATTTTGCCGCGCGCAAGGAAGTGGCTCGCGTTCAGCTACCGGCAGCAAAAGCCGAGTTTGAGACCGATGGGGACCGCGCCACGGCGCCTTCACACGGTATAGGCGTCGCACCCGACGGCAAGAGCCTATGGGTGACCAGCATCCCCAATAACGCGGTGTATGTTTATTCGCTCGTCGATCTTGCCCTCATCGGCGAAGTCGCGCTTCCGTCCCTCAAGCTGCCGGGGCATCGACCGATTTCGGCGGTCGCAAATTGGGTCACCTTTACGCCCGACAGCAAGACGACGTACATTTCCAACGCGGCTCTGCGCTCGGTCTCGGCGATCGATAACAGATCAATGAAGCTCATTGCTGTGGTCCCGGTCGGCGAGGTGCCAAAGCGCATCAACACGCTGAATATCCCAGACCGTCCGGGCTCTGCCGCTATTTCTTCTGAGAATCGAGCGTTGCTCCATTAACCCACGCGGCGAGCGCGCGCCAGGCTGGATCGCGCTTCGACGGGAACTGCCGTCCGCCAGAGTGAAACACATCGCCGCCGGCTTCGGGGCCAAGGGGATGCAGCAGAAGTCGGCTTGTATCGGGATCGCCCGGGTTCACAAGTGTCGAGACCACCTCAAAGTTGTGGCGCGATTGTTCCTCGGTCCAGACGCGCGCCCCGGGTGAAAGTCTCTCCAGGTGGAATGCGTTGTTGCTCTCGACATGACAGACGTAACAGCGGGCATGGTCAGGCCGTTTGGTCAGAAAGACCGGCTCGACGCGGCTTTTGAAAAATTCGTAGTCAAGTTTTGGCGCAGTTTGCGCCGCGGTAATTGGGCTGGAAACGGCCAGCGCGGCCAGAACCGCCAACCCTATGAGAGCACGACCCGACATTCAACTCTCCATCCGCGCTGCAGGAGATCTAGCCTGGATCGTACTTCAAACGCGAACTTCGACAAGCTGGATCTTGTTCCGGATAGAATACAGCGATGTGACGATACACTACCTCGTCCGCCTCGAGTGACCACTTGACGCTTTGTAATTGTCGCAGTTGGGTCAATATCGGAAATGAGCCGTGTCATGGAGATCATCTACGACCGACCAGCATTGCCAGCTAAGGCGATCACTCGCTCAGAACACCGATATAAGCTGGATCTTTATTCCTCTGATAATCACGGTCGTGATTGCATCTTGCGAAAATGCGCGCCATAGGCGATCTATTCGATATTGCGCTTCGGTGGATTAGCTTGGCGCTGATCGCCGCCATTCTGGCGGCAGAAGGCCATCTCCTTTTCAACAGATACTTATACGGCCCTCTAAACGTTATCGATTGGTCGGGCCGCGTGATGACGCTGGAAGGGCGGATCGCGTCGCGGGAACGCGCAGGTGTGATTTCCGTCGTTGTGAGGAGCCAACGGGTCGCAATGACCGCGAGGCTGTTTGAAAATCGAATCCCGAATCCATAACTCGTCGTCCCGGACAAGCAAGCAATAGCGCGCGCCGATCCGGGACCCATACCGCGAAATCCATCGACAGGGCAGCGCAGTCGACGGCTCGTGTAGACAACCACGGCCTGTGGTTATGGGTCCCGGCCTTCGCCGGGACGACGACTGAATCCTTGAACCACCAGGCCCAATCACCCCGTCGTCGCCATGCGCTGATAGTCGCTCGATCCCGGAGGCGGGATCGGCAGGCCGCCGTCGGCATATTCGTTCAGCTTGTTGCGCAGCGTGCGGATGGAGATGCCGAGGATGTTGGCGGCATGGGTGCGGTTGCCGAGGCAATGTTTCAAGGTTTCCAGGATCAGGTCGCGTTCGACGTCGGCGACCGTCCGCCCGACGAGTGCGCGCGTGACCTGCTCGGCGGCAAAGGTCGCATGCGCCACCGCGGGTGCGGTCTTGGCGAGATCGAGCCGGGCGCCGTCCGGGGTGAGGATTGCATCCGCGCCGATCTCGTCGCCCTGCGCCATCAGGACCGCGCGATGGATGGTGTTTTCGAGCTCGCGGACGTTGCCCTGCCAGCGGTTGGTGGTCAGCACGCGCCTTGCGTCAGCCGAGATCGGGCGCAGCGGCACGCCGTTGGCGTCGGCATATTTCTTGGCAAAATGCAGAGCCAGTTCGAGAACGTCGGCTGGGCGCTCGCGCAACGGCGGAATCTTCAGGTTCACGACGTTGAGCCGGAACAACAGGTCCTCGCGGAAGGTGCCCTCGCGCACAGCATCGGCCAGATTGCGGTTCGAGGTCGCTATGATCCGGATGTCGACCGGCACCGGCCGCGTGCCGCCGACGCGGTCGATCACGCGCTCCTGGATCGCGCGCAACAACTTCGATTGCAGTCGCACGTCCATTTCCGAGATTTCGTCGAGCAACAGCGTGCCGCCGTTGGCTTCCTCGAACTTGCCGATCCGCCGCGCCACCGCGCCGGTGAACGCGCCCTTCTCGTGACCGAACAGTTCGGATTCCAGGAGATGCTCAGGGATCGCCGCGCAATTGATCGAAATAAACGGCCGCTTTGCGCGGGTGGAGCGGGTGTGGACGTAACGCGCCAGCACTTCCTTGCCGGTTCCGGACTCGCCGGTGATCATCACCGAAGCGTCCGAGCCCGCGATCTGCTGCGCCAGCTTGATCACCTTGGCCATGGCCTCGTCGCGATAGACCATTTGGCGCGAATCGTTGGCGACGGCGGCCAGCACGGCTGCGATCAGTTCTGGATCCGGCGGCAGCGGGATGTATTCCTTGGCGCCGGCGTGGATCGCCGCCACCGCGGCGCGGGCATCGTTGGAGATGCCGCAGGCCACGATCGGGACGTGGATGTGCTCGGCCTCGAGCCGCATCACCAGGTCGCGGATGTCGAGCGCGACATCGACCAGCAGCAGGTCGGCGCCCTTGCCGCCGCGCAGCACGCGCATTGCCTGCTCGTGGTCCTCGGCGTGGGTCACGGTGGCGCCGTTGTCCATCGCGATCTTAGTGGCGGTCGTAAGCTGGCCCTTCAAGGTGCCAACGATGAGAAGCCGCATGTCAGTCTCCTGTTCGTCTATTCCTGCGTTTCAAGCGCCTATCCAAAAGAATCGCGGTTACCCGCGTTCCGCCTTGATGATTTCGGTCATGGTCACGCCTAGCTTGTCTTCCACCAGCACCACTTCGCCGCGCGCCACCAGGCGGTTGTTGACGTAGATGTCGATGGCCTCGCCGACGCGCCGGTCGAGCTCGAGCACGGTGCCGGGTCCGAGTTTCAACAGTTCGCCGACGTCCATTTTCGAGCGGCCGAGCACGGCAGAAACCTGCACCGGCACGTCAAAGACCGCTTCGAGGTCGGCGGCGATGCGCGCGGCCTGGTCGTCTTCATTGTAAGCCACGTCGCCCGCCGACAGCGGATCGGCGCCGTTGAGGTCCGGAAGCGGAACCTGCGTATCGGTGTCGCTCATGATCTGGTTCCCAATAGTCTGGTCATGGCCTTAAGTCCCGGCCCCGTTCCGGGACGCGATATAGCGCCCGACAAGTTCGCTGATCTTTGCTTCGATGCCTGCGCGCTCGCGCACGAGGCCGCCGTCGGCCCACTCGATCCGGCAGTCGCCTGTGGCGATCTCGGGCTCGGCCAGGATCACCAGGCGGCCCGCGAAGCCGTTTTGCTTGGCGAGCCGCTCGATCTTCTGATGCGCCATCTCGTAGAGCTGGTCGTTGATGCGGACCACCAGATGCGGTGTCGCGACGAGGTGCGAAAAGCAGTCCTGAACGAGGCCGGTGATCTCGCCGAGCGGCTCGGCGGCGATCAGTTCCCCGCACAGCTTGCGCGCCACCGCGACCGCGACCTCGACCGCCTCGGTTTCCATCCGCGTCTCGATGCCGGCATAGCGCGCCGCGATGCCCTGCATCGCGATCTTGATCTCTTCCAGCGCCAGCGCGCTGCGCCGGTCGCTCTCGGCTTTCGCCTCGCGCTGGGCCGCATCGTAGCCGCTGCGGTAGGCCGCGGCCTCGGCGGCCGCAACCTTCTGCGCGACCTCAGCGGGCGTGGAAGGCCGCTCGCGCGTCTTGCTCGGCGCGCCGAAGTCCGTGTCGAACAGGAATTTTGCAGGCGCGGCCATCAGTACACCAGCTCGTCGTCGGCGCGGTTCTTGGTCAGCGTGATTTCGCCCTTGGCAGCGAGATCCTTGGCGAGGTTGACGAGCAACGCCTGCGCCTCGTCGACGTCGCGCAACCGCACCGGACCCATCGCCGCCATGTCGTCCAGCAGCATCTTGCCGGCGCGCGAGGACATGTTGCCGAGGAAGAAGCCCTTGACCTCCTCATTGGCGCTTTTCAGCGCAACCCCGAGCTTGTCCTTGTCGACGTGGCGCATCAGCGTTTGCGCGGAGGCCGAATCCAGCTTGATCAGGTCGTCGAAGGTGAACATCAGAGCCTTGATGCGCTCGGCCAACTCGCGGTTTTCCTCCTCCAGCGAGGTGATGAAGCGGGTCTCGGTCTGGCGGTCGAAATTGTTGAAGATTTCTGCCATCACCTCATGGGCGTCGCGGCGGCGGGTCTGCGACAGGTTCGACATGAACTCGACGCGCAGCGTCTGCTCGACCCGCTCGATCACCTCCTTCTGCACGGCTTCCATCTTCAGCATGCGCCCAACCACGTCGAGCGCCATGTCCTCGGGCAGGATCGCGAGCACGCGCGCGGCGTGTTCCGGCTTCAGCTTCGACAGCACCACGGCGATCGTTTGCGGATATTCGTTCTTCAGATAGTTGGCGAGCACCTCTTCCTGGACGTTGGAGAGCTTCTCCCACATGTTGCGGCCGGCGGGGCCGCGGATTTCGTCCATGATGCCGTGGACACGCTCCGGCGGCAGGTATTGCTGCAGCAGCCGTTCGGTGGCGTCGAAATTGCCCATCAGCGCGCCAGACGCCGACATCCGCGATACGAATTCGAGCAGCATGTCCTCGACGACGTCGGCTTCGACGGTGCCGAGCGACGACATCACCAGCGACAGCTCGCGCACCTCGTCGTCGTCGAGCATCTGCCAGATCTTGCCGCCATATTGCTCACCGAGCGCCAGCATCAGCATCGCCGCGCGCTTCGGGCCGGCAATCTTCTCCCGCGTCTTGCCGGCCTGCCGCGCCCCCAGGGTCGCGAGCACGTTGGTGATGTCGGTGGAGTTTTGCGCTTGCGATGGGGCCATGTCAGATCACTCGGCAGCTTCGCTCAGCCACTGGCGAACAATGGCGGTGGTTTCGTTGGGATTTCGTTCGGCGAGTTCGCCGACGCGATGCACCGATTGGGCGTGAACCTGTCCCTGCACCTGGGCGACGTCGATCAGATTCGCCGTCGAGCCAGGAAGCAGCCCCTGGCCACCCATCGGCTGCATAGCTTCCGCCGGCTCCGGCTCCGGAAGGGCACGGGTCAGGGCTGCCATCTCCTCGGAAGCGAGGATGCGCTTGACCAGCGGCCGCACCACCATGAACATCACCACAATGCCGAGCAGCATCATGACGCCGAGCTCGATGATGTACATGACGTCGTCTTTGGTGAACTGCAACATGCCGAACAGGCCGGTCGGCTCGGCTATTGGAGTGACCGCGGGCGCCTCGGCGAATTTGAGGTTGACGACCTCGACCTGGTCGCCGCGCTTCTGGTCGAAGCCGATCGCCGAGCGCACCAGCGCCGCGATGCGGTCGAGCTCATCCTTAGCTCGCTCCTTGTAGACCAGCTCGCCCTTGTCATTCTTGGTGTAGGCGCCGTCGACCAGCACGGCGACCGAGATGCGGTTGACCCGGCCGGCCTCGGTCACTTCGGTCTTGGTAGTGCGGGAAATCTCGTAGTTGTTGGTTTCCTCGGTCTTCTTGCTCTGGTCGCGCGCGGTTGGTTGATTGTTATTCTGCTGGTTGCCCGGCAATTCGTTGTTGACGGTGACCTGGCCGTTGTTTTCGGCTGTGGCGGAAGATTCTTCCCGGGTCTGGCTCGAGCGCAGCACCCGCCCTTCGGGATCGAACTTGTCGGAGGTCTGGGTGATCTTGTTGTAGTCGAAATCGGCGGCGAGCTCGACGCGAGCCCGACCCTGGCCGACCACCGAGGACACGATATCCTCGACCTGCTTGCGCATCCGCTTCTCGAAGGCGGCGTGGCGCTCGTCGCCGACGGCCTGGTCGGCGTCGGAGGCGGCGCCATCGGCGAGCAACTGACCGCTTTCGTCGACGATCGACACCCGCTGTGGCTTCAGTCCGCTGACGGCGGACGCCACCAAATGGCGAATCGCCCGGATCTGCTGGGCTTCCAGCGCTCCACGCACCCGCACCACGATCGAGGCCGAAGGCTCCGGCGTCTCGCGCGAGAACAGCGGCCGCTCGGGCAATACCAGATGGACGCGCGCGGCCTGGATGCGGTCGACGGCGCGGATGGTGCGGGCGAGTTCGCCCTCCAGCGCGCGCAAATGGTTGATGTTCTGGACGAAGCTCGTGGTGCCGAGCGCGTCGGATTTGTCGAAGATTTCGTAGCCGACGCCGCCGCCCTTGGGCAGGCCGCCCTCTGCAAGCTTCATGCGCAGCCGCGTGACCTTGTCCTTGGGCACCATGATCACGCTGCCCTCGTTGCGCATCTCGTAAGGAATGCCCTGGCGGTCCAGGTCCTTGATGATGTTCGAGGAGTCTTCGAGGCTCAAATCGGTGAACAGCGTGGTCATCTGCGGCGTGGTCACGCGCATGATCACGAACGCGAAGAAGCCGATCAGCGCGGCGGTGACCGCGATCATCGCCATCAGCCGCGAAGCGCCCAGGCCCTTCAGAAAGTCTACGAGACCCTGCAAAACCAACTGCCCCAAGATTCGGCACCCAAGAGCCGACTGGGCAATTATTGCCTATGGGATGGTTTCGATATGGTTAACGAAGGTTAAGGGGCCGGCTCATGTGGTCCGGTTTTAGACGAAACATGAAAAAGAACGGCCTCGCATGGCGAGGCCGGTTTTCTTTAAATGCCGTTGGTTCCTGGAAGCGGTTATTGGCGATATTGCTGGATGCGGGTGGTGCGCAGCCCGGCAAGGCCATGCTGATCGATCGAGAACTGCCAGGAAAGAAACTCGTCGACGGTCAGCGTGTAACGGCTGCAGGCCTCCTCGAGGGAGAGCAGGCCGCCGCGCACCGCGGCAACGACTTCGGCTTTACGGCGAATAACCCACCGTTTGGTCCCGGGCGCTGGCAAATCCGCAATCGTAAGCGGGCTGCCGTCGGGCCCGATGACGTATTTCACCCTCGGGCGATGGGGTTCTGTCATGGTGTACTCACAAACTCTTAACCACTGAACTCACAGGTACCAACCTACGCCGTGCGGCTTAAAAATTGCCTAAGCCCAAGGCTTCAATAAAATTCTCCTTGAAAATGCTTGCAACAGGTCGAGCCCGGCGTCCGAAAACACCCGGATTGGCCTGTTCGTAAATGAAAGATTAAGATTTTGAGGCCGATTTCCTTGAAAGGTCGCCCGCTAGTTGGAGATGCCCGTGATCTGATTCACCGTGTAGGACTGGCCGTCGATGCTCAGAAGCGGCGGGGACTGGGTGAGGTCGACCGAATTGACAACGCCCACTACCTGGGTGGTGATGCCGACCGAATTGCCGGAGCCGTCGGTCCCGGTGGCGGTCAGCTTATATTGTCCGTCCGGCCATTGCGTGCCGTCATTGCCCTGTCCGTTCCAGGTGAAGGACTGATTGTTGCCGGCGGTCGCGGATGAGGTCTGGGTGAACACGGTTTGACCGCTGCTGTTGGTGATGTTGAGCGTCACGGTGGAATTCGACGGGACGTTCAGTTGCCAGGTTGCCGACGAGTTGGTCAGCGAAGCGGTGGTGCCGGAGACAGCCGCGGTCTTGCCGACAAAGGACAGCGCCTGGGTCGATTGCGCGGTCTGCTGCAGCGACACCAGCGTTGCCAGCGAGCTGTTGGTGTTGAGCTGCTGCTGAACGCCGGCGAATTCGACGAGCTGCTGGGTGAACTGGTTGGTGTCCAGCGGATCGAGCGGATTCTGGTTCTGCAATTGCGTCGTCAGAAGCGTGAGGAAGCTCTGGAAGTTGCCGGCGATCTGCTGCGAGGCCAGCGCGTTGGTGTCCGAAGCCGACGAACTCGACGAGCTGCCTGCCGGAAGGGGCGTCGTTCCCGAAACGACTGATGGGGCTGTGGTTGCCGATGTCGATGCCATGTTGTTCTCCTCAGACCCTGATATCGATGCCGCCGCTCGAACCGAGCAGGCGGCCGTATGATTGCCCGGCAGCAACGGAGGGTGCTGCGTTCTCGTCGCTGACGATCAGCCGCTGCGCGCTGCCGCCGCTCTGGTTGCCGCTGTTCTGCCCGGAAGAGGATTGATCGCGCAGGCTGAATTGCAGGCCGCCGCCGCCCGACTTCAAACCGGCGTCGTTCAGCGCCTGCTGCAGTTGCGGCGCGTCCTGCTGCAGCATCGAGAGCGTCTCAGGCTTTTCCACCGTCAAATGCGAGGTCACCTGTCCGTTGCGATCGACGTCGATGCGAACGTCGATGCGGCCGAGGTCGGCCGGATCGAGCCGGACCTCGAAGCGGGTCTTGCCGCTCTGCACGGAGGCCGCGATCTCGACCGCAAGCCCGCTCACCGGCACGGCGCCACCGGTTGCCGGCGCAGCGGTCAATCTGTTGGTGGAGGCCACGGGCGCCGAGCCGGAAAGCTGTTGCGGAAGCGCGGCCGCTGCCTGCGCGCTGGCGTCCGGTGCCGCGGTCGATGCCTGTCCGGCCGCGGCGATTGCCGAGCGGTCGTGGGATGATTGCGTAGCCGCGCCCGTCGCGGGCGCGACGTTCGAGCTGTCTCCGTTCATTGCGGCTGCGGGCGTCGTTGAGCCGTCGAGCTTGCCGACGGTGGCCGGCTGCTGTGGGGCAGCGTTACCGTTATTGGCGGTGGCGGCGAGTGAGGACGGATCGGACGTGGCCGCCGCGGTGTCGGAAGCCGAGCCTTTCGCTGGCGCGGCGACCGGAGCGTTGCCTCCCGCGGTTTTCGCGCCGGTCGGACCGGGCGTGCCGACCGAAGTCGCCAATGCGTCGTCGTTTGCTGGCGCTGCGTCGGCTGGCGCGGCCTGTGCCTTCGCGAGCGTGGTGGTCGCGACTTGAGCCGCGGCCTTGGCGTCGGCAGCCGCGCCGCTGGCGGTGGTGCCGGCGACCGAGGAGGAATTGGCTTTGCCCGGCGCAGCAGGTGCGGCAAGCGCTGCCGCGGTCGAAGTAGAGGCCGCGATCGCCGCCGCGGCGATCGCAAGCGGTGCATTCGGATTGCTCGCGGCGGGAGCGATGGCAGGCGTGTTGGCAGGCGCAGTGGTGACCGGGATGACGACGGCGATCGCGTCGGGTGTCGCGACCGGCGTGGCACCCAGCTGAGGCTCGGCCGTCGGATCGGTGGAACCTGCCGAACTCTTGTCCGCGGACGGCTTGTCGGTCGACTTGCCGCCGCTGGACTGCGCGGAACCGGACTTGGCGCCCGTGGACTGCGCCGCATTGGGAGTGCTGTTGGAGCCGGTCGTGGCGCTGCTGGAATTGTCCGACTGCGCCGCACTGTTGTTGGTATTGTTCGAGTTCGAGGGCGGCGGCGCCTGATTGGCGGGGGCGGCTTCGGACGACGGCTGGCTCGCTGAAGCCTGCGATCGATCGTTGGCGGAGCGTTGCGGCGCTGATGGTTCTGGCGCCGGGGGAAGGGAACTTGTGCTGTCGGCTTGTGTGTTGCTGTCGACCAGGGCGGCAAAGTTATCGTTCGCCTGCGAAGGGTCAGGCGGAACGAACTTCGGCGGCGCGCTCGAATAGGACGCGTTTGCGGCTAGATCTGACGTCACGCTGTACACGGGCGGCCTCTCGACATGAACTTGGCTCCAAAGGGTAGCAAGGAGCGGGCCATTGCTGCATTTTGATAAATATATAATAATTACAATTAGTTAGTTTGAGATCTGGGGATGACCGAAGGCCTTCGCGGTCTTCCTTTTCTGCCGTGCGGCAAGATTTGCCGTTCGTCCCTGCCAAAAGCGCTTGGCCTGCGATTGCTTCACTGGATTGCCGCCTATATTAGAAAGAGGCCTTGCAAGCCGTTTCCGTCCGGGCCGAGCCGCTTGTCCGAAAACCCCCTTGCGAGGCTCCTGACCGCAACACGGCTCTATTCGCAAAAAAGCTTCCTGATCGCGGCGTCTGCGATAGCCCGTGATCGCATCGGCAACTGGTACCATGCTCAACAGTCTCGATCTCGAAGGCCGTCCGCAGGACTTAAGGGTCGTCGTCGCCATGTCCGGCGGCGTCGACTCCTCGGCAACGGCTGCGCTGCTGAAGTCCGAAGGTTACGACGTCGTCGGCATCACGCTGCAGCTCTACGATCATGGCGCGGCTACCCATCGCAAGGGCGCCTGCTGCGCCGGGCAGGACATCCACGACGCGCGCAACGTCGCCGAGCGCATCGGCATCCCGCACTACGTGCTGGACTATGAAGACCGTTTCCGGGAATCGGTGATCGACACCTTCGCCGAAAGTTATGCCTCGGGCGAAACGCCGGTGCCCTGCATCGAGTGCAACCGCGCGATCAAATTCCGCGACCTGCTCAAGACCGCGCGCGAGCTTGGCGCGCAGGCGCTGGCCACCGGTCACTATGTCGCTTCGCGCCGTCTAGGCGACGGATCGCGCGTGCTGGTTTGCGCGGCGGATGCCGAGCGCGACCAGAGCTATTTCCTGTTTGCGACCACGCGCGAGCAGCTCGACTATCTGCGCTTTCCGCTCGGCGACATGACCAAGCCGCAGGTGCGCGAGCTGGCGCGGCGCTTTGGGCTGACGGTCGCCGACAAGCATGACAGCCAGGACATCTGCTTCGTGCCGAGCGGTCGCTATACCGACATCATCGGCCGGCTGCGGCCGAATGCGATGGAGCCCGGCGACATCGTCGACCTCGACGGCCGCGTGCTCGGCTGTCACCACGGCATCGCGCATTTCACCGTCGGCCAGCGGCGCGGATTGGGGATTGCTTCCGGCGCGCCGCTTTACGTGGTGCGGCTCGACGCCACGACGCGCCGCGTCGTGGTCGGCACGCGCGAGGCCCTGAGGATGGATCGCATCGTGCTGCGCGACGTCAACTGGATCGGCGACGGCGCGCTCGACCGCGCGATTGCGGGCGGCCTCGAGATCTTCGTGCGCGTGCGCTCGACCAGGGCGCCGCAGCCGGCCTGGTTGCGCGGCGCCGACGGCCATTATGAAGTCGAGCTCGTCGCCGGCGAAGAGGGAGTCTCGCCCGGACAGGCCTGCGCGTTTTACGACGCGGCTTCGGGGCAAGCGCGCGTGCTCGGCGGCGGCTTCATCCAGCGTGCGACCGCGAAGGCCGCAACCTCAAGCGGCGCGCCGCGCACGCTCGCCGAAGTAATGCGCGGGTAAAGTATGATCCGGAAAAGTGGGAACCGGTTTTCTGAAAAGATCATGCTCAAACCAAGAGATGAGATCATGATCCGATTAAATGTAATCGGATCATGATCTGACGTTTTCAGGGCGGGGGCATGGTTTCCGACATCGACCGCGAAGGGGTCGCAAAAGCGTATGAGCGCTGGGCGCCGATCTACGACCTGGTGTTCGGCAAGGTGTTCGATCATGGCCGCCAGTCCACGATCGCGGAAGCCGACCGGATCGGCGGCCGCGTCCTGGACGTCGGCGTCGGCACCGGGCTGTCGCTGTCGGATTATTCGCGCACCGTAAAATTATGCGGCGTCGATATTTCCGAGCCGATGCTGCGCAAGGCGCAGAGCCGCGTGCGCGCGCTCGGTCTTGCCAATGTCGAGACGCTTGCGGTGATGGACGCGAAGAATCTCGCGTTCGCGGATTCGTCGTTCGATGCGGTGGTGGCGCAATATGTCATCACCGCGGTACCCGATCCCGAGGCGGCGCTGGATGATTTCATTCGCGTGCTGAAACCCGGCGGCGAGCTCATTCTCGTCAACCATATCGGCGCCGAAAGCGGGCCGCGCCGCGCCTTCGAGCTTGCCTTCGCGCCGCTGGCGCGGCGGCTCGGCTGGCGGCCGGAATTTCCCTGGGCGCGCCTGGTTGCCTGGCAAAAGAAGCACGGCAGCGTCTCACTCGCCGAGCGGCGGTCGATGCCGCCGATGGGACATTTTTCGCTGATCCGCTACCGCAAATCCTAGAGTTTCGCGGGGAACCACCGCGCCCGAAAATCGTTTTCGCTGCATGTGGATCAAACGTTCCTTGTTGCTCCCGGCTGCGTTGCTGGCGCTCTCCGGCGCTTCGCATGCGCAAGCCCCATTGTCGCCGGCGACGCCTCCGGCGCAGACTGCGCCGCCTGCGCCCGCGACGTCGACCGAATGCGCACCGCCGCCGCCGCGCGGAACCGGCGCGCCGCTGGGCTCGACTACCGGTCAAGCGTCCGAGCCGCTCGGCGACAGGCTGGCGAAGTCGAACGGCGTGCTATGCCCGCCCTCTGGCGTCGATCCGGAAATGCGCGCACCGACGCCGGATGCCGGCAAGATGCCGGTGATCCCGCCGCCCGGCAGCCCCGGCGGCAACCCGAATGTGCAGCCGAAATAAGCCGCATTTGGCAAGGACTTGATATGGCAAAGGCTTGATCCGATAAAGAATTGGCGGAGCGATCCGGCTTGCTTGACAGGCCCTCGAGCCGTTCCTTATATGCCGCGCGTTCGCGAGCGGCATATCTAAAGCCCGCGGCAGACGTCGTGGCGGGGTAGCTCAGCTGGTTAGAGCACGGGAATCATAATCCTGGGGTCGGGGGTTCGAGTCCCTCCCCCGCTACCACCTGTCACCTGTCCGGCCCGGACACATAGGTAACAGATCGTACCTGAGACATGGGTGACAACCTCGGGCCGTTCGGGTTGTCGAAAGGTTTCAAGGTCGTTTACTCCAAAGTCGATCCAGTTTGGCGCCGATCGCGTGGGGCGATCTGCTGCGTTCCAGCGTGACGCATCCATGGCATGACTATTTTGCTCGGCTCGCGCTGTCGCCGTCAACCCCGCGCGTGCCGCGCCCCTGCGGGCTTCGGGGGTTGACTGCTCAGCGCGGCCAAGCAATGGGCTATCATGCCAAGAATGCAGAAAAAAGCGCGTCTTGGTCAGAGCGCCGATGTCGTACCGGAGACATCGGTAACGGGCTTCGGGCCGAACGGGTTGTCGAGGGGTTGCAAGGTCTTCTGCTCCAAGTCGAAGTATCCCAGATCGTAATGCATGAAGCTGACGAGCCAAATGCCCTCGTCGACTTCCTTGATGCCAAGCTTTTGGCCTGCCAGCACGGTGGAGATGTTGATCTTCTTGCGATGAAGGCAGAGCCGGCCGCAGGCGGTGACGACCACATCGCGATCGTGGAACGGATAGGTGAGTTCGGGCAGACCATCGTAGCGACGTGTTGAGGCTGTGTAGAGGTCTGCGGGGCGTTTCATGTCGAGAGCCTCGTGGGGCCGCTCCTCATTGAACTCGTGCAAGAAGCTGTCAAAGCGATCCTGCTGCTGCAGGCTGTTGAGCCCCGGCGGCCTGGTCGCTTCCCTTTTGAGCGTAAGATGCATGCGCTCGTGGCGACCATTTTGTTGGGGATGGCCCGGCTTGATACGCTCGATCGCAATACCGAGCCTGAGCCACCACGCCGACAGCTTTGAGAGATTGAACAAGGCATTGGGACTGGCAAAGGGCACGCCATTATCGGAGCGGATGGCAAGCGGCAGGCCGCGCTCGCGGAACAGTCGCTCAAAGGCCGTAATGGCGGGGTCTTCGCGCGTTGAGTCCAGCGCTTCACAGAGCAGCAAGAAGCGCGAGGCATGGTCGGTGACGGTCAGCGGATAACAGTATCGGCCATTGCCGAGCTTGAACTCGCCCTTGAAGTCGGCGCACCACAGATCATTGGGAAGCGCACCTTCCGACAGCGGCGTGCCGCGCGCGCGGTGCCGCGGCCCGCCGCCGCGCTTGACCAGGCCGTGGCGGTCGAGCACCGCGTGAATGGTGCTTTTGGCGGGAACCTTGATGTCTCCGTCGAGGCGACGCACCAGCAGTTCGCGGATCTTGCGGGCGCCCCAGTGCGGCTTCTCGCTCTTCAGCCGGACGATCAGGGTCTCGACCTGTTGCGGGAGCTGGTTGGCGTAACGTACCGGCCGCCTGGAGCGGTCGCTCAACGCCTCAAGGCCGTGCTCCTTGTAGCGATCGAAAATCTTGTAGCCGGTCTTACGGGATATCCCGAACTCCCGGCACACATCGGTCATGGCTTCCCCATCCAGAAGCCGGGCGACAAAACGAAGGCGCTCTTCCATTACCGAACTCGCTTTCCACGGCATCTACACCTCCCGCAGAACAAAAGCAGAAAGTGTAACCCATGTGTCCGGTACGTTCTGTCACCTATGTCTCGGGCCGCTCACCACACTCCCTTGACCTGGTTTGGATAGGCCTTTTCCCCGAGCAGGGCGTTTAGCCGGCCTGCTATCTCAACGGCTACACCACCTGGGCGCCCTGGATCGCGGAACACAGTGACCGTCTCGACCAGGTCTCTGACGGCTTCTGCGGCCTCTCCGTCGCCCGCACTGGCGCCTTTCGCTAGTGCTTCTTCAAGCCGACCGAGTTGCTCCTCATACCGCTTGAGGATGGCCGGATGCAGCGCGACTTCCTTCGGCGTGGGCGGTTCGCTCTGCAACTTCTTAGATATCCGCTTTCGTTCGGTATCTAAGGCCGTCGACCGCGGTCCAAGAACGGATGGATCGCCATGTCCTTTCGCAATCGCATCCACCAGTCGTTCGATTTCCCGGTTTAATTGCCCGAGCTGCTGCTCAAGGCGCTGCCGTTTTGCGTGTGATGTAGCTGCAAGGCGCTTCCGCTCCTCTAGATACGTGCGGACGTACTCCGAAATGACCTTCGGGGCGCGCAACTCGGCCTTTAGCCCGCTGAGGACAGCACTTTCGACTGTGTCTAGATAGAAACGTCTTGGCGTCAGGACACGTACCGCTCTCCGTCGCCGCCGAGCAGCGAATACGAACGCGCCCTGATTTGTCTCGCCCATTGGTCGCCATGCCCGAACCACATGAGCCGCAACGGAGCAGGCCAGACAGCATTCGACGAGGCCGACGTTGATGGCTGGGGTGGGTGTGAGTTCGCTCTTGTTTGCGCTTTTGAGCAGCCGTCGAATAGATCTGGACCAACAATCGCGAGACTTGGCACTTCAGCGATCCGCCAGTCACTCTTCGGAGTTTGGTCGTGACAGGCGCTTCCCGAGTGTCCGGATCCTTCACCATTCTGACCTTGTTCCAGACGAGGCGCCCTACATAAAGCTCGTTCTGCAGAATACCGGCACACCTCTGCAAGGTTGCCGTTGATCGTTGAGGCATTCCATGCCTGACCCCGCGGAGGTGATATCCTCTCTTTGTTGAGATCGTGTGCGATTTCGCGAGGCGTTCGACCGTCCACGTATTCCTGAAAGATGCGTCGGATGACTTGTGCCTCGGCCTTGACGACTACTCGTTCGCCACTTCTTCCGGGAACGGGGCGTATCCGTATGTCAGGCCGCCTCCAGCCAAACCTTGCTTGACACGCCCTGCTTGACCACGACGTACTTTGTGCGCGTTGTCCTCACGGTAGAGTTGTCCGACAAGGCCACGAAGTCCGACCAAGACCGTGTTGACGACTCCCTCGTGAACCGCCCGGATTTCGATCCCGAGAAATGATAACCGCTTGTGAATGCCCGCGAGGTCTTCCATGTCGCGAGAGAGACGATCGAGCGCTTCGACGATCACGACCTCAAAGGATTTCTCCCGCGCTTGGTCCAACAGTCTTAGCAGGCCATCGCGTCCCATAACCGAGCCCCCTGAACGAGCCCTATCCTCATAGGTGCTGATAACAGCTAAGCCTTCGCGCTCGGCATAGCTCCGACAAAGGGAGATTTGATCTTCAATCGAACGCTCATTCTGAAGATCTGTCGAGAATCGAGCGTAGATCGCGGCTCTCTTCCTTGTTTCCTCGGGAGGCGTGTTCTTTTTCATGATCTTCTCTCGCAGCCTGACGCGCGAGTGCGCGAGCCAGACGTAGAATCGCCTCGTCTGAACTCGTCTGCAAGGACAATTTGCGAGATTCGTCTTGCACGATCGGAGCTCTAGCATGTTGTCATGCACTCTGACGAGATCGGCGGCTTCGCGCCGCCGCCAATCAAGCGCGTGTCGGACGAGTTGATCATCCGCACATCATGCAATTAGCGGCGCCGACATAAAATGGTCGTCAAAGGCGCGTCGTACAATTGGATGCCAAAGCGAATGAAAGGCGAGGTCACCGACACATTTCCGGTCGCCGTTGTCGAAGCAATGGTCACCCTATCAATTTTACAGCCAACTTTTGGAAGCTGCGGCAAACTCCTGACGACCGCAAAGGCGATGCTGATCAGCTGTTGATTTCGCCGTTGGTTCGCCAAGCCTCGAACCTGCAACCAGCCCGTTATGAGCGGGAGGATAACGGTCAGGTTCATTGATTTTTCTGCGTTTTCGTTCAGGTTTGATCGCGTTCGTCGCGTTTCGGTTAGGTCGTTTCTGGTGCGAAACTCGTGCAGCTGCGCAAACCGTCAACGATGGAGCGAGTATTGGCCTTCTCGACCTGCCGTCGCTAAGTCGGGCAAGTCAGAACTCGTCAGGCTCATAACCTGAAGGTCACAGGTTCTAATCCTGTCCCCGCAACCAAACTTTGATAGAGATATCAGTGAGATAGCCCGCCTCGGCGGGCTTTTTCATTTGTTCCGAACCATTCCCAACGCGTTCAGGAAAAAACGTCGCTTTGACAAGGTGTTACACGAATTCCGGCGCCAATTACCAAGCCCTGTCAAAAACTCCACGGCACAAAACTGGCACAAAGCGGCACAAAAAATCGTGGCGAGTTCCTGCATTGATCAATCACGCAATGGCTGGCCAAACCACTGGCGTTTTTGCGAGATCACGCGTCCAACTTTCCATTCTACCTCTTCGTCCGCAGGTTCCAAAAACGTTGGATTGACACCAATAACCATTGCAACGAATGGTTTAAAACACCAGACTACACACCATTCCGAAACATTGTGCCTTTCCTAATACAAATCTCATATGGCCGACGCGCGTCCTCTGCATCTTCACACGGTAGAAAGTGTCTGCGCCGACTTGGTCGGCGGCCGGGCCATTGTCGTCGGATCAAAGGGCATTACTCATTCGTTAGACAAAGAGGCAGCTCGGGCGGTCTTAGCGTGGTACTCCAAGAACCGATTGAAGTGGGGCGGCAATGTTATTGTCGCCGATGCAGAAGCGGTAGTCGATGCCGCGAAAGAAAAACCGCCTTCGATGCCTGTATCGGAGATGGTCGCAGAACAGGGAAAACTTTCACTCGTTCTTACTAAGATCGAGGCCCATCGCTTCGGCGGTTTGCATGCCTTTAGCGATAAAGGTCGTCCACCGGAAAGCTTCGTCTTTGAACCGCTGAAACCGATCACACTTTTAGAAGGCTGGAACGGGTCGGGAAAAACCTCCGTCCTTAACGCCATCATTTGGTGTCTAACTGGGCGGTTGCTACGTCCGCAACGCAAGCCGGAAGAGACAGCGGAAGAATTCGCGTGCAGGATTCAGGTGGATGGTACAACTCCGCCGACAGAACACAAATTGACACCCGTTACACCGCTCCCAGATAAACGTTTTCCACCCGACCTTTCGCGTGAAAAGCTTCCGCTCGACACGTGGGTTGAACTCACCTTCGCTGACGAAGCGGGGAATATTCTTCCGGCTATCCGGAGAACACAAAAGCGTTCGCCCAAAGGCGCAGTGAACGAAACACCCGCAGATATTATGTCGTTGGGGCTTGATCCGATCGCCGCAAGGATTGGAACAACAATTCCAGGGCTCCTACCATTCATCCAAATCGGCTCGGTGTCGGAGTTTGGGCAGGCTATTGCACAATTGACAGGTCTCTCGGACCTTGTTGATCTCGCAAAGCACGCCACACGGACGCTACAGCGTGTTGATAAGGAACTTACGAACGCCCGGAAGGACGAGATACACCAGCAGAATGAGGCATTCCGTCAAGCTCGGAATGATTTGCAAGTCTTGCTCGATGAAAATCCAAGCCTAACCCCGGTGGGTGCGCTACCTGATCCCACAGCGGATACTAAACTCGAAGACGATTTGACTTCCATCATGGAGCATTTCGCTGCTCGCAAGACGGAAGCATTGGAAAATGCCAAGCAGATCCTCGGCTCTACCTTCGATCCATCTGATAAAACGGCGCGCGACAGCTTAGAAAGCAGCGTTTCGCCTGCGCTTCAGCAGTTGAAAGATGTTGGTAAGCTTGCGAGTGCCGCCAGACTGGCAGCCCTCAGCAAGCTCACCGGCGAACAGGTTGTTAATGTTGAGAGAACTCCTCGCAGAGATCGCTGCCGAAGCAAAGATACTAGCCGAACTAACGACCACACCCGATCTTGCCGCCCGCCGGCAGCTGTATGCACGAATTGCAGCATGGATGAACGAACAGGGTCAGACAAATCTTTCGACCTGCAACGTGTGCAGCGGCAGTCTTGAGAGTGCGATCGACGTCAAAACGGGCCGCCCGGTCCGGGATGAGCTGGGTGATGCTCTCACGGGCGACGCAGAACTTATCGGACACACAGTCGTCACGTGGGCGACATCCCGGCTCGGGAAACTTTCCAAAAATGTTCCCGAAGAACTCGTCGTTGAGATCAAGCGTGACCTACCAGCATCGCCTACAGACCTGCTAATTTCCGCGATTACAAGGGAATTGTTTGATACCTCGCCGTTCAAAGGCGCACTTGCGGTGCTGGAGCCAGCAACACACACATTGGCTGCAGACCGCCTCGCGGCTCTACCGGCATTTGGACCGCCTGTGCTAGAAGGGTTACCGGCCTCAATTTCTGTTGCCGCCAAAGAAGTGGGGGATGCGCTAGCGCGAATACATCGCGCGATTAGTTTTGGACGCTGGCAAAAGACGCACAAGGACGATGTTAATGCCGCAGTCATGGCGATCATTACGAAGAAAAACCCGAACGCTGGACCAGTCTCCGACGATTCACCGCTTGGAGTTAAGCTCGCTGCACTTTTAGAGGTCGTAAAGAGCGCAGCCCCAATCAATTCGGCGCTCGAATACTGTGTGCGGATGAGCAAAGCCTTGAAGCTACGGCGCGATAAGGAAACGCGCATCGGCGAGTATGCCGTCGCAAGCGAAGCGCTAAAAGATGTGATCGCTATCGGCAACTTGGCCCAAACGCAGGTCGAAAGCCTTAGGGTCACCCTTGACGGGCGCGCGACATATTGGCGCAACAAAGTCTATAACAATGCTTACGCGACCTCGGGATATAATCTCGTAGGCTCGAATATGAACTCGAAAGGTGCACTGGCACTTTTTGTCGGAACGGACGGCGTCTCGGCGCCTGCGCAACACATCTCGAACGCTTCTGCGTTACGCGCAAGCCTTGTCGGCTTTTTCCTTGCGTTCTGGGAACACGTGCACAAAGAACGTGGGGGGCTCAAATTATTGATCCTCGACGACCCACAGGAACTTCTAGACGATGACAATCGGGACCGACTAGCACGGACGCTACCGGAAGTCGTGAAGGGGGGAGCTCAGTTAATCCTGACAACGCACAATCGGCTATTTGCCCGGATGGCAGTAGCAGAAGCTCGCAAGGGTGATCTTGTGGAGCATCGCAGCGTCCATCCCGTCAATGAGATGCGCGCCACCGCTCAGACGGCGGTGGCGATTGAAGAACTCGATCGCAAGCGTGAAGCGTTTGAGCGAAACATCGATAATGCGCCAAGCGCGCAGGATTACGTCATCGATGCTCGTATATTTATAGAGCAGCGGCTTGCCGACTTATTCGACGATCCAGCTTATCCTGCCTATTCTACACCCTCTAAGTCGCCAACCTTCGCGGATTATCTGGGACGCTGCGAGGGCTGGTCCGTTCCGCGCCGAACGAGCTCTTTCGAAAGAAGCCGGTGGTCGACTTTTGCAACGATGCAGCGCTCAAGGAAGGAGCCAGTTGCCTTACGTTGCTGAATAAGGCGCATCACCGGGATAAAACGAAGATTTCCTACAAGGAAGTAAAGGATGAGGCCGAAAACCTAAAACGTCTGCGCGGGCGGGTAGAGGATATGCATGAGGAGTTTCGTCGTTGGAAATGGCGCGACGCTGTGGCCCCGGCTAGCAACATTGTGACCTTAAAACCGGCGACCCATCCCACTTTCGCCGTCGACATCCAGCCAGACTTGGCGGCTTTTACGGGAGCGCCTAGCAAAGGTGGGTCGCAGGACGAAGCATCCGACAAGTTTGACAGCGCGTGGTTCGACAATAAGTCACTATTCTATCTAAAAAACGAAAACATGGGCTTTGCAGCTCCGGCGACCTCTATCGTAGTAGTCGAGAGCGAGCCGAAACCGGGCAATGATCGCAACCTCGTCATTGCTATGCACAAAGGTGAAGTGCTGGCCCGCCGGCTTCTCCGGCCTCAAGGCGATACATTCGCGCTGGCACTTGCAGCTCAAACTCCCGACCCAAGAAAGAGCCCGCCTACCCGAATGCTTGACCCGAGCGAAACCCAAATTCACAGGGTACTCGGCGTACTTTTTGATGACCTTCCACCACCAGGGGGAAAGCAAGAAGCGGTTCAAATCACTGATGCGCCATCGCTCCGGAAGATTGTGACCTCTTACCGTGTTCGCGACGACAGTGCTTTGCCGTTGGCCTTGCCCGGACAGATTGTTCTTGGCGGAACGACCATCCTACCGGCTGACCTAAGCGCTTATGAAGGAAAGTTCGTCGCACTGACCCTGACTGACGGATCGAGTATTTTCAAGCGGGTCGGGCCGACATTGGCTGGGCTAAAGTCGCTCCGGCAGTTCGAGTCCATCGGCGGATTGGGGGCATCTGAGGTGATCGTAACCGAAGTGGTCGAGGGGAAGTTTTCGGATCTGCGCGTGATGGAATTCGCCCGAACTCGTTCTAGGTGTCATTTATGAATAAACGGCGCGGCGGATTTGCTCACCTCTACTCGGTTCTCCAACGATAAATCTGAGCGCGACATGTCTTATTCTTTTTCAAACCTCTCACCCGCCGACTTCGAGGATTTGTCGCGTGATCTAGTCGGGAAAGAACTGGGAGTGAGATTCGAGGGTTTTGGTCCAGGACCTGACGGCGGCGTAGATGGTCGACATGCGTTCGGCGGGAACAAAATCATACTTCAGAGCAAACATTACGGGGGATCGCCATTCAGTTCTCTAAGTGCTGCAATGAGGACGGAACGGCGTAGCATTGATCGTCTTTCTCCTGCTCGATATATCCTCACGACATCTCGTGCGTTAACGCCAACAAATAAGTTGTCCCTCATAAAAATAATTGGCCCGGCGTTGCAAGGCGAATCCGACATTCTCGGGCCATCGGACATGAATGGGCTAATTCGAAAGTACCCCGAAATCGAACAGGCGAATATAAAGTTATGGCTCTCTAGTGCGGCCATTCTCGAGCGGATCGTCCGCTCAGCCGCCTATCGATTTACTGTTCTTTCGAAAAAAGAAATCGAAACAAAAGTTAAGGTCTATGCACCAAATCCGAGCTTTAAAGAGGCACGGGACAAGCTTGAGGCGGAGCATGTCGTCATTATATCCGGCCCACCTGGCGTCGGAAAGACGACGTTGGCTGAGATGCTTTCATATGCCTATATAGGCGAAGGTTGGGAATACGTCGCAATACGTAGTCTCGATGATGGCTTTGCATCTATTGTGGACGCGCGCAAACAGATCTTCTTCTTCGATGATTTCCTAGGGCGAGCAGCATTGGATAAGCGAGCGCTCGCGGCGAAGGACTCTGATCTAGCACGCTTCATCCGGCAAGTGCGATCGTCCCCGAACGCTAGATTCGTTCTCACTACCCGCGCTCCGATTTTTGAGGAGGCGAGGCGAATTTCCGAACATCTCGCCGATCGCCGCCTTGATATAACTAAGTACTTGCTCGATGTCGGCATTTACACACGGCGGATCAAAGCGAGAATCCTGTACAATCACTTGTTCGTCGCTGGCGTGCCGCGCGGTCATATCCAAGCATTATGGGACGCGAAGGCTTTCTCTAGTATCGTGGATCACAAAAATTATAACCCAAGAATCATTGAAGCTATGACCGACGGAATTCAAGTGCGGCACATCGGCGCTGATCAATACGTAACCGCATTTAGGAACGCGTTGGACAATCCACGCGATATCTGGGATGTCGCTTTTCGAACTCACATTGCGCCGATGTGTCGACACTTACTTTTAAGCCTATTTTTTTGCTCCGAGTATGGTGCTGAGATTGATGATTTAAGAACGTCCTTTAACGCTCTTCATCCCTATCTGTGCAAGAAATTCTCTATACCGCACGATCCTAAGGACTTCGAGGAGACCCTTCGGATACTCGAGGGCGGTTTCGTCGAAATACGAGACCGCAGAGTGTCTTTTGTAAATCCGTCGCTTCGCGACTACATCACGTCATATCTTGATGATGCAGGTATGCTCGAAGATTGTGCGACGACTGCACAAAAGGGAAATTGGGCGAGGGAGCTGTGGAGATACGCGAAAGGTGCGGGATCTTCAACCGCACCGATGATGAAGGGGATCGCGTGTGCCTTTCTGGGCACAGCTGAACTCCTCCTGCATACTCCAGTATGGAAGAGAGACGATCGCGATCCGTCAACATTCCGGCATTTTGATATCTCAAATTCTTCGAGGCTTCAGTTGCTGCTGGAGTGGTACGCCGCCAGCGAGGAAAGGAGATTTATAGAAGTCGCGCTCAAGATTGCAGAGAAGCCAGCGGGTGGATTTAGTGCGTGGGACGACAGCACGTCGCTGGTACAGTTGATCAGTGACCTTAGAAATGGGTCTTACGCACGGATTCTGGAATCCGAAACCCTTTGTGGAAAGCTTGAAGATGGTCTCGTCGATATATTGAACGGGCATCTGTGGCCGGAGGATTTGGATCGCATTTACGACGCACTTGAAGGAGCGAGGGAACACATGCCTTCTTCGGTCATGTCAGCGCGTGATCGAGCCGTGATAGAAAGCATTGACAATTTAAGTGCAAACATTGCAGAGATAGATTCGGAATCAACTCTAGAAGATCACAAGAAGGCGTTGGAAAGATATGCGCCGAAGGTCGGAATAAATTCCTATACGCTGCAAACAGCGTTTGAAGTCATCGACCGGAGGATCGCAGAAATAAATGATGAGAGCGATAAGTCACCGACTATTCGGAAGTTTGGTGAGGCGCCTCAAAACTCGGACAAGTTTGACGACACGGAGTTGTCTAACTTGTTCGCACCGCTCCTGGGAACGGATAACCGAATTGATGTTTAAGATCGATACTGTTACCGAAAATTCCTCGCTTTTACGCTCGCCGTATCGATGTCCAGGTCCGGAATGTATATGTCCCAGACCTTTTTGATCGGGATGGCTTCGCGCGGGTCGGGTCCATCGGGATGCCGCGCTTCGTCACCGCGGCCGGCGGGGAAGGAGAAAGTCCCTTTCCGTGGCCCAACGTTTTGAGAAGCTCTTGTCATCGAGCAGATGTTCGGCGATCACTGAAACCATCGGCGCGCTTTGCTTTGCCGCGACGGGCGGCAATTGCGCACCCAGAAGGGAGCAGTGTGCGGAGCAACCGATCGAAGCTTAAAGTCAGATTAGCGCCCTCGGTGCGACTTTGAGCCATAAGTCAGCCGACCGCCGCAGCCGGACGTGGGTTTTCAACTTTCTGCTCGCGAAGCTCAATTTCCGAGTTTATTTCCAATATCAGGCTTTTCTCGACGCTCTCGATTAGAACCTTGCGAGCGCGACCACTTTCGGAAAACTCGATTTCATCACCTTCTTCGCCACTACAAACGACGCGCCCAAGCACGGAGTGCATGGAAAGACGCCCTTTTTCAAGATCTTCTCCGTCTTCGAAAAGGCGAGCTGAAAGCCGCTTGTTTGTGTCCGCGAAGAAAAGAACGACTTTGTCACCTAGGCCGACGGCGTTCAGCGGTTCAGGTCCCGTGGGACTTTGCCGGTCAATTTTCGCCGTTTGGGGCGACGAAACCGGTACTTCGTCGGGAGCGGAAATTGTACGATGCTCAGTAAACCGATTTTGCGTTGGACCCGCACTTTGCTGAGTCATTGGCTCGATACCCATACGGGAGAGCATTCCTACGAGGTCGCTCATGACGCCGTCCGGATCTCGGTAGAAGCTGGACGCGAAGCAGCGCCAAAACCTCCAACCAACCCTTTCGAGGACCCGTTGCCGCCGCATGTCTTGGCGCCATTGTTCAGGCCCATGATAGCGATCCCCATCACACTCGACCGCAAGGCGTCGCCGGTTAGCGCCTTCCACAACCATATCGATGCGATAACCTAAAGAACCGACTTGCCCCCGGACCTTGTAGCCAAGTTTTAGCAAACGCCCCATAAGATCGCGCTCAAAGTCGGAGTCGCAAATGGACAAAGCATCTTCAATGCCCTCGATCTCGGGCATCGGATTTTCAAAGTGCGCAATTAAACGAGCCTTGAGATCATTGGGATTGAGCTCTTCTCGTCGCACGGACCTCACAAGGACGGCGCGATCTCTCGCTCGCGATACAGCCACGTTAAAGCGCTGCTCGTAGCGGAGCATGGTAAGAGCCGTTTTATTGGCGGAGTCAGCGACCATCGACAAATAGACGATGTCCCGCTCGCTTCCCTGGAACGTCGCGCTGTCACCACAAAGGATCGAGTGACGCTGCATAATCTCTTCGCCAATTGTCTCGGATAGACGAGAACGAATGAACTCGGCCTGCTCTGCTCCTATTAACGAAATGACGCCAATCGTCCGCGTGCGCATTTCGGGCCGGGCCGTCAGCTTCGCAATCTCGTCGACAATAACATCGGCTTCCGCTGCATTGACTTTCTTTTTTCCGCGGCGGCCGTGTGGCACGTAAATGTCGATAAGTGGAGGATCAAGCCGTTCGTGGGCCTCCGGGACGCGGAGTGGGATCATCTTTTCAGGATAGAACTGCATCGAGAACCGGACGATGGGTTCGACGCAACGGAAATGCTCTTTCAGCATCAGTCGCTCGTTCGGGAAAACCGCGCGCATCAGATCGTAGATACTTTCGCCCGGCTCCATCAGGCTTTTGAAAGGCATGTCACCTAAGTAATGGTGTCGTAGTTGGGCGATTTTTTCTTGAGTAACAAAAGGCGCCGTAGGACTAACTTGCCGGTCATCGCCGACGACGAGGATTTTCTTTTCCACGCAAAAGCGCGGGCAATTCGGTCACGTCTGACTGGGACGCCTCGTCGATAATCACAAGGTCAACCGCTCCCAGCTCAGCGGGTAGCTGTTCCGCAACCCTCCAGGTCGGCATTATCCAGCACGGTACGGCGCTGTAACATTTTGCCATAGCGTCGCGAGCCGTGCGTCGATGCGTCCATGCCGTCTTTCCCGTACCGCGGCCTATCCTTGCGAGTGCCCGGACAAATTCTACGAGCGTAGATTTAATGGCGGGCGATAGACGACGCTCCAGTTGATAGAAGGTTCGCTCGCGTACCAGTTCCCCGAATAACTGCCGGCAACGTTTTTCTGCCGCCTCGCGCTCGAGCGCGAGCTTCATGAGATGGTCTCTGGCATCGATGCGGGTCAGTGCGGCGTCGGCCGCAGCATGATCCCAAGCCTCTCGCCAATTGGAAGACGTCCGGGGATCGGCCCCTACAGCGATCTCGGTCGCCAGCACCGCCGCCCATGAGGGGGCGCCAGCATCGGCTATCGTGCGCGTTACACGCGCGATTGTCGCGAAGTCGGGCGTAAGTTCTTTAAGTCGGGCAAGGCCGTTGAGCAGACTTCTCCATACTTGAGCAATCTTGTCTGAGGTAACAGCAGGTCTTCCGAGGAAGTCCTGAAAAAGCTGTCTCGCAAGCGTGGAGAGTCGATCATTATTCCCCAAAATGCCCAGCAGGCGCTGGCGGTGCTGCTCAGCGGCTGCCAGCCGGATGCTAGTGGTTGCAGCCCGTATTTGACTTGAGATCGCTTCGCAAAGGGCGGGATCGTTTGCTAATCGCTCGGGCGCAAATTCATTCGAGATTAGGTTCGAAAGTGATGAGGCGTATTGACGCGCATCATCACAAATCGTCAAGACGCCTTTCGCAATTTCGATCGACGGTTTGGCGTTGGCCCAAAGTGGGGCGCCCACCTCTGCTGCAAAGACGTCCCATTGTGCGCGCAGTTCTCGCTGCCGCACGAGATTTGAAATAACGGCCTGCACATGTTGCCAGGTGGCAGCGTCATCGTCTTTGACAGGACCACCATTGATGCGAACGTCAGCAACGAGACCTTTCGCTGCTCCTTTGCCTATCGACATGAGTGACCATAACCGCTGTCCGCCGGCCGCCCGAGTGATTGCTTCACGAGCGTCAGAGTTGTCGATCAAACCCTCGGGTATTGTTACCGGCCGCCGCATCAGCTGGGCACGCTCGAGATCGACGGCGGTCCATTCCAAGAGGAGCTCTTGCAAACGTTCGCTCCAGACGTTTGCCGATCCGGAAAGGCGCGCGCGTCGGAAAGGATCAAGCCATGACGCGTCATTCGTCGATTGATACGCTTGCTTCATACTATCGAGCATATGAGCGCAAGCTAGTGCGCTGGCCGTATTGGCTACGGTGACCTTCAAGTTACGGACAGGGCCGCCTGTGGCGGCCTTGTGGTGCTCCGCGGCGGCGACGAGGTCATTGTGCCAGCCCGCGACGTCGGCGGCGTCGGGAAGGTCCGCGGGAGACGGCAGGGTTACATGGAGGTAATCAATCAGATCACCGCACCGGATACGTGCTGCGAATAACGCAGCAACATCTTTTTCGTCGAGTGCCGCTTCTGCCGCAAAGAGCACAGGGCGATCTACAAACCAACAAAAAGCCTCGCGTTCCGCGACAATTCGCTTGGCAAGCTCGGCGGGAAGGTCGCCCCGTGGCCCGACCTTGGTCAGGTGCGCCAAGGCAATCTCGTCCAATTCGGCGTCGATGGCTGTGACGCGATTTCTCAATCCATCCAATTCCGCTTCCAGACGATGGATCGTCGCTCGTCTGTTTTGGGGCTGAGTCCCTTCTACAACGCCTTGGATCTCGCGGATTGCCCCCTCGACCTGACGGAGCCCCTCTCGCTCGCTTGAAAGCACCGCGATTGAAAGGGGCTGAACTTCCTTCGGAAGCTGTTCCTTGAGGACGGAAAGGGCGGCTTCGCCGCGAGATACCACTAATACGCGTTGGCCCGTCGCCATCGCGTGACAAATCAGGTTGGCGATCGTGTGAGTTTTGCCGGTGCCGGGAGGCCCTTGGACAACAAGGCCGTCGGCTTTAGACAATCGGCGGATAATCTCCAGTTGGTCATCGTTGAACGGTTTTGGAAAAAACACGTCCAGTTGATCACTGCTCTGTTCGGCCGGCGCTGACGCTTCACCCGAACCACCGATGCGGGTGCTGAGCGGCATCCAGCCATCGGGTGAGACTTCAATGGCCGGTTCAGTCACGAGACGTTCGGGAAGCCCTTCAAGGGTCTCTTTGGCCGCGGTTGAGGTGCGTAAGCGATCAATATCCTGGAGCACAATATGTTGCGACCGCGGCCGCGAGAAGAGAACCCATCTATCCGTCACGGTGAGCGGAGTGACCGCTGACTTTGCCTTGGAATCAGGAACGTCGACTTGTTCGGGAACATAGCATCCGTCGTGATCAAGGCGAGCGGCAGCGGCTGACAGGATTGGTTCAAAGCTCTCACGTGCAAACGGAGAAACTCCCTCGTTTTCTCCGGCCCCGCTGAAATCTCGCGTCGCTTTAAGTCGGCTAGGCTGGGAAGATTTGTGCAGCCTAGTTCCTCATAAGGTTTTAGATCGAATTGAGCATCAGCGCCGGCTGGACGGACCCTGATTAGACCTCCGCGCTTATCGTCGAGTTCGATGTCGACGCGACGTTCTAGCAACGGGCGATCGACAATGCGTCCATCTTTCTGCCAGTCGACACCACCAATACCCCATATGACTTCGATAGGGCTTTCGGCGCCGCCGACCTCAAGGAGCTGAAAGATTTTGTACAGTCTTTGATACAGAGAAATCGTCCGACGTCTCGGCAGCTCGGATGTGGACCACTCTGTCCAAGGCCCAGCGATCCAGCGCTGGATCTGCTCCAAAATCGCGGGACGGTCTTCGAGCCGAAGTTTTAGATCGTACTGAGGCGGCGCGGATTGGCGGTGTCGCCACGCTTTCTCGGCGCTTCAAGCACATCATTCGGACGAGCCGTGCCTGAGGCAATCGCGGCTTCTTTTTCAATGGCGGTTACCGTTATTAATCGCTCAGATCGGATGTCGGGTGCCTTTGCTGGGTCGCTCGATACCGCGATCCAATCGGCTATTTCATCAGGTCGGGCCGGCGGCTCTTTTCGTGAAAGCCGTTCGACTTCCAGCCAAACTGGTCCATCCTCGTCGTTGTGATCGTGGCGTACGCCAGGAAGAAATTCTGTGTGTCGTCTTGCAACACGGCAAAAGTCGTCTCCGTCCGGCAAATGGTATTCTGAAAGTTTGAAAGCAACTCGTTCATCGAGACGAACGACTTGCTCCACATAATCCAACAGACCAATCAGCTTTTGA